>NZ_JAYRLA010000002.1:199239-260602 GCF_041905455.1 Methylocella sp. | reverse complement strand
GCATCTGCGCAAGATCGCCGCGCGAACCCTCGACGGCCTCTGGCAAGCAATCGGACGCGTCCTCGATCTCTTCACCCCAACCGAATGCGCAAACTTCTTCAAAGCCGCAGGATATGATCCAGAGTAAACCGAATCCGCTCTAGCCGCCGTCCTACTCCACCTCGAGCTCGACCTCCTCGCGCGGCACCACGTCGACCTGCACGTCGACGTCCTGCTCCCTGGCCGCCGAGGATGACGCCGGCGACCGGCGAGATGTCGGCGTAGTCGCGCCCCTTTGGCGAGCGTGATGTGGTCGTCGCCGATCATCATCGAGTTGGTCGGGTCGACCCAGCCGACGCCCTCTCCGCACCACACCGAGACTCAGGCGCGCATGGCGTCGGCGCCCTCGGGCCGCTTCTCGCCGGGCGGGGAATGGCGCGGATATTGCCTGAGACATAGGCTGCCGGCGGCGACCGAGCCGCATAAACTGAGCGTCGGTCAGCCAAAACCTTTCGCGAAGCATCCGCCGCCGTTTGAGACGGTGAATCACGAATCTGGCGGGAGCTAAACCGTTATGGGCCCGGAGTCCAGGCGGCCGCGCATGGCGCGCGCGCTAAGCGACGACGGCCTGGCGATCGGCCATCGGCGCGCACTCGGCTGATGCGATGGCTGTCGCCAACTCGGCGAGCACCAGCTCCGCTTCCTCCATATCGAAATCGGTCTGATAGCGCTTCCTGACTCCATGGTCGGAGAGGAGATGGTGATCAGACGGCTCGATCCCATGCCGGGCGAGGCAGTTACGCACGCAGGCGAGCGCACAGCCGTCAATGGCGATGATGCGCCGCCCGGATTTGGCGACACGGACCAGTTTTGGAACGTCGCCGCCAACGCCTGCGATACAGGACATCTCGGCGAACCCACGCCGGTCGAGCGCAACCGCCAAGTAATTGGCCATCTGCGCCGCGCTGGAACAGCCGGAGCAGGAATAAACCAAAGGCAAATGGGCGCGGGAAGACATGACCCAGCTCCAATAAATGCAATTTAACTGAAGCATAAATCCGGCGATCCGCACATGGACGAAGTGTCGCAAGGAGGAAGGCGTCGCGGAGGCCTCGCGGGCACGAGCAAATCTTCCGATCAATCCTCGCCGCCCGCGCCTACTCCACCTCGAGCTCGACCTCCTCGCGCGGCACCACGTCGACCTGCACGTCGACGTCCTGCTCCTTGGCGCCGAGGATGATGCCGGCGACCGGCGAGATGTCGGCGTAGTCGCGGCCTTTGGCCAGCGTGATGTGGTCGTTGCCGATCATCATCGAGTTGGTCGGGTCGAGGTCGACCCAGCCGACGCCCTCGCCGCACCAGACCGAGACCCAGGCGTGCATCGCGTCCGCGCCCTCGAGCCGCTTCTTGCCGGGCGGCGGGATGGTGCGGATATAGCCCGAGACATAGGCCGCCGGCAGGCCGAGGCCACGCAGCGCCGAGATCATGATATGGGCGAAGTCCTGGCACACGCCCCGCTTCTTCTCGAAGGCCTCCGAGATCGGCGTCGAGACGACGGTCGCCTTCGGGTCGTATTTGAAGTCGGAGCGGATGCGGCGCATCAGCTCGGCGGCCCCCTCGAGCACGGGCCGTCCGGGCGTGAAGCTCTCGCGCGCGTAGTCGACGGCCGGGGGGAAGCGCGGCACGTAGCGGCTCGGCTGCAGGAAATGCACGGGCGAATCCGGGGCGAGCGACGCCGAGGCGAACGCCTGCTCGCGCACCGCCTCGAACGGCGCGGTCGAGGCGGGATCGGGCGGCGGCGCGCGATCGACGTCGACGCTGGTGTCGACCTCGACGACGAGCTCGCTGTGCGCCGTCGTGATGGTCATCGACGACACGCGGTTGCCGAAGAAGCAGAGGCGCTCGACCATCTGCGCAGGCGCGGGATCGATGATCAGCGTGTTGGCGAGCACTTTCTGGCCGGGCAGGTCGATCGGCGACAGCCGCATCGTGCAATGGGCGTAGCGCACCGGCGCGCCATATTCGTACGTCGTGACGTGATGGATGTCGTAGATCACGCGAGCCCCGTCCACCGGTCCGCGCGGGCGTTGTGCGGACCCTGCAGGAAATAGCGGGAGGCGATGGAGTCCGCCAGATCGAGCAGCTGCTTTTCGAGCTGCAGCAGGCGCTCGGCGTCGAGGTCGGCGGCGACCGCCGTGGTCACCTCGGCGCGCAGCTTGACGACCTGCCGGCGCGGCTTCTCCAGCATGCCGTCGTCGGAGAGCACCGGCAGGCCCTCGAGATGCTCGTCGAGGCGGTCGACCTGAAAGGCGACGGAGCGCGGATTGAACGGGTCGAGCATCACCATGTCGCGCACGGTGTTGAGCTCGACGCCCATCAGGTAGCGGGAGCGGTAGGTGATCTGCGAGTCGACGAGCTCGAGCAGCACCTCGAGGTCGTCGAAGGGCGCCGCAGGGCCTGCGAACATGCGCGCGAAGCGGCTCGAATTGATCGCCCGCTCGACGCGCCGGCCGATGTCGAACAGGCGCCATCCGGCGCCGCGGTTCATGTTCTCCTGCGCGAGGCCCGAGATCGCGGCGATGACGCGCAGCGCGGCGTCGGCCTGCTCGGACGCCTCGACCTCGCTGCGCACCGGCTTCCTCGCCGCGCCGAGCGAGCGGTCGAGGTCGTCGATCAGCTTCCACGTGTCGGAGGACAGCCGCTCGCGGATGAAGGAGGCGGCGCGGCGCGCGTCGCGCATCAGGCAAAGCGCCGAGCCGTATTCGTCCTCGCCGTGCAAGGCGATCGCGCACAGGGTCAGCAGGTCGCGCGCCTTCGACTTCGGGGCGGCGTGCCAGGACACGATCAGGCTGACGACCTTCGAGACGGTGAGGCCCGCGGCGCCGGTCTCGGCGTCGGTGTTGACCATGCGGCCGGCGAGACAGCGGACGAGGCGCAGCGTCGCCTCGACGCGCTCGAGGTAGCGGCCGAGCCAGAACAGATTGTCGGCGGCGCGGCTCGGCAGATTGCCCATGAGCCGGCGGATGCGCGCGGTGTCGTTGGTCGGCAGCAGCGTGACCATCTCGACCGGCTTCTCGTCGAGCACCCAGACGTCGGCGGACTGGACGCCGGAGCCCATCGACACGGCGCGCGCGTCGGCGCGGTCGGAGATGCGGCAGAAGCCGCCCGGCATGACCGACCAGCCGTCCTTGGTGCGGGCGGCGTAGACGCGCAGCACGAAGGGACGCGGCGTCAGCCGGTCCTCGATCCAGACCGGCGTCGTCGACAGGTTGACGACCTCCTGGCCGACATAGTCGACGCCGCGCTCCTCGATGAAGCCGACGAGGCGCGCGCGCTCCTCGGCGCTGAGCAAGCCCGCGACCACCGGCTGGTTCTGCGGGAAGCGCAGCACCGGATTGCCATAGGCGCCGGCGACGGCGAGCTCGTCGAGACGCTGGAGCACCTGCGCGCGCTCGGCGCGCTGGCCGCACCACCACGTGGCGATGTTCGGGATCAGCAGGTCCTCGCCGAGGATCTTGCGGCAGAGCTTCGGCATGAAGCTCAGGATCGCCGGGCTTTCGAGCACGCCGGAGCCCAGCGCGTTGGCGAGGACGACGCCGCCCTCGCGCACCGACTCGACGAGGCCGGCGACGCCGAGCCGCGACTGGCTGTTGAGCTCGATCGGATCGGCGTAATCGCCGTCGATGCGTCGCCACAGCACGTCGGCGCGCTTCAATCCGGCGATGGTGCGGATATGAATCTTGCCGTCGCGCATGGTGAGGTCGCCGCCCTCGACGAGGATGAAGCCGAGGTAGCGGGCGAGATAGGCCTGCTCGAAATAGGTCTCGTTGAGCGGCCCCGGCGTCCACAGGCAGATGCGCGGATCGGAGCGGTCGGCGAGCGTCGACAGGCCGACGCGGAAAGCATGGAAAAAGGGCGCGAGGCGCTCGACGTTCATGTCGCGGTAGAGCGCCGGGAAAGCCCGCGAGAGCACCAGCCGGTTGGCGAGCGCGTAGCCCGCGCCCGAAGGCGCCTGGGCGCGGTCGCCCAGCACCCACCAGCGCCCGTCCGGCCCGCGCCCGAGGTCGACGGCGAGGAACTGCAGGAACTTGCCGCCGGCCGGCGAGACGCCATGCAGCGGATGGAGGAAATCGGGCGAGCCGACGACGGCCGCCGCCGGAAGGTCGCCTGCGGAAATGAGCCGGCCTTCGCCGTAGACGTCGGCGACGATGCGCTCGAGCAGCTCGGCGCGCTGCTCGACGCCGCGCGCGATCGACGTCCATTCGCGCGCCTCGATCAGCAGCGGCAGATGCGACAGCGGCCAGATCCGCTCCTTGGCCTCGCCGTAGCTTCGGTAGAAGACGCCGGTGTCGCGGATGTGCCGGTCGGCGGCGGCGAAGCGGCGGCCGATCTCCTCCGAGCCCAGATTGGTCAGGGCGTTGAGGTAGCGCATCCACATGTCGCGCGGCTTGCCGTCCGCGCCGATGAATTCGTCCGGGATGCCCGGCAGCGGCTGATAGCGCTCGATCATGGACGAAAGGCGCTCGGCGGCGGCGGGATCGCGCATGTCGTCGATGGCGTCGCTGAGATTCATGACGTTCAGGACTTCGGCCGGAAGGACTTCAGCTTCGCCGGGTCGGTTTCGAGCCGCGCGGCGCCGATGAGGTCGAGACAATAGGGCACCGCCGGAAAAATCGCGTCGAGGCAGGTTTCGATCGCCGCCGGCTTGCCCGGCAGGTTGACGATGAGGCAGGCGCCGCGGTGCGCGGCGAGCTGCCGCGACAGAATGGCGGTCGGAACTTCCCTGAGGCTGACGGCGCGCATGGCCTCGCCGAAGCCCGGCAGCACGCGCGGGGCGGCGGCGAGCGTCGCCTCGGGCGTGAGGTCGCACGGCGCCGGCCCGGTGCCGCCGGTGGTCAGCACGAGGTCGCAACGCTCCTCATCCGCGAGCCGGACGAGCTCGTCGCGCACGCTCTCGAAGCCGTCCGGGATGACGCGGCGCAGGGCGTCGAAGGGCGAGGCGAGGACGCGTTCGAGATAGGCGGCGATCGCGGGGCCGCTCAAATCCTCATAGACGCCGGCGCTGGCCCGGTCGGACACCGTGACGATCCCGATTCGCGCCGCGCGCTTGTCCTCCGCCGCCATTCCCGCCCCTTTTTTCCGGCTTACGCCGCTCGCGGCCCGGCGCGTCTGAAGCCTGTCCAGCTTCGAACTTATAACGTAACGGGCCAAATCCGCCGCGAAAAAAGGAGGCGCCCGGACGCGGTCCGGGAAACGCTGGACAACTTGTTTTACTGGACGAAAAAGCTGCGCGACTTTCCGCAGCAGAGGAAATTGCGGAGATCTGCTTGCCTCTACAGCGGCGGGCGGCGCTTTCCCCGCGTGCGGCGGATAGCGGCGGCGTGACGATTTTTTGCGCAGCGCGCGCTTGCGGCAACAGTCACCCGCCGCGAAAGCGCGGGCTGCGTTTTTCGCGAAACGCCGCGAGCCCTTCGGCGAAATCCGCGCCCTCGAGCGCGCGCCGGCGCATCTGCGCGAGCCGCGCCGCGTCCTGCGGCGCGAGCGGCCGGCTTTCGACCAGAACCCGCAGGCTCTCCTTGACCAGCGCGAGCGCGAGCGGCGCCTTCGCCGCGACGAGCCGCGCCAGCGCGCCGACATGGGCGTCGATCTCGCCGGCCGGAACGAGGCGATTCACGAGGCCCCAGCCGAGCGCGGTCGCCGCGTCGATGGGCTGCGCCGTGAAGAACAGCTCCTTGACGCGGTTGACGGGCAGACGGGCCAGAAATTGCGCGAGGCCCTGCGCGTGATAGGGCAGCCCGAGATTGGCGGGCGTCATGGCGACGCTCGCCGTCTCGTCGGCGACGATAAGATCGCTCGCCAGCGCGAGCTCGAGCCCGGCGCCCCAGACCGAGCCCTGAACCTGCGCGATGACGACGAGAGGCGAGGCGCGCAGCGCCCGCAGCGCGCGCGGCAGCGGATCGTCTTCGTCCAGCATGTCGACGCCGGCGCGCAATTCGTCGATGTCATGGCCCGCGGACCAGACCTTCGCGCCGGGCGACGCGCGCAGAATCGCGACCCGCGCGCCTTTCGCCTCGATCTCGCCGAGCGCGCCGACGAGCCGCTCGAGCAGCGCCGCGCTCAGGGCGTTGCGCTTTTGCGGATTGTCGAGCGTGAGCGTGGCGACGCAGCCGGCGACCTCGACGCGCAGGAGAGCGCCCTCACGCCCGCGCGCTCCCGTCATCGCGCCGCGCTCCAGTCTATTCCGGGGCGAAAATCTGGTCGGCGAACGGCGAGGACGTCGGCGGCCTGAGCCTGATGAAGTCGCGTCCGGCCGCGACGTGGCAGGCGTTGCAGGCGGCGGTCGTCTCCCGCGTCAAGGCCTTCACCGCCGCGCCGTCGCCGCGCGCCGCGGCGTCCACGATCCCCTTAAGCGGCTTCGCCGCGGCGATGACGTAATCGATCGGGATGTTGGCGTAATAGATCGCGGCCGCGCCGAGGCTCTGGGCGAGGGTGCGCGCCTCGAAGGCGGCGAGCGGCAGGTTTCCCGCCTCCGCGGCGAGGCCGAGCTTGATGTGGCGCAGCTGAGCGAGGCTCATGATGTCGGCGAGCGCCGGCGCGCCGGCGTCGGTCGGCTGAGCGAACGGCGTGTCTTCGGCGAGCGCCGGCCCCTGGGCCGCGAGCGCGGCGACCGCGAGGACGGCCAGTGTGAGGCTGCGCGCCATGTGCGTCATCCTTTCCCGCCGTCCGGATGCGGCGGCCGGCGGCGATCATAGTCGAGCCGCGCTCCGAGGAAAACGTCGGCTCCGCCCAAGGCTTCTTCCGTCAACCGATGTTTGATCGACTATGGCGATTGTCTGGCGAAGCCTTGCGCATTAACAGACAGGATGCGGCCGGAGCCGGCGCCTCCGGCGCGCGCTTGCGGCCGGCGGCGTCCCACCGGAGCTTCCCGCATGCGATCGACGACGCGCCTTCTCGCCAGCGCCATCGCCCTGTCCGGCGCCGTTCTCGCCGCGTCCGCCGAGGCCGCGACCTGCCGCGATCCGCGCGGATTCGACGCCTTTCTCGCCGACATGAAGAAGGAGGCGACGGCGCAGGGCGTCTCGCCCGCCGCGGCGGCGGCGCTCGACGGGCTGACCTACGACCCCAAGGTGATCTCGCTCGATCAGGGCCAGCACGTCTTCAAGCAGACGTTCGAGCAATTCTCCGGCCGCATGATCAACGCGAGCCGCATGAAGCAGGGCGCGCTGAAGCTCAAGCAGTACGCCTCCCCGCTCAGCCGGATCGAGGAGACCTATGGCGCGCCGGGGCCGGTGATCGTGGCGATCTGGGGCCTTGAGACCGACTTCGGGGCGGTGAACGGCGACTTCTCGACGCTGCGCTCGCTGGCGACGCTCGCCTTCGACTGCCGGCGGACCGACAAGTTCCAGGCCGAGCTCATCGACGCGCTGCGGCTCGTCGAGCGCGGCGACCTCCCGCCCGAGGCGATGCGCGGCGCCTGGGCGGGCGAGCTCGGACAGGCCCAGTTCATGCCTTCGTCCTACGTCAAATACGCCGTCGACTTCACGGGCGACGGCAAGCGCGACCTGCTGCGCAACCCCCTCGACGTGATGGCCTCGATCGCCAACTACCTCAAGGCGCACGGCTGGAAGCCCGGCGAAGGATGGGAGCCGGACCAGCCGAACTTCGCGGCGATCAAGGAATGGAACGCCGCCGACGTCTACGCCCGCACCATCGCCGCCTTCGCGACGAAGCTCGCGGCGACGCAGGCCCAATAGGGGCGCGCCGCGAGCCGCGCGGCTTTTAGCGGCCGCCGCCGTCGATCTTCGCGCCGACCATGGCGATCGCCTGCTGATAGACCGAGGCCGCGTTCCAGGCCTGCAGCACGGAGAAATTCGGCTCGCCCGGCTGGTAGCCGGCGCCCGGCGTCCAGCCATGCGCCTTCAGGAACGTCGCGGTGGCGTTGAGCGCGCCGGACGGCGTGTCGAGATTGGCCCCGCCGCCATATTGCAGGATGTTCTTCGGCAGGAACTGCGTCTGGCCGATCTCGCCATGCATCGAGCCGCGCTCATTGGCCGACATCAGGCCCTTGTCGATCAGGGTCAGGGCGGCGAGGAGCTGGTCGGTGAAATAGGCCGAGCGGCGGCAGTCATAGGCGAGCGTCGCCACCGCCGAGAGGGCGTGCTGGTTGCCCTTGACGGCGCCGAAACCCGTCTCGAAGCCCCAGATGGCGATCAGCGGCCCGGCCGGCACGCCGGTGCGCTGCTGGATCGAGGCGAACAGGCCGGCGTTCGACTGCTTCAGCGCGCGCCCGCGCGAGGCGATGACATTGCCGCCGCGCTTGGCCATGAACTGGTCGAGCGACAGCCTGAAGCCGTGCTGGCCGCGGTCGGCGCCGATGGTCGCGGAATTGTAGTGCGTTCCCTGCAGCGCCGAGATCCCCGCCGCGCCGACGCCCCTGCCCTTCGCCTCTTGCGAAAAGGCCTGCTTCCACGCCTCGAAGCCGCCGGGGCCGTTGCCGCATTGCGCGGCGAAGGCCTCGCCCGACAGCGCGACGACACCTGCGGCGGCCGCGAACGCGACCGCCCTGAACCGCCCAACCTTGGTCATTCAGATCCCCTCCGCGCCCTTCGCCCGAACGGGGCGCCCGCTCGCGCTTAGCGCCCTGCGCGAGTTGTGTCAAAATGTGGCCCTAAGCAGATCACGAACGTAAATCAAGACATGACTTATGAGACACGATTTCTTTTGACTATAGGCGTAATTTATCTGCCTTCATTACCAGTGAGTCATTTCGCTAGTTACGCCCTTGTATAAAAAAGAACGGCTCTCCCGGTTTAGGCGCAGGAAGGATAGGAGGATCCTTGTCCGGAGGAAGCCCTTTCCCACCAAACACCAAAACTCGATCTCCTGATTTTATCTTTAGGTCAACACCTCCATAAAACGGTGCCTGAGGACCAGCACCATAGCTATTTACAACTACCCCCGCAGCTTCAAGTCCAATTTTTAATGGATCTTTAGATATATCATCTGAAGATATATAATTATCTGTGACAATAAATAGACCAACACCTACACTGTCTCCGATTCTATTTACCCCACCAGCGTAATGTTTTTCAATATCAAGCGCCATGGACACAAGCCCACCATAATGATTTCCTTCAACGTCCCCATTTTCTATTACAAAGACTCGTCCGACCTTACCACGGATTGCGTCATTAAGAGTTTTACTTTGTTGATTTGTAAATATCCTTGGTGCAAGAGATCTTTCAATTCTCAATCTTTCAGATTTTTCTCTTTCTAGATCTAATGTAATAAGCAAGTTTTTTTGATGAATTTCCTCTGCTTTTTTGTCTGCAATCGCAGCCTGTTCGTTAAGCGACGCAATCTTAAGATCACTCTCGGCTGAAATGCTAATAGCCGAAATAAGAGCTATAAATCCGGAAAACGTACTAAGCGTTGCTAATGTTTTAATATATTTTGTAGAAAACGCAGCGCCTAACGAAAATATAAGTACTGCTACTTGGCTAATCATGCTGACATAATTAATCATATTTATATTCCGCATCGCACGCATGTTAAACGACGAATAATTCGCATACAAATTTTCAAGTCTACCGCGACTTCCCCCTGAACGTTCGTGTGCCGCCCTTCCCCGCGCTGGAGCGCGGCTTCTGCGGCGCCGGGCGCGAAAGGCCCCTCGCCTCGCCGCCGCCGAAATTATGCGGCCCCATCTCGGCGTCGGTCGGCTTATGCGGCCGGCTCGCCGGCAGGTTGGCGGCGGCTCCATATTTGCGCTCGCCCTGATAGGCGCCGCCGGCCGCCTCGACCTCGCGCTGGCTGGCCATCGGATCGGCGCCGACGGCGAGCTCCACCGCCTGCAGCCGCTTGAGCTCGTCGCGCAGCCGCGCCGCCTCCTCGAAGTCGAGATCGGCGGCGGCCGCCCGCATGCGCTTCTCGAGGTCGGCGACCGTCGCCTGGAAGTTGTGGCCGACGAGCGATTGCGGCGCGACGAGGCCGGAGTCGACGCTCACATGGTCGCGCTCGTAGACCGAGCCAAGAATGTCCTGGATGTCGCGCCTGATCGAGGCCGGGGTGATGCCGTTCGCCTCGTTATACGTCGCCTGCTTCTCGCGCCGCCGGCTGGTCTCGGCGATGGCGCGCGCCATCGAGCCCGTCTCATGGTCGGCGTAGAGGATCACCTTGCCGTCGACGTTGCGCGCGGCGCGGCCGATCGTCTGCACGAGCGAGGTCTCGCTGCGCAGAAAGCCCTCCTTGTCGGCGTCGAGGATGGCGACGAGGCCGCATTCGGGAATGTCGAGCCCTTCGCGCAGGAGGTTGATGCCGACGAGGACGTCGAAGGCGCCAAGGCGCAGGTCGCGGATGATCTCGATGCGCTCGATGGTGTCGATGTCCGAATGCATGTAGCGCACGCGCACCCCGTGCTCGTGCAGATATTCGGTGAGGTCCTCGGCCATGCGCTTGGTCAGCACGGTGACGAGGACGCGCAGGCCCTTCGCCGCCGCCGCCTTCGCCTCGCCGAGCAGGTCGTCGACCTGCGCGCGCGCCGGGCGCACCTCGACGGGGGGGTCGATGAGGCCGGTCGGGCGGATCACCTGCTCGACGAACACGCCGCCCGTGCGCTCCATCTCCCAGCTTCCGGGCGTCGCCGAGACATGCACCGTCTGCGGGCGCATCGCCTCCCATTCCTCGAAGCGCAGCGGGCGGTTGTCGAGGCAGGACGGCAGGCGGAAGCCATATTCGGCGAGCGTCGCCTTGCGGCGGAAGTCGCCGCGGTACATGGCGCCGATCTGCGGCACGGTGACATGCGACTCGTCGGTGAAGACGAGCGCGTCGTCGGGCAGATATTCGAACAGCGTCGGCGGCGGCTCGCCCGGCTTGCGGCCGGTGAGGTAGCGCGAATAATTCTCGACGCCGGCGCAGGAGCCGGTCGCCTCCAGCATCTCGAGGTCGAAGGTCGTGCGCTGCTCGAGCCGCTGCGCCTCGAGCAGGCGCCCGGCGGCGTAGAGCTCCTCGAGCCGCTGCTTCATCTCCAGCTTGATGCCCTTGATCGACTGCAGAAGCGTCGGGCGCGGCGTGACGTAATGCGAATTCGCGTAGATCTTCACGAATTCGAGGTCCTGCGTCTTCTTTCCCGTGAGCGGATCGAACTCGGAGATCGACTCGATCGAATCGCCGAAGAAATTGATCCGCCAGGCGCGGTCCTCGTAGTGGGCCGGAAAGAGATCGACGGTGTCCCCTCTCACCCGGAAAACGCCGCGCGAAAAATCGCCGGCCGAGCGCTTGTATTGCAGGGCGACGAGGTCGGCGACGAGCTGGCGCTGGTCGATGCGCTCGCCCGTCTTCACGGTGAAGGTCATCGCCGTGTAGGTTTCGACCGAGCCGATGCCGTAGATGCACGACACCGAGGCGACGATGATCACGTCGTCGCGCTCGAGCAGCGCGCGCGTCGCCGCGTGGCGCATCCGGTCGATCTGCTCGTTGATCGAGCTTTCCTTCTCGATATAGGTGTCCGAGCGCGGAACATAAGCTTCCGGCTGGTAGTAGTCGTAGTAGGAGACGAAATATTCGACGGCGTTCTCGGGGAAGAAGCTCCTGAACTCGCCGTAGAGCTGGGCGGCCAGCGTCTTGTTGGGCGCGAGGATCAGCGCCGGGCGGCCGGTGCGCTCGATGACCTTGGCCATGGTGAAGGTCTTGCCCGAGCCCGTGACGCCGAGCAGCACCTGGTCGCGCTCATGCGCCTCGAGGCCCGCGACGAGCTCGTCGATCGCCGCCGGCTGGTCGCCTCTCGGCTCGAACTCGGAGACGAGCCTGAACGGCACGCCTCCCTCGCTCTTGTCCGGCCGGGGCGGCCGATGCGGCGTCCAGGGCTTCTTCTCGCGCAGGTTGGGATCGCCGCGCTCGAGCAGGTCTTTCAGCGATTCGACCGTGGCGACGGCGCCGGAGAGGCCCTCTTCGCGGCGCGCCGGCGCCCGGGAGGGCGGATCGGAGGGCCTGACGAGGCCGAAAGTTTCGGCGAGCTTTGCGTCGACGCCCGAAACGGCGCCGGCGTCATAGGCGGCCGGCGCCTCGGCGAGGCCGGTTGGGCGGGCCCCGGGCCGAGGCTGGTTGAGCGCCGGATTGAGCAGCTCCGCGAGATGCTCGTCGAGCGGGACGACCTCCGGTCGCGAGGCCTTCGAGCGCGGCGATTTTTGCGCAGGCGCGCGCGGAGACTTCGATCTGGCGGGCGCGGCGTCGGAACGGGGCGGCTTCGGCATGGGCCCAATATGGGGCCGATCGCTCGCCTGCGGAAGGCGCCGGCGTGGCTACAGCCGATGCGACAGCACGCCCAGCAGCAGCGCGCCATAGGCGATCGCGAGCGCCCAGAAGCGATGCGGCGCCACATAATGGCCGACGACGGGAATGCGCCAGTAGAGGCTCGCGATCGCGAGCCCGGCGAGGACGAGCGACAGCAGCACGATCGGCGCGCCGGGAGACGAGAGTTTCGGCATGGCGTTGAGCTTCCGGTTTCGGGCCGGAGGAGTCTTCGCGCGGCGGCGTTAACAATTTCTCGCGCGGCTCATTCGCAGAGGATGAACACGACCATCGCCTTCGCCGCGTCGGCGAGATCGGGCGGCGCCATGGCCCCGCTCGCCGTCCCCTCGGCGTAGTCGACGCCGGCGCTTTGCAGGAAGCTCTGCGCCACCGTCGCCTTGATGGCGAAGGCGACGTTCTGCGGCAGGTCGCCGATAGAAACGGCCACTTTCAGCGCGTCGAGCTTCGACGAAACGACGCCGACGACATTGCCGGCCTGGTCGAGCAGCGGACCGCCGGAATTGCCCGGCTGGACGGGCGCGGAAATCTGCAGATAGCGGCTGTCGTCCACGACCCCGGCCAGCGCCGTGACGTTGCCAAGCGTGAAATTGCCGGAGCTCGCCAGCAGCGTCGATAGCGGGAAGCCGAAGACCGCGACCCCTTCGCCGAGCCGAATTTTCCCGCGCAGCGCCGCGAAGCGCTCCGGCTTCAGGGACGTGCGCAGCGCGGCGAGGTCGTTGCGCTCGTCGCGCGCGACGACGGCGGCGTCTTGCCCGGCCTCCTTCTGGCGGAAGACGCGCAGGCGGCCGCAGTCCTCGACGACGTGGGCGTTGGTCAGGACATAGCCGTCGGCGTTGACGAAGAAGCCGCTCCCTGAGGAGGCGCCATGCGGCTTCGCTTCGGGCGGCGCGGGCTCAGCCGGTTTCGCCTGCGGCGGCCTTGCGACGACGATCTCGGCGCGCGGGGCAGGTTCGGCCGGCTGCGGGATCGCCGCGAACGGCGCGTCGCCCATCGCGGCGGCGAGGGAGCCGGACATCAGCATGGCGACGCGCTCGATGTGCAGGGCCTTCTCCTCGGTTCGCCAGGTGAGGAAGAAGCACAGCAGCCCCGCGCCGTCCTGCTGGCAGCGGGAATATTTGTCGAGCGCGCCGACCGAGGCCGAAATGGCGAAGAAATCCGGCTTTCGCGCCTTGTAATGAATGACGCCGCCCTTCGAGAGCAGCGACGCGAGCGAAGCCTCGAAGCCTACGCCGACGGTCGCCTTCGGGAAATATTCATAGAGAATCTCCAGCCGGCCCGCGGGATCGCTCCAGGCTGTGCCGTAGGCGTCGTCGCGGGCGACGAGGCCGAGGCCCATGGGAATCCAAATCCGGCGACCGCGCTGCGGATGCGCGAGGGCGCGGAAGCCCCAGAGCCGCCACAGTGGCGCCGCGCTCGTCTCGACGGCCTCGACCAGCGCGGCGTCGACGACGCCGGTCGGCGCGAGGCCATGATCGACCTGGAAGCGCGCGACGGCGTCGAACAGCTTCGGACTGAAATCGGGGGTCGGCACGACCACCCAGTAGCCGGCCCCGGTCAGGAGAATCTTGAAGCCTATTCTGTCGTCGGGGGCGAGGCGCTCATAGGCGGCCTGCGCGCGGGCGTAGGCCGCGGCGCTCCCCTGCGCCAGCGCGGGCGCGGCGGAGAGAATGAAGATGACGATCGCAGCAAGGGCGCGCATGGCTGTCTCCCGCGCCGCAGAGTTTCCGCCATAAATTCGCCGCAGAATAGCCGGATTTCGGCAAAAATCGACAATCCTGCGCGTCCTAGCCGCGCAGGGTCGCCGCCGACAGCGCGCCGAGCACGGCGGCGCAGAACAGCGCGCAGTCATGCAGCGCGAGCAGCGCGCGGGAGACGCCCGCCCCCCGATGCAGCCATTGCGTCGCGCCGAGCGTCGCCAGCGACCAGCCTGCGCCGCCGACGATCAGCGCGAGGTCGAACCCGGCCGCGCTCACCTGCGCGGGCAGCGCGGCGACGGCGAGCGCCAGCAGGACGAGGCCGGCTGCGACGCCGGCGACCGGCCTCGGGCGGAGGCCGAACGCGCCGGCGAGCGCCGCCGGCGCATACATGGCCAGCAAATGCCAGGACACCGCGCCGGCGGCGGCGCCGAGCCCGAGGCCGCAGGAGGCCATGACGAGGGGCGCGCCGGCCATCAGCACCATCATGCCGAACCAGGCCAGCGCCGCCGCGAGCGTCACGACGGCGTAGCGCGAAAGGTCGCGGCGCTCCGGCGCGCCGACGTCGGGCGCCTCGAAGCCCGACGGCAGGGGCGCCGCGAGCGCCAGCACGCAGAGCTGCGCGAGGCCCGCGCCGATCAGCGCGCCCGCCGGCGCGAGCGGGCCGAGCGCCTCGCGCGAGAGGGCCGCGACACCCGGCGCGGCGAAGGCGGCGAGAGCGCCCGCGCCGAGCACCAGCGCCGCCGCGCGCGGGTCGGCGCCGACGCTGTGGCGGTAGTAGAGCCCGAAGCCCTGCGCCGCGCCAAGCCAGAAGGCGCCGAGGCAGAGCGCCGGAAACGCGCCGGCGTAAAGGCTCCAGGCCGCGATCGCGGCGCCGGCGACGCCAAGGCTCGCCCCCAGCGCGAAAGAGGAGCGCCGGCCGAACAGCCCGGTCAGAAAAGATGCGGGGAACGTCGCCGCCGCCGCCCCGGCGAGCAGGATCGCGACGGGAAGCGCCGCGGCGCCCTGCGAGGGCGCGAGCGCGGCGCCTGCGAGCGGCAGGGCGGCGAAGGCCAGCGCCTGCGACAGAACCGCGAAGGCGAAGCCGGCGCAGACGAGCCCGATCGGAGCCGGGCGCGCCGGCCGCTCGTCGTCGGGAAGCTCGAAATCGCAGGAGCAGCTGATGAGCCCCGCGCGGCCGCGCGTCATGCGCGCGGCTTCAGGTCGTCGTCGCCCAGCACCCGCACCGCCGCGCCGTCGAGATCATCGTACTGACCGCTGCGCAGCGCCCAAAGGAAGGCGACGAGCCCGGTCAGGCCGAGCAGCAGCGCGATGGGCACGAGAAAGAGCAGAACGGTCATGACTGCATGGCCTCGTTCAGGCGGGCGCGCGGCGCGGCGGCGCCCTGGCGCGGTTCGCCGCCGCGCGTCCGCGCCCGCAGCGCGTTGAGCGTCACGACGATGGAGGAGCCCGACATCGCCGCGGCCGCGACGAGCGGCGTGGCGAGGCCGGCGACCGCCACCGGCACCGCGATCATATTATATGCGACGGCGAAGACGAGATTCTGCCGCATCAGCCTCCGCGCGCGGCGCGAAATCTCGACCGCCGCGACGACCGGCTCCAACCGGTCGCCGAGGAACAGCGCGTCGGCGGCGGCCTGCGCCAGCCCGGAGGCGGCGACCGGCGACAGCGAGGCGTGCGCGGCGGCGAGCGCCGGCGCGTCGTTCATGCCGTCGCCGACCATCAGCGGCTTGCGCCCCTGCGCCTTCAGCGCCGCGAGCAGGTCGAGTTTTCCGCCCGGGCGCAGGCCGGCGCGCCAGTCTTCGACGCCAAGCTCCCGCGCGCAAGCGGCGACGGCGGCCTCGCGGTCGCCCGAGGCGACGATGATGTCGAGCCCGAGCGCGCGCAGCCGCACCACGGCGGCGGCGGCGTCAGGCCGCAGCTTCTGGCGGATGCGGAAGATCGCCGCCTCCTCGCCGCGGCGGAAGGCGATGAGGGAATCGAGCGGATGCGCCCGCCCCGCCGCGAGCGCCAGCGCCTCGAGGCCGCAGAAGGCGGGCGAGCCGAGCAGCGCCTCGTGTCCGCCGACGACGGCGCGCACGCCGGCCCCGGCGATCTCCTCCGCCTGCGCGAAAGGCGCGCCCTCCGGCGAGAGGCGGGCGAGCGCGGCGGCCAGCGGGTGGCGCGAGGCGAGCGCCAGCCGGGCGGCGCAGGCGACGAGTTCGGGCGCGGTCCCCGCCTCGACCTCGACGCCAAGGTCCGGCAGGGTCAGCGTGCCGGTCTTGTCGAACACGACGACGTCGGCCTCGGCGAGGCGCTCGATGGCGTCGCCGGCGTTGAGCACGACCTGCGCGCGCAGGAGCGCGCCGGCGGCGACGACCTGCACGGCGGGCACGGCCAGCGCGAGGGCGCAGGGACAGGTGATGATGAGCACGGCGATAGCGGTGATCAAAGCGAAGTGGAGCGAGGCGCCGAAGGCGAGCCACCCCAGCGCCGTCAGCGCCGCCGTGGCGTGCACGAGCGGCGCGTAGAGGCGCGCGGCGCGGTCGGCGAGGCGGACATAGGCGCTTTTCTGGGTCATCGCGCCGTCGAGCAGGCGCTCGATCTCGTCGATCAGCGCGTCGCCGCCGGCGGAGCTCGCGCGCACGCGCAGCGTCCCGCCATAGTTGAGCGCGCCGGCGTAGATTTCGCCGCCGGGCGCGACGGGAGCCGGCGCGGTCTCGCCAGTGACGAGGCTGAGGTCGATCTCCGAGGAGCCTTCGGCGACGACGCCGTCGACCGGCGCCCGCTCGCCGGGGCGCACCAGCACGACGTCGCCGGGACGCAGCGCGGCGGCGGGAACCGGGACGAGGCTTCCGTCAGGCTCGACGCGGGCGGCCGTCGGCGCGCGCAGGGCGGAGAGGTTGGCGGCGTAGGAGCGCGTCCTGCGGCGCATCGCCTGGTCGAGATAGCGCCCGGCCAGCAGGAAGGTGAGCAGCATGACGGCGCTGTCGAAATAGGCGTGCTCGGCGTGGCGCGCGGTCTCGAACACCGACATGGCGAGGGCGAGCAGGACGCCGAGCGAGATCGGCACGTCCATGTTGAGCTGGCGCCGTCCGAGCGCGGCGATCGCGCTGCGGAAGAAGGGCTGTCCGGCGAAGGCGCAGGCGGGCAGCACGATCAGCGCCGAGAGCCAGTGGAAGAAGTCGCGCGTCTCGGGGGTGATGTCGCTGACGTTGCCGGCCCAGACCGACACGGACAGCAGCATGACGTTCATCGCCGCGAAGGCGGCGACGGCGAGGCAGCGCAGCAGCCAGCGGGCCTGCGCCGCCTCGACGTCCTCCTCGCGCGTGCGCGGGGCGAAAGGATGGACCCTGAAGCCTCGCGCGGCGAGCCGCTCGACGACGAGCGCGGGGACGAAGGCGCCGGCCCATTCGACGGTCAGGCGCTTCTCGGTGAAATTGACGCGCGCGCGCGTGAGGCCCGCCAGCCCGTCGAGGGC
The DNA here is from genome assembly GCF_041905455.1 of Methylocella sp. GTDB lineage: Bacteria > Pseudomonadota > Alphaproteobacteria > Rhizobiales > Beijerinckiaceae > Methylocapsa. The sequence goes on along the minus strand of NZ_JAYRLA010000002.1, from coordinate 243,160 downwards.
GCCCTCGATCGCCCGGATCGCCGCGGCGTCCTCGACGCCCTCGACGGCGAATTCGATCCGGTTCGCGCCTTCCTCGAGAGGCTGGACGAAGGCGGAGAGGTCGAGCGGTTCGGACATCGGCTACCCCGGTGGCCGTCGCGGTTCACGAGGCTCGGCGGCGCGTCGTCGCTGAGCCTTTTTGCGCGCGGCCGTTGCGCTCGGCAAGCCTCAACGCAAGTCGCGCCTCAGCGCAAATCAAGCCTGTTCACGGAGCGGAACAGCCGTTCGTTATCTCGTCTGGCGTCGATCATGAGGTCCCATTGGCCAGGCCGCGCGTCCGCAAGCCCGACATAGACGCCCGGCGCGACGCCGGGCTCCGCCTCGCGCAGCGCTACGGCCGCGTCGAGCTTGACGTCGGCCGGCGACTGCAGGGCGGCCTGGACGTCGAGGCCGCGGATCGGCGCGCCTTCGCGGTCGACGAAACGAATCTCGATGGAGCGCCGCCCGGTGGCGGCCTCCTGCCCGACATGGGCCGTCACGTTCCAGCCGCGCGCGTCCTGCGCGCGCGCCGCGTCGATGTCTTTCTGATAGGCGAGTCCGTCCTCGTAAGGGCTCGGGTCGGAAAGCCCGCGGAAGGTCGAGACGGCGTAATAGGCCATCAGGCCGTTGACGGCGAACATCACGCCGAAGCACGCCGAAGCGATCAGGAACACGAAGCGCCCGGTCAGGCGGCGGCCGCTCTGCTCGGGCGTCACGTCGAAAATGCTCATTGCGGCCTCCCTGTGCGCATTGCGCCGCCGCGGCGGCGCGCCGCTCTCACGGCGCGAAGAAGGTGTCGGCGATCGTCGTCGTCTCGCCGGTCGCGACGTCGGTGACCCGCAGCACCAGCGGCTGCTTCGACGGGATCGAGTCGCCGCGCGGAAGGACCGCGAAGAGGCGCAGCTCGCGCACCTGGTCGGGTCCGACCTCGACGATCTGCTCGCCGCCGTTGTTGTCCGACGCGCCGACCACCGAAAGCTGCGCGCCGGCCGGATGCTCGATCTCGATCTTGAATCGCCGCAGGACGCCCTGCCGATTGACGACATGCACGCCGAGGGCGTTGCGGATCGAGCCGTCGGCGGTCTTGACGAAGAGCGGATTGCGGTCGTGCATGGCGCTGACGCCCATGTCGGACCGGGTGAGAAGCGTGAAGACCATGATGCCGCCGACCAGCGCGATCACGGCGGCGTAGAGGACCGTGCGCGGCCGGACGAGCTTGAACTCTTCCGGCTGGCCGGCGAGGCGGCGCGCGACGTTGACGTCCGTGTCGTACGCAATCAGGCGCGTCGGCCGGTCGATCTTGCGCATGACGGCGTCGCAGGCGTCAATGCACAGGCCGCACTGAATGCAGCCGAGATTGGGGCCGTTCCTGATGTCGACGCCGGTCGGACAGACGGCGACGCATTGGCCGCAGTCGACGCAGTCGCCGGCCGCGCCGCCGGCGGCGCGCGCGAAGGCGGCTTTCTTGACCGACATGCGCGGCTCGCCGCGGTCGTAGCGGTAGGTGACGTTCAGCGCGCTCTCGTCGGTCAGCGCCGCCTGAATGCGCGGCCAGGGGCACATGTAGACGCAGACCTGCTCGCGCATGAAGCCGGCGAGGACGTAGGTCGTCGTGGTGAGGATGGCGATCCAGATCAGCGCCGCCGGCGGCGCCTCGAAGCGCAGCAGCTTGCCGACGAGAGTCGGCGCGTCGCTGAAGTAGAGCACCCAGGCGCCGCCCGTCCACCAGGCGATGATCAGCCACACGGAGTGCTTGAGGAATTTCTCGCGCACGCGCTGGAAGGTCCAGGGGCCGGCGTCCTTGCGCATGCGCTCGCGCCGGTCGCCCTCGAAGAAGCGCTCGGTCCAGAAGAACAGGTCGGTCCACACCGTTTGCGGACAGAGATAGCCGCACCACACACGTCCGGCGAGCGCGTTCATGAGGAACAACGCCATCGCCGCCAGAATCAGCAGACCGGTGATGTAATAGACTTCCTGCGGCCAGATCTCGATCCAGAAGAAGTAAAATTTCCGACGCGCGAAGTCGATCAGAACGGCCTGATTCGGGGCGTTGGGACCGCGGTCCCAACGCACGAACGGCAGGAAATAATAAATGCCGAGCGTTATGAAGAGAAGCGTCGTCTTGATGCTTCTGTAGGTGCCGGCGACCTTCTGCGGATAGATCTTGGGGGATGAGGCGTAAAGCGGGACGTCGCGCGACTCGCTTGCTTCAACCTGCGTCATGATCTTGCTTCTAAGTTATGGATCGGGACGCGCGGCGCACGTCCCGATCTTTCAACCCTTCGTTGGGCCATTTTCAGATATAAGTCAAAATCGTTCTCGATTTCACATAATTATCCAGTTCCACCCGGCGGCTATTTGCCGCCGCCGAGCGTATGCACGAAGACTGCGAGGGACTTGATCGTGGCTTCGTCGAGCTTGTCGTGCCAAGCGGGCATGACGCCGCCGCCGCCGACCTCGATGCGGTGCATGATGTCGGCCTTCGTCGGCCCGTAGAGCCACACCTGGGTCGTCAGATTGGCCGCGCCCATGTCCGTGTTGCCTTTGCCGTCCTCGCCGTGGCAGGGGGAGCAGTTGTCGATGAACAGCTGCTTGCCCTTGGCGAGGTCGGCGCCGGCGTCGGGCGCGTTGCCCGAGAGCGTGCGCACATAGTCGGCGATCGTCGAAATTTCCTGAGCGTTGAGCAGGCCGTCGCGTCCGAAGGCTGGCATCACCCCGGCATGGGTGTCCGGGTCCCCCGCCCAGCGCACGCCATGCGTGATGGTCGTATGGATCTGGTCAAGGGTTCCGCCCCAGAGCCAGCGGTCGGCGTTGAGGTTCGGATAGCCGCGCGAGCCCTGCGCGCCCGCGCCATGGCACGGCGAGCAGTTCTGAGCGAAGGCGGCCGCCCCGACGGCGCGCGCGAAGGCGAGCAGCTCGGGGTTCTTTTCGATCTCCTGGAGCGGCGCGGCGGCGATCTTCTCCATCATCGCGGCGCGGGAGGCGTGGAGCGCGTCGAGCTCCCGCGTCACGACGGCCCGCGCGTTCCAGCCGAGCAGCCCCCGCGTATAGCCGTGGAGCGTCGGCCAGGCGGGAAACAGGATCCAGTAGATGACCGCCCAGACGATGCAGGCGTAAAAGGAGTAAAGCCACCAGCGGGGCAACGGCGTATTGAGCTCGGAGATGCCGTCCCAGCTATGTCCGGTCGTAGTTTTCCCGGTCGCGGCGTCGAATTCGCCGACGTGATGATCTTGCGCCACGGGTCTAGTCCTCTCTGAGCGGAATATGCGCCGCTTCGTCGAAAGCCCGGCCCTTCGACGGCCAGAGCGCGTACACGGCCACGGCGATGAAGATCACGCCGAAATACAGAAGTCCCCACGTCCCGGCGAGGGCGCGCAACGCTTCATAATCCGACATTGCGCGCCCTCACCTGATGTTGGCTTTGTTGTCGTAGACCTTGAAGTCGACCTGCGTGCCGAGCTGCTGCAGGTAGGCGATGACGGCGTCGGCTTCGGTGAGCGGATGCTTGTCGGCGCCGAAGTCATGCGCGATCGCCTTCGGATAGCGGGCCTGCAGCTCGGCGAGCGCGGCGGGCTCCGCGGTCCCTTGAGTCGCGATGTCGTCGGCGGCCTTGTCGATCATCTCCTGCGTATAGGGCACCCCGGTGAGCGCCAGCGTGCGCATGTTCGCCTGGATATGCTGCGCGTTGAGCGGCGTCTCCTCGAGGAACTTGTAGCGCGGCATGATCGAGGCCGGCACGACCGCCTGCGGATAGCGCAGATGGTCGCGGTGCCAGTCGTCCGAATATTTGCCGCCGATGCGGGCGATGTCCGGGCCGTTGCGCTTCGATCCCCACTGGAAAGGATGGTCGTACATGCTTTCGGACGCGAGCGAGTAATGCCCGTAGCGCTCGACGTCGTCGCGCAGGGCGCGGATCATCTGCGAATGGCAGAGATAGCAGCCCTCGCGCACATAGATGTCGAAGCCGGCGAGCTCGAGCGGGGTCTTCGGCCGCACGCCGTCGACTTTCTCGATCGTGCTCTTGAGGAAGAACAGAGGCACGACCTCGACCAGGCCGCCGATCGCCACGACGAGCAGGACGCCAAGCAGCAGGATGATCGAATTCTTCTCGAAGATCGCGTGGTGGTCCCACAGCGAGCGCTTCGGAGGAGGAGCCTGATTGGTGACGGACACGGATGTTTCTCCTACTCGGCCGGAGCGAGGCTCGGCTGCGGCGAGGGCCGCGATTCCGGGACCTCCTCAGCATCGGGCGAGACGATCGTCATGTAGAGGTTGTAGGCCATGATCAGCGCGCCGACGAGGAACAGGAAGCCGCCGAGGGCGCGGATCACGAACATCGGATGCATCGCCTCGACCGTCTCGATGAACGAGTATTCGAGGAAGCCGAGCGAGGTGTAAGCCCGCCACATCAGCCCCTGCATGATGCCGGCGACCCACATCGAAGTGATGTAGAAGACGATGCCGATCGTCGATATCCAGAAGTGCCAGTTCACGAGTCTGAGTGAATAGAGGCCCTTGCGGTTCCAGAGCCACGGCACGATGCAGTAGAGCGCGCCGAAGGAGATGTAGCCGACCCAGCCGAGCGCGCCGGAATGGACGTGGCCGATCGTCCAGTCAGTGTAATGGCTGAGCGAGTTGACGGTCTTGATCGACATCAACGGCCCCTCGAAGGTCGACATGCCGTAGAAGGCGATCGAGACCACGAGCAGGCGCAGGACGGGATCGGTGCGCAGCTTGTCCCAGGCGCCCGACAGCGTGAGCATGCCGTTGATCATGCCGCCCCAGGAGGGCATCCAGAGGATGATCGAGAAGGTCATGCCGAGCGTCTGGGCCCAGTCGGGCAGCGCCGTGAAGTGAAGATGGTGCGGGCCGGCCCAGATATAGATGAAGATCAGCGCCCAGAAATGGATGATCGACAGGCGGTAGGAATAGACCGGCCGTTCGGCGCGCTTCGGCACGAAATAGTACATCATGCCGAGGAAGGAGGCGGTCAGATAGAAACCGACGGCGTTATGGCCGTACCACCACTGGATCATGGCGTCCTGGACGCCCGACCAGACGATGTAGGACTTCGGCGAGAACAGCGACACCGGGATCGCGGCGTTGTTGCCGAGAACGAGCATCGCGATGGTCACGATGAAGGCGAGGAAGAACCAGTTCGCGACATAGATGTGCGGCTCGCTGCGCCGAGCCAGGGTGCCGAGGAACAGGGCGAGATAGGAGAGCCAGACAACGACCAGCAGGATGTCGGCGTACCACTCCGGCTCGGCGTATTCCTTCGAGTGGGTGATCCCGAGCAGGTATCCCGTGCCTGCGACGACGATGAAGAGATTGTAGCCGAGCGCGACGAGCCAGGGCGTGAGCTCGCCGGGCATCCGCGCCCGCGAGGTGCGCTGCACGACATAGAGCGACGTCGCGAGAAGGATGTTGCCGCCGAAGGCGAAGATGACCGCGGAGGTGTGCAGCGGGCGCAGCCGGCCGAAATTGAACCAGGGTTCGACGTTCAGCCAGGGAAAAGCCAGTTCGAGCGCGATATAGACTCCGACCGAAAAGCCCGCGATCCCCCAGAATATCGAAGCGATCGTCAGGAATTTGATCGGCCCGAAATTGTAGTTCGGCCGCCCGTCGATCGTCAGCGGCGGCGGTTCGGGGTCGCGCAACTGGTAGCGGCGATAGATGGCGTAGACGCCGCCGAGGCTGGCGACGCTGATCAAGGCCATGTGGAAGGCGTAGGCGCCGGTCCAGGCGTTGACGGCGATGAAGCCCGCGAGCAGCGCAAGGCCGATGAGGACGGCCGATAGGCCGACCTCGCCAAACCTCATGCTTTTGGCGGGACTGACGATTTGTGACATGCGCTGCGCCCCTTCGGCAGGGTTTTTGGACTGAGGTCTAAAGGATTGGCCGCCGACGCCGAAGACGTCAAGCCACGGAAAGAATGCCGGTGTCTGGACGAATTCCAAGTCCCGGGCAATGCGCGAGATCAATCAGGGCGCAAGGCAAATTATCCCTCCGTCGACGCGGACCCTGAAAACGCGCGCGCCTAGGCTTCGTTGGCGCCGGCGGGTTGGTGCGGCCACACTTCGAGCCCGCGCGCGAGAAGACCGACGGCGCGGGCGACCTCCGGGTCGAGCCCCTCCCCGCCCGCGCGCAGATGCGCGACGATGCGCGCGCGCATCCGGGGGTCCCAGTATTTCGCGAGATGGTCGGCGATGGCCTTGGCCGGATCGATGTGCTTCTGGGTCGAAAAATACTTGCCGATCTGGTTCGCCATATAGATCAGGCGTTCTTGGGTGCTATGCGACATGGATTGATGCTCGATCGGTGACGCGCGCGGCGTGCGTGAAAACCTCGAAGTCACGCCCGCGCGCGATCGCGACGAGCGTGACGCCGCTCGCCTGCGCGAGGCGGATGGCGGCGGCGGTTGGGACGGAGATCGCGACGACGACGGGCGCTCCCATGCGCGCCGCCTTCTGGATGAGCTCGACCGAAACGCGGCTCGTCAGCAGCACGAGCCCGTCCCCGCACGCCGTATCGCGCCGCAGCAGCGCGCCGGCGAGCTTGTCGAGGGCGTTATGGCGCCCGACGTCCTCGCGCACGACGACGAGGCCGCGCGCCGGCGTCCAGAATCCCGCCGCATGCACCGCGCGCGTGCGCGCGTTGAGCGGCTGACCCTCGGACAGCCCCGCCATCGCCTCGACGATCTCGCGCCGGTCGAAGACGGCGTCTGAGACGACCGCAGGCGCAGGACGCATGGCTTCGCCGAGGCTCTCGACGCCGCACAGACCGCAACCGGTCGGTCCCGCCATGCTGCGCCGCCGGGCGGCGTAGCGCTCCGCCTTTTCGCGCGGCAACCCGACGCGCAGCTCGATCCCGAGTCGCGTCGACAGGAGGTCGAAACTCTCCACCTCGGAGGCGGCGTCGATCAGCCCTTCGGTGAAGGCGAAGCCATAGGCGAAATCCTCGAAATCGTCGGGCGTCGCCATCATGACCGCGTGCGTCGAGCCGCCGAAGGTGAAGGCGACCGCCGTCTCCTCCGGCACGACGCGCGCGTCCTGCGAACGCGCTGGTCCCTTGTAGGCGACGCAGGAGGCCGGCGCGCAGGGCGCCGGCGCCGGAGAGAAAATAGCGTCGCAGTCGAGGTCGCTCATTCCGCCGCGTCGGCGCCCTCGAGGATGCGGCGACTCTGTTCGGCGTGCTGGCGATAGCTTTCCTGCCATTCGCTCGCGGGGCCGTTCGAACGCGAGACCTGCACCGCCGTGACCTTGAACTCGGGGCAGTTGGTCGCCCAGTCCGAGAAATCGGTGGTGACGACGTTGGCCTGGGTCAGCGGATGGTGGAACGTCGTATAGACGACGCCAGGCGCGACGCGGTCAGTGATGAGGGCGCGCAGCGTCGTTTCGCCGGCGCGGCTGTGAAGCCTGACCCAGTCGCCGGCGACGATTCCCCGCTGCTCGGCGTCATACGGATGGATCTCGAGGACGTCCTCCGGATGCCAGGCGACGTTGGCGGTGCGCCGCGTCTGCGCGCCGACGTTGTAATGCGACAGGATGCGGCCGGTGGTCAGCAGCAGCGGGAAGCGCGGTCCGGCGCGCTCGTCGGTGGCGACATATTCGGTCACGACGAACTTGCCCTTGCCGCGCACGAAACCACCGATGTGCATGACCGGCGTGCCATGCGGCGCGTTGTCGTTGCAGGGCCATTGCACCGAGCCCTCGGCCTCGAGCTTGGCGTAGGAGACCCCTGCGAAGCTCGGCGTCGTGAGGGCGACCTCGTCCATGATCTGCGAGGGATCGCTGTAGTTCATGGGATAGCCCATGGCGTTGGAGAGCATCATAGTGATCTCCCAGTCGCCATAGCCGTTGAGGGGCGTCATCACCTTGCGCACGCGCTGGATGCGGCGCTCGGCGTTGGTGAAGGTGCCGTCCTTTTCGAGGAAGGTCGAGCCCGGCAGGAAGACATGGGCGTAATTGGCCGTCTCGTTCAGGAACAGGTCCTGCACGACGACGCACTCCATGGCGGCGAGCCCGTCCGCGACATGCTTGGTGTCCGGGTCGGACTGGAGAATGTCCTCGCCCTGGATGTAGATGCCGCGGAAGACGCCGTCGACGGCGGCGTCGAGCATGTTGTTGATGCGCAGGCCCGGCTCATGGTCGAGCGCGACGCCCCACATGTTCTCGAACACCGCGCGCGTATCCTCGTCCGAGACGTGGCGGTAGCCCGAGAACTCGTGCGGGAACGAGCCCATGTCGCAGGCGCCCTGCACGTTGTTCTGGCCGCGCAACGGATTGACGCCGACGCCGGGCCGGCCAAGGTTGCCGGTGGCCATGGCGAGATTGGCGATGGCGAGCACGGTCGTCGAACCCTGGCTGTGCTCGGTGACGCCAAGGCCGTAGAAGATCGACGCGTTTCCGCCGGTCGCGTAGAGCCGCGCGGCGCCGCGGACGAGCTCGGCCGGAACGCCCGAGATCTTCTCGACCTCCTCGGGGCTGTGCCTGGGCTCGGAGACGAAGGCGGCCCAGTCGGCGAACTCCTGCGCGTCGCAGCGCTCGCGCACGAAGGCCTCGTTGACGAGCCCTTCGGTCACGATGACATGGGCGAGCGAGGTGACCACCGCGACGTTGCAGCCGGGCCGCAGCGGCAGATGGAAGTCCGCCTTCACATGCGGCGTCTCGACGAGGTCGATGCGGCGCGGATCGATCACGATCAGCTTCGCGCCTTCGCGCAGCCGCTTCTTCATGCGCGAGCCGAACACCGGATGGCCGTCGGTCGGATTGGCGCCGATGACCAGCATCACGTCGGTGTCGTCGATCGAATCGAAGTCCTGCGTGCCGGCCGAAGTGCCGAAGGCGGTCGAGAGGCCGTATCCCGTCGGCGAGTGGCAGACGCGGGCGCAGGTGTCGACGTTATTATTGCCGAAGCCCGCGCGGATCAGCTTCTGGACCAGATAGGTCTCTTCATTGGTGCAGCGCGAGGAGGTGATGCCGCCGATGGCGCCCCGTCCGTGCTCGGCCTGGATGCGCCGGAATTGCGACGCGGCGTAGCCGATCGCCTCCTCCCAGGAGACCTCGCGCCACGGATCGTTGATCGAGGCGCGGATCATCGGCTTCAGGATGCGGTCGCGATGCGTGGCGTAGCCGTAGGCGAAGCGCCCCTTGACGCAGGAATGGCCGTGGTTGGCCTTGCCGTCCTTGTAGGGGACCATGCGCACCAGCTCCTCGCCGCGCATCTCCGCCTTGAAGGCGCAGCCGACGCCGCAATAGGCGCAGGTCGTGACCGCCGAATGCTCCGGCTGGCCGATCTCGATCACCGACTTCTCGATCAGCGTCGCGGTCGGGCAGGCCTGCACGCAGGCGCCGCAGGAGACGCATTCGGACTGCAGGAACGGCTCGTTCTGGCCGGGAGAGACACGGCTTGCGAAGCCGCGGCCGTCGATCGTCAGCGCGAAAGTCCCCTGCGTCTCCTCGCAGGCGCGAACACAGCGGTTGCAGACGATGCACTTCGTCGGGTCGTAGGCGAAATAGGGGTTCGAGACGTCTTTCTGCGAGTCGAAATGGTTCTTGCCTTCGTAGCCGTAGCGCACCTCGCGCAGGCCCACGGCGCCGGCCTGCGTCTGCAGCTCGCAGTCGCCGTTGGCCGCGCAGGTGAGGCAGTCGAGCGGATGGTCGGAGATGTAGAGCTCCATCACGCCGTTGCGCAGCACCTTGAGTCGCGGCGTCTGGGTCTTCACCTTGATTCCAGGCGCGACCGGCGTCGTGCAGGAGGCCGGCGTGCCGTTGCGGCCCTCGATCTCCACGAGGCAAAGGCGGCAGGAGCCGAACGCCTCGATCGAGTCGGTGGCGCAGAGCTTCGGTATCTCCGTGCCCATCTCCATGGCGGCGCGCATGATCGAGGTGCCTTCGGGAACCGAAATCTCGACGCCGTCGATGGACAGGGTGACCATCTTGTCCGACTTCGGAGCCGGCGTGCCGTAGTCGATCTCTCTGATCAGGGACATCGTCGTTCTCCTCACTCGGCCGCGATCGCGTGGCGCGGGGCGAAATCTTCGGGGAAATGGCGAAGCGCGCTCATCACAGGATAGGGAGCGAAACCGCCAAGGGCGCAGAGGGATCCGAATTTCATCGTCTGGCAGAGATCCTCGAGCAGGGCGAGGTTCTCGTTCGGGCGCACGCCGCCGAGGATGCGGTCGATGGTCTCGACGCCGCGCGTCGAGCCGATGCGGCAGGGCGTGCACTTGCCGCAGCTCTCGATGGCGCAGAACTCCATGGCGAAGCGGGCCATCTGGGCCATGTCGACCGTGTCGTCGAAGACGACGAGGCCGCCATGGCCGATCAGCGCGTCCCTCGCGGCGAAGGCCTCATAGTCGAACGGCAGGTCGAAATGGGCGACCGGCACATAGGCGCCGAGCGGGCCGCCGCACTGCACGGCGCGCACGGGGCGGCCCGAAAGCGTCCCGCCGCCGATCTCCTCGACGATCTCGCCGAGGGAGAGGCCGAAGGCGGTCTCGAACAGGCCGCCGAAACGGACGTTGCCAGCGATCTGCAGCGGCATCGTCCCGCGCGAGCGGCCCATGCCGAAGCTTGCGTAATATTCGCCGCCCTTGTCGAGGATGGTCGGGACGGCGACGAGCGAGAGCACGTTGTTGATGATCGTCGGCCGGCCGAACAGGCCCTTGTGCGCCGGCAGCGGCGGCTTGGCGCGCACGACGCCGCGCTTGCCCTCGAGGCTGTCGAGAAGCGCCGTCTCCTCGCCGCAGACATAGGCGCCGGCGCCGACGCGCAGCTCGAGCTCGAATTCATGGCCGGAGCCGAGGATGTTCGGGCCAAGGTAGCCCGCCGCGCGCGCGAGCCCGATCGCCTCGATGAAGGTCTTGGCGGCGTGCGGATACTCCGAGCGGCAGTAGACGTAGCCCTTGGTCGCGCCGACGGCTACGCCGCCGATGGCCATGCCCTCGATCAGGGAATATGGATCGCCTTCCATGATCATGCGGTCGGCGAAGGTGCCGCTGTCGCCCTCGTCGGCGTTGCAGACGACGTAGCGCCGGTCGGCCGGCGCGTCGGCCACCGTCTTCCACTTGATCCCGGTCGGAAAGCCCGCGCCGCCGCGCCCGCGCAGGCCCGACTTGGCGATTTCGGCGAGCGTCGCCGCCGGACCGATCTCGATGGCGCGCCTGAGGCCGCGCCAGCCGTCCATGGCCGCATAGTCGTCGAGCGAAGTCGGGGCGATGATCCCGCAGCGGGCGAAGGAGAGGCGCGTCTGGCGCGCGAAGAACGGGTGGTCCTCCGTCCGGCCGACGCGCAGCGCGTGCGCCCCGCCCTGCGCGAACCCGGCGTCGAACAGGCCCGCGACGTCGGCCGCCTTGACCGGGCCGTAGCCGATGCGCCCGCCAGGCGCCTCGACCTCGACGAGCGGCTCGAGAAAGACCATGCCGCGCGAGCCGGTGCGCACGATCTCGACGTCGAGCCCGCGCGCGGCGGCCTCGGCGGCGATGCGCGCGGCGACGCGGTCGGCTCCGAGCGCGAGCGCGGCGGCGTCCTTGGAGACGAAAATCCTGGTCATGAGCGCACGAACTCCCGTGCCTGGTCCGCCGCCTCGGCGAGCGCATCCTGATCCACCCGTCCGATCAGCTCGTCGTCCATCATGGCGGCCGGCGAACAGGCGCACAGGCCGAGGCAATAGATCGCCTCGACCGTCAGCGCGCCGTCGGCGGTCGTCCCGCCCCATTCGATCGCGAGGTCGGACAGAAACTTGCGGGCGAGCTCTTCGCTCCCCATGCTCTGGCACGACTCGCCGCGGCAGAGCTTGAGGACATGACGGCCCGCCGGCGCATGACGGAAGTCATGGTAGAAGGTGATGACGCCATGGACTTCGGCGCGCGTCACGTTGAGCGCCCTGGCGATCAGCGGCGCGGCGTCCTCGCCGACATAGCCGAACTCATGCTGCAAGGCGTGCAGGATCGGCAGCATCGGCCCCTCAAGACCGAGATGATCCTCGATGATTTCGCGCGCCCTCGCCTCATTCCAGACGGGCGCGCTTTCAGGAGCGGCGCTCCAGGACGACGCTTTTGCCATTTATTCCACCCACAAGAAATTTTCTTATTCTCATTCTAACATCTATCTCATCGATGCGAAAATCAATGGGCGCCTTTGCGTCGAGTGATAGGAAACTTCTATATCCACTCCCCGGCGGCAGGCGCGCCGTCTGCAAGCGACGGCTCGGCCCAAGCCGCGCAGGGCCGCCGGGCGGCCCGTTCCGTTCCCACGATTGGCGAAGGCGCGCGTTGAAGGAAATCCAAGGCGTTTGCTCTCAGAGGCGATCTGCTCGATCCGACGGTCTGCTCGATCTGGCGATCGGACTGCGCCGGCGAAGGCGCGTTCGGAAAGTATCGACGCGGAGAAAATTAAAGACAATCAATTTTTTAGATCGTCGACCGCGGTCGTCTCGGCCCCGCAGGAACTTCAGCGTCTCGTCGGATTCGGCCGCGCCGGGCGTAAAACACCTTTAAGCACAATGAATTACGACACGAACGCTCCGCGCGACGCGCACGGCCGGCGGAATTTACGCGGCGGAGCCGTTTCGCCGTCGGCCGCACTTTTGCGCGGCGCCTTCCGTCGAGGCGCCCCAGATGGACCGAAGCGGGCGATCCGCCAACCGAATAGGCGCGCATGCGCACGCTCGCCGCGACGCGTCAGGCGGGCGCCGGCCGCGCGGACGCCCCTGGCCTCCAGGATCTTGCGAAGCCCCCTACAGACGCCACAGGAAGCTGTGTGACGCGTTTCACACACTCTCGCCACGAAACTTCTACAATGGCCTCCGTCCCCTGTGCGCGGCCCGGCCTTCGCTTTAGAGTCGCTCGAAAGGGAGAGACGTGAAATGTCTGACACGTTTAAAACTATGCTTGCGGCATGCGCTGGGGCGATGATCGCCGGCGGCGCCATGGCCGCCGACGTCGCGCCTGCGCCGGCCGCGCCGCCGACGCCGCTGTGGGACATCGCCTTCGGCATGAAGCTCGCCAACGACTATGTGTTCCGCGGCATCGACCAGTCTAACGGGCATTTCGCGGCGCAAGGCTATGTCGAGGGCCGCGCCTTCGACTGGATCTACGCCGGCGTGTGGACGTCGAACGTCAGTTTCCCCCAAGCTTACGGACTGCTTGATCCGTCGGCCGAGGTCGATATCTACGGCGGCATCCGGCATACCTGGGGCAACTTCACCGCCGACGCCGGCGTTCTCTACTATGTCTATCCAAACCAGATCAATCAGCCCGGCCTCTACGGCATGGATTGGGCGGAGGCGTATTTCAAGCCGAGCTACGTCATCAACGACACCTTCACCGTCGGCCTCAACGGCACCTACGGCTGGAACTACGCCAACACCGGCGCCGATTCGGGCTACGTCAGCGGCACGCTGAAGGCGAATCTTCCGCCCATGCTGCCCTGGAAGGACGTCTCAACCTATATTTCCGGCGAGTTCGGCGGACAGTTCATCGGAACCACCCGCTACGGCTACAAGCTTCCGTCCTACGCCACATGGAACGTCGGCGTCGGCGCGACCTGGAGCGCGATCACCCTCGACCTGCGCTACTCCGGCATGAGCCTCAGCCACAACAGCTGCGCCCTTCTGACCGGCGTCGGCAACTGGTGCGGCCAGCGCTTCATAGCGAGCCTCGCCTTCGACACGACGCTCTTCACGCTGAAGTAGCGGCTACGGCGCCTCGGCGACGCCGTGTCGCAACCTGAGCGAAGGCGGCGGTCGCAAGACCGTCGCCTTTTTTGATGTCGCCCGACGCGCTCGGGCGTTAGTCTTGGTCAGGAAAGCGGCGTCGGTCGGGTGAGAAATGAGCGGAGCTGTCATGGCGTCCCGTGCGGCGCTTCTTTCGGCGGCGCTTGCCCTGGGGCTGGCGGCCCGCCCGGCGGACGCCGCGTCCTATCTCTTCCGCGTCGATTGCGGCGACGAGAGCTTCGCGGCGCTATGGGAAGAGCCTGCGCCCGATCCCGGCCGCGACTACTACCGGACCGCGACGGGGACTCTCAACCTGCATTGCGTGATCGCCGATTACGACCGGCGGACGGACGCGGGCCTCGCGCGACGGCTATGCCGCGATCCGGGGCGCGTCATCAACGCCTTCCCGATAGCCCTGATCTTCGCCGGCCTGACCCGCTGCGGCTGATCGGCGCAGGCCAGCGCTGGCGCTGGAAAGGGCGATTCGCCCGTTCCGCGCCGCCGTCGAGGCTTGCCGACGGACCCGCCGCCCCCGTCCAAACGCGTCGGGCGCCTGCGACGTGGACGAAGCCTCGACCGGATGCTTAAATTCGCAGGCGCCGGCTGGCGAAGCGACGCCGCATCGGGCGACACGGCGATCCGGAGCACGCAAGAATGAAGATCTGGACCGGCGCCTGCCTGTGCGGAGGGGTCCGCTACGAGACGAAAGGCGAGTTGAGCCAGCCCATCGCGTGTCATTGCTCGCAATGCGCGCGCACGAGTGGCGATTTCGCCGTCATGGCGAGCTGCCGCTCAGACGACCTCGCTTTGCTCGCGTCGGACACGTTGTCGTGGTTCCAGTCGTCGGGATCCGTGCGGCGCGGCTTTTGCGCCCGCTGCGGCGGCAACCTGTTCTGGCGAGCGACTCCTGACGACGTGGTCTATGTGACGGCGGGCACGCTCGATCGGCCGACCGGGCTCTCCCTCCGCGAGCACATTTACGTCGGGTCGAAATCGGATTTCTACGCGATCGCCGACGGCCTGCCGCAGAAACGGGAATGGTGAGGCCGACGCGGCCGCGGCGGCGCTCTACCCCTCCTCCTTCTCCCCGCGCAGGCGGCGGACGAGCTCGGGCAGATAGACCGCGAGCAGGATGAGCGCGACGATCAGCACGATCACCGCCATGGCCTGAAAGATCGAGAAACGCACCGTTCCGTCGGCGACGAAGAGGCCGGAGACGGCGCCGGCCAGGAACCACAGCGCGCGGACGGCCAGACTGATCATCGGGAGGCTTCCGATTCGCCGCGGGACGCGTAAGCTTGCATTATCGAAGCGCGCGGCTCGCCCCGCAAGCGCGCCGCTCAGCCTTCGCCGTTCCGGCGCGGCCGCAAGCCATAAGCCTTGAACTTCTCGACGTTGCGCGCGATCTCGTCGTCGTCGAGAATGACCGGGCGACCGACCTGCAAGGCGGAGGCGTACTGACGCGCCAGCGTCTCGACTTCATGGGCGAGCCATAGCGCCTTCGCAAGGTCGGGACCCGCGGCGACGAGGCCGTGATTGGCGAGCAGCGCCGCCGAGCGCCCCTCCATCGCCTCGATCGCGGCCGCCGACAGCGCCGAAGTGCCGAAGGTCTCGTAGCGCGAGCAGCGGATGGTCGGGCCGCCGGCGGCGGCGATCATGTAATGGGCGGCCGGGATCTCCATCCGGCACATCGCGAAGGCGACGCAGAAGATCGGATGAGCGTGGACGACGGCGCCGAATTCGGGCCGGGCGCGCAGCACGTCGGCGTGCAGGCGCCATTCCGAGGAAGGCTGAAGCGGATGGTCGTAGCCGCCCGAAAAGTCCATGCGCACGATGTCGTCCGGCGTCATCTCCTCGTAAGGGAGGCCGGAGGGCGTCACCAGCAATCCGTCGTCAAGGCGGACGGAGATGTTGCCGGCGGTCCCCTGATTGAGGCCGCTCGCGTTCATCTCGCGACAGGCCGCGACGATTTTCTCGCGCGACGCCGCTTCGCTCGATCGTTCCATCAGCCGGCCGGGCGCAGCGCCGCCGCCTCGCGCGAGAGCCGCTCGACCGATTCATAATCGCGGGCGGCGATCAGCTTCGGCGCGACCATCCACGAGCCGCCGACGCAGGCGACGTTCTTCAGGGCGAGATAGGCTCTCGCCTTCTCGGGATCGACCCCGCCGGTCGGGCAGAAGACGAGGTCAGGCAACGGCCCGGCGAGCGAGGCGAGATATTTCGCTCCGCCGGCGGGTTCGGCCGGGAAGAATTTCATGCAGCGGAAGCCGCGCTCGGCGAGCGCCATCGCCTCGGACGCGGTGGCCGCGCCCGGCAGGAAGGGGACGGGCGATTTTCGCGCCGCTTTCAACAGGCGCCGCGTCATGCCGGGGCTGACGAGGAAGCTCGCCCCGGCGTCGAGCGCCGCCTCCATCAGCTCGGGCGTCGTGACCGTGCCCGCGCCGATCTCGACCTCGGGGAAGGCGCGCGAGAGCATCTCGATCGCCGGCAGGGCGGCCGGCGTGCGCAGGGTGATCTCGAGCGCAAGCAGCCCGCCGGAGATCACCGCCCTCGCCTGCGCGAGCGCGTCGGCGGCGTCCATGACCTGCATGACCGGGATCACCGGCGCGAGCTTCATGAGGGCGAGCGTGGCGTCGGCGTGTTCATAGCTCATGGAAGCGCGATTCCCCGTCTGCGCGCGCACTCTAAGGCTTCGCGCCCGGTTCAGCCAAGGCTCGAGGCGCCGAGCTCCGGCCCCGTCGCGACGAGACGGAAATTGGCGAAAAGCTCGCGGCCGTAGCCATGCTCGTGAGGCTCGAGGTCGCATGAGGCCGGCTCCCGCGCGGCGAACTCCTCGGGCGCGACCTCGACGTCGAGCGTTCCCGCGACGGCGTCGAGGGTGATCATGTCGCCGTCGCGGATGCGCGCGATCGGGCCGCCCGCCTTCGCCTCCGGCGAAAGGTGGATCGCCGCCGGCACCTTGCCGGAGGCGCCCGACATGCGCCCGTCGGTGACGAGCGCCACCTGATGGCCGTGCGCCATCACCGAGGCGAGAATCGGCGTCAGCTTGTGCAGCTCGGGCATGCCGATGGCCTTGACCCCTTGAAACCGCACGACGCAGACGAGGTCGCGCGAAAGCTCGCCCGCCCTGAACGCCGCCTCGACCTCCTCCTGCGCATGGAACACGCGGGCGGGCGCGCGCACCACATGGCGCTCCGGCGCGACGGCGCTGATCTTGATCACCGACTGGCCGAGATTGCCGCGCAGCACGCGCAGGCCGCCGTCGGGCGAGAAGGGCCGCTCGATCGGCCGCAGCACGGCCTCGTCGAGGCTCGCCGCCGGCGCGTCGCGGAACTTCAGCTCGCCGTCGTCGAGATAGGGCTCCTTCGCGTAGTCGCCGAGCGGCAGGCCCGACACGGTGCGGGCGTCGGGATGCATGAGGCCGCCCTTGAGAAGCTCGCCGATCAGGAAGCCCGTGCCGCCGGCCGCCGAGAAGTGGTTCACGTCGGCCGAGCCGTTCGGATAGACGCGCGCGAGCAGCGGGACGACGCGCGAAAGATCGTCGAAATCCTCGAGCGTCAGATAGATCCCGCCCGCGCGCGCCATCGCGACGAGATGGATGACGTGGTTGGTCGAGCCGCCGGTGGCGTGCAGGGCGACGACGCCGTTGACGAAGGCGCGCTCGTCGAGGACGCTCGCCGCGGGCGTGTACTCGTTGCCGAGCGCGGTGATGGCCAGCGCGCGCTTCGCGGCGGCGGCGGTCAGCGCCTCGCGCAGCGGCGTGCCCGGGTTGACGAAGGACGCGCCGGGCAGATGCAGGCCCATCGCCTCCATCAGCATCTGGTTCGAGTTGGCGGTGCCGTAGAAGGTGCAGGTGCCGGGCGCGTGATATGAGGCCGATTCGGCGGCGAGAAGCTCGTCGCGCGTCGCCTTCCCCTCGGCGTAGAGCTGGCGCACCTTCGACTTCTGGTCGTTGGAGATGCCCGACGGCATCGGCCCGCCCGGCACGAAGACGATCGGCAGATGGCCGTAGGCCTGCGCCGCGATGACGAGGCCGGGCACGATCTTGTCGCAGATGCCGAGCATCACCGCCGCGTCGAACATGTCGTGCGACAGGGCGATCGAGGCCGCGAGCGCGATGACGTCGCGCGAGAACAGCGAGAGCTCCATTCCGGCGCGCCCCTGCGTGACGCCGTCGCACATCGCCGGCACGCCGCCGGCGACCTGAGCGACGGCGCCCGCCTCATGCGCGGCGCGCCTGATGACGTCGGGATAGCGCTCGTAAGGCTGATGCGCCGAGAGCATGTCGTTGTAGGCGGTGACGATGGCGAGGTTCGGAACGACGTCGGCGACGAGCTCCGCCTTGTCATGCGCGCCGCAGGCGGCGAAGCCGTGGGCGAGGTTGGCGCAGCCGAGCGCGCCGCGGCGCGGCCGCTTGCTCGCCATGCGCTCGACGCGCGCGAGATAGGCCTCGCGCGCCGGCCGGCTGCGCTCGACGATCCGCGCCGTGACGCGGGCGATTGTCTCGTGAACCATTGCGCCTCTCGATCCCCTCGCCAATCCCGCGCGTCGACGCCGCTCAGTTGCTCTCCTCATACCAGCTGCGCCCGTCGCGTTCGACGAGGGCGGTGGCGGAGGCCGGCCCCCACGTCCCGGCGAGATAGAAACGCGGCTCCAGCGGCGACTGGTTCCACGCCTCGCGGATCGGATCGATCCAGGCCCAGGCCGCCTCCACCTCGTCGCGGCGCATGAACAGGGTGGCGTTGCCGCGGATCACGTCCATCAGGAGGCGCTCATAGGCCTCCGGCGCGTAGATCTGGAAGGCTTCCGCGAAATTCATGTCGAGCGGAACGTGGCGCATGCGCATCCCGCCCGCGCCCGGCTCCTTGAGCATCAGCCACAGCTTGATGCCCTCGTCCGGCTGCAGGCGCACGACGAGGCGGGTCGGCAGAATCTTGACCTCCGGCCCGAAGATCGAATGCCGCACGTTGCGGAAGGAGACGATGAGCTCCGAGACGCGCTTGGGCAGCCTCTTGCCGGTGCGCAGGTAGAAGGGCGTTCCGGCCCAGCGCCAGTTGTTCACGAAGACCTTCAGCGCGACGAAGGTCTCGACATGCGTCCCTGGATTGCCGACGTCCTCCGGATAGCCCGGCACGGCGCCCGTCGCCGAGGCGCCGGCGCGGTACTGGCCGCGCACGACGCACGCCTCGTAATTGCTCGCGTCGATGGGGGCGAGCGCCTTCAGGACCTTGAGCTTCTCGTCGCGCACGGCGTCGGCCTCGAAGGCCGCCGGCGGCTCCATCGCGACGAGGCAGAGGAGCTGCAGCAGGTGGTTCTGCACCATGTCGCGCAGCGCGCCCGAGGTCTCGTAATAGGCCCCGCGCCCCTCGACGCCGATGGTCTCGGCGACGGTGATCTCGACGCTTTCGATGTGGCCGGAGTTCCATAGCGGCTCGAACAGGGCGTTGGCGAAGCGCAGCGCCATCAGGTTCTGCACCGTCTCCTTGCCGAGATAATGGTCGATCCGGTAGATCTGGTTCTCCGCGAAGACGGCGCCGAGCGCGTCGTTGATCTTCGCCGCCGAGGCCGCATCCCTGCCGATCGGCTTCTCGACGATGATGCGCGAGCCGGGCGTGATGAGCCCATAGGCCGCAAGCTGCGCGGCGACGGCGCCGAAGCGGTCCGGCCCCGTCGCCAGATAAAACGCGCGCACCTCGTTGGCGTCCTCGGGCAGCCGCTCCGCCAGCACGTTCCAGCCGGCGTCCGAGCCGATGTCGAGGCTCACATAATCGACGAGCTCGAGGAAGGCGTCGAGGTCGGCGTCCTTGATCGCCTCGAGCGCGAACTGGCGCAGGGTCTTCGCCACCGTTTCGCGGAACGCCTCGCGGCCGTAGTCGTGGCGCGCCGCGCCGATGATTCGCGTGCCGTCCGAGAACTGCCCGTCGTGGAAGCGGCGGAACAGCGCCGGAAACAGCTTGCGATAGGCGAGATCGCCCGTGCCGCCGAAGACGACGAGATCGAAGGGGGCGACTTTCACTATGCGGGAAACCATCGACAGCCTCTCGCTCGACGCCGGGCCCGGCCTTGGGCTCTGCAAGAAACGCTCCGAACCGCGAAAGATCTCGCCGCGCGCCCGGCCGCCGCTCCGACGTCCGGCGCGCGACGCGAGCGCGCAGAGCCTTCGAGTCGCGCACGCCCCGACGCCGCAGGCTAGAACCTGAGCGCGCTTCGGCAAAGCTCAAATCCCGTTCCGCGCCCGTCCGTTCCGCCCAAGGCGCGGCCGAGGGCGACGCGCAACCGGTCGCGGCGCCGTCGCGGCGGTCTCGCCTGCGCGCGCTCCCTTTGCAAGAGCGGGCTTAAAGGCTAACGCTGCGCTGGTCCGCCGCGCTGAAGCGCGGCCAGCCGCGGAGCGTTCGATGTCCCTTCTGCGTGAGCCCAGCGCGCAGGCCCGTCCGATCCACTTCGTGACCAGGGCGAGCTGGCCCGCGACGCGCGAACGCCTGCCGCGCGCCTGCGCCGACGTCGCCGCGGCGAACGGCTTCGAGCCGAACCCTGCAAGCCATCTGATCTTTCCCGGCGAGGGCGGCGCGGAGGTCGTGTTCGCGCTGGAGGACGAGGACGGCGCCGCGAAGGACCTCTTCGCGCCCGGCAAGCTCGCGGGCGCCCTGCCCGCCGGGCTCTACCGCTTCGCCAACGATCCGCACGATCCCTATCTCGCCGCCCTCGGCTGGCTGCTTTCGGCTTACGCCTTCGACCGCTACCGCGCGAAGAAGGCGGAGGCGGCGCAGCTCTGCGTTCCCGACGGCGTCGACACGGCGCGCGTCGAGCGCGTCGCGGCGGCCATCGCCATGGGCCGCGACCTCATCAACACGCCGGCCAACGACCTCGGCCCCGCCGCGCTCGAGGCGGCCGCGCTCGCGACCGCCGCGCAGCATCAGGCGAGCGCCTCGGTCGTCCGCGGCGACGCGCTGCTGGCCTCGGGCTTCCCGCTGATCCACGCCGTCGGGCGGGCGGCGAAGGAGGCGCCGCGCCTCGTCGACTTCCGCTGGGGCGATCCCGACGCGCCGAAGGTCACGCTCGTCGGCAAGGGCGTCTGCTTCGACACCGGCGGGCTCGACATCAAGCCGTCCGCCGGCATGCTGATGATGAAGAAGGACATGGGCGGGGCGGCGACGGCGCTCGCCCTCGCGTCGATGGTCATGGGCGCCGGCCTCGCCGTGCGCCTGCGCGTGATCCTGCCGATCGTCGAGAACTCGATTTCGGCCGACGCCTTCCGCCCCGGCGACATCTACGCGAGCCGCAAGGGGCTCACCGTCGAGATCGGCAACACCGACGCCGAGGGGCGGCTGATCCTCGCCGACGCGCTGGCGCTGGCCGACGAGGAGGCGCCGGACCTGCTCGTCGACTTCGCCACGCTGACCGGCGCCGCCCGCGTCGCGCTCGGCCCGGACCTGCCGCCCTTCTACACCGGCGACGAGGCGCTGGCTCAGGACGTCGCCCGCCATGGCGCGGCGGCGCAGGATCCGGTCTGGCGCATGCCGCTGTGGGACCCCTACGACAAGATGCTCGAGTCGAAGGCCGCCGACCTCGGCAACGTCGGCGGCGGGCCGTTCGCCGGCTCGATCACCGCCGCGCTGTTCCTGCGCCGCTTCGTGGCCAAGGCCAAGGCCTGGGCGCATTTCGACGTCTACGGCTGGACGCCGACGGGAAAGCCCGGACGGCCGGAAGGCGGCGAGATCCAGTCCGCCCGCCTGCTCTACGACCTGCTCGAGGAACGCTTCGCGCCGCCGCACGGCCCGCGCGCCGTCCGCCATCTCGTGGCGAGAGCGGAGGAGGACGAGGACGCCGACGCCGAGGAAAAGGCGCGCTAGGACGATGGCGGCGCGCCCCTTCGACCGCCGCCTGACGCCGGCGCGGCCCGACCTCGCCGCCGCCCATCTACGCGGGCTCGTCGAGGCTGCGCGCTTCGTCGAGGGCGAGCGCGTCACGGTCAGAGCCCCGCTCGCCGACCTGCGCCCGCGCCCGGACCTTTCCGCCTCGATCGACACGCAGGCGACGTTCGGCGAGGCGGCGAGGCTCTACGAGACGCGCGACGGCTTCGCCTTCGTCCAGCTCGAACGCGATTCCTATGTCGGCTACCTGCCGGCGGCGGCGCTCGGGCCGGCGCCCGGCGCGCCGACGCATCGCGTCGCCGTTCCGCTGACCTTCGTCTATCCCGCGCCCGACATGAAGCGGCCGATCGTCTGCGCCCTGCCGCTCGGCGCTCGGCTCGCGGCCGTCGCGGAGGCCGGGGCCTGGCTGCGGCTCGTCGAAGGCGGCTTCATCTTCGCCGCGCACGCCGCGCCGGTCGAGGCGCGCGCGCCCGATTTCGTCGCGGTCGCCGAGGCTTTCCTCGACGCGCCCTATCTGTGGGGCGGCAAGTCGGCGGGCGGAATCGACTGCTCCGGCCTCGTGCAGGTCAGCCTCGACGCCGCCGGGATTTTCGCCCCGCGCGACGCCGACCTGCAGGAGAAGGCGCTCGGCGCGCCCCTGCCCGAAGGCGCGCCGCTCGCGCGCGGCGACCTGATCTTCTGGCGCGGCCACGTCGGGATCATGCGCGACGGCGAAACCCTGCTGCACGCCAACGGCCACCACATGCAGGTCGCGAGCGAGGCGTTGGAGGGCGCGCGGGCGCGCATCCTCGCGACGGCGGGGCTTGAAGTCAGCTCGGCGCGACGGCTGGGCTGAAGGCGCTCCAAAAATTGCCTTTCGCGCCGCCGCGCTCTATCTCTCCGCCATGTCGCTTCGTCCCATCATCATCATTCCCGACCCGCGCCTGCGCAAGGTCGCGCGGCCCGTCGAGCGGGTCGACGAGCGCGTGCGCGCGCTCATGGACGACATGCTCGAGACCATGTACGACGCGCCGGGCATCGGCCTCGCGGCGCCGCAGATCGCCGAAGATTGGCGCGTGATCGTGCTCGACGTCGCCAAGCGCAAGGACGAGTCGGCGCGCGCCGAGCCGCTGCGCCTCGCCAACCCCGAAATCCTGTGGGCTTCCGAGGAGCTTTCGTCCTACGAAGAGGGCTGCCTCTCGATCCCCGATTACTACGAGGAGGTCGTGCGTCCGGCGAAGGTCGCCGTCGGCTATCTCGACCGCGAGGGGCGAAAGCAGGAGATCGAGGCCGACGGGCTGCTCGCGACCTGCCTGCAGCATGAGATCGACCATCTGAACGGGGTCCTGTTCATCGATCATATCTCGCGGCTGAAGCGCGCCCGCGTCGTCAAGAAGTTCGAGAAGGCGGCGAAGACCGAGCCGCCCGTGCGCAAGCGCGAGCCGCCGCTCCCGCGCCCCGCCCCCACCGCCGCGCCCGTCCCCGTCAAGGGCCACGGCGCCGCCGGCGATCTCTGACGGGCGCGCCGCTTGCGCGTCGTGTTCATGGGGACGCCTGACTTCGCCGTCCCCGTCCTCACCGAGATCGTCGGCCAGGGGCACGAGGTCGCGGCCGTTTATACGCGCGCGCCAAAGCCCGCCGGGCGGCGCGGCCTCGAGACGACGCCCTCGCCCGTCCATCGGGCCGCCGCGCGCTTTGGCCTGCGCGTCGAGACGCCGGCCAATTTTCGCGCGCAGGAGACGCTCGCGGCGCTCGAGGCGCTGGACGCCGAGGCCGCGGTCGTCGTCGCCTACGGGCTGATCCTGCCGAAGCGGGCGCTCGACGCCTTCCCGCTCGGCTGCCTCAACCTGCACGCCTCGCTCCTGCCGCGCTGGCGCGGCGCGGCGCCGATCCAGCGCGCGGTGATGGCGGGCGACGCCGAGACCGGCGTGATGGTCATGCAGATGGAGGAAGGGCTCGACGTCGGCCCCGTCTCGCTCGTCGAGCGGATCGCCATCGGGCCTGACACGACCGCCGGCGAGCTTCACGACGCCCTGAGGCCGCTCGCCGCCGATCTCGCCGTCCGGGCGCTGGCGGCGCTCGGGCGGCGCGGCCTCGTCTTCGCGCCGCAGGCGCAGGAAGGCGTCAGCTACGCCGCCAAGATCGACAAGGCCGAGGCGCGGATCGACTGGCGCGCGCCGGCGCGGCGCGTCCACGACCTCGTCCGCGGCCTTTCGCCCTTCCCCGGCGCGTGGTTCGAGGCCGATTTCGGCAAGGGCCTCGAGCGCGTCAAGGTCCTGCGGGCCTCGCTCGCGGACGGCGAAGGCGCGCCGGGCCTCATCCTCGACGACGCGCTCGCCGTCGCCTGCGGCGAGGGCGCGGTCCGGCTCGAGACCCTGCAGCGCGCCGGCAAGGCGGCGATGAGCGCCGCCGAGCTGCTGCGCGGCGCGCCGCTCGCCGCCGGGCTCGTCCTGCCCTCGCCCTGAAATGCCGCGCTACAAGCTCACCATCGAGTATGACGGCGGACCGTTCGTCGGCTGGCAACGGCAGGCCAACGGGCTGTCCGCGCAGGAGGCGATCGAGACGGCCGTGCTGGCGCTCACGGGCGAGGACGTCCGCATTCAAGGCGCCGGGCGCACCGACGCCGGCGTCCATGCGCTCGGCCAGTGCGCCAGCCTCGACCTCTCGCGCGACTGGCGTCCCGACGTGCTGCGCGACGCGCTCAACGCCTGGCTGCGCCCGCGCCCGGTGGCGATCCTTTCCGCAGAGCGCGTCGCCGAGGATTTCAGCGCGCGCTTTTCGGCGATCCGCCGCCATTACCTCTACCGCATCGTCAACCGCAGGGCGCCGCTCGCGCTGATGGCCGGCCAGGCGTGGCTGGTGCGCCGCAGGCTCGACGCCGGCGCCATGCACGACGCCGCGCAGCTTCTCGTCGGACGGCACGATTTTTCGACCTTCCGCGACTCCGACTGCCAGGCCGCCTCGCCGCTGCGCACGCTCGAGCGCTTCGACGTCTCGCGCGACGGCGACCTCATCGAATGCCGCGTCGCCGCCCGCTCCTTCCTGCATTCGCAGGTGCGCTCGATGGTCGGCTCGCTGGAGCATGTCGGCTGCGGC
Organism: Methylocella sp.; assembly: GCF_041905455.1. Classification (GTDB taxonomy): domain Bacteria; phylum Pseudomonadota; class Alphaproteobacteria; order Rhizobiales; family Beijerinckiaceae; genus Methylocapsa. The sequence continues at coordinate 218,477 of NZ_JAYRLA010000002.1, read as the reverse complement.
AAATGGAGCGCCGGCGCGCTTCGGGGCGCGCTCGAGGCGCGCGACCGGCGCCGCTGCGGCCAGGTCGCGCCGCCCGACGGCCTCTACCTGACGCAGGTCGATTATTAAGCCGGATCGAGCAGCGCGATCGCCGAGACCAGCCGCCCATAGTCGGGCTCGTCGAGATGCACGCTGCGGCGATAGGAGAAGAAATGCGCCGGCTCGGCGTAAGTGTCGCGCGCGAGGTCCTCGAACAGGCCGACCCCGGCGGCGCGCAGCCGGAAGCCGATGAAGCGCGGCAGGTCGAAATGGAATTTCTCCGCGCCCGGGCCCGGCGTGAAGAAGGCGGCGTAGCCCTCGTCGGCCTCGACGAAGGCGCCGTAGAATTCCGCGCCGACCTCGTAGCTCTTCGCGCCGATCGCCGGCCCGAGCGCAGCGACTATCCTCTCGCGCCGAGCCCCGAGGCGCTCCATGGCCTCGAGCGTCGCCTCCAGCACGCCGCCGAGCGCGCCGCGCCAGCCGGCGTGCGCGGCGCCGACGACGCGCGCCTGCGGCTCGGCGAACAGGATCATGCCGCAGTCGGCGCCGGTGACGCCGACGGCGAGGCCCGGCGTCGCGGTGACGAGCGCGTCGCAGCGCGGCCGCTCGGCGAACGGCCCGGTCACGATCACGGCGTCGGGCGAGTGAGTCTGATAGGGAATGAGCAGGGCGTCCGGCGCGACGCCGAGCGCCGCCGCCATCCGGAGCCGGTTCTCGGCCACGGCCTCCGGCGCGTCGCGCGAGCCGACGCCGCCGTTGAGGCTGGCGTAGACGCCGTCCGAAACGCCGCCCTCGCGGGTGAAGAAGGCGTGCGCGATCCCCGGCGCGCGCAGCGCCGCGCCGACGAGCGCGCTCTCAGGCTTCATCGCGCGCCGTTCCGAAGCCGGGCGGCGGCGGCGCGCCGCGCCGCGTGACGGCGATAGCCTTGAACAGCCGCCCCATGTCCGTGCGCCCACCCGCCCCGGCGAGCCGTTCGAGCGCCGCCTCGACAAGAGCGCGTTGCGCCTCGTTGGCGGCGGCGAGCGCGGCGGCGCGCTCGACGAGGCCAAGGCGCGTCAGGAACTCGCCCTGCTCCAGCGGCCCGTGCGCCGCCGCGCCCGCGCCCTTCGCGGCGCGCGCCAGCGCGGAGAAGTCGACATGGGCGGTGAGGTCGGCTTCCCCCGGCGACTCGAGCGGATCGACGAAACGATGGCCCTTCATCGCCTGCAGCGTCTCGCCGCGCGCCGGCTGCTCGTAGCCGTAGTCGATGGCGAGCAGCGCGCCGCCCTGCGCCGCGATGCGCACGCCGATCCGCGTCATCATCCGCGCCGCGGCGACGCCGACCTCCAGAATGTCGCCCTCCTCGCCGCGCGCCTCGATCGCCTTCTCGATCTCGCCGAGGCCGAAGCACAGGCGCCCTTCGACGTCGAGCCCCACCCGCCGCTCGCGCCAGCCGCCGTCGCGGAACACATAGTGACGCACGGGCAGCGCGTCGAAGAACTCGTTGGCGATGAAGATCGCCGGCCCGGGCGGCGTCTCGTCGACGGAATTGCGCCAGTTGATCCTGACGCCGCTTTTTTCGAGCGCGGCGCGCTGGCGCTCGCGCAACGGGGCGCTGATCTCGACGAGGTCGACCTCGAGCGCGGCGAGGAAATCGGGCGCGAGGCGCGCGGCGCGCAGCGCGTCGGCCATCAGCGTGCCGCGTCCGGGGCCGAGCTCGACGAGGCGGACCGGCGCCGGCGCGCCCATCAGCCGCCAGACCTCGACCGCCCACAGGCCGATCATCTCGCCGAACATCTGGCTGATCTCGGGCGCGGTGACGAAATCGCCCTGCGGCCCGAGCGGATCGCGGGTGCGGTAATAGCCGTGGACGGGATGGGCGAGCGCGAGCGCCATGTAGCGGTCGAGGCTGATCGGGCCGTCCTCGAGGATCAGCTCGCGCAGGATCGTTTCGAGCGGGCTCATGCGGGAACGGCCTCCCTTCTGAGCGCATGGGCGAGGAGCCCCGCGCCGACGGCGATCAGCGGCAGCGACAGGAGCATGCCCATCGTCGCGCCGCCGAACAGGAACCCGAGCTGCGGGTCGGGCTCGCGGAAGAATTCGCAGGCGATCCGCGCGCAGCCGTAGCCGATCGCGAACAGCCCGGCGACGAGGCCGGGCCGCGCGAGCGCGCCGCGCCGCGCCGCGACATAAAGCAGCGCGAACAGGACGAGCCCCTCCAGCGCCGCCTCATAGAGCTGGCTCGGATGGCGCGGCAGCGGCCCAGCGCCGGGAAAGATCATCGCCCAGGGGACGTCGCCCGGCCGGCCCCACAGCTCCGGCTTGATGAAATTGGCGAGGCGGCCGAGGAACAGGCCGATCGGCGCCGCGGCGGCGGCGACGTCGGCGAGGGTCAGGGCGGAGAGCGCGCGCCGGCGGGCGAGAAGAAAGACGCCGACGCCCGCGCCGAACAGGCCGCCGTGGAAGGACATGCCGCCCTCCCAGACCTTCACGACCTCGAGCGGATGGGCGAGATAATAAGCCGGATTGTAGAACAGCACGTAGCCGAGCCGGCCGCCGAGCACGACGCCGAGGGCGGCGTAGAGCAGCAGGTCGTCGACCGTCTCGGCGTCCGGGCGCGCCGCGCCGCGCCAGAGCGCGGCGTTCGCCGCCAGCGCGCGGACATAGGCCCAGCCCAGCACGAGGCCGACGATATAGGCGAGCGCGTACCAGCGGATCGGCAGCGGGCCGATCGAGACCAGCACCGGGTCGATGACCGGATAGGCGATGAGGAAGGTCACGCGCGGCGGCTCCAGTCGTCGCCGAGGTGTGCCGCGCCGCGGCCCGCGCGTCAACCCGGCGCGCCGCCGCGGCCCCGCGCCGCCCCGCTCTTGCGCCGCCGCCGCCGCCGGGCCATGTGAACGGCTTGTGTGAAGGCGTGCGTCAGGAGAGGCCGCATGAAGGAGAACAGGGTTTTCGACGATCTGACGCGGCTGTTCGCCGACGCCGGCGAGGTCGCCCACGGGGTGCGGCGCGAGGCCGAGACGGCGCTGCGCGCGCAGTTCGAGCGGGCGGCGCAGGCGATGAATTTCGTCACCCGCGAGGAGTTCGAGGCGGTGCGGGAGATGGCCGCCCGCGCCCGCGACGAGAACGAGCGCCTGCGCGCCCGGATCGAGACGCTCGAGGCGCAATCGGCGACGGCGCGGCGCGCCGGGGCGGGCTCCTGAGGCGATCGGCTTTCGCGAAGCTCATTCCGCGCTGCCGCGAGGCTGGTTAGACAGGGGACAACCCGGTTTTGGCCAGTTGCGCTCGCCCTGCCCCTTGTGATTCCTTCAGATTCAAGACGTGACGGAGATTTTGAGTCGGCGCCGCGGCCGGCTCGAGCCGTCGCCGGCCTTGCGCCGACGCCCGTTCTGAAGGACCCTAGATGTCGCTCACGCACTTCGACGCCGTCCGCTCCGAGCATCCGGTGGACCTCATCGAGAGGCTCGCCTCGCTCAACCAGTGGCCGTTCGACCGCGACGAGGAGGACGAGATCTCGATCACCGTCTCCGGCGGCTGGACCGACTACAACGTCGCCTTCACCTGGCTCGAGGATCTCGAGGCCCTGCACGTCGCCTGCGCCTTCGACCTCAAGGCGCCGGGCGCGCGGCGCGGCGAGGTCGGCGCGCTGATCGCCCTCGTCAACGAGCAGCTCTGGCTCGGCCATTTCGACCACTGGGTCGAGGACGGGATCGTCATGTTCCGCCACGCCATCGTGCTCGCCGGCGGCGCCGACCTCAACGGGCCGCAGTGCCAGACCGTTCTGACCAGCGCGGTGCGCGCCTGCGAGCGCTATTATCAGGCCTTCCAGTTCGTCGTCTGGGCCGGCAAGTCCGGCCGCGAGGCGCTCGAGTCGGCGATGCTCGAAACGCAGGGCGAAGCGTGACGGAGAGCGTCAGACGCGCGGCGCCGGCGTTTCCGTCGGCGGTCCTGCTCGCCGGCGCGGGCAAGATGGGCGGCGCGATGGCGCGCGGCTGGCTCGCGGCGGGGCTCGCCCCGCAGGCCCTGCGCGTCGTCGAGCCGCGGCCCTCGCCCGAGCTCGAGGCGCTCGCGCGCGCCCGCGGCTTCGCGCTCCTCGACGCGCCGCCCTGGGACGGCGCGCCCGACGTGCTCGTGCTCGCGATCAAGCCGCAGGCGCTGGACGAGGCGCGCGCCTTCGCCCCGCTCGCGGGCGAGCGCGCCGTCGTGCTGTCAATCCTCGCCGGCAAGAGCGTCGCCGACGTCGCCGCCCGCCTGCCCGACGCGGGCGCCGTCGTGCGGGCGATGCCGAACCTTCCGGCGGCGGTCGGGCGCGGCATGACCGGCCTTTACTGCGCGACGGCGCTCGATCCGGCGCGCCGGATCGAGATCGAGACGCTGATCGGCGCGACCGGCGCCTTCGAATGGCTCGCCGACGAAGCGCTGATGGACGCCGTCACCGCCGTGTCGGGCTCCGGGCCGGCCTATGTGTTTTATCTCGTCGAATGCCTCGCCCGCGCCGGCGAGGCGCAGGGCCTTGCGCCCGAGGCGGCGGCGCGCCTCGCCCGCGCGACGATCGAAGGGGCCGGCGAATTGCTGCGCCTCTCCCCTGACAGCCCCGCCTCGACGCTGCGTGAAAACGTCACGTCGCCGGGCGGCACCACCGCCGCCGCGCTCAAGGTTCTGATGGCCGACGACGGGCTGGAGCCGCTGATGCGGCGCGCCGTCGAGGCCGCGCGCCGACGCGCGACGGAGCTCGCCGGCTAGATGCGGCGGGCCGCGCTCCCGCCTTTCCTCGCGGCGGCGCTCGCCGCGTGCGGGGCGGCCGGCGCGCAGGACCTTCCCCAGCCCGTCTTCCTGCCGCTGAAGGGCGCCGCGCCCGGCGCCTTCAGCTACGCGCGGCTCTCCGACATCCAGGTCTTCCTCGACGCCAGCCCGACGCGCTGCTCCGTCATCCTCGTCAACGGCGAGGAGATCAGGGCCTTCCAGCGCTGCGCCGAGATCACGTCGCGGCTCAGCCACGACGGCTTCCTGTCGCTGCCCTCGAGCTTCGGCTCCGCCCTGCTCGCCCCCGGCTTCGTGACGAGCCTCATCTCGCAGAGCGACGGCTTCTGCCGGCTCAACCTGCGCAACGGGCGCTGGATTCCGGCGAGGCTGCCGTGCGACGCCGTGCGCGAGACGCTCGAGGGGCGTTGAACGGCCCCCTCGAAAGTTTCGACGCCGCGCCGGCGAGCCGCTAAACTGGCGTCGGCCGCAAGGCGATGGGAGACGGAATGATGAACGACCACGACGAGACGCTCGCCCCGGACGCCGGCGAAAAAGGCCTCAAGGCGACGCCGCGCGATCCGCGCGAGGCCATCGTCGAGGCGCTGCTGGAGCTCGCCGGCGAGCGCAACTGGGAGGACGTCTCGATCGCCGACGTCGCGACGCGCGCCAACCTCTCGCTGTCGGCCTTCCGCGACCTCTTCCCCTCCAAGGGAGCCGCGCTCGCCGCCTTCTGGCGCAAGATCGACAAGATCGTGCTCGACGGAACGGACGGCTCGCTCGCCGAGGAGCCGATCAAGGAGCGCCTGTTCGACGTGCTGATGCGCCGGCTCGACGCCCTCGCCCCTTACAAGCACGGCATGGAGGGGATCGCCGCCTGGACGAGGAGCGACCCGATCGCCGCCGCCGCGGTCAACCGCCTCGACGTCAACTCCATGCGCTTCATGCTGGAGGCCGCCGGCGCCGATTCGGAAGGCGCCGTCGGCGCCCTGAAGCTGCAGGGCCTCGCCCTCGCCTGGGAGCGCGTGCTGCGCGTATGGCTGCGCGACGGGGATCAGGGGCTCGCCAGGACGATGGCCGCGCTCGACCGCGAGCTTTCGCGCGGCGAGAAGCTCGTCGCGCGCGCGCAGGACATGAACAGGCTGGCCGCGCCGCTGTTCTCCCTCGCGCGCTCGCTGTTCGAGCGGCGCGGGCCCCCGAGCCGCGAGCGCGCGCGGGAGGCGGAGCAGACGACGGAGTTCTGAGCCGGGCTAATCCTCGACGGCCGGCGGCGCCTTGCCGCGTCGCCGCGACGCCTGCGGCTGGTCGAGCCGCGTCCATTCCCCCGGATCGAGGTCGAGCGTCGCCGGCCCGCGCGCGCGCGGGCCGCGCCCGCCGCCGGACGACAGCCTGCCCTGCACCCATGCGCGCACGGAGGGCGAAGCGAGGGCGAGGCCGAAGAAGTCGGACACGAAGCCGGGCAGGATGAGCAGCAGCGCGCCGAACGCGGCGAGCGCGCCGTCGAGAGCCGCCTCGCGCGAGGCCTGCGCCGCGACGTCGGGATCGCGGCCGCGCGCCATCGCGCGCCGCAGCCCCAGCGCGGCGGAGAGGCCGACCCGACGCAGCATCGCGACGCCGGCGAGGCTCGTCATGAGGCACAGGAGCAGCGCCCCGAGCAGCCCGAATGTCTTCGACACCATCGCGAAGGCGGTGAATTCGGCGAGCGCCCAGGCGAACAGGAGAAGCGGGAGCTTGGCGCCAAGGCGCAGGGATGCGGTCATGATGATGGCGCGCCGGACCTTCGCGGGCTGGTTTTCGGAGGTCTCGCCCCCTAATTCAAGATATATGATAACCAGGAAGGCGCGGCGCAACGGCCGCGCGACGACGGGAACGACGCCAGGGTCCGATGCAGAACTCCTTCGACATGTCCACGATCATCTTCGCGCTGCTCGCCGCCTTCGTCGTATGGAAGTTGCGCAGCGTGCTCGGCGCGCGCACGGGAACCGAAAAGCCGCCGCGCAATCCTTTCGTCGGCGACGCGCCGGCGCCCCGCCCGCCCGAGGCGGACGGCCGGCCGCTTCCTCCGCCGGGCGCTCCGGCGCCGCAGGCCGCGCCGACCGCGCCCGACGCCGCCGACCGCTTCGCGCCCTACGCCGAGCCGGGCTCGCGGACCTCCGCCGGGCTCGCGGCGATCGCCGCCGCCGACCCCGGCTTCGACGTCAAGGGCTTCCTCGGCGGCGCCAAGGTGGCCTATGAAATGATCGTGACCGCCTTCGCCGACGGCGACCGGCAGATGCTGCGCAACCTGCTCGACAAGAGCGTCTACGACAGCTTCGCCGCGGCGCTGTCCGAACGCGAGAAGCTCGGGCGCAAGGTCGAGACCTCGTTCGTCGCGCTCGACGACGGCAAGATCGAGGACGCCGAGCTTAACGGGCGCCTCGCCGAGATCGCCGTGCGCTTCACCGCGCAGATCGTCACGGCGACGCGCGACGGCGCGGGCGCCGTCGTCGAAGGCAATCCGGATCAGGTGGTCGAGATCACCGACACTTGGCGCTTCGCCCGCGAGGCCGGCTCGAACGACCCCAACTGGCGCCTCGTCTCGACGCACGGCTCCTGAGCGCGCGACGCTCCATGGCCGCCCTCCGCCCCGGCGCTTCGCGGTTCGACGACCCCGCGGGGTTCGACGACCCCGTGGGGTTCGACGACCTGGCGGGCTTCTTCGACGACGCGCTCGGGGAGGCCTTCGAGGTCTTCCGCGCCACGGCCCTGGCGTTTCGCGCCGGCCTGACGCCGCTGCGCGCCGCGACGTCGCCTTCCCCCGCGCTCGTCGCCGCGATGGACGATGCGATCGCCGCAAAGGCGGCGGACGCGAAAGCCTTCTTCTCGCGCGCCTTCGAGCCCCGCCCCGCCCGGGACGGCTTCTTCACAGGCTATTACCAGCCGGTCGTCGAGGCCTCGCGCGAGCGCGCGCCGGGTTTCGAGACGCCGCTTCTGGGAGCCCCGCTCGACGCCGACGGCGCGCCATGGCGCGGGCCCTTGCCCGAGCGCGCGGCGATAGAGGACGGCGCGCTGTCCCGCCTCTCCCGCCCCGTCGTCTGGCTGCGCGACGCGGTCGAGGCCTTCATGATCCAGGTGCAGGGCGGCGCCCTCGCGCGCCTGGCCGACGGCGCGCTCATGCGCCTCGTCTACGCCGGACGCAACGGGCGCGCCTACCGCTCGATCGGCCGTCTGCTGATCGAGCGTGGCGAGATCGCCGAGCCCGACATGTCGCTTTCGCGCCTCAAGGGATGGATTCGCGCCCATGGTCAGGCGCCCGACGCGCCGGGCGGGCGCCTCATGCGCGAAAATCCCTCCTATGTGTTCTTCCGGGCCGAGCCCTGCGCCGGCCTCGACTGCGGCCAGATCGGCGGCGCCGGCGTCGAGCTGACGCCGCTGCGCTCGCTCGCCGTGGACCGCTCGCTTTACGCCTATGGGACGCCGGTGTGGGTCGACGTCGACCTGCCGGCGGCGGCGGGCGGCCGGCTGCGGCGCCTTTTCGTGGCGCAGGACGTCGGCTCGGCGATCGTCGGGCCGGGGCGCGGCGACATCTTCTTCGGCTCGGGCGATGCGGCGGGCGAAAAGGCCGGCGCGACGCGCCGCGACGGCGTCTTCGTCGCGCTGAGCCCCGTCGGCGAGCGGAGCCGCGCTCCGTGACCGCCGAGCCGAACCTTCCGCGCAGAAGGCTGCGCCGGCTGACCGACGAGGAGATCGCGCTGTGGACGGCCGTCGCGCGCACCGTCGCGGCCCGCCCCGAGGCCATGCTGCCACGGCCGTCGACGCCCCCGCCCGACCCGGCGCCGGAGTCCGCCAAGGATCTCGCGCGGCCGCAGGCGTCCTCGTCTTCGCCCTCCCGGCCTCAAGAGGCGAGCCGGCCGCGCGAAATCCCGCCGCTGGAGCCGCTCGAACGGCGGCTGCGTCGCAAGCTCTCGCGCGGCCAGCTCGCCCCGGATGCGACGATCGACCTGCACGGCCTGCGCCAGCACGAGGCGAGCTCGGCGCTGCGGCGGTTCCTGCTGCGCGCGCAAAAGGACGGCGCGACGCTCGTCCTCGTCGTCACCGGCAAGGGAAGCGCGGCGCAGGGCGTCTCGGGCGTCGGCTTCGACGAGGAGCCCGGCGTGCTGCGGCGCGCCGTGCCGCGCTGGCTGCGCGCCCACGAGTATCACGCCGTCGTGGTCGGCTTCGAGGAGGCGCAGCGCCCGCACGGCGGCGCCGGAGCGCTTTACGTGCGGCTGCGCCGGCTGCGGCGCGGCGCGCCCCATATGAGGGACCTTTGACCGTGGTGAAACGCGACGCGATCGACTGGGCCGGCGCCGCGGCGCCTGGCCTTGAGGACTTCGACCTCATAGCCCGCGACGCCTTCGCGGAGCTTCCCGAGGATTTCCGGCGCCTGTGCGAGGGCGTCGTCATCCGCGTCGAGGATTTTCCCGACGACGAAACCCTCGACGAGATGGACTGCGAAACGGAGTTCGACCTTCTCGGCCTTTTCCGCGGACGCGGGCTCGCACAGGGCGCGGCCTCGATGCAGACCGGCGAATTCCCCAACATGATCTGGCTCTACCGGCGCCCGATCCTCGACTTCTGGGCGCAGCAGGAGGAGACGCTCGGCGCGGTCGTCACCCATGTGCTGGTCCATGAGATCGGCCATCACTTCGGCCTGTCGGACGAGGACATGGAGGCGATCGAGGCGTCGGCGCGCTGAATTTGCGGGCGCAGCGGGCCTTTGTTAGAAGCGCGCTAAAATGGACGCCTTCGCGTCCGCTGGAACGAGGCAAATGGAAAAGTTCGCCAAGCTGACCGGCGTCGCCGCGCCGCTCAAGATCACCAATGTCGACACCGACATGCTGATCCCCAAGCAATATCTGAAGACCATCAAGCGCACCGGGCTCGGCGTCGGGCTGTTCTCCGAGCTGCGCTATCGCGAGGATGGCGCCGAGAACCCCGATTTCGTGCTGAACAAGCCGGCCTACCGCAAGGCGTCCATTCTTGTCGCGGGCGACAATTTCGGCTGCGGCTCGTCGCGCGAGCACGCCCCCTGGGCTCTGCTCGACTTCGGAATCCGCTGCGTCATCTCGACGAGCTTCGCCGACATCTTCTACAACAACTGCTTCAAGAACGGCATCCTGCCGGTCGTCGTCTCGCCGCAGGACCTCGAAAAGCTGATGGACGACGCCGAGCGCGGCGCCAACGCCACGCTCTCGATCGACCTCGAGGCGCAGGAGATCCGCGGCCCCGACGGCGGCGTCGTGCGATTCGAGATCGATCCGTTCCGCAAGCATTGCCTGCTCAACGGCCTCGACGACATCGGCCTCACCCTTGAAAAATCGGCGGCGATCGAAGAGCATGAGCGCGAGCTGGCGCAGCGGGCCGAGTGGCTTTGACGCGCCGGCGCCGTCGCGCTCAGCCCGATCCTTGAGCTTTGCGCTTCGTTCGCGCCGCCCGGAAAGGTCTGAATCCTTTCGCGCGGCGCCCTCAACTGGAACTTCTGGCAAGCGCCGCGGGATATTTTGGCGCTTATTCATGGATGATTTGGACGAATTCGGCGCCTCCTCTCCCAAGACTTCGATTGGATGCCTCTATGATTTTCATCGAAACAAACATCGGCGGCCTGTTTTCGTCTGAAATCGAAGCGAATTCAATAATTTGCGTTGGTTCTCCCGGAAAGTTCAAAAAAATCGCCATGGCGGATCGCCGGGGCCGATGCTATATGACTTGTCGAACGGGCTAAGTCCTGTTCATGGAAGGAAACTTCAGCCCGGCATTCGCCACTCAGGAGGTCACTATGGCTTGGAACACCCCCGTCGCCACCGAAGTCTGCGTCGGCATGGAAGTCACCAGCTACGCTTCGGCCGAGATCTGATCTCGACGTCGAAAGACTCGTTCGACGGCTAAGACAAGACGGCTCGCGCCTTGCGTATCCTCGTTCTAGGTTCGGCGGCGGGCGGCGGTTTCCCTCAGTGGAACTGCAACTGTCCCGTGTGCCGGCTCGCTTGGGACGGCGATCCCCGCGTCAAGGCGCGGACCCAATCAAGTCTGGCGGTGAGCGCGGATGGGGAGCGCTGGTTGCTTCTCAACGCCTCTCCTGATCTGCGTCAGCAGATTATCTCCCAGCCCGCGCTGCATCCCCGCGGCGCGAGCCGGCATTCGCCGATCGCGGCGGTCTTCGTCACCAACGCCGACGTCGACCACCTCACGGGCCTCCTCACGCTTCGCGAGCAGCAGCCCTTCTCCGTGTTCGGCAGCGCCTACACCCTGGCGCAGATCGAAAGCGGCGTGTTCGGCGTGCTCAACCGTGAGCTTGTCCGCAAGATTCCGATCACGCTCGATAGCCCGGTCGATGCGGGAATCGGCCTGACCGTCACGCCTTTCGCCGTTCCCGGCAAGGTCGCCCTTTATCTCGAGGGCGAGTCGGTCGACGTCGGCGCGGAGAGCGAAACCACCGTTGGTCTCGAGATCACCGACGGGAAGAAGACTTTCTTCTACGTTCCCGGCTGCTCCGACGTGAACGAGCGCGTCCTGAAGCGCCTTTCCGGCGCGGAGCTTCTGTTCTTCGACGGCACGACCTATGTCGACGACGAGATGGTCGCGCTCGGCCTCTCGCCCAAGACCGCCCATCGCATGGGCCATGTGGCGATGAGCGGCGAGAACGGCTCGCTCGCCCGCTTCGCCTCTAGCGGAATCGGGCGCAAGATCTATGTCCATATCAACAACACAAATCCCGTTCTGATTGAGGATTCGCAACAACGCGCGAGCGTCGAGCGCGCAGGATGGGACGTCGGCTTCGACGGCATGGAGGTGATCCTGTGAGCGATGACGCGCCGCTTTCCGCCGCATACCTCGAAGCCCGGCTGCGCCGCACCGGCGCCGAGCGCTATCATAATCTGCACCGCTTCCACCGCCGCCTGCACAGCGGCGGCTGCTCCTATGAGGAAGTGCAGGCCTGGGCGCTCAACCGCTACTATTACCAGTCGATGATCCCGATCAAGGACGCGACCGTGCTGACGCGGCTCGCCTCGATCGAGGACCGCCGCGAGTGGCGCAAGCGCATTGAGGACCATGACGGGACGAAGGAGGGCGACGGCGGCGTCGAGCGCTGGCTGAAGCTCACCGACAGCCTCGGCTTTTCGCGCGACTACGTGCGCTCGACCGAGGGGATCCTCCCCGGCGCGCGGTTCGCCGTCGACGCCTATGTCGAATTCTGCCGCGCCCGCACGCCGCTCGAGGCGGTGGCCTCGTCGCTGACCGAGCTTTTCTCGCCGACGGTCATCGGCGAGCGCGTTTCGGGCATGCTCGCCCATTATGATTTCGTCAGCAGGGAGACGCTCGCCTATTTCTCGCAGCGGCCGCCGCAGGCCAAGCGCGACGCCGAATGGGCGCTCGCCTTCTGCCTCGCCAACGCCCACACGCGCGCGCAGCAGGAGCTGGTGGTGAAGGCGCTCGAGTTCAAATGCGCCGTGCTCTGGACGCAGCTCGACGCGCTATGGACCGCCTATGTCGAACGCGAGGCGCCGCCCGGCGTGTGGCTCCCGGCGGGCTGGCCGCAGGCGCATTCGGGAGCTGCGGGAGTCGCCGCATGAGCGAAGCCGTCGCCTCCCCCCAGGCTGAGCTGGTCCCGCGCCTGCCGCGCGGCGTCCGGCTGAAGCTCGACGAGACGCGCAGCCAGTGGCTGCTGCTCGCGCCCGAGCGCGTCGTCAAGCTCGACGCCGTCGCCAAGGCGATTCTCGAGCGCGTCGACGGCGTCGCCACGATCGGGCGGATCGTCGACGACCTCGCCGCCGCCTACGCCGCCGAACGCGCGGTGATCGAGGCCGACGTGACCAAGCTTCTGAACGAGCTCGCCGCCAAACGCATGGTGGACCTATGAACGCGCCGATCGCCCAGCCGCGGATTCCCAATCCCGTCGGCGTCCTCGCCGAGCTGACCCATCGCTGCCCGCTCGGCTGCCCCTATTGCTCCAATCCGCTCGAGCTCGACGCGCGCGCGGAGGAGATCGACACGCAGACCTGGATGAAGGCCTTCTCGGAGGCCGCCGAGCTCGGCGTGCTGCACGCGCATCTTTCCGGCGGCGAGCCGGCGGCGCGGCGCGACCTTATCGAGCTTGTCGCCCATTGCTGCAAGGTCGGGCTCTACACCAACCTCATCACCTCCGGGATCGGGCTGACGCAGGAGCGCGTCAAGGCGCTCGCCGACGCCGGGCTCGACCATGTCCAGCTCTCGATCCAGGATTCGGAGGCGAAATCGGCCGACCGCATCGCCGGCTATGAGGGCGCCTTCGCGCGCAAGCGCTCGGTCGCCGCCTGGGTGACCGAGGCGGGCCTGCCGCTCACCGTCAACGCCGTCATCCACCGCGCCAACGCCGAGCGCGCCGGCGCCATGGTCCGGCTCGCCGTCGAGCTCGGCGCGCGGCGCGTCGAGATCGCGCATGCGCAGTATTACGGCTGGGGCCTCGTCAACCGCGCCGCGCTGATGCCGACGAAGCGGCAGGCCGACGCCGCCATCGCCGAAGTCGAGGCGCTGCGGCAAGAATACGCCGGGACGATCGTCATCGACCACGTGATCCCCGACTATCACGCGCGCTATCCAAAAGCGTGCATGGGCGGCTGGGCGCGGCGCACCTTCAACATCACGCCTGCCGGCAAGGTCCTGCCCTGCCACGCCGCCGAGACGATTCCCGGGCTCGAATTCTGGAACGTCAAGGACCGCTCGCTGCGCGAGATCTGGTTCTCCTCGCCGGCCTTCAACGCCTATCGCGGCACGAGCTGGATGAAGGAGCCCTGCCGCTCCTGCGAGCGGCGCGAGATCGACTTCGGCGGCTGCCGCTGCCAGGCCCTCGCCCTCCTCGGCGACGCGAGCGCGACCGATCCCGTGTGTCATCTCTCGCCCGACCATCACAAGGTCGCCGAGATCGCCGCGCACGCGAGCGAGGACGAGGCCGCGGCCGAGACGCCCTATGTCTATCGCACGCTGAAGACGCCCGCTCCCGCGCACTGAGGCCATCCGGCCGTTCTTCGCCCGGGCCGTTACGCTTCGTAACAAAAGTTTTCCTCCGCTCCGCCCGCCGTCCTCTCTGGCGGAGCGGCTTCGCGCCTTGCGCAAATCGCCGAAAAGCCGCAATTGCGTCGCCTGTTCGGAACGCTCGCCTTATCCTGCGCGGCGGCGGATCACGCGTGTAAACAAAAACTTACACAAGTTGATCGCAGGTTGATTCATTGGAAAGCCCGCTCGTGCGAGTGTCGTCGTGGCGTTTTCCTCACCATCGCGCTGACGGCGCAGGCCGGCTTCGGCCGCAGGAGCTTCAAGGGATGGCGGAGGCAGCACGAGGCCCCGGAGACGCCGCCCGCGCCGGAACAGCGCGAGGCCTCGCGCCGCGCTCGCTCGCCGACCGCTACGATCTCTCGCGGGAGCGCGTCTTCCTCACCGGCTCGCAGGCCGTCGTGCGCCTGCTCCTGATGCAGAAGGCGCGCGACCGCGCGCGCGGCGTCTCCACCGCGGGCTATGTTTCCGGCTATCCCGGCTCCCCGCTCGGCGGCCTCGACGGCGCCCTGCTCGGCGCCCGCGAAGAGCTCGAATCGAGCCTTATCCGCTTCCAGCCCGGGCTTAACGAGGACTTGGCCGCGACCGCGCTCTGGGGCGCGCAGCAGGCGGAGATGCGTGGCGAAGGACGCTTCGACGGCGTGTTCGGCCTCTGGTACGGCAAGGGTCCTGGCGTCGACCGCTCCGGCGACGCCCTGCGCCACGCCAATCTCGCCGGAACGTCGCGATATGGCGGCGTCCTCGCCCTCATGGGCGACGATCATACGGCCGAATCCTCGACGACGGCGCATCAATCCGACTTCGCCTTCGTCGACGCGATGATGCCGGTGCTGGCCCCCGCCGGCGCGCAGGAGCTTCTCGACTTCGGCCTGATCGGCTTCGCGCTCAGCCGCTACGCCGGCCTCTGGGTCGGGCTCAAATGCGTCAAGGAGGTGATCGAGGCGACCGCGAGCGTCGACGCCTCGCGCGAGCGCGGCGCGGCCGTCGAGCCCGACGACTTCACGCCTCCCCCGGGCGGCCTCAACATCCGCGCGCGCGATCCCGTGCTCGAGCAGGAGCGCCGTCTTCACCTCTTCAAACTCCCCGCGGCGCAGGCTTTCCTGCGCGCCAACCGGGTCGACCGGCTCGTGACGTCGGGCGGGCGGCGGCCGCGAATCGGCGTGATCGCCGCCGGCAAGTCCTGGCTCGACGTGCAGCAGGCGCTCGACGAGCTCGGCCTCGACGAGGCGCGCGCGGCCGACCTCGGGCTGCGGCTCTACAAGGTCGGCTGCGTCTATCCGCTCGAGCCCGAGGGCGCGAAAGCCTTCGCGCAAGGGCTCGACCTCGTGATCGCAGTCGAGGAGAAGCGCGCGCTGATCGAGCCGCAGCTGCGCGAGGCGCTCTACGACGCCCCTTCCCGGCCGACCATCGTCGGCAAGCGCGACGAGGCGGGACGCTGGCTGTTTCCGGCGCATGGCGCGCTCGATCCGCGCGACGTCGCGCTCGCGATCGGACGGAGGCTCCTGCGCTTCTCGCGCGACGTCGCGCTCGCCGAACGCCTGGACGGGCTGGAGCGTGCGGGCGCGCTTTCGACGAATTACGAATCCTTCCCGCCGCGCGCGCCCTATTTCTGCTCGGGCTGTCCGCACAATTCCTCGACCAGGGCGCCTTCGGGGACGCGCGCCTACGCCGGCATCGGCTGCCACTACATGGCGCAGACCATGGACCGCGCGACCGAAGGCTACGCCCAGATGGGCGGCGAAGGCGCGAACTGGGTCGGCGA
The DNA here is from genome assembly GCF_041905455.1 of Methylocella sp. Classification (GTDB taxonomy): domain Bacteria; phylum Pseudomonadota; class Alphaproteobacteria; order Rhizobiales; family Beijerinckiaceae; genus Methylocapsa. The sequence continues at coordinate 202,927 of NZ_JAYRLA010000002.1, read as the reverse complement.
GGCGCCGTTCTCGAAGCGCGACCACGTCATCCAGAACCTCGGCGACGGCACCTACCACCACTCCGGCTCGCTCGCCATCCGCTTCGCCGTGGCCGCCAAGGCCAACGTCACCTACAAGATTCTCTATAACGGCGCGATCGCCATGACCGGCGGCCAGAAGCTCGAAGGCGGGCTCGACGCGCCGGCGATCGCCCGTCAGGTCGCCGCGGAAGGCGTCGCCAGGATCGCCGTCGTCGCCGACGATCCGCAAAAATATCCGGCCGGAACCGTCTGGCCGCAGGACGTCGAGATCCTGCCGCGCGAAAAACTCGACGCGGCGCAGCGGGCGCTCGCCGAAGTCCCCGGCGTCACGGTGCTGATCTACGACCAGATGTGCGCCACTGAGAAGCGGCGCCGGCGCAAGCGCGGGACCTTTCCGCAGCCGCTGGCGCGGGCGCTGATCAACGAGCGCGTCTGCGAAGGCTGCGGCGACTGCGGCCTCGCCTCGAACTGCGTCTCGGTGCAGCCGCTGGAAACCGAGCTCGGGCGCAAGCGCGCGATCGACCAGTCGAGCTGCAACACGGACTTCTCCTGCCTGCAGGGCTTCTGTCCGGCGCTCGTCACCGTGCGCGGCGCGCGGCCGAAGCAGCCGAGCCCGCCCGCCTTCGACGCGGACGTCCTGCCGGCGCCGCGCGTCCCGAGCCTCGGCGCGCGTCCCTATGGCGTGCTGATCTGCGGCGTCGGCGGCTCGGGCGTCGTGACGCTGGGCGCGATCCTCGGCATGGCGGCCCACATCGAGGGCAAGGCGTCGGGCGCGCTCGACATGGCCGGGCTCGCGCAGAAGGGCGGCGCGGTGACGAGCCATGTGAAGATCGCCGCGCGCGACGCGGACATTCACGCGCTGCGCGTCGGCCCCGGCGCGGCCGACCTCCTGATCGGCTGCGACCTCCTCGTCGCCGCCTCCGGCCCGACGCGCGCGGCGCTGCGCCGCGGCGTGGGAAGCGCCATCGTCAACAGCGCCGAGCTGATGCCCGGGGCCTTCACGCGCAGCCCCGACATGACCCTCCCCGGCGAGGAGATGCGCGGCGCCATCGCCCAGTCGGCGCAGGGGCGCGCCGCCTTCCTCGACTTCTCCGGCTTCGCTCAGGCGCTGTTCGGCGACGCGCTCGCCGCCAACATGATGCTGCTCGGCTGCGCCTGGCAGCGGGGGCTCCTGCCGCTAGAGGAGGCCTCCCTCCTCGCGGCGATCGACCTCAACGGCCAGGCGGCCGAACGCAACCGGCTCGCCTTCGCCTGGGGCCGCCGGGCGGCCGTCGATCCCGCCGCGGTCGCCGAAGCCGCCGCCGCGGCGCGCCCGCCGCTCGCCGCCGAGCCCGCCGATTTCGAGACGCTGGCGCGCCGGCGCGCCGGGGAGCTCGCCCTCTATCAGGACGAGGCCTACGCCGCGCGCTATCTCGCCGCGCTCGAGCCGCTCGTCGCGGCCGAGCGGCGCGTCGCGCCGGACTCGCAGGAGCTCGCCAAGGCGGGCGCCCGCGCGCTCTACAAGCTGATGGCGGTCAAGGACGAATATGAGGTCGCGCGGCTCTTCGTCGACGGCGGCTTCGCGCGGCAGGCGCGCGCGGCCTTCGACGGCGACCTTTCGTTCGATCTCCACCTCGCCCCGCCCTTCCTCGCGCGCAAGGGCGAGGACGGGAGGCCGCAAAAGCGCCGCTTCGGGCCGTGGATCCTGCCCGTGCTGGGGCTGCTCGCGCGCATGAAGCGGCTGCGCGGCACGCCGCTCGACCTGTTCGGCATGACAAGCGAGCGCCGGCTCGAGCGCCGGCTCGTCGGCGACTATGAGCGTCTGATCGCCGAGATCGCGACGAGGCTCGCGCCGGACAACCACGCGCTCGCCGTCAAGCTCGCCTCGGCCGCGCTGAAGATTCGCGGCTTCGGCCATGTCAAGCTGAAGGCGCTCGAGGCGACGCGGCTCGAGGAGGCGCGCCTCCTCGATCAGTTCCGGCAGGACGCGCGCGCGCTGAAGATCGCCGCCGAATAAGGCGTCGACAGGCGCAAAAAATCCCCGGATCGATCTGATCCGGGGATGTAGGAGTTTGCGCGAAGTCAGCGCACGATGACGTTGCTGAACTGCCAGGGGCTCTGCTCGTCGAGCTCCTCCGCGAACAGCGTTCCGCGGTCCTTCAGCGGCGTCCAGTCGGTGTATTCGCCAATCACCGGGCCGAGATAGGGCGTCTGCACCTCGAGGCAGCGGCGGAAGTCGAGCTCGTCGGCCTCGACGACCCCGGCGTCCGGGTTCTCGAGCGCCCAGACCATGCCGGCGAGGACGGCGGACGAGACCTGCAGGCCGGTCGCGTTCTGGTAGGGCGCGATGCGCCGCGTCTCCTCGATCGAAAGCTGCGAGCCGTACCAATAGGCGTTCTTCGCATGGCCGTAGAGCAGCACGCCGAGCTCGTCGATCCCGTCGACGATCTCGTCCTCCTCGAGGATGTGGTTCTTCGGCTGGGGGACCCATTGCCGGCCGGCCATCTCGTCGAGCGAGAGCACGGCGTCGTCGGCCGGGCGGTAGGCGTAATGGCAGGTCGGGCGATAGGCCGCCGCGCCGTTCTCCTTCACCGTGAAGTAGTCGGCGATCGAGATCGCCTCGTTATGGGTGATGAGCCAGCCGTGCTGCGCTTTCGCGGTCGGCGTCCATGAGCGCACGCGCGTGCCGGCGCCCGGACGCGTCAGGTAGATCGCGCAGTCGGGGCCGAACTCGTGGCGCCTGCCCTCCGGCGGCATCCGCTTCTCGAAAGTGCCCCAGCCGAGCTCGGCCGGCTGCACGCCCTCGGAGATGAAGCCCTCGACCGACCAGGTGTTGACGAAGACGCCCATCGGCTTGGGCGAAGCCGCGCGCTGGGTGTCGCGCTCGGCGATGTGGACGCCCTCGACGCCGGCGCGGCGCATCAGCTGCGCCCATTCCTCGCGCGTCTTCGGCTCGTCGAAGTCGAGGCCGAGATCGGTCGCGACGTTGAGGAGCGCCTGCTTGACGAACCAGGAGACCATGCCCGGGTTGGCGCCGCAGCAGGAGACCGCCGTCGGCCCCGGCCCCAGCGCGCGCTTCAGGTCCAACACCGCCTCGCGCAGCGCGTAGTTGGAGCGCTCGGACTGGGTGAGGCGGCCGTCCGTGTAAAAGCCGATCCACGGCTCGGCCACCGTGTCGACGTAGAGCGCGCCGACCTCACGGGCGAGGCGCATGATCGCGACGGACGACACGTCGACCGAAAGGTTGACGATGAACGGCCGGCCGCCGCCTTCGGTCAACAGCGACTTCAGGAGGTCGACGAAATTCTCGCGCGTGACGGGCTTCTGCACGAAGCGGATTCCGCGCTCGTCGAGCAGGCGGCGATCCTTGTCGACGGGATCGATGACCGTGAAGCGCGACTTGTCGAATTTGAAGTGGCGCTCGAGGAGAGGCAGGATGCCGCGCCCGATGGAGCCGAAGCCGATCAGGACGACCGGACCGGTGATTTCGCCATAGACGGGCCATTGCGACATTTCTGATTTCTCCTTCGATCGTTCGGTGCTGCGCCCCGCCGCTAGGCGAGCGGGGACGTCTCGTCAAGAGAAGGGGGGCCCCCGCCCCCCCCCCCCCCCCCCCGGGGGCGGGGGCGGGGGGGGGGCGCCCCGGCGACCCCGCGAAAGTGAGTGGAAAAGGCCCCCCCCCCCCACC
>NZ_JAYRLA010000002.1:0-199229 GCF_041905455.1 Methylocella sp. | reverse complement strand
TGATTTCCGGCGCTTGGGGGGGGGCGCCCCCCGCGCCGGGTGGCGTGCGGCCCCCCCCCCCCCCCCCCCCCCCCCCCCCCCCCCCCCCCCCCCCCCGACAAGATGGCGGCGACTGTCGCGTTCCGACATGTCGCCGCGATGACTTTCAGGATATGCGCCCGCCCTCCGTCAGGCGGCGAGCAGGGCCGCCTCGACCGGCGCGAAGGCGCCGGTCGGGCGCACGAGGCCGCGCGCCCCGGCGAGCGCGCCGCCGACGAGCTCGAGGCCGAGGAAACGCTCGTCCTCCACAGGTCCCGGCATCTGAAGGCCGAGCGTCGCGCGGCGCGAGAAGCCGAAGGGCGCATAGAAGGGCGCGTCGCCGACGAGGATCACCGCGCCATGGCCGAGCTCGCGCGCGCGCTCGAGCGCCTCGGCCATCAGCCGCGCGCCGAGCCCCTGCGAGCGCCAGGCGCGGTCGACGGCGAGCGGCCCGAGCATCAGCGCGGGAACGCCGCCGGCCTCGACATGCCACAGGCGCACGGTGCCGACCAGCCGGCCTCCGTCCTTCATGGCGAGCGCGAGGCCGTCGGCCGGCAGGCGCCCCTCGCGCAGCCGCTCGCAGGTCTTGAGGAAGCGCGCCGGACCGAAGGCCGCGTCGAGCAGGGCTTCGCGCGCGTCCTCGTCCGCCAAGGTCTCCTCGAAGACGGCGGGTCCGGACTGGGCGGCGAAGGCGGAAAGGGCCGAGGCGGGCGCGTGAAACATCGAAACCAAGGTCATCAGGCCCTCCGAAGGCGCTATGTCGGATGCGCGACAACCCTCGCGCCGCGCCGGCCCCCGCGAGGCCGGCCGGCCGTACGGGACAAAAGCAGGGGGGAGCGTCGTCCGGCGCCCGCGGACGCGGGCGCCGGTCAGGTTTCAGCCGTTCGCCGTCAGATCACGTAGGACTTCAGCGGCGGGAAGCCGTTGAAGCCGACGCAGGAATAGGTCGTCGTATAGGCGCCCGTTCCCTCGATCAGCACCTTGGCTCCGATCTCGAGGCTCACGGGAAGGGCGTAGAGCTCCTTCTCGTAGAGCACGTCGACCGAATCGCACGACGGTCCGGCGAGCACGCATGGCTCGGTCTCGTCGCCGTCGAACGGCGTGCGGATCGGATAGCGGATCATTTCGTCCATGGTCTCGGCGAGCCCGTTGAACTTGCCGATGTCGAGATAGACCCACTTCACCTTGTCGTCGTCCGACTTCTTCGAGATGAGCACGACCTCCGCCTCGATGACGCCGGCGTTGCCGACCATGCCGCGGCCCGGCTCGATGATCGTCTCCGGGATCTTGTTGCCGAAGTGCGAGCGCAGGCTGTCCATGATCGTCTGGGCGTAGGCGCGCACCCCCGGCACCGCCTTGAGGTAGCGGGTCGGGAAGCCGCCGCCGAGATTGACCATCTGCAGGACGATTCCGCGCTCGGCGAGGTCCCTGAAGATGGTCGAGGCGGCCTTCAGCGCGCCGTCCCACATCTTCGGATCGCGCTGCTGCGAGCCGACATGGAAGGACAGCCCGTAGGCGACGAGGCCGAGGCGATGGGCGTGCTCGAGCACGCGCGGCGCCATTTCGGGGTCGCAGCCGAACTTGCGCGACAGCGGCCATTCGGCGCCCGAGCCGTCGCAGAGCAGGCGGCAGAACACCCTGGAGCCGGGCGCGGCGCGCGCGACCTTCTCCACCTCGGCCTCGCAGTCGACCGCATAGAGGCGCACGCCAAGCTCGTAGGCGCGGCGGATGTCGCGCTCCTTCTTGATCGTGTTGCCGAAGCTGATGCGGTCGGCGGTCGCGCCGGCGGCGAGCGCCTGCTGGATCTCGACGACGGAGGCCGTGTCGAAGCAGGAGCCGAGGCCGGCGAGCAGCTCGAGGACCGCCGGGTCGGGATTGGCCTTGACGGCGTAGAACACGCGCGTGTCGGGCATCGCCCTGGCGAAGGCGAGGTAATTGTCGCGCACCACCTCGAGGTCGACCACGAGGCACGGCCCGTCTTCGCGACGGTTGCGGAGGAACTCAAGGATACGATCGGTCATCGCGGCATCCCTTCGAAGGGCGCGCCTTCGCGCGCCAGAACGAACAAGCTTCGGGGTGATGGCGATGCTGAGGGTTCCGCGACGCTGTGGAGACGCCGGGGAGTTCAGTTGACCCGCCAATCGCGAGCGACCACGTTTCCACGAAGCGGAAGCTTCGTGGAGCGGAGCGCTCTGATGCTGCGCCGTAGGCTGTTCGCGCCGCAAGACGAGCGCAAGCGCGCGCGTCAGCGACGAGAAAAGCCATCGATTGGAGGGGAAAGACCTCTCCGCACGCCCGGCAAGAAAGACAAGCCTCTTCGGTAAGTCAGCTGTGGAGGCTGACAGAGACCAAAAAAGCCCGGTCCGTCGTTGCTTTAAGTCGCGTCCCCCGTTTGGGCGGGGTTCGCCGGTTCGCCTCCGGCTGTCGGTCCTAATGGCGGTTGACCGGCCTCTTGTCCGGATCCCCGCCAACCGACACGCGACCACAGGCACGTGCGATTTGGGCAAAGTGAGAAATAGGCGCTTCCCTGCCGATTGCAAGAGCTTTTTGATGAATTTTCGCGCGTGCCGGCGCCGTCATGGCGGCTGTCGCGTCAAAGCCACAGCGACGCCTCCGGAACGAGAGAAAATCCGAATGGCGCGCCGCCGCGGCCTTGCGGCGCCCGAAAATCGCCGGTAACCGAAGCTGCGCCGGCCGCGATTTCGCTTGAATATCCACGCAGGCTCGCCTTCCCCTCGTCCTCTCCCGCAGGCCATGATGACGTTAACCCGCCGCACCCTCGTTCATGGTCTGCTCGTCGGCGGGGCGCTCGCGCCGCGCCTCGCCCGGGCGGAGGCGCCCGCCGCGGCCGCGCCGCCCGCCCAGTTCGATTTCGACGACGTCGTGCGCCGCGCGCGCGACCTCGCCTCCGCCCCCTTCGACGCCGCCGTCCCGACGCTGCCGGACGCCTTCGCCAAGCTCGATTTCGACGCCTGGCGGGACATCCGCTTCAAGCCCGACAAGGCTTTCCTGAACCAGCCGGGCAGCCAGTTCCGCCTGCAGCTCTTCCACCTCGGCCATCTCTACAAGCGCCCGGTGACGATCAACCTGCTGCGCGACGGCGTGCCAACGCCGATTCCCTTCACGACGGGGCTGTTCGACTACGGCCGCGCGAAGCCGGACAAGCCGGCGCCGGTCAACCTCGGCTTCGCGGGCTTCCGCCTGCACTATCCGCTCAATTCGCCGAAGGTCTTCGACGAGGTCGTCGCCTTCCTCGGCGCGAGCTATTTCCGCTTCCTCGGACGCGGCCAGCATTACGGGCTCTCGGCGCGCGCCCTCGCCGTCGGCTCGGGGACAGACGACGAGGAGTTTCCCTTCTTCCGCGAATTCTGGATCGAGACGCCGGCGGACGGGGCGAGCCGCATCGCCATCTTCGGCCTGCTCGACAGCCCCTCGACGACCGGCGCCTATCGCTTCGATCTCTATCCCGGCGTCGAATCGGCGATGGAGATCTCGACGACGCTGTTTCCGCGCAAGGCCGGCGTCCGCTTCGGCCTCGCCCCGCTCACCTCGATGTTCTTCCTCGGCGAGAACGACCATCGCTTCAACGAGGACTTCCGGCCCGAGCTCCATGATTCGGACGGGCTGCTCATCCACGCGGCGACCGGCGAATGGATGTGGCGCCCGCTGCGCAACCCGACGCGGCCGTCGACCTCATCCTTCCTCGCCAACGACGTCAAGGGCTTCGGCCTGATGCAGCGCGACCGCGCGTTCGACCACTACCAGGACCTCGACCTCAACTACGAGCGCCGCCCGAGCTATTTCGTCGAGCCGCGCGGCTCCTGGGGCGAGGGCCACGTCGACCTTGTCGAGCTGCCGACCGAACACGAAGCCAACGACAACGTCGTCGCCTTCTTCTCCCCCGCGGCCTCGCTCGAGCCGAACAAGCCGTTCGCCTACGCCTACCGCCTCGGCGCGACCCTTGATCCCGCGCGGCTCTCGCCCAACGGACGCGTCCTCAACACCTATCAGACGACGGCGGCGGCGCTCGGCGCGACGGAGGCGCCGGCGCCCGGCACGCGGCGCTTCATCATCGACTTCGGCGGCGGCGAGCTGCCCTTCTACGCCGACGATCCGCAGCTCGTCGAGGTCGTGCCCTCGACGAGCCAGGGAAAGATCGTGCGCTCTTTCCTCGTGCCCAATTCGCATGTGAACGGCTTCCGCGCGGCGATCGACGTGCAGCTCGATCCCGGCCAGTCGACCGACCTGCGCGCCTTCCTGCGGCGCGGCTCGCAGGCGCTGACCGAGACCTGGACCTATCCCTGGCGGGCGGACTAGCGGCGGGGTCAATGCTCTGCGGCGCCCAGAAGACGCGCCTCGCGCGCGCCGACGACCTTCTCGAGATCGAGCGGATCGAGAACGCCGTTTTCGACGGCGACCGGCTGTCGCGGCGCAGCCTGCGCCGGCTCCTCGTCTCGCCCGCCTCGCTCATGCTGGCGCTGACCGCGCAGGGAAAGGACGGCGAGACGATCGCCGGCTATAGCCTCGTCGGCTTCCGCAAGCGCTCGTCGAAGGCGCGCCTTTATTCCATCGCCCTCGATCCCGTCGCGCAGGCGCGCGGGCTCGGGCGCTTCCTGCTCGGGGCGAGCGAGCGGGCGGCGAGGGCGCGCGGCGCCTCGCTTCTGCGGCTCGAAGTGCGCGCCGACAACGCCCGCGCGATCGCGCTCTACGAGAACGCCGGCTACGTCGCCTTCGGCCGCCACGAAGATTACTACGAGGACGGCGCGAGCGCGATCCGCTTCGAGAAGCCGCTCGCCGACTGAGCGGGCGTCAGTCGAACGGCTCCGGGTCGAGCGGCCCCTTGCGCAGCCGCGCGAGGTCGAAGCCCTCGACGTCCTGCAGGAACTCGACGAACGCGGTCGCGCCATAGTCGGCGCAGGCCTCGCCCTTGCGCGCGGTCGCCTCATCCGCGCGGCCCATCGCCCCGCTTTGCGAAAGATCCTGGCTCATCCAGCCGAAGCCCGTCGGGCGCCCGGCGCGCAGCCAGTTGAACTCGGCCTCGAAAGCGAGGCTCTCGGGCGGGAAATTCTCCGCCTCGTCCATACGCGCGAGGTCAGGCCGAAAGCTCAGCATCAGCGAGGTCTCGACGTCGCCGGCGTGGACGCCATGCAGCTTCTCCTCCTCGTCGAACAGGCCGTCCGGCGCGCCGAAGCGGCTCCACGAGGCCATGGCGACGAACATGCGAAGGCGCGCGCGAAGGTCGTGGGCGATGAGGGTGAGGAGCGCCGAGTTGCCGCCGTGCGAATTGAGCAGGACGAGCTTGCGGCAGCCCGACCGATGCACGCATTCGCCGAGCTCCGTCCAGGCGCGCAGCGCCGCCGGGGCGGAAAGGCTCAGCGCGCCGGGAAAGGACATGTGCTCGACGGAGCAGCCGCACGTCTGCGTCGGCAGGAACAGGACGGGGAGCTCGGGCGGCAGGCGTTGGCGCACGCGCTCGAGATAGCCCTCCATGATAAAGGCGTCGACGCCGACCGGCAGATGCGGCCCGTGCTGCTCGACCGCCGCGAGCGGCAGAACGGCGATGACCTGCGACATGTCGGCGGCCTGAAAGTCGGTCCAGCGCATTTCGGACCAGAGGCGCGTGGGAAGCATGGCGGCGATTCGGTGCTGCGTGGGACGACGCGGCGAGCATAGCTCCGTTCGCGCCGGCCGGCGACAAGCCCGCGACATGGGCGCGCCCATGTTTACTCTCGCGCCGCTTGAGCTAGTTTGGCGCCCTCTTTCCTCCGCTCCCGCAAAAAGATCGACATGACCAAGGACGCCCTCCGCCACGACGTCGTCGGCATCGGCAATGCGATCGTCGACGTGATCGCCCGCGCCGACGACGACTTTCTCCTGAAGCACGGCCTGCGCAAGGGCGGCATGACGCTGATCGACGAGGCGCGCGCCCATGAGCTCTACGCGGCGATGGGGCAGACGACCGTCGTATCGGGCGGCTCGGCGGCCAACACCATCATCGGCCTCGCCGGGCTCGGCGCGCGCGCCGCCTTCATCGGCAAGGTCAGGGCGGACGAGCTCGGCGGCATGTTCGCCCATGACATCCGCGCCGCCGGCGTCGGCTTCGCGACGGCGTCCGCGCCAGACGGAGCGGCCAGCGCGCGCTGCCTCATCGTCGTGACGCCTGACGGGCAGCGCACCATGAGCACGTTTCTGGGCGCCTGCCAGAATCTGACGTCGGACGACGTCGACGAGGAGACCGTCGCCGGCGCCGCCGTGACCTATCTCGAAGGCTATCTGTGGGACCCGCCGGCGGCCAAGGACGCCTTCCGCAAGGCCGCCGCGATCTCGCGCGCCGCCGGGCGCCAGACGGCGCTCTCCCTCTCCGACGCCTTCTGCGTCGACCGCTACCGCGGCGAATTCCTTGAGCTGATCCGTTCAGGCGCCGTCCACATCCTGTTCGCCAACGAGAGCGAGCTGCATTCGCTCTACGAGACGGCGGATTTCGCTACGGCGCTGGCGGCGCTCGAGGCCGAGAACATCCTCAGCGTCGTCACGCGCTCGGAGAAGGGCTGCGTCGTCGTCGGCGGCGGAAACGTCGTCGAAGTTCCGGCCTTTTCGGTCGAAGACGTCGTCGACACGACGGGCGCGGGCGACCTGTTCGCCGCCGGATTTCTGGCCGGCCATGTGCGCGGGCGCCCGGCCGGCGAATGCGCGAAGCTCGGCGCGCTGGCGGCGGCCGAGGTCATCCAGCACCTCGGCGCGCGTCCGCAGACGGACCTGCGCCAGCTTGCGCAGCAGAACGGGATCGCGATCTAAGCGCCGCGGCCGCGCCGCAGGCGGGCGGCGGCTACTCCGCCGCCTTCTTGAAGAACTCCGGGAAGGTGCACTGCGCGTCGGCCGCCGCGCGCTCTTCATAGGCGTAGCCGCCATGCGCGTGAGCGTGCTCCGCATGCTCGGGGCGGCGGAACTCGACGACTTTCGGCGTCTCGACGAAGGGCAGCCCCAGCGTCGACCAGACGTCGACCATCGCCTCGACGAGCTCGGCGACATGGGCGTCCGAATGCATCGGGCTCGGGGTGATGCGCAGACGCTCCGTGCCGCGCGCGACGGTCGGATAGTTGATCGGCTGGATATAGATCGAATGGCGGTCGAGCAGCAGGTCGGTCGCGGCCTTGCACAGCTCGGCGTCGCCGACGAGCACCGGCACGATATGCGAGGGGTTCGGCATCACCGGCAGGCCGGCCGCCGACAGGGCGTGCTTGGTCAGCGTCGACTGGCGCTGATGGCGGGCGCGCAGCTCGACGCCCTCGGCCTGCTTGAGGAGGCTCACCGCCGTGCGCGCGGCGGTCGCCACCGCCGGCGGCAGCGAGGTCGTGAAGATGAAGGCCGGCGCGTAGGAGCGCACGGCGTCGATGAGCGGGGCGTCGCCCGTGATGTAGCCGCCGAGCGTGCCGAAGCCCTTGGCCAGGGTGCCCTCGATGACGTCGATGCGGGCCATCGCGTTCTCGCGCTCGGCGACGCCGCCGCCGCGCGCGCCATAAAGGCCGACGGCGTGCACCTCGTCCATGTAGGTCATGGCGTTGTAGCGCTCGGCGAGGTCGGCGATGGCGTTGATCGGCGCGATGTCGCCGTTCATCGAGTAGAGGCTCTCGAACACGATCAGCTTGGCGCGGGATTCGCCGGCCTCGGCGAGCAGCTGCTCGAGATGGGCGAGGTCGTTGTGCCGGAAAACCTTCCGCTCGGCTTTCGAGCGCCGCACGCCCTCGATCATCGAGTTGTGGTTGAGCTGGTCGGAGAGGATCAGACAGTCGGGCAGAAGGTCGCCGATGGTCGAGATGGCGGCGAGGTTGGAGATCCAGCCCGAGGTGAAGACGAGCCCGGCCTCCTTGCCGTGCAGGTCGGCGAGCTCGGCCTCGAGCTCGACGATCGGATGATTGTTGCCGGAGATGTTGCGCGTGCCGCCGGCGCCGACGCCGTGCGAGGCCGCGGCCTCCCGCATGGCCTCGATCACCCTGGGGTGGCGGCCCATGCACAGATAATCGTTGGAGCACCAGACGGTGACGTCGGTCTGGGGAAGGCCGTCGCGGCGCCACACGGCGCGCGGATAGGTTTCGGCGTCGCGCGCGAGATCGGCGAACACGCGGTAGCGCCGCTCGCCTTTCAACTTCGAGATCGCGTCGTCGAAGAAGCGCCGATACTCCATTGGCTCCGTTCCCTTCTGATCCGGACCTTGGCCCCGAATGTCCGGACGAATCCGCTCGAAGCTCATGATGTCAGACGCCGGTTGCGCCTTTTGTAACCTTTCCAGAGAGCCTACCGCAAGCTGAGGCTTCCTTATTGACGCCGGTCAAACGCCCGTTCGACGGCGCCTGTCGGGAAAAACCTGGCGCGCCCGTCGGAAAGACGGCCAAAAGCTTGGCGATGAAGCGGAAAATATGCGAGTGAGCTTCAGATGGCGTCGCGGGCTGGTTTAGGCCCGTTCCAGTCCACGGTCAATTTCCCGGATTTTCCCAAGTTGTCGCAGATGCGCGTCCTCGTCACCGGCAGCGCCGGATTCATCGGCTTTCACATGTGCTTGAGGCTGCTCGCCGACGGCCATGAGGTCGCGGGGCTCGACGGCTTCACGCCCTATTACGACCCGCAGCTCAAGCGACGGCGCGACGAGATCCTGCGCCGCAATCCGCGCTTCTCGAGCCATCGCCTCCAGCTCGAGGACATGGACGGGCTGAAACGCCTCTATGGCGCGGGCTTCGACGCGGTCTATCATTTCGCCGCGCAGGCCGGCGTGCGCTACAGCCTCGAGAACCCGCGCGCCTATCTCGACGCCAATCTCGCCGGGACCTTCAATCTCCTCGAGGCGATGCGCGCCGCCCCGCCGCGCCACGCGCTGATGGCCTCGACCTCCTCCGTCTATGGCGCGAACGCGAAGATTCCGTTTCACGAGACCGACCGCGCCGACCATCCGCTGACGCTCTACGCCGCGACGAAGAAGGCCAACGAGGAGATGGCCCATTCCTACGCCCATCTCTTCGCAATTCCCGTCACCATGCTGCGCTTCTTCACGGTCTACGGGCCGTGGGGGCGCCCCGACATGGCGCTGTTCAAGTTCGTCGACGCGATGACGCAGGGGCGACCGATCGACGTCTACAACCACGGGAACATGAAGCGCGACTTCACCTATGTCGGCGACCTCGTCGAGGCGATGGCCCGCCTGCTGCCGTGCGTCCCGTCGGCGCCTGACGCGCGTGAGGGCGCCCCGCCGCCGTTCGACAGCCTGTCGCCGGTCGCGCCCTGGCGCGTCGTCAACATCGGCGCCGAGCGGCCGATCGGGCTGCTCGACTTCATCGCCGCGGTCGAGGCCGCGACCGGGCTCAAGGCCGAGCGCAACATGCTCGACATGCAGCAGGGCGACGTGCCGCTGACCTACGCCTCGACGAAGCTGCTGCAGGAGCTGACCGGCTATCGTCCGGCGACGTCCGTCGAGGAGGGCGTGAAAGCCTTCGTCGAATGGCGGCGCGCCTATGCGGTGGGCGCCGCCTGATCGCGGGCGCAGATTTGAGCGCGATCAAGGACCGCGCGCGCCGAGTTCCCCAAGCATCCCCTGCCCCGCCGCGCCGCGCATCTGCGCGACGCTTCGCTCCCTCGCCGCCTCGCCGCGCGTTCGGCCCGCCCGACGCGCGCCATCCGGAGTTCTCCATGCTGCATATCGACCTGCCGACCCGCGCCGAGATCGAGAAGCTCGCCGCCTGGCGCGGCTCGCCGGCCGTCTCGATCTATCTGCGCGCCACGCCGCTGACCCAGGACGCCAAGGCCGACCGGATCGAGCTGAAAAACCTGCTGAAGTCCGCTGTGGCCGAGATGGAGCAGGCGGGGATCGACAAGCGCTCGATCTGGCCGATCGAGGAGAGCGTCGGCGCGCTGATCGAGGACGACGACTTCTGGGCCTATCAGGCGAACAGCCTCGCGATCTTCGTCACTCCCGAGCGCATCCGCACCTTCCGGCTCGCCAACAAGCTCTCGAACGTCGCCGAGGTGGCCGACCGCTTCCTGCTGAAGCCGCTGATCCGCGCCGTGACCTTCCCGCACGACGCCTATGTGCTGGCGATCAGCGTCGGCGCGACGCGCCTCGTCGAGGTCTCCGCCGACCTGCCGCCGCACGAGGCGAAGGTTCCCGGCATGCCGAAGGACGCCGCCGCCGCGATCGGCCGGCGCAGCCACCTTGAGCGCTCGGGCGACATGCGCAGCGGCGAGGGCACGAGCGAGCACGCCCTGCTCACGCGCTATTCGCGCGCCGTCGACGAGGCGCTGCGCCCGGTGCTCGCCGGCCATGAGCGCCCGCTGATCGTCGCGGCCAGCGAGCCGCTCGCCTCGATCTTCCGCAGCGTCTGCTCCTATCCGCACGTCGCCGCCGAGGTCATTCCCGGCAGCGCCGACCATGCGCCCGACCATGAGCTCGCAAGCGCCGCGCGGCCGATCCTCGATCAGGTCTACGCCGGCGAGATCAAGGCGCTCGCCGACCTCTACGCCGAGCGCGCGGCGCATGGACGGGCCACCGGCGACGTCGCGCAGGCGGCGAAGGCGGCGACCTTCGGCGCGATCGACACGCTGATCGTCGACATGGACGCCGTCATTCCCGGAACGGTCGACGAGACGACCGGCGAAGCGAGCTTCGCGCCGGCGGCGGACGCGGTGAACTACGGCGTCGTCGACGAGATCGCCAGGCGCGCGCTGGAGAGCGGCGCGAAGGTGCTCGCCGGACGGCGCGCCGACATTCCGGGCGGCGGCGACCTCGCGGCGATTCTGCGTTACGCTTTCTGACGGACGGACGCCGGGCGCGTCGCCCATGCAGGGAGGATTTCCGTATGGACGACGTCGACCAGGCGCGGAGAAACCTCGGCCGGCTCGCCGCAGGCGGCGCCGTCGCGGCGCTCGCGCTTTCGGCGCAGCCGGCGCGCGCCTGTCAGGGCAATATGGAGCGGGCGATGGGCTCGCTCTACGAGGCGCTCGCCTCGCTACGCGAGGCGACGCCGAACAAGGGCGGCCGCCGCGAGCGGGCGATGGAGCTGATCCGGCAGGCGCCGCCGCAGGTTCAGGCCGGGATCGAATGGGCCGACGAGCACGGCGGCGGGGGGCAGTAGACGTTCTTATCAGGCAGGCTCGTCGCGACGCACATGGCGCAGAGCCGCCATGCTTGCGCGGGCGGTCGAGTCAAAGAATTCTCGCGCGCTGTGCTCTTAAGCGCGGCACGTGTGCGGATTCCTGATCTGCGTCGTGAAGAATTCAAAGAAGTGGCAGGAGACGCGCTCGCCGGCGGTGGCAATAAGGGCGGGTATGAGATCGGCGACGATGGGAGGGAGTTGTTTATGGAGCAGCTTCATCCATTTTGCGCCGCTCAAGCGCATCAAAAACCAATCCGAAAAGTTGATCTACTCGGTCCGTGACACCAAGCGAATAGGGTGGTGTACCGGCCGCCTTTGGAAAATTCGCCGAGTAAAATATTATTGGCGGCATATCGTCGCCAAACTTTTCATAGATGGTCTTCGTCATTGCGCATCCTGCCCCAGCAGGCTGCGGAGCAGCGAAACAAGGATTATTGTTGGTAGGCTCATTAGGGCGGCTGATATCAGAAATTACAGCGTCGTAATGCGCCCGATCCAACCATTTTACGGCTTCGTCTGTTGACGAGGCTAAATCAAATTTGATACCGAAGCTTTCGAGAGCACGCCGTTCCTGTACGTTCTGAGACGGATTATTATCATCAACCCAAAGTACATACGACCCTGTCAATTTTTCTTGAATATTTTTCGCACGATCGGCAATTGGCTTAAACTCGGCTGCAGTTTTCGGAATACCTGCTCCTGCTTTGATGTTCGCTAGCGCCTCTTGGGCTATGTCAACTTCGACGATTCCAACGCCAACCTTGGTAATTCGGCCTTCGTTGAGCAGTCTTAGGGCAGGCTTAGCGAATACAAGCAAAGCAGCGAGCGCCAAACCGAACCATAATAAGGACGGAACCAGCTTGACCATCTCCACCCATGGCGGGGATGCGTCTTTCTTCTCGTTCTGAGCACTAGCCGGCTGACTGCCCACCGCTTCCTCCCAAGCATCAGATAAATTATATTATCAAATATAAAATTAATAATTTTATCTAAGTAGTATATCATACGTGAGCAGCGCATAAAAAATCAATTATCTCAGCGTCTCAATACGCCTCCTCCACCCACTTGTACGGATAGTCGGGCTCCTTGTAGCCCTCCGCCTTCTGGCGCTCGGGCAGCGTCACCTTGCGGCGCTTGACCGGTTCGTAGGGGATGCGGCTCAAGAGGTGGCGAATGATGTTGAGGCGCGCGCGCTTCTTGTCGTCGGAGCGGACGACGAACCAGGGCGCCCAGGGCGTGTCGGTCGCAAGAAACATGTCGTCGCGGGCGCGCGAATAGTCATACCAGCGGCTGTAGGACTTCAGATCCATGTCCGACAGCTTCCAGATCTTGCGGCCGTCGTCGATGCGCTGCTGCAGCCGCCGCGTCTGCTCGTCCGGCGACACTTCGAGCCAGTATTTGAGAAGGATGACGCCCGACTGGACGATCGACTTCTCCATCGCCGGCGCGCCTTCGAGAAACTGCTTCGCCTGATCCTGCGTGCAAAACCCCATCACCCGCTCGACGCCGGCGCGATTGTACCAGCTGCGGTCGAAGATCATCACCTCGCCGGCCGCCGGCAGATGCGGGATATAGCGCTGCAGATACATCTGCGAGCGCTCGCGCTCGGTCGGCGCCGGCAGCGCCACGACCTGAAACACGCGCGGGCTGACGCGCTCGGTGATGGCCTTGATGACGCCGCCCTTGCCGGCGCCGTCGCGGCCCTCGAACACGACGCAGACTTTCCGGCCTTCGCGCCGCACCCATTCCTGCAGCTCGACGAGCTCGACCTGCAGCTTTTCGAGCTCCGGCTCATAGACCTTGCGCTTCATGCGCCCGTCGGACGGCGCGTCGGCTTTCTCCTGCGGCGCCTCGTCCTGCGCCCGCTCGCGCGATTCGTCTTTCGCTTTATGTTCTTTATGTTCTTTATGTTCTTTGCTCATCGGATGCTCTTTGCTTATCGGCGTCCGTCCAGCCGCGCTGGCGGCTCTAAATCCTATTTCCAGGTGGCGAACATGCCGACGCCGCCCGGAACGCCGTTCGGCCACTCGACGATCATCGCCTCGAGCCCGTAGCCGAGCGGCTGCAGATGCTCCTTCCGGCATTCGTAGAGCTGGCGCGGCTGGCCGACGAGCGCGCCGGGCCAGTCCGTCTCGGTCACGTTGACGGCGCGGCCGTGGTCCGGGCACATCTGCGAGAGGAAGCGGATGATGATGAGCTCGTGCTCGCCGCGCATCGCGGCGTCGCGCAGGCGGCTCTTGAACGTCTCGAGCTTCGCGTGGTCGAGCTCGATCGGCTGCGTCAGCCTGTCGATCAGCTCGCGCCGCGCCTTGGCGACCTCCTCCTCGACCTCATGCTCCTGCGCCTCCTTGGCCGCCTCGACCCTCGAGACACAGGCCTTGAGGTCGGCGACCGACATCAGGGATTCGTCGCCGAGGGGGGTCTTGTCGTTGCTCATCCGCGCCTCCGGCCTTCGCCCCGTCCTGGCGACGCGGGCGGATCAATGCGTCTTGCTGGGGTCGTCCGCCGGATTGACGTAATTGAGCCCGAACGGCCCCGTGCCCGTCACCTGCAATTCGACCGGCTCGTCCTCCGTCCACACCGAATGCGGCATGTTCGCCGGCAGGTAGACGAAGCCCCCGGCGCCGACCTTCTCGCCTGCGGCCATATCGAGCTTTTCGCCCATTTCATGCCGCAGCACGCCTGAAAAGATCGTGAGCGTCTCGTCCGCCGAATGGGTGTGCGGGGCGACCACGGTATGTGGCGGGAACTTGATGCGCAGCGCGAAGGGACCGGGTTTCGACGGATCGCCCTGGATCGTGGCGAGCAGCGTGCCCTTCGGCAGGCTCGCCGGCGCCGGAGCGTATTTCGCGGCGGCGCCGTCGGGCAGACGCACCATTTCGACGGCGAGCGCCGGTGACGTGCACAAGGCGCAAAGGGTGACGAAAGCAGCGGCGCGAATCATGGGCGATCCTCCCTGCGGGCGCGCCTTGCCGGGCGCCTCGAGCCGAGGAGACGCGCAGCAGCCGGCGCCTGTCAAGGAGGGCGATCAACCGCCCATCTTCAGCGCGGCGACGAAGGCCTCCTGCGCGATCTTGGCGTTGCCCAACCGGCGCATCGTCTCTTCGTCGCGCCTGCCCTGCTCGAACCGGCGGCCGGAACTATGTTCTTTCTTTGTTCTAGACATGCGCAAGCTTCGCCGCTTATGCTTTTGGCGAATGCCCGCCCCCGATTTCCCAAATGAAAGCAATATCTGTGTCCGCGAATACACAAATAGGCGCAGATCAAGCGATCCAGATTTTCTCCGGTATTTACGGGCAGTTCGTCTGGTTCGTTCGCTGCGAGGCCTTTGGCGTCCTGAGGCTCAATTCGGCGACCCTCATCTACACGTTCAAGCGCCCATGACCAGTCGACGAAAATCTCCAGACGGGTCCGCCTTCATGACGCGCGTGGCGCAGCCGGAGGGACAATGGCGTCTTTTTGTCGAAGGCGGCGATTGGCGCGTTGAAGCCAATGGATATTCCTGCGCCAGGACCGACGAATCGCCGTTGGAGCGGCGGCCTTCTCTTATCTCGACGGGCAGAAGCCGACCTCGGTCGCCTACGCCGGCGCCAGCGGCGAATGGCTGTTCGATTTCGAGTTCGGCGGCCGGCTCCCGATCAAAGCGGCGCCGCCGGACCCCGAGCCCGATCTCCTTTCACAATGGATCCTGTTCTTCGAGGCGGGCGGATGTCTTTATTGCGGCGCGAGCGAGCGGCTGTTTCTCGGCGAGCGAGCGTCACCCGTCCATCTTCAGCGCGGCGATGAACGCCTCCTGCGGGATCTCGACCTTGCCGAACTGGCGCATCTTCTTCTTGCCGGCCTTCTGCTTCTCCAGAAGCTTGCGCTTGCGGGTGGCGTCGCCGCCGTAGCACTTCGCCGTCACGTCCTTGCGCAGCGCGCGCACCGTCTCTCTCGCGATGATCTTGCCGCCGATCGCCGCCTGGATCGGGATCTGGAACATATGCGGCGGGATCAGCTCCTTCAGCTTCTCGACCATCGCCCTGCCGCGCAGGTCGGCGCGGTCGCGATGCACCAGCATGGAGAGCGCGTCGACCGGCTCGGCGTTGACGAGGATCGACATCTTCACGAGGTCGCCGGGGCGATAGTCGGTGATCGCGTAGTCGAAGCTGGCGTAGCCCTTCGAGATCGACTTCAGCCGGTCGTAGAAGTCGAACACCACTTCGTTGAGCGGCAGGTCGTAGACGGCCATGGCGCGTTTGCCGACGTAATTGAGATCGACCTGAATCCCGCGCCGCTCCTGGCAGAGCTTCAGCACCGCGCCGAGATAGTCGTCGGGGGTGAGGATCGTCGCCCGGATCCACGGCTCCTCGATCGTCTCGATCTTCGTCGGGTCCGGCATGTCGGCCGGATTGTGCAGTTCGATCGTCGTCCCGTCACGCTGGACGATGCGGTAGACGACGCTGGGCGCGGTGGCGATGAGGTCGAGGTTGAACTCGCGCTCCAGCCGCTCCTGGATGATCTCGAGGTGCAGAAGGCCGAGGAAGCCGCAGCGGAAGCCGAAGCCGAGCGCGGCCGAGCTCTCCATTTCGTAGCTGAAGCTCGCGTCGTTGAGGCGCAGCTTGCCCATCGCCGCGCGCAGGTCGTCGAAATCGGCGGCGTCGACCGGAAAGAGGCCGCAGAACACCACGGGCTGGGCCGGCTTGAATCCCGGCAGCGGCGCGGCGCAGGGGCGGCGCTCGTCGGTCACCGTGTCGCCTACTCTGGTGTCGGCGACCTGCTTGATCTGCGCGGTGATGAAGCCGACCTCGCCGGGGCCGAGCTGCGCGACGTCCTGCATCTTGGGGCGGAACACGCCCAAGCGGTCGACCTCGTAATGGGCGCCCGTCCCCATCATCTCGATGCGCTGACCCTTGCGCAGCGCGCCGTCGACGACGCGCACCATGACCACGACGCCGAGATAGGGATCGTACCAGGAATCGACGAGCAGCGCCTTGAGCGGCGCCGCCTCGTCGCCCTTTGGCGGCGGCAGGCGCGTGACGATGGCCTCGAGCACGTCGCCGATCCCGAGCCCCGTCTTGGCCGAGATCAGCACAGCGTTCGAGGCGTCGAGGCCGATCACGTCCTCGATCTGCTGCTTGATCCGCTCGGGCTCGGCGGCCGGCAGGTCGATCTTGTTCAGCACCGGCACGATCTCGTGGCCGGCGTCGAGCGCGTGATAGACGTTGGCGAGCGTCTGCGCCTCGACCCCCTGGCTCGCGTCGACGACGAGCAGCGAGCCCTCGCAGGCGGCGAGCGAGCGCGAGACCTCATAGGCGAAGTCGACGTGGCCGGGCGTGTCCATCAGGTTCAGGACATAGGCCTTCCCGTCCTGCGCCCGGTATTCGAGGCGCACCGTCTGCGCCTTGATGGTGATGCCGCGCTCGCGCTCGATGTCCATCGAATCGAGCACCTGCTCGACCATTTCGCGCTCGGCGAGCGTTCCGGTCTCCTGGATCAGGCGGTCGGCGAGGGTCGACTTGCCATGGTCGATATGCGCGACGATGGAGAAGTTGCGGATGTTTGCGATCGGGTGCTCGGCCATCCGCGGCAGATAGCAGGAGGGGCGGGGTTTTGGAAGCGCCGGCCGCCCCTTCCCCCTTAGGTGCTCGGCGATCCGGGGCACACGACGGCGTAGTCCCACGCGGTGCCAGGATCGGTGCCGTAGACGATCACGTCGATCGACTGCGCCTTGCCGTCGTTGGCGAGCGCCGCCGTCAGCGTTCCGCCGCCCGACACCGGGCCGCCGGTCGTCGCGACGCGCTCGCCGCGGTAGAACACGTCCATCGCGTCGGGGATCGAATACATCTGGTACTGGATCGAGACGCTCTTGACGCCGAAGCCGAGCTGGTAGGTCGACTGCTGGCCGCTGGGTCCGGTGTAGCCGCCAGACGCCTGGCCGAGCGAGATCGCCGTCGTCGGCGTCGCCGCCGCCTTCTGCGCCGCCTTGACGCCCTGCACGATCTTCGCCCGCGCGCGCAGGTTGACGAGATAGGAGTCGACGAACAGGTGGCGGTAAAGCGCGTCATAGGGCGCGCCGACGCCGGTCAGCGTCGGCCCCAGAATCCGCGTGCGCAGCGCGCGCGCCGCGTTGACCACCTTGTCGTCGTCGCGCGTCGCGCTGGAGGCGAGGCCGAGCTTGCCGGCGCCCGCGACATGGTCGTCGGTCGAGGCGACGGCGGCGATCCCGACATAGGGCGTCGCGGCGGAGGAAAGCTGCTCCACCGCGTCGTCGGCGAGGATATTGCCCTGCGAATGCGCCACGACCAGCGCGCGGTAGCCCGCCGCGACGTCGGTCGAAAGGATCGAGGCGATGTTGGAGCTCGCCCCGGAGTCGGCGAGGATCGCGCCGCGCGCGTACTGGTCGACGGCGTAGGCGGCGACCGCGGCCGGCAGCTTGGCGACGTCGAGCAGCGCGGCGAAGGCGCGCACCCTGAACTGCGTCACGTCCTCGGCGTCGAGCTTGTAGGTGTTGAGGAGGGCGCTCGACACGCCGCCGATCTTGGTCGGGTTGGGATTGGCGACGGCCTTGACGTTGAGGCTGCCGGACGGCAGGCCGAGCCCCGTCTCGAAGGCCGAGCGCATGGCGTCGACCTGCTGCTTGGCGTCGACCGGCGCCGCGCCGAGGCCCGCCACATAGACATATTCGTCACGCGTGCAGGACTTGTTGGAGCCGAAGGTCGTCAGCGGGACGGTCGCGCCCGGCGCCTGCGCGGCCGGGGCGGCGGCGCGCTGCGCGTCCCTGCTCGCGCGGGCCAGCGCCTGCTCGCCCAAAGCCTGCGCGGGCGTCGCCGTTCTGGCCGCCGTCGCCTTGGCGGCGGTGAAATAGCGTCCGAGCCCCTGAATGAACTGCGAGCACTGGTTGGGGGCGGACGCGCTGACGTCCTGCTCGCCGATCGCCGAGGTGCCGAGCTGGCCGAGCAGATTGAGGAAGACGGCGCCCCTCGACAGGCTGCTGAAGACGACGCGGTCGAGCGCCGCCTCGGCCGGCCCGAACGCGATCGGCGTCAGGTCGCGCACGCATTGATAGGCGACGAGGTCGCGCGTCGTCGCCGCGACGGCGTCGGACTGGGCCGGGCTCGACTTGCCGAGATAGTCGAGATAGGCGGCGGCGCGCTCGCGCAGGGCGCCACGCAGGCGCATCGAGCCCGCGCCGTCGATCGCGGCGATCGCCTTCGCCGTCGCGGCGGGAATGGAATAGGCGCTCCTGTCCGGGACGGGATTGGCGGTCGAGACGTTCTCGAAATCGTCGCGCGCGTAGGCGGCCTTGCCGGCCGCGACGCTCGTCACGGTGATCTTCGTCAGCCCGTCGGTCGTCGCGACGCGGGACTTGGGCAGGATCGCGACGCTTCCCGTCGCGGCCGAGCCGGACGCGAGGGTCAGCACCTTGGTCGAGGCGCCCTGGTTCTCGACGAAGGCGAGGCCGCCCGAAGCGGCGGCGTACCAGCCCGTCTCGGGGCCGGCCGGGTCGATCGGCGCGGCGAGGCCCTGCGAGACGAACTCGTCGCGGACCAGGGCGTAGGTCTTGCCCTTGAAGACGAGCGAGCCGGTCGAGGCGTCCGAGAAGCTGAGCGCGAAGGTCTCGCCGCCGGGCTGCGGGCCGGGCGTCGTGTACGGGGGCTTGCCGTTGAGCGAAAAGCCGTTGCCGGACATGTCGGCGTTGGTCCTGACCGTCGTCGCGACGGAGGCGCCCGAGCCCTGGAGCACCGCGATCCGATAGGTGTTGAACTGGCGCTCGACGGCCACGGCGATCGTCTTGTCGGCGCTCGCCTTCCAGTAGCCGGTGACGTCGAGGACGGCGGCCTGCGCGCCCGCGCTCCATGCGCCGACAAGGCTGGCCAGAGCGAATTTGACTGTCGAACGCATGGTCACATGCCCCTGATGGAAAACGTTTAATTTAAATTGTCATTGCGGCGCCGCGCGAGGCGCGTTCGCGCATGCTGCGCCGCAGGGGAATAGCTCCGCGCCCGCTTGTCAAGGTCCGCTTGGGTCATGACGCAGGGGCGCGCCGGTTTGCGCCCGTTCGCGTCATGTGCGCAGGCGCGCCGCAGTCCGGCGGCGTCCGGCGAGAATGGAGCTGAAGGAGGCGCCCGATGACGACGTTCATCGTGTTCTACGACGTCAACGACGAGGACGTGGCGGCGATGGGCCAGCGCCGCGCGAGGGAGCTCAACGCCCAGGCGATCGGGATCCGGGACGCGCCACACCTCAAGAGCGAGCTCGAACGCCTCAAGAAGGAAGGCGCGAAGGCCGACCGGTTCCTGTTCTACGCCCATGGCGACCCGGGCGGCGTGCATTTCGGGTCGAGCGTCCTGACCGCCGGGCGGATCGCCTCGGAGTTTTCGGGCCAGGGCTTCGAGACCGTGTTCCTGCCGGGCGCGCGCGTTTTCTTTCCGAGCTGCGACCTCGGCGCGGTCAAGGCCGGCTGCGAGAGCGTGGCGCAGGCCTGCTATCTCACCGACAACGGCCTCGTGTTCCTGATCAAGTTCGCCGAGGTGTTCCTTTCGCGCGGCGGGCGCGTCGGCGCGACCGACACGACGGGATTCGGCTTCTTCCCAAGCCTGTTCGGCTCGACGGTCTATCATCTCAACTATGCGAGCGAGACGACCTATGCGCTCGCCTCGCCCGGCGGGCGCGTGCGCCTCGCCTCCGGCGCCGAGATCGACGATATCGGCGGCACGTCATGGAAGGTCGACGTCGGCGCGACGAGCCGGACCTATGAGTTCAGGACGGACGGCTCGGTCGCGCGCTTCGACGAATCCGATTCTTCGGCGTGGAGCTGGGCCCCTCCTTCGCAGGAGGGTCCGGGCGGGCGCTGGCGGCTCGAGCGCGATTCGCTTGAAATCTCATGGCCGGACGGGAGCGCGGAAAGCTGGGAGCGGCCGCTCTATACCGGCTTCCAGACCGGCGCGGCGCGGGCGCGCGGGCAGACGCGCAGCCTCTATGCGTCGAAGCGGCCCGGCGCCGCCGTCTGGTAGCGCTCCGCGCCGTCAGCTCGCGCGCGGATGCGCCGCGCGATAGGCCTCGACAAGGCGCGCGCCGTCGACCGCGGCGTAGATCTGCGTCGTCGACAGCGAGGCGTGGCCGAGCAGCTCCTGGATCGCGCGCAGGTCGCCGCCGCGCGAAAGCAGATGGGTGGCGAAGGAATGACGCAGCGCATGCGGCGTCGCCGACGCCGGCAGGCCGAGCGCGCCGCGCAGCCGCTCGACCGTGAGCTGCAGAATTCGCGGCGACAGCGGTCCGCCGCGCGCGCCGACGAACAACGGCCCGTCGGGCGGGAGCGAATAGGGGCAGAGCGCGAGATAGGCTTCGATCCCGCGCCGCACCGGCGCGATCACCGGCGTCTCGCGCGTCTTGCCGCCCTTGCCGACGACGCGCAGCATGTCGCGCTCGCCGACGGGCGCGTCGGCGCGGCGAACGCCCAGCGCCTCGGAGATGCGCAGCCCGGCGCCGTAGAGAAGGCCGAGCGCGGCGGCGTCGCGCGCGCCGATCCACGGCTCGCGGGCGTCGTCATGCATCTGCGAACGGGTCACGGCGCAGGCGGCGTCCTCCGGCAACGCCCGCGGCAGCGGGCGCGGAGCCTTCGGCGCGCGCACGGCGACGAGCGCCGCGCTTTGCGGAAAGCCGCGCCGCTGCAGGAATTTCGCGAAGGAGCGCAGCCCGGCGAGCTGGCGCAGGAGGCTGCGCCCGCCGGTCCCCGCCTCGCGCCGCGCGGCCATGAAGGCGCGAAGATCGACGGGCGTCAGCGCGCCGAAGGCGGAAAGCCCCGCCGGCTCGCCGAAATGGACGGCGGCGAAGGCGAGGAACTGACGCAGGTCGCGGGCGTAGGCCTCGAGCGTGAGGGGCGCCGCGCGTCGCTCGGCGCGCAGGTGGACGATCCAGTCCTGCGCCTGCCGCGCGAGATCGGGCGCGGCGTGCGCGAAGGCCGGCGCGTCGAGGCGAACGCCGTCAGGGGGAGAAGCGGGCCGCGGGGCGGACATGCGCGCATGCTGCCCCGCCGGCGATTAAGAAGGCGTTGCGACGCCCTGCGCCTCGTCAGCCGCCCGTCTTGAGCGCGGCCACGGCGCGGGCCAGCAGTTCGTCCGCCTTGGCGCGCAGCTGATGGTCCGAGAGCGGCGCGCCGGCCTTCTCGAGATCGGCCTTGACGGCGGCGAGGGCGCGCTCGGGGCCTCCTTCTATCTCGCGCTGCACGACCTCCTCGGCGTAGCGCTCGGCCTCCGCGCCGCTCTTGCCGAGCTTGCCGGCGATCCACAAGCCGAACTCGCGGTTGCGCCGGGCGATCGCCCTGAAGCGAATCTCCTCATCATGCGCGAGCTTCGATTCGAAGCCCTGCTCCCTTTTGTCGAAAGTCGTCATAGCGCTCCGTCCGATGGCGGTCCGTCCCGGATCGCGCGGCTGCGCCGCGCTTCCCCGGCGAATGTAGCAGCCATCGCTCAAAACGCCATCGCGCGCGCCGCCGCCGCACCGGATTTTGTCTGTATCCGACGTGCGATGTCTGCTAGAAAAAAAAGACCGATGGGCTTCGAGGAGGATTCGTCCCCGCGCGTTCGAACTGATCATCTCGGATTTGGCATCGGACCGTGCGCATCGCGCCGGTCGACGGCGGTTGCTTGCCTGACTTGTTTCCGGGAGGCGAAAGCGTGTATGACGCGCTTAGAACGCGGCTTTGCGTTGCGCCTCGTCTCGCCCTGGCGGTTTCGGATGAAACGCGCGCCGCGTCGTTCCCCGAATCGCGGACAGGGACGTTCAAATGGAGCCACGCCGCCAATGGATCCTCTCAAGCCACGGTTAATCCCAATGAATCGCCGCCGGCGCATCTATGAAGGCAAGGCTAAGGTGCTCTATGAAGGGCCGGAGCCGGGCACGCTCATCCAGCATTTCAAGGACGATGCGACCGCCTTCGACGCCCGCAAGAACGAGGTGATCGACGGGAAAGGCGTCCTCAACAACCGGATCTCCGAGTTCCTTTTCCAGAATCTCAACGACATCGGGGTGCCGACGCATTTCATCCGTCGCCTCAACATGCGCGAGCAGCTGATCCGCGAGGTCGAGATCATCCCGCTCGAGATCGTCGTGCGCAACGTCGCCGCCGGCTCGCTCGCCTCCCGCCTCGGCGTCGAGGAAGGCACGCAGCTGCCGCGCTCGATCATCGAGTTCTACTTCAAGAACGACGAGCTGCACGATCCGATGGTCTCGGAGGAGCACATCACCGCCTTCGGCTGGGCGAGCCCGCAGGAGATCGACGACATCATGGCCCTCGCCATCAGGGTCAACGATTTCCTGACCGGCCTCTTCCTCGGCGTCGGCATCCGCCTCGTCGACTTCAAGATGGAGTGCGGCCGCCTCTGGGAAGGCGACATGATGCGCATCGCCGTCGCCGACGAGATCTCCCCCGACTCCTGCCGGCTGTGGGACATCAAGTCGAGCGACAAGCTCGACAAGGACCGCTTCCGCCGCGACCTCAACAGCGTCGTCGAGGCCTATAGCGAGGTCGCCCGTCGCCTCGGCATCCTGCAGGAGAACGAGCAGCCGCGCGCCGGCGCGCCCAAGCTCGTGCGCTGAGGCGTCCGGAGTCTCGCGCTAAAACGCGAAAGCCGCGACGAAGGAGCAAGCCGCCGGCCCGCCGGCGGCGCGACGCGGCGAGGGGGAGGCTTCGGCCTCCGTTTTCTTTTCAACGCCCACGGCGAGCAGCGAGATCTCCATGAAAGCCCGCGTCTTCGTGACCCTGCGCAACGGCGTCCTCGATCCGCAGGGCAAGGCCATCGAAGGCGCGCTCAGGTCGCAGGGCGTTGCGGGAATCGAGAGCGTGCGCCAGGGCAAGCTGTTCGACGTCGAGCTCGCCGCAGGCGACCGCGCGGAGGCCGAGGCGACGCTGAGACGGGCCTGCGAAAAGCTGCTCGCCAATCAGGTCGTCGAGGATTTCTCGATCGAGCTGTCCTGACCGCTCCGCCCCCGCCCGTCCCAGCCAAGGAGCGTCCCGGCCCGTGAAAGCCGCCGTCATCCTGTTCCCCGGCTCGAACCGCGAGAAGGACGCCGTCCGCGCGCTCGCTCCGCACGGCGAGGCGCGCGTCGTCTGGCACGCCGAGACCGAGCTTCCCGCCGGCACCGACCTCGTCGTGCTGCCCGGCGGCTTCTCCTACGGCGACTATCTGCGCTGCGGGGCCATCGCCGCCCATGCGCCGGTCATGGCCGCGGTGCGCGCCCACGCCGAGCGCGGCGGGCTCGTGCTCGGGGTTTGCAACGGCTTCCAGATTCTCGTCGAGTTCGGCTTGCTGCCGGGCGTCCTGATGCGCAACGCCGGGCTGCATTTCATCTGCCGCATGCAGCATCTGCGCGTCGAGCGGACGGACACGCCCTTCGCCGGCGCCTACGCGCCCGGCCAGACGATCGAGGTCGCGATCGCCCATGGCGAGGGCAATTACGAGGCGGACGCGCAAACCCTGCTGCGCCTCGAAGGCGAGGGGCTGGTCGCCTTCCGCTATTGCGACGGCGCCGGGAACGTCGCCGACGAGGCCAACCCCAACGGCTCGGCCAACAACATCGCCGGGATCTATTCCGAGCGCTTCAACGTGCTCGGCATGATGCCGCATCCCGAGAACCTGATCGATCCGCTCGTCGGCGGAACCGACGGGCGCGGCCTGTTTTCGAGCATGGACACATGGTTCAAGGCGGCTTGACCTGTCGACGTCCTTTTTGCCCCTCGTCTCCCACGTCATGGAGCTGAAAAGCCGGTTTTGACGAAAAATTTCAAACCAGGCCGCTGGTTCTGGGCGTTTCTGAAACGATATCTTCTCTTCACCCTCGCCGTCATCGGCGCGACGCGCGCCTATTCCTGGCTTTTCGGCTATGATGCCGAAGTCATGCGCTGGACGGTGACGCACCGGCCGCTCACAGCGGTCATATTGACATGTTCGGCCGTGCTTTACGCCGCTTACGATCTCCTGCAGGAGGAAGACAGATAATGCCGCTTCCTGTCCTTCTGGCGTGCGTCATGCTGCTTGGCTGGCCGCTTCTGAAGCTCGTCGCAACACTCATTAGCCAGCCGCTCTGGCGACGCGCGAAAATTCTGGCGGCGCAGATCAAGGCGGACGAAAGCTATGGCGCGGCCGAGCGCGCGAGGGTCGACCGCACGATGGCGCACGCGAAAGGCGAGCCGCTGCAAATTCTCATGCCCGTGTTCGTGCTGGCCGGCGGCGTCGCTTTCGCGTTCACGCATCCTTTCGACGTCGTCTCGATGTTAAACGGCGGCCAAAGTCTTGCTGCGGAAAATGCGAGGCAAGAACTGCTGTTGCAGCAGGAATATCGAGAATTTGAAGCGAGCTTAGTTGAGCTTGACGCGGAGGCGTCATTTGCGCCCAAGCTTCCGGACGGCTCGCTCCTGTGGAGCGACGATCGATTCGAACGTCTTTGCGATCTCGCGTTCAGCCTCGCTGCGCTGAGATATCCTGTCTCCTCTCTGCTCACGGCGCTCGCGGCGCTCGTCGTGGCTCCGCTCATCTTCGTCGGCGCGGGCCTGCGCGCGTCGGCATGGCTGGTCTTGCGCCGGCTCGTCCTTTCCTCCGCTTACTCCAGCCGGATTTTCGCCCGGTCGGTCGGGGTCATTTCGTGACAAGCACTGTTGAAAACCGCGATGCGCATGCGACCGCCGAACCCGAAGTCACTCCCGAACTCGCCGTCGCGCATGGGCTGAAGCCGGACGAATACGAGCGCATCCTCGCCCTCATCGGCCGCGTCCCGAGCTTCACCGAGCTCGGGATCTTCTCGGCGATGTGGAACGAGCACTGCTCGTACAAATCCTCGCGTCTGCACCTGCGCAAGCTGCCGACCAAGGCGCCCTGGGTGATTCAAGGCCCGGGCGAGAACGCCGGCGTCATCGACGTCGGCGACGGCGAGGCCTGCGTCTTCAAGATGGAGAGCCACAACCATCCCTCCTACATCGAGCCCTTCCAGGGCGCGGCGACGGGGGTCGGCGGCATATTGCGCGACGTGTTCACCATGGGCGCGCGGCCCGTGGCGTGCCTCAATCTCCTGCGCTTCGGCGCGCCGGAGCATCCGAAGACGCGCCATCTCGTCTCGGGCGTCGTCGCCGGCATAGGCTCCTACGGCAACAGCTTCGGCGTGCCGACCGTCGGCGGCTCGACCTGCTTCGATCCGGGCTATGACGGCAACATCCTCGTCAACGCCATGGCGGTCGGCGTGGCGCGGGCCGACGAGATCTTCTACGCCAAGGCGACGGGCGTCGGAAATCCGATCGTCTATCTCGGCTCGAAGACCGGGCGCGACGGCATCCATGGCGCGACCATGGCCTCGGCGTCCTTCGAGGCCGACGCAGAGGAGAAGCGCCCGACCGTGCAGGTCGGCGATCCTTTCACTGAAAAACTGCTGCTCGAAGCCTGCCTCGAGCTGATGGCGACGGGCGCGGTCATCGCCATCCAGGACATGGGCGCGGCCGGCCTCACCTCCTCGGCCGTCGAGATGGGCGCCAAGGGCGACCTCGGGATCGAGCTCGACCTCGACGCCACGCCCTGCCGCGAACCCGGCATGAGCGCCTATGAGATGCTGCTCTCGGAAAGCCAGGAGCGCATGCTGATGGTGCTCGACCCCGGCAAGGCGGAGGCCGCCAAGGCCGCCTTCGTCAAATGGGGGCTCGACTTCGCGGTGATCGGGCGCACCACCGACACGCTGCGCTTCGTCGTCAAGCACAGGGGCGAGGTCAAGGCCGACCTGCCGATCAAGGAGCTCGGCGACGCCGCCCCGCTCTACGACCGTCCGCACGTTCCAACGCCGAAGCCCGCCGTCGTCGATCCCGCAGGAGTCGCCCCACCCTGCCCCGACGACGCGGCGCTGGTCCGGCTGCTCGCGACCCCCGACCTCTGCTCGAAGCGCTGGATCCATGAGCAGTACGACCATCTCATTCTGGGCAATACGGTCATCCGCCCCGGCGCGGACGCGGCGCTCGTGCGGCTCGGCGACGGGCCGAAGGGGCTGGCGCTGACCACCGACGTCACCGCGCGCTATTGCGCCGCCGATCCGGTCGAGGGCGGCAAGCAGGCCGTGGCGGAAGCCTGGCGCAACATCACCGCCGTCGGCGCCCAGCCGCGCGCCGTGACCGACAACCTCAATTTCGGCAATCCCGAGCGGCCGGAGACGATGGGTCAGTTCGTCGGCTGCCTCGACGGGATCGGGCAGGCCTGCCGGGCGCTCGACTTCCCGATCGTCTCCGGCAACGTCTCGCTCTACAACGAGAGCGCCGGCAAGGGCATTCCGCCGACCCCGGCGATCGGCGGCGTCGGCGTGATCGACGACGTGTCGAAGGCCGCGACGCCCGGCTTCAAGGCGCACGGCGACGTCATCCTCGTCATCGGCGAGACGAAGGGCTGGCTCGGCCAGTCCGTCTATCTGCGCGACCTCTGCAAGCGCGCCGAAGGCGCGCCGCCGCCGGTCGACCTCGCGGCGGAAAGGCGCAACGGCGACTTCGTCCGCGGCCTCGTCCTGTCGGGGACGGCGCGCGCGGCGCATGACGTCTCGGACGGCGGCCTCGCCGTGGCGCTCGCCGAGATGGCGCTCGCCGGCGGGATCGGCGCGCGCGTTTCGCCTGGTCCGGGCCTTCCCTCGCACGCCTTCTGGTTCGGCGAGGACCAGGCGCGCTATGTCGTCGCAGTCGCCGCCTCCGCGGCCAGCCGCGTCGAGAAGGAGGCGCGCGCCGCCGGCGTCCCCGTTCTGCGGCTCGGCGAGACCGGCGGGACGGCGTTGACCCTCGGCGACGGCTGTTCGATAGTCCTCGAAGACCTCAGGGCGGCGTTCGAGGGCTGGCTGCCGTCCTATATGGCCGGGACGATCTGAGCCGCGCCTTCGGCCGCCGCCGACGGCTATGGATTCATTCGCGCCGCGCGACGCGGCGAACGTCAGGACCTTATCGCCATGCCCATGGAAGCCGAGGACATCGAGAAGCTCATCAAGACCGGCATTCCCGACGCCGTGGTCGAGCTCGCCGACCTCGTCGGCGACAAGGACCATTGGTCCGCGCGGATCACCTCCGCCGAGTTCGTCGGCAAGTCGAAGGTCCAGCAGCACCAGATCGTCTACAAGGCGCTCGGAGCCTATCTCGGCGGCCCCCTCCACGCATTGCAGCTGACGACGCAGGCGCCCAAATAGGCGCCTGAGAGCAAACGCCGTCAAACTCGAAAGGAAAAAGGCCCATGGCCATCAAGGACGAGCTTCAGTCGATCGTCGATTCGAACGACGTCGTTCTCTTCATGAAAGGGACGCCGAACTTCCCGCAATGCGGCTTCTCCGGCCAGGTCGTCCAGATTCTGTCCTATCTCGAGGCTCCCTATAAGGCGGTGAACTGCCTCGAGAGCGACGCGGTGCGCCAGGGAATCAAGGAGTTCTCCAACTGGCCGACCTTCCCGCAGCTCTACGTCAAGGGCGAGTTCGTCGGCGGCTGCGACATCGTCCGCGAGATGTTCCAGTCGGGCGAGCTGGCGTCGCTGCTGGCGAGCAAGGGCGTCCCGGTCAAGGCTCCGGCCAAGGCCTGACCGATGCGGATGGCCGAGCGGCGGCTTCGCCGCGTCCTGACGTCGGGAAAGCGCCACGCCCGTGTCGCAAGCCGAACGTCCGGCGCGGTTCCGGCCGCCGGCGCTCCCGCCGGCCCCTGGGGGCCGCGGCCGTCCCGCGACGCCGACGTCTCGCCCACGACGGCTTCGCGCGGCGCGGGCGAGTTTTTGCGAATCCTGCTGCGGCTTCTGCGCCGCCTCGCCTTGTTGCGGCTTATTTTCGCGCGGCGCTGACCACGGCGAGCGCGTCGGCCGAATCCCATTCGGCGGCGCCGGCCAGAACGGCGAGGCCGCAGCCCTCGCGGTCGATCAGCAGCGTCGTCGGCAGGCCAAGGCCCAGCCCTTCCGCCTTCAGGACCTGCAGCGCGTCGGCGCTCGGGTCCGCGTAAAAGGCCAGATTCTTCACGCCGATCTCGGCGAGGAAAGCCTTCGGACGCTCGAGCCGCGCGGTGTCGACGTTGACCGCGACAACGGCGAAATCCTCAGCCCCCGCCTTCCCCTGCAGCCGGTCGAGCGCCGGCATCTCGCGCCGGCAGGGCACGCACCAGGTCGCCCAGAAATTGACCAGCGTCGCCTTGCCCTTGAAGCTCGCGAGGGTCACGGGCGCGCCGTCCGCACTCTTGAAGGCGATCTCCGGCGCGGGGCGCGGCCAGGGCGCGACGGAGAGCGCGGCCATCTCGCCATGCGCCAGCGGCTGCAGCGCCAGCGCGCGCTCGCGCGAGCCGGGACAGGCGGCGGACGGCCCATTGCCGTGACGCGGCGCCATCGCGTAGACAAGAGCCGCTGCGGCGGCGAGGATCGCCGCGCCGGCGAAGGCGAGACGCCGGCGCGCCGCCGCGCGCGAAAGGTTCGGATCGCCCGCCGGCATGATCTTCGCCACTCGCTTCACCCTCCGGTCCGGGCGCGGCCTTTCCGCGCCTCCTCGGCCGTCCTTCTAAAGAGCGCCCGGAAATGAGCAACAAGATGTGGGGCGGCCGCTTCGAAAGCGCGCCCGACGCGATCATGGAGGAGATCAACGCCTCCATCGGCTTCGACTACAAGCTCGCGGCGCAGGACATCGCCGGCTCGAAGGCCCATGTCGCCATGCTGGCGCAGACCGGGATCGTGACGCAGGAGGACGCGGCGGCGATCGCGCGCGGCCTCGACGAGATCCGCGCCGAGATCGAAAGCGGCGAATTCGCCTTCTCGCGCGCGCTCGAAGACATCCACATGAACGTCGAATCGCGCCTCGCCGCCCTGATCGGGCCGACGGCCGGGCGCCTCCACACCGCGCGCTCGCGCAACGACCAGGTGGCGCTCGACTTCCGTCTTTGGGTGCGCGACGCGCTCGATTCGCTCGACGCCCAGCTCGCCGCTTTCCAGCTCGCCCTCGCCCGCAAGGCGGCGGACCACGCCGACGCGGTGATGCCCGGCTTCACCCACATGCAGTCGGCGCAGCCCGTCACCTTCGGCCATCATCTGCTCGCCTGTGTCGAGATGGCCGCGCGCGACCGCTCGCGCTTCTCCGACGCGAGGCGCAGGCTCAACGAATGCCCGCTCGGCGCGGCGGCGCTCGCCGGCACGTCCTTTCCGATCGACCGCGCGACGACGGCCGGGGCGCTCGGCTTCGACAGGCCGACGGCGAATTCGCTCGACAGCGTGTCGGACCGCGACTTCGTGCTCGAATCGCTCGCCGCGGCGGCGATCTGCGCTACGCATCTGTCGCGCTTCGCCGAGGAGATCGTGCTGTGGTCGACGCCGCAGTTCGGCTTCGTGCGGCTTTCGGACAAATTCTCGACCGGCTCCTCGATCATGCCGCAGAAGCGCAACCCCGACGCGGCCGAGCTGGTGCGCGGCAAGACCGGGCGCGTCGTCGGCGCGCTGGTCGGCCTGCTGACCGTGATGAAAGGCCTGCCGCTCGCCTATTCCAAAGACATGCAGGAGGACAAGGAGGGCGCCTTCGACGCCCTGCAGACGCTCTCGCTCTGCCTCGCCGCCATGACCGGCATGGTCGCCGACATGACGCCCGACGTCGCGCGGATGAAGGCCGCGGCGGGCGCGGGCTACGCCACCGCGACCGACCTCGCCGACTGGCTGGTCAAGCGCCTCGGCCTGCCCTTCCGCGAGGCGCATCACGTGACCGGGCGCCTCGTCGCCGTCGCGGCGGGCAAGGGCGTCGGCCTCGAGGACTTGTCTCTTGGCGAGATGCGGGCCGTCGAGCCGCGCATCTCGCAGGAGGTGTTCGACGTGCTCGGCGTCGACAATTCGGTGAGGAGCCGCACGAGCTTCGGCGGAACGGCTCCGGCCAATGTCGCGGCGCAGGCGAAGGCCTGGCTTGAAAGGCTTCGGCCGCCGTCGCCTCGCCCGTGAGCGCCGCGCCGGCGCTTTCCGGGCCGATCCTGCCGCCGGCCGCGGGCGGAGCGCCGAGGCGGCTCGTCGCGCTGCTGCACGGGGTGCGCGCGAGGGGCGAGGACATGATCGCCCGCGCCGGCGCCCTGCGCGCGGCGCTGCCGGACGCCGCGATCTTCGCGCCCGACGCGCCCTTCCCCTGCGACGACGCGCCCGGGACGCGCGAATGGTTCAGCCTCGCCGACCGCGCGCCCGCCGTCCTGCTCGCCGGCGCGCAGGCGGCGGCCGGGCGCCTCGACGCGGCGCTCGACGAACGCCTGCGCGCGCTCGGGCTGGGCGATGGCGCGCTCGCCCTCGTCGGCTTCTCGCAAGGAGCGGCGATGGCGCTGCACGCCGGGCTTCGGCGCAAGAGGCCGGCGACGGGGATCGTCGCCTTCAGCGGCGCCTTCATGGGCGCGCGCGGCGGCGAGATCGCCTCGCGCCCGCCGGTCCTGCTGGTTCACGGCGAGGACGACGCGGTCGTCCCCTTCGCGGCGATGGCGCGCTCGGCGGCGGCGCTGCGCGCGCTCGGCGTTCCCGTCGAGACCCTGGCGCGCCGGGGCCTTGGCCATGACGTCGACGCGGCCGGGCTCGACGCCGCCGCGCGCTTCCTCGCCGCGCCTTTCGGCGCAGGCCTGGCCTGACGGCGATCTTCCAGGCTCCCGCCGCAAATGCTCCGGGCTATTTCACCGGCAGGGCGATCTTGGGCAGGAAGCCGCGCCCGTCGGACAGGATGAAGTCCCACATCGCGCGCGCGGCCGGCGAGGGCTCGCGCGCGGCGGGGCGCACGACGTGCCACTCGCGCATGACCGGCATGCCGATCACGTCGAGTATGGCGATTCGTCCATCCTCCACTTCGGCCTCGATGGTGTGGGCGGAGATGAGGGTGATCCCGAGCCCGGCCATCACCGCCTGCTTGACCGTCTCGTTCGAGCCGATCTCGATGTGCACGCGCGCCGGCTGCATGGCGAGGCCCTCGAAGAAGGCGTCGAAGTTGCGGCGCGTGCCCGAGCCCCCCTCGCGCACGATGAAGGGCTCGAAGCGCAGCTCGTCGCGGGCGAGGCCGACGCGCTTGGTCATCGGGTGGCCGGGCGGCGCGGCGATGACCTGCGGATGCGGGCCGAACACCTCGCTGCGGCACGCGACCTCGGCCGGCGGGAAGCCCATGAGGGCGAGGTCGACCGACTGGTCGCGCAGCGCCGCGACGATGGTCGCGCGGTTGCCGACCGTCACCGCGATCTCGGTGCGCGGATGGCCGCGCGCGAAGGAGGCGATGAGGCGGGGAGCGAAATATTTGGCGGTCGAGGCGACGCCGATGGTGACGCGGCCGGAGTTCTTGTCCTTGTGCGCGGACAGCGTCGCCTTGAGCTCGGCCATGAGACGGTCTATGCGCGTCGCGATGTTGACCACCTCCTGCCCTGCGGCAGTCAGCCGCAGGCGACCGCCCGCGCGGTCGAACAGCGCGACGCCGACGTCGTCCTCGAGCAATTTTATGCGCGACGTCAGCGCCGCGGCGGTCACGTTGAGCACGTCGGCGGCGGCGGCGATGGTGCCGTTCTCGGCGACTGCGACGACGGTCTCGAGATGCTTGATGGTGATCCGGCGCATAGTCCATTTGTAGGAGTTTAGCGGCGCGCCCTCAATGCAAATGGCTTTTCAATCCGCCGCCTTTCGGCGATAAAGCCGCGGGTCGAGAGGGAAAAGGGACGACATGTCGAGAATTTCCGGCGCGGAAGAGCTGAACGCATATCTTCGGCGCGTCGCCGGCGGGAGCGCGCTGATCGAAGCCGCGGCGGAGACGCTCGCCGAAATCGCCGCGACCGGCGCCAAGATGTCGGATCTGATCGGCCTCGGACAGCTCTACGGCAGGCTCGGCGCCGCGCGCGGGACGGAGAATTCCGACGGCGACGCGCAGAAGGAGCTCGACGTCCTCGCCAACGAGATGTTCGTCGAGGCGCTGCGCCGCTCTCCGGTGCGCGCCGTGGTCTCCGAAGAGATGAAGGACGTCGAGGTCCTCGACGAGACGGCGCCTGTCGTCGTCGCCATGGATCCGCTCGACGGCTCATCGAACATCGACGCCAACGTCTCGATCGGGACGATTTTCTCGGTGCTGCCGGCGCTTGCGGAGGCCGCCTCGCCCGAGGCCCATTTCCGGCAGCCGGGCCACGCCCAGATCGCCGCCGGCTTCGTCATCTACGGGCCGCAGACCTCGATCGTCTTCGCGATAGGCGACGGGCCGGTCGAGATCTTCACCCTCGACCGCGCCGACGGGCGCTTCTACCACGCCGCCACCGCCGGGCCGATCCCGGCGCAGACCTCCGAATACGCCGTCAACGCGTCGAACTACCGCCACTGGGAGCCGACCGTGCGCGCCTTCGTCGAGGACTGCGCGCTCGGCGCCGACGGCCCGATGAAGCGCAACTTCAACATGCGCTGGGTCGCCTCGCTCGTCGCCGAGGCCTATCGCATCCTGCTGCGCGGCGGCATCTTTCTGTATCCGGGCGACAACAGGCCGGGCTACGCCGACGGGCGCCTGCGCCTGCTCTACGAAGGCGCTCCGATCGCGTTCCTGATCGAGCGCGCGGGCGGCATGGCGACCGAGGGCGTCGCGCCGCTGCTCGACGTCACGGCCGGGTCCATCCATCAGCGCACACCTTTGGTGTTCGGCTCGGCCGACCCGACACGGCTCGCCGCCGCCTACCGCTCCGACACCAGGGGCTCGGCCGAGCGCGCGCCGCTGTTCGGCGGACGCGGCCTGATGCGCGAGTGAGGCCCCCGCGCGCCGTCGCCGCAGCCTGACGGCGTCCGTCAGACTTCACACGCGGCTATCCAATCGACGCGCCTGACGGTAAGGTGCGGGCCGCGGCCCGACGCGAGGCGCAGCTACAATTCGGGAGCGGAAGCCCGAAACCATGTCGGTCAGATATCCGATCATCTCGGTCACCGGCTCGTCCGGCGCGGGAACGACCTCGGTCAAACGCACCTTCGAGCAGATCTTTCGCCGCGAGGGCGTCAACGCCTGCTACATCGAGGGCGACGCCTTCCATCGCTACGACCGCGAGGAGATGCGCGGGGTCATGGAGCGCGAGGCCGCGGCGGGCAATCCCCACTTCAGCCATTTCGGCCCGCAGGCCAATCTGCTCGAGGAGCTCGAGGAGGTCTTCCGCACCTATAGCGCGCGCGGCGTCGCCCGCTCCCGCCATTACGTGCACGACATGGCCGAGGCGGCGCTGTTCGGCCAGCCGCCCGGCACCTTCACGGAATGGAAATCTCTTCAGGCGCACAGCGACCTTCTGTTCTACGAGGGCCTGCATGGCGCAGTCGTCACCGAGAAGGTCAATATCGCGCGCCACGCCGACCTGAAGATCGGCGTCGTTCCGGTGATCAACCTCGAATGGATTCAGAAAATCCATCGCGACCGCGGCGACCGCGGCTATACGATGGACGCCGTAGTGGACACCATACTGCGGCGGATGCCAGACTATACGCGTTACATCTGTCCGCAGTTCACGGAGACCGACATCAATTTCCAGCGCGTGCCGACGGTGGACACGTCCAATCCTTTCACGGCCCGCTGGATTCCGACGGCCGACGAATCCATGGTGATCATCCGCTTCGCCAAGCCCGGGGGCATCGACTTCCCCTATCTGCTGTCGATGATCCACGACAGCTTCATGTCGCGGGCGAACTCCATCGTCATTCCGGGCGCCAAGCTCGACATCGCCATGCAGCTGATTCTCACGCCCTTCATCCTTCAGATCGTCGAGCGCCGCAAACGCCTCACGCAGGGACGCAAATTCGATGAACGCGCTCACGAAACCTTCTAAGGCGTCGCACGCGGAGCTCGCCGCCGCCATCCGCGTTTTGTCGATGGACGCCGTCGAGAGGGCGAACTCCGGCCATCCCGGCATGCCGATGGGCATGGCCGACGCGGCGACCGTGCTGTTCACGCGCTTCATGAAGTTCGACGCCGCCGACCCGGCCTGGCCCGACCGCGACCGTTTCGTGCTGTCCGCCGGCCACGGCTCGATGCTGCTCTATTCGCTGCTCTTCCTGCTCGGCTACCCCGGCGTCGCGCTCGACGAGCTGAAGCGCTTCCGCCAGCTCGGCTCGAAGACGCCGGGCCATCCCGAATACGGCCACACCGCTGGCGTCGAGACGACCACCGGGCCGCTCGGCCAGGGCCTCGCCGCTGCGGTCGGCATGGCGATCGCCGAGAAGCTGCTCGCCGCGCGCTACGGCGCGGCGCTCGTCGACCACCGCACCTATGTCGTCGCCGGCGACGGCTGCCTGATGGAGGGCGTGAGCCAGGAGGCGATCACCCTCGCCGGCCATCTGAAGCTCGGCAAGCTGATCGTGCTGTGGGACGACAACGGCATCACCATCGACGGCGCCGTCTCGCTCGCCGATTCGAGCGACCAGCTCGCGCGCTTCGAAGCCGCCGGCTGGGCGGCCTCGCGCGTCGACGGGCACGATCCCGAGGCGGTCGCCGCCGCGCTTCAGGCGGCGCAGGGCTCCGACCGTCCCGTCCTCATCGCCTGCCGCACGACCATCGGCTTCGGCGCGCCGACCAAGGCCGGCAGCCACGCCTCGCATGGCGCGGCGCTCGGCGAGAAGGAGATCGCCGGCGCGCGCGCGGCCTACGGCTGGCCGCACGCGCCCTTCGTCATCCCCGACCCCGTCCTCGAGGGCTGGCGCGGGGCGGCGGCGAACGCCGCGAAGGCGCGCGCCGCCTGGGACGAGCGCCTGCGCGCCGCTC
Organism: Methylocella sp.; assembly: GCF_041905455.1. Taxonomy (GTDB): domain Bacteria; phylum Pseudomonadota; class Alphaproteobacteria; order Rhizobiales; family Beijerinckiaceae; genus Methylocapsa. The sequence goes on along the minus strand of NZ_JAYRLA010000002.1, from coordinate 164,373 downwards.
CGGCGCCGACGCGCGACAGCTTCCTCGCCGACCTGTCGGGCGCGGCGCGGCCCGAGGTCGGCGCCGCCGTCGAGGCCTTCAAGAAGGCGGCGAGCGAGGCCAACACGCCGCAGGCGACGCGCGTCTCCTCGCAGAAGACGCTCGAGAAGCTCGCGCCGGCGCAGCCGAACCTCATCGGCGGCTCGGCCGACCTCACCGGCTCGAACAACACCAAGGTTCCCGGCCTCGAAGCGGTGACGCCGCTCGATTTCTCCGGCCGCTACCTGCATTACGGCGTCCGCGAATTCGGCATGGCCGCGGCGATGAACGGGATCGCCGTCCATGGCGGCTTCATCCCCTACGGCGGCACCTTCCTCGCCTTCGCCGACTACAGCCGCCCGGCGATCCGCCTCGCCGCGCTGATGGGGATCAGGGTCATCCACGTGCTGACCCACGACTCCATCGGCCTCGGCGAGGACGGCCCGACGCACCAGCCGGTCGAGCATCTCGCCGCGCTGCGCGCCATTCCCAACCTCTTCGTCTTCCGCCCGGCCGACGCCGTCGAGACGGCCGAGGCGTGGCAGCTCGCGCTCGAGCGCGCCGGCGCGCCCTCGGCGCTCGTGCTGACGCGCCAGAACCTGCCGATCGCGCGGCGCGCGCATACCGCCGAGAATCTGAGCGCAAAGGGCGGCTATGTCCTGCGCGAGCCCGCGGCGGCGCGCCAGGCGACGATCGTCGCCACCGGCTCGGAGGTCATGCTCGCGCTGGAGGCGGCGGAAACGCTCGCCGGCGCGGGAATAGCCGTCGCCGTCGTCTCGCTGCCCTGCTTCGAGCTCTTCGCCGCGCAGGGCGAGGCTTACCGCGAAGCGACGCTGGGCGAGGCGCCGCGCGTCGGCGTCGAGGCGGCGCTACGGCAGGGCTGGGACCTTGCGCTTCGGCCGCAGGACGGCTTCGTCGGCCTGACCGGCTACGGCGCCAGCGCGCCGGCGACCGAGCTTTTCAGGAAATTCGGCGTCACCACAGAAGCCGTCGTCGCGGCCGTCAAGGCGCGGCTGTAACGGCGCGGCGCGCGCCGCGTTAAAAAGAAATTTGCAATCGACGGAGACACTTATGGCCCGCATCACCCTTCGCCAGCTGCTCGACCACGCGGCGGAGCACGACTATGGCGTGCCCGCCTTCAACATCAACAACATGGAGCAGGGCCTCGCCATCGTCGAGGCGGCGGCCTCGGTCGACGCGCCGGTGATCATCCAGGCGAGCCGCGGCGCGAGGGCCTACGCCAACGACATCATGCTCGCGCGCATGATCGACGCGCTCATCGAGATGTATCCCGACATCCCGATCTGCATGCATCAGGACCACGGCAACGGCGAGGCCACCTGCTTCTCGGCGATCCAGCACGGCTTCTCTTCGGTGATGATGGACGGCTCGCTCGAGGCCGACGCCAAGACGCCCGCGTCCTATGACTACAACGTCGCAGTCACCGCCCGCGTCGCCGAGGTCGCCCATCTCGTAGGCGCCTCCGTCGAAGGCGAGCTCGGCGTGCTCGGCTCGCTCGAGCACGGGACCGGCGAGCAGGAGGACGGCCACGGCGCCGAGGGCGTGCTCTCGCGCGAGCAGCTTTTGACCGATCCCGACCAGGCGGTCGACTTCGTGAGCCGCACCAAGGTCGATGCGCTCGCCATCGCCATGGGCACCTCGCACGGCGCCTATAAATTCTCGCGCAAGCCCGACGGCGACATCCTCTCGATGAAGGTGATCGAGGAGATCCACCGGAAGCTGCCGAACACCCATCTCGTCATGCACGGCTCGTCGTCGGTGCCGCAGGACCTGCAGGACGTCTTCAACGAATATGGCGGGCAGATGCGCCAGACCTTCGGCGTGCCGGTCGAGGAGATCGTGCGCGGCATCAGGCATGGCGTGCGCAAGGTCAACATCGACACCGATTGCCGCCTCGCCATCACCGGCCAGATCCGTCGCGTGCTGACCGAGCACAAGGACGAGTTCGACCCGCGCAAGTACCTCAAGCCCGCCATGGAGGCGATGCGCAAGGTGTGCAAGCTGCGCCTCGAGCAGTTCGGCACGGCCGGCTGGGCCTCGAAGATCAAGGTCGTCCCGATGGCCGCCATGGCCAAGCGCTACGCCGCGGGCGAGCTCGATCCGCGCGTCTCGGTGCGGCGCTCGGCGGCGGAATAGGCGCAAGGCGGGACGCCCCGCGCGTCGGCGGCGTGCGTCCCTGCACGGCGAACGCCGCGGCTCCGGATAGGATCGCTGGAACACGCCCGAAGGGGGCGGCGCGATCATGTTCCGGGGGCCTTCCATGCAGTTCGAACAATTTGACAGCGGGGACGCAGGTCCGACGGCGTCGTCGAAAGACCACGCCCAGAAATTTCCCAACTGCGGAAATTATCTCAAGAATTCCATGAACCCGCAGAAGCTGAAGAAGGACAAGCCGAAAATCTGGGCCGCCTTCGTCAAATGGTGCGGCGACGAAGTCTGGGCGACGACCGCCTGCACCTGGGGCAAAGGGCCGATGGTGCAGATCAACAGCGCCAAGGTGCGCCGCGCCAACGGGCGCACCACGGGCGACGACGCCGAGCATGTCATGTGCTTCATCCACGGCAAGGTCGCCAACAAATACGAACAGGGCAATGTCGCGATCGTCTGGGAATCGACGGTCCTGCATGAGCTCGTGCACTGGACGCGCTGGAAGCAGAAGCTGGTCGATCCGAAGGGGCAGGACGGCGCGGAGATCGAAGTCGGCAAGGCTTTCGAAAAGGAAGCCTATGGCGACGACGTCTCGCTGCAGACCCCCGATTCTCCGAAGCAGTGAAGCCGTCGGCCGGACGAGGCCGGCGGCGCGCCTTAAAACCCCTGCCCATTTTCGGACGGATGATCTACGCTCCGCATCCACTCCGCTCCTGAAAAGGCCGAGCGCATGCCGCCCATCCTGATCGCCCCCTCGATCCTCTCCGCCGACTTTTCAAAACTCGGAGAGGAGACGCGGGCGATCGCCGCGGCGGGCGCCGACTGGATCCATGTCGACGTGATGGACGGCCATTTCGTGCCGAACATCACCATCGGGCCGGCGGTGGTCGCGGCGCTGCGCCCGCACACGCGCCTGCCCTTCGACGTGCATCTGATGATTTCGCCCTGCGACCCTTATCTTTCCGCCTTCGCCGAGGCCGGGGCCGACCTCATCTCCGTCCATGTCGAGGCCGGGCCGCATCTGCACCGCTCGCTGCAGGCGATCCGCGCGCTGGGCAGAAAGGCCGGCGTTGCGCTGAACCCGGCGACGCCGGCCGCGAGCGTCGCCCATGTGCTCGACCTCGTCGACCTCGTCCTCGTCATGTCGGTCAATCCGGGCTTCGGCGGACAGGCCTTCATCGCCTCGCAGCTCGAAAAGATCGCGCAGCTGCGCGCGATGATCGGCGAGCGGGCGATCAGGCTCGAGGTCGACGGCGGGATCACGCCGGAGACGGCGCGCCGCGTCGTCGCCGCTGGGGCCGACACGCTGGTCGCGGGCTCCGCCGCCTTCAGGGGCGGCCCATCCTGCTACGGCGCCAATATCGCGGCGCTGCGCGCGGGCGCTCAGGCGGGCCTTTCCCGCGACGCGGCCTGAAGCGGCCGCCGTCGTCGAAAACAAGCTTGAGAAATTGACTTGGCGCTGGAGCCGCCCTTATAAGTCCGGCTCCGCGCCGGACGCGAGCCGCGCCCGCGCTCTTTTTTCGCGCGCCTGCGCCGGCTTCCGGCGCGACGTCATAGTGAACGTCGACCGCCGGCGGCCCTCGGGCAGGCGGCGCAACCCAAAGGAAATTTGCGGTGAAGCGGACATATCAACCGAGCAAGCTCGTTCGTAAGCGCCGGCATGGCTTCAGGGCCCGCATGGCGACCGTCGGCGGGCGTCGGGTCATCGCCGCCCGCCGGGCGCGCGGCCGCAAGAAGCTGTCGGCCTGACCGCTTCGCCCGCGCCGGGTTCTCCTCGCCCGTCCGCTCCGGCGCGCCTCAAGAAGCGCGCCGACTTTCTGCGCGCGGCGAAAGGCGGGCGCCAGCACGCCAGGGCCTTCACGCTGCAGGCGGCCGACCGCGACGAGACGGATACGCCGCCGCGCTTCGGCCTGACGGTGACGAAGAAGACCGGCGGCGCCGTCAAGCGCAACCGCATCCGCCGCAGGCTGAGGGAGGCGCTGCGCCTCGGCGCGCCCCTTCCCGCGCGGCCAGGGCGCGACTATGTCATCATCGCCCGGATCGAGGCGCTGACGCAAAGCTTTCCCTCGCTCCAGGCCGACCTCGCGCGCGCGATCGGCAGGATCGCGGGCGAGGGACGCGCAGACGAAAAGCGTCCACGCAAGGGCGCGCCGCGCAGGTGACGGCGGGGCGCGGGGCGCGCCCTTCGTCCGACCGCATTCCCTGACGCGCGGGCCCCTCGGGCTCGCCGTCGCATCGCCCAAGGCGGCTCAAGAATATGTCGAGCGAATCGCGCAATCTCTATCTGGCGATCGGCCTGTCGATCCTCGTCATTTTCGGCTGGACCTATTTCTTCGCGCCCGCCCCGCGCCCGCCGGCGCAGCGCCCGGCCGAGACGCAGGCGAGCCAGCAAGCGGCGACGGGCGCGGCGCAAAGCCCCGCGCTCGGGCGCATGCAGGCGCCGGACGCCGCGCCGCGCACGCGCGCGCAGGCCCTCGCCGCGACGCCGCGCGTGAAGATCGACACGCCGGCGATCTTCGGCTCGCTGTCGCTCGTCGGCGCGCGCATCGACGACGTGGCGCTGAAGGGCTATCGCGAGACGGTCGACCCCAACAGTCCCAACATCGTGCTGCTGTCGCCGCCCGGCGCGCCCGACGCCTATTACGCGGAGTCGGGCTTCCTTTCGGCCGGCGGCGAGCCGCTGGCGACGCCGCGCTTCGACACGCTGTGGAGCGCCGACCATGACGCGCTGACGCCCGAGGCGCCGGTCACGCTGTCGTGGGACAACGGCCAGGGTCTCGTGTTCCGGCGCAAGATCTCGATCGACGACCGCTTCATGTTCACGGTCGACGACACGGTCGAGAACAAGTCCGGCAAGGAGGTCGCGCTCGCCCCCTACTCCGTCGTCGCGCGCCACGGCCAGCCGAAGACCGCCGGCTATTACGTGCTGCACGAGGGCTTCGTCGGCGTGATCGGCGACGCCGGCCTGCAGGAGTTCCATTACGACAAGATCGCCAAGGAGGAAGGGGGGCAGAAGACCTTCTCGGGCGCCGGCGGCTGGCTCGGCATCACCGACAAATACTGGGCGGCGACGGTCATTCCCGACCAGGCCGAGACGGTCGAGGCGCGCTTCTCGGCCAATCCGGGCCCGACCGGAAACGTCTACCGCGCCGATTTCGTCGGCCCGACGCGCACGATCGCGCCCGGCGCGTCGGCCGAGGTCAAGAGCCGCCTGTTCGCCGGCGCCAAGGAGGTGGCGACGCTCGACGCCTACGAAACCAATCTCGGCATCAAGAAATTCGATCTCCTGATCGACTGGGGCTGGTTCTATTTCATCACCCGGCCGATGTTCCGGCTGCTGCATTTCCTGCATTCGCTCACCGGCAATTTCGGCGTCGCCATCCTGCTCGCGACCGTGATCCTGAAGGGGGCGTTCTTCCCGCTCGCCAACAAGAGCTATCTGTCGATGGCCAAGATGAAGGCCGTCGCGCCGCAGATCGCCGCGCTCCGGGATAAATATCCCGACGACAAGATGAAGCAGCAGCAGGAGACGATGGCGCTCTACAAGCGCGAGAAGATCAATCCGGTGTCCGGCTGCCTGCCGATGCTGGTGCAGATCCCGGTCTTCTTCGCGCTCTATAAAGTGCTGTTCGTCACCATCGAGATGCGCCACGCGCCGTTCTTCGGCTGGGTGCGCGACCTCTCGGCGCCGGACCCGACCAACATCTTCAACCTGTTCGGGCTGCTGCCGTTCGATCCGACGCATGCGCCGGTCATCGGCCACTTCCTGTGGCTCGGCGTCTGGCCGCTCCTGATGGGCGTGTCGATGTTCGTCCAGATGAAGGCGAACCCCGAGCCGGCCGACCCGATGCAGAAGCAGATCTTCACCTGGATGCCGCTGATCTTCACCTTCACGCTCGGCTCCTTCCCGGTCGGCCTCGTCATCTACTGGACATGGAACAACATCCTCTCCGTCACGCAGCAGACGCTCATCATGAAGCGCGCCGGGGTCAAGATCGAGCTGTTCGACAATATTCTCGGCATGTTCCGCAAGAAGGCGACGAGTTGAGCGAGGCGGCCGAGGGCGCGCAGGCGCGCGGCGACGACTACGCGGAGGCGGGGCGCAAGCTGTTCGCCGAGTCCTGCGACTTCCTCTGGGCCGCCGCCTCGCCCGACGGCCTGCCGCCTGCGGGCGCGCCGGAGATCGCCTTCGCCGGCCGCTCCAACGTCGGCAAAAGCTCGCTGCTCAACGCGCTCACCAACCGCAAGAGCCTCGCGCGCGCCTCGCATACGCCGGGACGCACGCGCGAGCTGAATTTTTTCGGCCTCGGCGGCGGGATCAAGGACGCCAAGCTCCGGCTCGTCGACATGCCCGGCTACGGCTACGCCGCCGCCTCCAAGGAGCAGATCGCCTCCTGGACCCGGCTGATGCATGATTTTTTGCGCGGCAGGGCGCCCCTGCTGCGCTGCTTCGTGCTGGTCGACGGGCGACACGGGCTGAAGGCGCCCGACCATGAGATGATGGACCTGCTCGACCGCTGCGCGCTCTCCTACCAGGTGGTGCTGACCAAGCGCGACGAGGTGAAGGAGGCGGAGGCGCGGCTCCGGCTGGAGGAGACGGAGCGGGCGATCTCGACGCGGCCGGCCGCTTTCCCGCAGGTTCTGTTCGTCTCGGCGCACGGCGGCGAGGGGATCGCCGGGCTGCGCGCGGCGGTCGCGCGGCTCCTCGCCGAGCAGCGGGTCTAAGGCCGTGCGGCCGACCGCGGGTTTCGTTGACTTGTCGTCTCGCCGGTCTATGCAGACCGTTGCGACAAATTCCTGAACGGGCTGACCATGAACGAGGCGGCGAGCGAGCGCAAGAAGGCGCAGGAGCAGGCGGCGATCCTGATGCAGGCGCTGCCGCACATGCTGCGCTACGACGACGCCACGGTCGTCGTGAAATACGGCGGGCACGCGATGGGCGACGAGACGGTCGCCCGCGCCTTCGCCCGCGACATGGTGCTGCTCGAGCAGTCCGGCCTCAATCCGGTGGTGGTGCACGGCGGCGGGCCGCAGATCGGCGCCATGCTCAAGAAGCTCGGCATCAAGTCGGAGTTCTCCGACGGGCTGCGCGTCACCGACAAGACGACGATGGACATCGTCGAGATGGTGCTCGCCGGCTCCATCAACAAGCAGATCGTCGGCTTCATCAACGCCGAGGGCGGCCGCGCCGTGGGCCTGTGCGGCAAGGACGGCAACATGGTCATCGCCCGCAAGGCGGCGCCGACCAGCGAAGCCGTCGACCTCGGCTTCGTCGGCGAGCCCGACAGGGTCGACGCCACCGTGCTCGAGCAGATCCTCGGCCGCGAACTGATCCCGGTGCTCGCCCCCGTCGCGCTCGGGCCGAACGGGGAGACCTACAACGTCAACGCCGACACCTTCGCGGGCGCCATCGCCGGCGCGCTCGGCGCGAAGCGTCTGCTCTTCCTGACCGACGTGCCGGGCGTGCTCGACCGCGACAAGAACCTCATCAAGGAGCTGCGCGTCGACGAGATCCACGCGCTGATCGCGGACGGCGTGATCACCGGCGGGATGATCCCCAAGGTCGAGACCTGCATCTACGCCATCGAACAGGGCGTCGAGGGCGTCGTCATCCTCGACGGCAAGTCGCCCCACGCCGTGCTGGTCGAGCTCCTGACCGACCATGGCGCGGGCACGCTGATCACAAGGTGAGCGCCGGCCGCCGCCATACCCCTCCCTCCGGCGCCGGCGCGGCCGGCCCGGGCCCCAAAGCCTCGGGCCCGAACGCCTTCGCGCGCAAGGACATATGGGTCTTCGACCTCGACAACACGCTTTATCCCGCGGACTCCGACCTCTGGCCGAAGATCGACGCGCGCATCACGCTGTTCATGGCGCATCTGTTCGGCCTCGACGGCATGTCCTCGCGCGCGCTTCAGAAATATTACTATGAGCGCTACGGGACGACGCTGCGCGGCCTGATGGAGGAGCACCGCGTCAGCGCGCAGGAGTTCCTCGCCTTCGCGCATGACATCGACCGGTCCGGCCTCGTCCCGAACCATTCGCTCGCGACCGCCATCGCCGCCCTGCCCGGCCGCAAGCTGATCCTCACCAACGGCTCGCGCGAGCACGCGCTGCGCACGGCGCAGGCGCTCGGGCTCGACGAGATGTTCGAGGACATCTTCGACATCGTCGCCGCCGACTTCACGCCGAAGCCGGAGCCCGCCGCCTATGAGCGCTTCTTCGCGCGGCACGACGTCGATCCGACGCGCGCGGTGATGTTCGAAGACCTGCCGCGCAACCTCGTCGTGCCGCATGCGCGCGGCATGACGACCACCCTCGTCGTCCCGAAGGCCGGCAAGATGGTCCAGCGCGAGGCCTTCGAGATGGTCAGCGAAGCGCTGCCCCCGCACATCGACTTCGTCACCACCGACCTCGAGAGCTTCCTCGCCGCCATCATCGCGCGCGAAGACGGCGCGTAGCTCGCGGCGCGCCGCGTCCGGCGCGCTCCGGCCGCCGTTGACGCCTCGTCGGCGCGCCGATAATGTTACGTTATAACATAACGTAACAGAGGTCCACGATGGTCCAGAGCGCTCCCGACGCGCGCCTGCCGGTCACCGTCCTTTCCGGCTTCCTCGGCGCCGGCAAGACGACGCTCCTCAATCACGTGCTCAACAATCGCGAAGGGCGCCGCGTCGCCGTCATCGTCAACGACATGAGCGAGGTCAACATCGACGCCGACCTCGTCCGCGACGGCGGCGCGAACCTGTCGCGCGCCGACGAGAAGCTCGTCGAGATGAGCAACGGCTGCATCTGCTGCACGCTGCGCGACGACCTGCTCGCCGAGGTCCGGCGGCTCAGCGAGGAAGGCCGCTTCGACTATCTGCTGATCGAGGGGACGGGCGTCGCCGAGCCTCTGCCCGTGGCGAGCACGTTCTCCTTCCGCGACGAGGACGGCCGCAGCCTCTCCGACGTCGCGCGCCTCGACACGATGGTGACGGTCGTCGACGCGGTCAACCTGCTCGCCGACTACGGCTCGAACGATTTTCTGCGCGACCGCGGCGAGAGCGCGGGCGAGGACGACGAACGCGCGCTCGTCGACCTTCTCGTCGAGCAGATCGAATTCGCCGACGTCGTCGTCGTCAACAAGGCCTCGGACGCGCCGCCGCACAAGCTCGACCTCGTGCGCAAGGTCGTGCGCTCGCTCAACGCCGACGCCCGCGTCGTCGAGACCGACTTCGGCCGCGCGGCGCTCTCCGACATCCTCGACACCCGCCTGTTCGACGAGGAGAGAGCGAGCCGCCATCCGCTCTGGTTCAGGGAGCTGTACGACTACAAGGACCACACGCCGGAGACGGAGGAGTACGGAATCCGCAGCTTCGTCTATCGCGCGCGGCCGCCGTTCGACCCGACGAAATTCGACGCCTTCGTCAAACGCGCGTGGCCCGGGCTGATCCGGGCGAAAGGGCATTTCTGGCTCGCGACGCGTCCGGGATGGGTCGGCGAATTCTCGCTCGCCGGCGCGATCGCCCGCGTCACGCCCCTCGGCTACTGGTGGGCGGCGGTTCCAAAGCGCGCGCTCGCCGAGCGCGGCGTCAGCGACGCGGCCTCGAACCCTCACTGGCGCGAGCCGTGGGGAGACCGCCGGCAGGAGCTCGTCTTCATCGGCTCGGACATGGACGAGCCGGCGATCCGCAAGGCGCTCGACGAATGCCTGATCGACGAGGCGGCGTCGCGCAGGGGCGATTTCGACGCCTATCGCGCGCTTCCCGACCCGTTCCCGGCCTGGGGCCGCGACCGCTCCGTCTGAACGCTCCCGCGCCGTCCGGCGAACAGCGGCGCGGCCCGGCCGCGTCCATCGACGCGCGCCGACGTTGATCGGCGCGCGCGAATTAGGTAACGCCTTGGCGCCTGCCTCGAACAAGAGAACGCCGCCATGACGCACACCGCCCTCGAAACCATCATCGAAGCCGCCTTCGAGGACCGCGCCAGCGTCAACGCCTCGACGCAGGGCGACGTGCGCAAGGCGGTCGAGGCCGCGCTGCACCTCCTCGACGAGGGCAAGCTGCGCGTCGCCGAAAAGATTCCGGGCGCGACCGGCAAGGACTCCTGGAAGGTCAACCAGTGGCTGAAGAAGGCGGTGCTGCTGTCCTTCCGCCTCAACGACATGGCCGAGATCGACGGCGGCCCCGGCGGCTCGTCGTGGTGGGACAAGGTGCCGTCGAAATTCGCCGGCTGGGGCGCCAAGGACCACGCGGCGGCGGGCTTCCGCTCCGTGCCCAACTGCATCGTGCGCCGCTCGGCCTATATCGCGCCGGGCGTCGTGCTGATGCCCTCCTTCGTCAACCTCGGCGCCCATGTCGATTCGGGCACGATGGTCGACACCTGGGTCACCGTCGGCTCCTGCGCGCAGATCGGTAAGAACGTGCATTTGTCCGGCGGGGTGGGCGTCGGCGGCGTGCTCGAGCCGCTGCAGGCGAGCCCGACCATCATCGAGGACGACTGCTTCATCGGCGCGCGCTCGGAGATCGTCGAGGGCGTCGTCATCGGACAGGGCTCGGTAGTGTCGATGGGCGTGTTCATCAGCGCCTCGACCAAGATCGTCGACCGCGCCACGGGCGCGACGCACGTCGGCTACGTGCCGCCCTACTCCGTCGTGGTCTCGGGCGGCCTGCCCGGCAAGCCGCTGCCGAACGGCGAGCCCGGCCCCTCGCTCTACTGCGCGGTGATCGTCAAGACCGTCGACGCCAAAACCCGCGCCAAGACGGCGATCAACGAGCTTCTGAGGGATTGATGCCGACGCCGCTCGCGGGTTTTCTGTCGGACGTCGGCTTCCGCACGCAGGAGGGCGTGCTCGACGCCTGGACATGGCGCAGGGGCGCGGCGTTCCTCGCCGTCGTCCTCGTCTTTCTGACGGCGCTGTGGCGGCTCGTCGAGCCTTACGCCTATCGCGTGATGACGCCGACGACGCCGCTGTTCGACTGGCGCGTCTTCGCGGCCTACGTCTATCTCATCTTTTACGCGCTGGCCGTGCTGCTGATCGGGATCAGCCTCTACAACATCTCGGCCAAGCGCCTGCGCGCCCGCGGTCTGCCGACCGGCCTCGCCGGCCTCGTGCCGCTGGCGACGCTGTTCTGGGGCGCCGCGCGCTGGCTGCAGCCGCGCGTCGCCGAGCAGATGTCGCCCTGGTGGGTCACGGGCTGCGCCGCCCTGCTTGTCGGCGCGGTCGTCTGGACGGCGCTGGAGCTGGGGTTCAGGGAGCCGCGCGGGCTGGGGCGCATTTGAAATCCGCGCTTCACATGGCTTAAGAGAAGCGTTTGCGTTAAGACATCGCATCGCCGCTCCGAGTCCGCCGCGCTAGCGAGCCCGCAATGACCCATCCCGCCCGCCTCGAGACGCTCGCGGACCTTCGCGTCGAGATCGACTGCATCGACTCGCAGATGCACCGGCTGCTCATCGCGCGCGGCGAGATCATCGACCGGCTGATCGAGGCCAAGGCGCGGCAGACCGGCGCGGTCGAGGGCGCCTCCGCTTTCCGGCCCGGCCGCGAGGCCGACATGATGCGCGCCCTCGTCTCGCGCCACACGGGCCATCTGCCGCTCGACACCGTCGAGAGCATCTGGCGCATCATCATCTCGACCTTCACCTACGTGCAGTCGCCCTACGCCGTGCACGCCGACGTCAGCGCCGGGGACGCGCAGATGCGCGACTGCTGCCGCTTTCACTTCGGCTTCACCGTGCCTTATGTCCCCGAGACGGACGCCGCGGCGGTGATCGCCGCCGTCGCCGCCTCGCGCGGCGACCTCGGCCTCATTCCGGTCGGCGCCCGCGACGGAGGCTGGCGGGCGCTGCGCGCCTCCGACGCGCCGAAAATCATCGCCCGCCTGCCCTTCGTCGAACGGCCCGACCATCCCGCCGGCCTGCCGCTCTTCGTCGTCGCCCGCCCGCTCAAGGAGGCGGCCGTGCGCGACAACGTCGTCTATGACGTCGACTGCGCCGGCGCCGAGGCGCCCGACGCCGCCCGCGCGAAGGCGGCCGGCGCCGAGATTCTGGCGCGCGGCGAGGACGGCGCGCTTCTCGTCTGCGCGCCCGGCGCCCTCGACAAGTCGGCCCTCGCCCGCGCGCTCGGCGTTCCTCAAGGCGCGCTCGCCGAGATCGGCGGCCACGCCGCGCGCTGCGAGGCGGCGCAGGCGCAGCGCGATCCCGCGCCCTTCGTCTCCGCGGCGCAATAGAGTTCCGGAGCCCATTGAAAGCCATGACCAAGCCCGAGGCCGCCGCGCGGCCGATCCCGAACCCTTCCGTCTTCGCCATCGACCCTTACGTGCCGGGCAAGAGCTCGGCGCCCGGCGTCGCGAAGATCCACAAGCTCTCCTCGAACGAGACGCCGCTCGGCCCGTCTCCCAAAGCGAAAGAGGCGTTCCGCGCGGCGGGCGACGCGCTCGAGGCCTATCCCGACGGCGCGGCGAACGCGCTGCGCGAGGCGATTGCCCGCAAGCATGGGCTCGATCCGGCGCGCGTCGTCTGCGGCTCGGGCTCGGATGAAATCCTGCACCTTCTCGCCGCCGCCTATCTGCGTCCGGGCGACGAGGGGCTGTTCACCGAGCATGGCTTCCTCGTCTACAAGATCGCCATCCTCGCCGCCGGCGCGACGCCCGTCGTCGCGCCTGAAAAGAACCTGACGGCCGACGTCGACGCGATTCTCGCGCGCGTTTCGCCGCGCACGAAGATCGTCTTCCTCGCCAACCCCAACAATCCGACCGGCTCCTATCTGCCGAAGCGCGAGGTCGAACGCCTCGCCGACGCGCTGCCGCCGCGAACCCTGTTCGTGATCGACGCGGCCTACGCCGAATACGCCACGCAGACGGATTACGACGACGGCCTCGCCCTCGCCGGCGCGCGCGAGAACGTCGTCGTGACCCGCACCTTCTCGAAGATCCACGGACTCGCGGCGCTGCGGCTCGGCTGGTGCTACGCGCCCGGACACGTCTGCGATGCGCTGAACCGCATCCGGCCGCCCTTCAACGTCAACGGCGCGGCGCTCGCCGCCGGCGTCGCCTCCCTGGAGGACGAAGCGCATATCGCCGCCGCCGTCGCCCACAACGACCTGTGGCGCGCGCGGCTTGCGGGCGAGATCGCCGCGCTCGGCTTCGACGTGGCGCCTTCGGCCGGAAATTTCCTGCTGATCGGCTTTTCCTCGCCGCAGGAGGCCGCGGACGCCGACGCCTTCCTGACCGCGCGCGGGCTCATCCTGCGCGCCGTCGGCGCCTACGGCCTGCCGCGCAGCCTGCGCCTCACCGTCGGCTCGGCCGAGGCCAACGAGCTCGTCGTCACGGCGCTGCGCGATTTCTCGAAGCTGCGCGCGAAGGCCTGAGACATGCCGGACGGTCTGGGGGCGGCGCTCGAGGAGCCGATCTTCGAGCGGGCGGCGATCATCGGCGTCGGGCTGATCGGCTCCTCGCTCGCGCATGTCATGCGCCGCAAGGGGCTCGCGCGCGCCGTCGTCGCCTATGACGCGAGCGCGGACGTGCGAACGCGGGCGCGCGAGATCGGGCTCGCCGACGTCGTTCCCGAAAGCCTCGCCGAGGCGGTCGAGGGCGCCGACCTCGTCATGCTTTGCGCGCCGGTCGGGGCGATGGCGAAGATCGCGGCCGAAATGGCGCCGCATCTGAAGCCGGGAGCGATCGTCTCCGACGTCGGCTCGGTGAAGGCCTCGGTCGCCGCCGATCTCGGCGAGGCGCTGCCGGCGCATGTCCATGTCGTGCCCGGACATCCGGTGGCGGGCACCGAGCAGTCCGGCCCGGACGCGGGCTTCGCCACGCTCTTTCGCAACCGCTGGACGATCCTGACTCCGCCCGAGGGCGCGGACGCGCAGGCGGTGGCGCGGATGACGCGGTTCTGGGAGGGCGCGGGCGCGCATGTCGAGACCATGGCGCCCGCCCATCATGACCTGGTGCTGGCGATCACCAGCCACGTGCCGCATCTCATCGCCTACAACATCGTCGGCACGGCGTCCGACCTCGAGGACTCAGCCCGCGCGGAGGTCATCAAGTTCTCGGCCGGCGGCTTCCGCGACTTCACCCGCATCGCCGCCTCCGATCCGGTGATGTGGCGAGACATCTTCCTCGCCAACAAGGACGCCGTGCTGGAGATGCTCGGGCGCTTCACCGAGGACCTGACCGCGCTGCAGCGGATGATCAGGCGCGGCGACGGCGAGGGGCTCGAGACGCTGTTCACGCGCACGCGGGCGATCAGGCGCGGCATCATCGACCTCGGTCAGGAGACGGCGGCGCCCGATTTCGGCCGGCGCGCCAAGGAAGATTAACGGAATTTATTTCGCGCCGGGCGGCGAAACATGCTCTAAGGCCGGCTCGGCGGGCCCGCCCGCTCCAAACCTTGAAGAAAAGTTCCGGAACGCCCCATGCGCCTTGCTTCGACGCTTTCCCTTCTCGCCATCCTCGTCGCAGCGCCCTGCCTCGCCGAGGAAGCCGCGTCCGACCCCTCCGCCGTCCCCGCCGCGCGCACGCAGCTCGGCGACTGGGTGGCGATCTGCAACGCCGCGCCGTCCGCGGAGAGGCAACAATGCGAGGCCGACATCAGCCTCTCCGTCGACGCCCAGCCCGAGCCCGTCGCGCGCGTCGCCTTCTACGCCGAAGGCAAGGGCCAGCCGGTGCGGCTCGTCGCCATCGTCAAGGCCAACCTCACGCTAGCGCCCGGCGTCGAGATCGCCGCCGACGGCGGCAAGACGTCCTTCACCCTTCCGTTCAAGTCTTGCCTCAACTCCGCCTGCCTGTCCGACCTCGACCTTACGTCGGAGCAGGTGGAGACGTTCCGCGCCTCGCGCGAATCGGCCAGGCTCACCATCACCAACGCCGGCGGCGAGAAGCTTTCGACGCAGATTTCGCCGAAGGGGCTGAAAGAGGCGCTAGACATGGTCACCGGACCCGCTCCAGCGAAATAGGGCGCGAACCGCGAGCGGCGCGAACCCGAAGGGCTGGACGCCGCTCGCCTGGAAGCAGTCATCCGCCGCGCGCCGGGAGTTCGTCGTCGAGACCGCGCGGCGACGGTAAGCCGTGGCGCCTCCTTTGACCGCCGGCGCCTCGCGCCCGGCCGCTGGAATTATGCGCGCCGCCGCCCCAAGATGCTAGGATGCCTCAAGGCTCCGGGAGCGGAAGAAGATCGGTCTCATGGCTGTCAGCTCGCCTGATCTGAAAGCATTCCTGATCGCCACGCCTTTCTTCGGCGGCCTGTCGGACGCAAGCCTCGATCTCCTGATCTCGATGCTGGTCGAGCGCCGGTTCGACGCCGGCGCCGCCGTCGTATCGGAAGGAGAGCCGGGACGCTCGATGTATATCGTTCATTCCGGCGAGCTTGCGGTGGGCAAGCTGGGGCATTCCGGGCGCGTCGTTCGCATGGCGGGTCTCGGCCCCGGCGATTTTTTCGGCGAAATGACGCTCATCGAAATGCAGAACAGGTCGGCCGCCGTCGTCGCGGAAAGCCCGACCGTGCTGTACGAGCTCACGGCCCGAAACCTCTACGCGTATTACAAGGCGGACGTTCACGCCTATGTGATGGTGCTGCTGAACATCAACCGGGAGCTCTGCCGACGCCTCCGTCACGCCGACGATCTCATCGCCGAATTGACAGACGCTTCGCGCGCGTAAGTCGGCGAGGCGCGCCGGCGACGCGCCGCCTGACCGCGCCTGGCGTTCATTTCTACCCGCGCAGCGCGATCACCTCCATGCAGGCGCGGTAGCGCTCGCTGACGGCGTAGTCGACGGGCGTAAAGCCATGCTCGCGCAGGAGCGCGTAAAGACGCTCGCGCGAAAAATTATGGTAGTGCTCGATCTCGCCCCAATAGGGATTGACGCCGTTGGCGTGCAGCAGGCGCCAGAGCATGCTGTCCATGTTGGGCATCGAGGCGAACAGCGCGCCGCCCGGCCGCAGCAGTTTTCGCGCGGCGTCGAGCCCCTTGCGCGGAAACGGCATGTGCTCGAGCACGTCGGCCATGCTGACGACGTCGAACGTCGCCTCGCCCTCCAGTTCCTCGATCAGGGCGCGGCGCGATTCGATCCCGAGCGAGGCGAGCGTTTCGACATTTTTCGCCCGCAGGTCGATTCCGACCGGGACGAAGCCCCATTCCTGCGCCGTGAACAGCAGCGAGCCCGAGCCGAAGCCGACGTCGAGCCAGCGCCCGGAGGCGACGCGGCGCGCGACGCGTTCGACCATGCGCGCGGAAACGAGGCGCTGGCGCTCCATGTCGTAGCCGACCGTCTGGCCCGGATGGATCTTCGAGAAGATCATCTCGCAGGCCGCCGCGTCGAACCAGCCATCGGTGAAGACGTGGCCGCAGCCGGCGCACTCGCGCCATTCCATGATCGGCGGCAGCGCCGGCTGATAGAGGGCGTGGCGCGTGCAGTCGGCGCCCAGAACCTGCGGCGCGTCGGAGCAGCCGCACAGCGGGCAGGCGTCGTAGGGGACGCGCTTCAGCCGCGCGGGCGCAGGCGCGGGGTCTGACGCGTCAGTGACTGCGAGCGCGCGCGGCGGCTCCCCGGCGGCGTGAACCTCCCACATGGCGAGGAGGGCGCTCTCGAAGGCGCGGGCGTAGCGCGGCGCGTCGAACAGCGGCGCGCGAAGCCGCGCGGCGGCGAGCTTTTCGCGGATCGCGCGCAGTTCGCCGCCCTCCCCGGCGGAGAGCTCGAGCGCCCGACGCTCGTAGTCGGCGAGCGAGGACGCGACCATCTCCGGCAGGCCGACGGCGTAGACGAGGCTCGCCGCCGCGCGGCCGGCGAAGGTCTCGCCAAGGCAGGTCAGCACCGGCAGGCCGGCCCACAGCGCGTCGCTCGCGGTGGTGTGCGCGCCATAGGGCAGCGTGTCGAGAAACAGGTCGGCGAGCCGGTGGCGGGCGAGATGTTCGGACGAGGCGAGCTTTTGCGCGAAGACGAGGCGTTCCGGCGCGACGCCGCGCCTTTGCGCCTGCCCGCGCAGATTGTCGCGCGCCCGCGCGTTCGACTCGACGAGCCACAGCACGCTGTCGGGCCGCG
The DNA here is from genome assembly GCF_041905455.1 of Methylocella sp. Taxonomy (GTDB): domain Bacteria; phylum Pseudomonadota; class Alphaproteobacteria; order Rhizobiales; family Beijerinckiaceae; genus Methylocapsa. Next base: position 147,169 of record NZ_JAYRLA010000002.1, on the reverse strand, counting down.
CCTTGAGCAGGCGCATCCAGATGTCGAAGAACGCCGGCGTCAGCTTGTAGCTGTTGTTGAAGCAGCAGAACACGAAGCCGCGCTCGGGCAGGCCGCACTCGGCGCGCGTCGGCGCGGCCTCGGCGATCGGGCGCGTCGCGTCGTTCGGCTGGTAGCAATGCGGCAGGTGAACGAGCTTCTCGCTGAAGTCGTCAGCCCGCGCGCGCGGCGCGACGACGGCGTCGGCGACGGCGTAGTCGATGAAATCGGCGCCCGTCGTTCCCGGAAATCCAAGGAAGCTGGCCTGCGCCGGAGCGGGGCGCGTCGCCAGAATGGCGAGCCGCGCGCCATTGGTGTGGCCCTTGAGGTCGATGAGGATTTCGATCCCGTCGGCGTGGACGCGCCGCGCCGCGTCCTCGTCGCTGAGGTCGCAGATGTCGACGAACGCGTCGAAGGCGGCGCGCAGCCGCGCGCTCATGGCGCTGCGGTCGTCCCGCCCATGCGAATAGGCGAAAAGCTCGAAGCGCGAGCGGTCGATCAGCTCGAAGAGCTGCGCGGCGAGAAGCGCGGTGGCGTGACGGCCGAAATCATTGGAGAGGAAGCCGACGCGCAGCTTGCCGGCGGGATGCGGCGCGGGGCGCGGCCCGAAGTCGATCTTGCGTGATTTGATCGCCTTTGATGCGGCCTTCGCCGCGCGCAGCTGCTGCGCCGGGCTCGTCGCCATGCTGAGCAAGGCGAAGGGATCGGCCTCGACGCCCGGCGCGTCGATGAGACGAAGCAACTCGGCCTCTTCAGCTTCGATCCCGCTCCAGTCGCACAGGATGCGGCGCTTGTGATGCAGCCAGATTTTCACGCGCAAAAACGAAGGGTCGAGATCAATCGCGCGGGCGTAGCAGGCCATCGCCTCGTCGAGGCGGCCGAGCTGCTCCAGCGCCGCGCCGAGATTGGCGTGCGCGTCGGCGAGGCCAGGCGCGACGACGAGCGCGGCGCGATAGGCCGCAGCGGCATCCTCACAGGCGCCGCGCGCCTGCAGCGCGTTGCCGAGAGCGACGCGCGCCTCGACGAAGTCCGGGCGCAGGGCGAGCGCGCGGCGGAAGGCTTCGATCGCGTCGTCGAGGCGACCGAGGTCCTTCAGCGCGCGGCCCTGCGCGTAATGCGGCTCGGCCGCGTCGGGCCGCGCGCTCGCGGCCTGCGCGCAGACCGCGAGCGCCTCCTCGAGGCGGCCGAGCTTGCGCAGCGCGTTGGCGGCGTTGGCGAAGGCCTCGACGAAACCGGGATTGAGCGCGCCGGCGCAGCGGTAGGCGGCGAGCGCGTCTTCGAGCCGCCCCATGTCCTCGAGCGCCGCGCCTTGGTTCGAGTGCGCCTGCGCGAAGCCCGGGTCGATCGCCAGCGCCCGCCCGGCGGCCTTGAGCGCGTCATCCGGACGCTTCAGGGCGCGAAAGACGGCGGCGAGATTGGACAGCGCCTCGACATAGGCGGGACGCCCGGCGATCGCGCGGGCGATGAACCCGGCGGCGTCCTCGTGCGCGCCGCGTCGATGCGCGATCAATCCGAGATGATGCAGCGCCTGCGGATGGCCGGGAACGCGCGCCAGAAGGCGCATATAGGCGTCCTGCGCGTCCGCGAGCCGGCCGGCCCGCAGGAGCTCCTGCGCCAGCGTGAGAGCCGCGTCCTCCGCCCCGGCGCCGTCGGCGCCTTCCGCCTCCTGCGCCGCCGCGCCCGCGTCCCATCCGTCCATGCCGCCGCCTCCGTCCACCTTACGACGGCGTAGCGGACGAAGCTTGCGCGGGCCCGCCTCGCGGCTGGCGAGGCTAGAACGGCAGGTTGAAGACGCGGCCCGGCACCAGCTCGCCGCGCTCCACCGCGCCGACGGCGATGACCACCCCGCCGCAGGCGGCGTAGGCCGAGCCCTCGGCCGGCGCGTCGGCGCCGCGCAGCAGGATCGACTGGCCGCGCCGCAGGCGCGCCGCCGCGTCGCGGTCGACGCTCACCCGCGGCAGCTCCATGAGCCCCGCCTCGACGCGGCGCATCGCCTGCGCGGCGTCCTCCTCGAGCGAGGCGAGCGTCACGGCGTCGGCCTCGGAGAAGGGGCCGACGCGCGTGCGGCGCAGCGCGCAGACATGGCCGAAGCAGCCGATGAGGCGCCCGAGGTCGCGGGCGATGGCGCGCACATAGGTGCCCTTGCCGCAGCGCGTCTCGAAGGTCGCCTCCGCGCCCGAAAAGCTCACGAGCTCAAGGGCGTGGATCGTCACCAGGCGCGCGGCGAGCTCGACCGTCTCGCCGTCGCGGGCGATGTCGTACGCGCGCTCGCCGTTGATCTTGATCGCCGAATAGGCCGGCGGCGTCTGCTCGATCACGCCGACGAAATTCGGCAGGAAGCGCAGCACGTCCTCGCGCGCGGGCTGCGCGTCGGAGCGGGCGACGACGCGCCCGTCCGAATCGTCCGTATCGGTCTCGGCGCCGAAGCGCACAGTGAAGCGATAGGCTTTCTCGCCGTCCTGCACGAACGGGACGGTCTTGGTCGCCTCGCCGAAGGCGACCGGCAGCACGCCGGAGGCGAGCGGGTCGAGCGTGCCGGCGTGGCCGGCCTTCCTGGCGTTGAAGAGGCGCTTCAGGCGCGAGACGGCGTGGGTCGAGGTCATGCCCACCGGCTTGTCGAGCACCACCCAGCCGTCGATGTCGCGCCGGTTCGAACGTGGCGCGCTCATGCGCGCCCATCCGCCTTGGAGCCGTCGAAGCCGTCGGCGTCGTCCGCCTCCTCTTCGTCATGCGTCGACTCGAGATCGCGGCGCACGGCGGGCGAATTGAGCAGCGCGTCGATCCTGCCGCCGTACTCGAAGCTGCGGTCCGGCTTGAAGCGCACGTCGGGGGAAAAGCGCAGATGCACGCGCTGGGCGATCTCGCCGCGCAGGAACTTCTTGTGGCGCTCCAGCGCGGCCAGCACCTCGTCGACGCGCTCGCCGCCGAGCGGCATGACGTAGACGGTGGCGAGCTTGAGGTCCGGGCTCATGCGCACGTCGGGCACGGTGACGACGCGGCCCTCAAGGGCGGGATCGTCGATCTCGCCGCGGGTCAAAAGCTCGGACATGGCGTGGCGCACGAGTTCGCCGACGCGCAGCATTCTCTGCGAGGGCGCTCCGCCCTGCTGATGATGGACTCTGGACACTTTTCAAGAACTCCGGCGCTGCTTCAGCGCTCCTCTTCGGGCGGTTCTCCGCCTTCAAACTCAATCGGGCGGCAGATCGCGCCGACCGCCGCTCTTCGGGCCTTGCTTCGGCCTCGCGCCGCAGGACGCCCTATCCCGTCCTGCGCCCTTTTTCTTTCAACTGGCGACAGAGCGTCTTGTTTCCCAGATCGTCCGCACGAATTCTTCGGGCTTCTCCGATGTCCGCCCGGCGGGAACCGCCGACGCAGGTCGCGTCCGCGAAGGGCGGCTCCACGCGGCGAGGGCGGAGGGAAGACCCAAAGCCGCGCCTTTCCCCGCCTCCCGCGAAGCCATATCCGCCTCCGGCGCCCGCCTCACAGCGTGCGCTGGATCTCCTCGACGCGGTAGCACTCGATCACGTCGCCGGCGCGCATGTCCTGGTAGCTCTCGAAGGCCATGCCGCACTCCTGTCCGGCGACGACCTCCTTGACCTCGTCCTTGAAGCGCTTGAGCGTCGAGAGCTTGCCCTCGTGCACCACCACGTTGTCGCGGATGAGCCGGACATTGGCGCCGCGCTCGACGCGGCCGTCGGTGACGCGGCAGCCCGCCACCTTGCCGACCTTCGAGATGTGGAAGATCTCGAGGATCTCGGCGTTGCCGAGCATCTCCTCGCGCAGCGTCGGCGAAAGCATGCCCGACAGCGCCGCCTTCACGTCGTCCACGAGATTGTAGATGATGTTGTAGTAGCGGATCTCGACGCCGGCCTGCTCGGCCGCGTTGCGCGCCTCCTTGTGCGCGCGCACGTTGAAGCCGATCAGCGCCGCGCCCGAGGCCGTCGCCAGCGTGACGTCGGATTCGGTGATGCCGCCGACGCCCGCATGGATGATGCGGGCCGCCACCTCGTCGGTGTTGAGCTTCTCGAGCGTCGCCACGATCGCCTCGACCGAGCCCTGCACGTCGCCCTTGACGACGATCGGGAACTCCTTGCGGCCGGCGCTCTTGAGCTGGCTCATCATGTCGACGAGCGAGCTGCGCGCGAGGTTGCCGCGCGCGGCGGCCGCCTCCTTCTTCTGGCGGTCGCGGTACGCGGCGATCTCGCGCGCCCGCGCCTCGCTCTCGACGACGCCGACGCGGTCGCCCGCCTCCGGCGAGCCGGAGAAGCCGAGCACCTCGACCGGCGTCGAAGGGCCGGCCTCGTGCACGGCCGCGCCCTTGTCGTCGATCAGCGCGCGCACCTTGCCCCACTGCGAGCCGCCGACGATGAGGTCGCCGACCTTCAGCGCGCCGCGCTGCACGAGCACGGTGGCGACCGGGCCGCGGCCCCTGTCGAGGCGCGCCTCGATCACCGTGCCTTCGGCCGGGCGGTCGGGATTGGACTTGAGGTCGAGAAGCTCGGCCTGCAGGGCGATGAGGTCGATCAGCTTGTCGAGGTTGATCTTCTTCGTCGCCGACACCTCGACCTCGAGGGTCTCGCCGCCGAGCGATTCGACCTGAACCTCGTATTGCAGCAGTTCGCTGCGCACGCGCTCGGGCTTGGAGTCCGGCTTGTCGATCTTGTTGATCGCCACGATGATCGGCACGCCCGCCGCCTTGGCGTGGGCGATCGCCTCGGCCGTCTGCGGCATCACGCCGTCGTCGGCGGCGACGACGAGGACGACGATGTCGGTCACCTTGGCGCCGCGCGCGCGCATCGCCGTGAAGGCGGCGTGGCCGGGGGTGTCGATGAAGGTGATTGGCAGGCCGTTGCTCGCGACGATCTGGTAGGCGCCGATGTGCTGGGTGATGCCGCCCGCCTCGCCGGAGACGACGTTGGCGTGGCGCAGCGCGTCGAGCAGCGAGGTCTTGCCGTGGTCGACGTGGCCCATGATGGTCACGACCGGCGGGCGCGGAACGAGATGCTCCTCGGAGTCGGGCTGGTCGAACAGGCCCTCCTCGACATCCGACTCGGCGACGCGCTTGACCGTGTGGCCGAGCTCCTCGGCGATGAGCTGGGCGGTGTCGGCGTCGATCACGTCGGTGATCTTGGCCATCTGACCCTGCTTCATCATGAGCTTGATCACGTCGACGGCCCGCTCCGACATGCGGTTGGCGAGCTCCTGGATGGTGATCGTCTCGGGCAGCACGACTTCGCGCGAAAGCCTCTCCTTCGTCTCGCTGACATGACCCTTGAGCCGCTGCGTGCGGCGGCGGAAGGCGGCGATCGAGCGCGTGCGCTCCTCATTGTCGCCGGTCGCGCTGGCCACGGTGAGGCGGCCGCGGTTCTTCTGCTCGGCGCCCTTGACCGGGCGCGCGACGACGACCTTCGGCGGCGGAGCGGCCGGACGGCGGGGGACGCTTCTATGCTCTTCCGCCGCGGGACGCGCCGCGACGGGGGCGCCAGCCTGCGGCGTCGGCGCCGCGGAGGCGCCGGCGGGGACGCGGCGGGCGGAGGCGGCGGGGGCCGGGGCGGGCTCGCCGCCGGCGAGGCGACGCTGCGCCTCCTGCTCGGAGCGGCGCTTCGATTCGGCCTCGGCGAGGCGGCGCGCCTCCTCCTCCTTCTTGCGGGCCTCGGCGGCGGCGCGCTCCTCGCGCTCGCGCGCCTCGCGCTCCTCGCGCGCCCTGGCTTCGGCCTCGGCGCGGCGGCGCGCTTCGACCTCGCGCTCATGCGCGCCCTCGAGGGCGCGCGAGCGGGCCTCGCGCTCCTCCTCGGTCAGGGAGCGCAGGATGACGCCGGAGGCGGCGCGCTGCGGCGCGCCGGAGCGGGACGCCGGCGCCGCAGGCGCGCGCGCGGGCGCCGGAGCGCGGGCGGCGGGCCTTGGCGCGGCGGCCTGCGTCTGCGCCGGCGCGGCGGTCTCGGCGGCCGCCGGCTCGCGCGGCGCATGGGGCGCCGGATGCGGCGCATGCGGCTCGCCGACGGCGCGGCGCTTCACCTTTTCGACGACGACGGCCTTGCTGCGCCCATGCGAAAAACTCTGACGCACGACGCCAGCCTCGACCGGCCTCTTGAGCGAGAGGGTCTTCGTCGGAGCAACGCTCAGCGTGTGGTCGCCAGGATTTTTCGTTTCACTCATAAGTCTTGCGTTCCCGGAGGCTTTCGCCCGTTCCAGATCCATTCCAACCGGCGACGAACGCCGGCGCCGAAACCATCGCGGGACGGTTGCGGCAGCTGCGTGTGCGGCTCCCCTCGCAGCTCTCTAAAGGCATGCGTCGTGAGGATCAGCCGCGTCCTGCGTGATGAGTAGACGTCAGCCCGGCCGCGGCAGAACGGCGCCGGCCAGGCGAATCAAAAAACGCTCCCGATGCGCGGCCGCCGGTTTCGGACCGGGCGAGCCGCCATGGATTTCGCGGAAGGCGGCGCAGGTCAAGCGCTCCCTCCGATCTGATCTTCAGGCTCCATGTGCGGCCGCCCTTCCGGCGCGCCGTCTGGAGCCCCGCCTTCGCGCGAGGCGCCTGCGCGAAAAGCCTCAAGCCGGCGGAGCCGGTCGAGGCAGGCCGCGCCGGCGGAACCGGTCAGCACGGCGGCATGTATCACATTAGACCGCCCGAGCGCCAAATCCAATTCCCCAGATAGGAAGAGTTCAAGCGGACTTCGCACTTTTTCGTCTCGCGCGCTTCGTCTCAGGACCTGTCCGAGCTTGCGCGCTCCGTCAGCGGCGCCGTCGCGCGCATGAAGCACGCCGAGCGCCGTCCCGCCCTCCACCGCTTCGGCGACCTTGCCGAAGCCGGACGCCACCTGCCCCGCCTTGTTGGCGAGCGACAGGAACTGCAGCGCGTCGCGCGCGAGCAGCGCGTCGACCTCCTCGGCGAGCGCCGGCGAGGCGGTCGCCTTGCGGCGGAAGCCCCGCGCGAAAAGCTGGCGGCGCGCCGCCTCGGCGACCGCCGACGCCCTGGCGCTCACCCACACCCCGCGGCCGGGCAGCTTGCGCCGCAGGTCAGGCACGACGACGTCGCCCGGCCCGAGGACGAAGCGGATCATCTCCTCGGGGCGTCCCTTGCGGCGGGTCACGACGCAGGTGCGCTCGGGTCCGGTCTCGGGCTCGTCGTAGACGTCCTCGTGCAGCGCGCGCCTCCGTTCCGCCCGCGGCTTCGCCGCGGCCCTTGCGCCTTTAGCCCTGCGCCGCGTCTTCGGCGGCGGCCTCCTCGACGGGCGCCGGCTGCGGCAGCTCGTCGATCCAGCCGGCGTGCAGCCGCGCCGTCATGATCATCGTCTCGGCCTCCTCGCGCGTCAGCTCGAAGCCGTCGAGATAGCCCGGATGGCGGATCGTCTCCCCCTCCTTGCGCTCCGTCCAGCCGACGAGGTCGTCGGTGGCGCAGCCGGCGAGATCCTCGACGGTCTTGACCTCGTTCTCGCCGAACTTGACGAGCATCGCCGTGGTGACTCCGGCGACCTCGCGCAATTCGTCCTCGACGCCGAGCTCGCGGCGGCGCTCGTCCTGCTCGGCCTCGATGCGGGCGAGATAGTCGTTGGCGCGCGCCTGAATCTCGGCGGCGGTGTCTTCGTCGAAGCCCTCGATCGAGGCGAGCTCGGCGGGCTCGACGAAGGCGAGCTCCTCGACCGAGCGGAAGCCCTCCGAGGCGAGCAGCTGGCCGACCACCTCGTCGACGTCGAGCGCCGCCATGAAGGCGTTGGTGCGCTCGACGAACTCCTTCTGCCGGCGCTCGGACTCCTCGGCCTCGGTCAGGATGTCGATGTCCCAGCCGGTGAGCTGCGAGGCGAGGCGCACGTTCTGGCCGCGCCGCCCGATCGCAAGCGAGAGCTGGTCGTCCGGCACGACGACTTCAATGCGCGCGGAGTCCTCGTCGAGCACGACCTTGACCACTTCGGCCGGCTGCAGCGCGTTGACGATGAAGGTCGCGGCGTCGGCCGACCAGGGAATGATGTCGATCTTCTCGCCCTGCAGCTCGTTGACCACCGCCTGCACGCGCGAGCCGCGCATGCCGACGCAGGCGCCGACCGGATCGATCGAGCTGTCGCGCGAGACGACGGCGATTTTCGCGCGGGATCCGGGGTCGCGGGCGACCGCCTTCACCGTGATGATGTTGTCGTAGATCTCCGGCACTTCCTGCTGGAACAGCTTGGCCATGAATTGCGGATGGGTGCGCGACAGGAAGATCTGCGGCCCGCGCTGCTCGCGCCGCACGTCGTAGACATAGGCCCGCGCGCGGTCGCCCGGACGGAAGGTTTCGCGCGGAATCATCTCGTCGCGGCGGATGGTCGCCTCGCCGCGGCCGAGGTCGATGATGACGTTGCCGTATTCGACGCGCTTGACGACGCCGTTGACGATGTCGCCGATGCGGTCCTTGTATTCCTCGTACTGGCGGTCGCGCTCGGCCTCGCGCACCTTTTGCACGATCACCTGCTTCGCCGACTGCGCCGCGATGCGGCCGAAGTCGAAGGGCGGCAGCGTCTCGGCGATCCAGTCGCCGACCTGCGCGGCCGGGTTCTTCTTGCGCGCCTCATCGAGCGTGATGTGGACGGCGTCGTTCTCGATCTCGTCGACGACGAGCAACAGGCGCGAGAAGCGGATCTCGCCGGTGCGCGGGTTGATCTCGGCGCGCACCTCGGTCTCCTGGCCGTAGCGCGAGCGCGCGGCCTTCTGGATCGCGTCCTCCATCGAGGACAGGACGATCTGCCGGTCGATCGATTTCTCGCGCGCGACCGCGTCGGCGATCTGCAGAAGCTCGAGCCTGTTGGCGCTGACGGCCATGTCCTTAACTCTCCTGTTTGGGCGCGGGCCTTGCGGCGGGCGGCCCGGACGGCCGGCCCTGTTTGGTCTGCTTGAACTGCGTCCTCACTCCCGCCGGCAGCGCCGGCTTGGGTTTTTGCGCGGACGCCTGCTTGCGCGCGTTGCGGGCGGCGAAGCGGCCGGGGCCGCGCGCGGGCGCCGCGCTCTCCTGCCCCTCGCCCGCCGGCGGCGCGCCGTCGCCCTCCTCCTGCGCCTTGGCGGCGCGCAGCGCGGCGCGGATGAGCGTCTCGGTCAGGACGAGCTTGGCCTCGGCGAGATCGTCGAGCGGCAGGCGCGGATGGGGATCCTCGTCCGGCCCCGCGTCCTCGCGCGCCACGACGACGGCCGCCTCGCGGCCTTCGCCTTCGACCGCTTCGAGGCGGCCGCGGAAGCGCTTGCGTCCGCCAAGGCCCTGGCGCAGCTCGACGCGCGCCTCCTGCCCGAGGGCGCGCCGGAAGTCGGAGACGCGCACCAGCGGCCGGTCGACGCCGGGCGAGGACACCTCGAGCCGATAGGCCTGGCGCACCACGTCCTCGACGTCGAGCGCCGGCGACAGCGCCGCGCTCGCCGCCTCGCAATCGTCGATGGTCATCGAGCCGTCGGGCCGCTCGGCCATGATCTGCACCGTCATGCCGTCCTGGCCGGAGATCTTCACCCGCACCAGCCGGTAGCCGAGATCGGCGAGGACGGGCGCGGCGACATGGCCGACGCGCGCCGCCGTCCCCGTCTCGACGACGAGGCGCGGCTCGTCGAGGCCGTCGAGCGCACCCGACGCGGCGAGATCGAGACCCGGCTCCTGCGACACTGCGGCCTTTCCGCCCTGAGCGGGCAATAAAAAAGAGCGGGTCCGGATGGGCCCACTCTCGATACGACGCTCATCCGTCAGGATAGGAACGTTATGAGAATATTACGATGGCGAATATAGACCTGCGCCCCCCTCCGCGCAAGGGCGCGCCGCGCCGGCTTTTGCGCCGCCGCGTCAGTATTGCAGATATTGCTCGCTGATGGTCGAGCCGAGGCGATCGTTGTCCTGCACGAAGGAGGTCAGGAATTCGTGCAGGCCGATCTTGAAGATCTCGGCCGTCGTCGCGCCCTCGAGCCGCTGCATGATGGCGTGCGCCTGCTTCTGGGCCGGGCCGATCTTGCCGTAGGCCTTGGCGATGGCGTCGAGGAAATAGACGATGTTGTCGTAGCAGGCGATCAGCGAGCGCGGCATCTCGAGCTTCAGGATGAGCAGGTCGGCGATCAGCCACGGCTTCACGTTGTCGCGGTAGACCCAGTGATAGGCGGTGAGCGCCGACACCGCGCGCAGGATCGCCGTCCACTGGAAATAGTCGAGCGAGCCGCCGACCGATTCGTCCTCGGGCAGCAGCACGTGATATTTCACGTCGAGAATGCGCGCCGTGTTGTCGGCGCGCTCGACGTAGAGGCCGAGGCGCGAGAACCAGAAGCCGTCGCTGCGCAGCATGGTGCGATAGGACGAGCCGTCGTAGTCGAGCGAGGTCTTCTTGACGAATTCGAGGAAGCGCGAAAGTTCGCGCCGGTCGTAGAAGCCGCGCGTCGCGTGGTTCGCCTCGAACCGCTTGAGCTCGATCCAGGCGCCGTTGATCGCGTCCCACATCTCGACCGTGAGCGCCGTGCGCACCGCGCGCGCGTTGGTGCGCGCGAGCTCGATGCAGTTCCTGATCGAGGACGGATTGTCGGCGGCGAAGGTCAGATATTCGACGACGCTCTGCTCCTCGGCCGCGCCGCGCGTCTCGCGGAAGCCGGCTGCGGCGCCCGAGGACTCGAGCGCGCTCTCCCACTCGGTGCCGGTGCCCGAGTAGCTGGTCGGCAAGGCGGAGAGGCGCTGCGTCGCCTCGACGATGCGGGCGAGGAAATCGGCGCGCTCGACGTAGCGGGCGAGCCAGTAGAGATGGTCGGCGGTGCGGGAAAGCATGGGCTGGCCTGAGGCCTCCGTGGAGGTCCGGCGCCTGCGCGGCGCCGGCGTTGAGGCGGACGTTCGTCGGGGCGGGAGCCGGCCTGCGGTCAGGCCTGGCTTTGGCTCTGGCTCTGGCTTTGCGAGCCGTTGGACTGCGACTGGGTCTGGCTCTGGAACGAGCGGGAGGGGTCGAACGGCGCGTCGTCGATGACCCAGGTGTCCTTGGTGCCGCCGCCCTGGCTCGAATTGACGACGAGGGAGTTCTCGATCATCGCGACGCGGGTGAGGCCGCCCGGCACCACCTTGACGCCGTTGGTTCCGGTCAGCACGAAGGGCCGCAGGTCGACATGGCGCGGCGCGACGCCGGTGTCGAAGAAGGTCGGCGTCGTCGACAGGGCGAGCGTCGGCTGGGCGATGAAGTTCTGCGGCGTCCTGGCGAGCTTGGCGGCGAAGGCCTCGACCTGCGCCTTCGTCGCGCGCGGGCCGACCAGCATGCCGTAGCCGCCCGAGCCGTTGACCTCCTTGACGACGAGCTCGGGCAGATGCTCGAGCACGTGGCGCAGCGCGTCGGGCTCGCGGCAGCGCCAGGTCGGCACGTTCTTCAGAAGGGCCTTTTCGCCGAGGTAGAATTCGACGATCTCCGGCATGTAGGTGTAGATCGCCTTGTCGTCGGCGACGCCGGTGCCGACCGCGTTGGCGAGCGTCACATTGCCCGCATGATAGGCGCGCATCAGGCCCGGCACGCCGAGCACCGATTCGGGGTTGAACGCCTCCGGGTCGAGAAAATTGTCGTCGATGCGGCGATAGAGCACGTCGATCCGCTTCGGCCCCTGCGTCGTGCGCATGTACAGCGCGTCGGCGTCGACGAACAGGTCGCGGCCCTCGACGAGCTCGACGCCGAGCTTGTCGGCGAGGAAGGAGTGCTCGTAATAGGCGGAGTTGAAGCGGCCGGGGGTGAGCAGCGCGACCGTCGGCTGCCCGCCGGCGCTCTCGGGCGCGACGGAGCGCAGCGCGGCGAGCAGAACGTCGGGATAGTTCTCGACCGGAGCGACGCGGTGCTCGGCGAAGAGGTCCGGCATCAGCCGCACCATCACCTCGCGGTTCTCCAGCATGTAGGACACGCCGGACGGCGTGCGGACGTTGTCCTCGAGGACGTAGAAATCCTCCTCGCCGGTGCGCACGACGTCGATGCCGGCGATATGCACGTAGATGTCGTATGGCACCGGCCGTCCGACCATCTGCGGACGGAACTCGGGATTCTCGAGCACGATGTCGCGCGGGATCTTGCCCGCCCTGAGGATCTCCTGCCCGCCGTAGATGTCGCGGAGGAAGGCGTTGAGCGCCTTGACGCGCTGCAGGAGCCCCGCCTCGAGGCGCGTCCATTCCAGGCGCGTCATCACCCGGGGAATGATGTCGAAGGGAATGAGCCGCTCGCCGGCGTCCTTCTCGCCATAGACGGCGAAGGTGATGCCGATGCGGCGGAACAGAAGCTCCGCCTGGGCGCGCCGCGCGGCCAGCTGCTCGACGGGCGTCGAGTCGAGCCATCGCGCGATCTTTGCGTAGACGGCGCGCACGTCGCCGCCCGCCACGGTCATTTCATCGAAACAGCCGTCCGCCAATGTCGCGCTCCCGCTGAGATCATGCCTGCGCGGACGTCGCGCGGCGCGCTTCGCCAAGCATTTCACATACCATGAGCTCGGCGGGCTCCTCCATCCTAGACCACGCCCCGGCCTCCGCAACCGCCGGACGACCGAGGCGGGCCCTGTCGGAACGAGCCGTTTCGCCGCCCGACGAGATGCGCTTTCCACGCTGAAAACGCCGCCGCGCGAGGTTCGATCCGCCGATTTGCGCCGGCCGCGCCGGCGCATGGTTAACAGGATGTAAACTTTAATCGTCGAGTCTTGTCGCGCCCGTCACGCCAACGAGGAGCTCCGCCGATGTCGATCGACCCCTTGCGCTTTCTCGCCCCCCGCTCGTCTTCGCTCGCTTTCCTCTCCAGCGCCCGGCGCGGCGCCGCCGGCGTCTCGCCCGGCCAGGCCGCCCGGCTCGGCGCGATCGCCCTCCTCGCGGGCGTCGTCGTCGCGGCGGCGGCCTCGCGCGGCGCGGCGCCGGAGACGGCGCGGCCCGCCGTCCTCGCCGCGCGCTGAAGGCCCGTGCAGAAGATGAGGCCGCTGGCCGTTCTTGCGCTCGCCGTTCTTGCGCTCGCCGCGCCGGCTCCCGCGGCGCGCGCGCAGGAAACGCCAAAGCAGGAAGCGCCGAAGCAGGAGACGCCGGCGCAGGAGACGCCGGCGCCCGCGCCCGTCCCGGAGAAGTTCGAGCTTTCGCTCGAGGCCGGCGGCGGCGTCATGACCGCCTCGCGGACGATTCCGGAAAATCTCGCCGGCGCGAAGGATCTGACCAGGATCGCCGCCCTGCTCGGAAGCGCGAGCCTCGCCGAGACGCTCGCCGCGCCGGGCCCCTACACCCTGTTCGCGCCGACCGACCGCGCCTTCGACGGCGCCCCCAAGGAGGTCGCGCGGCTCCTCGGCGAGGCCGCCTTCGATCCGCAGACGCCGCAGGCCGCGCGCAGGATCGCCGCCTACCATGTGGCGCCGGGACGGCTCACCGCGCAGAAGCTCTACGAAGCCGTCAAGGCCGGAGGCGGCGAGGCGCGGCTCAGGACGCTCGACGGCGAGGAGCTGAGCGTGCGCTGGACCGGCGTGCGCCTCGAGCTCGTCGACGCGCGCGGCGCCCGCGCGCGCGTCATAACGTCGGACGCGATCCAGAAAAATGGCGTCATCCACGTCATAGACGCGGCGCTGTCGCCGAAAAGTTGAGCAATGCGGCCGCGCGACGCCTTCCAAACAGGCGCCGCGCCCGCGCGCCATTGCATTCCGCGCCGGGGTTTGTTTTCCCTGTCGTCGGCGCGGGGCTTGCGCCCGCAGGGGCGCGGACGCAGGCGAGATGGACGAGGTGAGCCGTGATCGAACAGGCGATGGCCTTCGCCCTCGGCGTCGCGCTCGCGGGGCTTGTCGCGCTCGCGGTCGCGCCGGCGTTCTGGCGGCGCGCCCTGCGCCTGTCGCGGCGCCGGCTCGAGCTGACGACGCCCCTGTCGATGGAGGAGATCTCCGCCGGCCGCGACGCGTTGCGCGCCCGCTTCGCGGTCGAGCGCCGCGCGCTCGAACAGGCGGCGGACCGGCTGACGGCGCGCCGCGGCGCCGACATGATCGAGCTCGGACGTCGCGCCATGGAGCTCGCGGCCCTGCGCGAATCCTGCGCCCGGCTGGAGGGCGAGGGCGCGGCGCGCGAGGCGACGATCGCCGAGCTGCGCCGCCTCCTCGCCGAGACGCAGGCCGAGCGCGCCGGCGCCCATCTCGCGCTGCATGGCGCCGACGAGCTCGCGCAGGCTCGCGGTCGCGAGCTGGCGGACGCGCGCGCGGAGCTCGCAGCCCTTCGCGCGCAGGCCGCCCGCCTCGCGCAGGGCGGGCAGGCGCGCGGGACGGCCGAGCGCGAGGAGAACGAGGTCCTGCGCCAGGCGCTGAAGGAGTTCGGAGCCGCCGTCGCGCGCGCGACGCAGGACGGCGCGCCCGCGGGGACGCCAACGCCCTGACGGCGCCTATCGATCCGGCATGCCGACGTGCAACGCCTTGTTGCGCGCCGTGATCTCCTGGCGCATCTCCTTGCGCATCTTGCCGGCGTCGAACAGGCGCCGCTCCGTCTCGCTCTCGAGCTGCAGCGGCGGCGCGGCGGCCGGCTTGCCGTCCTTCCCGAGCGAAACCATGGTGAAGTAGCAGGACACGACGTGACGCTTGGCGCCGTCGGCGATGTGCTCCGCCGTCACCTTGACGCCGACCTCCATGGAGCTCTTGCCGACGTAATTGACGTTGGCGCTGAAGGTCACGAGCTCGCCGACCTTGATCGGCTCGCGGAAGATCACCTGATCGAGCGATACGGTCACGACATAGGTCTTGCAGTAGCGCGCGGCGCAGGCGTAGGCGACCTGGTCGAGCAGCTTGAGGACGGCGCCGCCGTGCACATGGCCGGAGAAATTGGCGAGATCCGGCGTCATCAGCACGGTCATGTAGAGAGATTTTTCCTGTCGGGTCATGAGCCTTTGGTCAACTCCCGCGCCGGGGCGACCGCCGCCCCGATCGTATGACTTTGGCATCACGCTCCGTTCTTGCAAAGCGGCGTTCGGGCGGCGCCGACGTTGCGGGGCGAGAAGAACTGGGGCACTTCTCGTCCCATGACCGAAGACGAAAAACCGAAAGACGGCGAAACGCGTCCGGCGCTGCGCCAGGACCTCGACGCCGCGCTCGCCGCGCCGCTCGGCGAGATCGACCCTTTCGCGCTGGCGCGCCGGGACCTCGCCAAATCGCTGCCGCGCCGCTTCTATAAGGCGGCCGGCGCGCAGGCCTGCGCCGAAGGCTTCGAGCTCGCGCTCGACGGGCGGCCCGCGCGCACCCCGGCGCGCAACAGGATCGCGCTGCCGACGCTGGCGGCGGCGCAGGCGCTTGCGGCGGAATGGGAGCGCCAGAGCGAGATCGTCGATCCGGCGCAGATGCCGCTGACGCGCATCGTCAACTCGGCGATCGACGGCGTCGCGCGCGAGATCGAGGCGGTCGCCGCGGAGATCGCCCGCTACGGCGCCTCCGACCTCATCTGCTACCGCGCGGCGGGGCCCGAGGCGCTCGAGCGCGCCGAGGCCGCGGCCTGGGACGTCGCGCTCGATTTCGCCGCGCGCGAGCTCGGCGCGGAGCTCGTCGTCGCCCGCGGGATCGCTTTCGTGGAGCAGCCGGAGGCGGCGCGCGCGGCCCTCGTCGAGGCGGCGCGCGCCGCCGCGCGCCCGGAGGCCGGCGGCGCCTTCTCGCTCGCCGCGTTGCACGTCATGACGACGCTCACCGGGTCGGCCGTGCTCGCCTTCGCCGTCGAGCGGGGCACGATGAGCGCGGCGGACGCCTGGACCGCCGCCCATGTCGACGAGGATTTCGAGATGGCGCGCTGGGGCGCCGACGACGAGGCGCTCGCGGCGCGGGCGCGGCGCTGGCGCGAGATGGAGGCGGCGGCGGACCTCATCGCCGCCTTGCGCGCGCCCTGAACGCGTGGTTCGCTCGCGCCGCACAGACAGCCGGAGCTCCGTTCATGATGTTCAAGACCCGTTTCGCCGCCGCTCTCATCGCCGGCTTCGCGGCGCTTTCGCCCGCGCTCGCCCATGAGCTGAAGCAGGGCGCGATCGCGATCGAGCATCCTTGGGCGCGCGCGACGCCGGCCGGGGCGCGCGTGACGGCGGGATACATGACCCTCAACAATGCCGGCGAGACGCCCGACCGGCTCGTCTCCGTCAGCTCGGAGATCGCCGATCACGTGTCGCTGCACCAGTCCGTCGAGGAGGCGGGCGTGCGGAAGATGCGTCTCGTCCCCGACGGGCTCGCCGTCCCGGCGAAGGGCGGGGCGACGCTGCAGCCCGGCGGCTATCACGTGATGTTCGAGGGGCTGAAGCGGCCGCTCAAGGAAGGCGAGAGCTTTCCCGCGACCCTCGCCTTCGAGAAGGCCGGCGCCGTCGTCGTGAACTTCATGGTCGAGCCGATCTCCGCCGCGCAGCAGGAGGCGGCGCGCCGCCACGACGGCATGCGCGACATGCGCGATATGCACGACATGCATTGACCAAGCGCCGCTCCGCGGGCGCGGCGGCGAATGCGGCTTGCGCGATTTCGCGAGCCGCGCCAGATTGGCGCCTTCCCGGCTGCGACATAATGTCGCCGCCGCCGCTCCGCCCGAACGGAAGCCGTCATGATCATCGAATATGATTTCGGCAAGAAGGAGCGCGTGGCGCCCTCGCGCGCCGCGCCGCCTCCAGCGCAGGGCCGCCAGCCCGCCCCGGAGGCCGAAAGGAGCCGCGCCGCCGCGGCGGAAATGCCGCTCGAGCGCGCGCGGGCGCGCGCGGTCCGGCTCGAAGCGGCCCTGCGCGCGGCCAAGGCGGCCTGCGAGTCGCGGCGCACGGGCCGCGCGTCGAAAATTCTGGTCGACGCCGACGAATACGCCCGCCTGCTGCGCTGCAAGGAGCTGGTCGTCTCCGCGCTCGAGGTCTGAGCCTCGCCCCTCAGGCCGGGGTCTGCGCCAGCCGCGCCGCGTAGCGGGCCATCAGGTCGACCTCGAAGTTGAGCGGGTCGCCCTCCTTCCGCTCGCCCCAGGTCGTGACCTCGAGCGTGTGCGGGATGAGCAGGACGGAAAAAGCCTCGCCGTCGACGTCGTTGACCGTGAGCGAGGTTCCGTCCAGCGCGACCGAGCCCTTCGGCGCGACGAAGCGGGCGAATTCGCGCGGGACGCGGATCGAGAAGCGGCTCATGCCGTCGAACGGCTCGACCTTCTCGATGCGCGCCACCGCGTCGACATGGCCGGTGACGATGTGGCCGCCAAGCTCGTCGCCGATCTTCAGCGCCCGCTCGAGGTTGAGCCGCGTCCCTTCGCGCCATGCGCCGGCGCTGGTCTTGTCGAGCGTCTCGGCGCCGACGTCGACCTCGAACCAGGCGCCCTCTCCTTCCGGTCCGCGCGCGACCACCGTCAGGCAGGGGCCGGAGCAGGCGATCGAGGCGCCGAGCGCGATCGTGTCCGGCGCGTAGGCGCAGGCGACGCGCATGCGCCGCAGCGCGCCGCGCTCCTCGACGCTCAGGACGCGCCCGACGTCGGTGACGATGCCTGTGAACATGGGGCTACAGAATCCTCGAATAGCGGATCAGCTGATCGTCGCCGACCCGCGCCGCGTCCGTCTTCTCACAGACGGCTCCCGCGTCAAGCGCCGCCAGCCGTTCGGGGCGAAGGGCCAAAAGCCCCGGCGCGTCGAGCCGGCGCGGGCTTTTCAGCAGGACGAGCTCGTCGACGACGTCGGCGGCGAGCAGGGATTCGGCGAGCGCCGGGCCGCCCTCGCAGAACAGCCGCGTCACGCCGCGCGCAGCCAGGAGCGCCAGCGCGTCGCGCGGATCGACGCGCCCTTCGCCGTCGGCCGGCGCGCAGGCGACCTCGACTCCCAGCGCCTCTAGCCGCGCCGCGGACTCATGGCTCGCATCCTCGCCGGCGATGACCAGCACGGGCGCGGCGCGGGCGTCCTGCGCCAGCCGCGAGGCCGGCGAAAGGGTCAGGCGCGGATCGAGGACGACGCGCAGCGGGCGGCGGCCCTCGAGTCCCGGCAGGCGCACGGTGAGCAGGGGATCGTCGGCGCGCGCGGTCCCGGCGCCGATCAGGATCGCGTCGTGCAGCGCGCGCATCATGTGCGCGGCGCGGTTAGCCTCGTCGCCCGTGATCATCAGCCGCGGCCCCCCGCGCGCCGCGGCGAAGCCGTCGGCGGTCATGGCGAGCTTCAGCGTGACCATCGGGCGGTTCCGCGTCACGCGCAGCACATGGCCGAGATTGGCGCGCAGCGCCTGCGTCTCGCAGACGCCTTCGCGCGTCTCCAGCCCGGCGGCGCGCAGCATGGCGAAGCCGCGCCCGCCGACGCGCGGGTCGGGGTCGCGCAGCGCCGCGACCACGCGCGAGACGCCGGCCTCGATCACCGCCTGCGCGCAGGGCGGCGTGCGGCCATGGTGGCTGCAGGGCTCGAGCGTGACATAGAGCGTCGCTCCGCGCGCCTCGTCGGCCCGGTCGGCTTCGGAAAGGCGGGCGAGCGCCTCCGTCTCGGCGTGCGGGCGCCCGCCCGGCTGGGTCCAGCCGCGCGCGAGAATGACGCCGTCCCTGACGATGAGCGCGCCGACCGCCGGATTGGGAGCGCAGACGCCGAGCCCGCGGCGCGCGAGCGCGATCGCCGCGCTCATGAAGCGCGCGTCGGCGTCGGCCTCGTCCTGCGTCGCGGCGCCTTGCGTCACGGCTTCTTCGGCGGGCTCGCCGACGCCTGCCCCGCCTCGTCGTCGCCGCCGACGCCAAGCTCGTCGACGACGGCGCTGAAGTCGCGCGCCTCGCGGAAGTCGCGGTAGACCGAGGCGAAGCGGACGTAGGCGACGTCGTCGAGGCCGCGCAGCCCCTCCATCGCCAGCTCGCCGATCTGATGGCTCGGAATTTCAGCTTCGCCCTGGCTTTCGAGCTGGCGCACGATGCCGTTGACCATGCGCTCCACGCGCTCGGGATCGACCGGCCGCTTGCGCAGCGCGACCTCGATCGAGCGCATCAGCTTGTCGCGGTCGAACGGAGCGCGCCGACCCGATTTCTTGACGACGGCGAGCTCGCGCAACTGCACGCGCTCGAAGGTCGTGAAACGGCCGCCGCAGTCGGGACAGATGCGCCGCCGCCTTATGGCGGCGGCGTCGTCGACCGGACGCGAGTCCTTGACCTGGGTGTCGAGGCCCCCGCAGTAAGGGCATCGCATCCGGCTGGTCTCAGTAGATCGGGAAGCGGCCCGTCAGCTCGAGGACGGCTTCCTTGACCTTGCCCTCGACCTCGCCATTGCCCTGGTCGCCGTTGACCGAGAGGCCGTCGAGCGTCTGCGCGATCAGTTCGCCGACCTTCTTGAACTCGGCGACGCCGAAGCCGCGCGAGGTGGCCGCCGGCGCGCCGAGGCGGATGCCGGAGGTGACCATCGGGCTCGCCGTGTCGAAGGGCACGCCGTTCTTGTTGCAGGTGATGTTGGCGCGCCCGAGGGCCGCCTCCGCCGCCTTGCCGGTGACGTTCTTCGGCCGCAGGTCGACGAGCATCAGATGGTTGTCGGTGCCGCCGGAGGCGAGGGCGAAGCCCGCGCCCTTGAGCGTCTCGGCGAGCGCCCGCGCGTTCTCGACCACCTGGCGGGCGTAGACCTTGAACTCGGGCTGCAGCGCCTCGCCGAAGGCCACCGCCTTGCCGGCGATGACATGCATCAGCGGGCCGCCCTGCAGGCCCGGGAACACCGCCGAATTGATCTTCTTGGCGATGTCCGGATCGTTTGTCAGCACGAGGCCGCCGCGCGGGCCGCGCAGGGTCTTGTGCGTCGTCGAGGTCACGACATGGGCGTGCGGGAACGGCGAGGGATGCACGCCGCCGGCGACGAGGCCGGCGAAATGGGCCATGTCCACGAAGAAATAGGCGCCGATCGAATCGGCGATCTTGCGGAAGCCCTCGAAATCCCAGTGGCGCGGATAGCCCGAGCCGCCGGCGATGATGAGCTTCGGCTTGTGCTCCGCGGCGAGCTTGGCCACCTGCTCCATGTCGATGCGATGGTCGTCGCGGCGCACGCCATACGGGATCGGCTTGAACCACTTGCCGGACAGGTTGACGGGCGAGCCATGGGTGAGATGGCCGCCGGCGGCGAGGTCGAGGCCCATGAAGGCGTCGCCCGGCTGCAGGAGCGCGAGGAAGACGGCCTGGTTGGCCTGGCTGCCGGAGTTCGGCTGGACGTTGGCGAACTTGCAGTCGAACAGGCGCGTGACGCGCTCGATGGCCAGCGACTCGGCGATGTCGACATACTGGCAGCCGCCGTAATAGCGCCGGCCCGGATAGCCTTCGGCGTATTTGTTGGTGAGGATCGAGCCCTGAGCCTCGAGGACCGCGCGCGAGACGATGTTCTCCGAAGCGATCAGCTCGATCTCATGCCGCTGACGCCCGAGCTCCAGTTCGATCGCGTTGGCGATTTCCGGATCGGAATCCTTGAGATGCGCGGCGAAGAAAGAATTGGAAGCGCTTGAGCGCGCTTCGGCGCCAGCCTGGGTCATCTGCGATCTCCTCCTGCACTCGAAATTAGTCGTTCGACGTAAATCCGCCGGGCGCCTGCTTGACCGCCGTCCGCCGAATCAGGTTCGGAGATGGCAATATCATGCGCCTCATTGCGAAGGAAGAAGAGGCCGCCGTAGAATAATTTGCGAAAGACAAAAAGATTTTTGGCCCTTGCTGCGACGCGGCAAAATTGACAAGCGCCCAGCTTGGGGCTTCACTCCGCGGCCGGTCCGCCGCCGACGACGGAACGACAGACGCGGTGCCGCCGGACGTTCAAAGGAGCTGCGAGAATGGCGGGACTTCAGGATATTGTTGCGGACCTAGACCAGAGCCTTTCGATCGGACCTGCGGCCGGCTCGCTGGTCAAGGAGCTGCTCCAGCTCATCTTCTCGCGTTCGGACGGTTTCAAGGGCTTCCTCGACAGCTTCGACGCCGCGGGCCTTGGCGCCGTCGTCAACTCGTGGATCGGCAAGGCGGACGCGCCGGCGACGGCGCCGCATGGCGTGATCCAGGCGTTCGGCGGACCGGCCATCGCCGCCCTCGCGCAGAAGGTCGGGCTCGACCCGGGCGTGGCGACCGCGGCTCTCGCCTTCGTCGTGCCGAAGCTGGTCGGCTTCCTCACGCCCGGCGGCGCCATTCCCTCCTCGACTCCGCCGGCGGTCGCGGCCTTTCTCTCCGCTCCGGCCGCCGCGACGCCGGCCGCCGCCGCGCCAGCCGTCGCGCCCGTCTCCGCCCATGGCGCGACGACGGCTCCCGCCGCCGCGCCGAGAGCCGGCCGGGGCGAGGACACCGCCGGCGTCAATCGCTTCATCTTTCCCGGGATCGCCGCCGTGCTCGCAGCGGCCTTCCTCTATCATTTCCTGACGACCGACAGGACCCCGCCGGCGCCAGCGCCCGGCCCCGCGGCGACGACGGCTCCGCCCGCCGCCGAGCCCCCGGCGTACGCCCACACGCCGGCCGCGCCTGAACCTGCTCCCGTCCCTGCGCCCGCGCCGACAGCCGAGGCCCCCGCGACGCCCGCCGCCCCCGCGGAGACTCCCGTCCACGCGCCGACGCCGACGACGCCCGCGGCGAGCGGAACGTCGCACATCGCGCTCTCGCATGACGCGCATGGCGGCGTCGCCGTCTCCGGCGTCGTGCCCGACGAGGCGACCCATGCGTCGATCGTCTCCGCCCTCAAGAGCGCCTTCGGCGGCTCCGTCCTGGACGGCGTCAGCGTCGACGCCACAGCGGCGACGGCTCCCTGGCTCGCCAGACTCTCCGACGCCTTCGCGTTCCTGAAGGCGCCGAACCTCCACGCCGTCTTCGACGGCGACAAGGTCTCGGTCGCCGCGCCCGAGGACGAGCTGCAGGCGATTCTCGCGAAACTGAAGGATCTGTTCGGCGGCTCCGTCGCGGTCGCGCCGCTGCCGCCCGAGCAGATCGCGGCTTTCGACGTGGAGACCCTGACGAGCGAGGCCACCGAAGCAAACCTCGCGACGGCGCTCAATCAGGCGACGATCAACTTCGAGACGAACAGCGCGGTGATCGACGACGGCGGCAAGCTGATCCTGCTGCGCGCCGCCGAGCTCATCAAGAAGCTGCCGGACGGCACGCTCGTCCAGATCGACGGCTTCACCGACCAGACGGGCGATCCCGGCCACAACCTCGCCCTGTCGCAGCGCCGCGCCGACGCCGTGCGCCAGTTCCTGATCGACGCCGGCGTTTCAGGCGACGGCCTCGCCGCCAAGGGCCACGGCAGCGCCGCCTCCACGACTTCGGGCGCCAGCCGGACCGACCGGCGCATCGAGTTCTCGTTCACCCATCGCTGAGGTTGCGCGGGAGCGGCCTCGCCGCTCCCGCGCGAACGACGCGCGCGAAGCAGCCCAAAGAAAAAAGCCGCCGGGATCGCTCCCTGCGGCTTTTCAGTTGGGCAGGCGCCGGAGCTATTGCTCGTCGTCGCTCATAGGCGCGAGGCCGCGGGCGCTGACGTTGACGGGGCGCGCCGCGCCCGGCGCGATCGCCTCCTGCAGGGTCGGGCCGGCCGCGCTCGCCGTCTGTGCGGCGCCGTCGCGCTGATAGATGTCGTCGCGGAACTGGATGACCCCGTCCGGGCTCGCCCAGGCGGTGATGTAGACCCAATAGACCGGCACGGGCGCGGCGAGCCTGGCGTCGATGCGCTGGCCCGAGCGGATCGCTTCGTCGATCTGCGGCCGGCCCCAGCCGGGCGTGTCCTTCAGGAGCCAGGCGACGTAGTCGCGCACGTTCTGGACGCGGATGCAGCCCGAAGAGACGAAACGGAAATCGTCGCCGAACACGCCCTTCTCGGGCGTGTCATGCATATAGACGCCATAAGGATTGGAGATGTTGATGCGCACCACGCCAAGCGAGTTGATGTCGCCGCCCGGGTCCTGCCGGTAGCGATAGTTGGTCGCCTGATTGGTGTTCCAGTCGATCTGGCTCGGCTGAACTTCCTGGTTGTCCTTGTCGAAGATGCGGATCTTGTGCTCGGTCAGGTAGTTCGGGTTCTTCAGCATCTTCGGGATCAAGTCTTTCTTGATCAGCGAAGGCGGCACGGTCCAGTAGGGATTGAAGTTGATGTCGGTCGCCTTGGTCATCATGACCGGCGACTGGCGGTCGATCTTGCCGACGCCCGCCGCGTGATGCGTCGCGACGACGCCGTTCTCGACGGTTTCGACCGCCATGGCCGGGATGTTGGCCATGACGAAGCGCTCGCCGAGATTGCCCGAATAGGAGCGCAGACGGACGAGATTGATCTCGAGCTGGTGCAGGCGGAAGTCGGCCGGCGCGTTGAGGGCGCTGAGCGTCTCCTTGTTGACGATTCCCGTCTCCAGCAGGCCGTGGCGCGCCTGGAAGCGCTTGACGCCCGCCTCGACGAAGGAGTCGAACACGGGAGACGCGTTGACCGCGGCGTCGATCAGGTCGCCGGAGGCGGCGAGGCGCTTGCGCAGCGCGACGACCGCAGATCCATTGCCGCCGAGCCGCAGCGTCGCGCCGCCCGGAACCGTGTTCCAGCCGCCGTTCGCGACGATCTTGCGGTAGGTTTCGATCGCCTGCGCGGTCGCGTCGAGGGTCGACTGCGACAGGACGGGCGTGTTGGAGCGCGCGACGGAAAGCCGCGGCGCGGCGTCGTAGACCTGCGCCCATTCGGCCTGATCGCCGTAGCCGGCGGCGGACGCCGGAACGCCGGAGGCCGCCAGAACGGAGGCGAAGCACAGGCTGGAGACGGCCGCCGCGCGGCGCGCCGCGGCGCGCTCGAATTCGCCAGACCTTCCGCTGGCCTTGCCCTTGCCCAATCGCACGATCTCTTCCCTTCCGCTCTGGACGTCCGCGCCCGGCTTCGGCGCAGGACAGCGCCGCGCGCACGGACGAGCCGCGCCGCTCCGCTCTCGCCCGGCGTCAAGCGCGCGGACGAGGCGCGAGACGGCGCCCGCCGCCTCACAGGATCAAGGCTAGCATCCTGACGGTTAAGAAGGCGCAAATAGGGCGAAGGGGCGCCGGCGCCGCCGGCGTTCCGGGAGTCTGGGCGCGAGCCTAGAGACGATAGCGGATCTGGTCGGTCCAGAAGCGCTCCAGCCGCACCAGGGCGATATTGAGGCGCTTGAACTCCTCGCAGCTGACGCCGCCGATCTGCTCGACCGTCAGGACGTGCTTGTCGTAAAGCGCGCTCACGACATTATGCACGTCGCGTCCCTTCTCGGTGAGGCTGATGCGCACGGCGCGGCGGTCGATGCGCGAGCGGGCATGGTGAAGATAGCCGGTCTCGACCAGCTTCTTCACATTGTACGAGACGTTGGAGCCGAGATAGTAGCCGCGCGTGCGCAATTCGCCCGCGGTGAGCTCCTTGTCCGCGATGTTGAACAGGAGCAGCGCCTGCACGGCGTTGACGTCGCTGCGGCCGCGCCGGTCGAATTCGTCCTTGATGACGTCGAGCAGGCGCCTATGCAGCCGCTCCACCAGATTGAGCGCTTCGAGGTAGCTCGGCCGCACATGGGCGCCGGGCCTCGCTCCCGCGTCCGCCACGATCCGCGCAGCCGGCTCGGCGCGCCCGTACGCCGCTTCACTCTTCAAGGCATTCCTCATGAGATCAGCCTCCCGCTCGACTGGCGCGACGCCGCGCGCGATCGTCCCCGCCTTTGCGCGCCGGCGCCGCGACGCCGTTGCGGCGTCGCTTTTCGCGCGATCCTTCGCCGCTTCATTACGAACATAGAATTCGACCGTGAAACCAGCCTTAAATAAAAGCTAAAATCTCGCGCAACCCGCCGCTATTCAAGATAATTTTCGTAAAATTTCTCAAATATGCTTCGATATTTACAGAAAAAGATCAATTATGTTCATTTTTAAACTCCAACCTTCGCCCTGACCAGCCTCTTTTCGCGCGTCAACCTTGCTTCGGCCTGACGCGCGCCCGCGCATAAACGAACGCCCGCCACAGGGTGGCGGGCGCGACGGCGCGACCTTGCGGAAAGAGGCCCCGCCCCCTTGGGAGAGGCGGAGGCGGCGGCCTACATGCCGTCGGGCCGCCCGGCGACCGCGACGAGCAGCTCGCCGTCGCCGAACAGCCGTCGCGCGGCGCGGCGCGCGTCGTCCATCGTCACCGCGGCGATGATCGCGTTGCGCGCGTCGAGATGCTCGACGCCGAAGCCGTCGGTCTGCAGGGCGAGCAGCTGGGCGGCGATCTTGGTCGAGGTGTCGAAACGCAGCGCGTAGGAGCCGATGAGGTATTTCTTCGCCTTCTCGAGCTCCTCCTCGGAAGGGCCGTCCGCGGCGAGGCTCGCGATCTCCTCCTTGATCACCGCCATGGATTCGGCCGCCCGCTCGTTCTTCGTCGAGGTGCCGCCGTAGACCATGGCGCCATGGTCATAGGTCAGGATCTGCGAATAGACCGAATAGGCGAGGCCGCGCTTCTCGCGCACCTCTCGGAACAGGCGCGCCGAGAACACGCCGCCGCCGAGAACATGGTTGACCACCATCGCGGCGAAGAAATCGGGGTCGGCCCGTTCGAGGCCAGGCCGGCCGAAGCGGATCGTCGACTGCGGCACGTCGACCTCGGCGACGATCCGCTCGCCGACGCCCTTGAACACGGCCGCAGGCGTCGGCGCGATCAGCGAGGCGCGCGGCAGCGCGCCGAACGCCTCGTCGAGCCGCGCGGCCAGCGCCGGCGCGTCGATCGCGCCGACGACGGCGATCTTCAGGCTTTCGCGCGCCAGGACCTTTCCGCGCAGGTCGAGGAGATCGTCGCGATCGAGAGCGTGCAGCGTGTCGAGGTCGCCGCGCGCTGGCAGGCCGTAAGGGTGGCCGGCGTAGGAGATCTCGCGGAACACGCGCGAGGCGACATGGTCCGGCTCGTTCGCCTCGCGCCTGAGGCCCGCCGATATCTGCGCGCGCACCCGGTCGAACGGCTCGGCGTCGAGCCGCGCCTCGTTGACCGCAAGGCGCAGAAGCTCGAAGGCGCGCGGGACGTTGCGCGAAAGGGTCTGCATCCGCCCGTGGAAATTGTCGCGATGGGCGGAGAACGAGATTTCGATGGCGTCCTCGTCGAGGGCGCGATGGAAGCCTTCCGAATCATAGGGCCCCGCGCCCTCGTCGAGCAGGCCGGCGAGAAGGTTGGCCGCGCCCGCCTTGCCGGGCGGGTCCTGCGAGGCGCCGCCCTTGACGGCGAATTCGACCGCGACGAGCGGCACGGCGTAATCCTCGACGAGCCAGGCCTCGATCCCGCCGGGCGAGACGACTTTCCGCACCTTCTCGGCGCGGGAGCTTTTGGGGGCGGCCTCAGAGCTCTTCAGCGCGACGGTCATGGCGTGTCATCCGCAGGGCGTGCGCCCTCAAAGAGAAATCCGCGTCGGGCCGGGCGGACGCCCGGGCGACCGCCGGCCGGCGAGAAGGCTAGAGCGTGATCGCGTCGGCGAGGGCGTCCTCGTCGGCGCCAATCCCTTCCCCACGCGCGGGCTGCGCCGGCGACAGGAAGCCGGTGACGCTGCGCCGCTTGTCGAGCAGGGCGGCCGCCCGCCGCACGTCGTCCACGGTCACGGCGTCGATGCGACTCGGCCATTGCGCGACGTCCTCGACGTCGAGGCCGGTGGCGAGCGCCGCCCCGTACCAGCGCGCGAGCGTCGCCTGATTGTCCTGGGCGTAGACCGCGTCGGCGATGAGGCGCGTCTTGGCGCGGCGGAAATCGGCCTCGTCGACGCCCTCCGCGGCGACGCGCGCGACGATCGCGTCGATCTCGCGCTCGAGCCGTTCGAGCGGCACGCCTTCGGCCGGCACCGAATAGACGAAGAAGCGCGTGTCGTCGACGGAGGAGCCGACATAGTGCGCGCCAGCCGCGACGGCGAGCTTGCGCTCGATCACGAGGGCGCGGAACAGCAGGCTGGTGTGCCCGGCGCCGAGCAGATGCGCCAGCACCTCGAGCGCCTCGGCGACGCCGCGCCCGGCCGTGGAATAGGACGGCACGATGTAGACGCCCTGATGCGAGGGCTGCTCCACCTTCTCGTCGGAGAGGCGCACCAGGCGATGCGCGCGCTGCTCGGGCTCGCGCGGGCGCAAGCGCCGCGGCGGCTCGCCGCGCGCCGCGATCGGCCCGTAGATCTTCTCGGCGAGGCTCACGACCTCCTCGAGCGTGACGTCGCCGGCGACGACGAGAATGGCGTTTTCCGGCGTATAGAAGCGGTCGTAATAGGCGAGCGCGTCCTCGCGCCCCAGCCCCTCGATCTCATGCGCCCAGCCGATGATCGGACGCCCGTAGGGGTGCTGGGTGAACAGCGCCGCCTGCACCGCCTCGTTGAGCTGGTCGGCGGGGTCTGAGTCGGTGCGCATGCGGCGCTCCTCGAGCACGACCTCGCGCTCGGGCGCGACGATCTCGTCGGTCAGGACGAGATTCTTCATGCGGTCCGCCTCATATTCCATGCACATGGCGAGCTCGCCGCTGGGCGCGCGCTGGAAATAGGCGGTGTAGTCGTTGGAGGTGAAGGCGTTCTCCTGGCCGCCGGCGTCGGCGACGAACTGCGAGAACTCGCCCTGCGGATGCGCCGCCGTGCCCTTGAACATCAGATGCTCGAGGAAATGGGCGATGCCCGATTTGGCGATCGGATCGTCGGCCGAGCCGTTGCGATACCAGACCATGTGGGTGACGACCGGCGCGCGATGGTCGGGGATGACGACGATCTCGAGCCCGTTGGCGAGCTTCGCCTGGCCGATCGCCGGGCCGGCGGGAGGGGCGGCCTGCGGCGCGGCCGGAGCCGGAGTGAGCGCGGCGCCGGCGAGAGGCGCGCAAGACGTCGGCGCTGAAAATGTCGGCATGGTCGCTTTCCGCCGCTGGCGCGGCCCTGTCGCTTGTCGCCGCCGGCCGGAGCCGCTGGCTGAGACGTCGGAAGCCGTGCGGGCGATCGCGCGGGGCTCCGCGCGCCCGCGCAGGCGCAAGCTCCAAATTTAGAAAGCGCGGCCCGCTTTAGCAAGGATCAGGCGACGGCGGGGATTGACGGCGCCCCCTGGCGGCCGGACGCGAAAAAGGCGCGGGCCGAACCCGCGCCTTCGCGCCTCATGCGGAATGTTTCAGGCCTCGGGCTTGCGCCGTCAATCCGCGACCGACGAGTGGTGCGCCTGCTGGCGCTGGTAGACGCGCGGATCCGAGGCGTCCGGAGCCTCGTTCGGGGCCTCGCTGGTGAGCTTCGCCGCGGCGGTGGCCTTGCGGTAGCCGCTCGGCGGCTCCGTCAGGTAGCGGCGGTCGGGCTCGACGCCCGGATCGGCGGCGGCCTGCTGGCTTGAGCCGCCGAACATGCCGGTCAGCGCCTTCCAGGGCGCGTAGAGGCAGATCGGCGTTCCGGCGCCCGCCTGGCAATCGTCGGGCGGCCCGCCCTGCGGCATGTCCTTGGTGCGGCCGGCGTCGAGCTCGGCCTGCGACATCTCCACCCTCGTGTTCGGGGTGATCTGCGGCGCCGGGCGGCGCGCTTCGAGCGCCTGCTGGCGGCGCGCGTTGATGTCGGGATCCTTGGGCCAGGACGGGTCGCGGGTCGCCGTCTTCGGCGCCGGCAGGTTGACGCTCGGCGGCACGACCAGCGGCGCGCGGGCGCGGTAGTCGATCGCCTGATCCTCCTTGTCGAACTGCAGTCCGACGAAGCCGAGCACCGAGTTCAGAGGGTTGGTGTCCTCGTTCGGCGCCTGCGCGCGGGCGGGCGCGGCGGCCAGGCCGCAGAAAAGGAAAGCCGCGGCGCACGCGCCGACCCTGTCGAGCCTCATGACCTTCATTCCCCGATCCCCGTCGACGTCCCTGCCGCGGCGCTCAAGCCGGCGTGAGCCGCCACCATCGGGCGCCATCAAGGCGATTTAGGGGCGCAAAAAGATTAAAGTCGCCTGAATCCCGCGCGCGCCGAAACGCCGCTCAGGGCGCCTGCGCGCCGCGCTCCCGCGACGTCTTCTCCGTCCGGTCGCCGCGCAGCGCGTCGAGGAGCAGCAGGGCGACGCCGACGACGATGGCGACGTCGGCGAGGTTGAACACATACCAGCGGAAATCGCCGACATGGAAGAAGTAGAAGTCGGCGACGAAGCCGTAGGCCGCGCGGTCGACGGCGTTGCCGAGCGCGCCGCCGATGATGAGGCCGAGCGCGGCGCCGACGAGCCGGCTTTTCGCGTGGGCGAGCAGCGCGAGGAGAAAGGCCGTCGCCGCCAGCGCCACGAGGAGCAGAATCACGCGCGCCCCCGCGCCTCCGCCGCTGAACAGCGAATAGGAGACGCCGGTGTTGCGCGCGAAGACGACGTCGAAGAACGGCGCGAGCCGCACCGGCTGGCGCGCCTCGATGTCGAAGACGAACATCAGCCAGAGCTTGTTCGCCTGGTCGAGGAGCAGCGTCGCCGCCGCGAAGAGGACGCCGAGGCGCGCCGGCGGGCGCAGATTCAGGCCCAGGTTCAGGCTCAAGTTCACGCCCACATGCCGAGCGCGCGCAATTCGCGCAGGGCCTCGGCGTCGCGCGGCGTCACGTCGGGGAATTCCGGGTCCGAGCCGACAAGCTCCGAGATGCGCCAGGAGCGCGCGCATTTGCGCCCGCGCGCGCGCTCCGGGACGACGGCGACGCCGGGCGCCTCGGCGAGCCTGAAGGCGTCCTGCGGCCCCTCCCCCGCCTCGACGGCGACGTCGGAGACGATGCACACGTCGGCGAAATCGACGCCGTGGAGCGCCGCGCGCAGCGCCGGGTCGCTCAAAAAGACGCGCGGCGCGGCTTCGAGCGAAGCGCCGATGCGCTTTTGCGCCCGTTCGATCTCGAGCGCGCCGGTGACGACGGCGCGCACGCGCCGCACGCCTTCCCATTTGGCCGCGAGCGTCTCGTCGAGCCATTCGCCCGGAATCTCGGGGAAGGTTTCGAGATGGACCGAGACGGCGTCGGGATAGCGCGCGAGCCACGCCTCTTCGGCGGTGAAGACGAGGATCGGCGCGAGCCAGGCCGTCACGGCGCGGAAGATCGCCTCGATCACGGTCAGCGCGGCGAGCCGGCGCGCGCTTGTGGGCGCGTCGCAATAGAGCGCGTCCTTGCGGATGTCGAAATAGAAAGCCGACAGGTCGGTGTTGAGGAAGGCGGAGAGACGCGCGGCGACGCGCTTCAGGTCGAAGCGCGCATAGGCCTCGCGGACGTCGCCGTCGAGCTCGGCGAGGCGATGCAGCATCAGCCGCTCGAGCTCGCCCATCTCGCTAAAGGGGACGGCGCGCTGCGGCTCGTAATGCGCGAGCGTGCCGAGCATCCAGCGAATCGTGTTGCGCAGCTTGCGATAGATCTCGACGAAGGTTTTGAGGATTTCCGGGCCGATGCGCAGGTCGTCGGAATAGTCGGAGGCCGCGACCCACAGGCGCAGGATGTCGGCGCCCGAATCGCCGACCACCTTCTCGGGCGCGACGACGTTGCCGAGGCTCTTCGACATCTTCCGCCCCGCCTCGTCGAGCACGAAGCCGTGCGTCAGCACGAGGTCGAACGGGGCGCGCCCGCGCGTGCCGCAGGATTCGAGCAATGAGGAGTGGAACCAGCCGCGATGCTGGTCGGAGCCTTCGAGATACATCACCTCGTCGGCGCCGCCGTCGCGCCGGCGCTTCAGCCCGGCGAGCGAGGGGAAGGCTTTCTCGTCCTCCAGCGTGAAGGCGTGCGTCGAGCCCGAGTCGAACCAGACGTCGAGCACGTCGTCGACCTTCTCATAGGCGGCGGACTCGCGGTCCGGCCCGAGGAAGCGCGCGGCGGCGCCCTCGGCGAACCAGGCGTCGGCGCCCTCGGCCGCGAAGGCGTCGGCGATGCGCGCGTTCACCTGCGCGTCGCGTAAAATTTCGCCGCTCTCCTTATGGACGAAGATGGCGATCGGCACGCCCCAGGCGCGCTGGCGCGAGACCACCCAGTCGGGCCGGTTGGCGATCATGCCGGTGATGCGGTTCTCGCCGGCGGCCGGAAACCATTGGGTTCTGGCGATCTCGTCGAGGGCCAGCGCGCGCAGGCTCTGGCCGCCGTTCGACGCCGCGGCGCCTTCGTCGGTCGACGAAAACGGCCGGTCGAGCGCGATGAACCATTGCGGCGTGTTGCGGAAGATGAGCGGCTTCTTCGAGCGCCACGAATGCGGGTACTGATGCTTCAGCCGTCCGCGCGCGAGAAGATTGCCCGCCTCGATCAGCGCCTTGATCACCGCCTCGTTGGCGTCGCCCTTCTCGCCCTTCTCGGTCAGCACGCGGCGGCCGACGAAGCCGGGCGCGTCCCTGGTGAACGCGCCGTCGGCGTCGACGGCGAAGGGAATGCGCGTCTCGATCCCGCGCTCCTCGAGCGCGGCCTTGCTGGCCGTCCAGATGTCATAGTCGTCGCGGCCGTGGCCTGGCGCTGTGTGGACGAAGCCCGTTCCGGCGTCGTCGGTCACATGGTCGCCGTCGAGGAGCGGCACGGCGAACTCATAGCCCTGAACGGCGTGCGCGAGCGGATGACGCGCGACGAGGCCTTTCAGCGTCGCGGCCGGAGCGTCGGCGACGCGCTCGAAGCCGTCGACCTTCGCCGCCTTGAACGCATCCGCCGCGAGCGCGTCGGCGAGGAGATAAAGATCGCCCGCCTTCGCCCAATTGCCCTCGGGCGCCGCGCTCACACGGTAGAGGCCATAGGCGATCTTCGACGAAAAGCTGATCGCGCGGTTGGCCGGCAGCGTCCAGGGCGTCGTCGTCCAGATGACGACCTTCGCGCCTTCGAGCTCGCGCGGCGGCGCCTCGACCGGAAAGGCGACGAACACCCAGTCCGAGACATGGTCCTCGTACTCGACCTCCGCCTCGGCGAGCGCGGTCTTCTCGACGACGCTCCACATCACCGGCTTCGAGCCGCGGTAGAGCAGCCCGTTCCCGGCGAATTTCATGATCTCGCGGGCGATCTGCGCCTCCGCCGCGTAAGTCATGGTGAGATAAGGATCGTCCCAGTCGCCGTTGACGCCGAGCCGCTTGAACTCCTCGCGCTGCACGCCGACCCAATGCTCGGCGAAGGCGCGACACTCGCGGCGGAACTCGACGACCGGCACCTCGTCCTTGTTGCGGCCCCTGGCGCGATAGCGCTCCTCGATCTTCCATTCGATCGGCAGGCCGTGGCAGTCCCAGCCCGGCACGTAGTCGGACGCCTTGCCGAGCATCTGCTGCGAGCGGGAGATGAGGTCCTTCAAAATCTTGTTCAGCGCATGGCCGATGTGGATGTCGCCGTTCGCGTAGGGCGGTCCGTCGTGCAGCACGAAGCGCGGACGCCCGGCGCCGGCCGCGCGCAGCTTCCCGTGAAGGCCGATCTCGCGCCAGCGCGCGAGAAGCTCCGGCTCCTTCTTCGGCAGGCCGGCGCGCATGGGGAAATCGGTCTGCGGCAGGAACAGCGTGGCGGAGTAGTCCGGTCCCGCGTCCGCGCTCTTCTGCGCGCGGGCGGACCGCCTGGTCTGTGGCTCGTTCATGTGAAATTCCGCTGTCGGGCGTTCAGGGCGCGCGGCGACGCGCGCGAGGCGAATGATCCCGGTCCGCCGGCTCAGAGGCGGGCCGGGCGGATAATTCGCGCAAGCGGATGGGCTGGACAGCGAAAGGCCATGGGCTCTTCTAGCAATCGTCGCGGCGGTGCGAAAGTGGCGAGGCGAAGGGCCCCGCCCTACCCCTGCAGCAGCTTCAGCGCCTGTTCGTGCAGCGCCTCGCAGCCGCTGGCGAGAACGTCGCCGCCCTCGACCGCCGAGCCGCCGCTCCATGAAGTGACGAGTCCGCCTGCGCCCTCGATAATCGGGATCAGCGGCGCGATGTCGTAGAGCTTCAGCCCCGATTCGATCACGCAGTCGACATGGCCGGCCGCGAGCGCGGCGAAGGCGTAGCAGTCGCCGCCGTAGCGCGACAGCCTGACCTCGCTCTCGACGCGGCGGAAGGCCTCCAGCCTGTCGGGCGCGTAGAGGAGCGGTGAGGTGGTGAGAAGCGTCGCGCCCGAAAGCTCGTCGCAGCGGCGCGTCGAAAGCCTGCGCTCGACCCGTTCGTCGTTGAGGCCGAGGCCGCGCCAGCTCGCCGCCGCGCCGTCGCCGAAGAAGCGCTCGCGCGTGAAGGGCTGGACGAGCACGCCGTAGATCGGGACGCCCCGATGCAGGAGGCCGATCAGGCTGCCCCAGGTGGGAAGGCCGGAGATGAAGCTCTTGGTGCCGTCGATCGGATCGAGGACCCAGACATATTCGGCGTCGGGACGAATCGAGCCGAACTCCTCGCCGATGACGCCATGGCCGGGGAAGGTCTGCAAGATCAGGCGGCGCAGCGCCGCCTCGGCGGCGTGGTCGGCCTCGGTCACCGGATCGAAGGCGCCGCCGGCGTTTTTGTCCGTCGTCCCGAGCGCCGTGCGGAAGAAGGGCAGGATCGTCTCGCTGGCGACGTCCGAAAGGGTTTCGATGAAGGCTGCGAAATCGACGGCGGTCATGGGAAGGTTCCGGAGGGCGGACGTGGCGAGGGCGGATGTGGCGAGGGCGAACTTGGCGAGGGCGGCTTGAGGGGGGCTTCGTCGTTCGCAAGCTCGCAGATTTCGCGTCGAAGCGCCAACGCCGAAGCCGGCCGACAAGGTCAGGCCCGCGCAAGCCGAACTTACGGCCACGGCTGCGGCGCCGTCGTCATTCTATTTTGGAATTCAAATAGTTATATTAATTTGACGCATGCGTCACATTGTACGTTCGCGCTGCTTGCTATTTGTGCGGCGCAGGAGCATATTATTGCGACGCGGCGATGTTCTCGCCGCCGATGCCCTCCTTGGGCGTTTCCTCCCTAGACTTGGGCCGCTTGCGTTCTCGCGAGCGGCCTCTTTATTTTTGGCGGTCCGCGACGCCGCTTTCCCCGCCATTCGACGTTTTCAGCGCGCCGGACCGCCGCCCGTCCGCCCGCAACAAAATTGTCTTTGCGCTAAAATAAATTTGGCGGCGGGGACCCCGAAAAAAAAGCTTGCTTTTGTGCAGCGCACGCGCATATTATTGCGATGCGGCAACGATGTTGCCGCTTAGCCCTCCTTGGGCGTTTCCTCCCTAGACTTGGGCCGCTTGCGTTCTCGCGAGCGGCCTCTTTATTTTGGACGCGCGCCCGGCGAGACGTCTACGGACCGGACGGGGCGCGGACAGGCAAAAAATAAAAGGCCGCTCGCGCAGCCTTTCAGAGGGTTCTCCAGCGAATGCGCGCGCAACCCCGCGGACCATCGCGGGCCCCTGCGGGTCTTTAAAGCGCGCAGCATCTGGATTTTCAGGATTATTCACGACGCCTTGAAGCCGGCGCCTGAAAAGACGTAACCCTGCGCTCAAGACGCAAGGCTCTGGCGACTCCCTAGACTTGGACCGCATGGCTTACGCGGCGGTTCCTGACGCCGCCCGGACGGGCGAATCGGCAAGGCCGCAGGCAGGGTCTTTACGCCCTTCTGTTCCCGCGACAAGTCTTACACTAGTCGAAGTTTTCGTGATTGAAAAGGGCCAGTCCGACAAATTAGACCATATTTTAGCGGGAAACCTTCGCTCATGACGTGAAAAGGCGCCGTCCCGGGAATTAAAATTCTCCGCCGCGTCATGCTCCAGGGGCGGCGACGCCGCGCCGGACGCGCTCTTCAAGTTCTCCAACCAGTCCGGCTTCGCGCCGACGCCCGCGCGGAGTCGCCATGTCTTTCCTCTGGATAGGCGCCACCCTCGTCGCCGCGGCGGCGCAGACGGCGCGCAACGCCGCGCAGCGCCGCCTGATCAAGACGGTCGGCGCGCGCGGCGCCGCCTATGCGCGCTTCCTGTTCGGCGCGCCCTTCGCCCTCCTGTTTCTGGCGGCCTGGTGCGCGGCGACGGGCGCGCTCCCGCCGCATCCGGGTCTTGACGGCTCGCTCTGGCTGCTGCTCGCAGGCGCGGCGCAGATCGTCGCCACCGCTCTGATGCTCTCCCTGATGCAGACGCGCTCCTTCTTCGCCGCGATCTCGCTCACCAAGACGGAGCCGGCGCTCGTCGCGCTGTTCGGCTTTCTCGCGCTCGGCGAGCGGCTGAGCGCGAGCGAGGCCGCCGGCGTCGCCCTCGCCACCTTCGGCGTCGCGCTCGCGAGCGCGCCGACGCGCCGGGCGTTCGAGCCGCAGGGGACGCGCGCTTCGACGCGCTCCCTCGTCCTCGGCCTCGGCTCGGCCGGGCTCTTCGCGCTGTCGTCGATCGCCTTCCGCGCCGCGCTTCTCGATTTTTCCGACGGCTCCGCCTTCCTGCGCGCGGCGACGGCGCTCGCCATGGCCCTCGCCTTGCAGAGCGCGCTGATCCTTGGCGCGCTCGCCGCGTTCGAGCGGCCCGTGCTCCGCGCGCTCGCGCGCGATTGGCGCGGCGGGCTGGCGCCGGGCTTCATAGGCGCCTTCGCCTCGCTGTTCTGGTTCCTCGCCTTCGCCCTGCAGTCCGCCGCGCTCGTGCGCGCGCTCGGGCTCGTCGAGACGCCGTTCGCCCGCCTCGTGTCCCGCCACATGTTCGGCGAAACCCTGGCGCCGGCCGAAACCGTCGGCGCCGCGCTGATCGTCGCGGGCGCCCTGATCTTGCTCCTCGCCTGACGGGCCAAGGCGAAGCCGCGCCGTCGCGCAACCTTCATCTTGGCGCGGCGGGCGCGCAACTTGACGGCGATGCCGCAATGCAGCGCAACCTTGCCCGTTGATCTGCCTCCACGAGGCCGAAGACTTGCGCGCGGCGACAATTCAAGTAGAGCATCTCGCCAATAAAATAAGCAAATATCTCTAGTCTTAATAATAAATGCAAATTACATCGCCCGTTTTTCACCACATATTGCCTCCACAGTCCGAGCAACCGAAGGGCTCGCCCCAGAGGATATATGGTAAATGGAGCGTTAATATTGAAGAATGTGGTTTTCGCCGCCGCCGCGTTGCTCGCCCTCTCCGCCTCCGCCCACGCCGAAAGCTGGAAGGGCAAGGCTTCCTACTACGGCGCGCGCGGCAAGATGACCTGCGCCCATCGCACGCTTCCGTTCGGCACCAAGGTCCGCGTCACCAATCTCTCCAACAGCAGGTCCGTGGTGCTGACGGTCAACGACCGCGGCCCCTTCATCCGCGGCCGCATCGTCGACGTCTCGACGAGCGCCGCCGACGCGCTCGGCTTCCGCCGCCAGGGCGTGGTGCAAGTGGCGCTGCAGGTCGAACCCGGCGCCTCTCGCGTCATGCGCTGAGCGCGAATTTGACTTGACGGCGGCGGATTTTCGCGCTCCGCGCGCAGCCGCCGCACATGCGTCGCGAAAGCCGCCGCCTGCCGAAATCTCGGGGCTCGCACACGCCAGGGCCCGAGATATGGGCGAACAAAGCATGATTTCGGCTGCGGCGCCGATTCGGGCGCAGTTTGTTCGCCTGACGTTCGATCGGCGCCGGAAGGCGACATCGCCGGCCGGCTCGCCTATATGAAAAGGCGAGCCGGCCCGCGGACGCAAGCGCCGCCGGGCCGCGAGTCCGAAACGCTCCCGCGGGCGAGGCGCGATGAACCTGTCCTATCCCGCGCCCGCCCCCGACAGATCGTCGCGGGCGGAAGGCGTGGCCGCCGTCCTCGGCCCGACCAACACCGGCAAGACCCATTACGCCATCGAGCGCATGCTCAGCCACCGCAGCGGCGTGATCGGCCTGCCGCTGCGCCTGCTCGCGCGCGAGGTCTACAACCGCGTCGTCGAGAAGGTCGGGAGCGAGGCGGCCGCCCTCATCACCGGCGAGGAGAAGATCAAGCCGAAAGGCGCGCGCTATTTCGTCTCGACGGTCGAGGCCATGCCGCGCGACCTGCGGCTCGATTTCGTCGCCGTCGACGAGATCCAGCTCTGCGCCGACCTCGACCGCGGCCATGTCTTCACCGACCGCCTGCTCAACCAGCGCGGCCGCGTCGAGACGCTGCTGATCGGCGCCGCGACGATGGAGCGCCCGATCCGCGCGCTTCTGCCCGGCGCGCGCGTCCTCGAGCGTCCGCGCCTCTCGACGCTGACCTTCGCCGGCGAGCGCAAGCTCTCGCGCCTGCCGCGTCGCAGCGCGATCGTCGCGTTCTCCGCCGAGGACGTCTACGCCGTCGCCGAATGGATGCGCCGCCAGCGCGGCGGCGCGGCGGTCGTCCTCGGCGCGCTCTCGCCGCGCACCCGCAACGCCCAGGTCGAGCTGTTCCAGTCCGGCGAGGTCGACTACATCGTCGCGACCGACGCCATCGGCATGGGGCTCAACCTCGACGTCGAGCATGTCGCCTTCGCCGCCGACCGCAAGTTCGACGGCTGGCAGCGCCGCCGCCTGACGCCGGCCGAATTCGGCCAGATCGCCGGACGCGCCGGCCGGCATGCGCGCGACGGAACCTTCGGCACGACCGGACGCTGCCCGCCCTTCGAGGAGGAGCTCGTCGAGGCGCTCGAGGCGCACGCCTTCGACCAGGTCGGCATGCTGCAATGGCGCAATTCGAGCCTCGATTTCTCCTCGATCGAAGCGCTCGCCCGCTCGCTCGACGCCCTGCCCGCCGAGCCGGGCCTGACGCGCGCGCCGGTCGCCGAGGACCAGACCGCGCTCGAGGCGGCCGCGCGCGACGAGACCGCGCGGCGCATCTCGGCGACGCCGGCCGACGTCGCGCGGCTGTGGGACTGCTGCCAGATTCCCGACTACCACAAGCTGTCTCCGGCCGCGCACGCCGAGCTCGTGCTGCAGGTGTTCGGCTTCGTGGTGCGCGCGGGGCGCATCCCGCAGGACTGGTTCGCGCGCCGCCTCGCCGCGCTCGACCGCGTCGACGGCGACCTCGACGCGCTGTCGGCGCGCGTCGCGCAGACCCGCACCTGGTCTTTTATCGCCAACAGATCGGACTGGCTCGTCGATCCCGGCCATTGGCAGGGGATCGCGCGTCAGGTAGAGGACAGACTGTCCGACGCCCTGCACGCGCGTCTGGCGCAGCGCTTCGTCGATCGCCGGACGAGCGTGCTGATGCGGCGTCTGAGAGAGAAGGCCATGCTGGAAGCCGAAGTCACATCGAGCGGCGACGTGATCGTCGAAGGGCAGCATGTCGGCCAGCTGAACGGCTTCTGCTTCTCCGCCGACCCGCTGGCGAACGGCGAGGCCGCGCGCGCGCTGAACGCCGCCGCGCAGCAGGCGCTCGCCGGCGAGATCGAAGGCCGCGCCGCGCGCGTGCGCGAGGCCGTCGACGAGGCGTTCGTGCTCGCCAACGACGGGCTGATCCGCTGGCTCGGCGAGCCGGTCGGCCGCATCGCCGCCGGCGCCCATACGCTCGAGCCGCAGATCCGCGTCATCGCCGACGACGGCCTCGCCGGGTCCGCCCGCGAGGACGTCGAGCGGCGCCTCTCGCTCTGGCTCGCCCAGCATGTGAAGAAGCTGCTCGGCCCGCTCGCCGAGCTCGAGAAGGGCGAAGGCCTCGAAGGCGTCGCGCGCGGCCTCGCCTTCCAGATCGGCGAGGCGCTCGGCGTGCTCGACCGCGCCAAGGTCGCCGACGAGGTCAAGAACCTGCCGCAGGAGGCGCGGGCCGCGCTGCGCAAGCTCGGCGTGCGCTTCGGCGCCTATCATCTCTATCTCCCGGCGCTGGTGAAGCCGGCGCCGCGCGCGCTCGCCGCGCAGCTCTGGGCGCTGAAGAACGGCGGCGCCCTGGACATGAAGAGCCTCGACGAGGTGCCTCATCTCGCCGCCTCGGGCCGCACCTCCTTCGCCGCCGACAAGGACGCGCCGAAGGGCTTCTACCGCGCCGCCGGCTTCCGCGTCTGCGGCGAGCGCGCCGTGCGCGTCGACATCCTCGAGCGGCTCGCCGACCTGATCCGGCCGGCGATCGCCTATCGCCCCGGCGTCACGGCGGGCGATCCGCCGCCCGGCGCGGCCGACGGCGACGGCTTCGTCGTGAGCGTCGGCATGACCTCCCTCGCCGGCTGCTCCGGCGAAAGCTTCGCCTCGATCCTGCGCTCGCTCGGCTATGTCGCCGACCGCCGCAAGGGCCCGGCGATCACCGTTCCCCTGCTCCCGAAAGCTTCGACCGAGCCGCTCGCGCCGAAAGCCGCCGAGGCCGGGGCGATCGAGGCGGAAACGACGGAGGACGCGGCTGCGCCGGTGACGCCCGCGGACGACGGCTCGCCGGAGGCTTCGCCCGTGGAAGGCGCCGGGCGCGACGAGGCGCCGCAGGACGCCGCGCCCGTCGAGGCGGAAGCAGGGCCGATGAACGCGGAGCCTGTCGAGGCGAGCTCCGAACAGGACGACGCCGCGTCCGCCGAGCTGGACGCGGGGCCGCCCGCCGAGGTCGAAGGCGAGCCGCCGCGCGCGCAGACGCTCGAGAACGCCGAGCCTCTCGGCTCCTCGCCGCTGGCCGAAGCGGCGCAGGACGAAGGCGTTCCGCGCGTCGAGGGCGAATCGGCCGTCGCCGCGGCGTCCGCCGCGCCGGAGGCTGGCGAAGCGGCCGAGCCGGCCGCCCCCGAGGAGCCGGCGCTGATCGAGGTCTGGCGGCCGCACCGCCATCATTTCCACGCCCGCCGACCTGAAGGGCGTCCCGAGGGACGATCCGACCGCCGGCCCGAGCGGCGCGCCCCGGCGGCGGCGCAAGCCGGCGAGCCGGCGCGCCAGCGCGACCAGGGCGCGCGCGAGCGCTTCGGCGGCGGCCCGCGCCCCGGCAAGGCGGAATTCAACAGAGGGCCGCGCCAGGACGGGCGCGAGGGCGCCGAGCGGGGCCGGCGCAGCGAGGCTCAGGGGCAGGACGAGCGCCGCGCGCGCAGCGGCGCCTACGCCACAGGACCGAGAAAACCGCCCGAACGCGCCCCCGATCCGAACTCGCCCTTCGCCAAGCTGCTTGCCCTGAAAGCCAGCCTGGAGGAAAAAAACAAGCCGGGAAGCTGACGCGCCTCCGCGTCCGCGCCGCGGCCCATAGCTCGAGGCGCCCGATGACCCGCAAAGCCGGCTCCCTGCTTCTTCTCGCCGCCCTCGCGCTCGCGCCGGGCGTCGCCGGCGCGCAGCAGGCTGGCGTCATCACCCGCGGCGGCGGCATCGCCGGCACGGCGTTCGGCGGCGCCGGACTTGGCGCCGGTTCGACGTCGAGCAGCGCGACCGTGTCTTCCGCGACGCCCATAAATCCGGCGCGCTCGGCCGCCATGGTTTCCGGCACGGCGCATATCGGCGCGGGAACGGGCGGCCTGGGGCGCGGCATGGGCAACGCCGTCGGCGGACTCTCCGACACCGCCCTGGGCGCCGGCGCCGGCGGCCTCAAGGACCTCACGACCCGCGGCGGCGTGACCGGCGGCATCGAAGGCTCCGGCCTGGCGCTCAACGCCCAGACCGGCGGCGTCAAGGATGGCTATGGTCAGGGCATCCTGACCGGCGGCGTCCAGGGCGTCGCCATCGGCGCCGGCAGCGGCGGGCTCAAGGATCAGAACAGCCTCGGCGCCCAGACCGGGGGCGCGAGCGAAGGCGACAACGCGCCTCGCTATCGCGTCGTGCAGTAAGCGCGCCCAGCCGCCCCGCCCGCGCCAGACGGCTCGAAGGAGCGGAGCGGCGCGTCAGGCGTCCTCGCCGGTCTTCTCCACCTTGCGCGGCGGCCCCATCAGCGCCGGCTGGAACAGGATCGCCGCGGCGAGCGTGCATGCCAACGACAGGGCGAGCAGCTTGCCCATGCTCGAGGTGCCCGGATGCTTCGACAGCCACAGGCTGCCGAAGGCGGTCGCCGTGGTCATCGCCGAGAAGAACACCGCCCGCGTCAGGCTCGACTGCAGCAGCTTGGTCGTGCCCGCCCGCCAGGCCATGACGAAATAGATCTTGAAGGCGACGCCGAGGCCGAGCAGCAGCGGCAGGGCGATGATGTTGGCGAAGTTGAGCGGCAGGCCGACCAGCACGGTGATCTCGAGCGTCACGACGCCGGCGAGCAGCAGCGGCACGAGCGTCAGCAGCACGTCGGAGAAGCGGCGCAGCACGATCCACAACAGGATGCTGATCGAGATCAGCGCCCAGGCGCCCGCCTCGACGAACGCGCGCACGACCGTGGCGCCGGACTCCTGAATGGCGATCGGCTCGCCGGTGGCGTGCGGGTCGATCGCGCGCACGGCGTCGGCGAAGCGTCGCAGCGTGGCGTTGTCGTTGGCGTCGCCCTTGGGCGAGACGGCGATGCGGGCGCGCCCGTCCGCCGCCACCCAGTCGGCCTTGAGGTCGGGCGGGATGGAGTCGAGCGTCGTCTTCTGCGCCGACAGCGAGTCGCGCAGAAGGTCGAGCATGACGGAAAGGCCCGGCAACAGCGCCTTGCGCGCGGCCTCGCGCTTTTGCGGCTGCGCTTCGGCGAGGCGGCGCATCAGGTCGGCGAGGCGGCGCGCGTCGTCGGCGCCCTTTCCCTGGGTCTCGCCGGCGGTCGCCTCAAAGGCGTCGGCGGCCTTGAGCAGCGCGGCGACGTCCTCCTCGTCGGTCGGGGGCGTACGCGCCCGCGTCGGATCGAGCACCGGCGCGAAGGCGGCGGCCGCCTTCTCGATGATCGGCAGCTTCTGGTCCTGGTCCTGCGGCACGAAGCTCTCGATCGAGATCACCTGCGCGACCTCAGGCAGCGCCGAAAGCCGGTCGGCGAGGGCGCGCGAGGCCTCGATCGAGGGCGCGAGGACGTCGATCGTGTTGGTGTCGGTGACCGGGTCCTGCATCAGGTCGAGCAGGGTCGAAACGGATTCGACCTTCGGGCTGCGCAGGTTGATCGGGTTGAAGTCGAAATGGAGCTTCGTCAGCAGCGGCAGGCCGAGGATCGCGACGCCGAGCGTGCAGATCACCACCGCGTGGCGATGGCGCTCGAGAAAATCGTCCACGGGCGCGAGGAAGGCGTAGCCGACGGGCTCCTCCTCGGCCGGCGGCCGGAAGATCGCCAGCAGCGCCGGCAGCACGGTGATCGAGGCGAAGAAGGCGATGAACATGCCCGTGCCGGCGATCAGGCCAAGCTCCGACACGCCGCGATAGTCGGTCGGCAGGAAGGCGTAGAAGCCCGCCGCCGTCGCCGCCGCGGCGAGCGCCAGCGGGCGGCCGATCTTGGCCGCGGCGCCGGTGAGGGCGGAGGCGAACTCGCCGGTCTTGTGGCGCTCGTCGCGGTAGCGCACCGAATACTGGATGCCGAAGTCGACGCCGATGCCGACGAACAGCACGGCGAAGGCGACCGAGATGAGGTTCAGCGCGCCGACCATCATCAGGCCGACGGCGGCGGTGACGAAGAGGCCGACGACGACCGTATAGGCGACCGCCAGCACGATGCTCGGCGCCTTCAGCGCGCGCCAGATGATGAACAGCACGATGAGCGCGGTGAGGAGGCCGTTGAGCGCCGCGCCGTCCTCGACGGTGGCGAACTCCTCGTCGGCGAGCGGCACGAGGCCGGTGAGCCGCAGCCGCGCCCCGGTCTCCGGCGAATAGCCCATGTCGGCGAAGGTCTTGCGGATGAAGGCGCTCGCCGCCTCCCCCGGCTGCAGCGCCGAATAGTCGAGCCGTGGCTTCACCTGGATGAAGCGGCGCAGCTCGCGCGGGTCGGGCGGCGCGCCGGTGAGCAGGCCGCGCCAGGAGAAGAACGTCGGCTGGCCGGCGAGCGCCGAGTCGAGCGCGCCGGCGAGGGCGACGAGCGGGCGGTCGAAATCGTCATAGGTGCCGGCGCCCGAACGCACGCCGCGGTTGATGAAGGAGAAGGCGTCGGAGACGCCGCGCAGGCTCTGGTCCGAGGCGAGCACCGAGAGGAAAGGCTGCGCCTTGAACAGGCCGTCGACGGTGTTCCTCACCTCCTCGACCGGCAGGTAGAGAAGGCCGTTGCGGTTGAAGAAGGGGCCGCCGTCGGGCCGCAGCACGTAGGGGAAGAGGTCGGGCTTCGCGCGCAGCGCGTCGGCGAGGCGCTGCGTCGCGGCCTCGGCGATCTCCGGCGTCTTGCCGTCGATCACGACGACGATCTGGTCGTCGCGCTGCGGGAAGGCCTTGTTCATGGCGATGA
Source organism: Methylocella sp. (assembly GCF_041905455.1). GTDB lineage: Bacteria > Pseudomonadota > Alphaproteobacteria > Rhizobiales > Beijerinckiaceae > Methylocapsa. The sequence continues at coordinate 104,373 of NZ_JAYRLA010000002.1, read as the reverse complement.
GGTCCTGCCGCCACGGCAGGCTCGCCGAGATGAATTCGTTGGTGTTGGTGTTGATGTCGAAATGGTTCGCGGCGTACCAGCCGCTGAGGGCGGTCAGGGCCGTGGCGAGGGCGACGACCGCGAAGCGGCGGCGGCGGCAGAAATCGACGATCGCCACGACGGCGCGCGCGATGAGCGGCTCGTTCGCCGTGGCCTCGCTCTCGGGAGAAGTGATCATGCGTCGCCAATCGGATCGGGTGGGCGCGGCGCGCCGGAAAGCGCGGAAAGCGGGGTCCGCGGCTCGGCGGCCGGAAGGCGCCTGCGCCGCGCATTGTCGCAGCTTGGCCGCGAAAAGGAAATTGTCGTCGGGCGACCTTCCTGCGCGCAAGCGGCCGAAACAAGGCGGAGCGCCGATCGACCGATCGGCCACAGGCTTCGCTAATTCGCAGGCGCGAGACGGGCGAGGTTGAATTACGCGCGCGATTGGGCTGTTATCGTCGACGACTTTCGATCTGCGCCCGGCGCAGCGACCCGCGCGCCGAAATTTTCGCCGCCGCCTCTTTTGGAGCCCGCTTTGGGAATTTCCCTGTTTCAGATGGCCAAGATCGGCGGCTACGTGGTCCGCCAGCGCCTTTCCGGCCGCAAGCGCTTTCCGCTCGTCCTGATGCTCGAGCCGCTGTTCCGCTGCAACCTCGCCTGCGCCGGCTGCGGCAAGATCGACTATCCCGACCCGATCCTCAACCAGCGCCTGCCGCTTGAGGATTGCCTCGGCGCGATCGACGAATGCGGCGCGCCGGTCGTCGTCATCGCCGGCGGCGAGCCGCTGCTGCACAAGGAGCTGCCGCAGATCGTCGAGGGCGCCGTCGCGCGCGGCAAGTTCGTGACCGTGTGCACCAACGCCCTGCTGCTCGAGAAGAACCTCGGCAAGTACAAGCCGAGCCGCTACTTCAACTGGTCGATCCATCTCGACGGCGACCGCGAGATGCACGACGCCTCGGTCTGCCAGGCGGGCGTCTACGACCGCGCGATGAAGGCGCTGACGGCGGCGAAGGAGAAGGGTTTTCGCGTCACCATCAACTGCACTCTGTTCAACTCCGCCGAGCCGGCGCGCGTCGCCGCCTTCTTCGACGAGGTCTCGAAGCTCGGCATCGAAGGGATCACCGTCTCCCCCGGCTACGCCTACGAGCGCGCCCCCGACCAGCAGCACTTCCTCAACCGCGAGAAGACGAAAACCCTGTTCCGCGACATCTTTTCCCGCGGCAAGGGCGGCAAGGCGTGGCCGTTCTTCCAGTCGACGCTGTTCCTCGACTTCCTCGCCGGCAACCGCAGCTACCATTGCACGCCCTGGGGCAATCCGGCGCGCACCGTGTTCGGCTGGCAGCGGCCCTGCTACCTGCTCGGCGAAGGCTACGCCAAGACCTTCAAGGAGCTGATGGAGGAGACCGACTGGGACCGCTACGGCGTCGGCAACTACGAGAAATGCGCCGACTGCATGGTCCATTGCGGCTTCGAGCCGAGCGCCGTCGAGGAAGCCTTCGCCAGGCCGCTCGAAATGCTGAAGGTGTCGCTGTTCGGCGTGCGCTCGAGCGGCCCGATGGCGCCCGACATCCCGCTAGACGGGCAGCGGCCGGCCGAATTCGTCTTCAGCCGGCATGTCGAGCACAAGCTCGCCGAAATCCGGCAGGCCGAGGGCGAGCGCCTGCCCGCCGCGGAATAGGCTTTTGAAGGCCGCGCGCGCGGCGAAGGCGGCGCGCGTCAGCCCGACGATCTGGCGCGGGTCGCGGGCGAGCGAGCGCAACAGCGGGGAAAGCGCGATCCCGCCGTCCGGCCGCATGGCGACGAGGGCGGCGTGCGGCAGCTCGGCGCCGGCCGGGTCGGCGACGACGCGCAGCGCGGCGAAGGGCAGGCCGAAGCGCGCGGCCGTCCGCGCCGCGACATGCGACTCCATGTCGACAAGCGAGGCGCCGGTCGCAAGGCGCAGCGTCCGCTTCTCGTCCGCCGAGCCGACCGCCGCGTCGACGCCGGCGAACACGGCGTCAGGCAGCCCGAGCGCCCGGACAAGGCGCGCGTCGGCGGGAAAGCGCGTTCCGTCCGGCGCGACGACCTCGCGCGCGAGGAACGACGTCCCCGGCGCCAGCGCCGGATCGAGGCCGCCGGCGATCCCGAAGCTCAGCACGCCGCAGGCTCCGGCGCAGGCGCTCTCCAGCGCGACGGCGAGGCGGCGCGAATCGCCGCCGCCGGCGACGACGCGCGCGCCGGCGATCCGCGCCGCGACGCGCGCCTCGGCCTTGAGGCCGACGGCGACGACGAGGGGGCGGCGCGCCTCGCTCAACCGCTACATCCCGAACGGCGTGCGCGCGGCGTTGCCGCTCTTGAGGTTGCGGTAGCGCGACAGCGCCCAGAGCGGGAAGAATTTCGGATAGCCGTGGTAGCGCAGGTAGAACACGCGCGGGAAGCCGGTCGCCGTGTAGCGGCGCTCCTCCCAGAAGCCGTCCTCCCCTTGCGTGCGGGCAAGAAAGGCGACGCCGGCCGCGACCTCGGGCGAATCGACCTCGCCGGCGGCCATCAGCGCGAGCAGCGCCCAGGCCGTCTGCGACGCCGTGCTCGGCGCGGGCTGGAAGCCCGCATAGTCGAGCTTGTAGCTCGCCCCGTCCTCGCCCCAGCCGCCGTCGAGGTTCTGGACGCGCTTCAGCCAGTCGGCCGCCTTGCGCGTCGGCGCATGGTCCTTCGGCAGTCCGAGCGCGTTGAAGGCGCACAGCACGGACCAGGTGCCGTAGATGTAGTTCATGCCCCAGCGGCCGAACCAGCTCCCTTCCGCCTCCTGCTCGCGCTCAAGATAGCGGAGCGCCTTCTCCAGCGCCGGGCTCGTCTGCGGCCGCTCGCCCATCTGCGCGAGCAGTGAGACGCAGCGCGCGGCGACGTCCGCCGTCGGCGGGTCGAGCAGCGCGCCATGGTCGGCGAAGGGGATGTAATTGAGATAGTCCCTGTCGTTGTTCGCGTCGAAGGCGGCGAAGCCGCCGTTGCGGCTCTGCAGCCCGAGGATCCATTCGCGCGCGCGGGAGATCGGCGCGCCGAACGCGTCGCCGTCGGCGCGGTCCATGGCCATGGCGACCACGGCCGTGTCGTCGAGGTCGGGATAATGGGGGTTGGCGTACTGGAAGGGCCAGCCGCCCGGACGCAGCTCAGGGGCCTGCGCCGCCCAGTCGCCCTTGACGTCGAGCACCTGCAGCGGCTTCAGCCAGTCGAGCGCGCGGCGCGCCGGCGCGCTCCGCTTGCCCTCGACGCCATGTCCCTCGGCCTCCATCAGCGCATGGGCGGCGAGCGCCGTGTCCCACACGGGCGAGACGCAGGGCTGGCAATAGGCTTCCTCGTCCTTGACGACGAGCAGCCTGTCGATTCCTCGCCGGATCATGGACAGTCGCGGATCGTCCGGCTTCGCGCCCATGGCGTGCAGCATCAGCGCCGAATAGGCCATCGCCGGATAGATCGCGCCAAGCCCGTCCTCGCCGTTGAGGCGCTCGATCACAAAGGCCTCGGCGCGGGCGATCGCCTTGTGGCGCAGGCCCTTCGGCATATGCGGCTCGGCGGCGCGCAGCCCACGGTCGATGAGGTCGAACAGCGTCGTGAAGGGAAAGCGCTGCTGAGGAGCGGACGGCCAGCGCTTCACTTCCTCGGGCGGAACGACGAACAGCTCGGCGATCCCGACGCCGCGCGGATTGGCGGCGGGCGGCTTCAACGCGTTGACGACGGCGAGCGGCGCGATCACCGTGCGCGCCCAGTAGGACACCTTGGTGAGATGGAAGGGAAACCAGCGCGGCAGCAGCATGATCTCGACCGGCATGACCGGCACGGCGCGCCACGGGACCTCGCCGAACAGCGCCAGCAGCGCGCGCGTGAAGACATTGCTCTGCGCCGCCCCGCCATGGGCGAGGATCGCGTCGCGCGCCCGCTTCATGTGCGGCGCGTCGGGCTCGTCGCCGATCATCTTCAGGGCGAAATAGGCCTTCACCGAGGCCGAAACATTGAAGTCGCCTTCCGCGAACAACGGCCAGCCGCCGGCCGCCGACTGACGCCGGCGCAGGTAGACGGCGATCTTGCGCTCGAGCTCGGGCTCGGCCGGATCGCCGAGGAAATGCCGGAACAGCACATATTCGGCGGGGATGGTCGCGTCGGCCTCGAGCTCGAAGACGAAATGCCCGTCGTCCTGCTGGCGCGCCAGCAGGGCCTCGCGGGCGCGCGAGATCGAGCTTTCGATCTCCGCGGGGCGGGCCGCGGCGCTCCCGGGCGCCTGCGCCCCGAACGAAAAAACCCCGGTCCGATCGTCCAACGCCCGTCCTTTCCTGTCTCGCCTCAAGCCTGTTTCGCCGCGGCGGCGCAATTTTCCGCCGCGATCAAGGCCGCGCCATAGCCGGAGCGCACGGCGCCTTCGATCGTCGCCGGCAGGCCTGTCTGCGTCCAGTCGCCGGCGAGCGTCACATTGGCGAAGCGCGTGCGCGGCCCCGGCCGCAGCGCGTTCTGCGCGGGCGAGGCCGCGAAGGTCGCCCGCTTCTCCTTGATGATTTGCCATGGCGGCAAAGGTTGAGCAAGTTTGTACGCTTTCGCGACGTCGGCGAAGATCAGCTCGGCGAGCTCTTCGCGGCTTTTGTCGATCAGCCGGTCGGCGGCGCTGATCGTCACCGAGACGCGGTCCTTGAACGCGAAGATCCATTCCGCCGTCGCGTTGACGAGGCCGAGCAGCGGCGGCGCGCCCGGCGGCGGCGCCATTTTGAAATGGGCGTTGACGATGGCGCGGTGCTCGGTCGGCGCGACGAGGCCCGGCACGAGGTCCAGCGCGACCGGCGCCGGGAGCGCGAGGATCAGCTCGTCGCCCGGGCCGAGCGTCTCGAGCGCGTCGCCGAAGTCGAGCGCCGCCGCGCGCTCGCCCTCGAACCTTATCGCGCGCAGCCGGTGGTCGAGGCGCACGAAGGCGCCGCGCGCGGCGAGCGTTTCGATCGCCGGCTCGACGAGGGCGGCGGAAAGGCCCTCGGCGACCACCGGGCGGCACGCGCTCCCGCCCCGCGCGAGGCTCTCGCGCAGCAGCCGGCCTGCGAGCCGCGCCGAGCCCTCCGCCGGCTCGATGTTGAGCGCGGCGAGGAGGAAAGGCCGCCACAGCCGCTCGTAGAGCGGGCCGGCGCATTCAAGGCTCTCGTCGACGCGCCCCTCGCGCCGCCGGAGCGTCAGCGGCAGGAGGCCGAGATAGTCGCGCCAGCCCGTTCCGGGAACGCGCGCGCTCCTGTCGAACAGCCACAGCGGCAGCGGCCCCATGCTCGGGCGCAGCGTCCAGCGTTCGCCGGCGGCGAGGTCGGCGAAGGGAAACTCCGCGCGCGGGGCGATCCTGACGGCGCGAAGGCCGCCGGTGCGGCGCAGATAGTCGAGCGCCGCGCCATTGCCCGACAGCATCAGATGGTTGCCGTTGTCGATCACCATCTGCAGCGCGGAATCATAATAGGAGCGGCAGCGCCCGCCCGCCTGCCGCGCCGCCTCATAGAGGACGACCCCCCTGCCCTTTTCAGCGAGGCGGACGGCGGCGGAAAGGCCGGCGAGGCCGGCGCCGACGATATGGACGACGGACTTCGCCATTTACGGACCGACCATTTCAGAAGCTGCGGATCAGGATCGACAGCAGCGCCCGCCGCTTCGAGCTTGCGACCCGCGCCCGCGGCGGTGCGAAGCCGCGCCGCTCCATCTGCGCCAGCATCGGCGCGTAGACGTCGGCCATGATGCGCGCCGGCCGCACCGTGGCGCGCGGGCAGCGCTTCATGACCAGCCGCGATTCGGCGAAATGGACGCGCGCCCTGCCCAGCACGGCGAGGCAGGCGCCGGCGGCGGCGGGATGGTCGAGCGCGGCCTGCGGCGGCCCGTCGAGCAGCCCGGCCGGGACGCCGGCGGCGAGCAGCGCCTCGCGCGGCAGATAGAGGCGCCCGATCGCGGCGTCCTCGTCGAGGTCGCGCAGGATGTTGGTGAGCTGCAGGGCGCGGCCGAGATGGTAGGCGAGCAGGCGCCCCTCGCCGCGCGGCGTGCCGAACACCTTCACGCTGAGCCGGCCGACGGCGCTCGCCACGCGGTCGCAGTAGAGGTCGAGCGTCGCCTCGTCCGGGGCGCGGATCGGCCCTTGGAGGTCCATCGCCATGCCGTCGATCACGGCGAGGAAATCGTCGCGCTCGAGGCCGAACCCTTTCGCTGCGGCGACGAGGCCGGCCGGCATGATCTTCGCCGGCGCGCCGTCGTAAAATCCCTCGACGTCGGCCCGCCAGGCCCGCAGCGCCGCCTCGCGCGCCGGCTTCGGCCCCTCCTCGTCGGCGATGTCGTCGACGGCGCGGCAGAAGGCGTAGATCTCGTACATCGCCTCGCGCTGCGCCTTCGGCAGGATGCGCATCGCCGCGTAGAACGAGCTTTTCCGCGAGGCGGAGACGGCCGGGGCCGGCGCGTCCGCGCTCATCTGCGCGGCGCTCACGCCGGCGCCCCTGCGCGCGTCGCGCCCTGACGCGGCCGCCGCGTCAGCGCGCCGAGCGCCCCGCGCGCGGCGACGGCGAGCGCCTGCGGCTTCGACAGATGCGTCTCCTGCGACAGAGGATCGCGGCGCTTGAGGATGACGTTGAGTTTTTGGGCGAGCGCGGCGATGGCGCCGATCTCGGCGCGCAGCCGCCAGTCGCGCAGGGTCGGCGCGAGCGTCTCGCCCTGCGCGATCAGGGCGTCGGTCTTCCCGGCGAGGCGCGTCAGCGCGGCGCGCAGCGCCGGCGAGGCGAAGGGGGCGGAAAGGTCCTCGACGCCGGCGCCTTCGCGCTCCAGCATGTCGAGCGGCAGATAGACCCGGTCGAGGCGGCGGAAATCGAGCGCGCAGTCCTGCATGTGGTTGATGATCTGCAGCGCCGAGCAGAGCGCGTCGGAGGCGGGATGCGTCGCCTCGTCCTCGCCGTGGACGTTGAGCACGAAGCGCCCGACCGGCGCGGCCGACAGCGCGCAATAGGCCATGAGCTCGTCGAAGCTGGCGTAGCGTCTTTTCGTCGCGTCGAGGCGGAAGGCGCGCAGGAGGTCGAGGGCGTGGCGGGCCTGAAGCCGCGCGTCGGCGGCGAGCGCGGCGCGCAGGGGCTTGGCCGCCTCGACGCCGTCCTCGCGGCCGAGCAGCGTCGCCTCGAAGGCGTCGAGGCGCGCGATCTTCTCCTGCGGCGAGAGCTCGGGATGGTCGGCGACGTCGTCGGCGGCGCGGGCGAAGCGGTAATAGGCGAGGATCGGCGCGCGCCGCTCGGGGGCGAGCAGCAGCGAGGCGACGGGGAAGTTCTCGGTGGAGCTCGTCCGCGTGGCGTCTGTCTCGGGCGCGCTCATTTCAGTCGTCCGTTCTGCTTGAACCAGGCGAGCGCGTCGACGAGCGCCTCATGGTAGGGGCGCGCGGCGTAGCCGAGCTCGCGTTCGGCCTTCGCCGACGAGAAGAACATCCTATGGCGCGACATGCGCAGTCCGTCGAGGGTCACGAAAGGCTCCCTGCGGGTGAAGCGGGCGGCGGCCTCGGCGGCGAAGGCGACCGGATAGAGGAGGCCGCGCGGCAGGCGCAGGCGCGGCGGGGCGCGGCCCTGAAGCCGCGCGATGTCCTTCAGCATGCAGGCGAGCGACACGTCCTGGCCGCCGAGAATGTAGCTTTCGCCGACGGCGCCGCGGCGCAGGGCGACGACATGGCCGGCGGCGACGTCGTCGACATGCACGAGATTGAGGCCGGTGTCGACATAGGCCGGCATGCGGCCGCGCGCCGCCTCGACGATGATCCGGCCCGTCGGCGTCGGCTTGACGTCGCGGGGGCCGATCGGCGTCGAGGGGTGGACGATCACCGCCGGCAGCTTCCGGCGCGCGACCATGTCGCGCACCAGGCATTCGGCGACGACCTTGCTGCGCTTGTACGCGCCGACCGCCTGCCCCGCGGCGAGGCTCGCGCGCTCGTCGCCCGGCGCGACGCCGCCGCAGGCGATGGTGGCGACCGAGCTCGTATAGACCACGCGCTCGACGCCTTCGCGCAGCGCCGCCTCCATCGCCACCCGCGCGCCCTCGAGATTGGCCGCAAGGATTTCGCCGGGATCGCGCGCCCAGAGGCGGTAGTCGGCGGCGACATGAAAGAAATGGCGCGCGCCCTTCATCGCCCGCGCCATCGCGTCGGGGTCGCGCATGTCGCCCTGGGCGATCTCGACGTCGAGCCCCGCGACGTTCTCGCGGCTCGCCGTCTCGCGCAGGAGCGCGCGCACCGCGAAGCCGTCGCAGAGCAGCGCGCGCGCCACGGCCGAGCCGACGAACCCGGACGCGCCTGTGACGAGAACCCTGTCCGCGCCCACGCCGTCGTCCCCCTGCCGCGCTGCGCAAATATCATCCCCGCGCGAGCTTCCGCAACAGCTCCCTGCGGCGACGTCACGCGCGGCCTCGCGCGCCGCCTCGCTTGGCGTCGGCGCGCGCGAGGCGTATGTACGCGCCAATCCCGAGCCTCTAATCTTCAAGGACAGGACGCATGAGCCTGATCGACGACCTTTCCGCTCCCGAGCTCGCCGCGCTGCGCCAGCGGGTCGAGGCTGACTACGCCGCCTTCCGCGCCAAGGGGCTGAAGCTCGACATGACGCGCGGCAAGCCGGCGCCCGATCAGCTCGACCTCTCGAACGCGCTGCTCGCCCTGCCCGGCGAGGCGGACTACACGGCGGCGTCCGGCGCGGACGTGCGCAACTACGGCGGCCTGCAGGGCCTGCCGGAGGCGCGCGCGCTGTTTTCGCAAATCCTCGGCGCGACGGCCGAAAACATCGTCGTCGGCGGCAACTCCAGCCTCACGCTGATGCACGACTGCCTCCTCGACGCGCTGGTCAAGGGCGTCCCCGGCTCGCCCGCGCCCTGGTCGAAGGGGTCGGAGACCGTCTTCCTCGCGCCTTCGCCCGGCTACGACCGCCATTTCGCGATCTGCGAGGAATATGGCGTGCGCATGATCCCCGTGCGCCTCACCGGCTGCGGCCCCGACATGAACGAGGTCGAGCGGCTCGTCGCCGACCCGGCGGTCAAGGGCATGTGGTGCGTGCCCAAATATTCGAATCCGACCGGCGAGATCTATTCCGACGAGACGGTCGCCCGGCTCGCGCGCATGAAGACGGGCGCGCCCGACTTCCGCCTGTTCTGGGACAACGCCTATTGCGTCCACCATCTGACGCCGGCGCGCCACGGGCTCGCCGACGTGCTGGCGCTCTGCGCGGCGGCCGGAAACCCCGACCGCGCCTTCGTCTTCGCCTCGACCTCGAAGATCACCTTCGCCGGCGCCGGCCTCGCGGTCTTCGCCTCCTCGCCCGCGAACGTGAAATGGCTGCTCGCCGGCATGGGCAAGCGCACCATCGGCGCGGACAAGGTGAACCAGCTGCGCCATGTCCGCTTCCTGCGCGACATGGCGGGGATCGAGGCGCTGATGGACCGCCACCGCGCGCTGATCGCGCCGAAGTTCGAGGCGGTCGCGCAGGCGTTCGAGGCGCGGCTCGGCGGAACGGGCGCCGCGCGCTGGAGCGCGCCGCAGGGCGGCTATTTCCTCTCGGTCGACGCCGCGCCCGGCACGGCGCGCCGCGTCGTCGAGCTCGCCAGGGACGCGGGCGTCGCGCTGACGCCGGCGGGGGCGACCTATCCGCTCGGGATCGATCCGCAGGACGCCAACCTCCGCATCGCCCCGACGGTGCCCTCGCTATCCGACGTGCGCGCCGCCAGCGAGGGAATCGCCATCTGCATCCTCTATGCGGCGCTCGAGGCGCGGGCGCGGCTCCTGAACGAGAAGGCCGCCTGAGGCGTCGCCATCTCTTCGCCTCATTTGGAACCGCACAAAACAGCGCGTCGGACGCCCGGTCCTGCGCCGGCAAACCAAGAGCAAGAACATGACCGACGCGCCAGAGCCCGCCGCGCGCAAGCGCCGCTCCCGCCGCTCCGCCGACGCGGCGGGCGGCTCGCCGCGGGCGCTGCTCGCCGTGCTGCCCTACGCGCTGCGCTACAGGGGACGCATCGCCGGCGTCGCCGTCGCGCTGACCGCGGCGGCGGCGGCGACCCTCGCCGTGCCGATGGCGCTGCGCCGGGTCGTCGACTTCGGCTTCACGCCGGAGGCGGCCGGACTCATCAACCAGTATTTCGTGGCGCTCGTCGGCGTCGCCGCGGTGCTCGCGCTCGCCTCGGGCGCCCGCTACTATTTCGTCACGACGCTCGGCGAGCGGGTCGTCGCCGACCTTCGCGAAAAAGTGTTCGCGCATCTGACGCGGCTCGACGCGTCCTTCTTCGACAAGGCGCGCGTCGGCGAGCTGATGTCGCGCCTGACCGCCGACCTCACCCAGATGCGCGCGGGCTTCGCCACCACGGCGGCGGGCGCGGCGCGCAACTTCCTGATCTTCCTCGGCGCCGTCGGGCTGATGATCTTCACGAGCCCGAAGCTGTCCGCCTTCGTGCTCATCGCCATTCCGGTCATCGTGCTGCCGCTCGTCGCCTCGGGGCGGATGGTGCGCAAGCGCTCGCGCGCGGCGCAGGACACGCTCGCCGAGGCGACCGCCTACGCCAGCGAGAACCTCTCCGCGGTGCGCGTGATGCAGGCGTATAACGCCGAGACGGCGACCGCGGAGCGCTACGCCGCCGCCGCCGAGGAGGCCTATGAGGCCGCCTGCAAGGCCGCCGCCGCCCGCTCGCGGCTCACGACGATCGTCATCTTCCTCGTCTTCCTGAGCGTCGTCGCGATCCTGTGGTTCGGCGCGAACGACGTGATCGCCGGGCGCATGACGAGCGGCTTCCTGTCGCAGTTCCTGCTCTACGCGCTGCTCGCCGCGAGCGCGCTCAGCGAGCTGTCGCAGGTGTGGGGCGAGATCGCCGCCGCCGGCGGCGCCGCCGAACGGGTGACCGAAATCCTCGCCGTCGAGCCGCAGATCGCGGCGCCGCCCGTCCCCGCCGCGCTGCCCAGCCCGACGCGCGGCGAGATCCGCTTCGAGAACGTCTCCTTCGCCTATCCGGGGCGGCCGGACGATCCCGCGCTCGCCGCCATCGACGTCTCCATCGCGCCGGGCCAGACGACGGCGATCGTCGGCCCGTCGGGCGCGGGCAAGACCACGCTCCTGCAGCTGCTGCAGCGCTTCTATGATCCGAGCGCAGGACGCATCCTGCTCGACGGCGTCGACGTCAGGACGGTCGCGCCGGCGGATCTGCGCGCGCGCATCCGCAACGTGCCTCAGGACGCGGCGATCTTCGCCATTTCGATCGCCGACAACATCCGCTACGGACGCCCCGAGGCGAGCCTCGAGGAGGTGCGCGACGCGGCCTGCAAGGCGGCCGCCGACGAGTTCATCCGCGCCCTGCCGGAGGGCTACGACACGAAGCCCGGCGAGCGCGGCGTCACCCTGTCCGGCGGCCAGCGCCAGCGCATCGCCATCGCGCGGGCCATCCTCTCGAACGCTCCCGTGCTGCTGCTCGACGAGGCGACCTCGGCGCTCGACGCCGAGAATGAGGCGCAGGTGCAGTCCGCGCTCGACACGGCGATGAAGGGGCGCACGACGGTCGTCATCGCCCACCGCCTCGCCACCGTGCTGAAGGCCGACCGCATCCTCGTGCTCGACGGCGGACGGATCGTCGAGGAGGGCGACCACGCGAGCCTCGTCGCGCGCTCGGGGCTCTACGCGCGCCTGGCGCGGCTTCAGTTCGGCGCGGCGCCCGAGGCGGCGGCGAGCCGGGACGCGGCCGAATAGAGCGAGGCGCAAAAAAGCCCTTCGCAGATGCGAAGGGCGCTCAATCGAAGCCTTGGCTTGCGTGTTGCCCTGCGGCTAGTAGTCGCAGCCGAAATCGTCGTCTTCGTCTTCATCCATGGGCTGGAACTGCCCCAGCTTCGCCCAGGTGGTCGCGCAGGTCTGCTTTTCAGCTCGCCACTGCGCCATGAGAGCATCGAAGATCGGCGGATCGAAATTGAACACCTGCTCGGGGCTCACCGTGATCGGAGCCGCGACGCCGAAGCGGATGGCGTAGAGCATGCCCGGATCGGCGACGCATACGCCGTCCTCGGACGTCGTCATCAGAACGCGCTTGAGCGGCTTGCCGCCGGAATCCTGCACCGTTACGAATTGCTGGAGCATCGAACAACCTCATGCCGGAGCACGGCGCCGAAAGCTGTCGCTTCGGGCGGCCCTGCGTCGCGCCAAATTCCTGTTGCGTCAATTTCAAAGGCAGGATGCGGCGGACGCACTCTGCGTTAATAGCGCCGCCGTCTCCCGACGGCCGCGTCTTCGCGCGGATACATGCAGCGGACGTCGGAGATTCTCAAGCCCCTTTAGAAAATATTTTTGCGACGTTCGCGCTTGCGGGACATCTCGCACCCGCAAAAAAAGCCCGCGACGCGATCATTTTTCCCGCATGCGCAGCGTCTTGAGGCCGGACGCCGGATTGACGCCCTCGCCGACGACGACGAATCCTTCGCGCTCGTAGAATCGGCGCGCCCGCGCGTTGTCGCGATTGACCTCGAGCGCGAGCTTGCGCCCCGCCAGCGCGCGGGCGCCGTCGAGAAGCGCCTGCGCCGCGCCGCTCCCCTTGGCGCGCGGCGCGACGGCGACCTGATCGAGATAGCCGCTCGCCGGATCGACCGTTACGAACCCTGCGATCGCGCCCTGCGCGTCGCAGGCGCACAGCGTCGTCGCCCCGGCTTCCTCCAGCTCGACGATGCGCGTCCTCAGCCAGCCGCGCCGCGCCGAAAAATCGACGTCGGGCATCGCCTGCGCCCAGCTCGCCGCCCACAGCTCGACCAGCGCCTCCATCTGCGCGCCGCGCGGGCGCAGGGAGAATGCGGCTTTTTCCCCGCTCACCGCACGTCCCTCGCGCGAAAAATTTCCTGTACAAGCGGGACGGGCCGCGCCGGCCGCCATGGACTTTGCATGCCGCACGCCCTTCCCGTTGAAGACGCAAGATCGCCAGGGCGTCCGAACTCCTACGGCGCGCGGCGCCTCACCCTATCGGATTTCCGCTCCTACGCCTCCCTGGATCTCGACGATCTCGGCGACATGATCGCGCTCGTCGGCGACAACGGCGCCGGCAAGACCAATGTGCTCGAGGCGCTCTCCCTGCTTTCGCCGGGGCGCGGGCTGCGGCGCGCGGAATTGTCGGAGTTCGCCCACGCGAACGGCTCCGGCGGCTTCGCCGTCTCGGTCGAGATGGGAGAGGCGGGCGGGCGCGTCCAGCTCGGCGCCGGCGTCGAGCCGGGCGGCCCGCTCGCGCGAAAATTCCGCATCGCGCGCGAGGCGGCGCCCTCGGCGCGCGCCTTCGGCGAACATGTGCGCGTCGTTTGGCTGACGCCGGCGCAGGACGGGCTGTTCGCCGGGCCGCCCGCCGAGCGGCGGCGCTTCCTCGACCGCCTGACCCTCTCGCTCGACGCCGACCATGGCGTGCGCGTCAACGCGCTGGAGCGGGCGCTGCGCGGGCGCAACCGCCTGCTCGAGGAGCGGGGCGAAGCCGCCTGGCTCGACGCGCTGGAGCGCGAGGCGGCCGAGCTCGCGGTCGCCGTGGCCGCGGCGCGCGGCGAGACCGTGCGGCTGCTCTCGGGCTACGTCGGCGACGGCGAGCTGGCGGGCGGCGAATCGGAGGACGGCTTCCCGCGCGCCCTGCTCTCGATAGAAGGCGAGATCGACCGCCTCGTCGCCGACCGGCCGGCTCTGGAGGCCGAGGACCGGTATCGCTTCATGTTGCGTGAGAACCGCGCCCGCGACGCGGCGGCCGGACGCGCCCTGATCGGGCCGCAGTCGAGCGACCTCTTCGTGCGCCTCGCGCGCACCGGCGCGCCCGCGGCGCAAGGCTCGACCGGCGAGCAGAAGGCGCTGCTCGTCGGCCTCATCCTCGCGCAGGCGCGGCTCGTGCGCGCGGCGAGCGGGCTCGCCCCGCTGGTGCTTCTCGACGAGATCGCCGCCCATTTCGATCCGCGCCGGCGCGCCGCCCTCTACGAGCGGCTCGCCCGCCTCGACGCGCAGGTGTGGATGAGCGGCGCGGACGAGGCGGCGTTCTCGAGCCTGCCAGGGACGGCGCAGCGGCTCAGGGTGACTCCGGGACGGATCGAGCCGCTCGCCTCGCGGTCGCGCGGACCTATATAGAGGGGCGGCGCGGGCTGCTTTCAGGACGAATCCATGGACGATCACGACGAGCGCGAAGGCGCCAAGAAGCCAGGCTTCCTCGGCCGCGTCTTCGGCCGCCGCGAGGCGGCCCGGACGGACGCTCTCCCGCCGGCCGCCGCCCCGGAATTTCCCGCGGCCCGTGAATCCGCGCCTCCTGAGCCCGAACGTCCCGCGTCCGCCGAACCGCCGCTTTCCGCGTCGCAAACTGTCGCGTCCGCGGCGGAGTCCGCGCCCGGCCCCTCCCTGCTCGCCGGGGCGAAAGGCTGGTGGTCGCGGCTGCGGCAGGGCCTCGCGCGCTCGTCGGACCAGATCGGCGAAGGGCTGAAATCGATCTTCGTCAAGCGCCGCCTCGACGCCGCCATGCTCGAGGAGCTCGAGGACGTGCTGATCCGCGCCGACCTCGGCGTCTCCGTCTCGAGCCGCATCGCCGCCGAGGTGGGGCGCGGCCGCTACGACAAGTCGATCGAGGTCGATGAGGTCAAGGCGATCCTCGCCGGCGAGGTCGAGCGCGCGCTCGAGCCCTACGCTCTGCCGCTCGAAATCGACGGCGCGAAAAAGCCCTTCGTCATCCTCGTCGTCGGCGTCAACGGCTCGGGCAAGACGACGACCATCGGCAAGCTCGCCGCGCGCCTCTGCGCCGAGGGCAAGAAGGTCACGCTCGCCGCCGGCGACACGTTCCGCGCGGCGGCGATCGAGCAGCTGAAGATCTGGGGCGAGCGGCTCGGCTGCGAGGTGGTGGCGCGCGCACAAGGGTCCGACGCCGCCGGTCTCGCCTTCGACGCCGTCGGCGCCGCGCGCGCCAACGGCTCGGACGTGCTGCTGATGGACACCGCCGGACGGCTGCAGAACCGCGCCGAGCTGATGGCCGAGCTCGAGAAGATCGTGCGGGTGATGAAGAAGCTCGACGCCGACGCGCCGCACGCCGTGCTGCTGGTGCTCGACGCCACAGTCGGCCAGAACGCCATGAGCCAGGCGGAGATTTTCGGCAGGGTCGCCGGCGTCACCGGCCTCGTGATGACCAAGCTCGACGGCACGGCGCGCGGCGGCATCCTCGTCGCGCTCGTCGAGAAATACCGGCTCCCGGTGCATTTCATCGGCGTCGGCGAGGGCGCGGCCGATCTCGCGCCCTTCGCGGCGAAGGACTTCGCGAGGGCGATCGCCGGGCTCGAGCCGTGAACCCGATGGATCCGCCTAAATGACCGGGCCGGTGATCTTGATCAGCGACGCCTTGTCCTGTGGGCCGACGGCGAAATTCTTTTCCGAGAAGACGCCCTTTTCGAGCAGCTCGACGACGCCCTTGATCTGCTTGACCGCGCCCGGCTCGTAATCCTTCAGCATCGTCGCGCCGAAGCTGACGACGTCCTTTCCGCTGGTCTTCAGGCCGCTGACGTCGCAATTGATGTGGCGCTTCTCGACCTCGATGTCGAGCACGGCCGGCGTGCCCTTCGGATCGGCGAGCAGCTTTTCCGGCGCGACCTGATGGTCGGAGTCGAGCGGATTATGGGCGGCGAATTCGTAGAGATGGCCGAACTGCTTGTCCGTCGGCGAAGCGCCCTTCGCGCAATTCGTCGGAGACGACGCGAAGAGATACCAGGCGAGCCTGGTCTTGTCCTCGTCGAACACGGCGAACACGACGCGCGTCTTGACGTCGCCGCCGCACGAAACTTCAAATCCCCTCCATCCCGCGACCCTCAATCTGAACTTCGCCATGACGTTTCTCCTGCACGCGTCACGCCGGGCCCGGTTCAGCCGCGCGACCTCGCAGGGAGCATCCGACGTTTTTCCGCCCGGCGCTGTTGCGCAGGTAACGCAATGGCGAAGACGCCTCAGGGCGCGCGCAACAGATCGAAAGCCGCGTCGGGCGCCGCCCGGACGAAATCCGTGAGCTGATGCCGCGCGAAGGTGCGCTGGCGGCGGGCGTAGGCGCGCGTGTCGCGCTGTCCGAGCGCGATCGCCTCTTCGAGCCCGATCTCGCCGCGCAAATGCGCAAGCAGATGCGGGACGCCATGGGCGCGCATCGCCGGCAGCGCAGGGTCGAGGCCGCGCGCGCCGAGCCGTCTCGCCTCCTCCAGCGCTCCGGCGGCGATCATGTCCTGAAAACGAGAGTCGATGCGCGCCTTCAGCGCCGCGCTCTCGACGTCGAGGAAGACGGCGCGGGCGTTTCCCGGACCGACGAGCGGCGGCTCGCGCGCGCCCTGGAATTCGGACAGGCTGCGTCCGGTTCCCTCGAGCACCTCGAGCGCGCGCAACAGGCGCTGCGGATCGGACGGCCGCAGCCGGGCCGCCATGACCGGATCGCGGCGCTCCAGCTCCTCGTGCAGCGCCTGCGGCGGCAGGCCGGCGGCGCGCGCGCGCAAGCGCTCGCGCACATCCTCAGGAATAGCCGGGATCGCCGACAGCCCCTGCGTCAGCGCCTTGAAGTAAAGACCCGTGCCGCCGACGAAGATCGGCGTCGCGCCGCGCGCGCGCGCCTCGGCGAGCGCCGCCTTCGCCGCGTCGAGCCAGCGGGCGACCGAAAAATTTTCCGCGGCGTCAACGAGGCCGAAGAGAAGATGCGGCGCGGCGCGCGCGTCCGCCTCGCTCGGGCGCGCGGTGAGGATGCGCAGATCGGCGTAGACCTGCATCGAATCGGCGTTGACGACGATCCCGCCGATCGCCTGGGCGAGCCTTACGGCGAGCGCCGACTTGCCGCTCGCGGTGGGGCCGGCGAGCAGCAGCGCCTGCGGCCCGGACGCCATGGCCTGCGGCGTCAGACCGTCTCGCGGCGCAGTTCGCGCGGCAGCGGGAAGAACACGCCCTCGTTCGCCGTCGAGACCTCCTGGACGCTGAGGTCGAAGCGCGCGGCGAAGGCGTCGAGAATCTCCTCGACGAGCACCTCGGGCGCCGACGCGCCGGCGGTGACGGCGAGCGTCGAGATCTTCGAGAACAGGTCCCACTCGACGTCTTCGGCGCGCAGCACGAGGCGGGCGAGGCGGCAGCCCGAGCGCTCGGCGACCTCCTTGAGGCGCTGCGAGTTCGAGGAGTTCGAAGAGCCGACGACGAGCAGCGCGTCGACGTTCTGCGCGACCTGCTTGACCGCCTCCTGCCGGTTGGTGGTGGCGTAGCAGATGTCCTGCTTGTGCGGTCCGACGATCTCGGGAAAGCGCGTGGTCAGCGCGTCGACCATCTCGCGCGTGTCGTCGACCGAAAGCGTCGTCTGCGTCACATAGGCGAGATTGCGCTCGTCCTCAACCTCGAGCGCGGCGATGTCGGCGACGGTCTGGACGAGGATGATCGACCCCGGCGGCAGCTGGCCGATGGTGCCGACCACCTCGGGGTGGCCGGCGTGGCCGACGAGCAGCACGAGGCGGCCGCGCTTGTGGTGCAGCTCGGCCTCGCGGTGCACCTTGGTGACCAGCGGGCAGGTCGCGTCGATGGCGAAGATGTTGCGCGTCTCGGCCTCGACGGGAATGGATTTCGGCACGCCGTGCGCCGAGAAGATAACCGGCTGCCTGGTGTCGGGCACCTCGTCGAGCTCCTCGACGAAGACGGCGCCCTTGGCCTTGAGCGTCTCGACGACATATTTATTGTGCACAATCTCATGGCGCACGTAGACGGGCGCGCCGTAGATGCGCAGCGCCTCCTCGACGGCGTCGATCGCCCGCACCACGCCGGCGCAGAAGCCGCGCGGCGCGAGAAGGACGACGTTCAGCTTCGGCTTGCCTGAGTTCGGCGCCTCAATCGCGCGCGCCTCGGTCGAGATGTCGCTCATGCGTCTCCTTCAGCTCGGGCGGCGGCGCCGCGGGCCTTCAGGTTTTGGCGGCGGGGCGAATGTCTGTCAAGCGACGAAGACTTTGCGGGACGTCCGCGCGCCATGCGCGCGTTTGCGCTATGACTTTTCGGCCCCGCGCGGCGCGCCAAGGAGTCTCAGGCATGAGCGACCTCGCCGATCTCTTCCCCGGCTTCGAGACCCACTGGGTCGACACCGACGAAGGCCGCTTCTTCGTGCGCGCGAAGGGGGACGGGCCGCCGCTCCTGCTGCTGCACGGCTATCCGCAGACCCATGTCGAGTGGCACAAGATCGCGCCGGCGCTGTCCGAGCGCTTTCGCGTCTTCGTCATGGATCTGCGCGGCTACGGCTGGTCGAGCGCGCCGCCGAGCGCGAAGGGCGAGGAGTACGCCAAGCGCAAGATGGCGCGCGACGCCGTCGCGGTGATGGGCAAGCTCGGCGCGATCCGCTTCAACCTCGCCGGGCACGACCGCGGCGCCCGCGTCGCCTACCGCCTCGCGCTCGACGCGCCGGAGCGCCTTCTCAAGGTCGCCGCGCTCGATATCGTCCCGACCGCCGCGCGCTGGGCGGCGATGGACGCGAAGGAGGCGATCGGCGCCTATCACTGGACCTTCCTCGCCCAGCCCGAGCCGCTGCCCGAAACGCTGATCGGCTCGAACGCGGTCTTCTACCTCGACCATACGCTGGCGAGTTGGACGGCCGACAAGAGCCTGAAAGCCTTCGATCCGTGCGCGCTCGCCCATTATCGCGCGGCCTTCAACGAGCCGACGCGCATCCACGCCGCCTGCGAGGACTACCGCGCCGGCGCGAGCCTCGACCGCGCCGACGACGAGGCCGACCGCGCCGCCGGCCGCCGCATCACCGCGCCGCTGCTCGTTTTGTGGGGAGGGCGCGGGCTCGGCGGCGGCGCGGCCTCGACGCTCGACATCTGGCGTCAATGGGCGACCGACGTCGAGGGCGGCGAGCTCAAGGGCGGGCATTTCCTGCCCGAAGAGGCGCCGCAGGAGACGCTGGCGGCGCTGGCGGATTTCTTCAGCGAGCGCTGAAACGGCGCCGGCGTCGCGTCGCGAGCGACATGAATGGACGAAACAGACTTTCGCGAATCCTTGCGCGACGAGGCCGGGGACGTCCTGGCGCAGGTCGCCGACGCCGTCGCGCGCTGGCGAGCCGCTTGCGCGGCGGGCGACTGCGACGCGCTCGTCCGGTGTTACGCGCCGCCCGCGCGGCCTCAGCGCCGCGCCTGAAAGAAGCGGCGCAGCAGCGCCGCCGCCTCGCCCGCCCGCAGGCCGTCGTAGACTTCGGGCGCATGGTGGCAGGTGGGCTGGAAGAAGAAGCGCGGCCCATGCTCGACCGCCCCGCCCTTCGGATCGGACGCGGCGTAATAGAGCCGCCGCAGCCGCGCGAAGGAGATCGCGCCCGCGCACATGGCGCAGGGCTCGAGCGTCACGTAAAGGTCGCAGCCCGAAAGCCGCTGCGAGCCGAGCGCCTTCGCCGCGGCGCGGATGGCGAGAATTTCGGCGTGCGCGGTCGGGTCGGCGTCCTCGAACGTGCGGTTGCCGGCGCTCGCGACGACGACGCCGTTCCTCGCCACCGCCGCGCCGACCGGAACCTCGCCGCGCGCGAAGGCGGCCTCGGCCTCGGCGAAGGCCGCGGCGAAAGGATCGCTCACGCTTCCGCCTCTCTTTTCCAGCGACGGCGCGCGGCGTATCGAGGACGCGTCGAAGCGGGAGAAATCATGTGCGCAAAATCCTCCTCATCGGCGTCGGCGCCGGCGACGTCAGACATGTGACTTTTCAGGCCGCCGAGGCGATCTGCGCCGCCGACGTCGTGTTCCTGCCTGACAAGGGCGTCGAAAAAGCCGGCCTGCGCGAACATCGTCTCGCTGTTCTGGCGG
This sequence comes from Methylocella sp., assembly GCF_041905455.1. Lineage (GTDB taxonomy): Bacteria > Pseudomonadota > Alphaproteobacteria > Rhizobiales > Beijerinckiaceae > Methylocapsa. Next base: position 84,584 of record NZ_JAYRLA010000002.1, on the reverse strand, counting down.
CCTGCCGCAAGGGGAAGCCTGCGCGGCTCGTCACATTCGCCGCCCGCGGCAGGGCGAAGGCGTTCTCCGATTATCGCGCCAACGTCGAGGACTGGCACGCGGCGATCGCGCGCGACTATGAGGAGATGTTCGCGCGCGAGCTTGGCGAGGGCGAGGCGGGCGCCTTCCTCATCTGGGGCGATCCGACGCTCTATGACGCCACCCTGCGCATCCTCGACAGCATTTGCGCGCGAAAGGCCCTCGCCCTCGACTACGAAGTCATCCCCGGGATCAGCAGCGCGCAGGCGCTGTGCGCGCGCCACAAGATCGCGCTCAATGAAATCGGCGAGCCAGCGCTGATCACCACCGGACGGCGCCTGCGCGAAGGCGGCTTTCCCGCCTGCGCCGACAGCGTCGTGGTGATGCTCGACGGCGAGGCGTCCTTCGACGCGCTCGCCGACGACGGCTTCGACATTTACTGGAGCGCCAATCTCGGCCGGCCGGAGGAAGCCTCGCTCAAGGGTCCGCTCGGCGCGGTCGGGGACGCGATCAAGGCCGCGCGCGCCGTCGCGCGGGAAAAAGCCGGCTTCGTCATGGACGTCTATCTCCTGCGCCGCCGCAAGGACTGAACAGGAGAACGCCGCCGCTCAGCTTGAAAAAGGTGACGCGGACGCGCCAAATCTCTATAGACGCCCTTCAGGCCGCAAACTTTAGCCCAACCTGGATAAGCCCGATGCCCGCCTATCGCTCCCGCACGACCACCCATGGACGCAACATGGCCGGCGCGCGCGGCCTGTGGCGCGCCACCGGCATGAAGGACGGCGACTTCGGCAAGCCGATCATCGCCGTCGCCAACTCCTTCACGCAATTCGTGCCGGGCCACGTGCATCTGAAAGATCTCGGCCAGCTCGTCGCGCGCGAGATCGAGGCGGCGGGCGGCGTCGCCAAGGAGTTCAACACCATCGCGGTCGACGACGGCATCGCGATGGGGCATGACGGCATGCTCTACTCCCTGCCCTCGCGCGAGGTCATCGCCGACAGCGTCGAATATATGGCCAACGCCCATTGCGCCGACGCGCTGGTGTGCATCTCCAATTGCGACAAGATCACCCCCGGCATGCTGATGGCGGCGCTGCGCCTCAACATTCCGGCCGTGTTCGTCTCGGGCGGTCCGATGGAGGCCGGCAAGGTCGTCCTCGCCGGCAAGACCAAGGCGCTCGACCTCGTCGACGCCATGGTGGCGGCCGCCGACGACCATGTCTCCGACGCCGACGTCAAGGCCATCGAGCGTTCGGCCTGCCCGACCTGCGGCTCGTGCTCCGGCATGTTCACGGCGAACTCGATGAACTGCCTCACCGAGGCGCTCGGCCTCTCGCTGCCGGGCAACGGCACGACGCTCGCGACCCATTCCGACCGCCGCCGCCTCTTCGTCGAGGCGGGCCACCTCGTCGTCGACCTCGCGCGCCGCTATTACGAGCAGGACGACGAGAGCGTCCTGCCGCGCTCGGTCGCGAGCTTCGAAGCCTTCGAGAACGCGATGACGCTCGACATCGCCATGGGCGGCTCGACCAACACGGTGCTGCATCTGCTCGCCGCGGCGCATGAGGGCGGCGTCGACTTCACCATGGCCGACATCGACCGCCTGTCGCGCCGCGTGCCGGTCCTGTGCAAGGTCGCCCCCGCCGTCGCCGACGTGCATGTCGAGGACGTGCATCGCGCCGGCGGCGTCATGGCGATCCTCGGCGAGCTCGAGCGCGCCGGCCTCGTCCACGGCGCGGCGAAGACGGTCCATGCGACGACGATGAGGGACGCGCTCGACCGCTGGGACATGCGCCGCTCGAACAGCGAATCCGTGGCCGAATTTTTCCGCGCGGCGCCCGGAGGGGTGCCGACGCAGGTCGCCTTCAGCCAGTCGGCGCGCTGGGAGCAGGCCGATCTCGACCGCGAGAAGGGCGTCATCCGCGACGTCGGCCACGCCTTCTCGAAGGACGGCGGCCTCGCCGTGCTCTACGGCAACCTCGCCGAGGACGGCGCCATCGTGAAGACGGCGGGCGTCGACGCCTTGAACCTCGTCTTTTCCGGCCCCGCCCGCGTGTTCGAGAGCCAGGACGCGGCGGTCGAGGCGATCCTGAAGGACCAGATCAGGGCGGGCGACGTGGTGGTCATCCGCTACGAGGGCCCGCGCGGCGGCCCGGGGATGCAGGAGATGCTGTACCCCACGAGCTATCTGAAGTCGAAAGGGCTTGGCAAGGCCTGCGCGCTCGTCACCGACGGACGTTTCTCGGGCGGCACGTCGGGGCTCTCAATCGGCCACGCCTCGCCGGAGGCGGCCGAAGGCGGAGCGATCGGCCTCGTTCAGGAGGGCGATCCGATCGAGATCGACATCCCGGCTCGCAAGCTGCGTCTCGCGGTCGACGACGCCGAGCTCGCCCGCCGGCGCGCGGCGATGGAGGAGAAAGGCAAGGGCGCGTGGAAGCCCGCCGCCCGCACGCGCGTCGTCTCGCAGGCTCTGCGCGCCTACGCCGCGATGACGACGAGCGCGGCCCGCGGCGCCGTGCGCGACGTCGACCAGCTCTCGCGCTGAGCATGGTGGAGGCGCGCTGGAACGGCGCGACGATCGCGCGCTCGGACAGGACGGTCGTCGTCGAGGGCAATCACTATTTCCCGCGCGAGGACGTCGACATGAGCCGTCTCGAGCCGAGCGCGACGACGAGCGTCTGCCCCTGGAAGGGCGTCGCGCGCTACTTCACGTTGCGGGTCGGCGAGGCCCGCAACCCCGACGCCGTCTGGTTCTATCCCGACCCGAAGCCCGCGGCCGAAGAAATCCGGGACCGTCTCGCCTTCTGGAAGGGCGTCGAGGTTAATTGACCGTCTAGAGTCCTTTTTCGAGCAGCGCCTCGATCCATTCGGGCTGCGTCTCCCCGGTCGAGCGTCCGACCTCTTTCTCGCCCCTGAACATGACGAGCGTGCTCTGCAGGCTCACGCCGAAGCGCGCCATGAGGTCCTTCTGGCTGTCGAAGTCGATGGCGAAGACCGCCATGTCGGAAAAGCGCGGCTCGCTCGCGAGCTTTTCGAGGATCGGCTTCTGCACGCGGCAGATCGGGCACCAGGGCGCCGTGATCTCGACGAGGATGGGCCTTCCCGCCGCCTGCGCCGCCGCGAAGGCCGAGGCGTCGAAGGGCTGCGGCGAGCCGGCGAAGGCGGAGGGCGCGAACGCCGCGGCGAGCGCGAGGGCGAGAACGAGGCGCCGGCTCGCGTTCATTGCGGCTGGTCGGCGGGCGCGGCGAGCGCCCAGACGGGATCGGCCTTGACGGTCGCGACGTCGCGCTCGGCCTGCCAGCCTTCGACCCCTTCCGGGAACCAGTAGACGCGGCGGTAGCCGAGGGCCACGAGCCGCTTGCCGGCGTTCCAGCTGCCCCAGCATTCAGGGTGGCAGAAGGTGACGACGGGGCGGGAAAGATCGCCGCCCGCCAGCGCCGCGACGCGCTCGGCGAAGGCGCGCGCGAAGGCGGGATCGGCGGAGCCGAGCCCCGCCCCCGGCATCCATATGGCGCCGGGAATCGAGCGATGCGCCGGCATCCATGGCGCGTCAGGCGCCATCGACGGCGGCTTGCGGTCGGCCGGGCCGAAGTCGAGGAGCAGCGGATTTTCGGAGGCGGCCAGCTTCGCCAGTTCGCCCGCGTCGATCACCTTCGCGCCGGCGAGCGTCGTCGGCGTATAGCCGCGCATCGGCCCCGTCCACAGCCCTGTCGGCTCGGCGACGTTCCGCGGCGAATCGGCCGGCGCCTGCGCGAGAGCAGGACCGCCGGCGAGCGCGAGCGTGAGGACGAGCGCCGACGCAAGGCGAGGGATCGGCATGGCCTCAGTCGCCGAGATGGGCCGTCGGCGCCGGAAAACTCTTGTCCCAGCGCGCGTCGGCGCTGTCGAGGACGGAGACCTTCACTTCGCCCTGCGGCCTATAGGAGAAGCCGATCACCGGATTGCTGGCGAGCGAAATGTCGGTCGAGAGGTCGAACACCTTCGCGTCTCCCGAGGAGACGCTGATGGTGCGGATGTAGCGCGCCGGCGTGTAGTCGCGCGTCACCTGGTTCATCTGCATGCCGTTGAAATTGGGATGGCGGATCATCAGCGTCGCGCGCTGCGGCTCGCCGGGCTCGCCCTGCGCGAGCTTCAGGCGCATTTCGCCGATCCCCTTCATCGCTTCTTCGTCCGACATGCCCATCGGCGCGGAGCAGCCGCCGGACGCCTTCACGAACTTGACCGTCTCGTAGAGCGTCCCGTCGGCGCCCTCCGCGACGGCGTGGACGTTGGTGTAGACGTTCACGCGAACCCGAAGGTCGATCCGGCTCGGATCGGCGGCGGGGCCGAACTCGAAATGGGCGGCGAGCGGCGCCGGATTGTCGTCGATGACGAGATAGACGGCCTTGATCGGCGTCTTGTCGGAAAGCGTCAGGGTCATCGGCACGAGCGCGGCGTCGAGCGCGCGCTGCGGCGCCTCGAGGCCGACGACGCCTTCGCCGTCGACGCGCTTGCGGTCCTTGAAGATCGCCTCGGCGATCGCGCCCCAGCGCGCCTCGCGCTCGGCCGGATCGTCGAAGGCGCCCGCCGCGGCCGGGCGCGGCGCGACGGCGAAGCCGCCGACGAGGGCGATGGAGAGAGAAAGAGCGGCCGCCCGAAATGCGTTGGCTGACGCGGACATTTGCGTTCCCTCAACTCCCGGGCGCAAGGCGCGCCCGGCGCGGCCTCGTTCGGCCGCCGTCCCGAAGAGATGGGCGAAGAGGCGCGCGAAGGCAAGCCGCGTCGCGCGCTCAGGCGAGCGTCGCGTCGAGCGTCACCTCGGCGTTGAGGACCTTCGAGACCGGGCAATTCTTCTTCGCCTTGTCGGCGAGCTCGGCGAACTGCTCCCGGCTCGCGCCGGGGATTTTCGCGCGCAAGGTGAGATGGGACGAGGTGATGGCGAAGCCGGCGCCCTGCTTCTCCAGCGTGACCTCGGCCTTCGCGTCGAGCTCGTCCGGCGTCAGGCCGGCCTCGCCGAGGATCAGCGAGAGCGCCATGGCGAAGCAGCTCGCGTGAGCCGCGCCGATCAGCTCCTCCGGGTTGGAGCCGGTCTTGTCCTCAAAGCGGCTGTCGACGGCGTAGGGGTAGGAGGCGAGCGCGCCGCTCTGCGTCGAGATTTCGCCCCTGCCGTCCTTGAACGAACCGCGCCAGACGGCCGCGCCAGTCCTTTTCATCGCCTTCCCTTTCGTAATCGCGACGCGCTTTCGCGCCTGCGCACAACGCGCGAGCGGGCGCGAAGCTCCCGCTCAGCCGAAGCGGAAACCTGAGATCGGCGCGCCGAACACATGATCGTGAAAGTCGCGCGCGCCCGCGTCGGACCCCGCCGCGCCCGCCGCGACCATCAGCGGCAGGAGGTGGTCCTCATGCGGCTGGCTGACCCGCGCGCCGGGCGCCTCCTCCCACTTCGTCAGCGCCCGCGCCCGCGCCTCCTCATCCTGCGCCACGGCGTCGGTCAGGAAGGCGTCGAACTTCTCGGCAAGCTGCAGCACGCGCGGATCGGCGCGATAGAAATTCTGCAGATTATGGAAGCTCATGCCGCTGCCGACGATCAGCACGCCCTCCTCGCGCAGCGGCTCCAGCGCCCGGCCGATGGCGAGATGGCGGGCGGGATCGAGCGAATTCTCGAGCGAGAGCTGAATGACCGGAATGTCGGCGTGCGGCTCGACGAGCAGCAGCGGGATGAAGACGCCGTGATCGTAGCCGCGCTCCGCGTCTTCGCCCGCGGAAATCCCGGCCTTCTCCAGAAGCTCCCGCCCGCGGCGCGCCAGAGCAGGGTCGCCGGGCGCCGGAAACTTCAGCTCATAGGTGTGCCTGGGGAAGCCTTGATAGTCGTAGATCAGCGGCGGCGCCTTCGAGGCGCCGAACGTCGCGCGCGGCTCGAGCCAGTGGCCCGAGACGATCAGGATCGCGCGCGGGCGCTCCTTGAGCCCCTTGAGGAGGCCGCGCAGATAGGCCTCCATCTTCGTCCAGGCGTTCGGCGCGCCGACCGGCGGGTCCATGAAGAAGCAGGGTCCCCCGCCATGCGGGATGAACCAGACGGGAAGACGTTCGCTCATGCCGGAATCCTCCTTGGCGCCTCCGCCGCGCGGCTCAGCCCTTCTTCTCGAAGGCCGCGGTGATGACGATCGAGACCTCGTCGCTGACCAGCGGCACGAATTTATCGACTCCGAACTCGCTGCGCTTGAGCGTTCCGGTCGCCTCGAAGCCGACGTTGACCTTCTTCGTCATCGGATTGACCGCCGCGCCGGTGAATTTCACCTTGAGCGTGACAGGACGCGTCACGCCGCGCAGGGTGAACTCGCCGTCCATCGCGCCGGTCCCCTCCCCTGTCGGGATCAGCTTCGTCGAGCGGAAGGTCATTTCGGGATATTTCCCGGCGTCGAGCCATTCGGCGCTCGTCAGCTCGCCGGTGAGCTTCTCGCTCGTCGTCGCCACGCTCTTGACCGGGATCGAGACCGAGACCGCGCTCTTCTCCGGCGCCTTGGGATCAAGGTCGAGCGTCCCCGAGACGCCGCTGAAGACGCCCCAATAATTGCTGACCCCGAAATGCGAGACATTGAACAGCGCCTGCGTGTGGTTCGGATCGACCGCATAGGCGGCGGCCTCCGGGGCCACTTGCGGCGGCGCAGCCATCGGCGCCTGCGCGAAAGCTGGCGCGGCCGCCGGCCCGGCGAGGAGAACGGGAACGGCCAGCGCGGCGGCGAGCAGCAGGTTGGAAAGCTTGTCGGACATCATCGGCCTCGGTTCGGGAAAAGCTTCCGCTTAGATAAGGCAAGCTCTTTCAGCGAAAAAGAGATAAAGTTTATGGAAAGACCATCAGTTTTTTAGATAGAGTCGCCGCATGGCCGCTCCGCCGCCGAATTTCGACCAGCTCGAGGCGATGCTCGCCGTCGTCGACGCGGGCGGCTTCTCCGCCGCCGCGCGAAAACTCGGCCGCGCGCAATCGGCGGTGACCTACGCCGTGCGTTCGCTCGAGGAGCGGCTCGGCGTCGCGCTGTTCGACCGCTCCTCCTACCGCCCGCGGCTTACCACGGAGGGCCGCGCGCTCCTGCCCCGCGCGAGAATCATTTGCGAGGAGACGCAGGCGCTGCGCCGGCAGGCCGAGGCGATCGTCGCCGGAGCCGAGCCGGAGCTGACGCTGGTCGTCGACGCCATGTTCCCGATGGATCTGCTCGTCGAGGCGCTGCGCCTCGCCAGCGCGCGCTTTCCCGCGTCGGCGCCGCGCGTCTTCGTCGAGACCATGGACGCGGCGCTCGCCCTCGTCCTCGACGGAACCTGCGCCATCGGCCTCATCCTCGACGCCATGGGCGCGGCCGAGCCGATCGAGCGCCAGCGGCTGATCGACATCGAGATCGTGCCGGTCGCCGCGCCCTCGCATCCGCTGGGGCGGATCGCGGGGCCCGTTCGCCCGGAAGACCTGCGCCGCCACGCCCAGCTCGTGCTTTCGGAGGGCGCGGGCGCCGGCGACGACGACCACGGAGTCCTTTCGGCGCAGACCTGGCGCATCGCCGACCTCGGCGCCAAGCGGGCGATGCTGGAGGCCGGGCTCGGCTGGGGCGGGCTGCCGCGCCACCTGATCGCGCAGGATCTTTCGAGCGGACGGCTGCGCCGCGTCGAGATCGTCGACGAGGCTGGGCCGCGCCCCGACGCGCGCCTGCCGATGTGCTCCGCCTGGCGTCGCGACCTGCCGCCGGGGCCCGCCGGGCGCGAGTTTCTGGCGCGGCTTCTCGAGCTCGCCGCCGCGCAGGTCTAGAACTTCGTCGAAAGGTCGACGAGCCACGCCGGCGACGCGTCGAGCGCGGCGGCTTCGAAGACGCGGTCGAAGCCGGTCAGGATGGCGGCGCCGACGACGACGAGCACGACGCCCAGCGCCGTCCGTCCCGCCTCCGCGACCCATAACGCCCCGCTCCTGCGGCGCGCGAAAAACCGGCGCAGGACGAAGCCGGAAAGGACCAGCGCGAGCCCCGTTCCGAGCGCGAAGGCGAACATGGTCGCCGCGGCGGCGGGGATCGACTCGCGCGAGGCGGCGAGCGCGAAGGCGGCGCCGAGCAGCGGGCCGACGCAGGGCGCCCAGGCGAAGGCGAGCGCGACGCCGGCGAAGAAGCATCCCCAGAGGCCGGCGGCGGGCAGGCGGCCGGAAAGGGAGTCTCCGCCGCGCGTGAAAGCGGACAGCGCGGCCTCGGCGCGCCGGCGCAGCGGCGGCAGGAGAAGCACGAGCCCCGCCGCGACGAGCAGGACGGCGGACGCCTTGCGCGCGGCGGCGCCGGCGACGAGCAGCAGGCCGGAGGCGGCGAGCAGGCTCCCGCCGAGCGCGAAGGCCAGCGCGAGGCCGAGCGCCAGCGCGAGCGGCCCGCGCGGGTCGCGCGCCTGCGCGCTCGCCATGACGACGGGCGCGAGCGGCAGCACGCAGGGGCTGAGCACGCTCAAGAGTCCCGCGCAGAAGGCGAGCAGCAAGGTCATGGCGCGGGCAGCGTCGGCCCGGAGCGCCGGGAAAGTCAAACGAAAAGGGCGACGCGCTGCGACAGCCAATCGGGACGGGCGGCGCGGCGCGCCGCCCGCGCGGCGTCAGATCCTGGCGCCGGCCACGTCGCGCGCGCCCCAGGTGGTCCGCCACCTGCGCTTGACCGCGGTGAGCCCGACGAGGGCGATCAGCGCGAGGCCGGCGAAGATGAGCAGGCCGAGCTGATAGGAGCCGGTGTTCTGCTTGGAGACGCCGAGCGAGGACGCGAGGAAGAAGCCGCCGACGCCGCCGGTCATGCCGACGAGCCCGGTCATCACCCCCATCTCGGCGCGGAAGCGCTGCGGCACGAGCTGGAACACCGCGCCGTTGCCCATGCCGAGCGACAGCATGCCGACGATGAATGCGGCGAGCGCCATGCCCGCCTGCGGCAGGTGGAAGGAGACGAGCGTCAGCATGGCGGCGGCGACCGAATACATGACGGTGAGGGTGCGCACGCCGCCGATGCGGTCGGCCAGCGCGCCGCCGACCGGGCGCACCATCGAGCCGGCGAACACCGCCGCCGCCGTGAAATAGCCCGCCGTCACGGCGCTGAGCCCGTAGTCGGTGTTGAAATAGATGGTCAGTGAGGAGGCGAGGCCGGAGAAGCCGCCGAATGTGACGGCGTAGAAGAACATGAACCACCATGCGTCGGGCATTTTCAGCACGGCCGCGTATTCGGCGAGCGTCTTCGGCGGCGGCGTCGTCGGGCTGTCCCTGGCGAGCAGGACATAGACGAGCAGCGCGACGCCGAGCGGAATGGCGGTGAGGCCGATCACGTTCTGCCAGCCGTAGGCGGCGGCGAGGCTCGGCGCGAACAGCGCGGCGAGCACCGTGCCGGAGTTGCCGGCGCCGGCGACGCCCAGCGCGATCCCCTGATAGTGCGGCGGATACCAGCGCGAGGCGAGCGGCAGGGCGACGGCGAAGGAGGCTCCGGCGAGGCCGAGCACGACGCCGAGCGCCAGCACCGCGGCGAAGCTCCTGATCCCGAAGAACCACGCCGCGAGCACGCCGGCGATGACGATCGCCTGGCCGATGAGGCCGGCCTTCTTCGGCTTCAGCCGGTCGACCAGCACCCCCATGACGACGCGCAGCAGCGCGCCGGCGAGGATCGGCAGGGCGACCATAAGCCCCTTCTGCGCCGCGTCGAGGCCGAGGGACTGCGCGATCTGGACGCCCAGCGGGCCCAGAATGACCCAGACCATGAACGACATGTCGAAGTAGAAGAAGGCCGCGAACAAGGTGGGCGCATGGCCGGCCTTGAAAAACTCCCGCTTGATCATCAAAGCTCCCGGATTATCAATCGCCGCCGTTCACCCTCAAAGGCAAGCAAGCCGCATGCCGCCGAACCCCGTCGCGACGAGGACTCTGGAGGTCGAAACCGGGCTGCGGAGCGAGGTCGGCCGGCGGGAGCGCAACGAGGATTACGCCGGCGTCTGGCTCGGAGATCCGGGCGAGCGCCCGCTCCTCGGCGTCGTCGCGGCGCTCGCCGACGGCATGGGCGGAGAGAAGGGCGGGCGCGTCGCGGCCGAGCTCACCGTGCGCGCCTTCATCGAAGGCTACGTCGGCGCTCGGCCGGAGCTTGGCGTGCGCCGCGCCGCGGCGCGCAGCCTCGAGGCGGCCAACCGCTGGGTCAACGCCATCGGCCGCGCCGATCCCGAGCTCAAGGACATGGGCTCGACCTTCACCGCGCTGATCCTGCGCGGGCGCGAGGCGCATGCGCTGCATGTCGGCGATTCGCGCCTCTACCGCCTGCGCGAAGGCCGGCTCGCGATGCTCACCCTCGACCACACGCTGCGCGGCGCCGGGCGCGACCACGTCCTCACCCGCGCGGTCGGCCCCGCCGCGACGCTGCGGATCGACTACCTCAGGGAGGAGGCGCGCCCGCACGACCGCTATCTCCTGTGCAGCGACGGCGTGCACGGCGTCCTGTCCGAGCGCGCCCTGCGCGATGCGCTGGCGCAGGGCTCCTCGCCGCAGGAGACGGCGGCGCGGATCGTCGAGGCGGCGGCGGAGGCGCGCAGCGCCGACAACATGACCGCCCTCGTCGTCGACGTGCTCGACACGCCGCTGGCGACGCTCGCCGACCTCGAGCAGGAGGCCGCGAAGCTGCCGATCCTGCCCGCGCCGCGGACCGGCGAGCAGATCGACGGCTTCAGCCTCGAAGCGGTCCTGGGCGACGGCCCCTACGCCCGCGTGTTCCGCGCGCGCGACATCGCGAGCGGCGAGGCGGTCGTGCTCAAGACGCCGAAGCCTTCGGTCGCCGCCGACGCGGCGCTGCGCGGCGCCTTCCTGCGCGAGAGCTGGATCGGACGGCGGCTGCGCAGCCCGTATGTCGGCGCGAGCCTCGACGTGCCGGCTTCGCGACGCTCCTGCCTTTACGCGGCGATGCCCTACTATGAGGGCGAGACGCTGGAGCGCAGGCTCGCAAGAGCCCCGGCCGTCGGCCTCGCGTCGGGACTGCAGATCGCCGTCAAGCTCGCGCGCGGGCTCGCCGCGCTGCATCGCGCCGGGATCATCCACCGCGACGTCAAGCCCGAGAACGTGATCCTGCAGCCGGACGGGGGGCTGAAGCTCGTCGACCTCGGCGTCGCGCGCCTGCCCAATCTCGAGGACGCCGCGCCGCCGGTCGCGCCCGGAACGCCGAGCTACATGGCGCCCGAACTCTTTTCAGGCGCGCCCGGCGACGAGCTTTCCGACCAGTTCGCGCTGGGCGCGACGCTGTTCCGCATGTTCGCCGGGACCTGGCCCTACGGCGAGATCGAGCCTTTCAGCCGTCCGCGCTTCGGCCGGCCGGCCTCGCTCCTGAAGCTGCGCCCGGACCTTCCCGCCTGGCTGGAGCGCACGCTGGCGCGCGCGCTCTCGATTCGGCGGGAGGACCGCTTCGCCGACATGTTCGAGCTGATCTTCGAGCTCGACCACGGCGCCGACCGCGCCGCCGTCGCTCCGCAGGCGCGCGTTCCGCTCTACGAGCGCAATCCGCTCGCCTTCTGGAAGGCGCTGTGCGCGCTGCTGGCGGCGGCGCTCGTCGCGGCGCTCGCCGCCCTCGCGCGCTGAGGCGCCGCGCGCCTCTCAGCGGTGCACGAGCACCGGGATCGCGCAGTGCGTCAGCACCTTCGAGGTTTCGCTGCCGAGCAGCAGCGCCGAGATGCCCCTGCGTCCGTGCGAGGACATGATGATGAGGTCGCAGCCCTTCTGCGAGGCCGTCTCGATGATCGCCTCATAGGGACGGTCGTTCTCGACCTGAATCGTCTCGTAGGCGACGCCCGCCGCCTTGGCCAGCGCCGCCGCCGCGTCGAGCACCTTCTCGGCCAGCTCGGAGGCGCGAGCCGCATAGTCGCTGGGCGTGTCCTCGATCATCGCGGCCTCCGCCGAAAAGATCTGGAACGGCAGGGTGACGTTGAGCAGAACGACCCGCGCGCCGATCTTCTGGGCGAGCTCGACGCCATGGGCGACGGCCTTGCCGGAAAGCTCGGAGCCGTCGGTTGGGATGAGGATGACGCTGTACACGGGATTTCCTCCACAGTGGTCCCGGCCGCCGGAACGCGCGAACCCTTGGCGCGGCCGGACGCCTTCGCGCGATTCGGGCCGCCGCACGATAGCGCGCCAGCATTGGCGCAGACGATGCGCTCGATCAAGAGAGCGCCCCGCCCGCGGAGCCCGCGCGTTCGCCCGGCCGGCGGCGGGACGCTCCACCTGTTCCAGAAAATCCGCAAACTTTTTTGGCGGGCGTTCTTCGCCCTTGTCGGGCGCGCCGCGCAGGCTGATGCTGACGCTCCGCGAGGGCCGGAAACGCCCGCGCGCAGACCAAGGGAGCCCCTCATGACTAACCCGCCCAGCGCCTCTACGCCTTCCGGCCTGCCGGATCCGGCCGTTCTTCCGACCTCGCTCGCCCGCGCCATGGGCGGGCACTGGAAATGGATTCTCGCCGAAGGCGTGCTGCTGCTCGTGCTCGGCGTGCTCGCCGTGCTGACCCCGTTCGTCGCCGGCGTCGCGACGGCGCTGTTCGTCGGCTGGCTGTTCCTGTTCTCAGGCGTCGTCGGCCTCGTCGTGTCGTTCCAGTCGCGCGGCGACCCGGGCTTCTGGTGGGGCGTGTTCTCCTCGGCGATCGCGCTGCTCGCCGGCCTCGCCCTGCTGTTCAATCCGATCGGCGGCCTGTTCACCCTGACCTTCGTGCTGATCGCCTACTTCCTGATCGACGGCGTGCTCACCATCCTGCTCGGCCTCGAGCAGAAGAAGGCCCTCGCGACCGGCTGGGGATGGGTCGTGGCGAGCGGCGTCGTCGACCTCGTGCTCGCGGTTCTGGTGATTCTCGGCCTGCCCGGCTCGTTCCTGTGGGCGGTCGGCCTCATCGTCGGAATCGACCTCGCCTTCGGCGGCGCCTCGATCATCGGGATCGCGCTCGCCGCGCGCAGGGCGTTCGAGGAGCCCCACGCGGGCGCCGCACGGCCGGCCTGAGCGCTCAGACCTTTCGCGAAAGCGCCGCCCGCGCCTTGCGGGCGAGCTGCTCCAGCGTGAAGGGCTTCGGCAGAAAATCGACGTCGTGGTCGAGCACGCCGTTGTGCACCACCGCGTTGCGGCTGAAGCCCGTGGTGTAGATCACCCTGAGCCCCGGCCGTCTGGCGATTGCCGCCTCGGCCAGCTTGCGTCCGTTCATCTCGGGCATCACAACGTCGGTGAACATCAGCGCGACGTCGTCGCGCTCGTCGAGGATGCGCAGCGCGCTCAAAGGGTCGCCGGCCTCGACCGCCGTATAGCCGAGGTCGCGGAATGCCTCCGCCGACATGCGCAGCAGCCGCTCCTCGTCCTCGACGACGAGGACGACGATCTCCGGCGCGCCGAGCGGAAGCGCCGCGTCGTCGCTCGGCGCCGGCGCCGGCGCGATGGCCTCGCCGAAATAGCGCGGCAGATAGATCTTCATCGAGGTGCCCTCGCCGTCCTCGGTGTAGATCTTGATATGGCCGTCCGACTGCTTGACGAAGCCGAACACCTGGCTGAGGCCGAGCCCCGTGCCCTTGCCCGCCGATTTCGTCGTGAAGAACGGGTCGAAGGCGCGCGCCACGACTTCCGGCGTCATGCCCGAGCCAGTGTCGGTGACGCTGACGAGCACATATTGGCCCGCCCGCACGCCGATGTGGCGCGCGGCGTAGGGGTCGTCGAGGAAGGCGTTGGCGGTCTCGATCGTCAGCCGTCCGCCGCCCGGCATGGCGTCGCGGGCGTTCACCGCGAGGTTGAGCAGCGCGCTCTCGAGCTCGCTCGGATCGACGCGGGCGCGCCACAGGCCGCCCGAGAGCACGGTCTCGACCCTGACGGCGTCGCCCAGCGTGCGGCGCAGGAGGTCCGACATGCCGGCGATGAAGGCGTTGCAGTCGACCGGCTGCGGCGCGAGCGGCTGCTGGCGCGCGAAGGCGAGCAGGCGATGGGTGAGCGCCGCGCCGCGCTGCGCGCCGTCGAGCGCGGCGTCGACGAATTTCATGACGTTGGCCTCGCCGCGCTCGAGCCGGCGCTTCATCAGGTTGAGGGCGCCGATCACCACCGCCAGCATGTTGTTGAAGTCATGCGCCACGCCGCCGGTGAGCTGGCCGATCGCCTCGAGCTTCTGCGACTGCCGCAATTGCGCCTCGAGCGCCTCCTTCTGGCGCATCTCCTCGCGGATGCGGACGTTGGCCGCCGCGGTCTGCGCCTCGGCCAGCGCGGTCGCGGTCACGAGCCGCCAGCCGTCGCGCAGGATGCGCGCGCCGAGCGCCAAGGTGAGAAGGAGGGCGCAGACGACGCCCCAACGGGCGAGATTGGCGGTGCGCAGCGTGTTGGCGAGGCGCTCGTCGAGCAGCGCCTGCTGACGCGACTTGATCCGCTCGATCAGCTCGCGCGCGCGGTCCATCAGCCGCTTGCCTTCGTCGGTCTCGACGATGAGGCGCGCGCCGTTCCTGTCGCCGTTCGCGGTAAGGTCTATGATGCGCTTGAGCTCGGCGAACTTGAGGCCGACGACGGTCTCGAGCTCCTGGATGTCCCGCGCCATGGCCGGATCGCCGGTTGGCCGGCGCAGCGGCTCGCTCAGCGCCGCGAAGTTTCGCGTCGCCGCCTCGTAGGGCTCGAGATAGCTCGTCCTGCCCGTCAGCAGATAGCCGCGCTGCCCGGTCTCGGCGTCGCGCAGCAGCGCGCCGAGCTCCGCCGTCTTGACCTCGAGTTCGAGCGAGGCGCGCACCTTCGCCTGATCCGATTCGAGCAGGGACACGAGCGCGATCGCCGCGACGATGACGCCGAGCAGGAGGAGCAGCACGATGAGGATCGGAGCGACCGAGCGCTTGCGCAGGGACATCGGCATGGCGCGGCCTGGATGCGCGGGGATGGCCGGAGCCCGCCGGTCCGGGCGGGCGCGGGAAGGAAAGACTACGCCGCGCGCGGGCGTTCCGACAAGCGGTCCCGCCTCAGCCCGCCGGCCGGCGCGGCGCGACGACTTTCATCGTCATCTCCTGCACCAGCTCGCCATTTTGGTTGTAGGTGCGGCTCACCAGCGTCGCGAGGCCGCGCTCCGGCCTCGAGCGCGACGGCGCGACCTCAACCACTTCGCTCTCGACGCGCAGCACGTCGCCCGGACGCACCGGGCGTGGCCACCTGATCTCGCCGCCGGCGCCGATGATCCCGCCGGCGATCGGCGCCCCGCCCTGCGACAAGAGCTTCATGGTGATCGCCGCCGTATGCCAGCCGCTGGCGGCGAGGCCGCCGAACAGCGAGGCTTTCGCCGCCTCCTCGTCGAGGTGGAAAGGCTGCGGATCGTAGAGCTTCGCGAAGGCCTTGATCTCGTCCGCGTCGACGCTCCGCTCGACGCTTGAAAAGGTCATTCCCGGGCGCAGGTCTTCAAGATAATGAAGCTTCCCCGGCTCGCTCATGCGCCGTCTCCGCGCCTCAGGCGTATTGCGCCTCGCCGTCGCCGAAGGACCAGTTCTCCTTGGCCGTCTCGACGAGGCCTATGAAGACGTCCTGGC
This sequence comes from Methylocella sp., assembly GCF_041905455.1. Lineage (GTDB taxonomy): Bacteria > Pseudomonadota > Alphaproteobacteria > Rhizobiales > Beijerinckiaceae > Methylocapsa. Next base: position 69,065 of record NZ_JAYRLA010000002.1, on the reverse strand, counting down.
GCCGCAGGCCGAGCCGCTCGTGAAGCCCGTCGGCGACCGCCTTGTAGAAGGCCTTCTTCATCTCGACGCTGCGTCCGGCGTTGAGCGTCGCCTGGATGACGACGCAGTCCTGCGTGCGCTCGACGCCGAGATAGGTCCGGTCGACGATGAAATCGTTCGGCCTATGCTCGGAGACGATCTGGAAGCGGTCGTTCTCCGGCACGTTCAGCGTCGCGCGCATCGCCTCGTAGACGACCTCGCCGATGGTTCGACGATAAGCTTCCGTCTTGCCGACGACGAGATCGATGCGGACGAACGGCATGGGCGCGGACCTCCTGTGAGCCGCCCTCGGCTTAAGCCGTCGCCGCGCCGATGTCGAGAGAGGCGCAGCTCACGCGTCAAGCTCGATCGCGGCGATCAACAGCTCATGCGCCCGGACCGCCGCGCGCAAGGCGCGCGCGAGGCGGCGCTCGTCGTCGCTCCGCTCCGGCATGCGCGCGGCGAGCGGGCGCAGCCTCGCCGCCGAGCGGCGCGCCTCGAAGGCGAGCGCCGCCGCGCCGACGCCCTCGCGCGCGCCGGCTGCGCTCTCCGGCGGTCCCGACTCGGACCCGGCGGCCGCTCGGGCGAGCCGCGCCGCCCGCGCCGCAAGCCCCGCGGGCGCGGCCCCCTGCTCCCGCGCCGCGCGCGCGAGCCGGACGCAGGCCGCGGCGCAGGCGGAAAGTTCGGCGCGCGCGCCGGGCAGATCGCCCGCGCCGAGCAGGCCCATGTAGAGCGCGTCCGCCTCATGCGCGAGGCAGGCGGGGGACGAGAACGCGTCTTCGCCCATGGCGCGCCTCCCTAGAACGGGCTCCAGCCCTGGCTTCCGGCGACGGCGCCGAAGATCACGACGAAAGAGAGCGTGAGCAGGACGCGGTGGACGCGGATGAGCGCGCGCAGTGCGCCCTGCGGGTCGCGCCGGCCCCAGTCGGCGAAGACGCGATGGAAAAACAGCGGCTCGCCGACGAACAGCAGGAACGCGAAGATCAGCCAGACGAAGACCATGGCGTGCATCCACCAGAACTCGGCGTGCGAGAAACGCGCGAAGGCGTCGAGGCGCGCCGTCATGTAGAGGCCGCTCGCGCCTGCGCCGAGCACGGCGAGCCTCGCCACGGCCGAGAAGCGGCGCTCGACCGCCTCGAAGCCCTTGAAGGCGTCGGCGCCGAGCTCCCCGCGCCGCGCCGCCGGCAGCACCTGCAGCGTGATCATCGAGACGCCGCCGATCCACACGACGATCGATAGCACATGGATCGCGCGGGCGAGGGCTAGGTCGAACATTTTTGCTCCTGCGGTCGGCCGGGATTTAAGCGAAGCCGCCGCGCCCGTCGTTGCGCGGCGGCAAGCGTCCCTCAACGCCGAGCGAGGCGCCGGCTGAGAAAATCGGCCAGAAGCTCGATGCGCGCCGGACGCGGACCGCCGGGCGGCGTGACGAGGAATAATGAGCCCTGCGGCGTCGTCCAGTCGGAAAGGATGCGCTCGAGCCGTCCTGCGGCGATCTCGTCCTCGACGATGAAGGCGGGCAGGACGCCGACGCCGAGCCCGGCGACGAGGGCGGGAACGAGCGCGTCGCCGTTGTTGGCGCGCAGCCTCCCCTTGGGGCGCACCAGCGCCTCCTCGCCGGCCTTGTTCGTGAAGCGCCACAGGTCCGGCGTCGCGAGATAGGCGTAGCCGAGGCAGGCATGGTCGGCGAGATGGCCGGGATGGGTCGGCCGGCCGGCCCGCTCCAGATAGGCGGGAGCGGCGACGATCCGCACGGGGACGGCGCACAGCCTTTTGGCGACCAGCGCGGAATCGGGCAGCGTGCCGATGCGCAGCGCCGCGTCGAAGCCCTCCCCGATGAGGTCGACGCGCGCGTCGGAGAGATGCAGGTCGACGGCGACCTGTGGATGGAGGGCGAGGAATTCCGGCAGGATCGGCGCAACCTCGCGCAGGCCGAAGGACATGGGCGCGGCGAGGCGGACGAGGCCCCGCGGCGCCGCCGAGCGTAGCGCGCATTCGGCCTCCGCCGCCTCGGCCTCCTCGAGCACCCGCCGCGCGCGTTCGGCGAGCTGACGGCCCGAATCGGTCAGGGCGAGGCGGCGCGAGCTGCGCGTCAGGAGCTGCGCGCCGACGCGGGCCTCGAGCCGCGCCAGCGCCTTGGAGACGGTCGGCGCCGAGAGGCCGAGCTCGGCCGCCGCCTGCGCGAGCGAGCGCGTTTCGGCGATTTTCGCGAAGATCGCGAGGCCTTCGAGGTCGGGCAGCTTGGACATCGGCGTCCTGAACGCAATTTTTGGAAAGAATGACTTTCAAAGCTTTCTATTTTTTATTCCTGCGCGATCGCTAGATTTCCATCGACACGAGCGGCGCGAATGGCTCGAGCCGAAGCGCCGCGGCGGAGGCGGCTCCTCCGCCATCCTTGAGCACCGGGCGGTCCAACCCCGCCCAAAGGAGAGCGAACATGATCGAACGCAGACCTTTCGAGGCGCTCGGCGGCGCCGACCATGGCTGGCTGAAGGCGAAGCATCATTTCTCCTTCGCAAGCTATCATGATCCGAAGCGCATGGGCGTCGGCGCCCTGCGCGTGTGGAACGACGACGAGATCGCCCCCAACACGGGCTTCCCGCCGCATCCGCACAGGGACATGGAGATCATCACCTATGTCCGCGAGGGCGCGATCACCCATCAGGACAGCCTCGGCAACGCCGGCCGCACCAACGCCGGCGACGTGCAGGTGATGAGCGCGGGATCGGGCATCCGCCACGCCGAATATAATCTCGAGCCGCAGGCGACGCGCCTGTTCCAGATCTGGATCGAGCCGACCCGCTCCGGCGGCCAGCCGACCTGGGGCGCAAAGCCTTTCCCGCGCGGCGAACGCGCCGGCAAGCTCGCGACGCTGGCGAGCGGCTTTCCCGAGGACGAAGGCGCCCTGCCGATCCGCGCCGAGGCGCGGGTGCTCGGCGCGACCCTGAAGAAGGGCGAGAGCGTCGATTACGAGATCGGCGCGGCGCGAAAAGGCTATCTCGTGCCGGCCGCCGGCGCGGTCGAGGTCAACGGGGTGCGGCTCGAGGCCCGCGACGGCGGCGCGATCGAGAACGAGGAGAAAGTGACCATCACCGCGCTCGAGGACGCCGAGATCGTGCTGGTCGACGCTGCGGCGTAACGCGAAGGGCGCCCGCCCGCGGGCGGGCGCCTCCCAGATGGATGGCGTCGAGGAGGAGTGAAATGGCGAAGGTTCTGGTTCTTTATTATTCGGCTTATGGACATATCGAGGCGATGGCCGAGGCCGTCGCGGAAGGCGCGCGCGCGGCGGGCGCGCAGGTCGACGTCAAGCGCGCGCCCGAGCTCGTTCCGCGCGAGATCGCGGAAAAATCGCATTTCAAGCTCGATCAGAAGGCGCCGGTCGCCACGGTCGCCGAACTCGCCGACTATGACGCCATCGTCGTCGGCACGGGCACGCGCTTCGGGCGCATGAGCTCGCAGATGGCCAATTTCCTCGACCAGGCCGGCGGATTGTGGGCGCGCGGCGCCCTCAACGGCAAGGTCGGCGCCGCCTTCGCCTCCACGGCGACGCAGCACGGCGGGCAGGAGACGACGCTGTTCTCGATCATCACCAACCTTCTGCACTTCGGCATGGTGATCGTCGGCCTCGACTACGGCTATGGCGCGCAGATGACGCTGGACGAGATCACCGGCGGCGCGCCCTATGGCGCGACCACGATCGCCGGCGGAGACGGCTCGCGCCAGCCGAGCGCGATCGAGCTCGACGGCGCGCGCTACCAGGGCCGCAAGGTCGCGCAGACGGCGATCAAGCTGTTCGGCTGACGCCGGCGCCGCCGCCGAGCCGCGGACGTTCCCGCCCGCGGCTCGGCGGCGCGCCTGCTTGACGCCCGGAGCGAATCATGAGGAGCTTCGCTCGGCGAAGCTCGCGCCGCACGGCGCGCCGGGCCGCAGGGAGGTCGAGATGAGCGATTATCGCGCGGACGTCGAGAAATACGCCAAAAAGCCGATCAACGAGAAGGCGCTCGCCGCGCTCGAGCACACCTACAGGCTGGTCCTGAGCAAGGCCGACTCGCGTTACGTCGCCTGCTCGGACCCTGAAGAGCTCGCGCGGGTGAAGGAGAATTTCCTGAAGAAGAAACTCGGCCTCGCCGAGGGAGATCTCGACGGGGCGCTGAAAGGCGTCTGCGAGGCGATGAAGGCCGACCGCACCAAGTCGCGGCTGACGTTCTACTACCTGCTCGCCGAGCATTTCGACAAGCTCGACGCGCTCGCCTGAGGCGCGCCTCGCCGGCCGGAGGGCTCCCCGGCCGGCGCGCGTCGTCTTACTGCTTGCTCGTCTAGCACACCTGCGGCGTCGCCGCGCACTGCGCGTTGACGAGCGCGACGATGTTGGTCGTGGTGTAGGCAGACGCGCCCTGCTCCTTCGGCAGGGTCGAGGTATAGCCCCAGCTCGTCGATCCGACGATGACGTTGTTGTTGCCTTCCGAGCCGAACGACGTGCCGTTGAGCACCGGCGCGACGCCGAGGTTGACGACCCACGGGCCGCCGCTCGAGCCGCCCGTCTGCAGCGAGCCGATGACCGTGTTGTTCGACGCGCTGGAGGTCGTGACGCCTTGCGAGTCGGTGCGCTCCATCAGCGCGCCGCTGTCAAGCGCCACCGGATAGCCGAGCTGCGTGATCAGCGCGATGCCGCTGTTGGTGAAGCCGTAGCCGTTCCATCCGTAGCCGAACCAGCCGGTGCGCGTTCCGGGATAGACGTTGCTCGTCGGGTTGAGGGCGATGACGGCGACGTCGTTCTGACAGACGACGCCCTTCGTCGCGCAGGAGTCGGTGCCTTTGAAATAGCTCGTCAGCACGCGCGCCTGGCGGCCGGTGTAGCTGCCGTAGGGCGCCGCTCCGTTGCTGTAGGCCGGCACATAGGTGAAGCCTGTGTAGAACTGGCTCTTGCCGAAGTTGGACACGCAATGGGCGGCGGTCGCGAGGAGACCGGGCTTGATCAGCGCCGCCGAGCATACATAGGAGCTCGTGCCGATCTTGAAGAACAGCTTGCCGGCCGCGCGGAACGGATAATAATTCGCGGTGACGTTGCCGACCGCGTTCACCCGCGCCGTCGTGTAGGGATGGTTGTTGGTGCCGAACTCCTGCGGCGAGACGCCGGCGTTCGCGGCGGCTTTCGACGTAAGGTTGAGCGCCGGGGCGAGGCGCACGGGGGCGAGGGCGCCATTGCCGCCGCCGCCGCGCTCGAAGCCCGGCGCGCCGACGGCCGCGGCGGCCGCAAAGCCCGCAGCGGAGGCGGCGAACTCCTTGGAGACGGTCGGCATCGGCATCGGTTTGGCGTTGGCGAAATCAATGCCTCCCGAGGAGGCCACCGCCGCCGCGACGACGTCGGGCGTCGCGACCGTTTGCGCCTGCGCGGCGCCCGCAAGGGCGGACGCGGCGACTACGGCCGCGGCGCCGGTTCGCAAATGAGCAAAAAAAACTGACATCTATCCCTCCAAATTATTGTGGTTGTCGCCGTATCCCGGCGGCGTTCCGAACGCCCGGCGCCCGTGTAAGGCGCGGTCCGCGCGTTTCAGTGAGTTATAGCGCGTTTCGAAGCCGCGCCTTTTGAAGTTTTGCTTATGAAGCTGTTATCTCAGCCGTCCGGCCGCTCGACTGTGCGCGCACGCACGCGGACGCCGGACATGCGCCGTCGGAGCGGCGCATCGAGCCTCGCGCAGGCGCGGTAAAAAGCCGTTTCGCGGATGAAGAGGATTTGGTCTAAGCCCGCAGAAAGCCGTCGCGGCTGCGCGAGCCCGCGGCCGACGACCGTATCTGGCGGACGGTGTCTTCGGCCGCCGAAAGGGCGAAGACGGGGACGTCCAATTCGCGCTCGACCGCGAGGGTGGCGTTCGCTTGCGCGTCGGCGAGGTCGAACAGCCGGCGGCGGACGAGGCCGTCGCCGAATTCGAGGTCGATGAGCACCTCTCCCCGGCTCACCACGACCCCGTCCGCATGCGAGAGATCCAGCGCGAAGGGATCGTAGACATAGATCGCATGCAGATCGTTCTCCGCCGCAATCTCCCGCAGGAGCCTGCGCGTCGTTTCGCCATGACCGGAAAAATCGCTGACGACGACGACCCTCGCCCCGCGGACGAGCGAGGCGCGGCGCAGCGCGGCCTCGAGCTGCTGCGGCGAACGCGGCGCGGACGGCAGGGCCCGGAGCTCGGCGTTCTGCGCGGCGAGCGCCTTGACGACCTGCATCGCCGCGCCGCCGCCGCGACGCGGTTCGATCGCCTCGATCGTGGAATCGTTGAAGACGACGCCGCCGACCGCCGCTCCGCCCTCAAGACCCCGCCAGAGACAGAAGGCGGCGGCTTCGGCGGCCGCGACCGATTTCAGCGACCTGCTGCGCGCGCCCTGGAACATGGACAGGCGCTGGTCGACGACGATGAGGAGCGGCGGCTCGGGCGCCTCGCCGGCGACGCGCGCCGTCTCCGCAGGCGGCGCTTCGCCCATGAGGCCGAATTCGTAGAACCCGCTGGCCGCCAGGTCGTCGTTCGAGGGCCTGTCCCCCCTTGCGGGAAACAGCCGCTGCGTGCGGCCCCGGCTCGAGATCGCCGCGTCGCGCGCGGCGCCGCGCAGCGCCACCAGATCGGAAACGGAGGCGTAGAGCCCATATCCGGAGGATGAAGAGGCCTCCCGCGTGCGACGCGGCCCATAGGACCTGCTGACCACTGCGCAAGACGCTCTCATTGTGTCCCCTTGTTGGACGACCTCGCAAGCGCGGCGCTCGGGCTGGGCGCAAACGCTTTTCGCATTGCAGCGCAACTTTAAGCGGCGCCTTAAATTGACGCAAGAGCGGCGATCGCCGAAACCTGCGTTTCGGCGCCGCGTCCCATGGTCGCGCCGTTCCGATCTCGCGACCAGAGGTGAAATATGCCTGGATTGTCACGGCTCCGCTGCGCCGCCATCCTTCTCGCCGCGCTCTGCGTCGGCGCGAACGCGCCGGAGGAGAGCCCCGACGCGCTGTGGATGATCGTCGACCGGCTGTGCGCGCCGGCCGAGCGGCTTCTCGGCAGCCCCGCTCCCTGCGCGAAAGTCGATCTTTCGGGCGGCTCCGCGAAGGGATGGGCGGTGCTGAAGGATCTCGTCGGAAAGACGCAGTTCCTGCTCATCCCCACGCGGCGCATGTCCGGCGTCGAGGACCCGCGGCTCGTCGAGGCCGGCGCGCCGAACTACTGGGCCCCCGCCTGGAGCGCGCGCGTCTTCATGGAGAAGGCCGCGGGCCGGCCGCTCGCGCGCGGCGACGTCTCGCTGGCGATCAACGGCGCCGGCGCGCGCACGCAGGATCAGCTGCACATCCATATCGACTGCCCCCGCGCCGACGTCGCGCGCGAGCTGGCGGCGCGCCTCGGCGAGATCGGCGACGCGTTCGGCGACTTCTCCCTGCGCGGCGAGACCTATCGCGCCCGCTTCGTCGAGGGGGAGGAGCTGCGCCTCGATCCGTTCCACCTCGTCGCGGCGGACGGCCCCTCGGCGCCGCTGAAGGACAATTCGCTGGCGCTGTTCGGCGTCGAGCGGCCGGACAGCGCGCCGGGATTCGTGCTGCTCGCGCGCAAGGCGCCGGGCGGGGCCGCCCATCTTGAGGACCTGCAGGACCATCGCTGCGCGATCCTCGGCGCGACGCCGCCTAAAGCTGCTTCAGATATTCGATGAGCGCGCGGCGGTCGGCGTCGTCGAGGTCCGTTCCATACTCATGGCCGCAGCGGCTGTCGCCCGAAAGGACGTCCTCGCAGCCCGTCGTCGTCAGCGTCGTCGCCCCGTCCGGCTGGGTCTCGGCGAGGCCGACCTTCTCGACGTCGTAGGCCGGGCCGACGCTGAAGCTCGCCCGCCTTTGCGCAGCGGGCTTCAGCAGATCGTCGAGGCTCGCGACCGAGCCGTTGTGCAGGTAGGGCGCGGCCGCCCAGATTCCATAAAGCACGCGCGCCTCATAGGGGAATTTCGTCGCCGGCTGGTCGAAGCCCTTGCTTAGCTCCTTGATGTGCTGGATCGACCTGAAGGCGCCCTGCAGTCCGTCGAGGCTTGGCGGCAGGTTGCCGCTGCGAAGGCGCGGCAGCAGCGCCAGCGGATTTTGCAGCGTCTCGCGCAGATGGTTCTGCAGGATCGAGCCGAGCGTCGCGACGGCGAGCACGTCGACGGCGAAGGCGTCGGGCGCGAGCGGCTGGACGAGGCCGGGGATCTGCGCGCCCTCCAGCGCGCCGGGGTTCGCCCGGCGCGTCAGGACGAGATATTCGGCCCGGTCCGTGCCGACGTCGGCGAGGCAGGTGCGCCAGGTCTTCACGTTGGGAAACTGCGTCTGCCCCGGCGCCTCGCCATGGCACTGCGCGCAGCGGCTTTCAAACAGGCCGGCGCCCTTTTCGACCAGCGCGGCGTCAAGCGGGCCGAACGGCCATTTCGGCGGGTCGATCAGCCGCATCCAGCGCTCGAGCTTGGCGAGCCCGTCGAAATTAGCCGAGTTCTTCGACAGATAGTCATATTGGAGAAGGGGATGCAGCGCCGGCGACTTCGCCGGCTCGAACGCGGCGAAGACGCCGAGCACCTCGCCAAGATTGCGCGGCAGGGCGAGAATGTCGCTGCCGTTGTCGGCGAAGCCCGGCCATTGCGTCTTGTCCTGGCGCGCCGCGTTCCACAGGAAGGGATAGCGCGTCGGCGCGCCGGCGCGATGGATGTTGTCGGCGATGAGGCGGGTCGGGTCCTCGCCGAGGTCGAGCCCGGTCAACCGGTTGAAGATCATCGACACGGCGTCGAGGCGCCCCCGCCCCCACGTGACGCCGTCGAGCGCGCGCGAGATCAGCGCGTGATAACGCCCGCTCCACGCGGCGAGGTCGAGGCGCAGCGTCTCGACGTCGATGGCGTCGGGATCCGGCACGCCGAGCGCCTCCGGCGCGAAGACGGCGAAGGCCGCCGGGTCGCGCAGAACCCTCAGCGCGGCCTCGTCGAGATCGACGAGGAAGCGCTGGAAATCGGCGAGCGCCGGGCCGCCGTCGATGCGGCGGGTTTCGCCCCCGACCGAAATCTCGCGCGTGTGGCAGGCGGCGCAGGTGACGCCGACGAACCTCGCGCCGCTCGTGCCCGAAACGTGGAAGCCGACCGGCAGCCCCTCCGGGTTGGCCGGACTGACCGGGTTGGGCAGGTAGAAATAGCGGGCGAGGCCGTCCTCGAGGAAGGGGCGCCCGTCCGTCGTTTTCAGCGCCCGCATCCAGGCGAGCGGCATGATGCGCGAGCCCTGGTCCTGGCTGTAGAATTCGTCGCGCACGATGGCCCATTGCGCGCTGTGATCCTCGCGGGCCGCGGCCTGCGTCTGCGGCCGCGCGCAGGCGGCGGGCGCCGCGTCGTCGGCCGCCCTCGCCTCATGGAGCGCGCAGGACGAGGCGAGCGCGGCGGCGAGGAATGCGGCGCGCGGACGAAATCTTCTCATGACGAACGTCCTGAAAAACGTGGGGCGCGCCAGGGGTCGACGCCGGAACAAAGGGCTTGCCAAGTCAATCAAAGCCGCTCAACCTGAAGTCGGCTGCGGCGCGCCGGGTCGTGGCCTGATGATTTTCAGACCGATTCGATTGTTTGGCAAGAGCCGACCGCCACCAGTCATGACTTATGTCATCTACGACGACGCCGTCGAAGCGCGCCCATCGAACGAGGAGGCGGTGATCGCGCGCGCGCTCGCCGCGACGGCGCGGATCGACCGGGAGACGTATGAGGCCGCCCGTCACGGGCTGCGCCAGGCGCACGCCAAGAATCAGGGCGTGCTGAAGGGCGAGCTCGTCGTCTACGACAATCCGCCGCCCTTCGCGCAGGGGTTGTTCGCCGCAGCGAAGACCTATCCGCTGTTGCTGCGTTTTTCGACGGCGCCCGGCCGCATCCATTCCGACCGGGCGCCGAGCAACGTCGGCATGGCGCTGAAAATCCTCGGCGTCGAAGGCGAGAAGGCCGACCCGCGCGACCAGAGCGCCAACCATGACCTCCTGCTCGTCAACAGTCCCGTCTATCTCGGCACGGCGAAGAAATATCTCGACGCGCTGCCGGTCATCGAAGGCGCGAACAAGGCGCCGGACTGGCTGCTGCGTTCGATCAACGCCGGCGCCCGTCTCGCGCGCGCCGGACTCGAGGCGTTCGGCGCCGAGCCGCCGATCATGCTGCGCGCCGCCTCGGCCCCGCCGAACCACATTCTCGGCGAGACCTTCCACTCGATGGCGGCGCTGCGCTACGGCGGCCATATCGCCAAGTTCCGCGCCCGCCCGCTTTCGCCCGAAGTCCGGGAGCTGACCGGCGTGCAGGCGGATTCGTCCGACACGATCCAGCGCGACCTCGTCGCGAGGTTCTTCGCCGCGCAGGGCGCCGAGTACGAGCTCTGCGCGCAGCTCTGCGTCGACCTGAAGCGCATGCCGGTCGAGGACGCCTCGACGCTCTGGCCGGACGAATTGTCGCCGCCGCGGCCGATCGCCAGGATCGTCCTGCCGGCGCAGGACGCGGCGAGCGCGGCGCGGCTTCCCTTCGCCGACGACCGGCTGTCGTTCAATCCGTGGCGCTGCCTCGCCGCGCACCGTCCGCTCGGCTCGGTCATGCGGCTGCGCCAAAAGGTCTATGCGCAGTCGAGCGGCGACCGCTTCACGCTCAACGGCGCGGAGCCGGTCGAGCCTACCCTTCTCGCGCAGATTCCCGATTGAGCCGGCCGCCGGCGCGGGCCTCGCGCTCGCACGCCTCGAGGAAGGCCGCGCGCGACGGATCGCCCTCGTTGAGGCCGGCGGCGAGAGCCTCGACGAGGGCCCGCCCTTTCGCCCGCAAATCCCCGGCGCGCGAAAGCTCGCCACGGCCGGCGAAGAATTCGGCCGCCGAGAAATAGAGCCGCCAGGCGGCGAGCGGCAGCTCGGCCGCCTCGACGAGCGCGAGCCCTGCGTCGAACTCGCGCGCCGCCGCCTCGCCGTCGCCTTCGAGCGCTTCGACCTCGCCGAGCGCGCGATGGGCGAGCGCGAGATAGGTGCGCTCGCCCTGCAGCGCGGCGAAGTCGCGCTGGCGCGAGGCGGCGCGCCGCGCGCCGGAAAGGTCGCCGCTTTCGAGCGCGAGCCGCGTCAGGCAGTCGAGGTGCTGGGGAAAGAAGGAGGTGTCCATCGGCGCTCCGCCGACGATCTTGACCTCGATCGCGGCGAGTTGCCGGCGCGCCTCCTCGTAGTCGCCGAGCCCGACGGCGGCGCGCATCAGGAGGTTGCGGATCAGGAAGAAGTTGAACGGATTCTTCTCGATCTCGGGATCGACGCAGGCGAGCGCCCCCGCCCGCGCGCCGGCGTAATCGAGCGCCTCGGCGCGCAGCCAGGCGATCGACAATTCGCTCAGCGCCGCCGCCTGCCGGTTGGCGTTGCGGCGGCTCATGGCGAGCGCGGCCGAAGCACCGTCGTTGAGCCGGCTCCACTCGCCGAGATAGAGCAGCGCGAAGGATTCCAGCATGTTGTAGATGGCGAACAGATAGACGTCGCCGATCGCCTGCGCCATGCCCTGCGCCGCCTGCGCGCACTCGGCGCAGGCGCGATACTCCGACGTCAGAAACTGCAGCACCATGTCGATCGAGCGACGCCGCAGCACGACGTGCGGATCCTTCGAATCGGCGCAGGCGCGCATCGCCTCGTGGCAGATCTGCGCCTGCTCGCGGCTCCAGCCCTCGAGCAGCAGGCTCAGATTGGCGCAATTGCCGCGCACCACCGCGCGCATCGCCGGGTCGTCGAGCGTCTGCGCCTTGCGCGCCGCCTCGCGCGCGAGCTCCAGGCAGCGGCTGCGGTCGACGTAGAGGCTGAACCGGGAAAGGTCCATGAGGCCGGCGACCTCGGCGGCCGTCTGTCCCGCCTCGGCGGCGCAGGCGTTCATCACCGAGAGGTCGACGAGCGAGCCGGCGAGGTCGCCGGCCGAGCGGCGCGCCCAGCCGCGCTTGTTGAGCAAAAGCAGCCGTGCGGCGAGCCGGTCCTCGTCGGGCGGCAGACGCTCGACGAGCCCGAGGGCACGGGTGAGATAGGCGCCGGCCTCCTGGTTCGAGAAGCGCTTGGTCGAGGCGTCGGCGGCGTCGGCGAGATAGCGCACGGCGCGGGCGTAGTCGCGCCCCTCCTCGAAATGGAGGGCGAGGACGGCGGCGATCTCGGCGCTGCGCGCGCCGAAGCCGCGCTCGAGGGTCAGCCCGAGCTGGCGGTGCAGCAGGACGCGGCGGCCGGGCGAGAGCCGCTGATGGATCGCCTCCTGATAAAGGGCGTGGCGGAAGGCGTATCGGCCGGAGACGGTGCCGTCCGGCCATTCGGCGACGCCGTCGGCGGCGACGATCTGCGCCTTGCGCGCCAGCTCCTCGAAGATCAGCTCGGTCTCGCCGCCGTCCTTCGCGAGCGCGCCGGCGACGGCCGCCGCGGCGAATTCGGCGCCGACCGCGCTCGCCGCCTCGAGCGCGCGCTGGTCCTCGACCGAAAGCGCGTCGATCTGCCGCTCGATCATCTCGCTGAGGTCGCGCGGCATTCCCCTCTGCGAGACGCTCTTGCCCGGCGCGAGGCGAAAGCCGCCCTCGACGCGCACGATCTCGCCGCGGTCGAGGAAATAGTCGACGAGGGAGACGACGAACAGCGGATGGCCGCCGGTGCGCCGGCGCAGCGTCGGCGCGAGCGCGTGGGCGAGCTCGGCGGAGCCGAGGCGCAGCGTCAGGTGGCGCTCGATTTCGGCGAGCGACAGCGCGCTCAGGGCGATTTCGGCGCAGCGGCCATGGATCTGCAGCTCCTGGTGCAGGGCGCGCGTCGGATGGCCGCCGACGACGACGTCGACGGGCCGATAGGTCGCGACCACCATCGCCGCCGCCCGCTGGCTGCGCTGCGCGAAGCGCGACAGCACGTCGAGCGTCGCGTAGTCGCTCCAGTGCAGGTCCTCGACGACGAGCAGGAAGGGGCGCGTCTGGCCGAGCGCCTCGACGAGCTCGCAGAATTCGCGGATCATGCGCTCGCGCGAGGCGCCGAACGTCTCGCTCTTCAGCGCCGACGCGTCGCGGCCGGGAATCTGGCCCGGCAGCTGGGCGAGCCAGGTCGGCGCGCGCTCGCGCAGGACGGAGAGGACGAGCGCGCCGTCCTGCCCGGCGCAGGCGTCGGCGAGGGCCTCGTTCAGGGGCAGGAACGCCTCGTCCGTGCCGAAATGCTCGATGCAGCGGCCGACCAGCACGCCGACGTCGCGGCCGGCGAGGCGGCGCGCCAGCATCTCGACGAAAGTGGTCTTGCCGAGCCCGCCCTCGCCGGTGACGAACAGGATCTGGCGGCGTCCCCATTCGGCCTGCTCGAAGCGGCGTTCGGCCTCGGCGAGCGCGTCCTCGCGGCCGACCCACCATTGCGCCCGCGCGGCGGCGCGCGGCGTCTGCTGGACCAGCGGCTCGGCGCGCCGCATCTGCGGCTCGGGCGTGGCGACCGGCTCGGCGAGGACGGCGACCGGCGCGATGAAGCGGTAGCCGCGGCGCGGCGCGGTCTCGACGAAGCGCGGCGACTTGCTGTCGTCGCCGAGCGCGAGGCGCAGCGCGTTGATCGAGACGGAGAGGCTCGATTCGGTGACGTGGAGGTTGGACCAGACGGCGTCGAGAAGCTCGTCCTTGGTGACGAGCGCGCCGGCGCGCTCCACGAGATGGCAGAGCACCGCGAAAGGCTTGGGCGGCAGGTTGACGCGCTCCTGGCCGCGCCAGAGCAGCGCGTTGGCGCGGTCCAGCACGAATTCGCCGAACGACAGACTCTCCAGCTTCCCCCCCGTTCGCCGCCGTTCGATCTGCACCTTGGCCCCATCCGTCCAAACTTAAGAATAACCTAACGTCGCCTTAAGGACGAGCCGGGCCCCGCAGCCTATCACAGGTAGCAGATTTCAGGGTCGTCGGGGCAAGGGCTGAAGCCGAGCCAGCCTTGGACGGCTGGAGATCCGGCGCAAGGCGCCTGAGAGGATTGTCGCCAAGGCATTGATGCGAGCGCTGGAGACGAGAAGCTCGTAAATTCCTTTAAGCACGTTCTCATACTTCCGCTCCTGCGCGTTCGCCAGCGGACGCGCAGGAGCCTTCGCCTCGGAGCGCGCCGCAGCGGCGCTTGTCTCACGGCGAGAAGCGGGAACGCCGGCGCGACGCGTCGTCCCGCTTCCAACTTCGAAGAGGAGGACGTAATGATCGACGAAGCGACTCTTTCCGTTACGACCTTCGCGAGCCTGCGCCAGTGGCGCGAGGCGGCGTTCTGGGCGGCCGCCTTCATCGGCGCCGCCGCGCTGATGAGCGCGCTCGTCTGGGCGCAGGGGGATTTCCAGCGTTTCCGGATCGAGACGGCGATCGCCAAGATGTTCGCCGACGCGCAGGACGCCCCGGCCGCGCCGGACGCCGGCGGGCGATGAAGGCGGCGATTCGATTCGAGCGTCAGGCCGCCGCCGCCCGGCCGCTCCCCTCCTCGCGCCTGCGCGCCGCGGAGGCGCTCTGCGCGCGGCGGGCGCCTTCGACGGAAGGCGTCGCGGCGGCGCAGACGGCGGCGGCGCAGCTCGGGCGGCTCGCCGAGGCGTCGATCTCCGCCGGTGCGCTTCTCGCGAGGCTCTCGGCCGGCTGCGCCTCGACGAATGGGCCTAATAGGCGCGGGAGCTGAAGATTTCGCGCGCCATCGTCAGCAGCATGATCTTGAGGTCGAAGGCCGCCGACCAGTTGTCGATGTAATAGAGATCGCAGCGCACCCGATTCTCGATCGCCTCGATCGTCGCCGTCTCGCCGCGCCAGCCGTTGACCTGCGCCCAGCCCGTGACGCCGGGCTTCACCTTGTGGCGCACGGCGTATTGCTTGACGACGTCGGCGAACAGGCGGTCGGCCGCCTTTGTGTTCGGCGCGTGCGGCCGCGGGCCGACCAGCGACATGCTTCCGTCGAGGACGTTGAACAGCTGCGGCAGCTCGTCGAGGCTGAGCCGGCGCATCCATTTGCCGACGCGCGTGACGCGCGGATCGTCGCGTCCGGTCTGGCGGTCGGCCAGAAGGTCCGTCATGTCGACGCGCATGGTGCGGAACTTGTAGCAAGTGAACAGCCGGTTGTTGAAGCCGAGGCGCGGCTGGCGGAACAGGACCGGCCCGGGGCTGTCGAGCTTCACGGCGAGCGCGAGGACGGCCATCAGCGGCGAGAGCAGGACGAGGGCCAGCGCGCCGAGTCCGTAGTCGAGGCAGGCCTTCTTGACGGCGCGCCAGTCCTTCATCGGGTTTTCGCCGACGGAGATCACCGGATTGGCCCCGACCGCGGCGAACTGGCGTCCCTGATAGGCGAGTCCGGCGAGGTCGGTCGTCAGGCACACGTCGGCCACCGCGCTCGAGAGCTGGCCGAGAATGTGCGCGATGCGTTCGACCGCGCCGAGCGGCAGGGCGACGGCGATCACGTCGACGCGCCGCTCGCGGCTGTCGCGCAGGAGGTCGGCGACGGAGCCGAGCACCGGGACGCCGGCGTGGACGCGCGGCGCCCGCCCGGAGGCGAGGCGGTCGTCGTAGACGCCGACGACCTCGAAGGCGTCGGGCTCCGCCTGCAGGCGGCGGATGAACTCGCGGCTGAAGTCGCTCACCGCGACGACCGCCACGCGGCGGCGGAAGACCCCGCTGCGCGTCCAGCGCCGCGTCAGCGTGGCGAGGCCGGCGCGCGAGACGGCGAGCAGACCGGCCGAGGCGAAGGTGAGGGCGAAGGGAAAGAGCCGCTGCGCCGCGCCGGCCGTCCCGGCGAGAAAAAGGCAGAGCGCCGACGCCGCGCCGGCGAGCGCGCAGGCCTTGAGAATGGCGCCCGCCTGCGCACGCAGGCGGCGCAGCCGGTCGAGCGCGTAGGCGTCCTCGGCCGACAGGAGCGCCGCGCCCGCCGCCGCGCCGGCGAGCCCGGCGAGGCTCGTCGACCCCTCGAAAGACGCGCCGGCGAGCGCGGCGGCGAGCGGCGCCGCGCACAACAGCGTCGCGACGTCGAGGGCCTGCGCCAGGCCGCGAAGGACAGGCGCCGAAAGCGCGCTGAGGCGCGCGCCTTCGACGCGCGGTTCGACAAGGCTCGCCATGATCGTTCAGAAGCTCCGGTGCGTTGCTTGAAATCCGTGCGGCCCGCGCTCAGAGGCCGCCGGCCCGGAACCCGGCCGCGGCGTCCCAGCCTCGCGCCGGCGGGAAAGGCGCCGCGTCGCTCTCCTGCTCCTCGGCGTCGAGCGCCTCGTGGCGGGAGAGGTCGATCAGGAAGGGCCGGCCGCGCCGCGCGTGAAGCTCGTCGAGCGGCGCGGCGAAGCGCCGCGTCGGCCCGCGGCGCAGGCCGAGCGAGGCGCCGTAGGGCGGATCGCCGCCGGGCCTGGCGGCGAGCGCGGCCCGGCCCCGCGCGTCGACGCAAAGCGCGCCGAGCGGAGGATCGCAGGCGATCCAGTCGTCCCGGTGCTCGCGGTGGAAACGCATCAGCGCGCAGCTCCAGATCTCGTCCATGTCGAGCGAGGTCTGGAACCACGCCTCATAGGCCTCGGGGCGCCAGTCGCGCAGCGTGTCGCAGGCGAGGTCGTAGAGCGAGCGCGCGCCGTCGCCTGCGGGCAGCGGGTCGAATATGCGCGGAAAGACGACGGCGACGCCCGCCCATTCCACCGCGTCGCCATACCAGCCGTCATGGCTGCGCAGGTAATGCGGCAGCGCCCTCTGGCGGGCGGCCGAGAGGCGGTAGCCAGCGCGGCGGCCTGCGCGAAACCACAGGAGGCCCGGCGCGAGGAGAGCGGCCTCCGCGACCTCGCCCCAGGGCGAGCGCGCCGGCGCAGGCTCGGCCCGACGCAGGAGCGGCGAGAGCCTGCGCCGGAGTCCGTCCCAGGGCCGGCGCGAAGCCGCGGCGCCCGAGGAGCCGAAGAGCGCCGGCGCGCGAAGGTTTTCGGCGTCGAGCGTGATGTCCGTCATCGCCTGCTCCCATAGCCCGTCGCCCGGGCGCCGCCGCGGCGGCCGCCCCGCGCGAGTTCGTCGAAGATGGACGAACTTTAGAGGCTGGGCTGTGAGCGCCGGCTTTCGCGCTTCGCTCGACTTTGAAGCTTCGACGGATTCACTGGCAGGCGCCCGAGAGGTCGAAATCGGCCGGCTCGCCGCCGCCTTCCGGCGTCACCTTGCGCAGCGAAAAGCGCGTCGGCCCGCGCCGCGCGCCGGCCTCGAGCTCGACGATCATCACGTTCTTCCAGATCTTCGGCGCGCCGCGCGCCGAGAAGCCGCCCTCGACGGCCGCCTCTCCCGCCGTGATCGGCCGGTCGAACAGCACGAACAGCGCGCCCTCGCCGCAGGGCGGGCGTCCCGGCTCGCTCAGCCTGAGGTCGGACTGGCCTTTCTTGAGGTCGCCCCCCGGCCGCACAAAGGCGTCGAGCACGGCGAGCGGGGCGCCGGGCGCGGGCGGCATGACGGCGTTCTCGACATAGTAGCGCCAGGCGCGCGCCGCGCGCTCGCCCGGCAGCCAGACGAAATCGCGCGGATCGGCGAATTTTTCGCGCGGGGCGGCGACGATGGCGGCCATGCGCTCGTCGTCGCCGCCGAGCGGCGCGCGCGGCGCCTGCGGCCCCTCGACGTCATAGGCGGCGAGCCAGCCGGCGTGATTGCGCCAGCTCGGCAGGAGCGCCGGCCCGTCCTTCGGCGGCGCGCCCGGCAGGCGCGCGGCGAGCGTTTCGTCGAGCCAGAGCGCCATGAAGGAATAATCGACCCTGTTGCGGTAGGCGTAATGCGCCCCGCCGTGCCAGTGGCCGAGCTGGGCGGCGACGGTGATCGGCGCGCCGTCCCGCGCCCGCGCCTTCGCATAGGCGTCATGGGAGATCGCCGGCGACAGGTCCTGCACGTTCGTTTTCAGGCCGCCATAGAAATCGCCGGGGTCGGACAAGAAGAGATGCGGCGTCCACAACGGCGGCGTGAAGGGCGGCCGGTCGATCTCGTCGAGGCCGACGACGGCCAGCACGCGCTGCGGCGCCCTGGACTCGTCGGGATTGGAGAGGAGCGGGCTCGAGGCGGTCCGCGCCGCGGCGGCGGCGGAAGCCGAGAAGCCGAACAGCACGACGGGAAGATGCGCGAACTCCGGCCGCTCGGGAAAGCGGCGGGCGCCGGCGGCGAGCGCGTCGAGAATCTTTTGCGCGCTCTTGTCCTGGACGTTCCAGTCGAGCGGCAGGTTCAGGATGACCGCGTCGTATTTTTCCGCGAGCGCGCGCCAGGACGGATCGTCGTCGCGCAGGACGTTCGCGCTGGCGTTGACGAAGGCGGCGCGCAGAGGCCGGTCGAAATTTACGATCAGCGCCTGCGCTTCGCCAAGTCGTCCGCGCCAGATTCGCTCCGCCTGCGCCGCCGCCGGCTGGGCCGCGGCCAGCAAGGCGAGGAGCAGCGCGCGCAGTTTCGACGTCCATGTCCTCATGCGGCGTCCTCCGTGAGATGGGATCGGCGCCGCGACCTTAAGGGAGGCGCGCCGACGCCTCCAGAGGCGTTCCGCGTTTGCGCCGGCCCGGGCGGCGTCGTAAAATTGCGCGTCGCGGCGCGCCGCGACGCAGGCGAGCCTCGGTCCAGCCCAAGACTGGACCGGACGGAGGATCAGGCATGAAGAACGATGAGGCGCGAGCTTGGATGCTGTCCGACGCCGTCGACGCGCTGAGCCGCGCCGACCGGCTGCATCGGCAGCTGTTCCGCCTCGCGCCCAGCCGCCGCGGGCCGAGCTGGGAGCCGCCCGTGGACCTCTATGAGACCGACCACGAGGTGCTGGCGCTCGCCGCCCTGCCCGGCGTCGATCCGGCCGACATCGTCGCGCGCATCGAGAACGGCGTGCTCACCATCGCCGGCGAGCGCCAGCTGCCGCCGCAGGTCAGGGCCGCGGCGATCCACCGCCTGGAGCTTCCTCAAGGGCGCTTCGAGCGCGCCGTGCCGCTGCCGCCCGGCCGCTACGAGGTGGCGCCGCCGTCGATGCTGAACGGCTGCCTCGTCGTCAGCCTGCGCAAGATCTGAACCCTTAAGGATCGCCAATGCATAGATTCGACGGGGCGCGCCTGGCGCGCGCGGTTTTCGCCGATGATTCGGCGCTGGCGCAGGTCCCCGCCGGCGCGTCCGCCCCCGCCGCCGATGAGCCGCTGATCGTCGTGCCCGTGCGCCGCTTCGTGATGTTCCCGGGCGTCGTGCTGCCGATCACAGTGCAGCGGCCGGCCTCGATCGCCGCGGCGCAGGAGGCTGTGCGCGCGCAAAAGCCGATCGGCGTGCTGATGCAGCGCGACTCCGGGAAGGAGGAGGTCGACCCGCTCAACATGCACCGCTTCGGCGTCGTCGCCAACATCGTGCGCTACGTCACGACGCCCGACGGCGGCCACCATCTCATCTGCCAGGGCGAGCAGCGCTTCTTCGTCGAGGAGTTCACGCGCGCCGAGCCCTATCTCGCCGCCCGGGTGCGGCTCATCGAGGAGCTCGACGAGCGCACGCCGGACATCGAGGCGCGTTTCGACCATCTCAAGGCGCAGGCGACCGAGGCGCTGCAGCTCACCCCGCAGACGCCGCCGGAGCTCCTCGCCGCCGTCGCCGGCGCGCCGAACCCCGGCGCGCTCGCCGACCTCGTCGGCGCCTACATCGAGGCGAGCCCCGAGCAGAAGCAGGACATTCTGGAGACAGTCGACGTCAAGGCGCGCATGGAGCTCGTCTCGGCGATCCTCGCCCAGCGGCTCGAGGTGCTGCGCCTGCGCGAGGAGATCAGCCGCCAGACCAGGGCCTCGCTCGACGAGCGCCAGCGCGAGATGCTGCTGCGCGAGCAGATGGCCTCGATCCAGCGCCAGCTCGGCGAGGGCGACGGCAAGGCGCAGGAGATCGCCGAGCTGTCGGAGCAGATCGAAAAGGCGCAGATGCCCAGGGAGGTCGAGGAGGCGGCGCGCAAGGAGCTGAAGCGGCTCGAGCGCATGCCCGACGCCTCGGCCGAATACGGCATGATCCGCACCTATGTCGACTGGCTGATCGAGCTGCCCTGGGCGCTGCCGCAGGAGCGCGAGATCGACATCGCCGAGGCCCGCCGCATCCTCGACGACGATCATTTCGGCCTCGAGAAGATCAAGCGCCGCATCATCGAGTATCTCGCCGTGCGAAAACTCGCGCCGCAGGGCAAGGCGCCGATTCTGTGCTTCCTCGGGCCGCCCGGCGTCGGCAAGACTTCGCTCGGCCAGTCGATCGCCAAGGCCATGGGGCGCAAGTTCGTGCGCGTGAGCCTGGGGGGCGTGCACGACGAAGCCGAGATCCGCGGCCACCGGCGCACCTATGTCGGGGCGCTGCCCGGCGACATCATCCAGGCGATCCGCAAGGCCGGCGCGCGCGACTGCGTGATGATGCTCGACGAGATCGACAAGATAGGCGCCGGCGCGCATGGCGATCCCTTCTCGGCGATGCTCGAGGTGCTCGACCCCGAGCAGAACTCGACCTTCCGCGACAATTACCTCGCCCTGCCCTTCGACCTGTCGCGCATCGTGTTCATCGCCACGGCGAACCAGATCGAGACCATTCCGGGGCCGCTGCGCGACCGCATGGAGATCATTTCGCTCGCCGGCTACACCGACGAGGAGAAGCTCGAAATCGCCAGGCGCTACCTGCTGCGCCGCCAGCTCGAGGCGAATGGGCTCAGCCCGGAGCAGACGCAGATCGACGACGACGCGCTGAACGAGATCATCCGCGGCTACACGCGCGAGGCGGGCGTGCGCAACCTCGAGCGCGAGATCGGCCGCGTCCTGCGCCATGTCGCGGTGCGCGTCGCCGATGGCTCGGCCAGGGACGTCCGCGTGACGCGCGCGGACCTTCCAGAAATTCTCGGCGCGCCGCGCTTCGAGGATGAGGTCGCGATGCGCGTCTCGACGCCGGGCGTCGCCACCGGCCTCGCCTGGACGCCGGTCGGCGGCGACATATTGTTCATCGAGGCGACAAAGACGCCCGGCCACGGCAAGCTGATCCTGACCGGCCAGCTCGGCGAGGTGATGCGCGAAAGCGTGCAGGCGGCGCTGAGCCTCCTGAAAAGCCGCGCCGAATCGCTCGGGATCGAGCAGGCCGCCTTCGACAAGAGCGACATCCACGTCCACGTGCCGGCCGGCGCGACGCCCAAGGACGGCCCCTCGGCCGGCGTCGCCATGTTCGTGGCGCTGACGTCGATCCTGACGGCCAGGACCGTGCGCAACGACACGGCGATGACCGGCGAGATCAGCCTGCGCGGCCTCGTGCTGCCGGTCGGCGGGATCAAGGAGAAGGTCGTCGCCGCCGCGCGCGCCGGCATCAAAAGGGTGCTGTTGCCGGCGCGCAACCGCCGCGACTACGACGACATTCCGGAGCAGGCGCGCGAAAAGCTCGAGTTCTTCTGGCTGGAGACGGTCGACGACGCGCTCCGGCTCGCCTTCGAGCTGGCCCCGTCCGCCGAGACGGTCTGACGATCCGACCGCGAGGGAGAAGAAATTGCGCCGGCGCAAGGCCGGCGCAAGAGAGGCATGGCGGAATGCCGCGGTCAAGGACGAGAGGGGACGATGAGGAGCAGGTCCAGGATTTCCAGAACGATCGCGGCCGTCATGCTGGCGAGCGTCTCGGCGGCGCCCTCGCAGGCCTGCACCAGCTTCCTCTTGAAAGCGCGCGACGGCGCGCCCGTCTATGGGCGCACCATGGAGTATGGGCTCGACCTCGAATCGGCTGTCCTCGTCGCCCCGCGCGGCTACGAATATGTCGCCGTGCGGCCGAACGGCGGCCCAGGCCCGAAATGGCGCGTGCGCAACGCCTATGTCGGCGTCATGAGCCTCGGCATGCCCTATGTCTCGGACGGGCTGAACGAGAAGGGCCTCGCGGTCGGATCGCTCTATCTGCCGGGCTTCGCCGGCTACGCCGCGGCGACGCCGCAAAACGCCGCGAGCGCGCTCGCCCCCTGGGAGGTCGCGAGCTGGCTCCTGTCGAATTTCTCGACGGTCGCCGAGGTCAAGGAGGCGCTCAAGACCGTCGAGATCGCCGGCCTGTCGACGCCGGGGCTGAACTTCGTCCTGCCGCTGCATTTCACCATTCACGATGCGAGCGGCGCCTCGCTCGTCGTCGAGCCGGTCGACGGAACGCTGAAGCTGCACGACAATCCGCTCGGCGTCCTCACCAATTCGCCGACCTTCGACTGGCATCTCACCAATCTGCGCAATTATCTGAAGCTTTCGCCGGTCGCGGCGCCGCCGCTCGTGATCAACGGCGAGACCTTCGCGCCGATCGGCGAAGGCTCGGGCCTGCTCGGCGTTCCAGGCGACGTGACGCCGCCCTCGCGCTTCATTCGCGTCCTCGGCTTCGCCATGTCGGCCGAGCCCGGCGCGGACGGACCGGCGACGGTGCTCGTCGCCGAGCATGTCGCGAATAATTTCGACATTCCGGACGGCTTCGTCCGCGACCGGGCGAAGGGCTCGCCGCGCGAGACGACGCAATGGACGGCGATCGCCGATCTCAGGGCGCGCAAATATTACGTCAAGACCTACTTCGACCAGACGCTGCGCCAGATCGACCTGATGAGCTTCGACCTCGACGCCAAGGCTCTGCGCATCGCGCCGCTGAAGCCGCTCGCTGCCCCTCCCGCCCTCGCCTTCCCCGCGCCCTGACGACGCGGAGGTTTCAAAGCAGCGGGTCGAGCAGGCGCCACCTCGGCGAGCGCCTTCGCGATCCGGAAAACATTGAACGTGTTCTAAAGCTGAGAGCGTCGCTCATACGCCAACCGCATAAGTTCGCTCAGAACATCCTTTTTACTTTTGACATCGACCAACGTGAGCCGAAGCTGATACAACCCCCATTGCGCATTATATACTAGTTGAACAAGACCAGCCTGCTCGATATTTTCATCTATATCGTCGGATTGAGGTAATTTAATCTCGAGAGTTATTGAAGATTTTTTTGGGCGAAACGAAACAAAATTGAATGGAGAGCCGTCTTTTCCTATACCTATATAATATTTATTATATTTTGGTTCGAGATTTTCGTTAAATGATTTTACAATTTTCATCAAGTCGTCCACACCAGTCAAGGTGCTCTTAGACGCCTTGGTCTCCCAGTACGCTCGATCAGCTGGAGACGCTTCAGCTTCTTCATCTTCATCGACAAGCCCGCGGGTCAATTCGTCAAACACCTTTGTGAAGACTAACGTGAGTTTTCCAGCTACCCTCAAAGCTCGAAGTTGGATCGCAACTAACGGTATCGACCCATTAAACAAAGAAATTACACTGAGAAATCGGCTTGTGATATCTTCCGCGATGAGAACAGCACAATGATCATATTGCGGATATCGTTTACGCTCGATATCCCAGTATTCGATTGTCCTTATGATGTGCGTTTCATCCGTCGCCCCCAATTGCAACTCTACCTCATAGCGTCTTTTTGTAACAGGATCTTGGAGTAGCAAATCTAGTCGTCCCGCCCTTGGCTGAATCCGCTCTTTTTGACGCAACTCAAGATCTCCGAGGCCGAGTATAGATGGGTCATCTGCGATAAGATCTTGCACCCATTTCTCGATGATTTCAGGATGAGACTTCAATGAAAGCGTTTCAGCACGTTCAAATTCAATCACTGCAAACTCTCCTTCGGAATGAAATTCCCCCGTTTCTCGTATAAGACTGCAAGCTATGTTACAATAATGGGTCGAGCAGGCGCGCCGCGCCCTCGACCGCGTCGCGCAGGTTGGAGACGGG
Organism: Methylocella sp.; assembly: GCF_041905455.1. Taxonomy (GTDB): domain Bacteria; phylum Pseudomonadota; class Alphaproteobacteria; order Rhizobiales; family Beijerinckiaceae; genus Methylocapsa. The sequence goes on along the minus strand of NZ_JAYRLA010000002.1, from coordinate 45,389 downwards.
AGGAACCCCTTTCTCCGTGCGGTCCTTCAGCGTCTCGATCCAGTTGACGACGGCGGCGATCTCCGGCGCGCCGTAGAATACGGCGTTGACCTCGAAATTGAGGAACAGGCTGCGCGGATCGAGGTTGACCGAGCCGACCATGGCGAGGCCGTCGTCGGCGATGAAGATCTTCGCGTGCACCATGCCGCCGACGAAGCGGATCACATGAACGCCCGCCGCCGCCGCATCGCGCAGCGCCTGCCCGCGGGCGAGGTCGGCGATCGGATGGTTCGAAGGGTCGGGCACATAGACGCGCACGTCGACGCCGCGATGGGCGGCGAGCGCCAGCGCCTCCGCCAGCGGATCGGGCGGGATGAAATAGGGCGTGACGACCCACAGCCTCCGACGCGCGGCGTAGGAGGCCGAAACGATCGCGGCGTACACCGGATCGCCCGGCACGTCCGGCCCGGAGGCGGCGATCTGCGCGACCGCCTCGCCGACCGGCTGCGCAGGCGCGGCGCGCGAGACTTCGCGTCCGGTCGCGAAGCGCCAGTCGGCGGCGAAGACGTCGGCGTAGTCGGCGACCGCCGGCCCCTCGATCAGGAAGGAGAGGTCGCGCCAGCGCGCCGGGGCCGAAGGGGGCCCCATGTAGTCGCAGGCGACGTTCGCGCCGCCGGCCACCGCGCGAAGGTCGTCGGCGATGAGCATCTTGCGGTGGTTGCGCAGATTGGTCCGCGTCACCGTCCGCAGACGCACCGGCAGGAAGAAGGCCGTCTCTCCGCCGGCGCGCTGGAGCGGGTCGAGGTCGCGCTTCGAGATCCCGAACGAGCCGAATCCGTCGAGCAGCAGGCGCACCTCGACGCCGCAGCGCGCGCGCTGGGCGAGCGCCTCGATGATTCGCCTGCCGACCGCGTCGGGATGCAGGATGAAGCTCGCCATATGGATGCGTCGCTCGGCGCCCTCGATCGTCTCCAGGAAGCGGCGGTAGATGTCCTCCCCGTCGGCGCAAAGCGCGACGCGGTTGCCGGGACGCGCCGGAGGCAGGCCGTAGCTTTGCAGCAGTAAATCGGCGCCCTGCTGCGCGGGGCGCAGTTCCGGCTTCGGTCCCGTCGCCAGCGACGGCTTCTCAAGCGGGTCGCCCTTGATCTTGCGTCCGCCGAACAGGAGATAGGCGGGCAGCCCAACCCAGGGGACCAGCAGGATGGCGAGCAGCCAGGCGGTCGTGCTCGTAGCCGAGCGGCGCTGGCGCAGGAGCTTCGGCGTGATGACCACGGTCAACGCGACGCCTGCGATCATCGCCAGATGCGACGCAAGTGCTGACAGCAATTCCTGAACCCGCCTGCGAGAAAGAAAGAGATCTTTTGAGCACGCTGGCTCGGACTTAAGCAAGGACGGCGCGCGCCCGATCTTAACAAAAACGCAAGCCTGGACGCGCAAAGCTCGCCGCGCCTCCGCAATGCCGCCGCAAATCTGGTCGAGCTTCAGTCGTCGCGCGGGGGCGCTGGGCCGCAGGCGACCGGGGGAATGCATGCGCAAGAAGACGCGCGGGCTCAGCGCCTGCGGGCGCGCCGCGGCGCTCGCCGCCTTGGTTACGGCCGCATGTCTTGCGCCGGCGCGCGCCGCGCCGAGGTCGGAGGCGCCCGTCTCCGCCGGCGTTCTCGCCCTGATGAAGGCGCGCGGCATGTCGCCGTCCGCCCCGATCCTGATGCGCGCCTACAAGAAGGAATCGGAGATCGAGGTCTGGAAGCGCGGCGCCGACGGACGCTACGCGCTGCTCAAGACCTTCCCGATCTGCCGCTGGTCCGGCGCGCTCGGCCCCAAGCGGCGCGAGGGCGACCGGCAGGCGGTGGAGGGCTTCTATACGGTCTCCGCCCGGCAGCTGAACCCCAACTCCTCCTATTATCTCTCCTTCGACGTCGGCTATCCCAACGCCTACGACCGCGCCCATGGCGGCGGCGGCTCGGCGGTGATGGTGCACGGCACATGCTCGTCGGCCGGCTGCTTCGCCATGACCGACCGCGGCGTCGCCGATATCTACGCGCTCGCCCGCGACGCGCTGCGCGGCGGCCAGGCGGCGTTCCAGTTCCAGGCTTTTCCCTTCCGCATGAGCGCCTGGAACATGGCGCGCTACCGGTCCGACCCGAACATCGCCTTCTGGCGGCAGTTGAAGGAAGGCTCCGACCGGTTCGAGGCGACCGGAGAGGAGCCGTCCGTCGAGGCGGCCGGCGGACGCTACGCCTTCAGCCCCTACGCCGACCCCCAGCTCGAGGCGCTGGCGCAGGCGCGTCGCGTCCGGGAGGACGCCCGCGCCGCGCGCCTCGTGGCGCTCGGCATTTCCGCCGTGCGCACCAACTACGCCGACGGCGGCCAGAACCCGAGCTTCGCCGCGCAGATGAAGCTCGGCGCTGATCTTGGCGTCGTCAGCCGGCCGGAAGCGCTCGCCTACGCCGGGCTCGACGAGGTCCTGACGCCCGCGCGCGGCGTCTGCGCGCGCAAGGGAGGCTGCCCGGATATTTTCCTCGCAGGCCCGGCGCCCGCGCGGATCGCGCCCGCGCCCGCCGCCGCTGCGTCCGCGCCGTCGTCCGCGCAGGGCCGAATCATCCTCGCCGCGGCGCGGCCGGTCCCGCTCGGGACGCCTGAGCCGGCGGCGACGCTGCCGGCGCTTCTCTCCTATGACCTTCAGCTGAAGGCGCCGCCGCAAACGCTGATCGCCGGCGCCATGCCGATCCTGCCCGACGCCTGGTTCTAGCCGCCTCGCAGCGCGGAACGGTTCCGCGTGGCGTCAAACGCCGCTTGCGCCGGCCCTGACCGCACGCTAGGTTTCACAATCGCCATGGGGTGCCGCGGACAGGCGGCTGAGATCATACCCATCGAACCTGAATCTGGATAATGCCAGCGCAGGGACCGGCTTTTCGCGCGAGCGCGCCTCTTGGCGCCGCGCGACGTCCTCCGCGCATACGGCGTCGACCATGCGGAGGAACGCAGATGAACATCCATGACAAAAGCCAGGGGCTTCGGCCAGAGAGCGTGACCTGCGGGCCGCTTTCCGGCTCGCGCAAGATTCATGCTCCGGCGCCCGGCCGCGCCGACATTCGCGTGCCCTTCCGCGAGATCGCGCTCGATCCTTCGGCGGCCGAGCCGCCCGTGCGCGTGTATGACGCCTCCGGCCCCTATACGCAGGAGGGAGTCGAGATCGACCTCTCGGCCGGCCTGCCGCGCCTGCGCGAATCCTGGCTCGCCGCCCGCGAGGGGCTCGCATTCTACGCCGGACGCGCGGTGAAGCCCGAAGACAACGGCTCGGTCTCGCCCGACCGGCTCGCCCCGCCCTGCCCCGCCGTCGCCTCGCCGCGACGCGGCCGCGACGGCGCGATGGTCACGCAATATGAGTTCGCCCGCGCCGGGATCGTCACCGAAGAGATGATCTTCGTCGCCGCGCGCGAGAATCTCGCCCGCGAGAAGATGCTGGAGGGGGCGCAGGCGGCGCTCGCCGACGGCGAAAGCTTCGGCGCCGAGATCCCGCCCTTCGTCACGCCGGAGTTCGTGCGCGAGGAGATCGCCCGCGGGCGCGCGATCATCCCCGCGAACGTCAACCATCCCGAGCTCGAGCCGATGATCATCGGCCGCAACTTCCTCGTGAAGGTCAACGCCAACATCGGCAATTCGGCGGTCACCTCCTCGGTGGCCGAGGAGGTCGAGAAGATGGTGTGGGCGATCCGCTGGGGCGCCGACACGGTGATGGACCTGTCGACGGGGCGCAACATCCACAACATCCGCGACTGGATCGTCCGCAACTCGCCCGTGCCGATCGGCACGGTGCCGATCTACCAGGCGCTGGAGAAGGTCGACGGCGACCCGACGAAGCTCACCTTCGAGATCTTCCGCGACACGCTGATCGAGCAGGCCGAGCAGGGCGTCGACTATTTCACCATCCACGCGGGCGTGCGCCTCGCGCATATCCCGCTGACGGCGAAGCGCACGACGGGCATCGTCTCGCGCGGCGGTTCGATCATGGCGCACTGGTGTCTCGCCCACCACAAGGAGAGCTTCCTCTACGAGCGCTTCGACGAGATCTGCGACGTCATGCGCGCCTACGACGTCTCCTTCTCGCTCGGCGACGGGCTGCGTCCGGGCTCGATCGCCGACGCCAACGACCGCGCGCAGTTCGCCGAACTCGAGACGCTCGGCGAACTGACCAAGATCGCCTGGGCCAAGGGCTGCCAGGTGATGATCGAGGGCCCCGGCCATGTGCCGATGCACAAGATCAAGGTCAACATGGAGAAGCAGCTCAAGGAGTGCGACGAGGCGCCCTTCTACACGCTGGGCCCGCTGACGACCGACATAGCGCCGGGCTACGACCACATCACGTCGGGCATAGGCGCGGCGATGATCGGTTGGTTCGGCTGCGCCATGCTCTGCTATGTGACGCCGAAGGAGCATCTCGGGCTGCCCGACCGCGACGACGTCAAAACCGGCGTGATCACCTACAGGATCGCGGCGCACGCCGCCGACCTCGCCAAGGGCCATCCCGCCGCGAAGCTGCGCGACGACGCGCTCTCCCGGGCGCGCTTCGACTTCCGCTGGAACGACCAGTTCAACCTCGGGCTCGATCCCGACACGGCGCGGCAGTTCCACGATGAGACGCTGCCCAAGGACGCGCACAAGAGCGCGCATTTCTGCTCGATGTGCGGACCGCAGTTCTGCTCGATGAAGATCACGCAGGACCTGCGCGACGAGGTCGCGGCGATGGAGCGCGAGAAGGGCATGGCGGAAAAGAGCGCCGAATTCATCGAGAGCGGCGCGAAGCTCTACCTTTAAGCGAAAAGGCCGGACGCTCGCGCGTCCGGCCTTTCGATCGAGACGTTTCGCGGCCGGTCAGGCGAGGTACTGGCCGCCGTTGGCGCTGAGCGTCGAGCCGGTGATGAAGCCCGCGTCGTCGCTCGCGAGGAACACCACGCAGCGGGCGATCTCCTCGGGCTCGCCGAGCCGGCCGACCGGGATGTGCGGCAGGATCGACTTCTTCAGCACTTCCTCGGGGACCGCCTTGACCATCTCGGTGGCGATATAGCCGGGGCAGATGACGTTGACGGTGATTCCCTTGGCCGCGTTCTCCTGCGCGAGCGCCTTGGTGAAGCCGATGTCGCCGGCCTTGGAAGCGGAGTAGTTCGTCTGCCCGAACTGTCCCTTCTGGCCGTTGATCGAGGAGATGTTGATCACGCGTCCGAAGCCGCGCGCGCGCATGCCGTCGATCACCGGGCGGGTCATGTTGAACAGCGAGTTGAGGTTGGTGTTGATCACCTCGTACCACTGCTCGGGCGTCATCTTGTGGAACGCCGTGTCGCGCGTGATGCCGGCGTTGTTGACGAGCACCTCGACGGGGCCGACCTCGCTCTCGACCTGCTTCAGGCCTTCCGCGCACTGCTTGTAGTTGGAGACGTCCCATTTGTAGACGGGAATTCCGGTCTCCTGCTTGAACGCGGCGGCGACGGCGTCATTGCCCGCGTAATTCGCCGCGACCGAATAGCCCGCCGCCTTCAACGCCTTGCTGATCGCAGCGCCGATGCCCCGCGTTCCGCCGCTGACCACTGCCACTCGCGCCATTTTTCACCTCCCCTGAACCCGGCATTCGGCCGTTGTTGTCGCGTAATATTCCTGGAAACGCCGGGCGGCGGCGCCCTCGCGCCGCCGCCGGACGCGCGTCTTTTAGCGCTCGACGGTCAGCGCGATGCCCATGCCGCCGCCGATGCACAGCGTGGCGAGGCCCTTCTTGGCGTCGCGGCGCTTCAGCTCATAGAGCAGCGTCACCAGCACGCGGGCGCCGGAGGCGCCGATCGGATGGCCGATGGCGATGGCGCCGCCGTTGACGTTGACCTTCGCGGGGTCGAGCGCGAGATCCTTGCAGACGGCGAGCGACTGGGCGGCGAAGGCCTCGTTGGCCTCGATGAGGTCGAGGTCCGAAACTTTCCAGCCGGCCTTCTCAAGCGCCCTGCGCGACGCGGGAATGGGTCCCGTGCCCATGATCGCCGGATCGACGCCCGCCGTCGCCCACGAGACGACGCGCGCGAGCGGCTCGAGGCCGCGCTTCTTCGCCTCGTCCGCGCTCATCAGCACCACGGCCGCGGCGCCGTCGTTGATGCCGGAGGCGTTGCCCGCGGTGACGGAGCCTTCCTTGGAGAAAGCGGGCTTCAGCTTGGCCAGCGCCTCGAGCGTCGCGCCATGACGGATGAACTCGTCCTTGTCGACGACGACGTCGCCCTTCCTCGACGAGATGGTGTAGGGAATGATCTCGTCGTCGAAGCGACCGGATTTCTGCGCGGCCTCGGCGCGATTCTGCGAGCCGACGGCGAAGCGGTCCTGCTCGTCGCGGCTGAGCTGCCATTTGGCGGCGATGTTCTCCGCCGTCTGTCCCATGTGGTAGCGGGCGAAGGCGTCGGTCAGGCCGTCGGTCAGCATCGTGTCGCCGAGCTTGAGCTCGCCCATCTTCACGCCGGAGCGCAGATAGGCGGAATGCTGCGCCTGCGACATGCTTTCCTGGCCGCCGGCGACGACGATGGCGGCGTCGCCGTTCCTGATCTGCTGCAGGCCGAGAGCCACGGCGCGCAGGCCGGAGCCGCACAGCTGGTTGACGCCGAAAGCGGTGCGCTCCTGCGGCACGCCCGCCTTCATGGCCGCCTGGCGAGCCGGATTCTGGCCCTGGCCGGCGGTCAGCACCTGGCCGAGAATCACTTCGTCGACGTCGCCGGCGTCGACCTTGGCGCGGCCGAGCGCCCCCTTGATGACGGCGGCGCCGAGATCATGGGCCGGAACGGACGCGAAGGCGCCGTTGAACGAGCCCACGGCGGTGCGCGCCGCGCTCACAATGACGATGTCGGTCATAGATGCTTTCCTCCTTGGCTGCGGCCAGCGCCGGGCGTCGGCTCTTGTCGGCCCGTGCCGCGTCGCTGCAGCGTCCGCCGATGTTTATCGCGGAGGCTGCGGCGAAGGGAAGAAAATTCGAGCGAGAAAATGATTCTTTTGCTCTGCCAAAAGTCATATTGTGCAAGAGCGTGGCTTTCCCTGCGCGTCGCGGGACGGGGCCGACGCGAGGCTTGACCGACGGTCGCTGTTGCATGCACGCTCTTGGTCGAATCATGCGCGAGATGAAATCGCGGGTCGAAAACTCCCGCGCTGCGGGACGATGGGAGGAAGCAGATGGCGCACATCGCTAATTTGGCGACCTCCGCAGACGGGCGATCGACCATGGCCAGCCAGAATCAACCAATCACCATCAAGAAATACGCCAACAGGCGGCTCTATAACACCGGCACCAGCGCCTATGTGACGCTTGAGGACCTCGCCTGCATGGTCAAGAAGGGCGAGGATTTCGTGGTGTTCGACGCCAAGAGCGGCGAGGACATCACCCGCTCGGTGCTGACGCAGATCATCTTCGAGCAGGAGGGCAAGGGCGGCCAGAGCCTCCTGCCGATCGCCTTCCTGCGGCAGCTCATCCGTTTCTACGGCGACAGCATGCAGATGCTGGTGCCGAGCTACCTTGAGTTCTCCATCGACAAGCTGACGAGCGAGCAGGGCAAGTTCCGCGACAAGATGGCGAGCGGCATGGCCGGGCCGGGCTTCGCCTCCCTTGAGGAGCAGGCGCGCAAGAACATGGCCCTGTTCAATCAGGCGCTCAGCATGTTCAGCCCGTTCGGGACGCCGCTCGCGCCGCAGCCGCAGGAGGAGCCGCCCGCCCCCGCCCCGGCGCGCAACGACCTCGAGGACATGAAACGGCAGATCGAGGAGATGCAGAAGAAGATCGAGGGCCTCGCCTCGAAGGGGTGAGGCGCGACTCGCGCCAAGGCGACGGCGATTCTCGCGCGTTTCTCCAGCGACGGCGCGAGCTTCTGCGGCGCGCCGGCGTAGAAGCGTCGGACCTGCGCCGCGTCGATCTTGCGCCAGCGCGGGCGCTCGTCCGCGCGCGGCGGGAATGGATGTGGCTCGACGCCGCACGCCTCGCGACGTCGAGGGCCGGATCCTAGAACCTCTCGCGGCGCCAGGCCCGTTCGGGACGCGGCGGCGCGATCGCGTCCTCGGCTTTCTTGACGCTTTTTGCGCTCTTGGCGCTCACGACCGGTTCTTGCGCTCGCGCAGCGCGGCGAAGACGTCCGCCGGGTCGGCGCCGACCATGCCGAGCGCGGCCTGAATCTCCGGCTCCTCGACGCGCAGGAACGGATTGGTCGCAAGCTCGATGGCGATCGTCGTCGGCAGGGTGAACTCGCCCTTTTCGCGCCGCGCGGCGACCTCGGCTGCGCGCTCCTTGAGCAATTCGTTGCCGGGATCGACGGCGAGGGCGAACCTGGCGTTGGCCAGCGTGTATTCGTGGCCGCAATAGACCTGCGTCTCGTCCGGCAGCGCGGCGAGCCTCTTCAGCGAGTGGTGCAGCGTCTGCGGCGGCTCCTCGAAGGCGCGCCCGCAGCCGAGCGCGAAAAGCGTGTCGCCGGCGAAGGCGACGTCCTCCGCCTCGAACCAGTAGGCGACATGGCCGCTGGTGTGGCCGGGAACCTCCATGACCACCGCCTCCAGCGCCCCGACCCGCGCGACGTCGCCCTCGGACACGAGCGTTTCAAGGCCCGCGATCCTGTCGGCCTCCTTGCGTGGGCCGACGACCCGCGCGCGCGGGAAGGCGGCCTTGAGGCCCGGCGCGCCCTGCACGTGGTCGGCGTGATGATGGGTGAGGAGGATCTCCGTCAGGATCCAGTCCCGCGCCTTGAGCGCGGCGAGGATCGGCGCGGCGTCGGGCGCGTCGATCGCCGCCGTCGAGCGTGTTTCGGGATCGTGGACGAGCACGCCGAAATTGTCTTTGAGGCAGAGGAACTGGTGGATATGCACGGCCATGGCGCGCCTCCCTTGCGCGCGGCGATCTTGGCACGGCGGGCGGCTCGAACTCCAGCCCCCGCGGGCCTGCGTTCCAGCGACCGGCTCTGGCCTATTCGTCCGGGCTGCGATATGCGCTTGCTTCAGCCTCGTGAAAGCCGTCCGCGCCGATGCTCGACGTCACTGACCTGCGCCGTTTCTACTCCTCCCCTCAGGGCGAGCTGGCGCGTCGCCTGATCGCGCGGATCGCGCGGCGGCGCTTCTCCAACTGCGTCGGCTATTCGGTGCTCGGGGTCGGCTTCGCGACGCCCTATCTCGACGTCTTCCGCGAGGAGGCGGTGCGCGTCCTCTCCTTCATGCCGGCGCGCCAGGGCGTCGTGCGCTGGCCGGTCGAGGGCCTCTGCGCCTGCGCCCTCGTCGAGCCGACCCGCACGCCCCTGCCCGACTCCTCGATCGACCGGGCGATCGTCGTCCACGGCCTCGAGACCGACGCGCGCCAGCGCGAGCTGCTCGCCGAGATCTGGCGCGTGCTGGCGCCCAACGGCCGGGTGCTGATCGTCGCGCCGAGCCGCTCCGGCCTCTGGGCGCGGCTCGAGAGCACGCCGTTCGGCCATGGCCAGCCCTTTTCGCGCGCGCAACTGCGCGAGTTGATGCGCGACACGCTGTTCGAGCCGACCTCATGGGACGAGGCGCTCTACGCGCCCCCGTTCCGCAGCCGCGCGCTGCTGCGGCTCGGCGCGAGCTTCGAGAAAATCGCCGCTTTCTTCAGCCTGCCGGGCGCCGGCGTGCTGATCGTCGAGGCGACGAAGCAGCTCTACCGGCCGGTGGCGTCGGTCGAGCGCGCGCAGGACGCGCTCGGGCAGTTCGCCCCGGCGGCCGAGCCCGTCGGCGTCGCTCCGGCCGCGCGCCTGCGCGCCAGCCGGCGTGACGCAAGTCCGGCGCGTCCGCGCGCGTTCACATCTTCGCGCGCAGCGCCGGGTCGATCCTGATCCTCATGGCGCCCGCGAGGAAGAGGCCGCCGTGGCGCAGGCCGGAGGCGTCGATGCCGTGGCCGAGCGCCGGCGAGAAATGCCATTGGCATGGCATGTTCGCGCCGGCCAGCGCCTCGGCCGACATGAACAGCGCTTCGGGCGGGATCACCTCGTCCTCGCCGCCATGGACGAGCAGGATCGGCGGCGTCTTTCCGGTCTTCCGCGCTGCGAGCTCCTCAAGATGCTCCGGCCCGACGAGCTCGCCGGAATAGCCGAGCAGCGCCGCCGGCGCCCGGGCGCGGCGCAGTCCGACATGCAGCGCCATCATCGTTCCCTGGCTGAAGCCGACGAGGGCGAGCTTCGAATCGTCGAGCCCATGCCGCTCGAGTTCGGCGTCGAGGAAGGCGTCGAGCGCCGGCGCCGCCTTGTTGACGCCGGCCCAGCGCTCGTTCGGGTCGCGCATGGTGAGGCCGAACCATTGCCGTCCGCCCGGCGCCTGCACGCAGGCCTCCGGCGCGTTCGGCGAGACGAAGGCCGCGTCCGGCATGAAGGGCTGCCATTGCCGGCCGAGCGCGATGAGGTCGTCGCCGTTCGCCCCAAAGCCGTGCAGGAAGACGATGAGCTGCTTCGTCTTCCGGGATCTGGCCGCAAGGCGCGGGCCGTCGATCTGCGCCATTTCGCTCTCCGCAACAAACTTCAGCCTCGCCCAATAGAGGATTTTCGGCGTCGGCGGAACCGCCGCGCGCGCTCATCCAAGGTTGTCGCGCGGGAACTTTGGATTTACCTTCGGAGACGGCGCGCCGAGGCGCGCGGAAGGGGCGAGGACGACCGCCCATGTACATCATCGCGCGCAACATCACCGGTCCGCGCCTGCGCTGCGAGGCGCTGATGGTCGACAAGAAGACCTTCACGCCATGGCCGCCGACGAGCGAGGACGGCTGGCGGCGCGCCTACAAGTTCCGCGACCGGCTGATGGCCGAGGTTGTGCGGCTGGAGGCCGACCCGATGGGCGACCAGCTCAAGGTGATCGACGCGGTGTATATTCCTTAGGGTTCAACGCGTTAAGGTTCGGGCTCGAAATCCATCGCGACGCCGTTGATGCAGTAGCGCAGGCCCGTCGGCGGCGGCCCGTCCGGGAAGACATGGCCGAGATGGCTGCCGCAGCGGCTGCAATGGACCTCGGTGCGGCGCATCCCGTAGCTTGCGTCCTCGCTCGTTTCGAGCGCGCCGGGGAGCGGGTCGTTGAAGCTCGGCCAGCCGGTGCCGCTCTCGAATTTTCGGCCCGAGGCGAACAGCTTCTGGCCGCAGCCGGCGCAGGAGAACACGCCGGCGCGTTTTTCATGGTTGAGCGCGCAGCTTCCCGGCGCCTCTGTGCCGTGGCGGCGCATGACCTGAAATTGCTCTGGCGTCAGGATTTTCCGCCATTCCGCGTCGCTGTGGGTTACAGGCCAGGTTTTCGCGTCCATGGGCGTCTCTCCGAAAACTCCGTCGGCCGGATATGGGCGCCTGCGTCCTGTCCGTCGAGGGGCCTTCACACGTCGAGGTTCGACACGCTGAGCGCGTTCTCCTGGATGAACTCGCGTCGCGGCTCGACGACGTCGCCCATCAGCTTGACGAACAGGTCGTCGGCGTCGTCGCCCTCCCTGATCCTGACCTGCAGCAGCGAGCGCGCCTCGCGGTCGAGCGTCGTCTCCCACAGCTGGTCGGGGTTCATCTCGCCAAGGCCTTTGTAGCGCTGGAACTGGGTGACGCCCTTGAGACCGGCCGCCATCGCCGCCTCGAGCAGGGCGAGCGGGCCCGCAACCAGCGTCTCGTCCGAGCGGCGCAGGAATTTCGCCGGACCGGCGAAGATCTCGCGCAGATGGGCGGCGCGCTCGTCGAGGCGGCGCGCCTCGCTCGAGGCGATGAGCCCGGCGTCAAGCGTCGCCACCTGCCGCACGCCGCGCAGCACGCGGGAGAAGCGATAGCCGCCGGAATGGACCTCGCCAGTCCAGCCGCGCTCCATGTCGTCGGCGAGCGCGTCGAGGCGGCGGGCGACGTCGGCGGCGATTCGCTGAGCCTCCCCGTCCCCAGCCTCGGCCGCGCGCAACGCCCCGGCGATCGCCGCCTGCTCGACGACGGTCCGGTCGTAGCGCGAATGCAGCGAGGAGATGAGCTGGCGCATGACCCGCGCCTCCTCGACGAGCGCGCGCAGATCGGCGCCGGAGCGCTCCTCGCCGCCGGCGAGGCGCAGCGTCGCGCCCTCGAGCCCCGCGCCGATGAGATAGTCCTCCCGCGCGCGCTCGTCCTTCAGATATTGCTCGGAGCCGCCGCGCTTGACCTTGTACAGCGGCGGCTGGGCGATGAAGAGGTGCCCGCGCTCGATGAGCTCGCGCATCTGCCGGAAGAAGAAGGTGAGCAGCAGCGTGCGGATATGCGAGCCGTCGACGTCGGCGTCGGTCATGATGATGATCTTGTGGTAGCGCAGCTTGTCCGGGTTGAAGCGGTCGGGCGAGTTCTCGTCGCGGCCGACGCCGGCCCCGAGCGCCGTGATCAGCGTGCCGATCTCCTGGCTGGACAGCATCTTGTCGAAGCGGGCGCGCTCGACGTTGAGGATTTTTCCGCGCAAGGGAAGAACGGCCTGATATTCGCGGTTGCGGCCTTGCTTGGCCGAGCCGCCGGCCGAATCGCCCTCGACGATGAACAGCTCGGACTTGGCCGGATCGCGCTCCTGGCAGTCGGCGAGCTTGCCGGGCAGGCTCGCGATGTCGAGCGGCCCCTTGCGACGGGTGAGGTCGCGCGCCTTGCGCGCCGCCTCGCGCGCCTGCGCCGCCTCGACCACCTTGCCGACGATCGACTTCGCCTCCTGCGGATGCTCCTCGAACCAGATTGCGAGCGCTTCGTTGACGACGCCCTCGACCGCCGGACGCACTTCGGAGGAGACCAGCTTCTCCTTCGTCTGCGAGGAGAACTTCGGGTCCGGCGCCTTGACCGAGAGGACGCAGGTCAGCCCCTCGCGGCAGTCGTCGCCGGATAGGTCGACCTTCTCGCGCTTGAGCAAGCCCGAGCGCTCGGCGTAGCTCGTGACCTGGCGGGTCAGCGCGGCGCGGAAGCCGGCGAGATGCGTGCCGCCGTCGCGCTGCGGGATGTTGTTGGTGAAGGCCAGCACGTTCTCGTGGTAGGAGTCGTTCCACCACAGCGCGACCTCGACGGCGACGGCCTCGCGCTCGCCCCGCGCCACCAGCGGCTTGCCGATGAGCGGCGTCTTGGCGCGGTCGAGGTAGCGCACGAAGGCTTCGAGGCCGCCGTCGTAATGCAGCACCTCGGATTTCGGCTCGGGCCCGCGCGCGTCGGTCAGCTCGACGCGCACGCCGGAATTGAGGAAGGCGAGCTCGCGCAGGCGCCGCTCGATGATCGCGAATTCATATTCGGTCCTGGAGAAGGTCTGCGGCGAGGCGAGGAAGGTGACTTCCGTGCCGCGCTTCGGCTTGCCGTCCTCGACCGGCGCGGGGCCGACGATGGCGAGGCGGTCGACGGCGTCGCCATTGGCGAATTCGATGGAATGCTCGCGGCCGTCGCGCCAGATGCGCATCCTGAGCCAGCTCGAGAGCGCGTTGACGACGGAGACGCCGACGCCGTGCAGGCCGCCCGAGACCTTGTAGGAGTTCTGGTCGAATTTTCCGCCGGCGTGCAGCTGGGTCATGATGACCTCGGCCGCCGACACGCCCTCCTCGGGGTGGATGTCGGTCGGCACGCCGCGCCCGTCGTCGGTCACGGTCACGGAGCCGTCGGCGTTGAGCGTCACCGCGACCTTCGTGGCGTGGCCGGCGAGCGCCTCGTCGATGGCGTTGTCGACGACCTCATAGACCATGTGATGGAGGCCGGAGCCGTCGTCGGTGTCGCCGATGTACATGCCCGGGCGCTTGCGCACGGCGTCGAGGCCGCGCAGCACCTTGATGGATTCGGCGCCATAGGCGGAGGCGGCCTCGGCGGGATCGAAGGCGGGCGAGGCGGCTGCGGGTTCGGCCATGAAGCTTTCGGACTTTCCAGAGCGACGCCGCGCGGCCGGCGGAGGGAAGGAAGGCGCCTTCGAACCGGAAAGGGCGTCGTAAACAGAGGGTTAGAGGGCTGCGCCCGGCGCCCGGAGACGCCGCGACGAAGGGCGGCGCGGCGTGCGGAGGCCGGAGGGCGCAAAGCCCGTCCGCACTATAGCCGAAATGGCCATGAAGGCCATGTTTTATTTGTCTTTTCGTCGATTTCGAGCCCCCGGCCGCAACCTGTGGAAAGCTTCGTCCGACGGCTCGAAAAAGCCGCGGGGCGGACGCTTTCGAAGCGCCCGCCCCGCGAGAATGGTCTCAGCTTTTCACGCGGCCCGCGGAGCTGACGCGGGCGGCTCTCAAGCCGCAGCTTTCGCGCCCGCCCCGCCGATCGTCAGCCCCTTGTCGTCGACGCCGATGCGCACATGCTCGCCGTCGCGGATCTTGCCCGACAGGATCGCCTCGGCGAGCGGGTCCTGAAGATTCTTCTGGATCACCCGCTTCAGCGGCCGCGCGCCATAGGCTGGATCGTAGCCCTTCTCGGCGAGCCAGTCGCGCGCCTGCGGGCTGAGCTCCAGCGTGATCTTGCGGTCCTCGAGCAGCCGGTCGATGCGCTTCAGCTGGATGTCGACGATCGCGCCCATGTCCTGTCGGCGCAGCCGGTGGAACAGGATGATCTCGTCGATGCGGTTCAGGAACTCGGGGCGGAAATGCGCCCTGACCACCTGCATCACCTCCGACTGCACGGCGCTCGAATCCTCGCCCTCCTTCTGCAGCACCAGATATTCGGCGCCGAGGTTCGAGGTCATGATGATCAGCACGTTGCGGAAATCGACCGTGCGCCCCTGCCCGTCGGTCAGCCGTCCGTCGTCGAGCACCTGCAGCAGGATGTTGAAGACGTCAGGGTGCGCCTTCTCGATCTCGTCGAACAGCACGACCTGATAGGGCCGCCGGCGCACGGCCTCGGTCAGCGCCCCGCCCTCGTCATAGCCGACATAGCCGGGCGGCGCGCCGATCAGCCGGGCGACCGAGTGCTTCTCCATGTATTCCGACATGTCGATGCGCAGCAGCGCGTTCTCGTCGTCGAACAGGAAGGCGGCGAGCGCCTTCGTCAGCTCCGTCTTGCCGACGCCGGTCGGCCCGAGGAACATGAACGAGCCGATCGGCCGGTTCGGGTCCTGCAGGCCGGCGCGCGCGCGGCGCACCGCCGTCGAGACGGCGGCGACCGCCTCCTTCTGGCCGACGACGCGGCGGATCAGCTCCTCCTCCATCTGGAGAAGCTTCTCGCGCTCGCCCTCGAGCATCTTGTCGACCGGGATGCCGGTCCAGCGCGAGACGACCTGGGCGATGTCCTCCGGCGTCACGGCCTCGTCGACAAGGACGCCGGCGCGCTTCGATTCGATCTCGGCGAGCTGCTTCTCGAGGCCCGGGATGACGCCATAAGCGAGCTCCCCGGCGCGCTGATATTCGCCCTTGCGCTGGGCCTGCGCCAACTCGGTGCGCGCGGCCTCGAGCTGCTCCTTGAACTTCTGCTCAGAGCCGAGCTTGTCCTTCTCGGCGCGCCAGCGCGCGGTGAGCGCGGCGGATTTCTCTTCAAGATCGGCGAGCTCGGCCTCGAGCTTGGCGAGCCGATCCTTCGAAGCCGAATCCGACTCCTTCTTCAGCGCCTCCTGCTCGATCTTGAGCTGGACGATGCGGCGGTCGAGCTCGTCGAGCTCCTCGGGCTTCGAATCGATCGCCATGCGCAGGCGCGCGCTCGCCTCGTCGATGAGGTCGATCGCCTTGTCGGGCAGGAAACGGTCGGCGATGTAGCGGTTCGACAGCGTCGCCGCCGCGACGATCGCGGCGTCGGTGATGCGCACGCCGTGGTGCAGCTCGTATTTCTCCTTGAGGCCGCGCAGGATCGAGATGGCGTCGGCCACCGTCGGCTCGGAGACGAACACCGGCTGGAAGCGGCGGGCGAGCGCGGCGTCCTTCTCGACGTGCTTGCGGTATTCGTCGAGCGTGGTCGCGCCGACGCAATGCAGCTCGCCGCGGGCGAGCGCGGGCTTCAGAAGATTCGAGGCGTCCATCGCGCCGTCGGCCTTGCCGGCGCCGACGAGGGTGTGCATCTCGTCGATGAACAGGATGATCCCGCCCTCCGCCGAAGAGACTTCGGTCAGGATGGCCTTGAGGCGCTCCTCGAACTCGCCGCGATATTTCGCGCCGGCGATGAGGGCGCCCATGTCGAGGGCGAGCAGCTTCTTGTCGCGCAGGCTTTCGGGCACGTCGCCGTTGACGATGCGCAGCGCAAGGCCCTCGACGATCGCCGTCTTGCCGACGCCCGGCTCGCCGATCAGCACCGGATTGTTCTTGGTGCGGCGCGACAGCACCTGGATGGTGCGGCGGATCTCCTCGTCGCGGCCGATCACGGGATCGAGCTTGCCGGCGCGCGCCGCCTCGGTGAGGTCGCGCGTATACTTCTTCAGCGCGTCATAGGCGTTCTCGGCGGTCGGGTTGTCGGCGGTGCGCCCCTTGCGCAGCTCCTCGATCGCCTTGTTGAGGCCCTGCGGCGTGGCGCCGGCGCGCTCGAGAATCTTCGCCGCCTCGGAGTTCTTCTCCATGGCGAGGGCGAGCAGCAGCCGCTCCACGGTGACGTAGGAGTCGCCCGCCTTCTCGGCGATCTTCTCGGCGTTGTCGAACAGGCGCGCCAGTGTCGGCGTGACATAGACCTGGCCCGCGCCCGCGCCCTCGACCTTCGGCAGCTTGGAGAGCGCGAGCTCGGTCGCGGTCAGCGCGTCGCGCGAGCGTCCGCCGGCGCGGTCGATGAGGCCGGCGGCGAGGCCCTGATCGTCGTCGAGCAGGACTTTAAGAAGATGCTCGGGCGTGAACTGCTGGTTGCCCTCGCGCATGGCGAGCGACTGGGCGCTCTGGACGAAGCCGCGCGCGCGTTCGGTGTATTTCTCGAAATTCATCTATCGGTCTCCCCCGCCGGCGAAGCCCTGCGAGCCAATGCGGCGCGGACCTCGCGGCCATCTGGCCTGGCGGCCTTGGCCGCAGCGAATGGACCTTATGTAGGCGCGTCCCGGCTCCGCCGAAAGATCGGCCGCCTAAAAATTAGGCATCTTTTTGGGCGGCGGGACCGAAGCCCCGCCGTCAGGCGCGCCTCACCAGCGGCAGACGCGCCGGCGGCCCCAGGGGGTCCATTCCCACCAGCAGCGCGGCGGCGGCGCGGCGCGGCGGATCGGCACGCAACGGCCCCAGGGGTCGCGCGTCCAGCCCGGCCCGCAACCTGCGCGGACGAACTCCAGCCCGGGATCGGAGGACGGCGCAGGCGCGAGCGGCATGGCGCTCGCCCCGACGGAGCCGAGACAAAGCGCGAAGGCGCCGGCGGCGAAAAGCGTCATTGTTTTCATGATTCGACCGATCTTGCGTTCCGCATGACGCCGGCAGGGAACGACAGCGCGCGTCGCGGCGCAAGAGGCTTGGCTTCACAAAGAGGAGGCGGAGCGCCTCGCCCCGCCAGCCCCGGCCCGCGGTTCAGTCGCCGACGGGATCGCGCTCGCCGCCGCGCGCCTCGACGCCCTCGCTCGCCTCGCCTGCGCCCATCTCGGCCTTGGTGCGGCGCCGCCGGCGCGGGCGCAGATGGAAGCCGGCCGGCTCGCGGTCCGCCTCGGCCCGCTCCTCGGACTGCGGCGCGAAGGCGTCGAGCGTCGCGCCGGAGGGTTCGAAGCTCTCGGCCGGCGCCTCGGACGGACGCGGCGCCGGAGCGGTGATGAAGGCCGGCAGGCCGGGCGCCGCCCCGGCGTCGTCGCGCGGCAGGTCGGAGCGAAAGTCGCGGCTGCGGCTCTGCCGCCGCGCGTCGGCCTCGCGCGGACCGCGGTCGGCGCGCGGCTCGAGCTGGCGCGCGGGCTCGGAGCGGCCCTCCTGGCCGAAACGCTCCTGCGCGCGCTCCTGCGTCCGGTCCTGGCCGTTGGCGCGGTCGGGGTAGCCGCGCTGCTCGCCGGAACGATCCTGCCGATCCTGTCCCTGCGGACGATCCTGACCCTGCCGATCCTGATAGGAACGCTGGCCCTGCTGCTGCCGATCCTGCTGGCCGGGGAAATAGGCCCGCTCCGTCGAGGGCTGCGGCCCCGCGCCGGGCGGCGCGAAATTCGGCTGGGCGGCCTGGACGCGCTCCAGCGGCGAGGCGAAACGGTCGGGAATGGCGGCGAAGTCGTCGTCGGCGTCGTACTCTTCGACCGCCGGCTCGCCGCTCTGGCGGGAGAAGCCGCCCTGCATCTGCGCCTGCGCCTGCGCGATGATGCGGAAATAATGCTCGGCGTGCTGAAGATAGCTTTCGGCCGTGACCGGGTCACCGGACGACTGGGCGTCGCGCGCGAGCTGCAGGTATTTCTCGCCGATATGATGCGCCGTGCCGCGAATCTTCACGTCCGGGCCGTTCGATTCATAGGAGCGCGTCAGAGGATTGGGGCCCTTGCGATTGTTGTTCGGCCGGCCGCGCATGCGTTTGTTGTTCTGTCCAGGTCTCATCGATATTCCTTAGCAGGCGCCGGCGCGGCGCCCCCGGCCTCGAATCCGGCCATATGGGAGCAGATCGCTGCGGCCCAGTCGAATAAGCCAAAGAGCGGTGGCGCTACGCTGTCTTGCAGGCTCTCCAGCCGGTGAGGACGGGCGCGGACGCGCACGCGCCGTCCATCCATGATCCCAAAGCTGCAGGATCAGGAGTTCAGGAAAAGTCGCCAGAACTTCGCCTTGCGCCCCGGCGCCGCCGACATGGGCGAGCGCCGGGCCTGCGCGCCGCGCGTCAGCGAAGGCCTTTCGTCTTAAACGACCGGCGCCGCCTCAAGGGGAACGACGCAAGGTTGACGATGAGCCTCGACGCGAACCGCGGCCTGCGAAAGCGAACAGGCAGTCCTCGTAGGCGGAAATTATCCGCTTTCGTCAGGAACGCCAAGCGCTTTTCCTCGGCTTGCGTCGTTTTAAGGCGACCTCGTCCCAAGGCCCCCGCCGCGGCGCCGAAGGCCCTGCTCAAGCCGGGCGACGGGCGCTGACGACGCGATCCACCCCGTTGAGGTCGCGGCGCGAGTCGAAATCCCCGAAGCCGGCCTCGCGCAGCAGCGCGCCGACCGCCTCCGCCTGCCCCGCGCCGACCTCGAACGCGAGCAGCCCGCCCGGCGCAAGCAGGCGCAGCGCCCCCGGCGCGATCGCCCGGTAGGCGTCGAGCCCGTCCGCGCCGCCGTCGAGCGCGAGGAGCGGATCGTGCAGCCGCACTTCAGGCTCCAGCCGCGCGATGTCGCCATGCGCGACATAGGGCGGATTGGAGACGATGAGGTCGAAGCGGCCGCACAACGGCGCCGTCCAGTCGGCGCAGACGAACGCGGCCCGCGTCCCGAGCCCGAGCGCGGCGAGATTGGCCCTCGCCTGCGCGCAGGCCTGCGCCGCGCGGTCGACGCCGACGCCGAAGGCGAGCGGCAGCTCGAGGAGCAGCGCGCCGAGGATCGCCCCCGAGCCGACGCCGAGGTCGAGGATGTTCAGCGTCCGTCCGCGCGGCGCGCCGTCCAGCGCCGCCTCGACCAGCGTCTCGGTGTCGGGACGCGGGTCGAGCGTTTCAGCGCCGAGCGAAAAACGCGCGCCCCAGAATTCGCGCGCGCCGAGGATGCGCGCCACCGGCTCGCGCGCGAGCCGCCGCCGCGCGAAGCCTGCGAGCCTGCGCGCGCCCGCCTCGCCGAGCGGCGCGTCCGGCGCGCGCAGCAGGGCGGCGTGGTCGAGGCCGAGCGCGGCGCAGACGAGCAGCCGCGCGTCGAGGTCGGGCGAGGCGAGGCCGGCCTCGCGCAACGCGCGCGAGAGCGCGCGCCGCGCCGCCTCGAGCGTCCGCTCCGGCCCGAAGGCCTCCTCCCCTGCGTCCACGCGTCCTCTCAGGCGCCGGTCCGCACGGCGTCGATCAGCACCCGCGTCAGGCGGCTCGCGAAATCCGGCGCGCTCTGCGGCTTCTCGCCCTCCATCAGCCGCGCCTCGTCATAGAGGAGCCATACGACGTCCTCGAGCCGCGTCTTGTCGGGCTGCGCGACGAGCTTCGCCAGCGCCTCGATCAGCGGATGCTTCGGATTGACCTCGAGGATCGGCTTGCCCGCCGCGCCGAGCTGGCCGTGCTCGGCGAGCAGACGCTCGAGGCGCCGGTCGAGGCCCGACTCCGGGGCGATCAGGCAGACGGGGCTCTGCGCGAGCCGGTCGGAGGCGCGCACGTCCTCGACCGCGTCTTCGAGCGTCTGCTTCATCAGCGCGAACAGGACGGCGAGGTCGGCCGGGCGCGCCGCCTCTTCCGTCTCCTCCTTCGGCTCGAGGAGCGGGATCGCGGCGATGTCCGCCGCGCCCTGGCTCACGGACTTGAACGGCTTGCCCTCGAAGCCCGCCGCCGTCTGCACCCAGAAGGCGTCGACGGGGTCCGGCAGCAGCAGGACCTCGACGCCGCGCGCGGAGAAGCCTTCGATCTGTGGGCTGGCGGCGAGGCGCTTCACGTCGTCGCCGAGCAGGTAATAGATCGCCGTCTGGTTCTCGCGCAGGCCGGCGACGTAGTCCTTCAGCGTGCGCCCGCCGTCCTGATGCGTCGAAGTGGCGAAGCGCGCGATCGCGAACAGGGCGTCACGCTTCTCGGGCGCCTCGTAGAGGCCCTCCTTAAGCACGGCGCCGAAGTTCTTCCAGACCTCGGCGAATTTTTCGGGCTCGTGCTCGGCGAACTTGCCCAGCTCCTGCAGGATGCGCCCGGCGACCGCCTTCCTGATCGCCGCGAAGACGGGGCTCTCCTGGATCATCTCGCGCGAGACGTTGAGCGGGATGTCGGCCGAATCGACGACGATCTTCACGAAGCGCAGCCAGCGCGGCAGAATCTCCGCGTCGTCGGTGATGAGCACATGGCGCACGTAGAGCTTGCCGCGTCCGGTCGGCTCGCCGCTGAACAGGTCGAACGGGCGCGAGGACGGCACGAAGGCGAGCACGGTGTACTCGTGGCGGCCCTCCGCCCGCCAGTGGATGGTCAGCGCCGGCTCGTCGAAGCGGCCCGAAAGGGTGCGGTAGAAATCGGCGTATTCCTCGGGCGTGATGGCGCTTTTGGGCCGCGTCCACAGCGCCTGTCCGTCGCTCAGCCGGCGCGGCTCGCCGCCCTTCTGCGCGATTATCTCGACGGGCGCAGCCAGCGCGCTCGAATGTTCGCGGACGATGCGCTCGACGCGGGCCTCGTCGAGATCGGCCTTCGCCGCCTCGGTGAGATGCAAAACGACGCGCGTTCCGTGCTCGGGCGCCTCCTCGAGCGGGACGGGCGAGACGGTGAACTCGCCCTTGCCGTCCGAGCTCCACAGATTGGCCTCCTCGCTCCCGGCGCGGCGCGAATAGACGTCGACGCGGTTCGCGACCATGAAGGCCGAGTAGAAGCCGATGCCGAACTGGCCGATGAGGTCGGCCTGCGGGCTCTTGCGGCCGAAGCTGTCGTCGGGCGCGTCGGGTTGCGCCTCCGCGTCCTCGCCGTCCTGCGCCTCGCGCTCCGCCGCGCCGAGCTTGTCGAGAAAGGCCCTGGTGCCCGAGCGGGCGATGGTGCCGAGCGACTCGGCGAGCTCCTGCGCGCTCATGCCGACGCCGTTGTCCTCGACGCTGAGCGTTCCGGCGTCGCGGTCGAGCGCGATGACGATCTTCGGCGGCGCGGCGAGGCCTGGATCGGAAAGCGCCTCATAGCGCAGCTTCTCGCAGGCGTCGGCCGCGTTCGAGAGCAATTCGCGCAGGAAAATGTCCTTGTCGGAATAAATGGAGTGCACCATGAGGTGCAGGAGCCGTGCGACATCCGCCTGAAAGGCCTGAGTGCGTCCCGCAGCTTCGCTCATGTGAAAATCCGCTCCTGAATTCGTTTGCGGCCATGCGCCGCGATTTCGCCGCCTTGGCGGCGCGGTCCCGTTCGGGCGCAGATATCGGGCCTCGCCCCTTTGCGCGCAAGGGCCGCGCTTGCGCCGCCGCCGCGTCGTGAGAAGGTCATAAAGCGCTTGCTGAAGCCCGGGGGTCGGGCGATGATGAGGCGGTTCTGCGACAGCGGCGAGCGACCATGAAAGATCTGGAGGGCGCCGAGGATATTTCGGGCGCGGCGCGGCCCGCCGAGGCGGGCCAGCGCCTTGCGGACGTCGTCTCCTTCGACCGCTTCGAGCTGCGGGAAATCCTGAACCTCTACGGCCGCAAGGTGGCCGAGGGCGAATGGCGCGACTATGCGCTCGACTTTCTGCGCGACCGGGCGGTGTTCTCGGTCTATCGCCGCGCTTGCGAATGCGCGCTCTATCGCATCGAGAAGACGCCGCGGCTGGCGCGCCGCCAGGGCGTCTATTGCGTCGTCGCCTCCGGCGGGCTGATCCTCAAGCGCGGCCATGAGCTGGCGCGGGTGCTTTCGGTGCTCGACCGGCGCCTCAAGCTGGTCTCGGGATGAGAAGTCCCATAAATGAGAAAAGCCCCGCCGGAGCGGGGCTTTCCTTGATTGCAGGAGCAGCTTAGTTGTTGCGGTCGCCGCTGAGGAAGAGCAGCGACTGGAAGATGTTGATGAAGTCGAGATAGAGCATCAGCGCGCCGTTGATCGACTTCTTGGCCGCGACCTCGTAGCCGTCGTTCTCGTAGTACATCTCCTTGATCGCCTGCGTGTCCCAGGCGGTCAGCCCCGAGAAGATCAGCACGGAGAGGATCGAGAGGCCGAACTGGAACGCCGTGCTCTGCACGAACAGGTTCACGAGGCTTGCGATCACGAGGCCGATCAGGCCCATCACCAGGAACGAGCCCATCGCCGACAGGTCGCGCTTGGTCGTGTAGCCATAGAGGCTGAGGCCGCCGAAGGCCGCCGCAGTAATGAAGAAGGCGCGAGCCACCGAGGCGCCGGTGTAGACCAGCAGGATCGAGGACAGCGACAGGCCCATGGTCGCCGCGAAGGCGAGGAACATGGCGCGCGCCGAAGACGCCGACATCGAGTTGATGCGGAACGAGAAAAAGAACACGAAGGCGAGCGGCGCCAGCATGACGACGTAGCGCAGCGGGCTGCCGTAGAGCGCGGCGCCGAGCGCGGTGAGCGGGATCGAGCCCATCTTGGCGACGGCCTGCGCCGGGTCGCCGGCGACGGCGAGCATGTTCACGCCGAGCGCGACGAGGCCGGTGATGGCGAGGCCGAGCACCATGTTGTTGTACACGCCGAGCATGTACGTGCGCAGGCCCTGGTCGATCTCGAGTCGGCCAGCCCGCGTGACGCCCTGACCCCAGCGGGCGGTTGCGTTGCGGTCGAAGTCGGACATGAAATTCCTCTGAGAAGTTCGAAGGCGGCCTTCGCCTCCCTCTCCGCCGCCGGGGCGGCCCCATTGCAATATGGCCGAGCGGCCAGACCGGCACAAGGCCAGCCAGCATGAACATTCCTTAAGGTTTCCGCGCCTTTAGGGTGGAGGACGGCCCTGTTCAGAGCTCGCGCAGGAGAGGCGCGGGCTTGCGCGACAGCGCCCGGGCCGCGCCGAGAAGCCCCACGAGCGCGGCGAGCGCGAGCGCGCCGAAGGCGGCGGCGAGGGTGAGCCCGAGCGAAAAGGCGAAGCCGACGTCCATCGCGAGGCGCGTCGCCGCGAAGGCGATGAGCGTTCCGCACAGCGCGCCGGCGAGCGCGGCCGCAGTCCCGGTCAGCGCGTGCTCGACGAGCGCCGCGGCGAGGAGCCTCGCGCGCGTCGCCCCGAGCGTCTTGAGGATCGCTCCTTCCCGCACGCGCGCGCTCTGCTGCGCGAGGACCGCGCCGGCGAGCACCAGGATCGCCGCGGCGATGGCGACGCTCGAGGCTCCGCGCACCGCGGCCGAGAGCTTGCCGGCGAGCGTCGCCGCCGTCTCCAGCGCCTCCCTGACCCTGACGCTCGCGACGGAAGGCCAGCCGGCGGCGAGGGCGCGCAGCAGCGCCGTCTCCTCGGCGGCCTCGCGCGCGGGCGATTCGCCGCGCGGCAGGGTCAGGGTCGCCAGCATGTTGTAGGGCGCGCCGGCGACGGCGTTCGGCGAGAACACGAGCACGAAGTTGATGCCCATGCCGCGCCAGTCCACCTTGCGCAGGTTGGCGATCCTCGCGCTCACCGTCCGGCCGAGGACGTTGACCGAGATCTCGTCGCCGACGGCAAGGCGCAGACCGCGCGCGACGCGCTCCTCCATGGAGACGAGCGGCGGCCCGGCGTAGTCCTGCGGCCACCATTGTCCGGAAACCAGCGTCGAGCCGGGCGGGATTTCCTGCGCGAAAGTGAGGCCGCGGTCGCCCTGCAGCGCCCAGGCGGCGTCCTCGCCGGGCTTGACCGCCTCGGCCGGCTCGCCCTTGAGGCGGACGATGCGCCCGCGCAGCATCGGCGCGAGCTCGACCGAAGCGCCCGGGGCGCGCGCGCGAAGCTCGTCGGCGAATTCCTGTCCCCGCGCGTCCGGCACGTCGAGGAAGAAGAAGCTCGGCGCCTCCTGCGCCCGCCTTTCTCCAAGGTCCGCCCTGATCGAGGCGTCGACGAGGGCGAGCGCGACGGCGAGGCTGAGGCCGAGGCCGAGCGAGAGCACGATCGAGCCGGTGAGCGCGCCGGGACGACGGACGCCGGCGAGCGCCAGGCGCAGCGTCAGCGGCGCGCGGGCCGCCGGCGCATGGCGCGCGGCCAGAGTCAGCGCGAAGGCGACGAGCCGCATCAACGCGAAGACGGCGAGCGTCGCGGCGAGGTAGATCAGCGTGATCCGGCGGTCGGCCGAGAGCGCCAGCGCCGCGCCGACGAGCAGCGCGCCGGCGCCGAGCGTCAACAGGAGATATTTTAAGTGCAGGCGCGCGCGCGCCGGCTCGACGTCGTCGCGAAAAATCGCCTGCGCCGGCGTGTCATGGGCGCGCCCGAGCGGCGCGATCGAGAAGGCGAGCGCCGTGAGGAGGCCGTAGAGAATCCCCTCCCCGATCGCCGCCGGGTGAAGCGCCGGGGCGAGCGGAAAGGGAAGCAGGCCGCCGAACAGCGCGAGCGCGAGGGCCGGCAGGACCGCTCCGAGCATGGCGCCGGCGACGACGCCGATCAGCGCGACGAGCATGACCTCGGCGAGCGTCGCGGCGAACACGAAGCCGCCCGAGGCGCCGAGCGTCTTGAGGGTCGCGAGCGTCGGGCGCCGCTTCAGCGCATGGGCGCGCACCGCGTTGGCGACGCCGACGCCGCCGATGATCAGCGAGGAGAGGCCGATCAGCGTCAGGAACTGCGTGAAGCGGTCGAGATTGCGCTCGAACTGCGGGGAAACGTTCCTGCGGGTGCGAATCTCCCAGCCGGCGTCGGGCGCTTTTTCGCGCAACTGGGCGGCGAGGGCGTCGAGATCGGCGTCGGACGCGCCCGGGGCGAGCTTCACGCGCGTCAGGAAGCGCGCGAGCGCGCCGGGACGCAGGAGGCCGGAGGCTTCGAGCGCCGCCCGGCTCATCAGGACGCGGGGGCCGAGGCCGAAGCCGGAGGCGAGCTGGTCGGGCTCGCGCGAAAGCGCGGCGGCGATCTTGTAGCGCCCCTCGCCGATGGCGAAACTCTCGCCCGGCTTCAGCCCGAGCCTGACCGGCAGAGCCGGATCGGCCACGACGGCGAACGCGTCGCCCTCGCGCGCGAGCGCAGAGGGGAGCTCGCCCGGCGGCTCGAGCTCGGCCTCGCCGGCGAGCGGCCAGGCGGCGTCGACCGCCTTGATCTCGACCATCGCCGCCTCGCCCGAGGCCGCGCGCGCCATCGCCCGCATCTGGACGATCCGCGAGATTTTCGCGCCGGGGCCGGCGGCCGCCGCGACCAGCGCCTCCTCGGCGGCGTTGGGCGCGCGCTGGGCGAGTTCGAGCGAGAGGTCGCCGCCGAGGATCGCGGCCCCCTCCCGCGCGAGCGCGTCCTTGAGCGAGGCGGACAGCGAATTGACGGCGACGATGGCGCCGACGCCGAGCGCGAGGCAGCCGAGGAAGACGCCGAAGCCGGAAAGGCCGCCGCGCAGGCTGCGCAGGGCGAAGCGCAGGGCGAGCGGGAGGCGGAGCGCGGGGCTCATGGCGCGCTCGCTCCGAAATGGACCGC
Source organism: Methylocella sp. (assembly GCF_041905455.1). Taxonomy (GTDB): domain Bacteria; phylum Pseudomonadota; class Alphaproteobacteria; order Rhizobiales; family Beijerinckiaceae; genus Methylocapsa. The sequence continues at coordinate 19,532 of NZ_JAYRLA010000002.1, read as the reverse complement.
GAGCCAGACGGTCGGCGCCGCCGTCCATTCGACGCGGTGGCGCCGGCCGGGCGCGATCAGCACGTGGTCGCCGGCCTCCATGCGGCGCGGCGCCTCCTCGCCGGCGAAACGCAGCAGCGCCGCGCCCTGAAGGACCGCGACCCACTCGGGGCGCGCCTGCTCCAGCCATTCGCCTTCGGGCGTCGCCTGACCGAACGAGACGATGCGCTCGACGCGCAGGCCCTGCGCCGCGACGAGGGCGTCGAACGTCTCGGCCTCCCGGTCGAGGCCCTGAAGGTCGAACAGGTTGCCCAGCGCCTCCACTTCAGCCGCGCCGCGCGAAAAAACGGTCGTGGGCCAGCACGCCGCAGACCATGGCGACGAAGAAGACGAAGATCTTCGGCAGGCCGAGGACGAGGCCGGCGATCGCCGGGCCAGGGCACAGGCCGCCCATGCCCCAGCCGACGCCGAACAGCGCGGCGCCGGCGATCAGCCGCGCGTCGATTTTTCCGCGCGACGGCAGGTGGAACGTCTCGTCGAGGAGCGGCCGCGCGCGGCGTTGCGCGAGGCGCACGCCGGCGAAGGAGACGACGACGGCGCCGGCGAGCACGAAGGCGAGGCTCGGATCGAACCGGCCGAACACGTCGAGGAAGCCGCGCACCCGCGCGGGGTCCATCATGCCGGAGAGGGCGAGGCCGAAGCCGAACAGCGCGCCGCAGGCGAGCGCGGCGAGCGCGCGCGCGGCGTCGCCCGCGGGAGTGCGGGGAGCGGCGAGGGAGGACGGCGCGACGGTCATTTGATCCCCGCGAGATTCATAAGCGCGACGGTCGCGATCGCGCTCGCCATGAAGGCGCCGACGGCGGCCAAGGAGCGCGGCGACAGGCGGGCGAGGCCGCATACGCCGTGGCCGCTGGTGCAGCCCGCGCCGAGCCGCGCGCCGAAGCCGACGAGAACGCCGGCGAGCGCGAGGAGCGGCGTCGACCCCTCGATCAGCACGCGCGGAAATCCGCCGAAGGCGAGAAGATAAAGGAGCGGGCCGCAAAGGAGGCCGGCGAGGAAGGCGAAGTTGCGCGTTCGGTCGGCCCGCGCGCCGGCGAGCGCTCCCGAAAGCGCCCCGCTGACGCCGGCGATCCGCCCGTCGAGCAGCAGATAGGCGCCGGCGGAAAGGCCGATCAGCGCGCCGCCGATCAGCGACTGTAGATAGTGCGGCTCCAAATTGCCCCTCCCGCGGACGTTAAAGACAATGAAGACGGCCGCGCCTCAGGCCGGCGCGGCGACGCGCTCCTCGACGACGCGGCCCGAATCGAAGCGGATGATCCGCCCGCAGCGCGCCGCAAGGTCAAGGTCGTGGGTGACGAGGACGAGCGTCGTCCCCCGCTCGCGCCCGAGCGCGAAGATGAGCTCGATCGCCGCCGCGCCCGTCTTTCCGTCGAGGTTTCCGGTCGGCTCGTCGGCGAGCAGCAGTTTTGGACGCGGCGCCAGCGCCCTCGCCAGGGCGACGCGCTGCTGCTCGCCGCCCGACAATTGCGCCGGATAATGCGCGCTCCTATGTTGAAGCCCGACGGCTTCGAGCTCGCGCGCCGCCCGCTCGAAGGCGTCGCGGCGCCCGGCGAGCTCGAGCGGCGCGGCGACGTTCTCGAGCGCGGTCATCGTCGGGATCAGATGGAAAGCCTGGAAAACGACGCCGACATGCGCCCCGCGGAAACGCGCCAGCGCGTCCTCGCCGAGCCGGTCGATCCGGCGTCCGGCGACGTGAATCTCCCCCGAATCGATGCGCTCGAGGCCGGCCAGCGCCATCAGGAAGGTCGATTTGCCCGAGCCGGACGGGCCGACGAGGCCGACGCTCTCGCCCTGCGCGATCTCGAGCGACACGCCGTTCAGCACATGCGCGCGCGCCGCGCCGCGGCCAAGGCTCAGACGAACGTCCGCGAAACGAACCGCAGGATCAGCCATTGAAAATTCCCGTGACGCGCGAAGCCGCGCGAAAGCCCGCCGCGGCGGCGCGGCGGGCTGACGAAGCCGTATATGGCGGGCGCAGGCGCTTTCTCCAAATTTCGGGCGCGGCCGCGCTCGCTTCGGCCCTCGGCGCGCAGGCGCAGGAGGCGCCGCGCGCTGGCGAGATCCGCCTGCTCGCGCTCGGCGACAGCCTGACGGCGGGCTACATGCTGCCCGAGGCGCAGGCCTTTCCGGCCGCGCTGGAGGCGGCGCTGCGCCGCGAGGGCTTTAACGTACGGGTCGTCAACGCCGGCGTCTCGGGCGACACCGCCTCGGGCGGGCTCGCCCGGCTCGACTGGACGCTCGGCGAGCCGTTCGAGGGCGCGATCGTCGAGCTCGGCGCGAACGACATGCTGCGCGGGATCGATCCGGCGACGACGCGCGCCGCGCTCGCGCAGATCCTCGACAGGCTGCACGCGAAAAACATCAAGGTCCTGCTCGCGGGGATGCTGGCGAGCGGCAATCTCGACGACGCCTATCGCGCGCGCTTTAACGCCATCTATCCCGAGCTCGCCGCGCAATATGGCGCGCTGCTCTACCCTTTCTTCCTCGAAGGCGTCTCGGGCCGTCCGGCGCTGACGCTCGCCGACGGGCTGCATCCGAACGCCGCCGGGGTCGAGACGATCGTGCGCGGCCTGCTGCCGCAGGCGAGCGCCCTGATGCGCGAGATCGGCGCGCCGGCCGCGCCGGGCTGAGGCGTCCTTGATTCCGGAAAGGCCCCGCCGCGGGCGGGCGGCGCCGGGGCGCGTTCCCGCGTCGGGCGAATTCTGGTAGACTTTCCCTCAGCCGGCGGTCGCGATTCGGCGCATCTCAAGCCTTACGGGGGGACCCATGCCTCGCCTGTTCACCGGCCTCGAGATCCCCGCGGACGTCGCCCGCGAACTCGCCATGATGCGCGGCGGCGTCCATGGCGCGCGCTGGATCGACGTCGAGAACTACCATCTCACCCTGCGCTTCATCGGCGACATAGACGTCGCCGCCGCCCATGACGTCGACGCGGCGCTGCGGTCGATCCGCCGCCGTCCCTTCGAGGTGACGCTCGAATCGCTCGGCTCCTTCGGCGGCGCGAAGCCGCGCGCCATCGTCGCCCGGGCCAAGCCGACGGCGCCGCTTATCGAGCTTCAGGCGCAGCAGGAGCGGCTGCTGCGGCGCGTCGGCATCGCGCCCGAAGCGCGCAAGTTCACGCCGCATGTGACGCTGGCGCGGCTGCGGCAGGCGTCCAACATGGCGGTCGCCGACTATCTCGCCTCACGCGCCTTCATCTTCTCGAAGCATTTCACGGCGAGCCGCTTCGTGCTGTTCTCCTCGCGCGATTCGGTCGGCGGCGGCCCCTATGTCGTCGAGGCGGCCTATCCTCTCGCGGCCGAGCCGGACGAGGCGCCGCGATGGGCCGCCGCGCGGCGCGCCTGAGCGCGGGCCGGAGCTACTCGCCCCGCCGGCGCCGGCGCAGGATCATCGGCAGGCCGCCCTCGGGGCGCAGCGTCACGCGCTGCACCGGCCTGACGTCGCGGCCCGGGGCGGGGGCCAGCGTGAAGTCGCGCAGGACGTGCGCGAGGATGAGCGCGGCTTCCTGCATCGCGAAGCCGCCGCCGATGCACACCCGCGGCCCGGCGCCGAGCGGCAGATAGGCGAAACGGTCGATCTTCTCGCGCGCGCCCGGCAGGAAGCGGCGCGGATCGAACGCGTCGGGCTCCTCCCAGAGGAGCTTGTGGCGGTGCAGCACCCATTGCGAGATGATGATCAGCGTTCCCTTGCGCACGCGCTGTCCGGCCAGCACGTCGAAATCGACCGCCGTGCGGCTGATGCTGGCGACCGGCGGATAAAGCCGCATCGCCTCCTCGATCACCGCGCGGGTTTCGACGAGCCGGCCGACGGCGTTCTCCGCGGCGCCGCTCAGCGCCTCGTCCGCCTCGTCGGCGAGCCGCCTGCGCCAGCCGGGCGACATGGAGAGCAGGAACAGCGACCAGATGACCGCGTCCGCCGTCGTCTCGTGGCCGGCGCCGATGAAGGTCACGACATTGGACCTGACCTCCGCGTCGGTGAGCCCCGCCCCGGTCTGCGGGTCGCGCGCCTCGAGCAGCAGGCCGAGGATGTCGCGCGGGGCCGCGCCTTCGGCGATCAGCCGGCGGCGACGCGCGATGAGCCCGTCGACCGCCGCGTCGAAGAAGGCGAGCGCCTTCGCGCCCGCGCCCCTGCCGAAACGCGGCGCCCAGTCGGGCAGGCCGAGGAGGTCGAAAGGATGAAACGTGCCGATGGTGCGGAAATAGTCGGTGAGCGGCTTCGTGAAGGCGCCGGGGTCCTGGCCGAGGCCGTCGCTGAACAGCGTGCGGCCGAGCACGTCGAGCGTCGCGCGGGCGATCTCCGGCTGGACGTCGAAGGTCGCTCCCTCCTGAAAGCCGTCCCAGCGCGAAACGAGCGCCTCGGCGGCCTCGACCATGGTCGGCGCGAAAGAGGCGATCATCTTCGGGGTGAAGAGCGGGGCGAGCGCGCGGCGCTGCGCGCGCCAGGCCTCGCCCTCGACGACGAGCAGGCCATTGCGCAGCGCCTCGCCGAGGATGCGCTTCTGCAGGTCGTCCTTGCGGTAGGCGCCGGCGTTGTCGACGAGCACGCGGCGGATCGCGCCGGGGTCGCTGACCACCGCGAGATTGCCGAGCACCGTCGGCCCGATCACGATCGGCAGCTCGAAATGAGCCCGCGTCCAGGTCTCGATCGGATTCTTGCGCAACAGCCACAGCGTGGCGAGGGCGCCCAGCGGCGCCTCGCGCGGACGGGGCGCCGGCGGACGCGGCCTCATGACGCTGGCGGTCGTCGACATGGCGGCAGTCTAAGCCCGCCCGGGCTCGGCGCAAAGCCGGACGCCCGGCCGCTTGCTTTTATATTGCGGCGCAGCATACACTGCGCCGCAGCGCGCCGCGCCGTTTGAGGCTCTGTCAAGCCAGGCTTGACGCAATTCGTTTGGAGGATCGGCGCAATTTCGATCGGAGACAGGATCATGACTGCGACCAGAAGAGGCGCTCCGGGCAAGCCGCGGCGCGAGCGCGCGCCGTCGGACGAAGAAATCAGCTGGGAGATGGTCAGGGCCGAGGCCGCGCGCGCGAGCCAGCCGCCGCGGGGCAAGGCGAAGCCCGCGCAGGCCGCAAGCGCGCCGAAGGCGCAGGCCGTGAAAGAGCAGGCGCCGGCCGCGTCCGCCCCTGCGGCGAAGGCGCCGCGCGCGAAGTCGCGGCGCGCCGCCGCAACGCCGGCGCCAGTCGCCGATCCGCCGCTCCCGACCGCGCCCAAACGTCCCGTGCGGGCGAAGGCGAAGCGCGCGGCGCAGGCGGCGCCCGGGGAAGGCGCGCCGACGCGCACGCAGGAGCTCGCGCCCACGGCCGCTCCCGGGACTTCGTCCGTCGAGCGCGATCAGCGGCGTGAAAGCCTCGCTCCGCAGAGCGCGCAAGAGGCGCCCCGCGCGGCGCGCCCGTCGGCGCCCGCGCCCGCGTCGTCCGCATTCTGGAGCCTGCGGCCTGCGGCGCCCGGCGCGCGCGGTCCGGGCGACGCGCTGCTCGTCTTCGAGCGCATCGCCGCGGAGACCGCCGAGTATTCGCGGCGTTCGGTCGAGACCGGCTCGGCGTTCCTCTCCCAGCTCATGAGCGCGCCCTCGCTGGAGAACGCAAGCCGCCTACCCTATGATTACGCGCGCAGGTCCTGCGTCGACTTCTTCGACTATCTCTCGAAGGTCGGCGCGCAGTCGCTGCGCGCCTTCGGCCTCGCTCCAGCCTAGCTCGCGGCCGCAAGGGGAACGCGCACGCGCGCCCCTCGCCTCGCCGCCCGCGAACGGGCGCCGGCGCGCCCGAAGTTGATCGCGTCCTCGCGAACGCGCTCATATCTTCGCCGTTATTGGGTCTGCTCCTGAGCCAAGTCCGTCTCAGCGACGCAACCGCAACCGGCGAGAAGCCCTTGACCCGCAGCGAGCCCCCGCCCCCCGCCGCAGCTCCCGCACGAGACGATTTTCCTCACGCGCCGGCGCGCCGGATCCTGTGCGTGTTCCCGCGCTACGCGCCCTCCTTCGGAACGTTCGAATACGCTCACCCGCTGACGCCGGGCGTCAGGGCCTTCATGCCGCCGCAGGGTCTGCTGCTGATCGCCGCCGCGCTGCCGGCGGGCTGGGAGGCCCGCTTCGTCGACGAGAACATCCGCGCGGCGGACGCGCAGGATTTCGCCTGGGCCGACGCGGTGTTCGTCAGCGGCATGCATATCCAGCGCGCGCGCATCAACGACATCTGCGCGCGCGCCCACGCGGCCGGCAAGGCGGCGGCGCTCGGCGGCCCCTCCGTCTCCTCCTCGCCCGAGTTCTACCCCCACTTCGACTATCTCCACATGGGCGAACTCGGCGACGCGACCGACGCCCTGTTCGCGTTGATCGGCGAGAATCCAGCGCGCCCGAAGGCGCAGGTGGTCCTTCAGACGAAGATCCGCCGGCCGATGGCGGAGTTCCCGATTCCCGCCTATGAGCTCGCCGAAATCCCGCGCTATTTCCTCGGCAGCGTGCAGTTCTCGAGCGGCTGCCCCTACACCTGCGACTTCTGCGACATTCCGGGCCTCTACGGCCGGGTGCCGCGGCTCAAGACGCCGGCGCAGGTGGTCGCCGAGCTCGACAAGCTCATCGCCTGCGGCGTCAACGGCTCGGTCTATTTCGTCGACGACAATCTCGTCGGCAACCGCAAGGCGCTGCTCGAGCTGCTGCCGCATCTCGTCGCCTGGCAGAAGCGCAACGGCTTCGCCGCCAGCCTTTCCTGCGAGGCGACGCTCAACATCGCCCGCTCGCCGGAAATCCTGAAGCTGATGCGCGAGGCGGCCTTCGACACGATCTTCTGCGGCGTCGAGACGCCCGAGCCCGAAGCGCTGAAGGCAATCCACAAGAGCCACAATATGATGGTGCCGATCCTTGAGGCGGTGCGCGCCATCAACGACCACGGCATGGAGGTCGTCGCCGGAATCATCCTTGGGCTCGACACCGACTCGCCCGACACGGGCGAGCGCATCCTCGCCTTTCTCGACGCGGCCAAGATCCCGTTCGCCACCGTCAACCTGCTGCAGGCGCTGCCGCGCACGCCGCTGTGGGACAGGCTGACGCGCGAAGGCCGCCTCATCGACGATCCCGAGCGCGAATCCAACGTCGACTTCAAGCTGCCGTACGAACAGACTCTGGCGATGTGGCGCATGTGCATGGAGCGCGCCTACGCGCCCGCCGCGCTCTATTCCCGCTACGAGCACCAGATGGGCGCGACGCGGGCGAACCGCCTGCCGCGGCCGTGGAGCCGGCAGCGCCTGTCGCCGCGCAACATCGGGCTCGGACTCTCGATCCTCGCCCGGCTCGTCTGGCGCGTCGGCGTCAGGGGCGACTACCGCCGCACGTTCTGGCGCTTCGCCCTGCGCCGCCTCGCGCAGCGGAAGATCGAGCCGATCATCAGCGTCGGCCTCGTCGCCCATCACCTCATCTCCTTCGCCCGCGACGCAGCGAGCGGACGCGGCAACGCCTCGCATTATTCGGCGATCGACCGCCGTCCCGACGAGCGCCCGCGTCTCGCCCGCGAGGCCGACGCGGCGGCGCGCGCGCGGGCCGATCAGGCGGCCTGAGCCCGCCGCGCCCATGTGGCGCAAGAGCCACAAGAGCGCGAATTCGGGCGTCCGTCCGGCTTTCCGCGACGCCGGACGCGCGGCGTCAATTCCTTGCAAACCAACTCTCTACGCGGCGCCCGAGGCCGCCGCGCCGGACGCAAACGGACTTGAGAGCGCGTTGCCTTCACGTCGGCGTGTGCGATAAAAATGCCGCGTTTGAGCGCGGAGCAATTTCGATGGGTCGTTCACGTTTTGATGCGCGAAGCTTCGTCTCGGCGCTTCTGGGCGCCAGCGCCCTCACCGCGCTGCAGCCCACCGCCGACGCGCTCGCGGTCTGCGCCCCGAGCTCGCAGACGCCGACGCTCATCACCATCGGCTGCACCGGCGACACGTCCATCGCGACGCTTCCCGTGCCCGCCGTGCCGATCAGCGCGCAGATCTTTCTCGGCGCCGACGGCTCCCGCGCCAACGTCAATCTGACGCAGGACCTGACGATCAACCTGACCGGCGGCGCCGGAACCTATTTCGGCCTCGACACGCTCAACGCCGGCGCGCCGAGCTCGATCACCGGCGTCGGAAACGGCCTCAACATCCTGTCGTCCAACGGCGCCGACATTCTGATCGGCCAGAACTCGCTCGGCGGCGTCGGGATCAACGCCGACATCACCGGCCTCAACGGCGCCGGCATACGCGCCGACGCGCTCGGCGCGGGCTCGATCGCCATCACCACCGCGCCGGGCGCGACGGTCACCGGCACCAACGCGCAGGCGATCTTCGCGACTTCGGTCAACGGAAACATCACGATCAACGTCAACGGCTACGCCCGCGTCCTGCCGAGCTTCGCCAACCAGTATTCGGTGCAGGCGGTCTCGACCGGGGCCGGCAATATCTTCCTCGGCGGCTCCGGCGTGTTCATGGGCGGCGTCGCGGCTGAATCCTCCGGCACGGGCTCGATCGTCATCGGCGGCTCGGGGACGACCACCTTCGAGGAAGGCGGCGTCGTCACCAACGGCGTCATTCGCGCCGTCATCAGCAACGCGGCGAGCGACGGCTCGATCACCATCAACCGCAGCGGCGCGTTGATCGGCGGCGACAACCAGAACGGCATTTACGCCCAGAACCTCGGCGCGGGCTCGATCTCCATCGCCGGAATCGGCGACGTGATCGCCGGCACGACGGCGATCGAGGCCGACGCGCGGGGCGGAAACGTCACCATCACTCCGGCCGGCTTCGTGCGCGGCGGCGAGGGCATCAGGGCGAGCGCGACGGGCGCCGGCGACATCGACATCACCACCGTCGGCGACGTGACCGGGACAAACGGCTTCGGCATCATCTCCTCCGTCGTCAACGGAACGGCGACGATCAACGTCGGCGCGCTCAGCACCATCTCCGGCGCTTCAGGGCCGCTCAGCCTGACCGGCGCCACGGTCGTCAATAACGCGGGGACGCTGAGCTTCGTCGACGGCGCGACGGGCCTCACCACCTGGAGCGGGGCGACGCTCAACGGCCAGGGCGGCGCGCTCGCAATCGACCTCAACGCCGGCGCCGGCGTCGCCGACCGCCTCGCCGTCTCGCGGCTTTCGGGGACGACCTCGATCCGCGTCACGAACGTCGGATCGGGCGGCCTGCTCTCCTCGCCCGTGCCGATCCTGACCGCGACGACCGTCGATCCGGGAGCGAGCGTGACCGCCGCGCACATTCCCGGCATCATCGACTACGAGGTGAGCCAGGCGGGCAACGTGTTCAGCCTCTCCTCGTCGATCAACACCAGCGTCGCCTCGGCGACGCCAACCGGCATCGACGCCGTGCTGACGGCGCTGAACACCGGCTTCTTCCAGAACGCCAGCGCCTTCGTCTCGGAGCCGACGAACCCGGAGCGCAACCAGTGGAACGGCGGCCCGTGGATCCGCATCGCCAACGGCCGCAACGACGTCTCGGCGACGACCACCGCGTACAACGCCACCGGCGCCGACTCGGCCCCCTCCAAGGTGCGCGCCGATTTCGACGGCTTCCAGACCGGCCTCGACCTCGGCCTCGCCAATATCGAAGGCTCGGGCTGGAACACCCATCTCGGCGTCACCGCGGGCATGGTCAACCTGCGCACCAACAATCTGCTCGCCTCCAACATCTCGAGCGCCGTGCAGGTGCCTTTCATGGGGCTTTACGCCGCCGTGACGGGGCATAATTTCTTCGCCGACGTGCAGATCCGCGAGGATTTCTTCAACCTCAGCCTCAACAACACGGCGGCCAACCTCTACGGCGCCGGCCTCAACGGCACGGCCTTCGCGTTCAACGCCTCCGCCGGCTACCGCTTCGACCTGCCGTCCGCCTGGTTCGTCGAGCCTTCGCTCGCGTTCATGTATTCGCGGCTCAGCATGCACGACCTGCTGATCCCGCTCGAATCGGGCGGCGGCTCGCTCGGAACGCTCGACTTCAACCCCTTCGTGAGCGAGCTCGGACGCGCCGGCGTGCGCGTCGGGACGACGCAGGTGCTCGAGCAATATCAGCTCGCCCTGCAGCCCTTCGCGACCGGCAGCGTCTGGCGCGAGTTCGCGGGCGCGACGCACACCGATTTCCGCACCGGCGATTCGGTCGTGCCGCTCAGCGTCACCCGCATCGGCACCTTCGGGCAGGTCGGCCTCGGCGTGTCGGGACAGGTGCTGAAGACCGGGTTCCTCGGCTTCCTGCGCGGCGACTATCGCTTCGGCGACAACATCCAGGGCTACGCGGTCGTCGCCGGCATGCGCTACCAGTTCTGAGCTCGGCTTCGCGTCAACCCTCGCCGCGCTCGCGGCGCAGCCGCTCCCACCAGGCGAGCCGCTCTGAAAGGTCGCGCTCGAAGCCGCGCCGCGTCGGCGAATAAAGCTTCTGGCGTCCCAGCGCCTCGGGCCAGTAGTTCTGGCCGGAGAAGGCGTCGGGCGCGTCATGGTCGTACATGTAGCCGGCGCCGTAGCCTTCGCCCTTCATCAGCTTGGTCGGCGCATTGAGGATGATCTTCGGCGGCATGAGCGAGCCGTGCTCCTTGGCGAGGCGGCGCGCCGCGCCATAGGCGCGATAGGCCGCGTTCGACTTCGGCGCCGTCGCGACGTAGACGACCGCCTGCGCGATCGCCAGCTCCCCCTCGGGCGAGCCTAAAAAATCATAGGCGTCCTTCGCGGCGTTGGCGACGACGAGCGCCTGCGGATCGGCGAGGCCGATGTCCTCGACCGCCATCCGCACCACCCGCCGCGCCAGGAACAGCGGGTCTTCGCCGGCGTCGAACATGCGCGCGAGGTAATAGAGCGCGGCGTCGGGATCGGAGCCGCGCACCGCCTTGTGCAGCGCGCTGATAAGATTGTAATGCCCTTCCTGCGCCTTGTCGTAGATCGGCGCGCGGCGCTGCACGATCTCGCCGAGCTTTTCGGCGTCGAAGGTTTCTCCAGGCGCCGCCGCGCGCCAGACTTCTTCGGCGAGCGTCAGCGCGGCGCGCCCGTCGCCGTCGGCCATGCGCAGCAGCGCGGCGCGGGCGGAGGCGTCGAGCGGCAGCTTGCGGCCCTCGGCCGCCTCCGCCCGCTCGAGCATCTTCTCGATCGCCGCCTCGTCCAGCGCGCGGAAGATCAGCACGCTGGCGCGCGACAGAAGCGCGGCGTTGAGCTCGAAGCTCGGGTTTTCGGTGGTCGCGCCGATGAGCGTGATGGAGCCGTCCTCCATCAGCGGCAGGAAGCTGTCCTGCTGGGCGCGGTTGAAGCGGTGGATCTCGTCGACGAAGAGCAGCGTCCCCTGCCCGATCCTGCGCCGCGCGCGCGCCTCCTCGAACAGCTTCTTCAGCTCGGCGACGCCGGAGAAGATCGCCGAGACCTGCACGAAGGCGAAGCTCGTCTCATGCGCGAGCAGGCGTGCGACGGTGGTCTTGCCGGTGCCGGGCGGACCCCAGAAGACCAGGCTGCCGAGCGAGCCCGAGGCGATGCGCCGGGTGAGCGCGCCGTCCGGCCCGACGAGATGGTCCTGCCCCACGACGTCGGAAAGCCGCGTCGGGCGCAGCCGGTCGGCGAGCGGCTGGGGCGCGGATTTTTCGAGGCCCGCAGCGGCGAAGAGATCGGTCATATCGCCCTTGGTGTAAAACTCCAGCCCATTATAGTAAGGAAGATGCACGCGCCATGTCCAAACCCAACGAATTTTACATTGGGGTCATCGAACTTTTTGCAGTCCTTGTCCCCGGTTCGATCGCGGTTGCGATTCTCGCGCCGCTTCTTGCAGAGCTGAGCCTTCCATCGGCGGTCGAATATCCGCGAAACGACTTCGCGCAGTGGGCCGCCTTCGTGATCGGCGCTTACGCCGCGGGCCATATCGTATTCTTCTTTGCTTCGTTCATGGACGACTTCGCCGACGCGCTGCGAGATCGGATTCAGCGTAGCGTCACGGCCGACGAAGCCCGGGAACGGCAGCTAACGGCCCTGAAGCGCCTCATCGTCGATCGACACGTCGGCAATTGGCGAGCCCATGACTGCGCTTCACAAATTTGCAGCTCTTTTCTTCGGGACGCTCGGGCAAACGGCGTCAAATTATATCAATGGGCGCGCGCCACGCTCATGCTCAAGCTTCCTGCAGCCGCCGACGATGTTCAGCGTATCGAAGCCGACGCTAAGCTATTTAGAAGCCTCGTCGTCGTCTTCCTGCTGGCAAGCATCGTCTTTTGCAAGGAACACCGTCTTGCGGCGGCTCTCGGCGCCTTCATCCTCGTAGTGCCTTGCGCATTTCGCTATTACGAACGTCGCATGAAAGGCGCGACGCAAGCCTTCATCTACATTATCACGCTAGACAGTCTCGGCGAGCTCAAGGCGAAAGAGAACGATTAGCCCCCGAGCACCGTCGTCATCACCTCGCCGCCGCGGCCGATCTCGAGCTTCCAATAGCCGCGTCGCCCGACGGCGATCCGCTCGAGGTCGCGCGTCGAGCGCACTTTGACGTCGTTGACGGAGAGCACCACGTCGCCCTTCTGGAAATTGACCGCCGCCGCCGCCGAGCCCTCCTCGACTTCGGTGATGACGACGCCCTCGCTCACGCCCTGGATCGACATGTCCTCGATGACGGCCGGCGACAGATTGACGACGGTCGCTCCGGCGAAGGGCGAGGCGCCGCGCAGCTTGACCGGATCGCGGGCCGGAATCTCCGCCGCCGGCTGAAGGGGAAGCTTCAAGGTCAAGGGCTTGCCGGCGCGGCTCACCGTGAGCGAGGCGAGCCCGCCGATCGGCTTGGTCGAAAGTCGGTAGCCGACCGATTCGGGCGTGTCGACCGCCTGCTCGTCGACGGAGAGGATGAGGTCGCCGCCCTTCAGCCCCGCCTTGTCCGCCGGGCCGTCCTTCACCACTTCGGTGACCAGCGCTCCGGAGGCGCGGTCGACCCCGAGCGATTCGGCGATCTCGCGCGTCACCGCCTGCAGGCTTGCGCCGAGCCAGGGGCGGCGCAGCTTCTGCCCGTTCTTGGCCGCGGCGACGACGACCCGCACGATGTTGACGGGGATCGCGAAGCCGATGCCGACCGAGCTGCCGGTCTGCGAATAGATCGCCGAATTGACGCCGATCAGCCGACCCTTGATGTCGACGAGGGCGCCGCCGGAATTGCCGGGGTTGATCGCCGCGTCGGTCTGGATGAAGAAGCCCGATTCCGAGATGCCGCCCTGGGTGCGGGCGAGCGCCGAGACGATGCCCTGCGTCACGGTCTGGCCCACGCCGAACGGATCGCCGATGGCGAGCGCGATGTCGCCCACCTCGATCGCGTCGGAATCGCCGAGTTCGATGACCGGGAACTCGCCGCCGCCCTTGAGGCGCAGCACGGCGATGTCGGTGCGCTGGTCGCGCAGCACGATGTCGGCGTCGAACTCGCGCTTGTCGGCGAGCGCGACCTTGACGTCCGTCATGTTCTCGATGACGTGGAAATTGGTGACGACGAGGCCGGAGGCGTCGACCAGGACGCCGGAGCCGAGCGAGCGCGCCGACTGGCCGCCGGGCGCCGCGCCGAAGAACTGGTCGAGGAAGGGATCCTGGAAGCGGCTCCCGCGCGGCCGCTTCTCGACGCGCGAGGCGTAGACGTTGACGACCGCCGGCTGCGCTTTCTTGACCACCGGCGCGAAGGACAGCACGACCTCGGACGCCGCTTGCGGCGCCTGACGCATCTCCTGCCGGCGCGGCGCCTGAGCCGCCGCGCCCAACGTCATGGCGACGAGCGCGAGCGCGAGCGCCGCGCGACGAAGGAAGTTCGGCTGTTTTCCGGCTGCGGCGGTCATGACGGCGTTACGCCCCTTGCGTCGATGCGCGGGCGCGGCGGTCCTGCGCGAGCCGCGCCCGCGAAAGCTGGAACTTCAGGCGGCGGACTCTTCGTCCTCGACGAGGACGGGTCCGGAATCCTTGCCCTTGGCCTCGACGTCGCGGTCGACGAATTCGATGACCGCCATCGCCGCGTTGTCGCCGTAGCGGAAGCCGGCCTTGAGCACGCGGGTGTAGCCGCCATGCCGGTCCTTGTAGCGCGGGCCGAGCACCGAGAACAGCTTGCCGACGATGGCGACGTCCTTGATCTGGGCGATGGCCTGGCGGCGCGCGTGCAGGTCGCCGCGCTTGCCGAGCGTGACGAGCTTCTCGACGACCGGACGCAGGTCCTTCGCCTTGGGCAGGGTGGTGACGATCTGCTCGTGCTTGATGAGCGCCTGCGCCATGTTGGCGAACATCGCCTTGCGATGCTCATGGGTGCGCCCGAAGCGGCGATGAGCCTTGCCGTGATACATTCTGGCTGTCTCCGTCGATTATGACGGCCGCCGCGCCACGGTACGGCCGTCCTTTATGAGCCCGCGATTTTGAGCCTCGCCGGGCGAAGGAAGGGCCGCGCGGGCGCGGCCCGAACTCTTAGTAGTGCTCCTCGAAGCGCTTGGCGAGGTCGTCGATGTTGTCCGGCGGCCAGCCGTTGACCTCCATGCCCAGATGAAGCCCCATCTGCGCGAGGACCTCCTTGATCTCGTTGAGCGACTTGCGGCCGAAGTTCGGCGTGCGCAGCATCTCGCCTTCGCTCTTCTGAATGAGGTCGCCGATGTAGACGATGTTGTCGTTCTTGAGGCAGTTGGCCGAACGCACCGAGAGCTCGAGCTCGTCGACCTTCTTGAGCAGCGCCGGATTGAAGGCGAGCTCGGGGATCGAAGGCGTCGACTCGACGCGGCGGGGCTCCTCGAAATTGACGAAGACGTTGAGCTGGTCCTGCAGGATGCGCGCGGCGAAGGCGACGGCGTCCTCGGGCGTCAGCGCGCCGTTGGTCTCGACCTGCAGGGTGAGCTTGTCGAGGTCGAGGTTCTGCCCCTCGCGGGTGTTCTCGACGCGGTAGCTCACCTTCTTGACCGGCGAATAGAGGCTGTCGATCGGGATGAGGCCGATCGGCGCGTCCTCGGCGCGGTTGCGCTCGGCGGCGACGTAGCCCTTGCCGGTGTTGACGGTGAACTCGATGCGGATCTCCGCGCCCTCGTCGAGGGTGCAGATGACGAGGCTCGGATTGAGGATCGAGATGTCGCCGGTCGTCTGGATGTCGCCGGCGGTGACCTTGCCCGGCCCCTGCCGCTTGAGCACGAGGCGCTTCGGCCCGTCTCCCTGCATCCTGACGGCGATGTCCTTGATGTTGAGGACGATGTCGGTCACGTCCTCGCGCACGCCGGGGATCGAGGAGAACTCGTGCAGCACGCCGTCGATGTGGATCGAGGTGATCGCCGCGCCCTGCAGCGAAGACAGAAGGATGCGGCGAAGCGCGTTGCCGAGGGTGAGTCCGAAGCCGAGCTCGAGCGGACCGGCGACGACGGTCGCGACGCGCTTGGGGTCGTCGCCCGGGATCACCTCGAGCTTGTTGGGTTTGGTGAGCTCCTGCCAGTTCTTCTGAATCACGAACAGAGCCTTTCTGACGGTGCGGCGCCCGGATTGGCGCCAGAGTCTTTCAGCCGCGCGTCAAGGTCGCGGGAGCGGCGGCTTCGCCCGTCGGCGCCGCACGGCGCGCGCCCTTGCGAGGAGGACGCGAAACGCGCCGCGCGGCGGACGGTCGGCGGCGCCCAGATCGAAAGCCGGCGGCCTGGTCCGACGGCCGGCGTCGCCTTGACGCCCGTCGCGCTCAGACGCGGCGGCGCTTGCGCGGACGGCAGCCGTTATGCGGGATCGGCGTCACGTCGCGGATGGAGGTGACGGTGAATCCCGCCGCCTGTAGCGCGCGCAGGGCGGATTCGCGGCCGGAGCCCGGCCCCGAGACCTCGACCTCGAGCGTGCGCATGCCGTGCTCGGCGGCCTTGCGGGCGCAGTCCTCGGCGGCCATCTGGGCCGCGTAGGGCGTCGACTTGCGCGAGCCCTTGAATCCCATGGTTCCCGCCGACGACCAGGAGATGGTGTTCCCCTGCGCGTCGGTGATAGTGATCATGGTGTTGTTGAACGTCGAGTTCACATGCGCGACGCCCGAAGCGATATTCTTGCGCTCGCGGCGGCGGACGCGGGTGGTTTCCTTGGCCATGTCTTCAGTTCGTTCCTTCAGGCGCGCCCGTGACGCCAGGCGCTAAGGAGTTTTCCGAACGCGGTTCGGGACGAAAGCTTACTTCTTCTTGCCGGCGATCGGCTTCGCCTTGCCCTTGCGGGTGCGGGCGTTGGTGTGGGTGCGCTGGCCGCGGACGGGCAGCTTGCGGCGATGGCGCAGGCCGCGATAGCAGCCGAGGTCCATCAGGCGCTTGATGTTGACCGCCACCTCGCGGCGCAGGTCGCCTTCGACGAGATAGTCGCGGTCGATGGTCTCGCGGATCTGCAGCACTTCGGCGTCGGTCAGATCGGAGACGCGGCGCTCGGCCGGAATGTGGATCTTGGCGCAGATCTCTTCGGCCTTTTTCGGGCCGATGCCGTGGATATACTGCAGCGCGATGACGACGCGCTTGTTGGTCGGTATGTTGACGCCGGCGATGCGTGCCATGAACCATCTCCATTTGGGCCTTGGGCGACGCGGCCCAAGGCGTGATGACTCCGCGTCCGGTGGAGGCCGGCCCCTGCGGAGCGCCCAGAATGCTCGAAGGCGCAAAAAACGCCTCCGGAAACTCGCGTTTCAGGCTGAAGCGGCGGCTATAGCGAATTCAGTTCGCGACGTCAAGCGGACGGAAGAAATGACGTCCGCAGCCATGTCGGGGCGCGCGCCTTGCGGGCACATGGCGAGGGGACGAATTTGACGGGAAAGGACAGTTGCAATCACGGATCGTTTGCGCCATATACCGCGGGCCGACGACTTGCCCCGTCGGCATGGACGCGGGTGTAGCTCAGGGGTAGAGCACAACCTTGCCAAGGTTGGGGTCGAGGGTTCGAATCCCTTCGCCCGCTCCAAAAATGGCCAAAAAATTCAGTAAGTTATAAAGAAGCCGCCTCCGGGCGGCTTTCTTGTTTTTGGCTCGTTTACTCGCCATTTACTCACGCGGAAGAATTTCGCGCTCAAGCCGCGCGCGCCTGCGCGTCGAAGCCGACGCAGGCGAGCCGCACCGTCTTCGGCAGAAGATGCTCGCCCGCTTCGTAATAGCGCCACATGCGCGGGCTGACGCCGAGCGCCGAGGCCGCCTCGGCCTGCGTCATCCGATGCGCCTCGCGCCATGACCGGAGCCAGGCGCCGCCCTGCGCGAGCGCCAACCGCCAGAGCGCATCGGACGAAATCTCCATGTCGTCGGTCCAGTGGGCGCACCAACCCCATTCGCCGACCGTCACGTCGCGGAAAGCCGCGTCGTCGGCCCGCAGCGGCGCGAACACCGCGTAGCGCGCAAGGTGCTCGCCAAGGTCGACCGGGCTTTCGGCGCCGCCCTTCCACGTCACGAACAGCGTGCGGCCTTCGCCAGCGCGCACGGCGCGGATGTTCGGAGCTTCGTCGCCCACGATTTTTCCTTTCGACCGCGCTTCGGTCATTCCCAACCCAGTTTCATTGGAACCCATGTGTGTTTCGCTCATTGCGCTTGTTGCGTTTATTGCGAATATCGGATACCTATTGGCTGATCGGAGAACCACAATGACCATGCCAGCTTGCGCCCAAGAGCTTGGCGGCCGACTGCCTTCTCCAAGCGATAAGGCTGCCGCCAATCACCTTCGTAAAATACTCGCTGCGCAAGCCGCTGGCGACGCGAAGCTGCGCGTGGTGGATGAAGAAACCAAAGCCCCCCTTGAGGTTACGCTTACGCCGGCGCTGGCCAGTTTGCTGATGGAACTGCTCCGACATGTCGGCAGCGGCGACGCTGTGACGCTCGTTCCTGTCAGTCAAATGCTTACGACCCAGCAGGCGGCGGATATTCTGAACGTCTCCCGGCCTTTTCTTATATCTCTCCTCGACAAAGGCGAGATTGAGCACACGAAGGTTGGCCGCCATCGGAGAATTAAAGCAGAAAATCTGTTTGCTTATAAGCGCGATCGAGACGCAAAGCGGAGCGATGCGCTTTCTGATCTTGCCGAGTTGGACGCGGAGTATTTCTAAGCTTTGTTCGCCAATCGCTTTACCGCGTTTGTAGATGCTTGCGTTCTCGCATCTCCGCTAAAACGGAACCTCCTGCTGACGCTTGCGGAGGCGGAGTTCTTCCGCGTCCGCTGGTCTGCGCAGGTGCTGACCGAAACTCAGCGGGCGATCGAGAAAATGTTGGTCGAAAAGGGCGCAACGGATGCAACTCAAAGCGCAGAGCGCGCTCGGAAGAATATGGAAGACGCGTTCGAAGAGGCGATGGTAAGTGACTTTGACAAATTCATGTGCATCGGCGACGGATTTCCCGATCCTGGCGACGCTCACGTCATCGCAGCTGCGCTGAAGACGCAAGCTGCGATGATCGTGACGGAAAATTTGAAGGATTTCCCTTGCGATTTGTTGGCGCCCTTGAATATCGAGGCGCGCTCGTCCGACGCCTTCATCGCCGATACAATCGCGCTCGACAATGGCCGCGCAGTAGCGGCGATCCGAAGAATGCGGGAACGCTTCAAGAAGCCTGAAATGACGGCCAGTCGGCTGTTGCTGGACATGGAAGCGAAGGGATTGCTGGCGACTGCCGACGTTTTGAGCTCTCACGTCCAATCGCTTTAGGCTGTCACGTCGACGCAGCGCATTTTGCCGTCAGCGTGCCCGCCGATCCTGTCGTCAACGACGCTTGGCGCCAGATCGTCGGCGTCAAGCCCCTACGAAGACGCTGGCGGGCTGTCAGCCGCCGAACTGTGCGACCAGCGCGTCGCGCTCGAAGTAGAAGCTCGGCTTCTCGCTTCCACGGAACGGCGACCCATGGATTTGGGAGATTAGCCGCATCTCGAGAAGCTCTCTGCAAGCTCGCTCGGCGTCGTCGCCGTCGAGAAGATGCGCGCGCTCGGGTGAGTCACAGGCGGCGCGCCGCACGTCGATGGCGGTGAAGCCCCTCGCGGCCAGATCGGGCGAGCGGATGAGAAGGTGCGCCAGCGCCACGGCTCGCGGACTGAACATCTCGATCGCTTCCATCTCAATCCCCCAAAGAAGGCCGCTGACTGGCTTTAACGCCTGAGCGCTATCTTCGCCATCATATCACGGAATGCCCGCCAGCGCCCCGTTTTTGGCGGTTAACAGCCATTGATGCGTCCCACGGGGGCGCAGAGGGGAACACACGCTTCAGCGGCGAGACGGGCGTCTATTTCCAGCCCGATCCGCCTCGACGGGCGCGACATGCGCTTCTGGGCATAAATCGAGCCTTCCGAGAGCGGAAAACGGACGATCACCCCTTCGTCATTTGCGCCGCCGTGATTGGGCGAGCCGCATCGTTCGTTATTACGAACGATATGTTCTTTTGGACAAACGTCTCATGCGAGTTGGGCGTTCGACCGTGGGCTTAGAGCGCCTAACAAAACCGTCTCAAGGCCCTGAAGCAAATGATAGCGGCGGCGAGGACGATAAAGGCGCGGTAGAGGTCGGCGTGTCGCTCATAGCGGACGACGAGGCGACGGAACTGATTG
>NZ_JAYRLA010000016.1:0-65444 GCF_041905455.1 Methylocella sp. | reverse complement strand
CGGTCCTCAGCTACGTCGGCGCCTACGGCCGCCGCACCATCTACCAGAACCAGGTGCAGGCCGGCTTCAGCTACAAGTTCGATCTCGCGCCGCCCCCGGCCCCGATCGTCGCAAAGTACTGAGCATTCACTCGGTTTTCCCCCACAAGGAGCAGTTCTCGACATGAAGAGACACTTCAAGCAGGGCGCTCTCGCGCTCGTCTTCTCCGGCGCGCTGTTTTGCGGCGCGGCGCAGGCCCAGGTGATGATCGACATGCGGCTCATCACCTGCGCGGACTTCCTCGCGATGTCGCCCGCCGACGCGGCGCTCTCGAGCGCCTGGCTCAGCGGCTGGTACAATCAGAAGATCGGCTCGACGACCGTCGACCTCGAAGCCTTCGAGCGCAACGTGAAGAACGTCAGCAAATGGTGCGCCTCCTATCCCAAGGAGACGGTCATGAGCGGTCTCGACCGCGCGACCGCTCCCAAGAAATAGCCCGCGCCACGCCAAGGAGATTCCCGTGAAAAAGACGATCGCCGCCGCCCTTTTCATTTTTACCGCGGCCCAGTCCGCGCAGGCGCAAGTCATGATCGACATGTCGGTCATCACCTGCGCGCAGCTTCTCGAACAGCCCGAAGCCAAGGCGCCCTTCGTCACCGCCTGGATGGCCGGCTACTTCGCGGCCACCCAAGACCGCTCGACGATCGACCTGCGCTACCTTGAGCGCAACATCAACGTCGCCACCGACTATTGTCGGGAGCACAAATCCGATACGCTGATGAGCGTGGTCCAGAAAACCGCGAAGTAAGCTTCGCGGCGATTTTCCCTTCGCCTCCGTAACCGGGGAGAAAGACGATGAAGAAGCTCGTTCCATTGGTTCTCGCCCTCGCCGTCGTGACGCTCGACCTCGCCGCCTCGACGCAGCCGGCCGACGCGGTGGTTTGCGCGCGCGGCGTCTATCGCGCCGGATGCGCCGGGCCGCGCGGGGCGGTGGTCACACATCGGCCGGTCTACGCGCCGCGCGGCGCTTACGTGCATCGCCGCTATTAAGGGACGACGCCGACGCGCCGCCCTTGCGGCGAGCGCGCCGGCGTTCACGGCTAAATGACGGGCGTCCTGATCGGCGCGCGGCGTTGATTTGCGCCGCTTCGCGCGACGCTCTTGGTGCGTCCGCAAATCCATTGTATGGTCGCGGCTGGCGTCTGGCCCGCGTCCCGCTTTTTTTTGCGATCCACGGGACGATTATTTTGCCCGCCTGGATAGCCATGTCTGATTTTTTTGAAGAAGGCGGCGTCGCACGCCGCGCCGGCAAGAGATCCATGTCCCTTCCCGACGTCCTCGCCGCCGCCCCGCCGGCTGTGGAGCGCGCGCCCATTTATCGGGCCGGGCTTGGACGAAGCGTTCCGCGCGGCTTCGTGCGGATCGGCGCCGCCATCGCCATACCCGACGTGTTGCGCGCGTTCAACGCGCGCCCCGAAGACGTCTGCGCGCGCGCCGGCGTTCCCAGCGCCCTCTTCGATCACCCGGACAACACCCTGCCGATGACCGCGCTCGGCCGGCTCGCCGCCTGTGGCGAGGAGGCTACAAGACGCAACGACTTCGGACTCATGGTGGCGGAGAGGGCCACGGCGTCAAATCTCGGCCTCGTCGGCTTCCTCATCAAGCAGGCGCCCAACGTCGGCGCGGCGCTCAAGGATCTCACTCGCTACCTGCACCACACCGACCGCGCCGCCGTCCCCCTTCTCGAGGTCAAGGGCGGCCTCGTCATGGTCGGCTATTCCGTCATCGAGCCAAACGTTCCGGCGCTCGATCTCATCTACGATGGGGCGATCGGCATCTATTACAATATATTGCGTGGATTGTGCGGGCCGGAATGGAACGCGCGCGACGTCGCCATCTCGCGCCGCCGGCCGGCCGCCGCGACGCGCTACGAACGGTTTTTCGGCGCTCCGGTCGCCTTCGACGCCGAGGCGACGACCATCGTCTTCGACGCCCGCTGGCTCGACACGCCGCTTCCCCACGCCGACGCCGCGTTGCGCAGCACCTTGCGCGAGCAGATCGAGTTGATCGAGACCGAAGAAGCGGGTCATTTCTCCGAGCAGGTTCGGCGGCTGCTCAGGACCGCCTTTCTGACCAGCGCCATCTCCATCGAGGAAATGGCCTGTGCGCTGCACGTCACCAAGCGCACGCTCATGCGCCGTCTCGGCGAGGAAGGCACGAGCTTTCGCCAGCTCTCTGCGGAAATTCAGTTCGAAATCGCCCGCCAGCTCATGGAGCATACCTCGATGAGCCTCACGCAGATCGCGCTGGCGCTGAAATATTCGGAGGCGAGCGCCTTCAGCCGCGCCTTCCACCAATGGTCGGGCATGTCGCCAAGCGATTGGCGCGGCCGACGCGAGCGGCGGCCGAAGACGCCGGCCGCCTGAGCAAGGCGACGCAACCGCCAGTTATCGGGCGCCGCGACGCGCCCGACGATAGCGAAATGACGGCGCGGCGACGCGCTTGACGATGACGAGAAGACGACGGCGCGCCCGTCAGCTCGCCAGCGTCACCGGCGGAATGGCCCAGGAGCCGTCGAGGATCGAGGGATCGCTCTCGTTCGGCCAATACATTCTGAGCATCAGCTTGAACGCGCCGGCGGGCGCCGGCAGCCAGTTGGATTCCTTATCCGGCCCGGGCGAGGCGCTCTGGATGTAGAGATCGACCGAGCCGTCGGGATTGGCCTTGAGGTTCTGCCGCGGGCTGATCGAATAGCGGTTGATCGGATTGACGACGAAGAAGAAATCCTTGTCGTACATGGTGAGCGACCAGAAACCGCGCGTCGGCGGCGTCTCGCCCTTCGGAAAGCGCATCACATAGGCGCTCGCGCCGTCATAGGCCTCGCCCTTCGCGTCCTTGAACGACGTCGGGTAGACGGCGTCCTGCGGACGGTTAGCGCCAAGGCCGATCGCCGTGACGAGGGCGCGCATGAGATAGTCTGTCCCGTAGAGCCCGGTCTTCAGCGTGTAGCCCCAGCCGTTTTCTTCCTTCATCGCCGGGTTGATCTTGAACTGCAGCATGATGCGGTCGAAGCCGATCTGCGGGATCCGCTTCGCGAAATCGGCCCTGAGCTTGCTCGCGTCGA
Source organism: Methylocella sp. (assembly GCF_041905455.1). Lineage (GTDB taxonomy): Bacteria > Pseudomonadota > Alphaproteobacteria > Rhizobiales > Beijerinckiaceae > Methylocapsa. The sequence goes on along the minus strand of NZ_JAYRLA010000016.1, from coordinate 62,341 downwards.
AATCCTCGCCCGGAACGAGGCCGATGCGAGCGAATTTCGCGACATGCGGGGCGTCGGCCGCGGCGGGAGGATTCCTCTTCATGAGTTCGGCGAGCAGCGTGAAGAATTCAACGGCGCTCAACCGGTTGACCTGGTCGCGCACCGCCGTCTTCATGTCGATCGACGGATCGACCTTGCCGGGCGCCGGCGTATAGGGCTTGCCGTAGGCGCTGAGCGGGACCAGCGCGCATTGGTCCTGGATAGCGTGGACCGCCGCGTAGTCCGCCGGCGTTCCCGTGCAGTAGATGCGGCCGAGGATCCACACGATGTCGGTCGGCGCCTTCAGCTCCTCGACGCCGTCCGGCAACGCCCCCGACCAGCCGGGGCCGGTGATGGCGTAGGCCTGCGCGCCCGTCCCGGTCGTGCGTTTGCCCGGAACCTCGAAGACGTTGGTCCAGCCGTCGAGCATCGGGAACAGCGCGTAGCGGCCCTTGAGGTCCGGAATGGAGAACACCCACGGCTCCGCGCCGACATGAATGAAGGCGGTGGTGTAGAGCGTGTCGGCGTTCGGCGCCGTCACGTCGCGGAAAGAGGCGTCGGGATATTCGCGCAGCTTGATGAGCTGGCCCATAGGCCCGCGCGAGCCTTCGGGCTTGACGACGTTGGTCATGACGCGGCGGGTCATCTCCATGGTCACGAGCGGATAGCCGTAGACATAGGCGTCGGTGGCGAGAGCGAACTCCTCGATTCCCTCGAACGGCAGGAAGCCGTCCGCCAGCGCGCCGGCGCCCAGAACGCTCCCCGCCGCAGCCACAGAGCCGCTCGCGAGCATCGTCCGTCTCGTCAGCTTCATGTTTGGTCTCCCGTGCGCCGCGCGACGCGCCAAGCGTTGCCTCAGCAGGCCATAGTCGAATATTGAGAACGACGTTTATCAATTTCAGACAAGGGCGCCGAAAATGTCGCCGGGAGCGGAATTGGCCGCGCCGCAACTCGAATGGGACGCGGACGCCTATCAGCGCGCCTCCGTTCTCGCCGGCGTTCCGGCTCTGCTCGCCGAGTTCGGCGTTCCCGCGGAGCGTGCGCTCGACGGGCTTCCGCTCGATCCGTCCGTCTTCGCGGAGCCCGACCGTTATCTGCCCTTCGCGTGGGCGACCCGCATCCTCGGCAATTGCGCGGAGGCCTCGCGCCGCCCACATTTCGGCCTGCTGCTCGGCGCGCGGGCGAGCGCCCTGAACCTCGGCGCGCCCGGCCGCTGGCTCGCCGACGCCCCCGACCTTCTGACCGCGATCACCGGGTTCCAGTCGCTCCAGCCGACCAATTCGCGCGGGGCGGCCGTCTATCTTCGCCGCGCCGGCGAGGATTATATCCTCGGCTACGGCGTCTATGACCGAACCGCCGCGGCGGTCGAGCAGGCCTACGCCTACACATTGGCCCTGGCCTTCAACATCGTGCGCGAGCTGACCGGCGAGGCCGCGCGCCCGTCCGAGGTCATGTTCTCCTTCCGCCGCCCCGCCGACGCGTCGCATTACGCGGCCCTTTTCGGCGCGCCTGTCCGCTTCGACCAGTTCGAGAGCGGCCTCGTCTTGCCCGCCGCCGCCCTGAAGGCGCCGATCCCGGGCTCGAAAGTCGCCAATTTCGACTTCTGGCGCGCGAAGGCGCTCGAAATCGCGCCGCGCAGCGAGACGCCATGGACGGCGGAGGTCCGGCACGCGCTGCGTCCGCTCCTGCTTGGAGGCGCGATCTCCGCGCCTGCGGCGGCGGCGCTTCTGTCCATCGACGCGCGCACCCTTTCCCGGCGCCTCGCGGCGGAAGGGACGAGCTTTCGGCGGACCCTCGACGACGTGCGCCACGCCTTCGCCCGCGAGCTTCTCGCGATCACCGACCTCGAGATCGCAGACATCGCGCTCGCGCTCGCCTACGCGACCCATGGCGCGTTCGACGTCGCCTTTCGACGATGGTCGGGCGTCTCGCCGTCCGCATGGCGCGGCGCCAACCGGGCGGGCGCCGCGACGGCGCGTCAGTCCTCTCGGGCGGGACCCTGATCGGCGGCGCGCCCCGGAGCGCGAAGGAACGCCGGCGCGCAATAGCGGATGACGACGGCGATCGGCGCGCAGAAGGCCGCCCACGACAGCCAGAGCCACAAGCCGGCCCCGCCGATCAGCGCGGCGAGCAGCCCGACGAGGATGAGAAGGCCGAGCGCGATCGGCCAGCCCCAGACGCGTCCGTCAAGCTTCATTCGGCGGCGCTCGGAGCGAGCGCAGGCGCGGCGGGCACGGCGGCCGGAACGGCGCGGCGGCGGCGGCCGAACCACAGATAGAGACCGCTGCCGAGCACGACGATCGTCGCGAGGTCGAGGAGCGCCCAGACGACCTTCAGCGGCGCGCCGCCGTAGTCGCCGAAATGCAGCGGCCGCGACAGGTCGAGCGCGCGAAGATACCAGGGCGGCGGCGGCGCGGCGGCGAGCGCGCCGGTGCGGGCGTCGACCAGCACGGGAGAATAGAGGCGCGCGGTCAGCGGCGTCGCCCCCTTCGCCCAGAAGACGTAGTGATAGGGGCTGGCGTATTGCGAGCCGGGAAAGTCGACGCTCGAAATCTTCATGCCCGGAGCGGCCGCGGCGGCTGTCTGGTAGGCGCTTTCGGCGGAGACGATCTCGGCCGGCGAAGGCGGCGGCGCGCCTGCGGTCCATGCGGCGAGCCTCGGCTCGACCTCCGCGCTGCGCCAGAGCGCATAGAGCGGCGCCGCGAATTCGTTGAGCACTCCCGTGACGCCGAGCGCGAACGCCCAGACGAGCGTGACGGCGCCAAGGAGATTGTGCAGGTCGAGCCATTTCAGCCGGGAGGCGCGGTCGGCGCGAACCTCGCCGAACGACAGCCGGCGCATGAACGGCCCATAGAGCACGACGCCCGAGACGATCGCGGCGACGAACAGAGCGCCCATCAGCGCGAGGAACATTTCGCCGAAGAACCCGGCGAACAGGTCCGTATGCAGGCGCAGCATCACGCCCATGAAGGTCGTCGGCTCGCCGTCGACCGGGTCAGAGCGCTCGATGAGGTCGCCGCTGCGCAGGTCGAAGCGGGCGAGGCGCTCGACGCCGGGATCGGCCTTCAGCTCCGCGAAGGACGGCGCCGCGCGCACATAGGCTTGCGGCGCCTTGTCGTCGAGATAGATCGAGACGACGACATGGTTGCGGTACAGCATGCGGGTCTGCGCGGTCAATTCGTCGAGGCTGACGTTCGGCGTATCCTCCGGCATGTCGGCGAAGGAATAGGGCTCGAGCCAGCCCTCGATCTCGTCGGAGAAGATGAGCGGAAGCCCGCTCACGCAGATGACGAGCAGGAAAAGCGTCGAGATGAGGCTCGTCCATTTATGGACGAAGGCCCATCGCCTCAGTCTGGAGCTTGTCGGCATCGCGATCCTGCTGAACCTTGCGGACGGCGGGCGCCCGGCGCCCGCCCCATCCTCACCAGCGATAGCGCAGCGATCCGATGACCATGCGCGACTGCCCCCAGTAGCCGAACCCCGACTGCGAGATGGAATAGCGCGTGTTGAACAGGTTCGTCGCGTTGACCTGGAAGCGCAGCCCCTCGAGGCGCCTGTCGAGCTGGCCGAAATCATAATGGACGGCGGCGTCGAACAGCGTCACCGGCTGGTTGACGAAGCTGTTCTGGTCGTCGCCGTAGCTTTTGCCGAGGTAGCGCATGCCGAAGCCCGCGCCAAGCCCCGGCGCGAAGGAGCCCGGCTGCAGCGTGTAGTCGCCATAGGTCGAGAAGGTCTGGCTCGGTATGCCCGAAGGCACGTTGCCGACCGTTCCCGCGTCGCCGTCGATGATGCGCAGATGCAGCAGCGTGTAGGCGAGCGTGACGTCGAGGCCGGGCAGCGGATTCATTACCGCCTCGAGCTCGAAGCCCCTCGAGCCGATCTCGCCGGTCTGGATCTGGAACAGATCGTTGTTCGGGTCCGTGCTCAGCACGTTGTATTCATGGATGTCGAACAGCGAGGCGGTGATGATGCCCTTGAACGCGTCCGGCTGATATTTGACGCCGACCTCCTTCTGGTCGCCGTGGATCGGCTTGAACGCCTCGCCTTCCGCCGTGAAGCCCGCCGTCGGCGTGAAGGCGGTCGAATAGCTGACGTAGGGGGCGAGGCCGATTGGCGAGACATAGGTGAGGCCGACGCGGCCGGTCGCCGCCTGATCCTTCTGCGTCTGGTCGGTCTGGCCGACGAAATCCTGCGACTTGGTCAGCACCCAGTCGTTGCGTCCGCTCAGCGTCAGGACGAAGGGCCCGAAGCGCGCCTGGTCCTGCGCATAGACGCCGATGTCCTGCTGGAACTGCTCCGTGTAGCTGGAATAGACGGGGCTCGGGATGAACTGGCCGCCATACGCGGGCGGGATGGAGCCGATGAAGAGGTCCGGCGCGTCGCCGTAGCCGACCTTCTCGTTGAGCAGGGTGTTCGAGTAGTCGAACCCCAGCAGCACCTGATGGCTGACCGGCCCGGTCGCGAATTTGACATGAAGCTGGTTGTCGGCGCTTAGCGTGCCGAGGTGGTCGACGACGCGGCCCGTGACGCGGGAGGCGATCTGCGTCGCTGGATCGACGTCGGCGATGTCGACATATTTGCCGTCGGTGACGACGTGGTAATAGGCGACGTTCTGGCGGAAGGTGAAGGTCTCGTCGAACTTGTGCTCGAACTCGTAGCCGATGCGGAACTGCGTCTGCGCCAGCGTTCCGAAATTCGGGTCGCCGCTATAGAGTTTGGTCAGCTGTCCCGGCGCAGTCTGCCAATACGACGTGTTGGCGGTGGTGAGGATGTTGCCGTATTCGCTGAGGAAGGTGAAGGTGGTCGCCTCGTCGGGCTTGTAGGTTATGGCCGGGGCGATGATCTGGCGGTCGTCCGGCAGGCCGACGAATTGCGAGCCGGCGTCGCGGAACACGCCCGTCAGCCGGTAGGAGAAGACGCCGGCCGGGTCGATCGGGCCGCCGAGGTCGAAATTGCCCTGATAGCGCTGATAGCCGCCGAGGTTAAACTCGACCTCGCGGAACGGGGTGAGCGTCGGCCGCTTGCTGGTCATGTCGACGAGGCCGCCGAGCGGCGTCGCGCCGTAGAGGACCGAGGCCGGGCCCTTGAGGACGGTGACGTTCTGCAGCGCGTAGGGCTCGGTCTTGAACAGCGAGAAGCTCGATCCCGCCAGCCGCAGCCCGTCGCGAAACAGGCCGGTCGTCGTGACGTCGACGCCGCGAATGCTGAAGGAATCGAAGCGCGGATCATAGCCGAAATTGTTCTGCACGCCGGCGGTGTAGTCGAGCGCCTGGCTGAGCGTCTGGACGTTGCGCTCCTCGAGCTGCTTCTGGGTGATGACCGTGACGGCCTGCGGCGTCTCGATGAGCGGCGTGTCCGTCTTGGTGGCGGCCGAGGTCTCCGTCTGGACGAAGGCGCCGGACTGGCCGCCCGCCTGGTCCTGGCCGCCGCCCGCCGGCCCCTGAACGTCGACGGCCTCGAGCTCGACCGTGCCGGCGGCCGGCTCGGCGCGCGCGCCCTGCGCCGGCGCGAGCGCGCCGACGACAAGCGAACACGCAGCGGCCGCCAGGGCGAGCGGAGAAGCGGCCGCGCTCCAGCTTCTATCCATGTCGAAACGTTCCCTCTTTTCCCGGCCGTCGGCGGATATCTCCCCAACGACGGGACGAGCGGAGGGAACGGAGATTTACGTTTGATCCTGCGCAAACACGGACCTGTGGCGGATCGGCGACATTCAGGGGCGCGAAGGGTCTCGCTATTTGAGGCGAATGGCTCTATGTGGGCGCGCTGCGCCGCGCGCCCGACGGCGGTCGATCCAGATGAACGGCGTCGCCGGCCCGCAGCCTCAGGGCCGGGCCGCAGGAGCTGAGAAGGGCGGATGCGATGCGCGCGAAGCTTGTCCTTGCGATCGGCCTGCCGCTCGCCGTTCTGGCGGCGCTGGCGACGTTCTATTTCTGGTCGCCGAAAGCGCATCTGCGGATCGCCACGGGGCCGCAGGGCTCCGTCGCCTATCGCTTCATGGCGGCCTTCGCCGACATTGTGCAGCACGACCATCCGCGCGTGCGCGTCGAGCTTGCGCCCGTCGCCGACCTCGCCGCCGCGGCGAAGGCGATCGAGACGCGCGCGGCCCAGCTCGCCATCGTGCGCAGCGACGCGGCGGTCCCCTCGAACGGCGAAACCATCGCCATCCTGCGCCGCGACGCCGTAGCTTTCCTCACTCCGGCCAAATCGCCGGTCGATTCGATCGGCGCCCTTTCCGGGCGCACGGTCGCCATTCCCGCAGGTCCGCTCGAAGCCTTCGATTCTCAGACGCTCGACACGATCCTGAGCTATTTCGACGTGTCGTCCGCCTCGGTGAAGCGGATTTTCCTGCCGGCGGACAAGATCGGCGACGCCATCCGCGAGCATCGCGCCGCGGCGGCTTTCGCCATCGGGCCGATCGGACCGGGGCCGGTCGTCGACGTCGCGCGCTCGATGGCGCGCAAGGGCGAAGGCGCTCCGGTCCTGCTCGCCATCGACGAGGCGGACGCCATCAACCAGCGCTTTCCGGGCCTTGAATCGCTCGACGCCCCGGCCGGCGCGTTCCACGGTCGCCCCGCGGTCCCCTCGGACACGGTGACGACGCTCGCGCTCACCTATCGCCTCGTCGCCCCGGAAGTCATGCCCGACGCCGTCGCGGGCGCGATCGCCCGCTCGCTATTCCGCGCCAAGGGACGCCTTGAGGCGCTGACGCCCGCCGCGCGGCAGATCGAAGCGCCCGATCCCGACGCGAAGAATCCCGTGCTGCCCGTGCATCCGGGCGTCGCCTCCTATCTCAACGAAGGCGACCAGAGCTTCTTCGACGAAATCCAGCAATATTTTTACGTCGCCGGCGTCGGGCTGAGCGTGTTCGGCTCGTTCGCCGCGCTTCTCGTCGGCGTCCTCAACCGCCGCAAGTCGGGCGACGAGCGACGCCGGTTCGAGGCGGTGCTGCGCCTCGCCGACGCGGCGCTGGCGGCGCAGGACAAGGAGTTGCAGGGGCTCGAGGAGGAGCTCAAGGGAGCCGTCGGATGGTTCGTCAACGACGGACCGCCGGACGCCGCCAAGGCCGCCGCCTTCTCGATCGCCCTGAGCCAGGCCCGCCACGCGCTCGACAGGCGGCGCGAGGCGCTGCGCGCGACGTCGCAGGGCGCGGCCTGAGCCGGAGTCGTCCGGGGCCCGCCGCGCGGCGCGAGAGCGGTGGCGCGGCGGGACCGCGACGCGCTAAGCTCGGCGTCCATGCGGCGGGCTCCGCCGCAGACCAGCTGCGGTCGGGGGCCAGCGAAGATGGAAATTTCGTCGACGGACGAGCGCGCGCGGACGAACCCGCTCGAAAGGTTCGCCGCCCGCATGGTGGCGTTCGCCGAGCGCTGGTTTCCCGACGCCTACGTCTTCGTGCTCATCGCCGTGGCGGCGGTCGCGGCGGGCGCCATCCTCCACGGCGCCGCGCCGCTCGCCGTCAGCCGGGCGTTCGGCGACGGCTTCTGGAACCTCATTCCCTTCACCATGCAGATGGCCTTCGTCGCCATCGGCGGCTATGTCGTCGCCGTGTCGCCGCCCGCCGCGCGCCTCCTGCGCCGCCTCGCCGAACTGCCGAGGACCGCGCGCGGCGCGACCGCCTTCATCGGCGTGCTCGCCATCCTTCTGTCGCTGGTCAACTGGGGCCTCAGCCTGATCTTCTCCGGCCTGCTCGTGAAGGCGATCGCGCGCCGCCCCGAGCTGCGGCTCGACTATCGCGCGGCGGGGGCCGCCGCCTATCTCGGCCTCGGCTGCGGCTTCACGCTCGGCGTCTCCTCGTCGGCGGCGCAGCTTCAGGCCAACGCCGCCTCGATCCCGCCGAGCCTTTTGCCCATCACTGGCGTGATCGGCTTCGACGAGACGATCCTCACCTGGCAGAACGGCGTGACGCTCGCCGTCGTGCTCGCCCTGTCGGCGGCGATCTGCTACTTCACCGCCCCCGCCGAGAGCGCGCGCAAGACCGCGCAGGAGCTTGGCGTCGCCCTCGACGAGGAGGCGCCGGCCGAGGCGCCGCGCCCGACGCGGCCGGGCGACTTCCTCGAGCATTCGCCCATCCTCACCATCGTCGTCGTCGTCCTCGCGCTCGGCTGGCTCTTCCTGACCTTCTCCTCGGGCAATCCGCTCATCACCCTGTCCGGCCTCAACACCTATAATTTCGTCATCCTGATGCTCGGCGTCCTCCTGCACTGGCGCCCGCGCAGCCTGCTCAAGGCGTTCTCGAACGCCATGCCGAGCGCGGCGGGCGTCATGCTGCAGTTTCCCTTCTACGCCGGCATAGCGCAGATCCTGACCAAGGCGCAGAACGGCGCCGGCCACACCCTGTCCGACGCGATCGCCCACTGGTTCGTCGGCGCCTCGGGCGGCGAGACGAGCTTCTCCTTCGTCGTCGGACTCTATTCGGCGCTTCTCGGCTTCTTCATCCCGTCGGCCGGCGGCAAATGGGTGATCGAGGCGCCCTATGTGATGAAGGCGGCCAATGAGGTCGGCGCCCATCTCGGCTGGACGGTGATGGTCTACAACATCGCCGAGACGCTGCCGAACCTCATTAACCCGTTCTGGATGCTGCCGCTGCTCGGCGTGCTCGGCCTCAAGTCGAAGGACCTCGTCGGCTACACGTCCGTCCAGTTCCTGTTCCATTTCCCGATCGTGCTGACGCTGGCCGCGGCGCTGATGGCGACGTTCGTCCACCATCCGCCGGTCATGCCGTAAGGCGCGGCCTCATTTCGTCGTGTAGCCGCCGTTCACCAGAATGGTCTGGCCGGTCATCCACCATCCGTCCGAGACGAGAAAGCGGATCCACGGCGCGATGTCCTCGACGTCGGTGAGGCCGGTCTTCGAGAAGGGCGAAAGCGCCGCCGCCGTCCTGTGGTAGGCGACGGCGTCCGCGCCCTCGGCCGGATAGAAGAAGGGCGTGTCCATCGGGCCGGGCCCGACCGCCGTGACCGAGATTCCCCGCGCGCCGAATTCTTTCGAGGCCGCCCGCGTATAGTGCTCGACCGGCGCCTTGGTTCCGGCGTAAGCCGCGTAGAAAGGCGTATAGGCGCCGAGCAGCGACGTCACCACGGTGCAGATCTTGCCGTTGTCGTTGAGGCGCGCGCCGGCCTCCTTGATGAAGAAGAACGCGGCCTTCGAGTTGATCGCGCTCATCTCGTCGAACTCGGCCTAGCCGATCTCGGCGATCGGCTTCTTCAGCACCTTGCCGACCGTGTTGACGGCGATGTCGGGCCTGCCCGCCGCGGCGACGACCGCGTCGAACAGACGCTCCATGGCGCGCGCGCTCGTAAGGTCGCCCTGGAAGGCGAAGCCCTGCGCCCCCGCCGCCCTGATCGCCGCGACGGTCTCGTCCGCGGCCTGCTTCGACGCGGCGCTGTTGTAATGAATGGCGACGGCCCTCGCGCCTTGCGCGGCGAGATCGCGGGCGATGAGCCCGCCGAGGTTCTTGGCGCCGCCCGCGACGATCGCGGTCTTGCCCCTGATGCTGTGGTCGGTCATGTCCGCGTCTCCGTCCTGCCGCGGTCCGACGCCCGGGCCCGCGTTGGCGGCCAGAATAACGTCTGGAATTCACGCACAAAGCAGGCCATTCTGACATCATCTGTCAGCTGTGGCGGACAATCGCCTGGCCCCAATGGATCGTATCGAACGCTTCCGCATCTTCGCGCGCGTCGTCGAATGCGCGAGCTTCACCCGCGCCGCCGCCACGCTCGGCCTGCCGCGCTCCTCCGTCTCGGCCGCCGTCGCCGACCTCGAGGCCGGCCTCGGCGCCCGTCTCCTCAACCGCACCACGCGAAAGGTGTCGACGACGCAGGAGGGCGAGGCGTTCTACGAACGCTGCCTTCGCCTTCTCGCCGACGTCGAGGAGGTCGAGAACCTGTTCCGCCACGACGGCGCCGGCGTCGCGGGCCGGTTGCGCGTCGACGTGCCCGGCCGCATCGGCCGTCTCGTGATCGCGCCCGCGCTCCCCGAGCTCCTCGCGCGCCATCCCGCGCTCGACGTCGATCTCGGCGTGACCGACCGGGCCGTGAACCTCGTCGAGGACCGGGTCGACTGCGTGCTGCGCGTCGGCCCGATCGAGGATTCGAGCCTCGTCGGCCGCAGGCTCGGCGAACTCGGCCTCGTCAACGTCGCAAGCCCCGCCTATCTCGCGCAGCGCGGCGTCCCACGCTCGCCGGACGATCTTTCGGGCCATCTCGCGGTCAACTACGCCTCGCCGTCGAGCGGGCGCGTCGAAGACTTCGAATGGGTGGAGGGCGGCGAGCGCCGCGCGCTCGCGATGCGCGCGCGGGTGACGGTCAACAGCGCCGAAGCCTATATCGCCTGCGCGCTCGCCGGCCTCGGGCTGATCCAGATTCCGGCCTATGACGTGCGCGGCCATATCGCCTCCGGCGAATTAAGGGAGGTGATGCCGGACCATCGCGCGGCGCCGCTGCCGATGAGCCTCCTGCGCCTGCGCAGCCGGCGTTTCTCGCGCCGGCTCGAGGTGTTCGCGGACTGGCTCGAGGCCGTGGTCAGGCGCGACCTGACGTCCTCAGCCCACGCCTGAAGGGCGCAGAAGGCGGCGCCGCCGGACATTTGACATGGCGCGCCGTCGATTTGACCCAAAGCGCCGCGCCGGGGCCGATCCAGCGACGCCGGCGAAGGATCGTGGCGGCGCTGACGCGCGCCCTTTCGCCGCATGTCGCCGGCTCCGCCAAACGGACGGATGCGCCGCTCCGCCCCATCGAGGCGCGCGATCGAAGCGTCTGGATGGCGATCCGCCCTTGGAACGAACAAACAGAATATAATTAGAATAATTGTATATTTAGCCCATCAGCAAGCTATTCGAGAGCTATTCTATTGTTCCTGTAACTATTGACCGACGCTCATTTCCTAAGATAACGCTAAGTCGATAGTCATCTCGACAACAGATATCGGCTTTGAGCCCTGACGAGTCCTTGCGCCGGTCAACGCCGCGCGTGGCTGCTTCGATTTGGATACGGAAGATCGGCATGTCGACGGGAAGGCCACCGGAGCAGAGCGAAATTCTTTTGCGCACGCTCGTCGCGTCCCGCAAATATCTGGTCGATTGCGCCAACCGGATCGTCAAATGCCCGTCCCGCGCCGAGGACGTGGTGCAGGACGCCGCGCTCAAGATCTGCCAGGCCGACCAGCCCGACGAGGTGCGCAATCCGAAGAGCTACCTCTGCCAGATGGTGCGCAACCTCGCGATCGACGCGGTGCGCCGCAACGCGCGCGCCGCGCAGGCGGGCGACGAGGAAAGCGTCGAGAACCTTCCCGCCCCCTGCGCCTGCCCGCTGCGCCGGATGGAGAGCGGCCAGTCGCTGCACGCGATCTCCGCCGCGCTCGCCGCGCAGCCGCCGCGCATGAGCCGCGCCTTCCTGCGCCATCGCGTCGACGGCGTTCCGCAGAAGCAGCTCGCCGCCGAGATCGGCGTCTCGCCGACGCTCGTCAACTTCATGATCCGCGACGCCACGCTGATCTGCCGCCGCGCCGTCGAGGAGCTCGACGCCTGAGCGCTTGGACCTGAGACGGGGAGAAGACCCGGCGGCCTGCTCACGCGCCGCAGCTTTCGCGGGCCGGCGCGACGATCTCGACGACCGCGCCGTTCTCGAGCTTCACGCAGCGGTCGGCGAGGTGGAAATAGCGGTCGTCGTGCGAGATCGCCAGCACCGCCTTGCCGCGCGCCCTGAGCTCGGGCAGCAGGGTTCGGTAGAACACGTCGCGGAACTCAGGGTCCTGGTCGGCCGCCCATTCGTCGAAGACATAGATCGGCCGGTCCTCGAGATAGGCGATGACCAGCGCGAGGCGCTTGCGCTGGCCCTGCGAGAGCGCGCGCGTCGAGAGCCGCCCGTTCTCGACGCTGACCTTGCTTGCGAGCCGCAGCCTGGCGATGAGCGCGTTGGCGCGCTCGTCGAGCGTTTCGTCGGGCTCTCCATCGTCTCGCAGGTCGAGGCCGTCGATCGTCGGGAAGAGATGGAAATCGGAGAAGACCGCCGAAAACAGGGCGCGCTGGCGGCTGCGGTCGTCGTCGCCGACCGGCTCGCCGTCGATCTCGATCCGGCCGCCTTCGGGCGGATAAAGGCCCGTCAGCACCTTGGCGAGCGTCGTCTTGCCGCTGCCGTTGCCGCCGATCAGCATCACGACCTCGCCGGGGGCGAGGTCGAGGTCGATCGGGCCGAGGGTGAAGACGCCGTCCTCCGCCTCGCGGAAATAGCGATGGCCGACGCCCTTGAGGCTGAGCCGCCGGAAGCTTGGACGGCCGGGCCCTGCGACCGGCTCGGCGTCGCCCGCGTCGGCGAGCACGCGGTCTATGCGCTCCATCGAGACGCGCGCCTGCTGCATATGCGGCAGCGTCGCGAGCAGCGAGTCGAGCGGCATCATCAGATAGAGGAAGACGATGGTCGAGCCCGCCGCCGCCTCGCCCGTCGCGAAGGTCAGCGCGCCGACGAGGCCGTAGACGAGCGCCATCGCGACGCTCGAGGCGAGCACGTAGACGCGCAGGCCGCGCAGCCGCAATCGGCGCACGTCCTCGACGCTGGCGGCGAGCGAGCGCTCGAGGAAGGCGCCGGCTCGCCCCTCGTTGAGCTTCAGCTCCTTGGCGCCGAGAAAGAGTCCCTCGAGATGGCCGAACAACTCGTCCTGCGCCTTTCCTGCGGCGTCGAGGTCGTTCAAGGCGCGCAGATTGCCGAGGTGGAAGATCGCCGAGCCCGCGAGCGTCACGAGCAGGGCGAGGATGAAGGAGGTCCAGGACAGCCAGGCGAGATAGAGAAGGCAGCCGGCGACCATCACCGCGTTCATGACGATATGCGGCGCGGCGACGAGGAATTCGGCGATCTTGCCCGCGTCGTCGGCGATCACCGACTGCACCCGCGCCGCGCCGAGCGCCTCGATGCGGCGATAGGGAGCGGCGAGGATGCGGCGCGCCATCTGCGTGCGCACGTCGAGCAGCGCGCCCTCGCCGAGCCGCGCGAACATCATGCCGCTCGCGATCCGCGCCGCGACGGCGACGAGCGCCGCCGCGCAAAAACCCGCCGCCAGCGCGACCGTCTCATGGACGCCGCCGATCGCCGCATTGACGAACGCCACCATGGCGACGCCCGCCGCGCCGCCCGCCACGCAGACGGCGAGGGCGAGGGCGAGCTCGCCTTGCGGCCGACGCCGCAGCACGCGCGCCAGCGGATGTTCGACGATTGCGCGCGCGAAACCGGCCACCCGGCGTTCCTCTCAATTCTCGGCCCACGAGGTTGAGACGATACGGGCTGTTGCAGATTTAGCGCGCCGGCGCCGGGAGCTCTAAATTTTCTCTTCGACCCCGCGTCTAGGGTCCAGAGCGGCTTTCGCGCCGCAAAACCTGGACGGCTCTAGGCGATGACCAGTTTCCGCCCGGCGGATCAAGAACGTTTGGATCGGGCGGACGGCGCCTCGTTCATCCTCGACGCGCCGATGGTCCACGAGCGTTTCTCCGCTCTTTCGTCGTCGGCTCCTTCTCGGCTGGCGCTGGTCGGGTCCGGCTTTCGCCTGAGCTACGGGGAGCTTGCGTCGGTCTCGAACGGGGTCGCGGTCGCGCTTGCGCGGCTCGGAGCCGGCCGCGAGGCCCGGGTCGCGCTCGTCTTCGGGCGCACGCCGCTCGCCATCGTCGCCATGCTCGGCGCGCTCAAGGCCGGGGCGGCCTATGTCCCGCTCGACCCCGACGCCCCGGCCGAGCGCAACGCCGCCATGATCGCCGACGCCGGCGCAAGCGTCCTCGTCTGCGAGGACGGCGATCGGCGCGCCGACGCCCTCGCGCCCGGGCTGCCCCGCCTGCGCCTCGATCCGGCCAGCCTCCCCAGCGCCGCCGAGGCCCCGCAGGTCGAGGCCCATCCCGACCAGCTCGCCTATGTCGTGTTCACCTCGGGCTCGACCGGACGCCCCAAGGGCGTCGGCGTCGCCCACGGCCCGCTCGCCATGCATGCGCGCGAGGTCGGCGCGCTCTACGGCGCGAACCCCGACGACGTCGTGCTGCACGTCATCTCCTTCAGCTTCGACGGCGCCACCGAATGCTGGCTCGCCGCGCTCGCCCATGGCGGGCGCCTCGTCGTCGCCGACCCGAAAAGCCTCGCCCCCGCCGACCTCCTCGCCCTCGTCCGCCGCGAGGGCGTCACCATCGTCGGCATGACCCCCGCCCTGCTCATGAGCCTCGTCGAGGCGCAGGACGGCGAGGGCGGCGGCCCGCTCCCGGTCAGATCCTGGACCGCCGGCGGCGAGGCCTTCGCGCTCAAGGACTTCGCCCGCCTGCGCGCCGCCTTCCCGTCCGCCCGGATCATCAACGGCTACGGCCCGACCGAGGCGGTGATCACCCCGACGCTGTTCGCCGCGGCGCCGGACGCGCCGGCGGCCCGCTACGCCAGCCCGGCGGGCGAAGCCGGCTTCGTGCCGATCGGAACGCCGGTCGGGGCGCGCGCGGCCCATGTCCTCGACGAGGACATGAACGAGGTCGGCGTCGGCGTTGCCGGCGAACTGCACCTCGGCGGCTACGGCCTCGCGCGCGGCTATCTCGGACGGCCCGGCGAGACCGCCCTGCGCTTCGTCCCCGACCCGTTCGGGCCGCGCGGCGCAAGGCTCTACCGCACCGGCGACCGCGTCCGAAGACGCGAGGACGGCGGCCTCGACTATCTCGGCCGGCTCGACCGCCAGGCCAAGATCCGCGGCTTCCGCATCGAGCCCGGCGAGGTCGAGGCGCAGCTCGTCGCCGACCCGCTCTGCCGCGAGGCGGCGGCCGTCGTCGCCCGCCGCGCCGGCGCGCCGCAGCTCGTCGCCTATGTCGCGCCGGCCCGGACCCCCGAGGCGCAGGCGCTCGACGCCGCGACGCTGGCGAGCCGCCTGCGAACCCGCCTCGAAGCCCGCCTGCCCGACTACATGCGCCCCTCGCTGATCGAGGTTCTGCCCGCCCTGCCGCGCCTGCCCAACGGCAAGATCGACCGCCTCGCCCTGCCCGAGCCGGCCTGGCCGCACACCGCATACGAGCCCCCCCGAACCGAGACCGAACGCGCCCTCGCGGCGATCTGGGAAAGCCTCCTCGACGCCCGACCCATCGGACGCGCCCAAAGCTTCCTCGAACTCGGCGGAAACTCAATAACCGCAATAAAAATGACCGCGGGGATCAGGCGCAGGTTCGATGCGACGATCGGCCTCGAAGAGGTCTTCGCGACGCCGACCCTCGCCGAGCTCGCCGCGGCGATCGAACGCGCCGCCGACGCCGCGACTGCGCTCGACGACGTCGACGCGCTGCTCGCGCAGTGGGAGGCCTGGGATATGACGCAGTCGATGCGGCGGGAGCGCTCCGACTGGGAGGGGATCGCGCGGCGCGTCGCGGCGCTGCCGGCCGACAGGCGCGCGCCTTTCCTGCAGGCGACGCAGGCGCACGGCGTCTCGCTCGACGAGCTGCCGTTTGTTCCGATCGACGCCCCGGACGGCATGTCGCCCGCCCAGCGGCGGTTGTGGTTCCTGTGGCGGCTCGAGCCGCAGTCCGAGGCCTATGTCGTCGGCGGCGCGCTGGCGCTCGAAGGCGCGCTCGACGAAGCGGCGCTGCAGCGCGCCCTCGACTGGCTGTCGGCCCGGCACGAGGCGTTGCGCACGATCTTCGCGCCGCAGGACGACGGCGACGCGCGCCCGCTCGTCCTGCCTCCCGCCGCGCTCGCCCTGGAGCGCGCGGACGCGCCCGACGCCGAGACGCAGGCGCGCGAGATCGCGAAAGCCCGCGTGCGCCGGCCTTTCGACCTGACGGCCGGGCCGCTGCTGCGCGCCGGCCTCGTGCGCGTCGCGCCGTCCCGCCATCTGCTCTGGCTCGCCGTCCATCACATCGTCTGCGACGGCTGGTCGATGGCGACGATGGTCGAGGAGCTGGCGGCCGCCTACGGCGCCTTCGCGCAGGGCGAGTCGCCGACTCTGCCCGCCCCGCCGATCCGCTACGCCGACTACGCCGCCTGGCAGCGCCTGCGCGCCGAAGCCGGCGAGGCGACGCGCCAGCTCGACTGGTGGAAGGGCGAACTCGGGCAGGCGCGCCCGCCGCTCGCCCTGCCGACCGACCGGCCGCGCCCTCCCATTCAGAGTTTCCGCGGCGCGCTTCATGCATTCACGCTCGACGCCGAACTCAGCCGGCGCGCGCGCGACTTCTCGCGCAGCCGCGGGGCGAGCCTGTTCATGACGCTGCTCGCCGCCTATCACGCGCTGCTCGCGCGGCTCTCCGGCGAGGACGACATCAGCGTCGGCGTCTCGAACGCCAACCGCGCGAGACCTGAGACGGCGGGCCTCGTCGGCTTCTTCGTCACGACGCAGGTGATCCGCGCGCGTCCGCGCGGCGAGACCTCGTTCGACGCGCTGCTCACAAGCGTCAAGGCGACCACGCTGAAAGCCCAGACGCGCCAGGACGTCGCCTTCGAGGCGCTGGTCGAGGCGCTGGCGCCGGAGCGCTCGCTGAGCTGCAACCCGCTGTTCCAGGCGAAATTCACGCAGCAGATCGCGCTGCCCGAAGCGATCGAGGCGGCCGGCCTCGTCTTCTCGCCGGCGCTGAGCGCGGACGAAGCCGCGCGTTTCGACCTGAGCCTCGATTTCGTCGACCGCGGCGAGACGATCGAGGCGGCGTTCGCCTACGCGGCCGATCTTTTCGACGCGCCGACCGTCGCCCGCTTCGCCGAGCTTTACGCCGATTTTCTCGACCATGCGCTCGCGCGCCCGCAGGCGCCTTTGCGCGAATTTTCGCCGAAGCGCGCTTCCCGCCTTGCAGGCGAAGCGCGCGTCTTCCCCCATAGGGACGTCCTTTCCACCTTCGCGGCCAGCGTCGCCGCCTCGCCCGAGGCGGTCGCCCTCACGGACGGCGCGGCGACGCTCACTTGCGCCGAGCTCGACGCGCGCTCGTCCCGGCTAGCTGCCGCGCTGCGAACGCGCGGCGTCGGGCGCGAAAGCGTCGTCGCCCTCCTCGGCGGACGAAGCGCCGGCTTCGTCACGGGACTGCTCGCGATCATGAAGGCGGGCGGCGCCTACGCCCCGCTCGATCCGCGCCAGCCCGAGAAGCGCTTGCGCGCGCTGATCGCGCAAAGCGGCGCGAAGCTCGTCCTCAGCGATCGTCGGGACGCGCGCTTCGGCGCGCTCGCCGTCGACGACCTTCTCGCCGACGCGCCCGAGCCCCCCTCCGCATGGCCGGCGCCGCATCCACGGCAGGCGGCCTATCTGATCTTCACCTCCGGTTCGACCGGGGAGCCGAAGGGCGTCGTCGTTCCCCATCATGCGCTCGCCAATTACGTCGCCGGCGCCCTCGGGCGGCTGGCGCCGCCAGCCGACTGCGGGCTTGGCATGGCCTCGACGATCGCCGCCGACCTCGGCCACACCGTCCTCTACGGCGCGCTGTGCTCGGGCCGGACGCTGCACCTCATCGACGAGGACGCGATCCTCGACGCCGACCGCTTCGCCGACGTGGTCGCCGCACGCCGGATCGGCGCCCTGAAGCTCGCGCCAAGCCATCTGCAAGGCCTGCTCGCGACGCCGCGCGCCGCCGAGGTCCTGCCCGCCTGCGCGTTGATCCTCGGCGGCGAAGCGCTGCCGCCCGCCCTCGTCGAAGCCGCGCGCGCGCTCAAGCCGGGCCTGCGCGTCGTCAACCATTACGGGCCGACCGAAACCACGGTCGGCGCGCTGACGCATGAGCCCGCCGGCCTGCCGGCGCATGGCTCGGTTCCGATCGGCCGTCCGCTGCCCAATGTCGACGTCATGCTGCTCGACGCCGACCTCAATCCCGTCCCGCCGGGCTCGACCGGCGAACTCCACATAGGCGGCGACGCGCTGGCGCGCGGCTATCTCGGCCGGCCCGGGGCGACCGCCGAGCGCTTCGTCCCCGATCCGTTCCGGCCGGGCGCGCGGCTCTACCGCACCGGCGACTTCGGCAGGCTCGACGCGCAGGGGAACGTCGTGTTCATCGGCCGGCGCGACGATCAGGTGAAGATCCGCGGCCACCGCGTCGAGCTGCGCGAGGTGGCGCAGACGCTGCGCTCCCTTCCCGGCGTAGACGCCGCCGAAGTCATCTTCGAGCGCGCCCAGAGCGGGCGCGAGCGGCTCGTCGCCTATGTCGTCGCTCCCGCGGCGGAGGCGTCCGCGATCGAGGCGCAGGCGCGCGCGATGCTTCCGGCGCATATGGTCCCGGCCGCTTTCGTGAAGCTGGAGCGGATGCCGGTGACCGCCAACGGCAAGCTCGACAGGGCGCGGCTTCCAGCGCCCGAGGCCGTCGCCGCGAAGGCGCCTGAAAATCCTGCGGGCGAGATTGAGCGCGTCCTCGCCGGCGTGTGGGGCGACGTGCTGCGCCGGCAGGATTTCAGCCCGGACGACAATTTCTTCGCGCTCGGCGGCGACTCAATCCTGACCCTGCAGGTTGTCGCCCGCGCCAAGCGCGCCGGCGTAAGAATCACGCCGAAGCAGCTATTCGAGACGCAAACGGTTCGCGCGCTCGCCCGCCTCGCGACGCCGGCCGCGCCGCAGGCGCCGACGCCCGGTCCGAAGCCGACCGTCGAAATCCCGCTCACCCCGGCCGCGGCGGAATTCTTCGCGCGCCCCGTCGGCGCGCGCAGCCACTGGAACCAGTCCGTTCTGCTCGTCCCCTCCTCGCCGCTCAAGCCGGAGGCGCTGACGCAGGCGCTCGCGGCGCTCGCCGCGACACATGACGCGCTGCGCCTGCGCTTTGCGCTCAAGGACGGGCGCTGGCTGCAGCGTCGCGTCGAGGTTCAGGGCGCGACCGACCTGTTGCGCGTCATAACAGTCGCCGACGAGGCGGCGCTTTCGCGCGCCTGCGAAGAGACGCAGCGCAGCCTCGACATCGAGAACGGGCCGCCGCTGCGCGCGCTGCTCGCCGTCTTCCCGGACGGACGCCAGCGTCTGATGATGACCATCCATCATCTTTACGTCGACGGCGTCTCCTGGCGCATCCTTCTCGACGATCTCGAGCTCGCCCTGACGCAGATCGCGCAAGGTCGGGAGCCGCGCCTGCCGCCCGTCGAGACGAGCTTCGGCGACTACGCGCAAAAGCTTTTCCTGCGCGCCCATTCGCAGGCGCTGCGCGACGAGCTGCCGCATTGGCGGGCGCTCGCGGGCGTCGAGCCCGAGCATGCGCCAAGGCCCCTCACGCAGGCGCGGCGGCTCTCGCGCAGCCTCGACGCGGCCCTGACGCGCCGTCTCGACGAGGCGGCGACGCGGGAGGGCGGACGCCTGCACGAGACGATGGCCGCCGCCTTCGTCCACGCGCTCGACGGCGAAAGCGTCGACATGTGGATCGAGGGCCATGGCCGCGGCGGGCCCCTTGTCGATCTCGACCTCGGACGCACGGTCGGCTGGCTCACTGCGCTCTATCCCGTCCGGCTCGGGCGCGGGGCGCGCTTTTCCGACACGCTGCGCCTGACGAGCGACACGCTCGCAGCCGTTCCGGGCGAAGGCGTCGGCTACGGCCTTCTGCGCTGGCTCGCGCCGGAAGACGCCAGAGCTTCCGTCGCCGCGCCGCGCGGTCCGGTGTTCAACTATCTCGGCCGCTTCGACGCGAGCCTTTCGCGGGACGCCTTCTTCCACGTCGCGCCCGAGGGCGCCGGCGCCGAGCGCGATCCGCAGGCGCCGTTCCTCGAGCCGATGCGGCTCGACGCGCGGATCCTCGACGGCGCGCTCAGGCTCGACTGGACCTTCGACCCGTCTTTATATGACGAGGCTGCTGCGCAGACCGTCGCCGCAGCGTTCGAGGCGGCGCTGCGCGAGGCGGCGGGCGAGCCGGGACGGCCGCGTCCCGTCGCGCTCACGCCGATGCAGGAAGGCCTCCTGTTCCAGGCGCTGCTCGCGCCGCAGGATCAGGCCTACGTCAACCTGCTCGCCGTCACCCTCGAAGACCTCGACGTCGAGCGCTTCAGGAACGCCTGGCGCGAGACGATCGCGCGGCACGAGGCGCTGCGGCTCGTCTTCCGTCGGGACGACGGCGAGGCGGCGCGCGCGTTCGCCCTCGACGACGCGCAGCCGCTGTTCGAGGAGCATGACTGGCGCGGCCAGGACGACGTCGACGCGCGCCTGCTGCGGCTCGGCGAGGCGGAGCGCAAGCGCGGCTTCGATCTATCCGCCGCCCCGCCCATGCGCTTCGTCCTCGTGCGGATCGACGAGAAGCGCTGGCGCTTCCTCTTCGTGCGCCATCACGTGCTGCTCGACGGCTGGAGCACGGCGCGCATTCTCAACGAGGTCGCCGACGCCAGCGCCGGCCTGCGCGAGCCCGCCGCGCCGACGCGCGTGCGCGATCATCTCGCAGGGCGCGACCGCGCCGCCGACGAAGCCTTCTGGCGCGACGCGCTGAAGGACGTCGCCGAGCCGTTCCGCCTGCCGAGCCGCTCCGCATCCGACGAGACGCGCGGGCGCCTCGTCCTTCGACTGCCGGCGCAGCCGCTGCGCGAGGGCGCGCGCGAGGCTCGCGTCACGCTCAACACGCTCGTCCAGGGCGCCTTCGGCCTGCTTCTGCAGCGCCGCTCGCTGCAGCGGCGCGCGATCTTCGGAGTCACGGTCGCCGGCCGGCCGGAGGACGCGCTGGACGCCGTCGGCCTGTTCATCAACACTCTGCCGGTCGTCGTCGAGGCGCGCCCCGATCTTTCAACGCGCGACTTCCTCGCCGCCTTGCAGGCGCAGAACGCCGCGATGCGCGAGCATCAGCGCGCGCCGCTCTACGACGTCCAGTCATGGGCGGCCTTTTCCGGCGAGCCGCTGTTCGACGCCGCGCTGGTGTTCGAGAACTACCCTGTCGACGGAACGCGCGCCGGCGCCTTCTACCGCGACCCGCTGGTCGACGAGGATACGCATTACCCGCTCTCCCTGACGGTCGAGGCGGGCGAGGAGATCGTCCTGACCTTCGGCTACGCCCGCGCGCAGTTTTCGGACGCGGAGGCCGCGGCGCTCGCCGATCAGTTCGCGCGCGTCCTGACGCGCCTCGCCGAGGACGTCGAGCGCCCGCTCGGGCGCGTCGGCCTAGCCGGGAGCGGCGCAGGCGAGATCGGCGCGCCGGCGCAGGGCTTCATTCCCGTTCACGAGGAGATCGCGCGCCGGGCCGCGGAGACGCCGGACGCCGTCGCCGTGCGTGGGCCGCGCGGAACTCTGAGCTACGCCGCGCTCGAGGCGCGCGCGAACGCGATCGCCGCCCGCCTTGCGCGGCTCGGCGTCGGCCGTGAGGCGCGCGTCGGCGTGTTCCTCGAGCGCGACGCCGACATGGCGGCGACGCTCGTCGCAATCTTCAAGGCAAGCGCGGCCTATGTTCCGCTCGACCCCGATTATCCCGAAAGCCGGCTCGCCTTCATGGCCGCCGACGCCGGGCTGGCCGCGCTGGTCACGCAGGAGAGCCTGCGGGCGAAGGCGCCGGCGGGCGGCTTCGCGGTCCTTGCGCTCGAGGATGTCGGAGAAGCGGCCGCGCCCTCCGCCTCGCCTACGCTTCGCGGAGATGATCTGGCCTACGTCATATACACGTCGGGTTCGACCGGGCGTCCCAAGGGCGTGATGATCCCGCACGCGGCGCTCGCCAATCTGCTCGCCTCGATGGCCGAGGCGCCGGGCCTGGCGCGCGACGACCGGATGGTCGCGCTCACCTCGCTGTCGTTCGACATTTCGGCGCTCGAGCTGCTGCTGCCGCTGACGCGCGGCGCGCAGCTGCGGATCGCCTCGCGCGAGGAGACGGCCGACGCGCGTCGCCTCGCCGCGCTGCTCGACGAGGCCGGAGCGAGCGTCGTGCAGGCGACGCCTTCGGGCTGGCGGCAGCTCGTCGACGGCGGCTGGAAGGGCCGCCCCAGCCTCAAGGCGCTGTGCGGCGGCGAGGCGCTTCCGCCCGACCTCGCGGAGGCGCTCGTCGCGCGCGGCCTCGAACTGTGGAACATGTACGGGCCGACCGAGACGACGATCTGGTCCGCGGCCGCGCGCGTCGTTCCGGGCGAGGGCGCGCCGCCCGTCGCAGGGCCGGCGCGCGCGACGAGCCTGCGCGTCCTCGACGACGCGCTCGAGCCCGTCCCTGCGGGCGCCGCAGGCGAACTCTTCATCGGCGGACGCGGCCTTGCGCGCGGCTATCTCGGCCGCCCCGGGCTCACCGCCGAACGCTTCGTCCCCGATCCGTTCGGGCCGCCCGGCGCGCGCATGTACCGCTCCGGCGACGTCATGCGCGTCCGCTCCGACGGCGGCTTCGACTATCTCTGCCGCGCCGACCATCAGGTGAAGATCCGCGGCCACCGCATCGAGCTCGGCGAGGTCGAGGCGGCGCTCGCGGCGCATGAGGGCGTGCGCGCCGCCGCAGCCGCGCCGTCGCCGCGCGGCGACGCCCTCGTCGCCTATGTCGTCGCGCGCGAGGGGCTCGACGAGGAGACGCTCGTCGCCCATCTCGCCGCGTGCTCGCCGGCGCACATGCTGCCCTCGCGGATCGTCTTCCTCGAGCGCCTGCCGCTCACTCCGAACGGCAAGCTCGACCGCGCCGCCCTGCCGCGGCCCGAAGCGGCGCAAGCCTCGTTCGCCGCGCCGCGCGAAGGGATCGAGCGCGCCGTCGCCGACATCTGGAGCGCTGTCCTCGGCGTCCCGCAGGTCGGGCGCGCCAGCCACTTCTTCCGCCTCGGCGGCCATTCGCTGAGCGCGACGCGGATGATCGCGCGGATCGAGGTCGAGCTCGGCCTGATCGTCCCGCTGAAGACGATCTTCGACGCGCCGACGCTCGCAGGATTCGCCGCGCGGCTCGAAGCGCTACGCCCGGCGGAGAAGGCGGAGCGGCTCGATGCGCTGATGGCGGAGCTCGGCCTGTCATGAACGTCGCCGTCATGGACAACGCCGCCAAGCTGCGCGCGCTCGCCGAACGCGTCGCCGCGAGCGCGCCGGCCGAGCGCCTAGCGCTCGTCGAGCGGCTGCGGACGGCGGGCCTCTCGCTCGGCGACCTGCCGGTTCCGCGCGCGGACCGGACGCGTCCGCTTCCCGCCAGCGACCTGCAGCGCCGGCTCTGGATCCTGTGGCGGCTCGATCCGGCAAGCGCCGCCTACGCCGTCGGCGGCGGGCTGCGGCTGCGCGGGCGCCTCGACGCGTCCGCCCTGCGGCGCGCCTTCGACGCGGCGGCCGCGCGGCACGAAATCCTGCGCACGCGCTTTTGCGAAGACGCCGGCGGGACGCTCTCGCAGATCGTCGATCCGCCCGGACCCTGCGATTTCGCGCTAGCCGACCTTGCGGCCGCCGCCGACCCCGAGGCGGCGCTGACGCTGGCCGCGCGCCAGACGATCGAAGCGCCCTTCGACCTCGAAAAGGGCCCGCTCCTGCGCCTTCGCTTGCTGCGGCTCGGCGAAGACGACCACGCTCTCGTCATGGCGCTGCATCACGCCGTCTGCGACGGCTGGTCGCTCGAAATTCTCGGGCGTGAAGTGAGCGAGGCCTACGCCGCCTTCGCCGGGGGACATGCGTTCGAGGCGCCGGTTCCTTCGATCCAGTTCGCCGATTGGACGGCTTGGCGCGCCGCAAGGCTCGAGGCCGGCGAGTTCGAGGACGCGATCGCGCGGAGCGTCGCACGCCTTGAAGGTTTTCCCCGCGCCGCAGCGCTTGGCGGCTTCGTGGACGAGAACGCTGAGCTGGACGGACGCGCTCTGCGCCTGCCGCTCGCCTTCTCCTCTGAAGCCGGCGCCGGCGCGCAGGCCCTGGCGCGCGCGCTGGGAACGACGGGCTTTTCCGTTTCGCTCGCGATCTTTTGCGCCTTCCTGCGCAGGATCGCCGGTCAAAGCCGCTTCATCGTCGGCGCGCCGGCGGCGAACCGGGAAGGCGCGGCGGCGCAGGACGTCCTCGGCGCCTTCGTCAACACGCTGGCGCTGCCGATCGAGGTGGACGCGGGCGCCAGCCTGCGCAGCCTCGTCACGGCTGTCGACGCCGCCGCGCGCGCGGCGCAGGAAGGGCAGGAGGCGCCGTTCGAGCGCGTCGTCGAGACGCTCGGCGGCGGCCCGCTGTTCAATGTGATGTTCGCCTATCAGCGCGCCGCGCCCCCGCCCGTCTTCGCCGGGCTCGCCGCGACGCCGATAGAGGCTTTGCCCGAGGCCGCCAAGTTCGACCTCGCCTTCGGCGTCGAGGAAGGCGAAGGCGGCGCGCTCGCCGGAATGCTGGTCTTCGCCCGCGCTCGCTTTTCGCGCGAGAGCGCGGCGCGGCTGCGCGGCCGCCTCCTGCGCTTCTTCGAGGAGGCGGCGCTGCGTCCCGACGCGTCGCTCGTCGATCTCGACATGCTGCCTCCAGCCGAACGCGGCCTGCTCGCGCGCTGGGGCGCGCCGCGCCGCGCGCCGGCCTTCGTCTCCGCTGCGCAGCTGATCTCCGCTCTTTCGTCGTCCGCTCCTTCTCGGCTGGCGCTGGTCGGGTCCGGCTTTCGCCTGAGCTACGGGGAGCTTGAGTCGGTCTCGAACGGGGTCGCGGTCGCGCTTGCGCGGCTCGGGGCGGGCCGCGAGGCCCGGGTCGCGCTCGTCTTCGGGCGCACGCCGCTCGCCATCGTCGCCATGCTCGGCGCGCTCAAGGCCGGGGCGGCCTATGTCCCGCTCGACCCCGACGCCCCGGCCGAGCGCAACGCCGCCATGATCGCCGACGCCGGCGCAAGCGTCCTCGTCTGCGAGGACGGCGATCGGCGCGCCGACGCCCTCGCGCCCGGGCTGCCCCGCCTGCGCCTCGATCCGGCCAGCCTCCCCAGCGCCGCCGAGGCCCCGCAGGTCGAGGCCCATCCCGACCAGCTCGCCTATGTCGTGTTCACCTCGGGCTCGACCGGACGCCCCAAGGGCGTCGGCGTCGCCCACGGCCCGCTCGCCATGCATGCGCGCGAGGTCGGCGCGCTCTACGGCGCGAACCCCGACGACGTCGTGCTGCACGTCATCTCCTTCAGCTTCGACGGCGCCACCGAATGCTGGCTCGCCGCGCTCGCCCATGGCGGGCGCCTCGTCGTCGCCGACCCGAAAAGCCTCGCCCCCGCCGACCTCCTCGCCCTCGTCCGCCGCGAGGGCGTCACCATCGTCGGCATGACCCCCGCCCTGCTCATGAGCCTCGTCGAGGCGCAGGACGGCGAGGGCGGCGGCCCGCTCCCGGTCAGATCCTGGACCGCCGGCGGCGAGGCCTTCGCGCTCAAGGACTTCGCCCGCCTGCGCGCCGCCTTCCCGTCCGCCCGGATCATCAACGGCTACGGCCCGACCGAGGCGGTGATCACCCCGACGCTGTTCGCCGCGGCGCCGGACGCGCCGGCGGCCCGCTACGCCAGCCCGGCGGGCGAAGCCGGCTTCGTGCCGATCGGAACGCCGGTCGGGGCGCGCGCGGCCCATGTCCTCGACGAGGACATGAACGAGGTCGGCGTCGGCGTTGCCGGCGAACTGCACCTCGGCGGCTACGGCCTCGCGCGCGGCTATCTCGGACGGCCCGGCGAGACCGCCCTGCGCTTCGTCCCCGACCCGTTCGGGCCGCGCGGCGCAAGGCTCTACCGCACCGGCGACCGCGTCCGAAGACGCGAGGACGGCGGCCTCGACTATCTCGGCCGGCTCGACCGCCAGGCCAAGATCCGCGGCTTCCGCATCGAGCCCGGCGAGGTCGAGGCGCAGCTCGTCGCCGACCCGCTCTGCCGCGAGGCGGCGGCCGTCGTCGCCCGCCGCGCCGGCGCGCCGCAGCTCGTCGCCTATGTCGCGCCGGCCCGGACCCCCGAGGCGCAGGCGCTCGACGCCGCGACGCTGGCGAGCCGCCTGCGAACCCGCCTCGAAGCCCGCCTGCCCGACTACATGCGCCCCTCGCTGATCGAGGTTCTGCCCGCCCTGCCGCGCCTGCCCAACGGCAAGATCGACCGCCTCGCCCTGCCCGAGCCGGCCTGGCCGCACACCGCATACGAGCCCCCCCGAACCGAGACCGAACGCGCCCTCGCGGCGATCTGGGAAAGCCTCCTCGACGCCCGACCCATCGGACGCGCCCAAAGCTTCCTCGAACTCGGCGGAAACTCAATAACCGCAATAAAAATGACCGCGGGGATCAGAAAAAAACTCGGGGCGCGGCTCGATCTGCGCGCCGCGTTCGACGCGCCCACCCTCGCCGACATGGCGCGCCTGATCGAGAGCGCGCCGCGCGCCGACGGTGAGCGCGAGACCATCATGCCGGCGCCGGACGGTCCCGCGCCGGCGACGCCGACGCAGGAGGAAATCCATCGCTGGCTGCGCGCGCGCCCGTCAAGCCCCGCCTATAACGTCGACGGCGCCGTCAGGCTTTCGGGGTCGATCGACCCGCTCGCCTTCACCCGCGCCTTCGACGCGCTCGTCGAGCGCCACGAGGCGCTGCGCACGGGACTGCGCTTCATCGACGGCGAGCTCAAGCAGGTCGCCCTGCCTCCGCGCGCGGTGTTTGAACATCTCGACCTCGGCGGTCTTCCCGACGCGGCGCGGCAGGCGGAGGCTGCGGCGCGGCGCAACGTCCTGCGTCCGTTCGACCTGACCGCCGGCCCGCTCCTGCGCGCCCTTCTCGTCAGCGCCGGTCCGACCGATCACATCCTGACGATCGTCGCCCATCACGCCGTCGTCGACGCGCAGGCGATGGACGTGCTTCTCGAGGAGCTCTCCCTTCTCCTCGAAGGGCGCCCGCTCGTCCCCGCGCCCCGGCGGCTGCGCGACTACGCCTGCTGGCGGCGTTTCCGCGACGCGGGACCCGAGTTCGAGCGCCGGCTCGCGCAGGCCCGCGAGCGCCTGTCGGGCGCGTGGAGCGCCTGGCCGGTCGCGCCGGACCGTCCCGCCGAGGCGGGCTTTTCCGACGCCGGCGGGCGCGTGCGCTTCGAGATCGCCGCGCCGCTCGTCGCCTCGCTGCGCGCGCAGGCGACCGCGGCGCGGGCGAGCCTGCCGATCCTCGTCCTCGCCGCGCTCGGCGCGACGCTTTGTCGATGGGCGCGCGTCGAGCGCGTCGGGCTCGAAGTCCTGATGAGCGACCGGCGTCATCCCGACGCCGAGCGGATCGTCGGCGTCCTGCTCGACTCCGACGTCGCGATCGTCCGCGCGCCGGAGGACGCGCCCTTCTGCGAGACGCTCGCCGCCGTCCGCGAAGACCGGCTCGCCGCGGAGACGGCGCCGCCCATCCCCTTCCGGCGGCTGATCGAAGCCATCGCGGACAAGGACGAGCCTCCGCTCGAAATCCTGTTCAACTATCTGCGGCGCGCCGCGGCGCCTGCGCGCTCCCTCGCAGGCGTTCCGATCGAAGACTTTCCGATGGAGACCGGAGCGGAGACGCATCCGCTCGAATTCGACTTCATCGAGGACGCGGACGGACGCCTCGCCTGCTCCGTCGGCTATCTCGCCGCGCTGTTCGACCCTGCGACGGTCGAGGGCCTCCTCGCCGCCTTCCGCGCGGCGCTCGCGACGATCGCGGCCGATCCACGCACGCCCGCCTCACATCTTACGAGACGCGATCATGTCGACCACTGAACACCAGATGATCGGGATCGGGTTCGGCCCCGCCAATCTCGCCCTCGCCGTCGCGCTCGCCGAGCGGCCCGCCGCGTGCGGCCTCGACGTCTGCTTCCTCGAGCGGCAGGGCGACTTCCGCTGGCACCAGGGCATGCTGATCGAGGACAGCCGGGTGCAGATCTCGTTCCTCAAGGACCTCGCGACGCAGCGCGACCCCACGAGCCGCTTCACCTTCATCAACTATCTGCACGCGACGGGGCGCCTGCACAGCTTCATCAATCTGAAGCGCGGCAATCCGACGCGCGCCGAATTCACGAACTACTTCCGCTGGGCGGCCGAGGCGTTTCGCGACCACTGTCGCTACGGCGAAACGGTGGAGAGCGTCGAGCCTGTGGCGCGCAAC
Organism: Methylocella sp.; assembly: GCF_041905455.1. Taxonomy (GTDB): domain Bacteria; phylum Pseudomonadota; class Alphaproteobacteria; order Rhizobiales; family Beijerinckiaceae; genus Methylocapsa. Next base: position 34,486 of record NZ_JAYRLA010000016.1, on the reverse strand, counting down.
GGACGGGTCGCGCGCCTCTGCGTCACTTCAACCAACAGCACCGGCGAACGCCGCGCGCGGCTCGCGCGCGACCTCGTCGTCGCAGTCGGCGGACGCCCCCACATCCCGCAGCCGTTCGCGTCGGCGACGCCGGAGCGGATCGTCCACGCCAGCCGTTACGTCACCCGGGCGCGGGCGATCCTTTCGGCCTCGCCGCGCCCGCTGCGCGTCGCCGTCGTCGGCGGCGGACAGAGCGGCGCGGAGGTGTTCCGCGACGTCGCGGAGCGCTGGCCGCAGACCCAGGTCGACCTCATCCTGCGCGACCACGCGCTGCGGCCCGCCGACGACAGCCCCTTCGTCAACGAGATCTTCGATCCCGCCTTCGTCGACGTTCTGCACGGGCTGCCCGACGAGCGGCGGCGCTCGCTCCTGGGCGCGCTCAAGAACACCAATTACTCCGTCGTCGACCTCGAGCTGATCGAGCGCATCTACGCCATGCTCTACGAGCAGAAGTTCGCCGGCGCGGCTCGCCTGCGCCTTCTCGCCAACCGCGTCGCCGCCGCCGCGCGCGCCGACGACGGGCGCGTCGAACTCGATCTGCGCGACACGCTGACAGGCGCGCGCGAGCAGATCGCCTACGACCTCATCATCCTCGCCACAGGCTACCGCTACGACGCGCACGAGCGCCTGCTCGCGGCTCTTTCCGCCGATCTCGGCTCCTTCGAGGTCGACAGGTTCTACCGGGTGAAGACTCCGCCTTCCTACGCCTGCCGAATCTACTTGCAGGGATGCAACGAGGACAGCCATGGCCTCAGCGACACACTGCTCTCGATTCTACCGCTGCGGGCGAATGAGATTGTGGACGATATGTTGTCGAGCAGGCATTGTTCGATGGCGACGGCGATGTGACGACGCCTCGTTCGACGGAAGGACGACTTTTGAGGCCCGCCGAAGAAATTTTCCCGGACGCATCGCCGAAGGCCCGAATTGGGGAGATGACAAATTGAACGGACACTCTTTCTGGCGGAAGCGGTTGGCGGCGACCGCCTCCGCCGCCACGCTCGTCCTCGCGGCGTCCGCCGCTCTGGCGCAGGAGGCAGGAGAGCAGACGCTGCCCCAGGTCGACGTCTCCGGGCAGGGAACAGGCGGCGGGGTCGGTCCCTTCCACGGCCTCGTCGCGCCTTCGAGCACGGCCGGCACCAAGACCGACACGCCGATCATCGAGACGCCGCAGTCGATCACTGTCATCGGCCGCGACAGGATGGATCTGTTCCAGGACACCAACGTCAATGAGGCGCTGCGCTACACGCCCGGCGCGGCGCCGGATGTCTACGGCTCGGACCAGCGCTCAGACAATTACATCACCATCCGCGGTCTGCCGGCGAATTTCTTCCAGGACAATCTGCAGCTGCCGCTGCTGCTGCCCTACGCAAGCTGGCGCGTCGATCCCTGGTCGCTCGAACGCATCGAGGTGCTGCGCGGCCCGGCCTCGATCCTCTACGGACAGGGCAATCCCGGCGGCACGGTCAACTATGTTTCGAAGCGGCCGACCGCGACGCCGCTGTTCATCGCGCAGACGCAGTTCGACTCGCACGGCCGCATCGAACTCAATCTCGATCAGGGCGGACCGATCGACCCGCAGGGAACATGGGCCTATCGCGTCGCCGCCACCGCCTACCAGACGGATCTCCAGTTCGGCGATCCGAACGTCGGCCGGCGCCTCTCTTTCTCTCCCTCGCTGCGCTGGTCGCCGGACGCCTCGACCTCGCTAACCTTCTTCGCCAACTATCTGCACGACCGCACCAGCGTCGACACCAACTTCCTGCCCGCCGCGGGCACCGTGCTGTTCAATCCGCTCGGCCAGATTCCGCGCTCGACATGGACTGGAAATCCCTATTTCGACAATTACGACAAGGAGCAGTGGTCGGCGGGCTACGAATTCTCGCACGAGATCAACAAGGTCTGGACCGTACGTCAGAACCTGCGCTACAATAGCATCACCAACGACATCAAGACAGTTTACGGCGCCGGGCTCTATCCTATCCCCGGCAACTACAGCTCCATCGCCGAGATCGCCGCGCGCGCCAACACCGGCGCCGCCCGCTTCGGCGTCGACACGCAGGCCCAGGCGAAGTTCGACCTCGGCGAGACGTCACACACCATGCTGTTCGGCGTCGACTACGCGCATCAGAAGACCTGGGATCCGCAATACTATAATTTCGTTCCGACTCTGTTCAACGTCTTCGCGCCGAACTACACGAATCTCTGGGATCTCAAGCTCTATCCGGCGCAGAACCAGCGCCAGCAGCTCGACCAGGTCGGCCTCTACGCGCAGGACCAGATGAAGGTCTCCGATCGCGTCGTCATCACCGGCGGCGTGCGCTACGACATCGCGCAGCAAAGCTTCCGCGACTCCGTCGCGAGCCCGGACACGGTCTACATGACCAACAACGTTTGGTCGCCGCGCGTCGGCGCGGTGTTCCTGCTCGATGGCGGCTTCGCCCCCTACGCCTCCTACACGCAGTCGTTCCTGCCGAACGTCGGCTCGAACGCCGAGGGCGAACCCTTCGCGCCGAGCTTCGGCCGGCAGGGCGAGGTGGGCGTGCGCTACATTCCCCCGGGCACGAACAGCCAGATTTCGGCCGCCCTGTTCGACATCGACCAGACCAACGTCATCTCGCAAAACGGCGCCAATCTTTCCGACAACATCGCGCAGGACCTCAACTCCAAGGGCGTCGAGCTCGAGGCGCTGCTGCAATTCGAAGAAGGTTTCCGCGCCATCGCCGCCTTCACCTATCAGAACGTGCGCGTCACGAAGGACGCAGATCCGGCGATCATCGGCAACCGTCCGGTCGCCGTGCCGAACACGATGCTGCAGGTCTGGGGCGACTACAAATTCTCCTCGACTCCGCTCGCCGGGCTGCGGGTCGGCGCCGGCATCCGCTATTATGGCGCGACGACGGGCGACGAAGAGAACACTTTCAACGTGCCGAATTTCACGCTCCTCGACGCCGGCATATCCTACGAGTTCCAGAACTGGCGCGTGGCGCTCAACGTCAACAACATCCTCGACACGCACTACGTCTCGGCCTGCTCGAGCCTCGCCTCCTGCTTTTACGGAGCCGGCCGGCTCATCACCGGATCGGTCCGCTACACATGGTGACGAGCCTCGCCGAGCGCGTCGCGACGACGGACGACTGGCCTTTCGGTCTGACGCTCGCCGACGGGCGACGCGCGTACGCCCGGACGCATGAGGGCCGCGCGACGCTGAGCCTCGACGCTCGCGCGGACCTGCGCCTTTGCGCCGTCGGACCCGGCGCATTCGAATCCTTCGAGCGGATCGACGCCGACGCGCTCCCGCCGCCGGCGCTGCTTCCCCTGCTCGCCTGCGTCTTCTCCCAGCCGCCGCGGCCCGCCGTCTTCACGCTTCTTGCGCCAGCTTCCCCGGAGTTCGCAGCCGAAACGCTGGCGCACGGGATCTTCGACGCGGCCGAGCGGCTCGACGACGGGCGATGGCGGTTCCGCATCGCGCGCGGACGCTTCTGGGACGATCCGCGCATGTGGCTGCGCGAGCGCCCCGTTCCCGGCGCCGGCGCGCGCCCGACCAAGCCGCGCGGCGAAGTCTACCGGCGCCATATGCCGCGCTTTCGCGCCGACTACAGCATCCGCGCCTTCGACATGGACAGGGATCTTGCGACCTTCAACGCGTGGATGAACCTCGACAGCGTGGCTCATTTCTGGGACCAGAAGGGCTCCCGCGACGAGCATCGCGCCTATCTCGAGAGCATGGCGGCCGATCCTCATATGACCAGCATGGTCGGCTGCTTCGACGACGAGCCCTTCGCCTATTTCGAGGTTTACTGGGCGAAGGAGGACCGCATCGCGCCCTTCTACGACGTCGACGATTTCGACCGCGGCGTGCATCTGCTCGTCGGCGATTCGAAGCATCAGGGGCCGGGCAAGGTCGAGGCGTGGTTTCGCGGCCTGTTGCATTACATGTTCCTCGACGAGCCGCGCACGCGCCGCATCGTCGGCGATCCGCGCGTCGACCATGTGCGCTGGATCGAATATATGGAGAAGCAGGGCTTCCTGCGGCTGCGCGAATTCGATCTGCCGCACAAGCGCTCGGAGCTCGTCTTGATCGAGCGCGAGACGTTCTTCGGCGAGCCCTGGGGCGGCCCGCGCTGACCGCTCCGCTCAGCCGCGCGGCGCGGCGAGCACGGCTCCGGTCATGGCGTTCGAAAGGCGGATCGCCGAACCCGGCCCGCCGAAGTTCCAGATGTTGCGCTCGATCAGGCTGACGCGCCCCTCGCGCTTGGCCGGGGCGCGCGCCCAGACGACGCTGGAGGTCTTCGACTCGAGCGTCACGGACGGATCGGTGAAGCTGACGAGGCCGACGTCGACGTCCTCGAGCCCCAGAAGCTCGTCCGAGCGCAACGCCCGCACGCCGTCGGGCGAGCGCTGCGCCGGCCAGAAGCTCAGGCCGAGCCGGCGCGCTATTCCCGCCGCCATGCTGTCGGCGGTGAACACCCAGTAGGTGTCCGGCAGGCCCAGCTCCTGCAGCAGCGTGAAGCCGCCGCCGGTGCGCCGCGCCGCCTCGAGCCGCGCGCGGTCGCCCTCGATCGCTCGTTCACTCGCCGCGCGCACGGGGGCGGCGAACGGGACGCGGCCAGCCATCGCCGCGATGAGGTCCAGCATCTCGAACACGGCTTCCAACTGAGTGACGGCGGTCCGGCCGGGTGCGAATTGCATGAGCGCCGTCGGCGCGATCGCCTCGAAGGCGTCGAACAGCGGCGCGTGACGGTAGGCGACGCCGAGGATCAGGTCGGGCTCGAGCCGCGCGATCGCCTCGAGGCTCGGCTGCTGGCGCGTGCCGACGTCCGCCGCCGCCTGCAGCCGATCGACGGCGACGCCGATCCAGCCCGGATAGAGCGCCTTGTCCGACATGCCGACCGGCGGCAGGTCGAGCAGCGCCAGCGTCTCGGCGAGCAGGAACTCGAGCGCGACGATCCGGCGCGGGGACGACGGCATGTCGCGCGAGCGGCGCAACAGGAGCGGCGAGCGAAGAGGATCGGCGTCCTGCGCCGCGGCGGCCCCGGCGAGGACGGCGCCGGGCCCGAGCGCGAGAAGGCCGCGCCGCGTCAGGGAGAGCGTCATCGCGGCGCGCCCTCCGCGCCCCTGCGCAGGAACAGCCACAGGAAATAGGGCGCGCCGACGAGCGCCGTGAAGGCGCCGGCGGGAATTTCGACCGGCGCGAGGAGGACGCGGCCGAGGATGTCGGCGATCATCGTGACCAGGGCGCCGACGAGCGCGGCGACGAGCAGGCGCCGCCCGTGGTCGGAAAAGCCCATGAGCTTTGCAAGATGTGGCGCGATCAGGCCGACGAAGCCGATCGGCCCGACGATCGCCGTCGCCGCGCTGGCGAGCGCGGCCGAGACGACGAGCGCGCAGCCGCGCAGCCGCGCCGCCGGCACGCCGAGATTGGCCGCCTGGTCGTCGCCGAGCGCGAGGAGGTCGAGCGGGCGCGCGAGCAGGACGAGCGCCGGCGCGGCGAGGAGGAGCCAGGGCGCGAGCGACGCCGCGTCGGCGAAGCTGCGCCCATAGGTCCCGCCGACGAGCCAGATCAGCGCGCGCGCCGGCTGCGCGCTCGATTCGACGATCAGGGCGTAGGTGAGCGCGGCGAACAGGCCGCTGAAGGCGAGGCCGGTCAGGGCGAGCGGCAGCGGCGCGAACCTGGCGCGCCGGTTGAGCGCGAGCAGCGCGCCGAGCGCGCCCATGCCGCCAAGGACGGCGAGGGAGAAGGCGCCGGCGCGCCCCATCAGCGGGAACGCGAGCGCGCCTGACAGCGTGGCGAGCGCCGCGCCCTGCGTGACGCCGATGAGCTCAGGCCCGGCGAGGGCGTTGCGCAGCACGCTCTGCAGCAGCGCGCCGCTGATCGCCAGCATCGCCCCGGCGAGCGCCGCGACCGCGAGGCGCGGGGCGCGCACGCCGAAGATCAGCGCGCTCACACGGTCGTGGCCGGCGAGAGCTTCGAGGAGGCGCGCCGGCGACAGGAACGTCTCGCCCCACATCAGCCCGAACGCGGCGGCGGCGACGAGAAGGACGGCGAGGAGGAGCGCGACGGGCCGGACGGAAGGCGCCCGCGCGGCCCCGGACGCCTCGGTCCGGTCGGGCGCGAAGACGATCTCGCCGCGCAGGGCGAGAAAGAGCAGAAGCGGCGTCCCGATCAGCGCCGCGGCGACGCCGGTCGAAATCCCCGAGCCGAGGTCGAGCGCGCCCGCCGCCTCGTCGGCGGCCAGCAGCAGCGCCGCGCCGACGAGCGCCGAGACCAGGGCGACGTCGCCGAGCCGCCGGCGGCCGACGCCGCGCGCGACGTTGGGGGCGAGGAGGCCGACGAAGCCGATCGGCCCGGCGATGGCGACCGCGACGGCGGTCAGCGCGCTCGCCGCGACGACGGCGGCCAGACGGGCCGGCCGCGCCGGCGCGCCAATGGCGAAGGCCGCGTCGTCGCCAAGCGTCGAGGCGGCGAGCGGGCGCAGCAGGAACGGCAGCGCGGCGAGCGGCGCCAGCGCCCACAGCGCCGCCCGCGCGAGGCCGGCCGCCCCCGGCTGATAGAGGGCGCCGGCGCCCCACAGCGCGACGCCGGCGACGTTCTGCTCGAACATCGCGAGCGTGAAGGTCACGAGCGAGCCGAACAGCAGCGCGCAGGCGCCGCCGGCGAGGACGAGGCGCAGCGGCGAGGCGCGCCAGCCGCCGGCCGCCAGGATCGCGATCGCCGCCGCGCCGAGGCCGCAGATGAACAGCAGCGGCGGCCCCGCGAGCGGCGTGAGGACGGGCAGCGCGAGCCCGAGCAGGACGCCGAGCTGCGCCCCCGCGGCGACGCCGAGCAGGTCGGGCGAGGCGAGCGGATTGCGTGTCGCCGCCTGGAACAGCGCGCCGGCGAGGCCGAGCGCCGCGCCGGCGAGCAGCCCCGCGCCGACGCGTGGAAGGGAAAGGTTGAAGAAGGCGAAGGCGGCGGCGCTCGAGGCCGCAGCGTCCTCCGCGCGAAGCAGCGCGATGAGCGGCCCGGCGAGCCGCAGCATGACGAGGGCCACGAGCGCGGCGAGGACGAGCGCCGCCGCCGGGAGCGCGAACCGGCGCGGCGGGGCGGAGGCGAGAGCGCTCACGAGGAAGCTTCGACGGCCGCGGCGCGCGGCGCCGTTTCGCGCGAGCCGTAGAACGGCAGGCAGACCGGGCCGCCCAGCGGATGCTCCATCCGCCACATCCTGACGCCGAACACGTCCTTGAGCGGGCCGGCGGCGAGCGCCGTCTCGGGCGGGCCGTCATGCCGCACGCGCCCGCCCTCCATCAGCAGCACGCGGTCGGCGAGCGCCGCCGCCTGGTTGAGGTCGTGCAGCACCGCGACGATGGTGACCCCGCGCTCGCGGTTCAGCCGGCGCAGCGCGTCGACGAGCTCGACCTGATGGCGCAGGTCGAGCCAGGTCGTCGGCTCGTCGAGAAGCAGGATGCGGCATTGCTGGGCGAGCGCCATGGCGATCCAGGCGCGCTGGCGCTCGCCGCCGGAAAGCTCGGCGAGCGGGCGCTCGCGAAGCGCGGAAAGGCCCATCGCCGCCATGGCGTCGTCCATCGCCGCGCGATCGGCCGGCGACAGCGCGCCGATCAGCGGGCGATGCGCGTAGCGGCCGTAGGCGACGAGTTCGCGCACGAGAAGCCCCGGCGGCGCCTCATGCGCCTGCGCCAGCATGGTCAGCGTGCGCGCCCGCTCGCGCCGTCCGAGCGCGGCGAGCGGCCGGCCCTCGACGAGGACCTCCCCCTCCTGCGGCGCCTGCAGGCCGCAGAGCATGCGCAGGAGGGTCGATTTTCCGCATCCGTTCGGGCCGCACAGCGCGGTGACGCCGCCGCGCGCGATCGACAGGTCGACGCCGTCGACGGCCCGCCGCTCGCCGTAGGCGGCGACGACGCCGCGCGCCGCGAGGGCGGGCTCGAACGCGGCTGCGGTCATGCCGGGCGATCGGCCCCGCCCGATTGCGACGCGAACTGCGATTCGTGCGGCTCGGCCATGGCGACGACCACCTTGCGCGGGCCGCGATAGGGCTCGCGGCCGTGCATCGTCAGCATGTTGTCGAGCATCAGCACATCGCCCTCGCGCCAGGAGAAGACCAGCTTCTCGGCCTCGAGCGCGGCGCGCACATGCGCGAGGTCCTCGTCGGGAATGACGCCTCCGTCGCCGAACGTCACGTCGCGCGGCAGACCGTCCTCGCCGACGGCGTCGACGAGCGCCTCGCGCTCCTCTGGCTCGAGCGCCGAGGAATGGAAGAGATGCGCCTGATTGAACCAGACGTCCTCGCCGGTCTTCGGATGGACGGCGACGGCCTGGCAAAGCTGGCTGGTGCGCAGTTCTCCGTCCTCCTTCCACTCGAAGCCGATGGCGTGGGCGCGGCAGTACGCTTCGACCTGCGCCCGATCCTGCGTATTGAACACCTGCGTCCAGGGCACGTCGAGCCCGTTGCCGAAATTGCGCACATAACGCAGGCCGCGCCGGGCGAATTTTTCCCGCAGCGAGGGATCGATCGCGCGATAGACCGCCCTCGCATCGGCGAGCGGCGTCGCGCCGCCCTCAGGCGAGGCTATGACGCAATGGAACCAGATGAGCATCGGCCATTCGCGCGTGTAGGACTGCTCGCCATGCAGGGGAATCTCGCGATGGGCGGGGTACTCGGTCGAGGAGTAGACCTTGCCCTCGACCGCGCTGCGCGGCGTCGAGCCGAACTCGTAGGACAAAAGCTCATGCCCGAAGGCGGCGGCGAAGGCGCGGAAGGCGCCGACGTCCTCAACCACGTAGCCGCGCAGCAGGACGCCGCCGACGCTGCGCAGCGCCTCGTCGATCTCGGGGCGGCGCGCGAAGGCTTCGATGAGCGGCTCGCCGGCGCCGCTGAGGAGCGCCGGCGGCGCGGCGGCGAGGGAGAGCGGATCTGCTTTGGTCATGGCGCTTGTGTTCCCTTGGCGCGGGCGCGGGTCACGCGCCTTCCTTCTCCATGGCCTCGCGCAGGCTGCGCGGGCGCATGTCCGTCCACACCTGCTCGATATGGGCGAGGCAGGCGGCTCGATCGCCGCTGAAGCCTTCCTTGCGCCAGCCGGCGGGGACCGGTTTGAAGTCGGGCCAGATCGAATATTGCTCCTCGTCGTTCAGAACGACATGGAAGGTCAGGTCTTCGCGCTCGAAGCTCATCGTCGCGTGATCCTCCAAAAACGGCGCGCTCCGGAAACGGCGCGCTTCGGAATGACGCCGCGCGAAGGCGCGACGGCTCTCGCGTGAGACGAATCCGCGCGGATGAAATTTAGGGAACCCGCTCATTTTATGCGTCAGCCGCAGAATTTCTATGTATTTGCAGCTTACATCTTAGATAAATTATAAATTATGCGCGCGATATTGAAATAGTGATGACACATATATTAGTTTCATGTATCCGCTCGACTGCGGCTTCGCATTAATTCATGGGAAAGTCCTGTTGACCGCAGAAAGAGCGACGCCATGCCGCTGCTGATCTCGGAAGCCGACGTTCCGCTCGCCGATCCCGGCGCGGTCGCCGCGGCGCTGATCGAGCACATGAGGGAGCACGACGTTAAATTCGCGACGCAGGGGGCGCGCACGATCGTCGAGTTTTACGACGGCCTCGGCGTGCTCGAGGCGACCGGCGACGGGCTGAAGCTGCGCGTCGAGGCGCCCGACCGCACCGTGCTGGAGATACTGCGCGCCGTCGTCGCCGAGCATGTCCTCGCCTTCGCCGGCGAGGAGCTCGCCGACATCGAATGGCGCGGCGACACCGAGGCCGGCCCGCTGTTCTCCGATTTCCGCGAGATGCGGCTCGAGCGCGCCGTCATGGTCGCCCCGCGCATGCGCCGCCTCACCTTCCGCGGCGACGCCGCGCGCTTCGCCTCGCGCGCCGATCTCCATGTGCGCATGTATTTTCCGCCGGACGGCGACGAGCGTCCGCAATGGCCGCGCCCCGGCCCCGGCGGGCGCACCATCCAGCCGCCCGACGGCCGTCGCCCGGCGTTGCGCTACTACACCGTGCGCCGCGCCGACGTCGCCGCGGGCGAGGTCGACGTCGATTTCTTCATGCATGAGGACGGCGGCCCCGGCGCCGCCTTCGCCGCCGCCGCCCGCGAGGGCGCGCTTGTGGGCATGGCCGGCCCGCTCGGGCGCGCCGCCGCGCCCGCCGCCTTCACCCTGTTCGCCGGCGACGAGACGGCGATCCCGGCGATCGCGCGGATGCTCGAGGAGGCGCCGGCGACGGCGCGCGGCGCGGCGCTGATCGAGATCGACGACGCGCGGGACGCGACGCCGCTCGTCGCCCCCGCGGGCGTCGAAATCCGCTGGCTCGAGCGCGCGCGCGCGCCTGCGGGATCGCGGCTTCTCGTCGAGGCGGTGCGCGCGGCGCCCGCCCCCTACGACAGCGACTGCTTCGTCTGGGCGGGCTGCGAGATCTCCGACGCAAGGGCGATCCGCGCCTATCTGCGAAAGGAGCGCGGGCTCGGCCACGAGCGCCATCTCGTCGTCGGCTATTGGGAGCGCGAGAGTGCGGTCGAGCGATGATGCTTGAAAGGCGAGCCCTGGACGCGCAGGCGCGCGTCGTCGTGAAGCAGTATCCGGCCGGCGGCGGCGCTCCAGTCGAAATCGAGATCGACGCCCTCGCCGCGGACGCCGCGCGCCTTGCGGCGCGACGCGACGGACGCCTCGTCGGCGCGGCGCTGGCGCGGCGCGGGGGCGAGGCGCTGACGCTCGAGATTCACGAGCCCGACGTCGGCGCGCCGGGCTCCGTCCCGATCGTCGCGGCGCTCCTCGCGAGCGCCTTCCAGAGCGTCCCTGGCGCCTCGTTCGCGCTCGTCCCCGACCCGGCCGGCGCGCCAGGGCTCGTCCCCTTCGTCACGGAGGCGCGCGCAATCGGCGCCGCCCGCTTCGGCGTCGTCGAACGCGCCGTCTTCCACGCCCTGCCGGCGCTCTGGCGCGACGCCGGCGCGCATGTCCTTTATTCGACGATCCGTTCGCGGCTTGGGCCCGCCGACCGCCCGCCGCCGCTGCGCCCGCCCAAGCCTGCGGGAGTCATGTACCGCCGCTTCGTTCCCGGGCTCGGCGAATTGTCGCTGCGGCCGATCGACCGACGCAAGGACCTCGCCCTGTTCCACGGCTGGATGAACCAGAAGCGTGTCGCCTTCTTCTGGGACATGGCGCAGAGCGAGACGGAGCTCGACGCCTATCTCGCGGCGCAGGAGGCCGACGCGCATACGATCGGCGTCGTCGCCGCGCTCGACGGCGAGCCCGGCGCCTATCTCGAATTCTACTGGGCGAAGGAGGACCGGCTCGGCGCGCATTACGAGGCGGAGGATTTCGACCGCGGCTGGCACGCGCTGGTCGGCGAGCCGCGCTTCCTCGGGCGCGCGCGCACGCTCGCCCTGTTCCGCTCGCTGACCCACTACCTCTTCCTCGACGATCCGCGCACCATGCGCATCGTCGGCGAGCCGCGCGCCTCCCACGTCAAGATCCTGAGCTATTGCGAGGACGTCGCCTACGACCGCGTCAAGGAGTTCGACTTTCCCCATAAACGCGCGATGCTGGTGATGTGCCGGCGCGAGCGCTTTTTCGCCGAAGTGCCGCTCTGAGCCGTCATCCAATCGGATCGGACCGCTCCATCCGGGATTCGCCATGCCGTTTCGCGTCGGCGGTGGTAGACTTCGCGGCGGACCGCGGAGAAGGCGGCCAAAGCCGCGCGCCTTGAAACGCGCGGCCGGCAAGGGAGGGGCTTCATGCTGAAATCATTGATGACGGCGGCGCTCGCGCTCTGCGCCGGCGCCAGTTGCGCCTACGCCGAAAATCCCGTCACGATCGGACACACAGCCAAGGGTCCGTCGCTTGTCGACGCAAAAGGCATGACGCTCTACACTTTCGCGAAGGACGCCGGCGGCAAATCCGCCTGCAACGGCCCCTGCGCGGCCAACTGGCCGCCGGTCATGGCGGCCGCGGGCGACAAGCCCTCGGGACGGTATTCGATCGTCTCGCGCGACGACGGCTCGAAGCAATGGGCCTATGACGGCAAGCCGCTCTACGCATGGAGCAAGGACAAGAAGCCTGGCGACGCGACCGGCGACGGCTTCCTCGACGGCGCGTGGCGCGTCGCCCAGCCCTGATCCCGCGCACCGGCCGCGACGGCGAGGACCGCGCCCCGCGCGGCGCTCGAGCGCCTGCGGCCGGATGAGCGCATTCTACCGACAAGAAACGCCCCGGCTTCAAAAGCTTGCGAGCCATGCGCCGGCCTTGGCCTCGCGCGAGGCCGACGCGTCCAGATGATCAGCCCGGCGACGCCGGAACAGGTCGCGCGCGGGCGACGTCGACGATGCGAAGGACAGTTGCAGTTCAGGGCGTCTGCCGTTAAGGGAGAGGCCTTGGGCCGGTGTCGAAGCCTTACAGCCCGCCGCAATAGCTCAGCCGGTAGAGCACATCATTCGTAATGATGGGGTCGGGGGTTCGAATCCCTCTTGCGGCACCAATCTTTTCAAAGGTTTAGGTTATATCATCGGGGCGCAAGCCCCGAAAACGCCCCGAAAACCTACCGCCGCCCGCGCCCCGAGACGCTCGCCACGACGCGTTTCAGGGGACCTGGCGACAGGTGGCCATAGCACTCCTCGACGAGCTTCGCCGTCGTTCCGATCGCGGCGGCGATCTGCTCATAGGAATGGCCCTCCTGCAGCGCCCAGGAGGCGAAGGTGTGCCGCAAAACGTGCGGAGTGACCTCCTGGCCAAGGCCCGCGTGCTTCCGCGCCGTGTTCCACGCCCGGCGCATTTTTTTCATCGGCAGCCCGTCCCACGTGATTACATAGGCCCCGCCCTCCGTGCGCCACCGGCGCATATGCGCGAGCAGGCGATCAGAGATCGGCACCGGCGGACGGCGCTTGCTCGACTCTGTCTCCACGAATCCCTTCTGGAAGATCAGCCCTTCTTCAAGGTCGGCCCAGCCCGCGTCGGACGACGGGAGCCAGCGCAAGCGCATGATCGCCTCGTGCCTCGATCCGGTGTAGAGGGCAATGAGGATGAAGCGAGCGACGTGCCGGGCCTTCTCTTTGCGCGTCGCCCAGATCAGGCGGGCCGCTTCGCTCCTCGACAACCACCGCAGACGGGCCGAGGATTTTTTCGGAAGCACGACGGGAATCCTTGCCGCAAGCTTGCGCTCGCGGAACGCGTAGCCGAGCGCCGCGGACAGGATCGCGAGCTCGCGTCGCGCCGTTGACGAGCTCACCCCCCGGGCCTTGTCTTTGTTCTTCGTGAAGTTCGCGACCTGCTGCGCCGTGCGCCAGGCGACATAGTCCTGACAGCGTCCGGGCGTCACGTCGGAGGCGTGCTTGTCCTGCCACCACTCCAAGATCCTGACGAGGGCTTGCGCAGCGAACTCCGGGCGCCCGAGCGCCGGCGCGCGCTCATCGGCATAGAGATTCAGGACGTCGGCGAGCCGAACACGCCGGGGATCACCGTCGCGGAAATCTGGCTTGTGCTTCCCGGCGAGGTATGTCGCGAGCTTTTCTTCAGCTTCTCGATGCTCGCCCTCGCCGCAGCCTGTGCCGCTTTCATCGCTTCCGTCTCTGATGACCCAGACTGGGGCGCGGCCTTTTCGCCGCCTGAGGTACAGGTGCGCTCCTTTGGGCGGACGCGGCATAGCTCGACCATCCTCTCGACCGCTGCGAGCGTCGTAAAATACGCTTTCCCGATGCGGGACACGGCGAGGTTGCCGCGCGCCGCTTCCTTCCGCAAGACCGCAGGGCTGACGCCGCCGTCAGGAAACGCCAGCCGCGCTGCTACATCAAGCCGAAGCGGCGTATCGCGCCCGATCTCGGCGGCGGAAAGAACAGGTGCGGGGCGGCTCATTGCGCGGCCTCGGCCGCCGCGCTCGGGAACTCGCTATATTCCCGGCCGTCGAGCAGCCGGCCGGCGCGGCGCTTGCCGATCCGGTCTACGCGAATGACGCGCTCCCCATGGAAGCCTTGGCCGCCTGCGAGGTTCAGCCATTGGCCGCGCGGCGTTTTGTTCGCGATCACATCGCACCGACGCCAGTCCGGGTCGTCGTGATCTCTATCGTAGATCGGCCCCCACTCCCCCCACTGCTTGAAGAAGAGCGGCACGCCGGCCGCGGCGCACTGGTCGCGAATCGAGCGCGCCCAGTCCGGATGCATCGGCCGCGCGCGCGGGCCGCTCTCGCCGCCGACGATGATCCAGTCAATCGCGGGCGAGAAGCCGTTGACGGCCCGGATAAACCAGTCGTGGAAATTGATTCCGCCGAGCAGCGGCTCGGCGCTCATGAACCGCACCGCCGCCGGCGTCGCGAGCAGGTCGGGGACGCGCTCGTCGGCGCGGCGCTGGTCCTCGGCCGAGACGCCGAGCCAGACGTTCGGCAGGGGGAAAGTCGGCCGCAGGATAGCATCCGGCCAACCCGCCCCGCGCATGGCCAATCGCTGCTCGTGACGGCTGATCGGCAGCGAGCCGGGCGGGTTGGCGTCCGGCCAGACGATGTTCCAATCGCCGGCGCGCGTGCCAAGAAAGCGCTGATCTTCGCGGCGACGTTCAGGGTCACACTGCCGCCACCGCGCAAGCGGCCGACCAGCTTTCCGTCGTTGACGGCGAGCCGGCCGAATGTCGTCGCGGACATAACGCGCTCCTCCAGGAAGGCGTCGATCTCGCGCAAAAGAGCTTCGGTATCGATCATGAGCGTAGCGTAATAGGCAAATGCCCATAACATCAAGAGGCAAACGCCCATTAGACGATGGGCGCAACGGTGGGCAGATTCCCACGCATGGACGACATGATCAGAAAACGTCTCGACGACCTCCTGACGATGGGCGGCATTGACTACAAAAAAGCCAGCAGCTTCCGCGAAGGCAGCGACACCTACGTCTGGCAGGCCATCCACAGGGAGCGCGGCAAGGCTGACGAGATCGAGAAGATCGTCTTCGCGATCGGACCGTCCTTCGTGCCGTGGGTGATGAAGGGCATAGGACCTCGCCCGACGCCGGAAATGGTCAGGCTTTCGTTCGAGCGTCGCGAGGAGGAGCGCGCCGCGAGCGCCGGCCTTCCTAATGTAGAGTGGCGCCGGGGGGGCGTCCTGTCTCTGGTTCGCGCGACAGTTGAGGCGGTCCTTCAGACGATGGGTCCGATCGGCCAGGCGACGCCCGCGGAGGCTCTGGAGACAGTATTCCGATCGACCGTAGAAGCGCTTCTAGCCCAGCCAGGCGACGAAGATCCGATTGATCCAGTTGTGCTGGATCAGCTTCGCGCCGAGCACGCAGCTCGTAAACGACCTCAAGGAGACTTGCATGGATCAGCTCATGATAACGCATCATAGAATCGAGCCCGTCGAAATAGATAGTTTATAATCCCGTATCTATACTGCGTCAGGCTGACGGCGTTCTTAACGATGCGTAATGTGCAAAAATATAAAGCTGAACACAGATTGAAAATGATGATCAGACGCAATGAATATAATTCTCATCAGGATATAATGAAAAGGTTTTGTCGCGCGCGCAGGAGCGCGGAGCGTGGCGCGCCACTGTTTTGCTTCATCGCCGCGGCCGGTTGTATTCTTCTCGGCGCAGTCCGTGGCGCGGCCGCCGCCGAGATTGATCCTGATTACGCGACCGGGCTCTATGTGCTGGCGATCGGACTGTCTCAATCCTGCCCGGCCTGGCAGGTCAACACAGGCGCGGCGTCAACGCTTCTCTCGCTCGCCGGCGTCGCCCCTGAGGATTACGATCAGGGCGGAAAGCGCAACGCCGCCTTCATGAAGACGGCCGCGTCGGTCAAGACCAGACTCGCGCAGCAGCCGCAGGCTGCGTCATGCCGTGACGCAGAGGGGATGTTTGGCCCGAAGGGCGCGCTCTTCAAGCGGCTCCTGAAGGAGGCCGCGCCGGACCGCGGAACGCGATGACGCCCAACGGCGAGCGCATCGGCGCGGTCATCAAGATCGAATATATCGACAGGTTCGACCAGAAATCGTCGCGCACGGTGCGCGTCGAGAACCTATCCAAGACGAAATACGGAATATATCTGACCGCATTTTGCATGCTTTATCATGCAGAAAGAACGTTCAGACTTGACGGAATCCAGTCGCTGAAAGACCAGAGCGGGAAATCTTGGGAAGCGACGGAATATTTCGGCGGCTGGATCGCCGCCATACCAGAACTGACCCCATTGCGCGGGACTTCGCCAGTCGGAGTTGATCTCGCGCGGCCAGGCGTCCTCGCCCTGATGTGGGTTCAGACCGCCGCTCCAGATCGAGACGATGGCCCTCAGCTGCTCGACTATATCCGGGACAGGCTCGCATCCAAAGCTGCTGCGCTCACTGAAGACGACGAGGCCCAATGGGCGTACTGGCTCGAGCGGCAGACGCCAACCTTCGACGTCGCGAGCGCCTGTGTCCGGCGGCTAGGGAAAGCCGAGCGGGCGCTGGTCGACGCGACGGTCGCGAGGCTGATCGCTTCCTCGCCCGATCGCGTCCGCAGGGCGCGGCGCCTCAAGATCGGCGACGCGTGAGGTCGGCTTCATAACTTCTGAAAATTGTCAAGGAGAGTTCGGCGCCGGGAATCCGCGCGCGAGCTCTCCTTGACATGCGCGCGCCGCCGGCTGCGCCGCCAGATGGGCAAACGCCCATAATTTTATTCTGCCCATTGACACCATGGGCAAAAGCCCACAGGATGCGCCCATCGCAATCCGGTGGGCGCCTCCATGGACATCCAATCCGACCTCGATCCCAGCGTGCGGCTGCTCGCGCATTTCCGCGCCCGCGAGCGGCGTCTCCATCTCGACGAGGAAAACAGCGACCTCCGCGCGCAGGTCGCCCGGCTCAAGGCGCAGCGCGTCGCGCAGCTGCGGATCATCATCCGACAGGCGCAAGCCTGCGCAAGCGCCTCGCCGCCTCGCAGGCGCGCGTGCTGGCGCTGGCCGCACGGCTCGACGAGGGCCGGCCGCGGGCGGCGGCGGACCGCACCCGCCACGACCGTGCCGACGAGATCACCATCGGCGCGATGCGCCACGTCCTCTCCGCCCTCAGCGATTCCGAGCTGGAGCTGGAGCCCGTCCGCTTTGAGGCCTACCGCCGCGCGCTCTTCCTCAATGACGAGACCTTCCGTCACTTCGACGCCGCCGCGCTCGCCGTCGAGCGCATCCGCCGCGCCGCCATGCGCGCGCCGGCGCTGGCCTGAGCGTGATGGCCGCCGCCGCGCAGGCGCGCAACCCGCTCGAGATCCAGCTTTTCGGCCCGCGCGCCCTCATGGACGACTCGACGCTGATCGACATGCGCATCGGCGCCGACATGGGCGCCGTCTTCGCTCAGGCGGGCGTCGTCTACGCCGCCGATCTGCTGCGCCTCGGCTGGACCCCGTCCCAAATCGAGGCCTTCCAGACCCGCTGGGCCAAGGGAGAAGTCAAGTGACCTATGACGAGCTGCGGGCGCTGCTCCCGGACTTCGACGCCCAGATCGCGGCCGACGTCGCCAAAATTCCGGCCGAACATCTTCGTGACGACGGCCGCCTCGGCGCGCAGATGCGCATGGAGACGGCGCTCACCGCGCCTTTTTTGCTCTGGCTCGCGCATGAGATCAACCGCTCGGCCACGCGCGGCACGAAACCCAGCGAGATCGCGTTCGGAGCGGCGGCCGGCATTAGCGCGTTCGTCAAGAGCCTCGCCGACAATCTCGCGCGCAGCGGGCGCCAAGCCGCGTTTGTCGGCGATTTCCTCGCCAGCGTCGCGGTGGACATGGAGCCGCGCCTGCGCGGCGATCCCAGCGACAGGCTCGACGGAGGCCAGACCATCGTCATCGACGTGCCGAGAGGCCGCGCATGACCGCATGGATGCAAGGCCGGCGCGGCCGTCCGATCGACCTCGTGCGACCCACGCCTGCCGAGGTCGATTTCCGCGACATCGCCGACCAGCTCGCCCAGATCAACCGCTACTGCGGCGCGCCCGTGGGTGCTGCTGCACGACGCGCACGAGGCGCGCATCAGCGACCTCACCACGCCGCTCAAGGCCGCGCTGATCGAGATCGCCGACGGGCTCGTGCGCAACGGCGGCCGCCTGCTCCGCGCGACGATCTCGACGATCTCGCTGCGCCACGACGAGGCGATCCACGCCGCCGCCGGCCTGCGGCTCCCCGACGCGCGGCTGAAGGAGGCGATCCGCCGCGCCGACATCGTCGCGCTGCAGACCGAGCGCCGCGATTTCGTCGGACCCAGCGCGCGGCCGTGGGCGCCCGACATCGAGGCCGTCGCGCCCCTGCGCACGGTCTACCGCCGGCGGCCGGCGGCCGACGTCGCGGACGACCTCTACGCGATGTTCCGCCGCTGCCTGCCCAACCTCATGGAGCGCGCCTGATGCGTCAGATTTTTCGCGACGTCCTTTGGACCGTCGCCTTCCTCGCCCTCGTCGCCTTCGGCCTCGTCATGCTCGCCGCGCCGGGAACGGTCGCGCCATGCGGGCCGTCCTCCGGCTGGCTCGTCGGCGGATGCGCCTATCTCGCCATGCGCCCGTAAGCCGGCGCGCAGCAAACCGGAGCATGATTAATGTCATCCTTTCTTATCCGCCGCTTCCGCGACCTGCTCGACCAGCTCAACAGGGGCCGCTTCATCGAGAAATGCGACGAGCATCTCGCCAAGGTGGTCGAGACGCTCGAAGGCCTGCCTGACCAGAAGGGCAAGGCGCAGATCACCGTCACGCTCGACGTCGCCTATGAGAGCGGCCGGCTCGAGATCAGGCCGACGGTGAAGACCAAATTGCCGGAGGACAAGGCCTTCGGCGGCACGCCGTTCTGGGCGCACGAGGGCGCGATCAGCGTCCAGCACCCGAGCCAGATCGACATGTTTTCCGGCCCACGCGACGCGCTGCGCGATCGCGACGCCGGCTGATGGAGGAGCATCATATGACCGAGCGCAAACCGACGAAGCCCGCCGGCGATCAGCCGCCCGCGCAGACCGCCGTCGAGCCCGACCATCTGATCGGATCGACCCCCTTCGCGCCCGAGGCGTCGGTGCTGATCAACCACGCCGACGTGCTCGACCGCATCCGCGACCTCGCGCTCGAGAGCCGCGACGTCGACCTCATCGACCTGCCGGCGCCCGAAGGCGCGATCGGCGTGCCGGCGAGCGTGCCGGCGCTGGTCAAGCATGGCGCGACGCCGCAAATCGTCGCCCTCGAGGCGTTCTTCGAGCCGCACCGCACGGCGCCGACGCAGCGGAAGGGCACGGCGACAGTCACCACGCTCGCCAGCTTCTGCGATCTCGTCAACAGGCACAAGGACGAGCACACCGCAGTCTTCGCCAAGTCGGACTGGCCGGACCCGAGCCTCACCGCCGTGATCGACTACCACACGACCGACCACGTCGCGCGCTTCGGCAGGCACAGGGTCCATTACGCATTCCCGCTCACCGACGAGTTCCGGGCGTGGATGAAGCACGACGGCGCGCTGCTCGAACAACGCGAATTCGCCGAATTCCTCGAAGAGCACGCGGCCGAGCTCACCGCGCCCTACGACGCCGAGGTCAACGAATATGAGCGGCTGTTCAAGGAGAAATTCGCGACTCCGAACCAGTTGATCAACCTCTCGCGCAGCCTCGAAATCTTCGTGGGCGCCAAGATCAAGCGCGCCGAGCGGCTTCAGACCGGCGAGCGCACCATCATCTTCGAGGCGACGCACGCCAACGCCAACGGCGATCCCGTCGACATTCCCGGCATATTCATGGTGAGCGTGCGCGCCTTCGTCGACGGCGATCCGGTGCGCATTCCGGCGCGGCTGCGCTATCGCGCGGGCGCCGGCGAGATCAAATGGGCCTATCAGCTCTACCGGCCGGAATTCTGGCTGCGCGTCCAGGTCCAGGACGACCTCGCCACCGTGCGCCAGAGGACGGAGCTGCCGACCTTCGAGGGAGCGCCAGAGTCGTGAAGCTCGCCATCGAGCGCGCGGACCTGCACGCGGCCCTCGGCCGCGTCGCAAAGATCGTCGAAGCGCGCAGCACCATCCCGATCCTCTCCTTCCTGCGCCTCTCGGCGCAGGACGGCGCGCTCACGATCACCGGCACGGATCTGGACGTCGAGGCGACGACAATCGCGCCGGCCGACGTCGGCGCCGCGGGCGAGGCGACGGTCGCAGCGCGCGAATTCGCGTCGATCGTCACCAAGCTTGGCGCCGGCGCGCAGGTCGAGCTCGAGGCGGCCGACGGCAAGATCGTGGTCAAGGCGGCCCGTGCGCGCTTCACGCTCGCCACGCTGCCGGTCGAGGACTATCATCGCGCAACGCCGGCAGCACGCTCCCCCTCCTTTTCCCGCTCAAGGAGGCGCCTCATGACGTCCGAAAGTCTGCCTGTAGCTGAGCGGCAGGACATCATCGTGCCGATCGTCGGCGGCCAGATCGTCGCCGAGGGCGGGATCGTCTATCTCGAGATCGGTCCGCTCAGCCTCTCCCTCTCGCTGGAGGACGCCGAGGAGACCGCGGCGGCGCTGGAGACGGTGCTGCGCCGCATGCGCGGCGAGGACGAGCCATGAGCGGGCTGGAGCTCTTCACGCTCCTAACGCGGCTTGCAGCGCGTCTCGCAGCGCTGCTGCGGAAGCCCTGTCGAGCTGGATCTGGATCGGACGCAGGACAGTGTTCTGAACCAATAGAAAAATTTGGCCTGCGTCTGATCCCGCTACCTCAATCGCCGGATGATCGATCGCCAGGCTCGGTTTCTGGTGGGTCGGCGGCGTACCTGGCTGCGGTCCGCCGGCCGCCGGCGGCAGCAGGCTCAACCTGCCCTCCTCCAGCGCGTGCAGGATTTCGTCGAGCGCGCCGAACGCGCCCTTCATCGCCGCGGCCGGCAACGGCGCGTCGCAGCGCCAGGCGTCCTTCGCCCGCTCCAGCGCGGCGGCGTAGGTCGCGACCCATTCCGCCGGATGCGCCGCCTCGCGCGCGCAGCGCCACACGAGGCGGCCCATCGCCGTCTCGATCGCCAGCATGCGGCCTTTCAACCGCTCCATCTCATCGCGATCCGCCGGGGCCTCGCTCTCGTTTGTCATGACGCCTCACATCCCTTGAAGTTCGTCCGGGCGGCGCGCCGCCGCCGCCGGGACCGTCGGAAGACCCCGGAAGACCACCATGTCCGCTGTGGAATTGCCTCCGTCATCGCTCCCCCTCTGGCCTCAACAGATGCCAGAGGAGCGTTTGCAGATGTGCAAAAAGTTTTTGCGTTCGGCGCAAAGAGCGGAGTCCGAGTTCGTCGCCGAGGCGGCCGGCTGGGCGGAAGACCTGACGCGGCGCGAGGCGCGAGGGTCGGGCGATTTCGCCAACGCCATGCGGCGCGTCGCCTCGCGCCTCGGCGTGCCCTACGGCGCGCTGTGGGCGCTGCGCTACCGGCCGCCGAAGGGCGTTCTCGCCTCCCTCTATTTCGCCCTGCGCGACGCCCGCGAGGCGGAACGCGCGCGCCAAATCCGGGCTTTGAAAAATGAACTCGAGCACACCGAGCGGACAGCCGGGCCTGATCATCATAGCGTTCGCACGGCTCGCGCTGTGGTGGACCAGGCGGACTGCGCAAATGACTGAACTCGTCTACTTTCTCGATGACGGCGCCGGGCGCATCAAAATCGGCGTCAGCGGCCGGCTGACCGCGCGAATCCGTCAGTTGTCTACAGGCAATCCAGGAATGACGCTTATGTGCGTCATTCCTGGAGGCGGAGATCTCGAGAAGGAAATTCACAAGCGCTTTGCTGCTTACCGGCTCGGTGGCGAATGGTTTCGGGCGGCTGAGGAGCTGCTCGCATTCATCGCAGCAGTCGGATGGCCAGTCGGAAGCTGGGATGAGATCACGGAGTTGGGCGTCAATGAAATGCGGGCCATAAGCGTAGCCGCATCTGGTCTCCGTGATTTTCTGCGCGCAGTGCACCCGCGATCTACTGCATTTTATGTTGCCGCGCGCACGGGTCAGCCTGTCCGCACCGTTGAGAAGTGGATCGACGGATCATCCAGACCAAATTTCGAGGGACTTGTCGCGCTACTGCGCGCCTACGGACGGCCGTTAGCGGAGACGCTGATCTCTTCGCAGCAGACAAAAAGGGCGGACTTGCCGCGTAAGTTTGATGGTCCCGCCTGATGGCCCCCCGCTGGACGCCGCAGATGGTCGACCGCGCCGTCGCGCTGCGCAAGGACGGGCGTACCGCCACCGAGGTGGCTGAGGCCCTTGGCGTCACCCGCAACGCGGTGATCGGCCAGATGCATCGGGTGAGATGCGCGGCGGCCCCGAATCAGCCGAAGCCGGTGAAGCCGCCGGCGCGCAACCCCGTCGCTGAAACGAAGCCCCGCGCGAAGGCCTGCGCCGTCACGCCGCCGGCGGCGCCGAAGGCGCGCCCGCCTGCGCAGCGCGGCGGCTACTTTTCGTTATCGGCCTGGACGCCGGCGCCCGCGCCGAAGCCGCCGCGGCTGCATGATTTCGCGGTCGAGCCGGGCGCCGTCTCCTTCGAGGCGCTGCGCTCCGGCGCGTGCCGATGGCCGTCAGGCGGCCCGGAGGCGGCGGACCTCATGTTCTGCGGCGCGCCGGCGCTCGAGGGCCGCCCCTATTGCGCCAGGCATTGCCTGCGCGCCTACGTGGCGCCGCACCGGCCGGCCCTGTGCGCGCAGCTGCGGGCGGAGGGCGCGCAATGACCCGCCTCGCCCGCGAGGAGCTCGCCGCGATCAAGGACGCCCATCCGCTCGACGAGCAGATCGGCGCGCGCACGAAACTTTCGCGCGCCAATTCGCGCGGGATCCGCGAGGGCCAGTGCCTGTGCAAGCCGGTGCGCGGCAAGCGGCCGCTGTGGGTCAACACGCGCACGCAGACGTGGGGATGCCTCGCGCGCGGCAGCGTCTGCGGCGGCGACGTCTTCACCTTTCTCGAGCAGTTCGACGGGCTCGATTTTTCCGCCGCGCTGCGCTCGATGGCCGGCACCGAAGTGGTGCGCGACCCTGAGGCCGCGGCGCGCATGGAGGCGGAGCGTCGCCGCCGGGCGCAGGAGCAGGAGGCGCTCGACGCGGCACTGGCCGAGGAGGAGCGAGCGCGGGCCTTCGCCGCCTGGCGCGCGGCGACCGCCGCCGACGGCACGCTGGTCGACGCCTATTTCGCCCATCGCGGGCTCGAGCCGCCAGCCTCGAAAGCGCTGCGTTTCTCGCCCGCCGAGCCGTACTGGCATGCGGCGGACGACGAGGGCGGCCGCCCGGCGGTCGTCCATGCCGGGCCCTGCATACTGGCGGCGATTCAGGGGAACGAGCGCGGCTTCGGCGACGTCGGCGAACCACACGTAATGAAGCCTCTCAGGGAAGCGCGCGAAGAAGCGTCGATCACTCACCGGGCCGCGCTCATGCACGGCTCGGTCCTGTAAAAACTTCGCGTTTTTCGCGATATCGAACTTGCCCGCAGAAGCGGGTTGAGGTAGGGGTTTCATGTTGAAGTTGCCTTTTGTCCTTGAGGCCGTTCTGTTGTCGCAGAACGGCCTCTTCTTTTTCGGGGTGTCACGATTGGCTGGCTGCCGATTTCAGGCGGCGAGGCCGTTGAGGTAGGCCTCGACGTCGGCGAGCCGAAAGCGCGTGCTGCCGCCGAGCTTTATGCACCGAAGGCGCCCGTCCGCCATCTCGACGTAAACCTTCGACCGGCTGATGCTGAGCAGTTCGCACAGCTCCTTGACAGAGAGCAGGCGCAAGCTATCGACCGCGACGTGGGGCGCGGTCTCGGCAATGTTATTTTTGGAAGATCGAGCGCCGACCATGACAAGCATCCTTCAATGTAGGAGCTGCGGCCAGATGCGTCGTGCATAGAGGCGCAGCCCATAATTACGGTGCGCACGTCATATGCGTGATTCGGAATCAACCATACCGCAAAGACGGCGCAAGACGTCTTTGGACAAAAAGATAGCTTCAATCACCGACAAGGCGATCGAGGTCTTCCGATGTGACCATCTGACGCCCGCACAGCCGCCGCCGATCGGGCGAACCCGCGCGCAGGTTCGGGAAAACCCGCAGGCGATCTCCGTCGCCGATCACGATGTGCTGCGCCTCGAACAAGGTCAACTCGGGATCGCCCAGCCGCAGGATGAGGCGGTTCCCAAGCGGCTTCCATTCATTGTTGCGTCCCCTCTCGGTCATTCCTCATGCTCCTCTCGTTTTCCTCGATGATCCGTTCACCGACCATGCGGAGGGCTCGCTCGATCCTGAAGCCGAAATAGATTAGCAGGACAACCCACAGCGGGGGGGGGGGGTAGATTAGGCACACGGCCACCGCAACGGCGATCTTGATCGCCGCCCATAGGTAGGCGGCTATAAAGAAGGCGATCACCCCGAGGCCACGCCTGACGTCCCGCCACTTCACACGATTCTCTTCCGCGTACTACGCGCGCAGCGCCTCGACCTTCGGCCAGTCGAGGCCATCGCAGGGCATGCCACCAAACCTTGCGGCGATTTCCTCTTTCGTCATCGCAAAAAACCTCCAATGGGGCGCCCCACCAGTGCGGAGCGCCGATTGCTCGTCACGCCTCGATCAAGCTGGCGAAATGCTTCCTGTCATCGGGATATTCGCCCTGTCGCTCGATGACGTAGCGCATGGCGCGCACTCGCGCGTCCATCCCATCCGGCGTGTGCGCCGCACGCTTCAGCACCTCCACGCCACACCAGAACGCCATGCTGCGGTGGTTCCGGGCTGCGCGCGAGAATATGTTTTCACCGCGGCCTTCGTCGGCGATCACCTCACCTAGCGCGTCGTCGTGGCTCTTGGCCCACCGAAGCAGCTCTTCGTCGGGGTGAGACGCAGCTTCGTCGGGCGCATCTCCGACATGCACGGGCTGCGTCCATTCAGGGACGGGCGGTTCGCCAGTCTCTCCTGTCGCCGAACGCCAGATGTTGACGAGCATCCGGCTCAACGGATCGGAGCGGTCGAGTTCAATGTCGCCAATGCAACTGCAATCAAGCGCCGCCTGGGCGAGGATCGCGACTTCAGCTTGCGTCCGCGGCGTCATGTCGGCCAGCGCTTCGAGGGCGAGGTCCCGCCGATCAATCGCGGCTTCGCCAAGAGCGCCATCGCAATCGAGCGTGTCGTCGATCCTGTCATACTCGGTCGCGGCGGCCATGAATGCGGCGTAGAGCGACGCGATATCCATGCCGATGATGTTTGTCATTAGATGTCCTCCATAACATAGTGAGTGCGCTAACGGCCCGCCGCAGAGCTGCTACGCGGGCCGCGCCATGGATAGCGCCTCGATCCAAGCCTGAATTTCCGACGCGCGCCATCGGGCCAGCTTGGTTCCGGCGGAGACGGGGCGCGGAAACGTCCCGTCAGCCATCTTGCGGTAGATCGTGGTCGAACCCCATGCCTGTGATCACCTCGACCTCCTTCCGGCGCAGGAGCCGGTCAAGCTCCGACATTGGCGTCGACCGGCGAGTTCTGAAACCATGCGGCGAACGTCGGCTCGCCAGTCTCGCCCGACGTCAAGCGCCAGATTTGCATAATCAGCCGGCTCAGCGGGTCGGTGAAATCGGGTTTGGCGTCGCAAGCGTCGCGGATGGCGAGCGCGGCGTGCGCAAGGATCGCAACCTCGGCTTGCGTCCTCGGCGTGACGCTCGTCAGAGCATCGAGCGCGGCGTCAGCGCGACCGCTCGCCGCTTCCGCGCGCCTATAATCAAGCTCGTCCTCGGTGTCGCACACTTCGCCGCTGGCGGCGACGAACTCGGCGTAGAGCGCCGCGATATCGTTACTGATGATGTTGATCATTCGTTACTTCCCTTCGGTTGGCTTCATGTTGTGAAAGTCGCGACGTTCCATGTCCCGATTTTCGGGATTTTTTGCTTGCATCGCCGCGCCATGAATGACACTAAGAGGACAATACAGGTGCGAGAATCGCTGGGTCAAATGAAAAATCCTTCCCCGGGGCAGATTAAGGCTGGCCGCCACCTTGCGGGGTTATCGCAGGCTGACGTGGTTGATGCGACGGGGCTGTCTATTCGGACCATCAAGCGCGCCGAAGACGAGCAAGGCGCGACCATTTCTGACGCCGCCATAGCGGCGATCGTCGACACTCTCGAAGCCGCCGGCGTGATCTTCATCGCCGAGGGCGAGATGCGCGACGGAGGGCCGGGCGTGAGGCTGCGCCAAAATCCCAAGCAGCTTTAAAAATCGGCCCGCAGCGCGTTGCAATCATACGCTGAAGGCCCTATGTAGTTCGCGCGGAGTGCGCAGCCCGGTGGCGTGCGAGGCTCATAACCTTGAGGTCGCAGGTTCAAATCCTGCCTCCGCAACCAATCGCCTCCCATTCTTGCTCCGCCGCCTTCCAGCCTACGTTCCGGGCGTCGCGTCGATCTCTGCGATCAGGTCGAGCGATTGTTGTCGCTGGAGGACAAGCAGCTCGCGCAGATAGATCAGAATGTCGTATGGCGGCCGCTGTCGATCGCGCGCCATGTGGTTGACCCATTGGTGCGACTTGCCAAAATAGCGCGCCATCCCGGATTGCCAGTGGTCGCCCCAAACCTGCTCGGCGCAGCGGAGCCAAAGAGGATCATCGTTCACGGTCATATCCCCTCTCCCGCCGGATTAAGCGCGGCGAACAACTCAATGCAGCGTGTTTGCAGGGCGTCGTGGCGCGCCCACGCCGCGTCGAGGCCTTCGCCTGTCGCGTCCCATTGCCATGCGGCGTCCTCAAGCCGCTTCACAAGATCGGGCGGCCTGCGATGTAAAGCGTGGTCTCGGCGTCGGGCGCGACCTCCATGCGTCCGTTTCGCTCGAAGATGAGCGCGTGCATGTTGGGCGGCAATTCCGCGGCGAGTTTGCGCAGGGCGACGTTTCGTTCGCTCTCGCGCCGGGCTTCGATCACCCTGAGCGCGCTCGCCAGATCGGAAAGCTCGCCGAGATTGGCGTCATATTCAGCCTGTAGCGTAGGGTCCGCCATCTTCATCCCCTCAATCTGCGGCTTCGACCTTGCGCCGATAGGCGCGCCGGCTTCCCGCGATCCGCTTCGCCGCCTTGGCATCGAGAAGCACGCGCGAGCGCCTATGGCCGCAAAACGGTGACGACCGAGACCGGCCGGATCGAGTTGGAGATCCCGCGTGATCGGCAGGCGACGTTCGATCCGCAGCTCATCGCCAAGTACCAGCGCCGTTTCCCCGGCTTCGACGACAAGATCATCTCGATGTACGCCCGCGGCATGAGCGCCCGGGAGATCGTCGGACATCTGCGCGAGCTCTACGGGATCGAGGTTTCGCCCGATCTTATCAGCGCTGTCGCCGACGTGGTTCTGGAGGAGATCGCCGCTTGGCAGGCACGGCCGTCGGAGCCGGTCTATCCGCTCGTCTTCTTCGATGCTCTGCGGGTGAAGGTCCGCGACGAAGGCATTGTCCGCAACAAGGCCGTGCACATCGCGCTCGGGGTCCGCGCTGACGGCGCCAAGGAGATTCTCGGCCTCTGGCTAGAGCAGAACGAGGGCGCGAAGTTCTGGCTGCGCGTCATGAACGAACTGCGCAACCGCGGCGTCGAGGACATTCTGCTCGCCGTCGTCGATGGGCTGAAGGGTTTTCCTGATGCGATCCGAGCCGTTTTCCCGGAGGCCATGGTCCAGACCTGCATCGTCCACCTGCTGCGCCACAGCCTGGACTTCGTCTCTTACAAGGACCGCAAGCCCGTCGCGGCCGCGCTGAAGGGGATTTACCGCGCCGTCGACGCCGCTGCCGGCGAAGCTGCGCTCGGCGCCTTCGAGGAGGGCCTCTGGGGTCGCCGATACCCGGCCATCGCCCAGAGCTGGCGACGCGCCTGGAGCGAGGTCGTGCCGTTCTATGCCTTCCCGGCGGACGTCCGGCGCATCCTCTACACGACCAACGCGATCGAGGCACTGAACGCCAAGCTGCGCCGCGCAGTCCGGGCCAGAGGCCACTTCCCGACCGACGAGGCCGCGATGAAGCTCCTCTTCCTCGTCTTGAACCGATCCGAGAAGGAGTGGAAGATGGGGCCGCGCGAGTGGGTCATGGCCAAGGCCCAGTTCGCCGTCATCTTCGGCGAGCGCTTCACAAGAGCCATGGCGGCCTGATGTGCAACCCGCCGCCCGCACACGGAATTCCCGACAGTCCCTGGCCTTCCCGAAAAAATGCTACGCTTTGCGGCGAAGGAATCCCGTAATGCGTCCCGAACCAAAAAAGCCGCTCATCGTCGTCAGCTACGCCCACAACGACGAGCCGGAACACCCAGCCGACGGCGAGGTCAAATGGCTGTCCTTCGTCATCGATTTCCTCGAAGCGGCCTTCAGGCCACGCGCGGTCGAGATCTGGCGCGATCGCCTCATGCCCGGCGGCACCGACTGGGAGCCGGAGATCGCGCAGAAATTCCGCGCTTGCGACATTTTTATCCTGCTCGTCTCGCGCTATTCGATGAAGTCGGAGTACGTTCTCGACAAGGAAATTCCAATCATTCGCGGGCGCCAGGCGAAGGGTGAAAAAGTTCATTTCTACCCGCTCGTTTTGACGCCTACGCCCAAGGCCGGGCTCGCGACCGTCCGCGACAAAAATCTCCGGCCCAGGAATGGCAAGCCGCTCTCCGATTTTTCACCCAACGAGCGGTTGCGACAGATGAGCGAGGCCGCCGACGAGATCGCCGAAATCGCCGCGACAATCGTCGCAGGTGAGAGCATTTTTAGCGCCAACGCCGAAGAAGCGCGCGCAAGGACCAAGCCTTTTCGAATATTCATTTCCTACAGCCGAATAGACGACACTCCGCCACCCGGTAATCCGGCTGCTGGTTATGTTAAACATTTTCGCAACCAGTTGATGTGGGAACTCCGACAAAGGGGCCATGCGGATTCCATTGTTTGGATGGACGCAGATAAGTCGGAATTGATGGATTCTTGGTCTAACGTTGCCAAGGAGGCGTTGCTTGAGGCAGATTTTTTTATTGTTGTTTTATCAAAAAATTACCTTCAAAGCGAATGGTGTAAAAAAGAACTTGAAGAAATAATTCTACTAGAAAAACAACTATACGGAGCGGATGGTCGGCGCATTTTCCCGGTTTACAAAACCCCTGTTCCAATGGAACACGTCCCAGACACTCTAAAAAACGTTAATGGTCTCATGTTATACAACGATATGTCAGAATATTATGATCGTGGACGGGCGAAGTCGGAATTTTTTCTCGTTCTTAGTGAACTCACGAATGCGATTGATCGCCGGCTGAGGGAGTTGGGCTGAACGGCACCCCGACGAAGCTGTGCGGGCACGGTACGGAAGCATTCCTCGACGCCCATTCCACGGAAAAAAGATACGCAGAAGCCGGCTCATAGTCCGATCAGCGTGTTCCGCAAGGCGACAGCCAGAGAGGAAATGCTCTTGCGCCTCGCCTCGCTCGTGGGCGCACCACAGGAGAAGACATCCTCGAAAAATTCAAGTTGCTCGATCACCGAGCGCAATTTCAGCGGCGAGCCCACATGGCGCCAGGCGCGGCGATAGGGCACCACGAGATCGGCGAGTTGCGCGTCGAGATTCTTGGCCGAAGCGATC
This sequence comes from Methylocella sp., assembly GCF_041905455.1. Lineage (GTDB taxonomy): Bacteria > Pseudomonadota > Alphaproteobacteria > Rhizobiales > Beijerinckiaceae > Methylocapsa. The sequence continues at coordinate 4,955 of NZ_JAYRLA010000016.1, read as the reverse complement.
GCGTCGATCAAGCCGGCGTCGGCAACGAGGACGAGCCGCCAGAAATCGTCATCCTCTTCCGGCGGCTTGTCAATCAAAGCCTTCAGCCGTTCCGCAACTCTCGCGTCGCAGTCGCGCCCGTCGCGGATGGCGACGCAGATGCGCGCGCAGGAGGCCATCAGCTGCGGATAGGACTTGTCCTCGTCTTGCGCCAGTTCGGCGGCGCGGTCGTAAAGCGCCGCCATTGTCTCCAGCGCATTGTCCTCGCCTCCATCGGCGTATTGGATCTGCGCGAGCTGTTTCCAGCAGCCGCCTTGGAGCACCAAACGTTCGCTCGTCTCGCCAAGCATCCGGGTCAGCTCTTCGATGGAGGCGAGCACCGCGCGAATAATCTCGTTCACCTTTTCCGCGTCCCTCTCGCCGGGCGCGGTGGATCTATGACACGCGACGGCGTTGCGCGCGCGCAGATTGGCGAGCTGTTCGGCTGCCTTGACCGTATAGGATGCGTCGCTGCTGCTGACAGCCGCCTCATAGTGGGCGATGGCGACAGGGAAATCGGCCAGTTCGCCCCAAGCTTCGGCAAGGGCGACGCGCAATTCGGCGCAATGGAGCCAGTTCTCCGCCGCCGTTTCAATCTTTTCGAGGCGCGATTTTAGCTCGTCGATCTTGCGTTCGACGCCGATATTCAGTTCGTCGCGGATCTGGCGCACGGCTTCAACCGCTTCGGACGCCGCTACGAAACTGAATTTTTCGCCGCTGGACTTCGAGTCGGGGAGCACACGCAGCCGGTAATCGGGGTCGCCGTAACATTGATAGGCGCCCCAGGTCGCGTCGGCGCCGCCGTTCTTGCGCGCTTCGCGATAAGCGTCGCGCCGCGCGTTCAATGTCGCATCGCCGAAGGTTTCTCCGTTAAGTATCCCCTTGTAGAAGCGCTGGGCGAAAATCGAGGCGGAATTGTCGTCGATCGCCCAGCCGGCGGCGATGACGCAGCGCGCGCCGAGTTTGATGAGTTCGATTGCGATATTGGCAGCGAATGGTGGCCGGCCTTCGAGATCAGTCTGGCCGACGCCGAGAAAGCAGCAATTCACGAAAACAATGCCGGGACTGACCGGAATCTTAGGCCGTCGACTCATAAGCTTTGACGCCAGATTCTGGCGGCGACGAGTTTGACGGCCTAAGCCTCCTGCGCGACGCCTTCCCGGCGCGCTTGCGACGTTGATCGACGCGCCGCGGCGTCCTAATAGGGGCCGCGCGGCGACCACGTTCCCGCCCCAAGACGGGAGATCAAGACCGGGACGGCCCGGCGGCTCGACAGGAGGTCGCCATGGCGTGGGTGGTTCTGGTTTTCGCCGGGATTTGCGAGGTCGTTTGGGCGACGGCGATGAAGCAGTCGCAGGGTTTCGCCCGCCTTTGGCCGTCGATCGTGACGATCGTCGGAATGTTCGTCAGCTTCGGCCTGCTGTCGTGGTCGATGCGCGTCCTGCCGCTCGGCGCGGCCTATATGGTCTGGACGGGGATCGGCGCCGTCGGCGCCTTCATCGTCGGCGTCGTCCTGCTCGGCGAGTCGGCGAGCCCGGCGCGGGTCGCCGCCGCCGTCCTGATCGTCGGCGGCATCGTCCTCATGAAGGTCTCGACGCCCTCCTGACGGGAACGCCGCGCGTCTAGAACAGGCGAAGAAGGAGCGGCGCCAGAAACGCGGTCAACACGGCGTTCAGCGCCATTGCGACGCCGGCGAACGCGCCGGCGACGGGATCGACGTTGAAGGCGCGCGCCGTGCCGATTCCATGCGCGGCGAGGCCGATGGCGAAGCCGCGCGCCGCGTAATTGCGCAGGCGCAGCGCGTTCATGAGCGGCGTGGCGATCACCGCGCCGATGACGCCGGTCAGGATGACCAGCACCGCCGTAAGCGCCGGCTCGCCGCCCGCCTGGTCCGAGATCGCCATGGCGACCGCCGCGGTCACCGATTTCGGCGCGAGCGAGACGAGCACCGTGCGCGGCGCGCCGAGCGCGGCGGCGATCGCAAGCGTCGAGACGACGGCGGTGACCGAGCCGGCGAGAAGGGCGGCCGCCATCGGGGCCATGTAGCGGCGCACGAGCGGCCAGTTGGCGTAGAGCGGGACGGCGAGGGCGACGGTCGCAGGTCCCAGCAGGAAATGCACGAATTGCGCGCCGTCGAAATAGGTCTTGTAGGGCGTGCCGCTGAGCTTCAGCAAGCAGGCGACGAGAACGACCGCGATCAGCACCGGATTGGCGAGCGGATTGAGCCGGAAGAAGCGCGCCAGCGCGTCCGCCGCGATCCAGGCCAGAAACGTCACGGTCAGCCACAGCAGCGGCGTCGTCGAGAGATAGACCCACAGGCTGAACGGCTCGTTCACGGCGCTTTCTCCGCGTCGGCGCCCGTTCGCCGGGCGACGGCGACGAAGACGAGGCCGGTGACGGCGAGCGTGGCGGCCGTCGAGACGACAAGGGCGAGCGCGATGACGATCCCGTCGTCCGCCAGAAGCCGGAGATGCTGGACGACGCCGACGCCCGCCGGCACGAACAGCAGCGCGAGATTCTGCAGCACGCCGGCGGACGCCTTGCCGACGCTCGAATGCTTCAGCGCCTCGGCGTCGAGCCCGGCGAGGCGCTGACAGGCGAACAGCCCGAGCAGCATGAGGACGAGCCCGACGACAGGGCCCGGAACCGGGAGCCGCAGTCCGCGCGAGACGGACTCGCCTGCGAGCTGGCAGACGAGAAGCAGGACGAAGCCATGAATCATGGGAGCGCGTTCCCGACGTCGACGTCACTATGGAGCGCGCGCGCGACCCTGTCGAGACGACGGCTCCCGCGCCGGCTCAGGACAGCAGCTTCCCCACGAGGACGCCGGCCGCAGCCGCCGAAGTCGCGATCGCCAGGGTCTCGAACACGGCGCGCGGGATGGAGCTTTTCGCCACGAGGCCGCGTCCGACGCCGAGCGCCGCGAGCAGCAGGGCCGTCAGGCTCAGCGAGACGATACGCGCCGTCTCCATCGGCAGGAAGGCGAAGGGCAGCACCGGCGTGAAGCCGGCGAAGAGGTCCGAGGCGAACATCCAGAACGCCTGCGCGGCGGGGCTCGCCTCGTTCGCGTCGGAGAGCTCCGCGCGCAGGCCCAGGGCGGCGCGCGGCGCGCGGCGGAGCGCGTCCGTCACCTGATTCACGTCCCGCCCGGCCATGCCGCCGCGCGAGAGCGCCAGGGCGACGGCCTCGACCGCGGCCCGCGACTGCGCCGCGTCGACCGCCTCCGCGCGGCGGGCGCGGCGCGCGTCGCGCACCGATTCGGCGTCGAGGTAGCTGCCCGCCATCATCGACACGGCGGCGGCCGCCGCGCCGGTCGCGCCTGCGACCAGCACCGCGCGCGGATCGTCGGTCGAGAGCGCGACGCCGAAGACGAGGCCGAAGATGGAGACGGCGCCGTCCTCCATGCCGAACACGACGTCGCCGATGCAGGCCTTGAGCGAGGCGAAGAGACGCGGCGTCGGCATCAGGCTTCTCCATGACGCGCCGTGCGCCTTCGAGGACGTTCAGGATCCGGGCCGCGCGGGCCGCCTCGCCGCTTTTCGCCTATAGTGCGTCCGCCCTCAACCATAAGAATCGAGGCGGACATGAGCGGACCGAAATTGTTCGAGCCCTTCGCGGCGGGGCGCCTCAGGCTGGCGAACCGCATCGTCATCGCGCCGATGTGCATGTACTCCGCGCAGGACGGCCGCATGACCGACTGGCACGTCATCCATCTCGGCCATCTCGCGCTCTCGGGCGCGGGGCTGCTGACGATCGAGGCGACCGCCGTGCTGCCGGAAGGCCGCATCACCTATGGCGACGTCGGGCTCTGGGACGACGAAACCGAGGCGGCGCTGGCGCGCACGCTCGAAGCGGTGCGGCGCTGGTCCGACATGCCGATCGCCATCCAGCTCGCCCACGCCGGCCGCAAGGCCTCGACCGAGAAGCCGTGGCTCGGCGGCGCCCAGATCGCCCCGGATGCGCGCAACGGCTGGCGAACCGTTGCGCCCTCCGCCCTGCCCTTCGCGGCGCATGAGCACGCGCCGACGGCGCTCGACCGCGGCGGGATCGCCCGCGTCGTCGACGCCTTCGCCGCGGCGGCCGAACGCGCCGGACGGCTCGGGATCGACGCCGTGCAGATTCACGGCGCCCACGGCTATCTGATCCATCAATTCCTCTCGCCGCTCTCCAACCGGCGCGAGGACGATTATGGCGGACCGCTCGAGAACCGCGCGCGCCTCGCGCTGGAGGTCTTCGACGCCGTGCGAAAAGCTTTCCCGGCCGAACGCCCGGTGACGATGCGCGTGTCCGGGACCGACTGGGTCGAGGGCGGCTGGGACGTCGGGCAGACGATCGCCCTCGCCAGGGCGCTCGAGGCGAAGGGCTGCGACGCGATCCATGTCTCGAGCGGCGGCCTCGATCCGCGGCAGGCGATTCCGGTCGGTCCCGGCTATCAGGTTCCGCTCGCCCGCGCGGTGAAGCAGGCGACGAGCATGCCGGTCGTCGCGGTCGGGCTCATCACCGAGTACGAGCACGCCGAAGCGATCGTTTCGACCGGCGACGCCGACCTCGTCGCGCTGGCGCGCGCGATGCTCTACGACCCGCGCTGGCCGTGGCGTGCGGCGGCGCATCTTGGCGCGAAGGTTCGCGCGCCCGAGCAATATCTGCGCTGTCAGCCGCACACGCTGCGCGACCTGTTCGCCGTCGGCGCCAAAGGCTGAGGCCGAAGCCGCGCCGCTTGGAGCGTGTTCAGCGGAGTCCAATTCGCTGAACACGCTCCAACTATTTGTTTAAACGCATTTTCTCGACGCAAAAGTCTGCAACTTTTGCTGGGGGGAGTAGGAGCGTCAAAGGCGACCATATCTTGTATGTCCTTTGCGCGCTCATTCCTGTCCTTCCCCGTCTTCGGCATTCCTACCGGGCTCAGCCCGTCGCGTACAGGCGCGCATGATCGCCTT
>NZ_JAYRLA010000015.1:0-87380 GCF_041905455.1 Methylocella sp. | reverse complement strand
TAGCCTCGTTCGGTGATCTGAACGACCGCCTCGCGCTTGAAGTCCTCGGTGAAGTTCGCTTTGCCCATCGGGGCCTCCTCGCCTCAAATTTAGGGAAGAAGGCGTCTAAAAATCTAGGGGCGGTTCACCCTTATCGAGCCGGAGACGGGTGCGCGCTTCGCTCGCCAGTTCCCGCACGGCTTGAGGAACGCGTCGAGGGCTTTCCTCGAGGATCGTGCGGCGCCCGCCGGCGATCTGCTCGAGCTGCAGCGTCTTGCGGCCGCGTCCGGCGTGATAGGAGGCCGCCAGCACGGCGACGGGGGAGGGAGAAGGAAGCATCGACGTCCCTCCCTCAGGCGGCGGCGAGCGCAGGACGCGCCGCCTTGATGCGGATGACGGTCGAGACCACCGCCGTCTCGAAGCGCGAGGCCGCCGCGCCCAGGAATTCGCGCACCGCCTTGGCGTCGAGCCGGCCGGCGATCTGCTCGCTCGCCGTGACGGTGAAGGCGGCGCCTGCGGCTTCGGAAAGACCGCGCGTTTTGAACTCATCCTTGAGCGCCTTCAGCTCCGCCTCGGCGGCCTTCAGGATCGCGTCGACGCGGCCAATCTCGTCGGCGAGCGCGGTGTCGGTGAGATTGTGGAAGCGGGAGGGATGGGTGATGCTGGGCATAGCCTTGGCGACCTTTCAGACAGGTGGCTGGGGTTAGGGCCGGGCTCGAGGTTGCCGCCTCTTGCTCGGCCTGTGCATTTTTAGTATCACATAAAACATGAAGGCGTCAATATTCGTATCACATAAAAAGAAAGGACGCCCTGCAACTGGCAGCGATCCTCACATCAGCCTGCGCGTCCCTCCCGAATTAACGACCGCTATTGACGCTTGGGTAAAGGCCCAGCCCGAACCGCAACCCTCGCGTTCGGAAGCCGTCCGAAGGATCGTGAAAAAGCTTCTCACGGCGGAAGGCTATCTGAAGTGAATGACGGCGCCCACGTCCAGCATCGTCCGCGCTGACCCTCGCGCTGGTGGGTGACTTTAAGGGGCCACACCATGTCGCTCACGCCAACTCTCGCCGCGGCCGTGCTTGCGACTCTGGCTTATCTCGGGCTCGCCATTCTCGGCTTCGGCGGATTCGCCGCGTTCTTTTCTCACGCAGCGCTGGTCGCGCTTACGGCCGCGCTGTTCGCGATGACCGCCGCGGCGCTCGTTAGCCGCGGCAATCTGAGCGCGGGCGAGCGCGAGGATCGCTCAAACCGATGGGTGCTTGCGGCCTTCGGGGCGATCGGCCTTTTGAGCGCGTATCTGCCGGCCTACACGGATCGCAAGGATTTCTGGACGCTCGACGGCGAGAAACTGCGCTGGATCGGCGTCGCCCTTTTCGCCGCCGGGGGCGCGCTGCGGCTTTGGCCGGTGTTCGTGCTCGGACGCCGCTTCAGCGGACTCGTGGCGATCCAGCCGGGCCACGCGCTCGTCACCGACGGCGTCTACGGCCGCATCCGTCATCCGAGCTATCTCGGTCTGCTCGTCAGCTCGCTTGGCTGGGCGCTCGCGTTTCGCTCGGGCGTCGGCCTTCTGCTCGTAGCGGCTCTCGTTCCGCCGCTGATCGCCCGCATGAACGCCGAGGAGCGGCTGTTGCGATCGCATTTCGGCGACGAGTATGACGCCTATCGCGCACGCACGTCGCGGCTCGTTCCGGGCGTCTATTGACGGCGACCGGCGCGCCGCGCTCGAGGCCGACGGCGTGATCTTCGAGGAGAACGGCGAGGGGCCGGGCGTGAGGCTGCGGAAGGCTGGAACGGAGCCCCGATGAAAAACCTACCGCGCGCCTGGAGCGCCGCCGACGACTTCCGCATAACGGTCGTCGGCGATCTTTGCGCCGCTCCCGCCGAGATCGTCCATCAGATCGCGTTGCGCGCGTTGAGTTCGAAGACCGAAGTCACGACCGCTGCGCAGGCGTGGAGATGATCTGCCGGAACATGCGAACCGCGGGCTCGGGACAGCCGCGGTTTCGAGATGCGCCCGCAGCGCCGAAAGCGCATATGAGGGTCTTCAGGACCAGCGTTTGCACAGCGCGCGGGCGAGGGCGTCGAGCAGATAGCCCAGAACGCCGATCAGCAGCACCGTCGCCATCAGCTCCGAATAGGCGAGGCGGTCGCGGGTGTCGAGGATGAAATAGCCGAGGCCCGCGGAGACGCCGAGCATCTCGCAGGGCACCAGCACGATCCAGAGTATGCCGATGGCCAGCCGCACGCCGGTCAGCACATGGCCGACGACGCCCGGAATCACGATGCGCCAGAGCGTCTCCCGCCGCGTCGCCGCGAGACTGCGCGCGAGCTGGAGCCAGCGCGGGTCGAGCTGGCGCACGCCGGAGGCGGTCGAAAGCAGGATCGGCCACACGGCGGCGAAGGCGAGCAGGAAATAGACCGGCTTGTCGCCGACGCCGAACGCCATCACGGCGAGAGGCATCCAGGACAGCGGCGAGATCATGCGCAGGAACTGGAAGGCGGGCGTCGTCGCCGTCTCCAGCCATGTCACGCCGCCGACCGCAAGGCCGGTCGGCACGCCGACGACGAGCGCCAATGCGAGGCCGACCAGGATGCGCTTCAGGCTTACATAGACATGGATCGGCAGGTCCGAAGAGGTCAGGAGTTCGACGAGGCTGGCGAAGGCGCCGCCCGGCGAGAAGCGGCGGGCGAAGCTCGTCGGCGCGGCGAGCAGGTCCGTGCCGATCCACCACAGCGCCAGCAGGGCGAGGAGGCCGCTGGCGCCGAGGAGGAAGCTCGCGAGGCGCGAGGCCGCGAGGGACCGTCGCGCGACAGGCTTTTCCGTCGTGGGGCTCGCCGCGAATCTCTCGCCGGGAGGCGCGGCGTTCACGGGGCGAACGCTTCCGTCCGGGCGAAGCTGTCGGGCAGGCCGAACGCCGGCAGGCCGCCGTTCGCCGCGAGCGCCGCCTTCACGAAGCGGTCGTCGACGAGCTCCGCCGCCGCGGTCTTTGGATCGAGCGAGGCGAGGAAGCTGCTGTCGCCCTCGATCAACGTCCCGTTGAGCAGCGTGACCAGCTTCTCCGTGTAGCTGGGAAAGGGATAGGGCTGGAAGTCGATGCGCTTCTCGGCCCAGTCGGCATGGCGGATCGCCCCCGCCTGCTGATACGCCGCCCAGGCGTCCGGCGAGGGGGCCAGCACCCTTTCCAGCACCGGCGCGGGGTGCGGCGTGTACCGGTTCGCTCCATCCTTGGAGAGCAGCTTCGCCGTTTCGGAACGATGGTCGCGGGTCCAGGCCTGCGCCTTGACGATGGCGTTGACCACTTTCTGCGACCATTCGGGGCGTCCGACGAGGTCGCGTTCGTGCATGAAGACGACGCAGCAGGCGTGGTTCTTCCACACGTCGCCGGTGAAGCGCAGCACCTTGCCAATCCCCAGCGCCTCGGCGGCGGCGTTGAACGGCTCGGCGACGATGTAGCCGGCGACCTGTCCGGAGGCGAGGGCCGGAGGCATCTCCGCCGGCGCCAGCACCACGAGGTTCACCTCGTTCGCGGCCGGCTGGCCGGTGCGCTTGGCGACCGGAGTCAAGCCGTTCTCCCTGAGCAGGGACTGCAGCACGACGTTATGGATCGAGTACCAGAAGGGGATGGCGACGGTCTTGCCGGCGAGGTCTGCGACCGCGTCGACGCCCGGCGCCACGGTCAGGCCGGAGCCGGAGACATGGTTCCACGCCACCACCTTGGCCGGCGCCTTGCCGCCGAAACGCGCCCATACCGTCATCGGCGAAAGCAGGTGGACGACGTTCACCTGCCCGGAGATGAAGGCCTCGATCACCTGGGCCCAACTGCGCAGCAGCACCGGCTTCTCGACCTTGAGGCCCTCCGCCTCGAACAGCCCGTTGTTGTGGGCGACCAGCAACGGAGTTGCGTCGGTGATAGGCAGGTAGCCGATGCGCACCGGCGCGTCGGCCTCCTGCGCGCGCGCCTCGAAGCTCCTGAGCAGCGGCGCGGCGCCTGCGGCGGTGAACAAGGCGGAAAGCTTGAGCGCCTCGCGGCGCGAGAGGGCGCTGCGGGCGAGGCATTCGATGCACATGGCGTGGTCCTTTACGGGAGCTTTGCGGGGTCCTGAGATCAGCGACGGCGCACCGCGCGCTGGAGAATCTGCAGAATGTCGACGCGCAGCGCGCCGAGTTCGGCGACGAAGTCGCGCCGGGGCCTGGGCAGCGTCACCTCCCACGCGCCGATCTGCCGCGCCGGCGCGCCGCCAAGCAGGATCACGCGGTCGGCCAGCAGCAGCGCTTCGTCGATATCATGCGTGACCATCAACGCCGCGGCGCCGAAATCGTCGACCACCTTGAGCAGCAGGTCCTGCATCTCGGCGCGCGTCACCTCGTCCAGCGCGCCGAAAGGCTCGTCGAGCAGCAGCACTTCCGGCTTGCGGGCGAGGCAGCGCGCCAGCGCGGCGCGTTGCGCCATGCCCCCGGACAGCGCCGCCGGATAGAGCCGGCGCGCATGGGCGAGGCCCACCTCGCGGATCGCCGCGTCGATGCGCGCCTGCCGCTCCTGACGCGACAGCCGGGGCTGACGCCGGAAGTCCAGTCCGAAGGCGACATTGGCTTCGAGCGACAGCCAGGGCAGCAGGCATGGATCCTGGAAGGCGACGGCGACGCGCGGGTCGACCGCGGTCAACGGCGCGCCGCGCATCGCGACCGCGCCGGCGCTGGGCGGCTGAAGGCCGCCCAGCACGCGCAGCAGGCTCGACTTGCCGACGCCGCTCGGTCCGAGAACGGCGATGATCTCGCCCGGGCGCAGCGCGAGGTCGAAGCCGCTCAGCACGGGAGAGGAGGCGTCCTCATAGCGCAGCTCGACGCCGCGCGCCGCCAGCACCGGCTCAGCCGCGCTCATGCCGCGCTCTCGCGCTGCGCAGCCAGCGCGGTCTTCAACTGGAGCAGGCTCGGCGTGATCACCGGAATGAAGGCGGCCTCGCGCCAGCGGCGCCCGAACGCGGCGCCGGGCGCGCTAAGATAGGCCTTGCCGCCCGATCCCTGAAGCTCCAGCCCAACCGCCTGCGCGACGACGTCGGCGAGCGCGATGCGAATCCTGAACAGCGCCGCCGGGCGGGAGTGGAAGGCGCCGGAGCGCAGCCCCTCGCGCAATTCGCGCTCCAGCCCGTCGAGCGCCTCGGCGAGGACCGCTATCGGCTCGGCGAGCGCGCCGCGACCCGGCCCGAGGCAACCGCGCGCCTCGTTCAGCGCGCAGCGCGCGAGGCCGATGGACATGCCGCATTGCAGGCCGAGAAACGCCGGGCGCGCCGCCGGCAGCCAGGCGCCGGCGTCGGGATGGATGATCCGGTCGGCGTCGATCCGCGCATGGTCGATGTCGAGCGCCGCCGTGCTGGTGGCGCGCAGCCCCATGAGATCGAGGTCGGGCGAACGGCGCACGCCCGGATCGTCGTGCGCCAGCGAGGCCACGAAGGCGCCCTCGTCATTCGCGCGGCTGACGGCGGCGGCGACATGAAAGCCCTGGACGCGCAGATTGCTGACCCAGGGAAGCTTGCCGTCCAGCACATAGCCCTCGCCCTCGGGACGGGCGTTCACCTGAAGCCTTTCGAGGCCCGCGAGGAACTTCATCGCGTTGGACAGCCCGGTCGCTCCGGCGACGCGGCCGGCGAGCAGATCGGGCAGCAGCGCGGCGCGCAGCGCCTCATTGGGGCTCTGCAGCAGATACTCGATATAGCTGCGGTGTCCCCACAACACGAAACCGGCGGCCAGCGAACGCTCGGAAACCGCGGCGACGGCCTCTACGGCGTCGGTGACGTCGCCGCCTGTCCCGCCTTCCGCCTCCGGGACGCCGGCGCCGAACACGCCGCTTTCGGAAAGGCGCGGCAGCAACTCGCCGGCGAGCAGGCTCTCGGTGTCGAGGCTCAGCGCATGCGCGCCGAGCCAGGCGCCGAGCCGCGCGTCGAGGGCGGAGGAAGAGGAACTCATTCGGCCGCCGCGGCGCTCGGGCCGCCCCAGCGATAGGCTTCGAGCTGCGGGTTGAGCGGCGCGCCGCCGAGATTGTTGGCGAAGTTGCAAAGGGTCGCGAGGCTGACGCCGAGAACGACCTCAAGCGCCGCCTCGTCCGAGAAGCCGGCGGCCTTGAACGCCTCGAAATCGGCCTCGTCCACCTTGCCGCGCGTCGCGATCACGGCCTTGGTGAAGCGCGCGACCGCGTCCAGCCGCTCATCGGGAAGACGGCCGAGATTGCGCAGGGCCTCCACCGTCGCCTCGTCGAGACCGGCTTGCTTGTAGGCGACGGCGGTGTGGCCGGCGACGCAGAAGCCGCAGCCGTGAGTCGCGGCGGCGGTGATCTGGACCGTCTCGCGCTCGGCGAGCGTGAGCGAGGAGCGGGCGTTGACGCCCGACACAGTGAGATAGGTCTCGAGGGCGACTGGGGCGTTCGCCAGGACGCGCAGCAGGTTCGGCAGGAAGCCGTTGCGCTTCTGCGCGCCCTCAAGCAGCGGCTTCGCCGCGTCCGGCGCATCTTCGATCGTTCGCAAGGGAAGAGTCGTCATGAGCGTTTCTCCTTTCGTCCATAGAGAATATGGATATATCAGCAGAAAAGCCCTCGCGCGATTCCAGACCTCGAAATCTATCTGAAACGAACGCGCCGGGAGCGGCCAAGCGCAAGAGCCGGCGATCTGGCGGCGCGCCTCGTTCGGGACGAGGGGGTCGGAGGCTACCCTGCTTGATCGTCGTAGAGCCGCCGGCGACGGCCTGATGCAGCGCCGCCGTCAGGACCGCCAGTTCGCGCGCGGGCGCTGAAGCCTTTCGCTTGGCGCAGGCGGCCGGACAAAGGCTGAATGTCCCCATATGCCATCGAAGCCGTCGCTAAAGACACGCTCCGCGACGAGTTCTTCAGGCGCGCGGCGCGCTTCGGCGCGAGGGCGGCCATCCCGACAGTGGCGGAAGGGGCGGCGCGGCAGGACGGCGGGCGCTAGCGCGCAAAAGCTTGCGCCCAATCTGACGGCCCGAGTCGCGCAGCGTTGCCAGGCCGCCACATATCGGACTTCATCAGAAGCTCGGGCTCACAGCGAGTTGACCGCCGCCGCCCGCCGCTTACACTTCCGTATGTGAGAAAGCGCAGATCATTTCCGGTCGTCGTCCAGGTGATCGTCGCCGCGATCGCTTTATGGGCGCTCGTCGCGGAGGCCACGTTCTCCCTTGCGCTTCCCCTGCCTATCGCGAGTCCGTTCGGCGTGATCTGCCACGGCGCGAGTTCCGACGCGCCGATCAGGAAGGCGCCATATGACCATCAGCATCGCCATCAGTGCTGCGCCGCCGTCTCATGCGAAATGGCGCCGCCCCCACGCGAGGCGTCGCCGCTCGTCGAAAACGCTCGCGACGTAGAGACTTTCGCGTGGCGCGTCTTCGACGTCATCCTTAAGACCGGGCCGCCGAACGCCTTCTACAGCGCCCGCGGTCCTCCTGCCGTCTGATCGACCTCTCCGTTCGATTCCAGAGACAGGAAACCTTCATGCCAAACATGCTTCTGGCGCGCCTTTGCGCGCCGGCGCTGGCGCTCGCCGTGAGCGGGCCGGCGTACGCTCACTCAGCTCTTGAACAAAAAGAGACGCGGACCGGAACCTTCTATCGCGCCGTCGTTCAAATCACCCATGGATGCGGCGATTCGCCGACGATTTCGGTGTCGGTCACGGTTCCCGAAGGCGCGGTCGGCGCGAGGCCGATGGCGAAGCCGGGGTGGACGATCACGACCACGCGCGGCCCCTACGCGCGCAGCTATCCTTTCGTCCACGGAGAAATCAGCGAAGGCGTCAAGGAGATCGTCTGGTCGGGCGGGCGGCTGCCCGCCGACGAGTTTGACGAATTCGTCTTTCTCGTACGCATTTCGGACGTCTTTCCCATCGGGTCGGTCGTCTATTTCCCGACGGTCCAGACCTGCGAGGCGGGCGCCCATCATTGGACGCAGATCCCGGCACCGGGACAGGCCGGCGATACGCTGGCCGAGCCCGCGCCCGCCGTGCGCGTCATCGGCGCCGCTCCCGCGGCGAAGCCGCCTCAAGGCGGGCGTCCGGCTCGCTAGGCCCTCGCCCGCGGCCCTGCGCGAGAAACGCGGGAGAAGACGCCCGCCGCGCCGCCATTTCCATTCAACGCCATGACGGACGCGAGAGCGAAGCGAGCTTCGTTCCGTCCGCAGGAGCCTTTCATGCGCCGCAACCTTCCATTTTACCGGGAAGGCGTCACGCTTTCCTTCATCGCTCTGTGCGCCTGTCCGGCGTTCGCGCAGGACGCCGTTCAGAACGACGACCTCTTTCTCCCGGAAGTCACGGTCGAGAACGCCGGAGCGCCGCAAAACGCCGCGCTGACTTCGCCTTCGGTCGAAGCCCAGCGCGAAGCGGTCTATTCGACGGTCGGGTCGGTCGGCTTCGTCAATTCCGAATCCTTCGCGACGAGCTATAGCAACAACATCGCCGATACGCTGAAGGACGCGCCGGGCGTCTTCGCGCAGACGCGCTACGGGCAGGAGATCCGCCTTTCGATCCGCGGCTCCGGCGTCGCCCGCGCCTATCATGCGCGCGGCGTGGAAATTCTGCAGGACGGCCTGCCGCTGAATTTCGCCGACGGTTCGGGCGACTACTACCAGATCGATCCGCTCGCGCTGCGCTCGATCGAAGTGTTCAAGGGCGCGAACGCGCTGATCTTCGGCTCCTCGACGCTCGGCGGCGCGATAAACTTCGTGACGCCGACCGCCTTCACCGCGATCGCTCCGAACGTCGCTCGGGTCGAAGGCGGATCGTTCGGCGCGATCCGCGGCCATGTCGAAGTCTCGCGTATCGTCGGCCCGTTTGATTTTCTCGTCAGCGCGACGAAATCCGACCAGAACGGCTACCGAGACCATTCCCAGCAGGACTACAACCAGTTCAACGGCAATTTCGGCTACCGGATGTCGGACGTCGCGGAGACGCGCTTCTACCTCGGCATCTTCGACACGCGCCAGAAGCTGCCCGGCACGCTGGACCTTGCGACCGCCCTCGCCGATCCGACCTTGGCCGCGCCCGCGGCGATCTCCGGCGACCAGGCGCGCAACGTCTACGCCCAGCGCGTCGCCAACCGCACGGCGCTGAAGCTCGACGTCGGCGAGCTCGACGTCGACAGCTGGTTCTTCCACAAGAAGCTCGACCATCCGATCTTCCAGGTGCTCGACCAGGACGGGATCACCTTCGGCGTCTCGCCGCATTGGCGCGGGAGCTTCGACGTCGCCGGCTTCCGCGACGACCTGACCGTCGGCCTCCGCTATTTCGCCGGGAACAACGCCACGCTGCAATTCGTCAACAACAACGGCTCCAAGGGCGCGCTGACCGCGAACGGCTTTCAGACGGCCGCCAATTACGAAGCCTATTTCGACAATCGCTTCTGGGTCACGCCCGAGGTGGCGTTGATGGCGGGCGGCAAGCTCCACGTCAACACGCGCGACTTCGTCAATTATTTCGTCCAACCCAACGCCTATGGCGACAAGGCCTACAGCGGCTTCCTGCCGAAGCTCGGCGTGATGTGGCGGGCGACCCCAACGATTCAGGTTTACGCCGACGTGGCGCAGTCGGCCGACGCGCCCGATTTCTCGGACCTCGCCCAATCGAATCTCAACGGCCTCACTTTCGTGCCGCTGAAGCAGCAGATCGCCTGGACCGGCGAAATCGGCGCGCGCGGCGCCTGGGGGCCCTTCGCCTTCGATCTCACTTTCTACCGTTCCTTCATCTGGAACGAGCTCATCAATTACTACGCCAACGCCGCGCTCGGCGTTCCCGCCTCGACCTTCAACGCGAACCACACGCTGCATCAGGGCGTCGAGCTCAGCGCCTCGGTCGAGGCGGGGCGCGACCTGCTCGCGTCAGGAGACGCGCTGGGCGTCAGGCAGATCTTCACGCTCAACGACTTCCACTTCGTGAACGATCCCGTCTACGGCGACAATTCGCTCGCCGTCATCCCCCGCTATGTGCTGCGCACCGAGCTCAGCTATCGTCACCCGAGCGGCTTCTACTTCAAGCCGTCGCTCGACTGGATCCCGAGCGGGCCCTGGGCGGATTACGCCAACACGCTGAAGGCGCCGGGCTATACGCTGCTCGGATTCGAGACGGGCGTCGAGCTCAGGAACGGGCTGCTGGTCTACGTCGAGGCGCGCAACCTCGCCGACGTGCATTACATCAGCGACCTCGGCGCCCTCGCCGACGCCCGCACGGCGGCCTCGACGGCGGTGTTCTATCCGGGCGACGGCCGCGCGGTCTTCGCCGGCATGCGATATGCGTTTTGAGGCTGCGCGCGAGGCCGGACGAGGGTAGGGCGCTTCGCGCCGGCGCTCGGGTCGCGCGCTCCTCGTCAACGGGACGCCGAGAGTTCGGCGTCCGGCCCGTCCCGAACGAGGCGCGCCGCCGGATCGCCGGACTTTTGCGCTCGGGCGCTTCCATATCCTGGGCGCGGGCATGATTCTTTAGGCGGCCCATGCGACGCGACGCATGTCGTCACGTCCTGTCCCAACACGTCGTTCGCGCTCGGCGTCAGGCGGGCGCGTCGTTCACACATTTGTCGCATGACTGATAAAATGAAAGCGGGCCGCGCAACGCATTTCGCCGCTTTATTCCGGCCAGACCCGTCAGACCGTCGCAAGATCTGGAAAACGCCATGACGACCGTCGAGCCAGGCGAGACGACCCCGGTCCTGGCAAGCCTCCACACATTCTGGACACAAACGCCGCAGGCGATTTGCGCCGCGCTTCATTGCCAAACAGAAGGGCTTAGTTCAGAAGAGGCGGCGCGGCGGCTCGCCCTTTGCGGGCCCAACGCTGACGCCGACACGAAGGCCGAAGGTCCGCTGCGCGCAATCCTGCGCCGGCTGCTCGAGCCGCTCTCGCTGATCCTGCTTGCGTCCGACCTCGAAGTCGTCGCCGACGGCGTCAAGGAAGGGCGGCGGACTTTCGTCAACGTCCTGAAATACGTGCGCATGGGTGCCAGCTCCAATTTCGGCAATATGTCGTCGATGGCGCTGGCGTCCATCGCGCTGCCGTTCCTGCCCATGCTGCCGACGCAAATTCTGCTCAACAACCTTCTCTATGACTTCTCCGAAGTCGGCATTCCATTCGACGACGTGCGGGAAGAAGCGACCGCGCGGCCCCAGCTCTGGGACATGGGCGGCCTGATCCGGTTCGCTGCGATCATGGGACCGCTGTCCTCGCTGTTCGACATTCTCACCTTCGCCATGCTGGCGCTCGTCTTCCACGCCGCGCCGGCCGAATTCCGCACCGCGTGGTTCCTTGAATCGATGGCGACGCAGATCCTCGTCATCTTCATCATCCGAACCAACGGCCGGCCCTGGCGGGATCGCCCAAGCCGCGCTCTGGCGTCGTCGTCGCTCATCGCGCTCGGCGTGGCGATGGTCCTGCCCTTCACGCCGGCGAGCGTCTGGTTTGGCTTCGAGACTCCGGCTGCGGTCGCGCTCGTGGGCGTCGGCGTGATCGTCGTCCTCTATCTCCTGTCGGCGGAATTGCTCAAACCGCTCGCCTTCAAAAGCGGGCGGGATCACGCGACGATATGAAGGCGGCGATCGGCGCAGGATGTCGAGCCCGTCACCGGCGAGCGAGAGGTTCGTCGAACCGACGACGCCGGAAGCGGCGCGAGACGCTGCGCCAGCATGGCGGAAACAGCCTCACGCCGCCTCATTCGCTCGCGCCGGAGCGACCCGACTTTCGCCGAGCGAACAGGGCGGACATCGCCTCCCGCTGCGCAGTCACGTCGGCCAAGCTGTAGCGATTGAGCGTCGACATGAAGGCGGCGAGGGCTTCGCGCAACGCGCATCTGAGGCCGCAGACCGGGGATATGACGCAGCTTTCGCAATCGGCGAGATCGAAGCGGCCCTCGGCATGCCGCACCACGGCGCCCACATTGATATCCGACGCAGGCCGCGCCAGCCGGACGCCGCCAAACCGTCCCCGCACGCTCTCGAGATAACCCGCGTTCACCAGATCGTTGACCACCTTCATCAGGTGATTGCGCGAGACGCCATCCGCCGCATCTCGTCGGGCAGCAGCCCGCCATACCGCTTCTTCCAGTTGAAATAGGTCGCCTGGCTGATTCCTGCCTTCCGGCAGATCTCCGCTACCGGCGCGCCTTCCTCGCCCTGCTTCAGGATGAACGCCTTCTGCGCCTCAGTGAACTTCGACGCCTTCATGCTGCTCTGCTCCTCTCCCAGACGGGAAAACCTAGCGGAAAACTCCAGCTTCAAACGATCCAGTTCTCAGGGGGCAGAGCACCAAAGGGCCGGACTCTAAATCCGCGTGGAGGAAAATCTCAGTGGCGGGTCAGACCCCCTGAACGTTCGTCAAACTTTTTTCTCGCGACAGGAGAAATCGCGCGGAGCTTCCCGTCGATACAGACAGGGGTCGGCTTGCTCGCCGAGGCGGTTTGTTCGGGTCCCCTTTCCGGATCGAGCGGGGTGGGCGGCTCTCGATCCCGTCACCATCGTCGTGCTCGGCAGCGGCCTCTATCTCTCTCTGGCTCGGGCGCGGCGGGCGACGCGCCGCTTCGGACACGGTCGGCGTCCAGGCGGCTTCGGAAACTCCTTTTCGGCAGGCCGCGGAATGAGCCGCCGCAACGACCATCTGCGCGTTTGGGGCTGGCCGGCCGCCCTCGCGCTGCTTACCGTCTTCGGGCTGCTCACGGCCCTTCCGGGCGAGGATTTCGGCTGGCGAATGCTCTCCCGGGCGGCGCTGACGATCCCGCTCGCCGTCGTCATCCGCTATGGCGCGCCGGGACTCGTCCCGCGGCCGGACGACGGGGGAGAAGCCGCCCGACGCCCTCCGGAATAAGCGCCACCCGTCGCACGCGCGCTGAAACAGGCGAAGCGACGCGGCGCGCCGGCCCGGAGCTGAAGCCTGCGCCAAGGTTTTTCGCGAATGGACGGAGGGAAGAATCCGCCCTGCTTCGCCGCTTCTCGACAGCGGCCGGCGCGGCCGTTCTGCTCGCCGCCGCCTATGTAATTTTGCGCGCCGCTTCGCCCCACGCGGAGGCGCTGGCTACGGCCGCCGTCAGGCGCGGCGATCTCGAAGCGACGGTGACGGCCACGGGCAAGATCGAGCCGCGAGCCTATGTCGATCTCGGCGCGCAGGCGTCGGGGCAGTTGCGGCGCATCCTCGTCCACGTCGGCGATTTCGTGGAGCAGGGACAGCTGCTCGCCGAGATCGACCCGCAGGTGCAGGCGGCTAAGGTGGAAGCCGACGACGCGCAGCTCAACGCCAATCTCGTCGAGCAGCAGGCGAACGTCGAATACGCGACGGACGCTCTGGAGCGCTATGCGAAGCTCGTCGGCAGCGACTCGATCGCCAGGCCGACCTGCGGGCAGGGCAGGCGCAAATCGAAGACGGCGGCCGCCCGGGCTGAAACCATCCGCGCCCAGATCCTGCAGATGCAGTCGACCTTGAAGGCCGATCAGGTGGCGCTCGGCTACACCAGGATAATTCGCGCCGATGTCCGGAAGGGTGGTCTCGATCGACGCGCGCGAGGGTCAGACGCTCAACGCGACCTATTCGACGCCGCAGATCCTGCGCATCGCCGATCTTTCGACGATGACCGTCTGGACGCAAGTGTCGGAAGCCGACGTCACGCGACTGCGCGAGGGCATGCCGGTCTATTTCACCACGCTGGGGCATGGCGACCGGCGCTGGACCGCGTGGCTTCGCCAGATTCTCCCGGCCCCGCAGAAGCCGGACCGACCGGCGGCGCCGACGCAAACACGCAGCCGCTCGCGCAGGCCGGCGTGGTGGTGCTCTACACCGCGCTGTTCGACGTCGACAACGCCGCGGGCGACCTGCGGCCGGAAATGACGGCGCAGGTCTTCTTCGTCGCGGCCGAAGCTAGGGGCGCCCTGATCGTTCCCCTCGCAATCATGGGCCAGTCCGGATCGGGCAAATCGACCCTCATGAACATTCTCGGCTGCCTCGACAAGCCGGGCGGCGTCTACCGCTTCGCCGGCCGCGACGTCGCGACGCTCTCGCGCGACGATCTCGCCCGGCTGCGGCGCGAGGCGTTCGGCTTCGTCTTCCAGCAGTACAATCTGATCCCGACCATCACGGCCGCGGAGAACGTCGAGATTCCGGCGACCTACGCCGGGCTCGCCCCGCAGGAGCGGCGCGCCCGCGCGGCCGAGCTGCTTGGCCGCCTCGGCCTCGCCGAACGTCTCGATCATCGTCCGACCCAGCTCTCCGGGGCCCATGGCGGGGCTTCCATCGTCTCGGACATGCGCGAGGCGCTTCACGCCGGCGGACGGGCGCTGTCGGCCAATCCGTTTCGCACGGCGCTGACGCTGCTCGGCGTCGTCATCGGCGTCGCCTCGGTGATCGCGCTCCTCGCCATCGGCGAGGGCGCGCGGGCGAAGGTGCTGACCCAGCTCGCGATCTTCGGCACGAACCGCATGTATGTGATCCCCGGCGGCGAGAGCAGCCGCGGGCCGGGCGGGCGGCTTATCGCTTCGGACGCCGATCTCGTTCGCGAGACGCCGAACGTCGCCGCAGCGATGCCCTATCTGCATGGCGCTGTGATCGCGCGGTCGGGCGAGGTCGATTATCCAACCGACGGAGTCGCCGTGACGACGAATTTTCCGCTCATTCTCCATTGGTCCCTCGATAGCGGCGTGTTCTTCGCCAAACAGGACGAACGCTCGCTCGCGGCCGTCGCCGTCCTCGGCTCCAAGCTCGCTGGACGCATGTTTCCAGACGGCTCGGACCCGGTCGGGAAAATGATCCTCGTCAACAATGTTCCGTTCGAGGTGATCGGCGTGCTCTCGAGCAAAGGCGCGCTCTCCGGCGACGGCGACGACGCCGCCATCGTCTTTCCATTCTCCACAGGCGACGTGCGGGTGTTCGGGCGACAGGAGCTTTCCTGGATCTCCGTTCTGGTCGACGATCTTTCGCAAGCCGACCAGACCGAGGCGGCGATCGGGGCCGTTCTCGAGTCGGCTCATCGCCTGCGCGACTTCCGCATCTACAACAAGGCCGCGACGATCGAGGCGCAGGACCGCACGCAGCACGCGCTGACTCTACTGCTCGGCTTCACCGCGGCGATCTCGCTTCTCGTCGGCGACATCGGCGTCATGAACGTGATGCTGATGACCGTTTCGGAGCGCACCGGCGAGATCGGCGTGCGCATGGCGACGGGCGCGCGCACGGCCGACATCCTGCGGCAGTTCCTGACCGAAGCCATGATCGTCGCGGGCGCCGGAGGGCTCGGCCGTCGGCGTTCTCGGCGGCGTCGCCGCGGCGTTGCTGTTCGGCATGCCGGCGATCTTCTCGGCGACGGCGATCATCGGCGCGCTCGCTTGCGCCGTGCTGGCGGGCCTTCTTTTCGGCTTCACGCCCGCATTGCGCGCGGCGCGGCTTGAGCCCGTCGCGGCGCTGGCGAGAGAGTGACGAAGGGTCAGAGCCTCGTCCGCGTCGCCATATGATGGAACGCCGACAAGCGCGCCGAATTTGCCATGTCGACGTCGATCGGCTCTGAAACGAGCGGCCCGACGATACGCCCGCAGGTGGATGCTATGAGCCTCAGACCTTTCGCCTGCGCCGCGGCCGTCCTGCTCGGCGCCGGCGCCGCCGACGCCGCTCCGAAGGCGGCGGTCTTCGATTTCCAGTTCGCTGATCTTGCCGCCCAGCCGCCGACGCAGGCCGACATGGCGCGCCTGCCGCGCGTCAGCGCCGAGCTGCGCAAGCTCCTCGGCGAAAGCGGACTTTACGAGATCGTCCCGATCGAGCCGGTCGCCGCCGAGGTCGAGGCGTCAGCGCCGCTCAGGGCCTGCGGCGGCTGCGCAGCGACCTTCGCGCAGAAACTCGGCGCCGACGTCGCGATCACGGGCGAGATCCAGAAGGTCTCGAACCTGATCCTCAACCTCAACGTCTATATCCTCGACGTCGACGGGAAGACGCCTGAACGGGCCTACAGCGTCGACATGCGCGGCGACACGGACGAGTCCTTCGACCGCGCCGTGCGCTACATCGTGCGCCACAACATCCTCAAGCAGTGACGCTGGCGGGCGAGCCGGACGCGACGACAATCAGTCGGCGCCTTCGCCCCAGCGGCGAAGATAAAGGCTGCCGTCGCTGTCGTCGGGAAAAACATAAACTCCTCTGACATGACCCCACAGGTGCTCCGTATGTCCGCCGACCCACGGGATCACGGAGGGCAGCCCAAGCCCGGCTGAAGTCCACCCCATGGCGTGACCACCGCCGTACCGCAGGAACGTCCGCCCGGCCGCCTCCAGAAATTTCCACCCATCGTCGCCGGATGCGACGTTGCAGCCATCGAAGTAAACCTTCACGTCCTTGAACGGAAAAAGCTTCTCGTAATGAGGGGCGTTGAAATTCTTGTAGAGTTCGTAAGCGGTGATCTGCTGGTGATTAAAGAAGATCGCGCCTTCATTTCCATGCGTCGTGAAAACGCAATTTTGGAAAATTTTGCCCGAGACGAGAAGGTTGTCCATCGCTGACTTAAACTGCGCGACGCCGTCGCTGATTCCGATGCTATAGGTGTCGTCGTCGCCGCCTTCATATTGGCGCCGGCCGATCCAATCCGACGTGTCGTAGATATGAAGCCGAGTGTAAACGAGCTTGTCTCCCATCAAAGCGCCTCCGCTCCCAGAGACGTCTTTGATACGCGCGACGACGCCCATTGCATGTGCGGACGTACACGGGTTCGATCCGCCGCGCGGAGCGGCCTTGGGCGACGCGCGAACGGCGGAGAGCGCGGCGCCGGCGCGCGCCGAATTTTAGCGGTCCTGCAGGCTTCAGCGCCTGGCAGGCCGTTAGAATGAAAATCCGGTCGGCGCCCGCCCAAGGCGCGTCCAAAACAATCAATCAATCTAAAGCTGAGCGATAAGAAGCGCGCGAGGAGGCCGTCGGCTCACGTCTCCCCGAGAGGGACGACCTCGGCCTCGTCCGTCACGCCGAGGCGCGGCCGAGCACCGGTTGACTGCGGCATGCCGGCCGCCTTCGCCCTGACGCCGGGAAGCGCCGCCGACGCGGCGACCGCCGTTCCGCTCCTCGAAAGTCTGCGCGGACGACTCAACCGGTCGACGCGCCAGACCACAGGAGCAGGACCGTCATGAGCGCCTGTCCTGCGGGCTGAAAACGCGCGGCGCGTCGCGACCCGATACGATCGCCACGCGCATAACTCTTAAACTCTCTCCCCGGCGCCGCTCTCCTACGCCGTGATCTCATGGATCTGGATGAGGCTTGTCCCTAGCCGATCGGGGCCTCGATATGGGCGCCCCAAGAGCTCCAGATGTAGATCGTGGCGAACAGGAACAGCCAGATCACGTCCACGAAGTGCCAGTACCAGGCGGCGAATTCGAGGCCGAGGTGATGGCGCACCGAGAGCTGGCCCACGAAGGCGCGGATGAGGCAGACGGTGAGGAAAATTGTGCCGATGATGACGTGGAAGCCGTGGAAGCCCGTCGCCATGAAGAAGGTCGCGCCGAAGATCGAGCCTTTGAACGCGAAGGGCGCGTGCACGTATTCATAGGCCTGCACGAGGGTGAAGATCGCGCCGAGCGCGATGGTCAGGGCGAGGCCCGCCTTGAGGCCCTTGCGGTCGCCTGTCAGAAGGGCGTGGTGCGCCCAGGTGACGGTGGTGCCGGAGGTCAGCAGGATCAGCGTGTTGAGCAGCGGCAGGTGCCAGGGGTCGATGACTTCGATCCCCTTGGGCGGCCACTGGCTCCCGACCGCCTGCGCGCGGATATATTCCTGCGCCTCGCCCGGAAAAAGGCTTGCGTCGAAGAAGGCCCAGAACCAGGCGACGAAGAACATCACCTCGGAGGCGATGAACAGGATCATGCCGTAGCGCAGGCCGAGCTGCACGACGGGCGTGTGGAAGCCGCTTTGCGACTCGCGCACCACGTCGACCCACCAGGAGGCGGCGATGAAGATCAGCGCGATCAGGCTGGCGCCGAAGACCAGGCCGCCCGGCCGCAGCGTGCCGGGTCCAAGCTGCTTCATCCACATGATGCCGCCGACGGCGAGGAAAAAAGCGCCGATCGAGGCGAGGATCGGCCATGGACTTGGCGAAACGAGATGGAAATCGTGGTTGGGTTTGGCGTGCGCGTCCGACATGAACCTTCTTCCTCCCTCATGGCTCGGCCGAGCCCGTCAACCGGCGCCTCGCGACGCCGGCGCTTGCGAGCCTCGTTTCAGTCGGGCGGGCCGCCCGATAGCGAACGAGGCTCGATCGTCTCTGCGGGCGCCCCGAAGGTCGGGCCGGGGGCCCTTGAACCTTCCAGGCGCCCGGTCTCACAAAGCCTTGGCGCCGGCGCCCGCCGCCGCGCCCAGCTTCTTCGTTTCGCCGCGCGTCGCGTCTTTCGACGTCACCGCAAAGAAGGTGTAGGAGAGCACGACGGTTTCCACGCCGGCAAGGGTCGGATCCGCCTCGAGCGCCGGATCGAGGAAAAATACGACCGGCAATTCGGCGCTCTCATGCGGTTCGAGCGTCATCTCGCTGAAGCAGAAACAGCTGATCTTGTTGAAATAGGCGCCGGCGCTGTCCGGCCCGACGTTGAACGCCGCCTGCGCCTTGAGCGGCGCGTTCGAGCGGTTCTGGGCCCTGAAGAACACGGTGGCGGTCTTTCCGGGCCGCAGCGTGATCTGCGGCGTCTCCGGCTCGAAGCTCCAGGGCAGGCCCGGAGCGACATTGGCGTCGAGGCGCACGGTCATCTCGCGCGTTCCGACGCCGGCCGGCGATGCGAGAACCCCGATGCGCGGCGTTCCGCCATAGCCGGTCGCCGCGCAGAACATGTGGTAGAGCGGAACAGCCGCGAACGAGAGCCCCAGCATGGCGAAGCATACGGTCGCCGCCGCGAAGGCGACGCGGCGGCCGCGGCGCTCCTGCGTGAGGTTTCGGTCGTCGGGAGGCGCGGCGCGCATCGGTTCCGCCTCCGTCAGATCGGGCGGCTGAACACGCCGGGACCGAGCTTGACGATCGTCACGACGTAGAAGAGGACGACGAAAAAGCCGATCGCCAGCGCGATGGCGATGTTACGCTGGCGGCGCTTCTTCTCCTGCTCGGGCGTGAGCCGCGCGCTTTCGTCCATTTCGAAGCGCTGCTGGGTCATGGCGTGAGCCAGGCGGGAGCGACGCCGGCGATCGCGCAAAGACGCTCGACGACGAGCATGGCGAACAGAAGGAAGAGGTAGAGGATCGAGAAGCCGAACATGCGCATCGCCGTGCGGTTGGCGAGATCGCCCTCGCGCGCGAGATAGACGCGGGCGGCGTGCAGGATCATCAGGACGCCAAGGACGAGGGCGAGCGCGCCATAGGCTGGCGAGGCGAAGCCGAGCAGCCAGGGAGCGAGGCCAGCCGGGGCGAGGACGAGGCTGTAGAGCAGGATGTCCCGCCGCGTGCGGTCCGGCCCCGCGACGTTCGGCAGCATCGGCACGCCGGCGCGCGCGAAATCGCCCGTCTTGACGAGGGCCAGCGCCCAGAAATGCGGCGGCGTCCACAGGAAGATGATGGCGAACAGCGTGAGGCTCGCGACGCTGACCTCGCCGGTGGCGGCGAGATAGCCGACCATCGGCGGGAAGGCGCCGGCCGCGCCGCCGATCACGATGTTCTGCGGCGTCGAGCGCTTCAGCCACATCGTATAGACGACGGCGTAGAAGAAGATGGTGAAGGCGAGCAACGCGGCGGCGGCCCAGTTGGCGCAAAAGCCGAGCGTCAGGACGGAGAGGCCGGCGAGCACGATTCCGAAGCTGAGGGCGCTTTCGCGCGGCACGCGGCCCGCGGGAATCGGCCGGCGCTGGGTGCGCCGCATGACGGCGTCTATGTCGCTATCGTACCACATGTTGAGCACGCCGGCGGCTCCCGCCCCGGCGGCGATGGCGACGATCGAGGCGAAGCCGATCACCGGATCGACGTGGCCCGGCGCGATCAGGACGCCGGTCAGCGCGGTGAACACGACGAGCGACATCACCCGCGGCTTCATGAGGGCGACGTAGTCGCCGGGCCCCGCGAGGGAGACGGCGTCGGCGCCTGGGGTGACGAGGCTCATATGCGCGTCCGTTGCTTGAGGCCCTGCGACGGCGCTGCGGCCGGGACGTAAAGGCGTCCCGGCCGCAGCGCCGTCGCCGCCGGCTCAGTGATGGTCGGCGGGGCCGGAGACGCGCGGCAGCGTCTCGAACGTGTGGAAGGGCGGGGGCGAGGGAAGCGTCCATTCGAGCGTCGTCGCGCCGACGCCCCAGGGATTGTCTCCGGCCACCCGCTTCTTCGCGAAGGCGTCGTAGATGACGTAGATGAACAGCCCGACGCCGATCATCGACAGATAGGAGCCGAACGAGGAGACGCGGTTCCACAGAGCATAGGCGTCGGGATAGTCGATATAGCGGCGCGGCATGCCGGCGAGGCCGAGGAAATGCTGCGGGAAGAAGGTCAGGTTGACGCCGATGAACATCAGCCAGAAATGCGTCTTGGCCAGCGTCTCGTTGTACATGAATCCCGACATCTTCGGGAACCAGTAGTAGAAGCCGGCGAACAGACCGAAGACGGCGCCGAGCGAGAGCACGTAGTGGAAGTGCGCCACGACGTAATAGGTCTCGTGCAGGGCGCGGTCGATGCCGGCGTTGGCGAGCACGACGCCGGTGACGCCGCCGATAGTGAAGAGCAGCACGAAGCCGGTCGCCCAGACCATCGGCGCGCGGAAGCTGATCGAGCCGCCCCACATGGTGGCGATCCAGGAGAACACCTTGACGCCCGTCGGCACGGCGATGACCATCGTCGCGAAGACGAAATAACGCTGCGTGTCGAGCGACATGCCGACGGTGAACATGTGGTGCGCCCACACGACGAAGCCGACGACGCCGATCGCCACCATGGCGTAGGCCATGCCGAGATAGCCGAACACCGGCTTCTTCGAGAAGGTCGAGATGATGTGGCTGATGAGGCCGAAGGCCGGCAGGATCAGAATATAGACTTCCGGGTGGCCGAAGAACCAGAACAGGTGCTGGAACAGCAGCGGATCGCCGCCGCCGGCCGGATCGTAGAAGGTGGTGCCGAAGTTGCGGTCGGTCAGCAGCATGGTGATGCCGCCGGCGAGCACGGGAAGCGACAGCAGCAACAGGAAGGCGGTGACGAGGACCGACCAGGCGAACAGCGGCATCTTGTGCAGCGTCATGCCTGGCGCGCGCATGTTGAAGATCGTGGTGATGAAGTTGATCGCGCCGAGGATCGACGAAATGCCGGCGATATGCAGCGAGAGAATGATGAAGTCCATCGCCGGGCCGGGCGTGCCCGCGTTCGACGAGAACGGCGGATACATGACCCAGCCGCCGCCGAAGCCGTTCATGCCGGGCGAGCCCTCGACGAACAGCGACAGCACGCCGAGCGTGAACGAGGCCGGCAGCAGCCAGAAGGAGATGTTGTTCATGCGCGGAAAGGCCATGTCCGGCGCGCCGATCATGATCGGGACGAACCAGTTGCCGAAGCCGCCGATGAGCGCGGGCATCACCATGAAGAAGATCATGACGATGCCGTGCATGGTGATGGTCACGTTGTAGAGGTTCTTGCCCATCTCGACCGCGAGGTCGGGGTCGGCGCCTTGCAGGATGCGCGCGAGCACAGGGAAGACCTGGATGCCGGGCTCCTGCAACTCCATCCGCATCAGCACCGACAGGATTCCGCCGAAGACGCCGGCGGCGATCCCGAAGATGAGATACATCGTGCCGATGTCTTTGTGGTTGGTCGAAAAGAGATAGCGTCGCCAGCCCCTCGGGTGGTCATGCGCTTCGTGGATCGCCGCGCTCTCGGCCATCATGTACCTCCCTCAAGGCGCCCGGCCGGCTCCCGCCGGACTTCGCGCATGTTTCTGTCTGAACCTATCTGCGTCGCCGCGTCGCCCGACGGAGCCGGGCCCGACGCCGCGGCGCGCCTAGCGCGCGACGTTCTGCGCGAGCCGCGTCCCGCCCTGCGGCGCGGCGGCGAATTTCTTGGCGGCGGAGGCGAGCCAGGCCGCGTATTGCTGCTCGCTGACGACGCGGAAGACGATCGGCATGAAGGCGTGGTCCTTGCCGCAGATCTTCGAGCACTGCCCGTAATAGACGCCCTCGCGCTCGGCGCGGAACCAGGTCTCGTTCATGCGCCCCGGCACGGCGTCGATGCGGATGCCGAAGGAGGGAACGGTCAGCGAATGGATCACGTCGGCGGCCGTGACGAGCAGGTGCACCGTCTTGCCGACCGGCACGACCGCCTCGTTGTCGACCGAGAGCTGGCGGATGTCGCCGGGCTTCAGGTCGGAGGCGGGAATGAGGTAGGAGTCGAAGGAGAAGCCGCCGCCCTGGTCCTTGGGATAATCGTAGGTCCAGAACCACTGTTTGCCCGTGGCCTTCAGCGTGATGTCGGCCGGCGGCACGACAAGTTGATGCGTCAGGAGGCGGAAGGACGGGATGGCGATGACGACGAGGATCATCACCGGGATCACCGTCCAGGCGACCTCGAGCAGGGAGTTGTGGGTGGTCTGGGTCGGGACGGGATTCTTCGATTCCCGGTAGCGCAGGATGATCCATCCCAGCAGCGCCAGCACGAACAGGCAGATGCCGGTGATGATCGGCAACAGGATGGCGTTGTGGAAAACGTGCATCTCGTGCGCGATGGGGGTGACCGCCTCCATCATCGTGGCCTGCCCCGGCGTCGCGTGGCCGATGACGGCGCCGGGCTCTTCGGCTCTGGCGGCGGCGGCGAAAAGGACGGCCGGAAGCGCCGCAGCCAGGCCTGAAAGGCGCTGACCGGAACGGCGGCTGTAGGCGTGGCTTGATGGTCTCGTCACGGTCGTGGCTCCGGTTGCGCGGCGCGATGGCTCGCGCCTACCACACTTCTTTTGAGCACGTCCAGAGGAGTCGCGAAAGGCCCTCCACAATCCCTTTAAGATCATGATCGCGCCTTGAGCGCAATGCGTCGCCGATTGTTCGCGGATGCGGCAAGAACGCGCGTCGCGCCCGCGTCGGCCGCGGCGCCCGCCCGGGCGGTTAACTTGACAGAAGGGAGCGATTTGCTATGGCGCGGCGTGCCCTGCGCGCGTCCGGCGCGTCCGGGCGCGGGCCGGAGAATTCGGAGACAGCATGGCCGACGCAATTTCCCTTCGCCGCAGATTCGCCGCCTGGCTTCGCGCGACGGCCCTTTGCGTCGTCGCTCTGTCCGCTTTTCTTGGGTGGGGCGTCGGCGCGACGCAGGCGCAGGGCGTCGTCAAGAGCAAGCACGGCGACTGGGAGATGCGCTGCGAGACGCCGCCCGGCGCGGCGCGCGAGCAATGCGCCCTCCTGCAGAGCGTCGCGGCCGAGGACCGGCCGAACATCAATCTGGTCGTGATCGTGCTCAAGACCGCCGACGGCAAGAGCCGGCTCCTGCGCGTCATCGCCCCGCTCGGCGTTCTGCTGCCTTCCGGGCTCGGCCTCAAGATCGACGACGCGGACGTCGGCCGCGCCGGCTTCGTGCGCTGCCTGCCGACGGGCTGCGTCGCCGAAGTGGTGATGGAGCAGAAGCTGATCGACCAGATGAAGGCGGGGACCAACGCCACCTTCATCATCTTCCAGACGCCGGAGGAGGGGGTCGGCATTCCGCTCGCCCTCAACGGCTTCAAGGACGGCTTCGAAGCGCTGCCCTGAAGCGCGCGGGGAAATCTATTCGGCCGCGTCGCGGCAGACGGGCAGCCGGCTCGCCGCCGCGGCGGCGAGCGCCTCGACGACGCGGCGCAGCGCCGACCTGATCTCGGGGAAGCGGGAGAGGGGCGTCACCGTCCGCTCGTCCATATAGAGGCCGCGGCTGATCTCGATCTGCAGCGCGTGCCGGTTGAAGGACGGGGCGCCGTAATGTTCGGTGATATAGCCGCCGGCGTAGGGCTTGTTGCGCGCGACCGTGAAGCCGAGGCTGCGCAGCTCGCTTTCGACGGCCTCGACGAAAGCCGGCGCGCAGCTCGCTCCGTGCCGGTCGCCGAGAACGAAATCCGCCTTGCGCGTCGGCTGCGCCGGCTCGCGTCCGAAGCCGGCGCCGTTCTGCGCGGCGAGCGGCGCGGACGGCATGGAGTGGCAGTCGACGAGCAGGGCGAAGCCGAAGGCGAGCTCGGCGCGCTCGACGAGCGCGCCGAGGCGCGCGTGATAAGGCTTGTACAGCGCCTCGATGCGCGCGAGCCCCTCGCCGATCGGCAGGCGTTCGCGATAGATCTCCTGGCCGTGGCCGACGACGCGCGCGATGGTGCCGAGGCCGCCGGCGACGCGGATCGAGCGGGTGTTGGCGTGCGGCGGCAGGCGGCCCTCGAACATCCGCGGGTCGAGCTCGTAGGGCTCGCGGTTGAGGTCGAGATAGGCGCGCGGGAACAGCGCCTTGATCATCGGCGCGCCGACCTTCAGGCAGTCCGCGAACAGATCGTCGACGAAGGCGTCCTCCGACCGGCGCAGCTGCGCGAGCTTGAGCTGGGACGCGGCGAGGAATCCCGAAGGATAGATGCGGCCGGAATGCGGCGAGGAGAACACCAGCGGCGAGGAAAGGACATGCGGCTCGGCGACCTCGTAGCCGACGCCGAAGCTCGCGACGTCGCTCTGGCCTGTCGAGGCGGATAAAGTCATGTGCGCTCTCTCGGGGCCCGTAGGAGGGCGGCTGGCGCCATGTGCGACCGCGTTCGCGCGATCGGGCTCGAAAAGACGATTTTGCCAAGGACGCCGGCCCATGTCCATTGCTATATTCGATCAATCTTCAGCGCTCCTGCGGCGCCGCGGCCACACCTGGGCGCGATCGCCCGTCCCTTCATGGGATTTTTACGAAATCCGCCTTTGCTTGGCGCGCTAGCGAGGCTCTCATGAACGACATGCGTTTCCCGACCCAGCCGAGACTCGAGATCGGCAAGATTCTCCTCGCCGAGGATGACGACGACATGCGCCGCTTCCTCGGCAAGGCGCTGCAGAACGCCGGCTACCAGGTCGCCGCCTTCGACAACGGCCAGTCAGCCTATGGCAGGCTGCGCGAGGAGCCGTTCGACCTGCTGCTCACCGACATCGTGATGCCCGAGATGGACGGCATCGAGCTCGCCCGCCGCGCGACCGAGCTCGACCCGGACATCAAGGTGATGTTCATCACCGGCTTCGCCGCCGTCGCGCTCAACCCGGACAACAACGCGCCGCCGCAGGCCAAGGTGCTCTCGAAGCCCTTCCACCTGCGCGACCTCGTCAACGAGGTGCAGCGCCTGCTCGCCGCGCCGCTCGAGGCCGGCCGGGAGAGTTGATTTCCGGCGCCGCGGGCCTTCCGCTAGCCTTCCCGCGCTCCCGCGCGGATGCGCGCCCTTTCGGATATCGACGCCATGACCACGCCATGACACGGGCCCGCATCGACGCCTTCGCCCAGGCGCCCTCGCGTCGGCGCAAAAGCGCCTCGCCCGGCTCCCGCCTCGGCGCCGCGCTCGCGCTGGCCCTTTTCGCCGGCGCGCCGCCGGCGTTCGCCTCCGCGTTCGACGCGTGTCTTTCCGGCCTGCGCCCGCTCGCGCTGCGCGAGGGCGTGAGCGCTTCGACCTACGACCGCGCCACGGCGGGCCTCGCTCCCAACCCGGAGGTGTTCGACCTCGCGCGCGCGCAGCCCGAGTTCAAGACGCCGATCTGGGACTATCTCGCCGGCCTCGTCGACGAGGAGCGCGTCGCCGACGGCAGGGCGATGGCGGCGAAATGGGCGAACGCCCTCGCCGCCGCCGAGCGCCGCTTCGGCGTCGACGGGCCGACCATCGTCGCCGTCTGGGGCGTCGAATCGAATTACGGCCGCGCGTTCGGCAATCGCCCGCTGATCCAGTCGCTCGCCACGCTCTCCTGCGGCGACTACCGCGCCGCCTATTTCCGCACGGAGTTTTTCGCCGCGCTGAAAATCATCGACCGCGGCGACGTCGCGCAGGCCGACCTCGTCGGCTCCTGGGCCGGCGCCTTCGGCCACACCCAGTTCATGCCCTCGACCTTCCTGCGCACCGCCGTCGACATGGACGGCGACGGGCGCCGCGACCTCGTCAACTCCGTGCCCGACGCGCTCGGCTCGACCGCCGCCTATCTGAAGAAGGCCGGCTGGGTGAGCGGCCTGCCCTGGGGCTACGAAGTGCGGCTGCCGCAAGGCTATTCCGGCCCGTCCGGCCGCAAGGGAAAGCAGCCGATGGCGCAATGGGCGGCGCGCGGAATCGTTCGCGTCGACGGCCGCCCGCTCGGCGCGGGCTCCGCGGCGCTGCTGCTGCCCGCCGGCCCCAACGGCCCGGCCTTCCTCGTCACGAAGAACTTCGACGCCATATTCTCGTACAACGCCGCCGAATCCTACGCGCTCGCCATCGCGCTCCTGTCCGACCGGCTGCGCGGCGGGCGCGGCCTCGTCGCCGCCTGGCCGACCAGCGACCCGGGCCTGTCGCGCGCCGACCGGCGCGAACTGCAGACGCTGCTGATGCGGCGCGGCTACGACCTCGACGGCAAGGCCGACGGGGTGATCGGGACCAAGACCAGGCAGGCGATCGCCGATTTCCAGCGCCGTAACGGCCTCGCGCCGGACGGGCGCGCAAGCCTCTCGGTGCTGACCGCCGCGCGCGGGCGCTGACCGGCCCGCAGGCGCTCAGATGATATAGATGCGGTCGGGCAGCTCGCCGCCGGCGCCCGGCGGAAAATGCTCGGCGAGCACGGCGCCGCATTTCTCGACCGCCGCCACATAGCCGCCGGCGAGGTCGCCGGCCTTCACTCCGGCGAGCAGCGAATCGACCGCCCCCTGCCAGACGCGCTTGTCGACCTTCACGGCGACGGCGTCGTCGGCGACGACGCGCACGTAATGCTCGGCGAGCGAGACGAAGATCAGCACGCCGGCCTCGTGGCGCCGGCGCGCGAGACCGCGCGTCACGAACTGCTCGAGCGCCGCGCGATGGGCGTGCTCGAGCCGCACCGCCTTCGGCACCAGATAGGGGCCGAGGCCGGAGATCGAGAAGAGAACATAGAGCGCGACGAAGACCACGGCCTGGACGAGCAGAATCTGCCGAACCGACAGCTCGGTGAGGGCGACGAGCGCCCAGGGCGCGGCGAGCGCGGCGAGCGCCGCCCAGGCAAGGGCATAGGTCAGATAGTCCGAAGACGAGCGCGCGAGCACGCACACGATCTCGCCGGCCGTCTTCGTCTCGGCCTGTGAGATCGCCGCGTTGATCCGTTGCTGATCTTCGTTCGACAGACTCATCGCTCCTCCTACCAGCTGCCCGAGGCGCCGCCGCCGCCGGACGAGCCGCCGCCGCCGAAAAACCCTCCGCCGCCCGAAAAGCCGCCGCCGCCGCCCCAGTCGTCGAAGCCGCCGCGGCCGCGCCCGGGCCTGGTCATGCCGATGAGGATGCCGGTGAGCAGGTCGCCCGCGCCGCCCTGGCCGCGCCGGGGGTCGGCGCCGGGCGGAGCGCCCCGGCGCGGGTCGTAGCTCGTCCCGGCGTCGCGCCGGCGCGGGGCGCGCATCATCAGGAACACGATGAGGATGAACAGGCCGAAGACGATGAAAGGCGCAAGATCGTCGACGGGCGCCGAATCATGGTCGACGCGCAGCTCCGGGCGCTTCTCCCAGTCCGTCGGGTCGCTCGTCAGGATGGCGACGAGATCGTCCACGCCGCGGGCGATCCCGCCGCCGAAGTCGCCCGTCTTGAAGCGCGGCGCCATGGCGTTGGCGATGACGATGCGCGAGAGCGCGTCGGTGAGCGTTCCCTCGAGGCCGTAGCCGACCTCGACGCGCACGCGCTTCTCCTTCGGCGCGACGAGAAGCAGGACGCCGTTGTTCTTGTCTTTCGAGCCGAGGCCCCAGGCGCGGAACAGCGCGTTGGCGTAGGGTTCGATCTCGTCGCCTTCGAGCGAGGGGACGGTCGCGACGACGAGCTGGGCGCCTGTCTTCGCCTCGAGCGCCGCGAGCTTCGCCTCGATCGCCGCCTTTGCGTCGGCGGGAATGACGTTCGCCGCGTCGACGACCCGGCCCGAAAGCGCCGGGAAGGAATAGGCGAAGGCGAGGCCGGCGACGAAAAGCGCCGCGAGCAGGATTAGCGCGCCCGCGCCGGCGCTTGCGGCGCGCGAGAAGCCCGCGTGCCGCTTTCGGCTCAGAATTTCACCTGCGGGGCGGTCTGCGCGGCGTCGTTCGCCGTGAACGGCGCGAGCGGCTGCGTTCCGGCGAACACGGTCTTCGCCCACAGCACCGTCGGGAAGGTGCGCAGCGACGTGTTGAAGACGCGCGCCGCCTCGATGTAGTCGCGTCGCGCCACGGCGATGCGGTTCTCGGTTCCCTCGAGCTGCGACTGCAGCGCGAGGAAGTTCTGGTTCGACTTGAGGTCGGGATAGTTCTCGGTGATCGCGAGCAGGCGGCCGAGCGCGCCGGAGAGCTGCGCCTGTGCCTCCTGGAACTGGCGCACCTTCTCTGGGTCGGTGAGCTGCGAGGCGTCGATGTTCGCCGAGGTCGCCTTGGCGCGGGCCTCGACCACCGCGGTCAGCGTCTCGCGCTCCTGCTTGGCGTATCCCTGCACGGTGGCGACGAGGTTGGGAACGAGGTCGGCGCGGCGCTGGTACTGGTTCTGCACCTCGGCCCAGCGCGCCTTGGCGGCCTCCTCCTGCGTCGGGATGACGTTGTAGCCGCAGCCGGCGAGCGGCAGGCAGGCGAGGGCGAGCGCGACGACGCCGGCGATCCGGGCGAAGACGCGCGCCGGGCGGGCGGGCGAAGCGGGGCATAAAGCGGCGAGGGTCATGAAATCCGCCTTTCTCGGCGCGTCGGGCGGGACGCCGCCCAGCAAATATACGATCCGGCGCCGTGAAGAAAGGCTCGTGCGGGCGCTCCGGGCGCCGGGGTCAACCGGAATTGACTGGCGCGGGCGGAAGGGTTCACTAGTGTCGCATGAGCTTGGCGGGGCGATCTTCGGGCGGCTGACGGCGACGACGTAATCAATGGCTTTTGTTGAAAGAATTCGTACGACATTGCGTGGTCGAGCCGCGCGCGGGACCTTTGCGGGCGCCCTCATTTTCATCCTCGCCGCCGTCTCGCCGGGCTCGGCGGCGTCCTCCCTTGTTCCGGTTTCTTGCGTCGTCGAGCTCTTTACGAGCCAGGGGTGCGCCTTCTGCCCGCCGGCCGACGCGCTGCTCGCCTCGCTGGCGCGTCGGCAGGACGTCGCCGCCATGTCTTTTTCAGTGGATTACTGGGATTACATCGGCTGGAAGGACACGCTGGCCGTCCCCGCCAACGCGGCGCGCCAGCGCGCTTACGCCGGCGTGATGGGCGAGCATCACGCCTACACGCCGCAGGCGATCGTCAACGGCGTCGCGGGAGCGGTGGGCAGCGACCGCAAGGAGATCGAGGCGGCGATGGCCTCGACGCGCGGGCGCGACGGGGCGATGTCGCTCGGCCTGCGCGCCGGCGTCGCCGACGGCGCGGTGGTGGTCGACGTTCCGGACGGCCCTGGGGGGCCGGCCGTCGTGCTCCTCGTGCGCGTCGCGCGCCAGATGAGCGTGCAGATCGGCCGCGGCGAGAACGCCGGCCGCAAGATCTCATACACCAACGTGGTGCGTCAGGTTTCCGACCTTGGCGTGTGGAGCGGCGCGGCGGCGAGCTTCCGCGCGCCCGACGCCCGCGTCGAGGGCGAAGGCTACGTGGTGCTGGTGCAGCGGGGCTCGCAGGGACGTCCCGGCGCCATTCTCGCCGCCGCCAAGTCCGCTGGCTTCTGAACAAGTCCGCCGGCTTCGGAAATCGTCCATTTTCGCCGCAATTCGCCGCGCGCGCGTCCCGCCGCCCTTTCTCCGGCGGAGCTTGCGTCCTATAAGCGACGGCGACCGCGCTTACAGTCCCCGCCGCGGACGTCGCGGCCATGGACCGGCAGGAGCCTTTCACGACCATGACTTTCCGCATTTTGACCGGCGCCTCCGTTCTGATCGTCTGCGCCGCGCTGTGCGGCGCGGCCGCCGCGTCGCCGGCGGGCGAGGCCGCGGGCCAGGCCGGCGCGCGCAAGGCGTCCGGCGTCGTGGTCGCCCGCGCCGAAAAGAAGAAGAAGGCGGCGGAGCCCGAGGACGCGAAGGACGACAAGAAGCCCGGCAAGCCGCAGCAGGTCGGAACCTTCGGGGACTGGGGGGTCTTCGTCGCCCAGGGCGCCAAGGACAAGACCTGCTACGCGCTGGCGACGCCGAAGGAGCGCCAGCCGGCGAAGCTCAAGCGCGACCCGGCCTATGTGTTCATCTCGTATCGCCCGGCCGAGAAGGTGCGCGGCGAAGTGTCGATCATCATGGGCTTCTCGATCAAGGAGGGCGCCGAGTCCAGGGCCGACGTCGGCGGGACGAATTTCGCCCTCGTCGCCAAGGGGGCGAACGCCTGGATCAAGAACCCGGCCGAGGAGGCCGCCTTCGTCGAGGCGCTGAAGAAAGGCTCGAAGCTCATCGTCAAGGCGCCGTCGGCCAAGGGCAACGTGACGACCGACGTCTACTCCCTTTCGGGGATATCGCAGGCATTGGACAAAGTTCAAAAA
Source organism: Methylocella sp. (assembly GCF_041905455.1). Lineage (GTDB taxonomy): Bacteria > Pseudomonadota > Alphaproteobacteria > Rhizobiales > Beijerinckiaceae > Methylocapsa. The sequence goes on along the minus strand of NZ_JAYRLA010000015.1, from coordinate 56,900 downwards.
GAATGCCCTTAAACAATAGAAGCGTTGAAAACGCTCGTGAACGAGACGCTTTATCCGCTTTGAAGCACGGCCTTCCTTAGCGCATACTGACGTCAGCCTAACAAGGCGCGCAGCGCCGTCCCGGGAGGAACATCAAAATGGCGGAGAAGGTCTATCCGGTCCCTCAGGCGTGGAGCGCGAGCGCCTACGTCGACGCGGACAAGTACAAGGCTATGTATGCGCAGTCGGTGAACGATCCCGACGCCTTCTGGGGCGAGCACGGCAAGCGCATCGACTGGATCAAGCCGTACACCAAGGTCAAGAACACCTCCTTCGATCCGCACAACGTCTCGATCAAATGGTTCGAGGACGGCGTCACCAACGTCTCCATGAACTGCCTCGACCGGCACCTCGCCTCGAAGGGCGACCAGACCGCCATCATCTTCGAGGGCGACGACCCGGGCGACTCGCGCCATATCACCTATCGCGAGCTGCACGCCGAGGTCTGCCGCCTCGCCAACGTGCTGAAGCACTACGGCGTCGGCAAGGGCGACACCGTCACCATCTACCTGCCGATGATCCCCGAGGCGGCCTACGCCATGCTGGCCTGCGCCCGCATCGGCGCGATCCATTCGATCGTCTTCGGCGGCTTCTCGGCCGATTCGCTCGCCGGCCGCATCGAGGGCTGCAAGTCCAAGCTGGTCATCACCGCCGACGAGGGCCTGCGCGGCGGCCGCAAGGTGCCGCTCAAGGTCAACGCCGACGCCGCCGTCAAGAAGGTCGGCGGCATCGTCGAGACCATGCTCGTCGTGCGCCGCACCGGCGGCAAGGTCGCCTGGGTCGAAGGGCGCGACGTCTGGCTGCACGAGGCGACGGCCAAGGTCTCGGCCGAGTGCGATCCCGAGCCGATGAACGCCGAGGATCCGCTGTTCATCCTGTTCACCTCGGGCTCGACCGGCGCGCCCAAGGGCGTCGTCCACACCACCGGCGGCTATCTCGTCAACGTCTCGATGACGCATCAGTACATTTTCGACTATCATCCCGGCGACGTGTACTGGTGCACCGCCGACGTCGGCTGGGTCACCGGGCACAGCTACATCGTCTACGGCCCGCTCGCCAACGGCGCGATCACGCTGATGTTCGAGGGCGTGCCGACCTATCCGACCGCCGCCCGGTTCTGGGACGTGGTCGACAAGCACCAGGTCAGCATCTTCTACACCGCGCCGACGGCGATCCGCTCGCTGATGGGCGCCGGCGACGAGCTCGTCAAGGGCACGAGCCGCAAGAGCCTGCGCCTGCTCGGCTCGGTCGGCGAGCCGATCAACCCGGAGGCCTGGGAGTGGTACTATCGCGTCGTCGGCGATGGGCGCTGCCCGATCGTCGACACCTGGTGGCAGACCGAGACCGGCGGCATCCTGATCGCGCCGCTGCCCGGCGCGACGCCGCTGAAGCCGGGCTCGGCGACCAATCCCTTCTTCGGCGTCCAGCCGCAGGTGGTCGACGCCCAGGGCGTAGTCCTTGAGGGCGCGTGCACCGGCAACCTCGTCATCGCCGACTCCTGGCCGTCGCAGATGCGCACGCTCTACAACGACCACGAGCGCTTCGTGCAGTCCTATTTCTCGGCCTATCCGGGCAAATACTTCACCGGCGACGGCTGCCGGCGCGACGAGGACGGCTATTACTGGATCACCGGCCGCGTCGACGACGTCATCAACGTGTCCGGCCATCGCCTCGGCACCGCCGAGGTCGAGAGCTCGCTCGTCGCCCATGAGAAGGTCGCCGAGGCCGCGGTCGTCGGCTACCCGCACGACGTCAAGGGGCAGGGCATCTACGCCTATGTCACGCTGATGACCGGCGTCGAGCCGAGCGACGAGCTGCGCAAGGAGCTCATCACCTGGGTGCGCAAGGACATCGGCCCGATCGCCTCGCCCGACGTCGTCCATTTCGCGCCCGGCCTGCCGAAGACCCGCTCGGGCAAGATCATGCGCCGCATCCTGCGCAAGATCGCCGAGAAGGAGTTCTCGGCGCTCGGCGACACCTCGACGCTCGCCGATCCGTCGGTGGTCGACGACCTCATCCGCGAACGCGCCAACTGAAGCGTCTCCGCGTCCCGGGCCGCAGGTCCGGGACGCGGCCTCAATCGCCTCCCGCGCCCGCGGCGCGCGTTCGAGAGCGGAGCCGGCCGATGCGCAAGCGCGCGCCTTCCCGTCGCTCGGCCGCCGGCGCGGCGACGCTTCTGGCGGCTGTCCTGACGGTTGTCCTGGCGGCCGCGACGCCCGGCCTCGGCGCGGCGCGCGCCGGCGAGCCGGTGAGCTTCCCCGAACCCTATCCCGCCGGCGCGATCGTCATCGCCCAGGGCGCCCGCGCCCTCTATTTCGTGACCGGCGCGGGACGCGCCATCCGCTACCCGGTCGCGGTCGGGCGCGCCGGCAAGCAGTGGAGCGGACGGACGCAGGTCGTCGCCAAATACCGGCGGCCGTCCTGGTCGCCGCCGCCGGACGTGCGCGCGGACCATCCGGGCATGGCCCGCTTCATTCCCGGAGGCTCGCCGCGCAACCCGATGGGCGCCGCGGCGATCGTGCTCGGGCGCGACGACCTCGCCATCCACGGCACGACGAAGGCGATGCGCGCCTCGATCGGGGCGGCCGCCTCCTATGGCTGCATCCGCATGTACGACGAGGACGTGCTCGACCTGTTCGGCCGCGTCGCCGTCGGCGCCCCGGTCGTCGCGCTGCCGTGACCTGAGGGCGGCGGGCTTTATTTCCGGGAGGCTTTGGCTTAAAGCACTCTATCTTCGCGCGCCGGCCGGCGACGGCCGCGCTCGCTGCGGCTTGGGAGAAACCGTTTGGACACGAAGGCGCTCGATCAGGCGGATCTCGTCAACCAGATCGTCGATGTGATCTGCAAGGAAGGCATGATCGACCGCGAGAAGGTCACGCCCGACGCGACGATCGAAAGCCTCGACCTGAAGTCGATCGACATCGTCATGATCCTCACCGCGATCGAGGACAAGTTCGACGTCTATATCCCGATGGACGGCCCGTTCCATGAGGCGAAGGACGTCAAGAGCCTGATCGACGCCATCGCCGCCTACATCATCAAAGAAAAATCCTGACCATGGGCGCAACGCGGCGGGTCGTCGTCACCGGCATGGGCGCGGTGTCGGCGGCGGGAGTTGGCGCGCAGGCGCTCTGGCGCGCCGCTCGCGACGGGCGCTCCTGCGTCCGCGAGACGCAGTTCGTGCGCCCCTATCGCGGCCGCATCAAGATCTCGGCGCAGGTGCAGGGCTTCGACGCGAGCGCGCATCTCGAGCCCGAGCTGCTGCCGTTCTGCGACCCGGTGACGACCTATCTGCTCGTCGCCGCAGACGAGGCGGTCGCGCAGGCGGGCCTGTCGCGCCGTGAGCGCATGGGCGGACGCACGGCCTCGATCATCGGCACCGGCGTCGGCGGCATGCACACGCTCGAGGACGGGCTGCATCTCGTCCTCGTCGAGCAGGGCCGGCCCGGCCCGCTCACCGTGCCGAAGCTCATTCCCTCCTCGCCGGCCTGCAACGTCTCGATCCGCTACGGCGCGACCGGCCCGTGCTTCGCGGTGGCCAGCGCCTGCTCCTCGGCGACGCAGGCGATCGGCCTCGGGACGCAGATGATCCGCGCCGGCATGGTCGACCGCGCCATCGTCGGCGGCGCCGAGGATTGCGTCACCAACAGCTCGATGCTCGCCTGGGAGGCGCTGCGCGTGCTCACCCCCGACGCCTGCCGTCCCTTCTCCAGGGGGCGCAACGGCATGATTCTCGGGGCGGGCGCCGCGGTGTTCATCCTCGAAGCCGAGGAGGCCGCGCGCGCGCGCGGCGCCGAGCCCCTCGCCGAGCTCGCCGGCTACGGCACGACCGCCGACGCCAAGGATCAGGTTCGTCCCGACGTCGTGGGGGCGACCGAATGCATGCGCCTCGCGCTCGTCGACGCAGGGCTCGAGCCCGGGGCGATCGACTACGTCAACGCCCACGGCACGGGCACGACGGTTAACGACGCGACCGAGGCCGAGGCGCTCGGACGGATCTTCGGCGCGCGCCTGCCGCGGCTGCCGATCTCCTCGACCAAGCCGATCCACGGGCATGGGCTCGGCGCCGGCGGCGCCCTCGAGCTCGTCGTCACCGTCGGCGCGCTGCGCGAAAACATCGCGCCGCCGACGATCAACTGGCGTGATCCGGACCCGAAATGCCCGGTCGACGCCATTCCGAACGAGGCGCGCCCCATGCGCATCGACGCGGCCTTGTCGAACTCCTTCGCCTTCGGCGGCGTCAACGCCAGCCTCGTCGTGCGCAAGGCGGCGGCGTGAGCGGGCGGGACGCCGGCTCGCCGGCTGTCCTGCGCCTCGACGGCGTGCGCGTGCGCGCCGAGACGGCGGCGGTGGAGGCCTTCCGCGCCGCCTGCCTCGACGATCGCGTTGACGGCTTGGGCGCGGACGGCCTTCCCGCGACCTATCCGTTCCGCTGGCTGACCCTGCCGCAGGTGCGCCCGAGCCTTTCCGCCATGCTCGGCGGCGAAGGCGTGCTGCCCGTGCACGAGGGCCAGAGCTTCTCCTACGAGCGCGCCCTGCGGCGGGACGCTGACTACCGGCTCGACTTCGAGTTCCGCCGCACGAGCGCGCCGGAGCGCCTGACCGTCTCCTGCGCCATCTTCGAGGGCGAGGAGCCCGCGCCCTGCGCCGGCTTCGAGACGGTGCTGCGCCTCGTCGACGCCGGACGCGCCTGATGGGCGCGCTGATCGACGACGCCCGGTCGGTCGAGACGGGCGAGCGGATCGGCGAGCATTGGTTCGGCCCGATCGACGCGGCGCGCCTTTGCGCCTACGCGCTCGCCTCCGGCGACGACAATCCGCTCCATCTCGATCCCGCCGTCGCCGTCGCCGCGGGTCTCGACGCGCCGCCGGTCCATGGCGTCCTGATGATGAGTCTGTTCGAGCCGGCGCTGCGCCGCTGGCGCCCCGGCGTCGAGATCCTGCGCCTCTCGGCGAAGTTCCTGCGCCCGATCGCCGTCGGCGGGGCGGTGCGCGTCACGGGCCGCGTCGCCCGCGCGCCCGCCGCTCCCGGCGACGAGATGCTGCTGCGCGTGACGGCCCATGGCGAAAACGGCGAGCTCGCCGTGCTCGGCGAGGTTTCCGCACGGGACGATCTCGCGAAATGACGGCGCGCCGCGGCCGCGTCGTCGTCACCGGCGCCTCGAGCGGCATCGGCCGCGCGCTGGCGCTCGAATACGCCGGGCCGGGAGCGCGGCTCGTCCTCGTCGGCCGCGACGAGGCCCGGCTCGCGCAGGCGGCCGCCGCCGCGCGCGAAAAGGGCGCCGAGGTCGTCGCGGCGCGCCTTGACGTGCGCGACCGCGCCGCCATGGAGAGCTTTCTGCGCGCCGAGGACGCAAGGGACGAGATCGGCCTCGTCGTCGCCAACGCCGGCGTCACCACGGGCCTCGAGCCCGGCGAGCTCTACGAGGATCCCGAGGCGGCGCGGGCGCTGCTCGCGGTCAATCTCTACGGCGTCCTCAACACCGTCGAGCCGCTTCTTGGCGCGATGTGCGCGCGCGGGCGCGGCCAGATCGCCATGGTCGGATCGATGGCCGGGCTGCGCGGCCTTCCCTACGCTCCGGCCTATTGCGTGTCCAAGGCGGGCGTCCACGCCTACGCCGAATCGCTGCGCGGCCGGCTGGAGCGCGCGGGCGTCACGGTCAGCCTGATCGTCGCCGGCTTCGTCAAGACGCCGCTCAACGATTCGATCGAGACGATGAAGCCGCTCGAGATGTCGGACGCGCAGGCGGCGCGGATCATTCGCCGCGGCCTCGACCGGGGCAGGGCGACGATCGCCTTCCCCCTCGCGCTCTACGCCGCGACGCGCCTGTCGCGCGTGCTGCCGGCGCGCCTCGTCGACCGCATCTTCGCGCGGATAAGCGTCAAGGCGCCGCACATCGCCGAGCGGGAGGCGGGAGATGTTGCGCCGCCGCGCGAGCAAGCTTGAGTTAGGCGAATAAGGCCCTTTTAAGGCCTTGGTAAGCTTAAGATTTTTCGCTATCACGAGTCTCAAGTCCTGCAACAATCTGTTGCAAAACTTTGCTTGTTCCGAAGCCCGGATTCGCGCGATCACCATGCTCGACGGCCTCCCCCTCCAGAAGAAGGCCGAGGGCCGCAGGAGCGCGTTTTGGACTTCATCAACCTTCTGACGCTTGCGAGCGACTCCGTGCTGGCCGTTTCGGTCGCGGGCCTCGTGTTCGTCGCCGGCGGCTTCATCGCCCTCATCGGGATCAACGTCTTCGAGAAGATGCGCGGGCGCCCGTTCGGCCGGCCGCTGCGCCAACTGATCCTGACCGACGCCGACCTGCCGTCGGTGCTGGTGCAGATACCCGTCTTCAACGAGCCCGAGACGGTGGTCGGCGCGCTGCGCTGCGCCTCGGCGCTCGACTGGCCGCGCGATCGGCTACACGTCCAGCTCCTCGACGATTCGACCGACGAGGCTTCCGTCGCCGCCGCCGCCCGCGTGGTCGGCGAGATGCGCGACCGCGGCTTCCACGTCCATCACCTGCGCCGCTCGGACCGCTCGGGCTATAAGGCCGGCGCGCTCGCCGTCGGCCTCGCCCAGTCGACCGCGCCCTATGTCGCGATCCTCGACGTCGATTTCCGTCCGCCGTCGAACTGGCTGCGCAAGGTCATGCCGGCGCTGATCGCCGATCCGCGCGCGAGCTTCATCCAGTCGCGCTGCGAATTCGCCAACGCCGGCTCCAACTGGCTGACGCGCGCGCAGGGGCTGATGCTCGACGCCCATTACGTGCTGGAGCAGGCGACCCGCTACCGCGCCGGCTGGCTGTTCCAGTTCAACGGCACCGCCGGCGTGTGGCGGCGCGCCGCGATCGAGGCCGCCGGCGGCTGGTCCTCCGATTCGCTGTGCGAGGACCTCGACCTCACCGTGCGCGCCGAGCTCGCCGGATGGCGCGGGCTGTTCGCCATGGAGCCGGCCGTTCCCGGCCTCGTGCCTGACCAGGTCCGCCACTGGCGGGTGCAGCAGCGGCGCTGGTCGAACGGCTTCGTGCAGGTGGCGCGCAAGCTCATGAAGCAGGTCTGGGAGTCGGACTGGCCGCTGCGCCGCAAGATTTCCGCCATGCCGCTCATTCTGGTGCAGACCTTCTACCCCTGCGCCGCCGTCGCCATCGGCTCGATGTCCGCCAGCATCCTGCTGCGCCAGGGCGACGCCGCCGCCTACGCGCCGGTGATCGGCATGATCGCCGCCCTCATCGCCGTGGTGGCGGTGGGCATGACGCTGACCCCCTATCTCGTGCTGCGCCGCGGCTCCGCCTCGCGCTATCTCGCGACGCTCGCCTCGCTCACCCCGCTCATGATCTTCGTGAGCCTGTCCAACGCGCCCTCGATCCTGAAGACCGTCTTCGGCGGCGAGGACACCTGGACGCGGACTCCGAAATCAGTCGCCCTTCCCGCCGCAAGCGAGCCTTCGGCGCGCATCTGAGGCCGCGCCCGCCGCGCGGCGGCGCTCGAATCCGACGCCCGGCGCCGAAAAAGCGCCGGGTTTTCGTTTGAAATCCGCCGCTTTGATCTGCGCGCCAGGCTTTCGCCGCGGCGCGCAAGGATGTGAAGCCGGAAACACGAAACGAGGAAACGCGAAGATGCAGCTGTGCATGAAATCGGCGCCGGCCGCGCGGCGCGCGGCGCGCTTTCCAGCCGCCGCGCTCGTGCTCGCCAGCCTCCTCGCCGGCGCGTCGCAGCTTCACGCGCAAGGCTGGCTGGACGGGTTCCACTCCTTCGACTGGAAGGAGTTCTTCACCTACCACACCGAGAAGGAGAAGGCCGAAGGCAAGGCGCGCGAATCGGGCGGACGCAAGCTGTTCTGCCCGGAGATCATCGTGCTCGACGGCACGGCGGCGATCCAGTCCTACGCCGGAACCCCGCAGACCAACCAGAACCTGCGCAGCCAGATCGCCATCACCGACGCCGTGCGCGAATGCGCGATGCAGGGCGACGAGATCGCCTTCAAGGTCGGCGTCGCCGGCCATGTGCTGCTCGGCCCCGCGGGCCAGCCCGGCTCCTTCTCCGTTCCCGTGCGCGTCGCCGTGGTCAACAACCGCGACAACGACGTCATCGTCAGCAAGCTGTTTCACGCCACGGCGACGATTCCCGCCGGCGAGGCGGAGGCCGAATTCTCGGTGGTGACGGACCCGCTGCTCGCGCCCTACACCCAGGACCACGCCGAGGACGACTACACGATCAAGGTCGGTCTCGACGAGGCGGGCGCGAAGGCGGCCGGCGCGGCGCCGCGCAAGAAGCGCTGACCAGGAGACGTCGACGTCCGCGCAGACGCGGACCGCCTACGTCTTAAGTCGGGGACGGCGCGGCCGGCGTTGACAACGGGGCGCGCGGCCTCAATATAAATCCTGTCATTTCCTCCTAGCGGAAGAGTCCGGCGCATGTCGCCGGCGCCGAAGGCGCAACCGCCCCCGGAATCGCTCAGGCCCCAGGACCGCTGGGAGGTGACGCTCTGGAAAGCGGGTCTTCCCCGGAAGGCTCCACCGAAGGAGGCAGCCTCGCCGCAGCTTCGGGCGTCATCCTGCGGGATGGCGCCAAGGCGTCGAGGGAACGCTCTCAGGTCAAAGGACAGAGGGGGCAGAAACATCGCGCGGGCGACCGCGCGTCCCGTTTTTGCTTCGTCGAGGTCGCATGACTGTCGAGCACGCCGGCGCGCTCGCGCGCACTCCCCTTTTCGATCTCCATCTTTCCCTCGGCGCGCGCCTCGTCGCCTTCGCCGGCTATGAGATGCCCGTCCAGTATCCGGACGGCGTCATCGCCGAGCATCTGCACGCGCGGGCCGGCGCCGGCCTGTTCGACGTCTCGCACATGGGGCAGGCCCTGCTCGAGGGCGAAGGCGCGCTCGAAGCCTTCGAGCGTCTCGTTCCCGGCGACCTCCGCAGCCTCGCGCCGGGCCGCATGCGCTACACCCAGCTCCTCGACGAGGCGGGCGGAATCCTCGACGATCTGATGGCGACGCGCCTGCCCGACGCAGGCGGCGCGCAGCGCCTGCTGCTCGTCGTCAACGCCGCCGGCAAGCGCGTCGATTTCGCCCATATACGCGCCGCGCTGCCCGCCCTCGCGCTGACCCCGCTCAAGGATCGCGCCCTTCTCGCGCTGCAGGGGCCGCAGGCGGCCGACGCGCTGCGCGCCCATCTGCCCGGCGTCGAGAAGCTCGCCTTCATGACGGGCGGCGATTTCGAGGCGGGCGGGCGCCGGCTCTTCGTCTCGCGCTCGGGCTACACCGGCGAGGACGGCTTCGAGATTTCCCTGCCCGCCGATTTCGCGGAGGCGTTCGCGCGCGCTCTGCTCGCCGACCCGCGCGTGCGCCCGATCGGGCTCGGGGCGCGCGATTCGCTGCGGCTCGAGGCGGGCCTGCCGCTGTGCGGCCACGACATTGACGCCTCGACCGATCCCGTCGAGGCTGGCCTCGCCTGGTCGATCTCCCGGCGCCGGCGCGCCGAGGGCGGCTTCCCGGGTTTTTCGCGCGTCGCCAGGGCCTTGAGCGAGGGCCCGTCGCGCAAGCGCGTCGGCTTCCTCGTCGAGGGACGTCAGCCCGCGCGCGAGGGCGCGGCGGTCGAGGCGCCGGACGGGCGCGCCATCGGCGTCCTCACCTCGGGCGGCTATGCGCCGAGCCTCTCGCGCCCGATCGCCATGGGCTATGTCGAGACGGGGGAGGCGCGCGTCGGCGCGCGCGTCGCCCTTCTCGCGCGCGGACGCAGGCTCGACGCGAGCCTCGTCGCCCTTCCTTTCGTTCCTCACCGCTATGTCAGGGAAGTCTGATGCCAGGCCTGCGCTTCACCCGCGATCATGAATATGTCCGCCTCGCCGAGGACGGCGCGGCGGTCGTCGGGATCACCGACTACGCCCAGTCGCAGCTCGGCGACGTCGTCTTCGTCGAGCTGCCGAAAATCGGCGCCAGGGTCGAGAAGGGGGCCGAGGCCGCCGTCGTCGAGAGCGTCAAGGCGGCGAGCGGCGTCAACGCCCCGGCCTCCGGCGAGGTGATCGAGGTCAACGCGGCGCTCGAGGAGACGCCGGCGCTCGTCAACGAGGATCCGGCCGGCGCCGGCTGGTTCCTGAAGCTGCGCCTGTCGGACCCGTCGCAGATCGACGCCCTGATGGACGAGGACGCCTATGCGGCCTTCGTGAAGACGCTCGACTGACCATTCGACCGCGCGGCCGCCAAAGATCAACCGCAACTTGATCGGAACTCCATGCGCTATCTGCCCCACACGTCCGAAGACCGCGCCGACATGCTGGCGCGCGTCGGCGTCTCCTCGATCGAGGAGCTGTTTCATGAAATCCCCGAAGACAAGCGCCTGACGCGCCTGCTCGACCTGCCGAAGCGGCGCGGCGAGATGGAGGCGCAGCGGCTCCTCGCCGACATGGCCGGCCGCAACCTGCCGGCGTCCGCCGTCCCGTTCTTCGTCGGCGCCGGCGCCTACAAGCATCACATTCCGGCGAGCGTCGACCATCTGATCCAGCGCTCGGAGTTCCTGACGAGCTACACGCCCTACCAGCCGGAGATTTCGCAGGGCACGCTGCAGGCGAGCTTCGAGTTCCAGAGCCAGGTCGCGGCGCTGACCGCCATGGACGTCGCCAACGCCTCGATGTACGACGGCTCGACGGCCTGCGTCGAAGCCGTGCTGATGGCGCATCGGATCACCGGACGGCGCAAGGCGCTGCTTTCGGGCGCGCTGCATCCCCATTACGCCGCGTCCGTGCGCACGCTCTGCGCGATGAGCGGCGCCGAGGCCGCGAGCCTTCCCGTCGACGTCTTCGCGACCGAAGACCTCGCCGGCGCGATCGACGAGGAGACCTCCTGCGTCGTCGTGCAGAACCCGGACGCCTTCGGCAATCTGCGCGATCTTTCCCCCATCGCCGCCGCGGCCCACGCCAGGGGCGCGCTGCTCGTCGCCGTCGTCGCCGAGGCCGTCTCGCTCGGGCTCGTCAAGGCGCCCGGCGAAATGGGCGCCGACATCGTCGCCGGCGAGGGCCAGTCGCTCGGCGTCGGGCTCAATTTCGGCGGCCCCTATGTCGGGCTGTTCGCGACGCGCTCGAAATATGTGCGGCAAACGCCCGGCCGCCTCGCCGGGGAGACGGTGGACGTCGAGGGGCGGCGGGCCTTCGCGCTGACGCTGTCGACGCGCGAGCAGCACATCAGGCGCGAGAAGGCGACCTCGAGCATCTGCACCAACGCCGGCCTGTGCAGCCTCGCCTTCTCGATCCACCTGACCCTGCTCGGCGAGGCCGGGCTGCGCCGGCTCGCCCGCATCAACCACGCCAACGCCGTCGACCTCGCCGAGCGCTTTTCGGGAATCTTCGGCGTCGAGGTGCTCAACAGGACCTTCTTCAACGAATTCACGGTGCGCGTGCCGGGTCCCGCGGCGGAGATCGTCGAGCATCTCGCCCAGAAGGGCGTGCTTGCCGGCGTCCCCGTCTCGCGGCTATGGCCGGGCGAGGATCTCGACGATCTGCTGCTCGTCGCCTCGAGCGAGGTCAACACGGACGAGGACCGCGCCGCCTTCGCGAACGCTCTGAGGGAGATCGCCTGACATGAACAAGCCCGAACGCCTGCCCCTCGCGCGCAACGAATTCGCCGATGATTTCGCCGCCGCGCGCGGTTTCTCCGGCGCCCGCGGCCTCAGCTTCGAGGAGCCGCTGATCTTCGAGATCGGCCGCCCGGAGACGACCGGCGTCGACCTCGACGAGCCGGCGCCCTTCGACGACCGCCTCGGCGGCCTCGAGCGCGCGGACCCGATCGGCCTGCCGGGCCTCAGCGAGCCGGAGGCGGTGCGCCATTACGTGCGGCTGTCGCAGAAGAACTATTCGATCGACGCCAATCTCTATCCGCTCGGCTCCTGCACGATGAAGCACAATCCCCGCTTCAACGAGGCGGCGGCGCGGCTGCCGGGCTTTTGCGACGTCCATCCGCTGCAGCCGGCCTCGACCGTGCGCGGCGCGCTCGAACTGATGGACGAGCTCGCCCATTGGCTCATGGAGATGACCGGCATGGCGGCGGCGGCGCTGTCGCCGCGCGCCGGCGCGCATGGCGAGGCCTGCGGCATGATGGCGATCAAGGCGGCGATCGAGGCGCGCGGCGAAGCCGCCTCGCGTCGCGTCGTGCTGGCGCCCGATTCCGCCCACGGCACCAATCCGGCGAGCGCCGCGCTCGTCGGCTTCGAGGCCCGCGTCGTTCCCTGCGGCGCCGACGGGCGCGTCGACCTCGCGGCGCTGAAGGCGCGGCTCGGCGCCGACGTCGCGGCGCTCATGCTGACCAACCCGAACACCTGCGGCCTGTTCGAGCGCGACGTCGTCGAGATCGCCGAGGCGGTCCATGCGGCGGGAGCCTATTTCTATTGCGACGGGGCCAATTTCAACGCCCTCGTCGGCAAAGTCCGGCCCGGCGACCTCGGCGTCGACGCCATGCACATCAACCTGCACAAGACCTTCTCGACGCCGCACGGCGGCGGCGGCCCGGGCGCGGGCCCGGTGGTGTTCTCGGCCCGCCTCGCGCCCTTCGCGCCGATCCCCTTCGTGCGCCGCGACGGGGAGCGGATCGCCCTCGTGGAGCAGGTCGAGCCCGGCTCGCGGTCGTTCGGCCGCATGGCGGCGTTCCATGGCCAGATGGGCATGTTCGTGCGCGCCTTCGCCTATATGATCTCGCACGGCTCCGACGGGATGGCGCAGGCGACCGAGGACGCCGTGCTCAACGCCAACTATCTGCGCGCCAGCCTCAAGGACCTGATGTCGCAGCCGTTCGGCGACCAGATCTGCATGCACGAGGTCCTGTTCGACGAGGCGTGGCTCAAGGGGACCGGCGTCTCGACGCTCGACTTCGCCAAGGCGATGATCGACGAGGGCTACCACCCGATGACGATCTACTTCCCGCTCGTCGTCCATGGCGCGATGCTGGTCGAGCCGACCGAATCCGAGAGCAAGGCCTCGCTCGACCTTTTCGTCGCGACGTTGCGCGACCTCGCCTTCAGCGCGCTCGAGGGCGACGTGGAGCGCTTTTCGCAGGCGCCGCGCCATGCGCCGCGCGGACGCGTCGACGAGACGCGGGCGGCGCGCAAGCCGATCCTGAAATGGACGCCGCCTTCGGGCGGGTGACTCCGCTTCCCTTCTGATTTCAGGTCGCTTCCGACGAAGCGGGACGGCTGCGCCGTCCCGCTTTTTCGCGTCCGCCGCCGGCGCCGCCTCCGGCGGTGCGCTTCTTCACCTTCCGTTCACCAAAAGCTCACTAGCATCGTCCGTGCTCTCGCGGCTTGCGGCGTCGTCACGAGATGTTGCGCCGGCGGCGCCAAAATTGACATGCTTGTCACGAATTCGCCGCCGGCGTGGGCTGAACCAGAGCGAGGACGGCGGCGTTTGCATTTCGCAGTTGCAAAATAAGCAGAATCCATCCATATACCATCCATATGGATGGAGGGGACCATGACAGCCGAGATCGTGCGCCTACGGGACAGAACCCCGGACAGCGAAAAGATCACCATCAATCTCGGGCATGTGGATCTCGGCCAGATCGACCTCCTCGTCAGGGAGGGCTTCTACTCCAACCGGACCGACCTGATCCGCACGGCGATCCGCAACGAGATCAGGCAGCATGCGGACGAGGTCAGGCGGACCATGGTGCGCGAGACCCTCGAGGTCGGGCTGAGGCATTACAGCAGGGAGGATCTGGAGAAAGTTCAGGCCGCCGGCGAGATGCTCAGCGTCAACGTCATCGGCCTCGCGATCATCGCCGCGGACGTCCCGGCCGAGCTCGCCTGCGCGACCATCAAGTCGCTGACGGTGCTTGGGACGCTCCAGGCCGGCAAGGCGGTCAAGGCCGCGCTCGCCGACAGGCTGCGCTGAGATGGGCGACATTTCAGGGCAGCTTCTGGCCGCAGTTTCGAAAGGGACCGGAGCAATGAAGACCGTACTCGATGGCGCGCTGCGCAAGGCCGTCGCGCTCACCGCGAGCCAACGTCCCGACGAAGCGACCCGCGTGATTCAGGAGGCGCTGGGCGCCGCTCCGCGCGAGGCGTCGGCGCCGGCCGCGCGCCCTTTCGAACCGCAGGCGACGGTCGTTTCGGCCTCCGCCGCGCCGCCGATCGACTCCGCCGCGCCGGCCGCCTCTGACGGCGGCTTCGCCTCGAGCTTCGGCGCGACGCTTGACGCGGTCGGCGCCGGGCTCGGCGTCAACGCCGCCCTCGACGTCCTGCGCGAGCGCGTCTCCGCCACGCTGTTCGGCGAGGCGCCGGCGCCGGAGGCCCCCGCCGACGCGCAGGGCGCGCGCTTCGTCAACCGCTCCTTCTCATGCGCGGCGGGCTCAAGGCGCTACAAGCTGTTCGTTCCGAGCGCTGCGGCGCGCGGCGCGCCCATGCCGCTCGTCGTCATGCTGCACGGCTGCACGCAGGACGCCGACGATTTCGCGCTCGGCACCGGCATGAACGCGCTCGCCGAGGAGCGCGGCTTCCTCGTCGCTTATCCGCGCCAGTCCTCGAGCTCCAATCACATGGGCTGCTGGAACTGGTTCAAGGCCAAGGACCAGATCCGCGAGTCGGGCGAGCCGGCGATCATCGCCGGCGTCACGCGCGAGATCATGGAGGATTTTCCGGTCGACGTGGAGCAGGTCTTCGTCGCCGGCATGTCGGCCGGCGGCGCCATGGCCGCGATCCTCGCCGTCGCCTATCCCGACCTCTACAAGGCCGTCGGGATCCATTCCGGCCTGCATTGCGGCGCGGCGACGGACTTTCCCTCCGCGCTCGCCGCGATGAAGCACGGCGCGACCCTTCAGGGGACGGAGCCGCCGCAGGCGAACGTGCGCACCATCGTGTTCCAGGGCGGGGCCGACCGGACGGTGCATCCCGCGAACGCCGAAACGATCGTCTCGGTCGCCCGCGCCGGGATCGAGGGCGCGCGCGAAACCGTCGAACGCGGGCTAACCGCCGGCGGCGCGCCTTACGAGCGCATCGTCATCGCCGACGCGAGCGGCGCGCCGCAGGTCGAATACTGGTCGATGCCCGGCCTCGGCCACGCCTGGTCGGGCGGCTATCCCGAGGGCTCCTACACCGATCCCGCGGGACCTGACGCCTCGCGGGAGATGCTGCGCTTCTTCATGGACTGAATTCAGAAACCGCATGCGGAACGCCGCTTCGGGCGCCTGATGGCGCGCCCGGAGCGGGAACGGTTCGCGCCGATCTCGACATGGGTCTGGAGCGCGCTCGACCTGTCCGGGATCGCGAACGCGCTCCAGCTCACGAACGATCGGCGCGAGCCGGTTCAATCGGAGACATTGTCGGGGCCTTCGGGCGCGAAGGGACGCGCGGCGTCCTCCCGGCCGATCGTCCCGCCGGAGGGAGCGCCGAGCCGCGACGTCGAGACGCCTTCCGGCGACGCTTGCCTGACGATGCCGTAGTATTCGCGCGGCGCATGCGCGCGATGCGCCGGGTCGAGAGGTTTCGCCACGCCGGCGCCGGAGGCGAGAAGGGCGAGGCCGAGGCTCAATCCAATCGCTGTGTTCATTGTCTTCTCTCCATCTCCCATCAAGTTGCTTGCGAAACTGTGATAGAGACCGAGATGGACCATGTTTTATTCCCCGTCGTCTGGTCGCCGCGCAGATTTTATTGCGCTCCGACTCTACCGGGACGTGGCGGAAAACGCCTGCTGGAGCGCGCGCAGCTCCTGCGGCGCGGCGTCGGAGATCGCCCAGAACGTGAGGCCGCCCTGCGTCCAGCCAAGCAGGTTGAAGCCTTCGCGCGTCGTCTCGACGGGCGGCGCGTCCGCCGCGCCCGGCGCCGCCGGCCAGACCAGCACGTTCACGACGTGGCGGCCGTGTTCATACACGAGCGCGGCGACGGTGCGGCCGTCGAGATAATCGACCCGCCCGCCGCGCAGCGGAAAGCCCTGCGCGGCGAGGTCTATGACAGGGGGAGAAAAATCGATCCGGCCGGCGAACCACGGCTTGACCGTATGGCGGTCGGACGAAACGACGTCGGTGAGATGGTCGGCGAGCAGCGAACGGACATGGCTTGCGACGATCTCGCCTTGCAGCGGGCTCGCGCGCTGAAGCGGGCCGATGACGAGCGTCAGGGAGGCGGCGAGGAGGGCCGCCGAGGGGAGAAGGCTCCAGCGTCCGAGCCGGTCGAGAAGCGCCGCAGGTCGCGCGCCGCGTCCGCGCTCGCCCTCGATCGCGGCGAGGACGTTCGCGCGCAACGCGTCGGGCGCGCGCCAGCGGGGGGCGCGCGCGCCGATCAACGCGCGGAGCGCGCGCCGCGCCTCGATATGGGCGGCGCAGCCCGGGCAGGTTTCGACATGGCGCTCGATCTCCACCGCGTGCTGGACGTCGAGCTCGCCGTCGAGGAGGGCTTCCAGCGCGGCCTCCCGGCCGGGGCAGGGAGATTGCGGCGCGCTCACGGGGCTTCTCCCACGTCGGCGTCTTCGCCGCGCCAGAACTCGCCGAACAGCTGGCGCGCGCGCGAAAGGCGCGACATCACCGTGCCGATCGGCGCGCCGACGACCTCGGCGATCTCGCGGTAGGACAGATCCTCGATCTCGCGCAGCACGAGAACCTCGCGGAACGCCTCCGGCAGGCGCGACAGCGTGCGGCGCACGCCGTCGGAGACGCCCGCGCGCAATAGGCTCTCCTCCGGGTCGTCCGCCTCGTCGGCGACGGCCTCGACGCCGTCGTTCTCCGCCTGCGCCGCGGCGCCGCGGCGGGCGCGCCAGTCATGGCAGCAATTGCGGACGATGGCGAACAGCCAGGGCCGCGCCGCCTCTCCGCGAAAGCCGGCGAAGCCGCGCAGGGCGCGCAGGAACGCCTCCTGCGTGATGTCCTGCGCCGCGTCGGGGTCGCGCGAAAGATAGCGCGCGAGCGTGTAGGCCGCGTCGAGATGCGGCAGCACCAACAGGCGGAAGCGCTCGCGCTCGGCGCCCTTCAGCCCGGCCTCGGGCCTCGCGCGCGCGAAGGCGGCGGCCGCCTGCGCCAGAATGAACGCTCCGGCGGCGGCGAGCGCCTGGAGCCCGCCCGCCCGCCGGGGCGCCGCCGCGCCGCCAGCGCGGTCCATGGCGAGGCAGGCGGTCATCTGCGCCCTTTCACAATGATCTTTCCCGCCATATGCGGATGAAGCGAGCAGATATACGCATACTCGCCTTCCGCGGCGAACGTGAAGGAGAAGCGCTCGTCCGAGTCGAGCGGGCCCGAGCGCAGCCCCTCGGCCGCGCCGAAGACGGTATGCGGGATGTCGTCGTGATTTATCCATGTCACCCGGTCGCCCGGCGCGACGACGAGCTCCTGCGGGTTGAAGGAGAAATTGTCGATCGTCACGCTCGCCTCCTGCGCTGCGGCGCCGCCGGCCGCGCAGAGGCAGGCGAGAAGCGCGCCGCCGCATATGAGGCGCCGGAGCGCCGGCGTCCCGTCGTTGCGATAGGTCATGACGGCCCTCATGCGGCTAGCCTTCGAGCGGCGTGTCGACGATGGCGAGCGCCTCGTCCGAGCGCCTGAAGGTCACGCTCGCGACGCCGAGCGACTTGCGCAGCTCTCCGGCCGGAACCAGCATCGGACCGGGCGAGGGCGCGGCGCCCGGCGCCGGCTGCGGAAAGGCGGTCGAGCGCGCCGTATGGAAGGCGACCTTGCCTTCGACCTTCTGCATGATCTGATGGATATGGCCGTTCAGCACCGTGACCGAGCCGAAGCGGGCGAGCAGGGCGAGCGCCTGCGCCGCGTCGGCCGTGCCCCAGCCCCAGTCCGGATAGATGAGCCACAGCGGAATATGGGCGAACACCACGATCGGCGTCGACGCCGAAAGGCCGGCGACGTCCCGCGCGAGCCAGTCGAGCTGCTCCTGGCCCAGGGCGCCGAGCCCGCCGCCCTGCAGATCGACGACGTTGACGAGGCCGATGAAATGAAGTCCCCGCGCGTCGAAGCTGCGCCAGCCGGCGCCCTGCGAACCCTCTCCGTGGCGCGCGAGGAACAGCTTTCCGCGGTCCTCGTCGATGACGTCATGCTCGCCCGGAACATAGAAGACGGGAATTCCGGCCCTCTTGATGATCTGTTCCGCGTCGTCGAACTCCTGCGCCTTCGACAGATGCGTCACGTCGCCGGTGTGGATCATGAAGTCGGGCGCCTGCGGCAGCGCCCTGATCCTGTCGATCGCCTCGACGAGCGTCGCGCGCGCGTCGGGGTTCGCGGGCTTCGAAAAGCCGATATGGCTGTCGCTGATCTGCGCGAAGGAGAACGGCGCGGGCTCGGCGAGCGCCGAGCCGAGGAGGGCCGCGCGCGGCAGGCCGCCGCCCGCCGTCCATATGAGGCCGGCGCCGGCCCATCGCATGCACTCGAGAAAGCCGCGCCGGTCGACGCCGCCCTCGCCCGCCGTTCCCCTGTTCCCGTCCCGCATCGCCGTTTCTCCGCTTCGGGGCGCGACGCGCCCCTTTCAGGAAGCGAAGACGGCGCGAGGCGCGCCTTTATTCCCGACGGCGGCGAATTTCGCGGCGGACCGCGGCCTTGCGGGGGCGGCCCGGCCGGCCTAACAAGTCGCGCGCCGCTCGAGATCGCCCGGCGCGGCGAAGGAGATGTTCGATGACCAAGATGCGCCTCGTCGTCGCCGGAGCGCCGGGCCGGATGGGCCGCGCCCTGATCCGCGTCGTCGCCGAGGCGAAGGGCGTCAGCCTCGTCGGCGCGCTCGCGCGGGCGGGCTCGCCGGAACTCGGCCGGGACGCGGGAGACCTCGCAGGCCTTGGCGCGCTCGGCGTCGCGGTGACCGACGATCCGTTGCAAGCGGTGGTTCACACCGACGGGATCCTCGACTTCACCTCGCCCAAAGGCACGCTCGAGCTCGCGGCGCTCGCGGCGCAGGCCCGCGTCGTCCACGTCATCGGCACGACGGGATTCTCCGCCGACGACTTGCAGCGCCTTTCCGCCGCCGCGCGGCACGCCGTGATCGTCCGCTCGGGCAACATGAGCCTTGGCGTCAATGTCATGGCGGCGCTGGTCGAGCAGGCGGCGAGGGCGCTCGGCCCCGACTTCGACGTCGAGATCGTCGAGATGCATCATCGCCGCAAGGTCGACGCGCCGTCAGGCACGGCGCTGCTGCTCGGCGAGGCCGCCGCCAGGGGCCTGCACGTCGATCTTTCGGAAAAGGCGGTGCGCGCGCGCGACGGCCATACCGGACCCCGCCCCGAGGGGGCGATCGGCTTCGCGACGCTGCGCGGCGGCACGGTGGTCGGCGAGCACAGCGTCATTTTCGCCGGCGCCGGCGAGCGGCTTGGCCTCTCCCATGTCGCGGAGGACCGCGCCATTTTCGCGCGCGGCGCGCTCAAGGCCGCGTTGTGGGGCAGGGACCGGAAGGCGGGCCTTTATTCGATGCGCGACGTGCTGGGGCTCGGCGGCTGAAGCGGCGGCGCCGACGTCGAGCCGCCGCTAACGACGAGGCCGCGCCTCTTGCGAAGCGCGGCCTTTGAAGCGAGCTTCCCGGGGGCCTTTAGGAAGTTCATTTGTCAGTTTGATGAAAGTTGGAATTTTTGTCCAGTCACGATTGAGCGACGCGAATCTCCACGCCGCGCGCCGTCGCCGGCTGCGCGCCGGACGTCTTCGCGCCGAATCCGGTCATGAGCGCAAGCGCGAGCACGGCGAGCGTCATCACCGCCACCAGCGTCAGCGACACCTGCAGCTGTCGCCGCGCCGACTGAAGATCGTAGCTGCGCACGAAGCCGGCGTCGCGGCCGTCGTCGAAATAGTTCGCGATAGACATAGCCGCGCTCCAGCCTCCATCGGCCCTGTCGCCGTTCTCACTGCGCCAAGATGCCGCTTCCAACCTGCGACGCGCGTGCGAGGCCGCACGTGGCGCGATTTGCGGCTCAAATAGGGCGGAGCCGGTAAAGAAGCGTTTGACGCGGCAACGTGGAGTCCGGCGAAAAGGTTTCAGGGTTAATAGGTTAACGGAAACAGGCGCGGCGGCGTCGAAGCCGGCGCCGCGCGCCGGCCCGGGCGTCGTGGGATTGTTTCGCCGGGGATTGGCGCTTAATGCTCCCGCCGACAACCGCCGGAGCCCGAACCCATGCCGTTCATCGCCGACGCCCTCGGGCGCGTGAAGCCCTCCGCGACCATCGCGGTCACGCAGAAGGCGCGCGACCTCAGGGCGCAGGGCCGCGACGTGACCTCGCTCTCGGTGGGCGAGCCGGATTTCGACACGCCCGACAATGTGAAGGAGGCGGCGATCGCCGCGATCCGCCGCGGCGATACGAAATACACCCCGGTCGCCGGAATTCCTCAGCTGCGCGAGGCGATCGCCGCGAAGTTCCGCCGCGAGAACGGGCTCGACTACGCGCTATCGCAGATCATCGTCGGCACGGGCGGCAAGCACATCCTGTTCAACGCCTTCCTCGCCACGGTCAATCCGGGCGACGAGGTGATCATTCCCGCGCCCTATTGGGTGAGCTACCCGGACATGGTCCTCATCGCCGGCGGGCGGCCCGTCGCCGTCGAGACGCGCCTTGAGGACGGCTTCAAGCTGCGTCCCGACGCGCTCGAGCGCGCGATCACGCCGAAGACCAAATGGGTTCTCCTCAACTCTCCTTCGAACCCCTCCGGCGCCGCCTATTCGCGCGACGAGATGAAGGCGCTGACCGACGTCCTTCTGCGCCACGAGCATGTCTGGGTCCTGACCGACGACATCTACGAGCATCTCGTCTACGGCGAGTTCGATTTCGTCACGCCGGCGCAGGTCGAGCCGAAGCTCGCCTCCCGCACGCTGACCATGAACGGCGTCTCGAAATCCTACGCCATGACCGGCTGGCGCATCGGCTTCGCCGGCGGGCCGGCCGAGCTCATACGGGCCATGGAGACGCTGCAGGGCCAGCAGACCTCGGGCGCCTGCTCGATCGCGCAATGGGCCTGTGTCGAGGCGCTCAACGGCCCGCAGGACTTCATCGGCGAGCGGCGCAAGGTCTTCGAGGGACGCCGCGACCTCGTCGTCTCCATGCTCAACCAGGCGAAGCATCTGCGCTGCCCGACGCCGGAGGGCGCCTTCTACGTCTATCCGTCCTGCGCCGACGCGATCGGCCGGAAGACCCCGCAGGGCAAGACCATCGCCACCGACGAGGATTTCGTCTCGGAGCTGCTCGAGGCGGAAGGCGTCGCTGTGGTGCAGGGCTCGGCGTTCGGCCTCGGCCCCAATTTCCGCATCTCCTATGCGACCTCGACGGCGCTGCTCGAGGACGCCTGCGCGAAGATCCAGCGTTTTTGCGCGAGCCTCGACTGAGCGTCGGCGTCGCGCGGCGCTAAGGCTCGAAGGCGAGGATCGCGCAGAGATAGACCTCGTCGACCTCCGCGAAGGGGCGGCCCGAGGCGTCGCGCACCAAAGCCCGGTGGCGCAGCGCCGGCGCGTCGGGCGCGCTTGGAAAACGCTTCCGGTCGATGAGGAATTCGACGCCGAGCGTCTCGCGCGTCGGGCGCAGCCCGGCGATGGCGCGCCCGAACGGCGTGTCGCTGGCGTCGAGAACGGCGAGGACGTCGGCGCCCAGCCGGTGCGGAACGTACCAGTTCTGCGCCTCGCACAGCGCGTTCGCGGCGCTGGCGAGGGTCACGGCGCGGTAGAGCACCGCTTCATTGACGCCAATCTCGAGCCGCGCCCGCTGCGCCCGCGTGGCGGCTTTCAGCCCGCCGGAGGCGCGCCGCGCCGCCACCGCGCCGCCGCACCAGCGCTCGAGCAGCGCGGTGGCGCTGTCGGCGGCGAGCAGGGCGGCGTTGAAGCGCTCGAGCCGCGCGAAGGCGTCGGCGCAGCCCCGGCCTCGGCCGCTCGCCTCGTCCTCCCGCGTCCGTCCGCCGCGCAGCATGGGGCCCTCTTTCGCGTCCATGCGCCGCAGCATAGACGAAAAGGCCAAGGAGAAGGCAAGGCCGAGGCCAATTCCCCGCGACTGGACAACGCGCGGGCGAAGCGGCTACACCTGCGCCGCCTCAGAGGGGCGCATCCTCCGCTCGCCGCGCCTTTCTCGCGAACGCCTGAAGGCCGCGGCGCTTTTCGGCCGACCGATGTTCAAGAAGCTCTATGAGTGGACGCTTTCGCTTGCGCAAAGCCGCCACGCGCCGACCGCGCTTTTCGTCATCGCCTTCGCGGAAAGCTCCTTCTTCCCGATCCCGCCCGACGCCATTCTGGTGCCGATGTCGATCGCGAGGCCGGCCCGCGCCTGGACCTACGCCGCGATCTGCACCGTCGGCTCCGTGCTCGGCGCGCTGCTCGGCTACGCCATCGGCGCGCTGCTCTACGAGACGCTCGGCAAGTGGCTGATCGACCTCTACCATTACGGCTCGCGCGTCGACGATCTGCGCGTCCTCTACGGCCAATGGGGCTGGCTGCTGATCCTCGTCAAGGGCTTCACGCCGATCCCCTTCAAGCTCGTCACCATCGTCAGCGGCCTGCTCCTCTACAATCTGCCGCTGTTTGTCCTGCTCTGCCTCATCACCCGCGGCGCGCGCTTCTTCGCGCTCGCCGTGCTGCTCAAATATTACGGCGAGCCGATCAAGGCGCTGCTCGACAAATATTTCGGCTGGTTCCTCATGATCCTGCTCGCCATCGTCGTGCTTGGCTTCTGGATTGCCGGGCGCTCGGTGTAGGGGCGCGATGCAGGCCCTTCGTCCTTCCCTCCGTCTCGACCCCGCCCGCGCCGGCGCGCTCGTCTTCGCCGCCGCCGCGCTGACGCTGGCCGGCGCGTGGATTTTCGAGGCGATGGGCTACGCGCCCTGCGAGCTCTGCCTCAAGCAGCGCATTCCCTATTACGTCGGCGTTCCGCTCGCCGGCGCGGCTTTCGGCCTCGCGCGCTCTGGGTTTCCGCGTCCGGCGCGCTGGCTGCTCGCGGCCCTCGCCGCGCTGTTCGCCGCCAGCGCCCTCTTCGGCGCCTATCACGCCGGCGTCGAATGGGGCTTCTGGCCGGGACCGGCCGATTGCACGGGCAAGCTCGACGGCGCCGGCTCGGTCGAGGATTTTCTGACGCAGTTGCGCAGCGTCAAGGTCGTGCGCTGCGACGCGCCGGCCCTGCATGTGCTGGGCCTGTCGCTCGCCGTCTGGAACGCGGCGATCTCGGCCGCGCTGGCGCTCGTCGCCGGTCTCGGCGCGACGCGGGCGCTGGCCGCTCCGCAAGAGGGCGCCGGGGCGGGACGCGCGCCCTAGAGAAGATGCAGGAATTGCAGTGCGCTACGGGCGAGGCCGGGCGCCTTGAGGAGCGGCGTCGAAGCGCCGCCCGACGCCTGAGGAGAAAGCTCCGTCCGCGGAGCCTCCTCCGGCGCGGCCATATGCCGCGCAGGAACGAGGTCGAGCGGCGGCGCTTCGACGCCGCTTCGGCGCCGGACGAGCTTTTCTCGCCGGGCTGATTAAGGCATCGTGAAAAATATGTATGGAGGATTTTCGCGGTGAGTTCATTCGCGACGCTGAGCGCCGTCCAACTCGGACGCTTCGGGGCGCTGCCCGAGAAGTTCGTCGACAATCCGTTCCGCTCCGCGGTTCTCGACCCGTTGCAGCGGCGCAACGCCGCGCTCGACGCGGTCTTCTATGACGTCGACGCCGTCACGGTGGACGAAATCCCCAACCTCTCCTTCTGGCTCGCGCGCGAGGGCGCGATCCTCGTCGCGCCGCCGACCGGCGAGGGCCTGATCCGTTTCCACCTGAGCGCCGAGGACTTCCTCGCGGCGGGCGAGGACGTCGGGGCGCTGACGGTCGCCGGCGTCGGCGGCACGGCGCTCGGCGCGGCGGGCTTCGCGCGCAACGTCGCGGACGCCATCGGGCGGCCGGCCGCGGCGGTGATCTCGGGCTATGGCCTCTCCGACGCGCTGACCGAGGCGCTCGGCGGCTTCTTCTGGTTCGGCGCCCTCAACTCCATCCGTCATTTCTTCGAGCCGCTCGACGAGGCGACCAAGCGCTTCACGCGCAGCGAGGAGCGGCCCGACGAGAACGAGCCCGCGCGCACGAGCCGCGACACCGAGACGCTCATCGCGCTCCTCGCGGACGAACGCTTCCCGGCCGATCTCCTCGTCGGCCATTCGAAGGGCAATCTCGTGCTGTCGGAGGCGCTCTACGCGCTCGCCGCCGAAAATCCCATGCGCACGGCGCGGCTCGCCTCGACGGCGCGCATCGTCACCATCGGCGCCATGATCGGCATGCCGCCGCCCTATCAGAACGTCATCGACGTGATGGGCGCGCTCGACTGGTTCGGCGCGCTCAATTCACGGCCCGACGTCAACGCCGACTACGTCGTTCCCAACGCATGGCACAGCACGAATCCCGACTTCCCGTTCGGAATGGGGATCAAGGTCGCGCAGGTCCTGCGCGAGGCGCTGGAGCGCTTCACGCGCCGCCCGACCGCGCAGTCCAACATGCGCCTCGTCTCGGCGCTCGACGCGCCCCAGCTCCTGACTGCGGCGCTGCGGGCCGAGTGAGGCGCGGATTCAGTCGGCGGCGAGCAGGGCGCGGGCCCGCAGCTTCTCGGTCTCGCTCTTGAGCTGGCCGCAGGCGGCGAGGATGTCGCGCCCGCGCGGCGTGCGCACGGGGCTGGCGTAGCCGGCGTCGAAGACGATCTGCGAGAACCGCCCGATCGTAGCGTCGTCCGAGCATTCGTAGGGCGAGCCGGGCCAGGGATTGAAGGGGATCAGGTTGATCTTCGCCGGCAGGCCTTTCAGGAGCCGCACCAGCTCGCGCGCCTCCGCGGGAGAGTCGTTGACCCC
This sequence comes from Methylocella sp., assembly GCF_041905455.1. Taxonomy (GTDB): domain Bacteria; phylum Pseudomonadota; class Alphaproteobacteria; order Rhizobiales; family Beijerinckiaceae; genus Methylocapsa. Next base: position 32,171 of record NZ_JAYRLA010000015.1, on the reverse strand, counting down.
CTTCAGCATCACATATTCGAAGGTGATGCGCCGGGCGTTGGAGGCGCCCGGATAGGCGCGGCACGCCGCGAGCAGGTCGGCGATCGGATATTTCCGGTTGAGCGGCACGAGCCTGTCGCGCAGCTCGTCGCGCACTGCGTGGAGGGAGATGGCGAGCATCGCGCCGGTGCGCTCGCCGAGCTCGGGCAGGCGCGGGACGACGCCGGCCGTCGAGACGGTGATGCGCCGGCGCGACAGGGAGAGCCCTTCGCCGTCCGACATCGCCCCGATCGCGTCGGCGACATGGCCGAGATTGTAGAGTGGCTCGCCCATCCCCATGAACACGACGTTGGAGATGAAGCGCGCGCCTTCGCCGGGGACCACGCCGTCCGCAGGCGGCGCGCGGCCGGGAAAATCGCCGAGCCGTTCGCGCGCGACGAGAAGCTGGCCGACGATCTCCGCCGTCGTCAGGTTGCGCACGAATTTCTGCGTGCCGGTGTGGCAGAAGGAGCAGGTGAGCGTGCAGCCGACCTGGCTCGACACGCAGAGCGTGCCGCGGTCGGCCTCCGGGATGTAGACGCATTCGATCTCGGCGCCGCGGTCGCGCCCGTCGACCGGAGCGAGGCGGATCAGCCATTTGCGCGTGCCGTCGCGGGAGATCTGCTCCGAGACGACCTCGGGCCGCGCGAGCGAAAAACGCTCCTTGAGCGCGCCGCGCAGCCCCTTGCCGACGTTGAGCATCTCGTCGAAGGACGAGGCGCCGCGATGATAGATCCAGTGCCAGAGCTGCGCCGACCGCATGCGGATCTCGCGCTGCGGCGTTCCGATGTCGGCGAGCGCGGCGCCGACGCCCTCGCGCGTCGCTCCGGCGAGCGAGGGCTTTTCAGCGCGAAGAGGCGCGGCGGACGAGGCGAGGCCGCCGTCCGCCTGAACAGGTTCCAATTCGGTCATCTTTTCCTCTTACCACGCCGACGCGGCTTTCTCCATCGGCGCGGCGTCCGCGCCGCCGCTTTCCTTCGTCCCGCTCCCCGAGGCCAGCCCGATGACGCTTTCGAACCTTCACGCGGCCTTTCTCGCCCTCGCGCTCGCCGGCGCCGCCGCGCCCGCCATGGCGCAATCGTTCATTCCCCTGCGCGACGCGGTTCCCTCGATCGCCGTCACGGGCGAGGCGGGCGCCGAGGTCGTTCCCGACCTCGCCATCCTGACCTTCGCCGTCGTCTCCGAGAAGAAGACGCCGGCCGAGGCGTCCGCCGAGAACGCGGCGGCGACGCAGGCGGTGATGGCCGACGTCAAGGCCGCCGGCGTCGAGCCGCGCGACGTCCGCACGCTCGGGCTCTCGCTCAGCCCGGTCTATGACGAGACGATCGACCCGCAGGGGCGGCGCGCCGGGCGCAAGCTGCGCGGCTATGAGGCGCGCAACGAGATCCGCGTGCGGCTTCGCCATGTCGAGCAGGCGGGCGAGCTGGCGCAGCGCTGGATCGCCAAGGGCGCCAACGAGTTCTCGGGCGTCAAGTTCGACGTCGATCAGAGGGAGACGCGGCTCGACGCGCTGCGCGGCGAGGCGATGCGCGACGCCCGCCGCAAGGCGCAGGCCTATGTCGACGGGCTCGGCCTGAAGCTCGGCCGCGTGCTGTCCATCGCGCCGGGCGGGGCCCCGCGTCCAGCGCCGATGGCCATGGCGCGTATGGCCAAGGCGGACGAGGCCGCAGCGGCGATCCCGCTCGAGCCCGGCGTCGAGCGGCTCTCCGTCGAGGTCGAGGTCGTCTGGGAGATCGCGCAATAGGCCGCGCGGCGCCTCAGCGCTCCGCCCAGTCGAGGATCAGAATGTCGAGGCCGGCGTCGGGCGTGTAGTCCTTGCGGCGGACCTCGAACTGCGTCGGCGAGATTTTCCTCACGCCCTCGGCGCAGAAGCTGACGAGCGAATCGGCCTTTCCCTTGTCGACGGCGAGGCGGAAGTCGCCGATCGGCCCCATCCAGTTCGCGCCGGTCTTCAGCGCGTAGCCGATTCCCCGACGCCCGCCGACCGGTCGAGAAGGAGCCCGTCGGCGACGAGCTTGTCCCTTTGCGCCTTCGGCAGCCGCGCGAGCGCCGCGTCGAAGCCCTCGGCGAAGCGGTTCAGCGGAATCCCGAGCGCCGCGAGGCGGGCCGTGACGTCCTCGCCTCTGAAGACCGCTTGCTCGACGAAATCGAGCGCGGCCGGCTTTCCGTCGAGCGAAAGCTCCGCCATCGAGTCGTCGGCTCGCGCGCCGCCCGCCGAAAGCAGCGCGACGACGAGGCCCGCGGCGGCGCGCGCCGTCACGGCTCCGGCTCTTCGCCGGCCGATGCGCCGCGCAGCGCGTCGGCGAGCCGCATCCGCGCCGAGCCCGGCCGCAGCGGCTTTTGCTGGCTCTCGTGCGGCGCCCAGCCGGACGCATAGATCAGCTCGAAAGTGGCGCGCAGGCGCCCGTCCGGATCGGCGAATTTTTCAGCGTAAATTTCCGCCGCGCGCAAAAACAGGGCGCGCGAGGCCGGCTTGCGCGCGCGCGCGAAAAGGGCGTTAGCCGCGCCCATCGCCCTCAGGTCGGCGAGCAGCGCGAAAAAATCGCCGTAGCGCACGAGCGTCGCCTCGGCGTCGGCGACGGGCAGGGCGAAGCCGGCGCGCTGCAGCAGGGCGCCCATGTCGCGCACGTCGGCGAAGGGCGCAACGCGCGGGCTCGCGCCGCCGTAAAGCTCCGCCTCGGCGCCGGCGAGGGCGGCGCGCAATTCGTGCAGGCTGCGCCCGCCGACGAGGCAGGCGAGGAACAGCCCGTCGGGCTTCAGCGCCCGCCGCGCCTGGATCATCGCGCCGGGCAGGTCGTTGACGCCCTGCAGCGCGAGGGCGCTGACGACGAGGTCGAAACGCTCGGGCGCGAAGGGCTGCGCCTCCTCCCCGCCGACGAGATTGAGCGGAGCGCCGCCCGCCGTCTCCGGCGTCGGCGCCATGCGCGCGAGGATGCGGGGCTTCAGCGCCTCGGCGAGCGCGGGCGTCGGCGTGCCGAGGTCGAGACCGGCGGAAAAGCCGCGGTTGACCAGGGCGAGCCGGTCGCAAATCCCCTCGACGGCGAGGCGCAGCAGAAAATCCTGCGCGCCGGCGCGCAGGGCGCGGGCGAGGTTGCGTCGCGCGAGGGCGCGGTCGAAGAGGGGATCAGCCGTCACGCCTGGCCTGCGTTGACCGTCGGCCGTTTTCGCCGCAGCGCGAAAAGCCGCTGGATCATTTTCCGGGCTTGATTATAGTGGCGCCGCGGCTGCGTCAAAAGGGCCGCGCCGCACTGGCCTGCGCCCGCCGCGGGCGCGCACGCAGGAGGCTTCCGCCCGCATGAACAAGGTTTTCCCCGACGCCCACACCGCGCTCGCCGGCGTCCTCAACGACGGCATGACCTTGTGCTGCGGCGGCTTCGGCCTGTGCGGCATCCCGGGCGAGCTCATCAAGGCGCTGCGCGACTCGGGCGTCAAGGACCTCACCGTCGTCTCCAACAACGCCGGCGTCGACGGCGCGGGGCTTGGCCTCCTCCTCGAGACGCGGCAGATCAGGAAGATGGTCTCGTCCTATGTCGGCGAGAACAAGCTGTTCGAGAAGCTTTATCTCTCCGGCGAGCTCGAGCTCGAGTTCAATCCGCAGGGCACGCTCGCCGAGCGCATCCGCGCCGGCGGCGCCGGGATTCCCGCCTTCTTCACGCGCACCGGCGTCGGCACGCTGATCGCGGAAGGCAAGGAGACGCGCGAGTTCGACGGCCACGCTTACGTCATGGAGCGCGGCATCGTCGCCGACGTCTCGCTCGTCCACGCCTGGAAGGGCGACACGGAAGGCAATCTCGTCTATCGCAAGACGGCGCGCAACTTCAATCCGATGATGGCGACCGCCGGCAAGGTCACGGTGGTCCAGGTCGAGCATCTCGTGCCGGCGGGCGAGATCGACCCGGACGAGATCCACACGCCCGGCATCTTCGTGCAGCGGATCGTGCACACGCCCAACGTCGAGAAGATGATCGAGAAGCGGACCACGCGTCCGCGCGCCGCCTGAACAGATCAAGGAGCGAAGTCTGATGGCCTGGACCCGGGACGAGATGGCGGCCGAAGCGGCCCGTGAGCTGCGCGACGGCTATTACGTCAACCTCGGCATCGGCATTCCGACGCTCGTCGCCAATTTCATCCCGCCCGGCATGAAGGTGCAGCTGCAGAGCGAGAACGGCATGCTCGGCATGGGGCCGTTCCCCTATGAGGGCGACGAGGACGCCGACCTCATCAACGCCGGCAAGCAGACCATCACCGAGCTGCCGACGACGAGCTTCTTCTCCTCGGCCGACAGCTTCGGCATGATCCGCGGCGGCCACATCGACCTCGCCATCCTCGGCGCCATGGAGGTCACCGAGAAAGGCGACCTCGCCAACTGGATGATCCCCGGCAAGATGGTCAAGGGCATGGGCGGCGCGATGGACCTCGTCGCCGGCGTCAAGCGCGTCGTCGTGGTCATGGAGCACGTCGCCAAGGGCCAGTCGAAGCTCTTGCATGAATGCACGCTGCCGCTGACCGGCTCGGCCGTCGTCGACCGCGTCATCACCGACCTCGCCGTCTTCGACATCGACAAGGAGGGCGGCTCGGGCATGACGCTGGCGCGGCTCGCGCCGGGCGTCTCGGTCGACGAGATCAAGGCCAAGACGGTCGCCGGCTTCAAGGTTTCGCCGGGCCTTGAGGCCGAGGCGGCCTGAGCCCGCTCAGGCGACGCGCGCGAAGGTCAGCACGTCGACGCGCCGCGCCTTCGCCCGCAACAGCGCGCGGGCGGCGGCGTTGGCGGTCGCCCCAGAGGTCATCACGTCGTCGACGAGCACGATCGCCGCGCCCTCGACCCGCGCCGCCGCCCTCGGCTCGACCTTGAACGCGCCCTGAAGATTGAGCGCGCGTTGCGTGCGGGTGAGCCGCACCTGCGGCTTCGTCGCCTTGACGCGGACGAGGCAGAAAGGGTCGACCGGAACGCCGCATCGCTCCGAGGCCGCCAGCGCCAGCGCCTGCGCCTGATTGTAGCGCCGCGTGAAGAGACGCAGCGGATGCAGCGGGATGGGGACGAGGAAATCGGCGTCGGCGAGAATGTCGGCCCCCGCCCGCGCCATCCAGGCGCCGAGCGGCCGCGCGATCTCCAGCCGGTCGTAATATTTGAGCCGATGCGCGAGAATGCGCGCCGGTCCGTCGTCATATAGCGCGGCCGCCCGCGCGCGCGCGAACACGGGCGGATTGGCGACCGCCTCCGGCGACAGGAGCCCTTCGCCGCCGAGATCGACGGGCAGCGGCGCGCCGAGCCGCTCGCAGATCGGCCGCTCGATGAAGCGCATCCGCGTCCAGCAGGATGGACAGAGCGCGCCATGGCTCGACGTCGCCGCCCGGCAGGCGAGGCAGGACGGCGGATAGACGAGATCGAAGCCAGCGCGCCCGAGAGCGGCGAGCGCCGACGCCGCGCGCGCCGCCAATGCGCCGGAGGCGGCGCGGGCGAAGCGTGGGACGTCGTCGAGCGTGCGGATCGTCAGGGTCCGGCTCCGCGGATTATGAAGTCGGCCGCAATGTTGGCGCCGGGCGTGCGAGTTTCCCACCGCCTTGCGCGGGTTTCTCGCCGGAAGCTCGCCCGAAGCGCGAAGCCCGGCGCGTCGGCCGATGGCGACGGCTCAGGGCGACGCGCCGCACTCCTCGATGATCGCCCGCCGCAGCAGGTCCTGCAGCGCGCTCACGACGCCCGCGCCGCGCGTCGCGAGCTCATGTCCGCCGATCGAATCGATCGGCGCGATCAGGCGCAGGCTGTTCGTCATGAACGCGGCGTCGGCGGCGCGAAGCTCCTCGAGCGTGAGCGGGCGCTCTTGCGCCTCAAGGCCGAGCGCGCCGGCCTCTTCGAGCAGGAAGCCGCGGATGATTCCGGGCAGCGCGCCGTCGCCGGTCGGCGGCGTCGCGAGCCGCGCGCCGAAAAGCGCGAAGACGTTGCCGATGCTGGCGCAGGCGACGCGTCCCGCTCCGTTCAGAAAAAGCGCCTCGTTGCAGCCGCGCCGCGCCGCCTCGCGCAGGGCGAGCGCCGCGTCGAGATAGGCGGGCGTCTTGAGGCGCGAGAGGGGAGAGCTCTCGTTGCGCCGGATCGCGGCGACGTCGAGCCGCAGGCGTGGGCCGAAAGAGTCCGCCGGGAAGGGCGTCAGCGCGCCGAAAACGGTCGGCGCCGCCGGCCCCGCCGGAAGCAGGCCGCGCAGGCCGGGGCCGCGCGTGACGGCGACGCGCAGCACATGACGCGCGCCATGCGGCGCAAGATCGTCCATGCAGCGGCGCGCGCGCTCGCCAGCGCCCTCGATCCCGAGCGTCTCGAGCGCGCCGAGCAGGCGCCCGAGATGAGCTTCGCGCCGGAAGACGCGGCCGTCGAGGACGAAGGCGGTGTCGAACGCGCCGTCGCCAAGCGTCAGCCCGCGGTCGGAAAGGTCGAACGGAACGCGCGGCGACGCGCAAAGCTCGCCGTCGATCCAGTATGACGCGGCCTGCGCCGGAATGACGCTCGTCATGTCTCTGGCGCGCTCAGCCGCGCGCCGCGCGCGGCTTTTTGGCGGGCTGGCGCGGGGTCCGGCTCCGGGACGCCGGCGTTTTCTGCGGCCTCTCGGCCTGCGCGGGACAGCCGGCGAGCACGCGGGCGGCTTCGCGGGCCTGCTTCAGGATGCGTTCGGAAAGCGTCTTGTCGACCGCCACGCGGGCGAGCTGCAGGGCGCCGGACATATCGCCGTAAAGCCGGTAGGCGAGCGCGAGCCGCTCCTCCGGCGCGTCTTTGTCGGGCAGGGCGGAGGCGATCCGCGCCATCAGGCGGTTCAGCTCCTTGGCGAAGGCCGTCCGCGTCGCCCGCATGCGGCGGGGCAGCTCGGCGGCGAGCGCTGCGACGGCGCAGCCTTGCCCCGGCTTGTCGCGGTGGGCGGGCGACAGATAATGGTCGATGAAGGCGGGCAGGTCGAGCGGGGCGTCGGCGTCCTCGCCATAGGCGGGCGAAGACGCGAGCGCCGCGAGGACGGCCTCCTTGACCAGCGCCTCCTTGGACGCGAAATGCGCGTAGAAGCCGCCGTGGGTGAGGCCGGCGTCGCTCATCAGGGAGGCGACGCCGACCGCGTCCACGCCTTCCGCGCGAAAGCGCTGGGCGGCGATGTCGACGATGCGGCCATGCGTTTCGGCCTTGTGGCCCTTTTCATATCTCGCCATTCCAATCCTTTCCTGAAGGCGCGCCGGGTCGCCGCGCGACTATTGGATGATCAGGATAATGGCGAGCCGCTCCGCGGGCAATGACCGCGCGCGCCCGGTCCTAGCCGGCGCCGCCGTCGTTGCCCGCCGTCAGGTCCTCGACCTCGATCGCGTCGGCGCCGTCGTAGGGCTCGCGCAGCCGCACGCCCGGGCGTCCGTCGCCCAGAAGCTCGACGCCGGCCTTCTCGAGCGCGGCTTCGACGGCGGCGACCTGCTCGCGCGGGGCGGCGATCCGCTCGCCGGCGTCCTCCATGGCCTTGAGGACGTTCTCGTCCAGCGCGCTCGAGCGCGAGAGGGCGGCGAGGTCGAGGCCGAGCAGCGCGCGGGCTGCGGCGAGTTGACGTCCGGTGGTGAGCATGGGTCGAAGGGCTCCGAAGCGGCGGCGCTTGCGCCGCATCTCGTCAACGCTCCGTCGCCGCTTGGGGTTCATGATTTCCGGTCGGGCCGCGAATCCGTCTTTATTGCATTGCAATAAAGACATGCGATAAATTTTTGGCGGATGCGAACGTCGCCTTTCCGTCGCAGCGCGCGGATAAGACGTCGCATCGCCATATCACGGGCCCTTCGCCGGAGACTTTCATGACGTCCGCCTTCGATCGCGACTCCTTTCCGCTGGCCTGGGCGCCGGAGACGCGCGTCGGCGACATGCTGCGCGGGCGCAAGGGCCTCGTCGTCGGCGTCGCCAACGCCGACAGCATCGCCTACGGCTGCGCCGCGAGCCTGCGCGCGCTCGGCGCGGATCTCGCGATCACCTATCTCAACGAAAAGGCCGAGCGCTTCGTGCGTCCCCTGGCGGAAGAGCTGGGAGCCGAGCTGATCCTGCCGCTCGACGTCGAGAAGCCGGGCGAGATGGAGGCCGTGTTCGAGGCGGTCCGGCGGACATGGGGCCGGCTCGACTTCGTCATCCATTCGATCGCCTACGCGCCGCGCGACGATCTTCACGGAAGAGTGATCGACTGCTCGCGCGAGGGCTTCATGCAGGCCATGGCGGTGTCCTGCCACTCGTTCCTGGCCATGGCCCGGCTCGCCGAGCCGCTGATGGACGAGGGCGGCGCGCTGCTGACGATGAGCTACTACGGCGCCGACAAGGTCGTGAACAATTACAACGTGATGGGGCCGGTCAAGGCGGCGCTGGAGGCGAGCGTGCGCTACGCCGCGGCCGAGCTCGCGGCCAAGGGCGTGCGCGTCTTCGCCGTGTCGCCCGGCCCGCTCAAGACGCGGGCGGCGAGCGGCATCGCCGCCTTCGACGAGCTGATCGAGCAGGCGGTAGAGCGCGCGCCGAGCCGCCGGCTCGTCGACATCGCCGAGGTCGGGCGCGTCGTCGCCTTCCTCGTCAGCGAGGCCGCCTCCGGCATGACCGGCGACACGATCTACGTCGACGCCGGCCTCAACATCATCGCCTGACGCCCGCGCCCTCGCGGGAGGCCGCCCGAACCGAGCCACGAAGGACGAGCGACATGAACAAGCCTCTCACCAGCCTCGCGCCCGCCGCGCCGCTATGGGCTCGCCAGGGAGAGCGCCTCAGCCGCGGCCTCGACGAGGCGGCGGCGCTGTCTCGCTCGCTCCACGATCTGCGCACCGGCTACGCGCGCCGCATCGGCGCCGAGCAGAACGCCGTCGCCAAGAACCTTCAGGCGAGGCTGCGCGAGGTCTGGTCGAAGCGGCGCGCGCCCGAGCGCCTCGCGCGCGACCTTTACGCCTACGCGGTCGACGCGGCGCAGCGCGGCGTCCTGTTCCTCGACATCATGCGCGAGGTCGGCGACGCCTTCAACGCGCAGATGGAGGGCGAGCGCCGCCCGGTCCTCGTCTATGACTACGAGACGCTGATCGACGGGCGCAAGATGGAGCGGGCGGTCAACTACGCCCTCGTGCGCATCATTCCCCCCGACGGCGCGCCGGTCGATCCCGACCATCGGCCGTTCATGATCATCGATCCGCGCGCCGGCCACGGTCCCGGCATCGGCGGCTTCAAGTTCGACAGCGAGGTCGGCGTCGCGCTCGCCCATGGCCACGCCGTCTATTTCGTCATTTTCTTTCCTGACCCCGAGCCCGGCCAGACGCTCGCGGACGTGTGCGCCGCCGAAGGCGCCTTCGTGCGCGAGGTGGCCGCCCGCCATCCGCATGCGCCGAACCCCGCGGTGCTCGGCAACTGCCAGGGCGGCTGGGCCGCGGCCCTCGTCGCCGCGGCGAACCCCTACGTCACCGGGCCGATCGTGCTGAACGGGGCGCCGCTCAGCTACTGGGGCGGGCGGCGCGGCGAGAATCCGCTGCGCTACAAGGGAGGGCTCGTCGGCGGCGCGGCCTCGACGCTGATGCTGTGCGATCTCAACAACGGCCAGTTCGACGGCGCGAACCTCGTCCTCAACTTCGAGGAGATGAACCCCGGCAACACCTGGTGGATGAAATATTACAACGTCTTCGCCAGTGCCGACACGGAGGGCCCGCGCTTTGCGGCGTTCGAGCGCTGGTGGTCGTCATTCTACAACATGAACGCCGCCGAAATGCGCTGGATCGTCGAGAACCTGTTCATCGGCGACCGGCTCGAGCGCGGCGCGGCGCGGCTCGGCGGCCTCGGCGCGATCGACCTGCGCGACATCCGTTCGCCCGTCGTGGTGTTCGCGTCGAAGGGCGACGACATCACCCCGCCGCCGCAGGCGCTCGGCTGGATCGCCAAGGTCTATCGCGACGAGCGCGAGATCCGCGCGCGCGGCCAGAAGATCATCTACATCGTGCATGAGGAGATCGGCCACCTCGGCATCTTCGTCTCGGCCAAGGTGGCGCTGAAGGAGCATGACCGCATCGTCGGCCTGCTCGACGCCATCGAGGCGCTCTCGCCCGGCCTCTACGAGATGCAGATCGAGCAGCTCGAGCCGGCGCAGGGCGAAGCGCGCTACCTTGCGGGCTTCGAGGAGCGCCGCCTCAGCGACCTCGCCGCCTACGACGACGCGGACGACGACGAGACCCCCTTCGAAGTCGTCGCGCGCCTCTCCGAGTTCGGCGTCGACCTCTACGAGATGTTGCTGCAGCCCGCCGTTCAGGCGGTCGCCTCGCCGGCTCTGGCGCGGGCGCTCGCGCGCGCCCATCCCTTGCGCGCGCGCCGCACGCTGCTGTCGGGCAAGAATCCGTTCGTCGCGCCCGTCAAGCCGCTCGCCGAGGCGGTCCGCGCGGCGCGCCGGAAGGCCGAGCCGGACAATCCCTTCCTCGTCACCGAAGGGATCTTCGCGAGCGCCGTCGAGGCGTCGATGAATTTCTGGAGCGCCCTGCGCGGCGCCGGCGAGGAATGGCTGTTCTTCGCCGTCTACGCCAATCCGCTGCTCGCCCGCCTCGCCGCGCCCGAGCAGCCGGCGCCTCGGAGCGGCGTCGGCGACGCGCTGCGCGAGCTGCCGGACGTTCGCGCCGCGCTCGCCGAGATCGACCGCGGCGGCTTCGCCGAGGCGGTGATCCGCGTCCTCATCCTGCTGGCGCGCTCGCGCGGCGAAGTCCGCCAGTCCCGTCTCGAGCGCTCGGACGCGACGCTGCGCACGGTCGAGCCGTTCGCCAGCCTCGGCGAGGAAGGACGCGCCCGCATCATCCACCAGCAGGCGCTGATCGTCGACTTCGAGCCTGAAGCTGCGCTCCGAACGCTGCCCGACCTCATCCGGGACGAGGCGGACCGCAAGCGCGCGCTCGATCTCATCGCCTATATCGTCGGCGATCCCGCCGAGATGAGCGAGCGCACGCTCGCCATGGTCGGACGGCTGCGCGCAGAGTTCGGCGCGCCCGTGGGCGCCCTGCCGGTCGAGCGCGACGCCGCGCGCGCCATGCCGACCTTCGAAACCGCCGAGGCCGCGAAATGACGTTCTCCAACCGCCTGTTCGACGAGATCGCCGTCGGCGACCGCGCCTCGACGACGCGCGTCGTCACCCCCGACGACCTGTTCGTCTTCGCCCATGTCAGCGGCAACCTCAACCCGCTCAACCTGCCGCCCATGCCGAACGGCAAGGACGCCGATGACGGGATCGCCGCGGCGCCTTCGATGTGGATCGGCTCCCTGTTCTCGGCCGTGCTCGGCAATCTGCTGCCGGGGCCCGGCACGATCTACGAGGCGCAGAGCCTGCGCTTCCACAAGCGCGCCGAGGTCGGCGACGAGCTCGCCGTCAGCGTCGAGGTGACCGAGCGGCGCGCGCCCGCGACCATCGTGCTGGCGACGCGGGTCGAGCGCGCCGGCGCGCTCATCGCCGACGGCCTCGCGCAGGTCCGCGCGCCCGCCGAGCGCCGCATCGTCAACGACGTCGTTCCGCCGAACCTCGTGGTGGCCCGCCATCGCAACATGCAAAGGATGCTGGAGGCCTGCGCCGGCCTGCCCGCGCTGCCGACCACGGTCGTCGCCCCCGAGGAGGAGAACGCGCTGCTCGGCGCCCTCGCCGGCGCGCGCGAGGGCCTCGTCAAGCCGATCCTGATCGGCGACGAGGGCAAGATCCGCGCCCTCGCGAGCGCGCTCGGCGCCGATCTGTCGGGCGTCGAGATCGAGCACGCGGCGAGCCACGACGCGGCGGCCGCGCGCGCCGTCGAGCTCGTCACGCTCGGCCGGGCCAAGGCGATCATGAAGGGCCATCTGCATTCGGACGAGCTGCTGCGCCATGTGGTGAAGTCGCAGGGCGGGCTGCGCACGTCGCGGCGCATCAGCCATGTCTTCGTCATGGACGCGCCGAGCCTGCCGAACCTCCTGCTCGTGACCGACGCCGCGATCAACATCGCGCCGACGCTCGAGGAGAAGGTCGACATCGTCCAGAACGCCATCGACCTCGGTCGCGCGCTCGGCCTCGTCAAGCCCAAGGTCGGCGTGCTGTCGGCGGTCGAGCTCGTCAATCCGAAGATCCAGTCGACGCTCGACGCCGCCGCGCTCTCCAAGATGAGCGAGCGCGGCCAGATCGTCGGCGGCGTCGTCGACGGGCCGCTCGCCATGGACAACGCCATCAGCGTCTCGGCGGCGCGCACCAAGGGCCTCACCTCGCTCGTCGCCGGCAGAGCGGACGTGCTCGTCGCGCCCAACCTCGAATCCGGCAACATCCTCGCCAAGGAGCTCACCTACGCCGCGCAGGCGGAAGGGGCCGGCCTCGTGCTTGGGGCGAAGGCGCCGGTGATGCTGACGAGCCGCGCCGACGACGAGGGCTCGCGCCTGTTCTCCTGCGCCGTCGCCGTGCTCTACGCCCACTGGCTCGAGACTGGCGAGAGCGCCGTCGCGGCGGCCGGGGAGGGCGGCGCATGAGCGGGCGCTGCGTCGTCACGCTCAACGCCGGCTCCTCCTCGATCAAGTTCTCGCTGATCGAGGAGACGCCGGGCGGGCTCGCGCCGCTCGCCGTCGGCCTCGCCGAGATGGCCGGCGAGAAGCGCCGCCTCACCATCAAGGACGGCGCCGGCGAGGTCATGCATCGCGCCGAGCGCGACGAGGATCCCGCCGCGCCCTTCCACGCCGAAGCGCTGCGCCGCATCCTCGCCTGGCGCCAGAGCGCCTTCCCGGACGCGAACGTCGTCGCCGCCGGCCATCGCGTGGTGCACGGCGGCGTCAACCACGCGGCGCCGGTGATCGTCACCGACGCCGTGCTCGCCGAGCTCAAGACGCTCATTCCGCTCGCGCCGTTGCACCAGCCCTATAATCTCGCCGGCATCGTCGGGGCGCGCGAGGCCTGGCCGCATGTGACGCAGGTCGCCTGCTTCGACACGGCGTTCCACCGCGACCACCCTTACGTCAACGACACCTTCGCCCTGCCGCGCGAATTCTACGACGAGGGCGTGCGCCGCTACGGCTTCCATGGCCTCTCCTACGAGTACATCACCCGCAAGCTGCGCGAGGTCGCGCCTCTTTACGCCGCCGGGCGCGTCGTCGTGGCGCATCTGGGCAACGGCGCCTCGATGTGCGCGATCCGCGACGGCCATTCGATCGCGAGCTCGATGGGCTTCACCGCCCTTGACGGCCTGCCGATGGGCACGCGCTGCGGCCAGCTCGATCCGGGCGTCGTGCTCTATCTGATGCAGGAGAAGGGCATGAGCGCCGAAGAGGTCGCCGACCTCCTCTACAAGCGCTCGGGCCTCCTTGGCCTCTCGGGCCTCTCCAACGACATGCGCGAGCTGCTCGCCTCCGACGATCCGCAGGCGCAGCGGGCGCTCGAATATTTCGTGTTCCGCATCCGCCGCGAGTTCGGCGGCCTCGCCGCCGTGCTGAAGGGGATCGACGCCATCGTCTTCTGCGGCGGCATCGGCGAGCACGCCTGGCAGGTGCGCGAGCGCGTGCTCGAAGGCATGGAGTGGATCGGCGTCGAGCTCGACCGTGTGGCGAACCGGGCCGACGCGCAGGTGATTTCGTCGGAGCGCTCCCGCGCGCGCGTCTTCGTCATCCCCACCGACGAGGAGGGCATGCTCGCGCGCCACGCGCTGGCGCTGCTCGACGGGGCGGCCTCGGCCTGAGGCTCGCCCTCACCGCCCTGAATATTGCTCGTCGGTCACTGGCTCGAGCCAGGTCACCGGCGAGCCGTCGAGCTTCTCCTGAATGGCGACATGGCTCATCGCCGTGGCCGGCCCCGCCCCGTGCCAGTGCCTTTCGCCGGGCGCGAACCAGACGACGTCGCCCGGCCTGATCTCCTCGACGGGGCCGCCCTCGCGCTGGGCGCGGCCGAGGCCCGACGTCACGAACAGGGTCTGCCCCAGCGGGTGGGTATGCCAGGCGGTGCGCGCGCCGGGCTCGAAGGTGACGAGCGCGCAGGCGACGCGCGCCGGCTCGGGCGCGCTGAACAGCGGGTCGACGCGCACGGCGCCGGTGAAATATTCCGCCGGCCCGGCGCTGGAGGGCTGCGACCCGACGCGCTTGATTTCCATATCCGCTGCTCCCTACGTCCAGGAGAAGATAAGCGGCGCGCCCGTGGGCGCAAGCCTCGCCGCGAACGGACGCAGGCGGACCGGAACCGGTTTCCCGCCGCGGCATTCTGGCGCCATGTCCAACTTCCCAGGAACAACGCCATGAACGCCCTGCGACCCGCGGCCGGCCTCGTCGCCGCAGCCGTCTTCGCCGCTCTCGCCGCCGCGCCGGCGGCCCATGCGGAATCGATCACCGAAAAGACCGGCGTGAACTCCATGCTCGGCGTCAGCCCCTCGACGCCGGACTTCGTCCGTCAGGTCGCGATCAGCGACATGTTCGAGATCCAGTCGAGCATGCTCGCAAAGCAACGGGGCGACGCCGCCGAACAGGCCTTCGCCGAAAAGATGATCGAGGCGCATGGCAAGACGACGGCCGCGCTCAAGACCCTGATCGCCGATCATAAGATCAACGTCGACCTGCCGCACGCGCTCGACAATTCGCATCAGGGCAAGCTCGACGCGCTCAAGGAGCTGACGGGCGCGGATTTCAACAAGCGCTACAGGGACGATCAGGTGAAGGCGCATAAGGACGCCATCGACCTGTTCGAACGTTACGCCAAGGGCGGCGACAACGAGGCGCTGAAGCAGTGGGCGAGCGCGACGCTGCCCGAGCTCCGGAGCCATCTCGACATGGCCGACAAGCTTCAGGTCGCCGAGAACATGGCGAAATAGGCGCCGACGCGCGCGCGGTCCGCGCCATCCGACAGAAGAAGCTGCAGCGCGACGCGCGCCTTGCGCGCGTCGAGCGGACCGGCGGGGATCAGGCCACGGGCGATGAGGTCGATCTCGCCGCCGGCGTAGGCGTAGGACGAGGCGAGCGTCTCGCCCGCGCCCGTGCGCGTCGCGAAGACGACCGGCAGGCGCTGCGCCAGCTCCCCGAGCGCGGGGGCGGCGTCGGCGGCGACATGGCCGGCGCCGGGCAGGGAAAGCACGAGCCCGTCGACGACGGTCGCGAGCGCCAGCGCCGTCTCCGCGCAAAAGCCTGCGCCGGCTTCGAGAATGGCGACGCGGGCGGAGCCGGCCCCGAAACTGATCTGCGGCGGAAGCGCGGCCGGCTTCAGGACAACGCGCACGCGCCCCTCGGCGACGTGGCCGATCGGCCCGAACGGATGGGCGCTGAAGGCGTGCGGCCGGAAACTGTGCGATTTCCGCACGAGATGCGCGCAGAAAATTTCGTCGTCCATGACGACGAGCGGGCCGAGCGCGCGCGCCTGCTCGCAGAGCGCGACGCGGGCGGCGGCCAGCAGATTGGCCGGCCCGTCCGCGCCAGGCTGGTCCGGCCGTCGCATCGCGCCGGTGAGAACGATCGGCGCATCGACGCGGGTGAGCAGCGAGAGCGCGAACGCCGTCTCCTCCAGCGTGTCGGTGCCATGCGTGACGACGACGCCGTCGGCCTCGCGCGCCGCTTCCTCCGCGGCGCGCGCGATCTTCGCCTGATCGGCGAGCGTGAAGCTCGCCGAAGGTTTCGCCAGCACGTCGCGGGCTTCGATCCGCGCCAGCGCGTCGAGGCCGGGCGCGGCTTCAATCAACGCATGCGCGTTGAATCGCAGATCGCCGCCAGCTTCAGGCGCGGCGGCGGCCATGGCGATGGTGCCCCCCGTGGAGAGCACGATCAGGCGGCGAGCCATCTGCGCGCAGGCTCGCGCGGGTCACGCCTCGGCGGAGGCCGCGGCCTTCTCGGCGGCGGCCGCGGCGGCGGCGGCGCGCTCCTGCGCCTTCTTCTTCGGCTGCGCCTTCTCCGGGTTGTTCCTGGCCTCGCGCGTCACGACGCCGAGCCCGTCGAGCAGGCGGGCGACGCGGTCGGTCGGCTGCGCCCCCTTGGCGAGCCACGCCTTGGCCTTCTCGGCGTCGAGCACGACGCGGTCGGCCGAGTCCTTGGCCTTCAGCGGGTCGAACGAGCCGATGCGCTCGATGAAGCGGCCGTCGCGCGCCATGCGCGAATCGGCGACCACGACCTTGTAGAAGGGGCGCTTCTTGGCGCCGCCGCGCGACAGGCGGATTTTCAGGGACATGTCTTACTCCACATTGAAAGGATGACGTTCGAGGCGCGACGAACGCGTCGCGCTCACTTCTTCTTTCCGAACGGGTTGAGCCCGCCCAAAAATCCGCCCGGGCCGCCAAGGCCCGGAAGTTTCACGCCGCCGACGGAAGGCGGGGACGAGCCGAGCCCGGGCAGGGTCGGCGCGGCCGGGGGAGGGAGCGGCGCAGCCGGCTTCGGCGCGGCGGGGATCGCCGCCGGCGCGCCCGGCAGGCCGCCGAGCTGCTTCTGCAGCGCCTCGATCTCCTGCGGCGAAGGCTGCGGCATCCCGCCTCCCATGCCGCCGAAGCCGCCCATGCCGCCGGCCGGCAGGCCGAACATCGAGGCCATCTTGCCGATCGCACCGCCGCGCTTGGCCCCGCCCATCGACTTCATGAGGTCGGCCATCTGACGATGCTGCTTCAAGAGCTTGTTGACGTCCTCGACCTTGACGCCCGCGCCGGCGGCGACGCGTTTCTTGCGCGAGGCTTTCAGCACGTCGGGGTTGCGCCGCTCCTGCGGCGTCATCGAGGAGATGACCGCGCGCTGGCGCTTGATGATGCGGTCGTCGAGATGCGCGGCGGCGAGCTGGTCCTTCATCCTGGCCATGCCGGGCAGCATGCCGAGCACGCCGCCGAGGCCGCCGATCTTCTCGACCTGGGCGAGCTGGTCCGAGAGGTCCTCGAGGTCGAACTTGCCCTTGCGCATCTTGTCGGCGATGCGCTGCGCCTTCTGCGCGTCGATCGTCTGCGCCGCCTTCTCGACGAGCGAGACGATGTCGCCCATGCCGAGGATGCGGTTGGCTATGCGCGCGGGATGGAAATCCTCCAGCGCGTCCATCTTCTCGCCGGCGCCGAGAAGCTTGATCGGCTTGCCGGTGACGGCGCGCATCGAGAGCGCCGCGCCGCCGCGCCCGTCGCCGTCGACGCGCGTCAGCACGATGCCGGTGAGGCCGACGCGCTCGTCGAAGCTCTTCGCCAGGTTGACGGCGTCCTGGCCGGTGAGGCTGTCGGCGACGAGCAGGATCTCGTGCGGGCGGGAGGCGGCCTTGATCTCGGCCATCTCCTGCATCAGCGCCTCGTCGATATGGGTGCGGCCGGCTGTGTCGATCATCACCACGTCGAAGCCTTGCAGCCGCGCCGCCTGCTCGGCCCTGACCGCGATCTGCACGGGCGTCTGGCCGGCGACGATCGGCAGCGTCTCGACGCCGATCTGGCGGCCGAGCACGGCGAGCTGCTCCTGCGCCGCCGGACGCTTCACGTCGAGCGAGGCCATCAGCACCTTGCGCCCCATCTGCTCCTTGAGGCGCTTCGCGATCTTGGCCGCGGTCGTCGTCTTGCCGGCGCCCTGCAGGCCGACCATCATGATGGCGACGGGCGGAGCGGCGTCGAGGTTGATCGGGTCGGCGTCCGAGCCGAGCGTCTCGACCAGCACGTCGTTGACGATCTTGACGACCATCTGGCCGGGCGTGACCGACTTGACGACATTGGCGCCGACGGCGCGCGCGCGCACCTTGTCGACGAAGGAGCGCACGACGTCGAGCGCGACGTCGGCCTCGAGCAGGGCGCGCCGCACCTCGCGCAGGGCGAGGTTGACGTCCTCCTCGCTCAGCGCGCCGCGCCGCGTGAGGCCGTCGAAGATGGAGGAGAGCTTTTCGGAAAGCCCTTCGAACATGGGTTCATCCTCTCTCAATCAGCCGAAGCGGACGCGGCGACAGGTGGCGGTCGAAGACGCGCCCTTCCGCAGATCGGCGCGTGCAACGCAAAACGCGCCCGGGAGCGCAACGCGCCGCCGGACGTGAGCCGTCCGCCTCCAGCGCGGGCCGGCCTGAAATTTTCCGCGCGCAAGTATAGCTTGCAAGATAGCTTGCTGCGCGAAGCCGGGCTTTTTCGCCCCGCGCGCGCGGCAAGTCAAGCCGGCGAGCGACCGCGCCGCGCATCAACCCCTTTGTCGCGCGGACGGCGGCGTGCTAAATCCATGCGGGCCGGCGTCCGCCTCCCGGTAGCTCAGCAGGATAGAGCACAGGTTTCCTAATTGGGCGCTCTTGAAACGGAAAGGCGATTCGGATCATAAACTTAGGCGCTGTCCGGCTCGGCCGAGTACCGGATAGACACCGAAAACGAGGCAGATTGTCCCGGTAGCTCAGCTGGATAGAGCACAGGTTTCCTAAACCTGGGGTCAGGGGTTCGACTCCCTTCCGGGACGCCATCGCCTAGCGGGATCGGCAGGCGGGGCGAGGGGATGAACGCAGTCGAAATCGAGGAAGCGGTATCGGAGTTGGCGGCGGCGCCGTTCGATGCGGCCGAATTTCCCTTCGCCTTCCTCACCGCCTTCGGCAACAAGGAAACGACCGTCAGGCGTCTGCGCAGCGCGTCCTCCAACTCATCGGATGTGGAAGGTGGCGTCCTCCAGCGGAACAACATCCATATTGCGGTCTGTCCGGAAGGCCAGGTCAGCGCGACTCTTGCGAAACTACGGACGAGTCCCAAGACGGCGGCGAACAAGGCCAAGTTCATCCTCGCCACCGACGGCGTGACGTTGGAGGCAGAAGACCTCGTTTCCGACATCCCGCCCATCGTCTGCGCCTATCCCGATTTCGCCGAGCATTTCGGTTTCTTCCTGCCGCTGGCCGGTATCACCACTGTCAGGCAAATCCGTGAGAGTGCGTTCGACATCAAGGCCACAGGCCGGTTGAACCGGCTCTATGTCGAATTGCTGAAGACCAACCCCGAATGGGGCACCGAGCAGCGTCGCGCCGATATCAACCATTTCATGGCGAGGCTGATCTTCTGTTTTTTCGCCGAAAGCACGGATATCTTTATCGGCGATGATCTTTTCACCGCGACCGTCGATCAAATGAGCGCGCGGGATTCATCGAACACCCATGAGGTGATTGGCACGTTGTTCCAGGCGATGAATACCAAGGGGCCGGATCGCGCGGCTTCGAAAATTCCGCGCTGGGCCGATGCGTTTCCTTATGTGAACGGTGGGCTATTCTCCGGCGACATGGACGTGCCGCGCTTTTCCAAGATCGCGCGCTCCTACCTCATCCATATCGGCAATCTGGACTGGAAGAAGATCAACCCCGACATTTTCGGCTCGATGATCCAGGCCGTCGCCGAGGACGAGGAGCGCGGCACACTCGGAATGCACTACACCAGCGTGCCGAACATCCTGAAGGTCCTGGACCCGCTCTTTCTCGATGACTTGCGCGCGAAGCTGGAGGAAGCCGGCGACAATGCCCGCATGTTGCTCAACCTGCGCAAGCGTATGGCCCGCATCCGCGTGTTCGATCCCGCTTGCGGCTCGGGGAATTTCCTTGTCATCGCCTACAAGGAGATGCGGGCCATCGAGGTGGAGATCAACACACGACGCAAGGAGGATGGACGCAAGAGTGAGATTCCACTGACCAATTTTCGTGGGATCGAGTTGCGCGACTTCCCGGCTGAGATCGCGCGTCTCGCACTCATCATTGCCGAATATCAGTGCGACGTTCTGTATCGAGGTCAGAAAGAGGCATTGCAGGACTTTCTTCCACTCGACGCGGAGAACTGGATTGCTTGTGGCAATGCGTTGCGGCTGGACTGGTTGAGCATCTGTCCGCCGACCGGCACGGGCGTGAAACATCAGGCTGATGACCTGTTTCACACACCGCTCGATCAGGCGCAGATCGATTTCGAGAACGAGGGTGGAGAGACATATATTTGCGGGAATCCGCAGTTCAAAGGCGCTAGAAAGCAGACAAAATCACAAAAAGAAGATATGGCTGCGATTTTCAACGGACATAACGATTACAAGGATTGCGACTATGTAATTGGCTGGTTCGTCAAAGCTGCCCAATTTCTTGAAAGCTGTGATGCGACTTTCGCTTTCGTGTCCACAAATTCAATTAGTCAGGGTGAGCAAGTCAGTTATCTTTGGTCACGGCTGTACGCTAAGGACCTACATATCTCTTTCGCTCATCAAGATTTTAAGTGGAAGAACAATGCAGCTAATAACGCCGTCGTTCATTGCGTAATAATTGGGATCAGCAAGAAGAAACCTACAAAATGCGACCTATACTCAGAAGATACAATGAGGGCGGTGCCATCGATTTCACCATATCTCGTCTCTGGCCCTGAATTATATGTAAGCCCGCGCGATGAGCCAATAAACCCCGAATTCGACGAAATGGTAATGGGGAGTATGGCGCGGGATGATGGCAATCTAATATTGACGCAGGATGAGGTCGAAAATTTAGTTAAGTCAAATCCGGAAATCAGCCCCTTATTGAAGGGCCTCTTGGGCTCTCAAGAATTGATTCACTATCGAAACAGGAGCTGCCTTTGGATTGAAGACGAACATCTGCCGTTGGCGCGATCGATCCCTGTGGTGGATCAGAGGATTCGGCAGGTTAAGAAGTTCCGAGATGACTCCTCAGCGAAAACGACACGCGGGTACGCTGCCATTCCTCACAAATTTGCGCAGCGCGCTCACAGAAATACCCTGTCGATCATCGTTGCGGCAACATCATCTGAAAATCGACCTTATCTACCCGCTGATTTATTGGACGCTAATAGCGTGGTCACAAACGCTGCATATGCCGTTTACGCGCCCAAACTATGGGAACTGGCGATCATAATTTCAAAGATGCATATCGTATGGGTGGAGAGCGTTTGCGGTAAGTTGGAGACGCGCCTTCGTTATTCATCGACACTTGGTTGGAACACCTTTCCAGTCCCGACGCTGACCGACAAGAACAAGGCTGACCTGACCCGCTGCGCTGAGGACATTCTGCTGGCGCGCGAGGCGCATTTCCCCAAGACCATCGCCGACCTCTACGATCCCGAGAACATGCCGGACGACTTGCGCGAAGCGCATGAGCGTAACGACGAAACACTGGAGCGCATCTATATTGGCCGCCGCTTCAAGAACGACACCGAGCGGCTGGAAAAGCTGTTCGAGCTTTACACCAAGATGACTGCCGCGGCCGGCAAGCCTACCAAAGCCAGGAAGGCGGCGACGGCATGAGTGGTTATGTGCTGTTCCAGATGTGGGGACCGTTTCGGCAATCGCTGATTAAGGGGCATTTGTTCTACGTCGAACAGGCTCGGAAGCGGCTACTTTCGCAGTTCGATGATATTAGCGCCGACGCCGACCGAGCCGCCGAGGAATGGCTGGAGCAAAACAGCCATCGCTTTGATCCAGACCGGCATGATCCGGGCGAGTTCGATGAGGCTGCTTACGACCACAGCATAGAGTTCTACGGCCTCTTGAGCGATATGCACGAGCAGACTCGCTTGAGCGTCGTTGCTGGCATGTTCCACGAATGGGACAAGCAGTTACGCGATTGGCTGGTACGCGAGATCGGGCACTGGCATCACGGTGGCATTGCAGCTTCGAAGGTTTGGTCAGCCGACCTCGGCCAGATTGCCGATTTGCTGGAATGCTTCGGTTGGAATGTCCGCAATTCCAGTTATTTTCGCGCACTCGATGAGTGCCGGCTTGTGGTCAATGTCTATAAGCACGGTGACGGAAAATCTCTCGACGAGTTGAGAGATAAATTTCCAAAATACCTCGATGACCCGTTCAAGGGCACTGGTGCCTTTTCGGACACAAAATATCGCGACCATACTCATCTCCGGGTCAGCGACGATCAATTCCAGGCATTCTCGGATGCGATCCTGGCATTTTGGCGGGATGTTCCAGAAAATGTCTTCGATTCTCAAATGACCGACGTGCCGGACTGGTTTGGGAAAGCCATCTTGAAGGACCGTGCCGACGCAAAACAGGCGAGCAATACATGACCACGTCCAGCGCGATTCCCTCCGTTTCTCTCCGCACCGCTCAAACCGGCAACTCGACCAAGGCCAACGAGTTCGGGATGCGCACCATGCAGGAACGCGTCTACGAACGGCGGGGCGAGCAATACCTGCTCATCAAGTCGCCGCCAGCTTCGGGAAAATCACGCGCGCTGATGTTCATCGCGCTCGACAAGCTCAACAACCAGAACATCAAGAAGGCCATCATCGTCGTGCCGGAGCGCTCGATCGGCGGCAGTTTCGCCGACGAACCGTTGTCGAAGCACGGCTTTCATTGGGACTGGACGGTGCAGCCGCAATGGAACCTGTGCAATGCGCCGGGCATCGACAATCCAGGCATCGCGAAATCCAAAGTAAAGGCGGTCGGCCAGTTTCTCGCAAGCAATGATCGCGCGCTTGTCTGCACCCATGCCACGTTTCGCTTTGCGGTCGATGAGCTAGGCATCGAGGCGTTCGACGGTTGCCTCATCGCGGTCGATGAATTCCACCATGTCAGCGCCAGTCCCGACAACCGGCTTGGCGAGCAACTTGGCCGTTTCATTGCCCGCGACAAGGTGCATCTGGTCGCAATGACCGGCTCCTATTTCCGCGGTGACGCCGAGGCCGTGCTGGCGCCAGGGGACGAGGCAAAATTCGCGACCGTGACCTATACTTACTATGAGCAGCTTAATGGCTACGAGCACCTGAAATCGCTCGATATCGGCTACTTCTTCTATTCCGGGCGCTATCTCGACGCGATCATGAAGGTGCTCGATCCGTCGATGAAAACGATCGTTCATATTCCCAACGTCAACTCCCGTGAAAGCACCAAGGACAAGGTGAAGGAGGTGAACGAGATCATGGACGCGCTTGGTAAGTGGGAGGGAGAAGACCCTGCCACCGGCTTCCATCGCGTTCGGTTGAAAGACGGCAGGCTCATCAAGGTTGCCGACCTCGTCGAGGACGAGCCGGGAAAGCGCGACAAGGTGATCGGCGCGCTGAAGGATCCGGCGCACCGCAACGACCGCGACCACGTCGATATCATCATCGCGCTTGGCATGGCCAAGGAGGGATTCGACTGGATCTGGTGCGAGCACGCGCTGACGGTGGGTTATCGGTCGAGCCTCACCGAAATCATCCAGATTATCGGCCGCGCTACCCGCGACGCGCCCGGCAAGGGAAGCGCCCGCTTCACCAACCTGATCGCCGAGCCGGATGCCAGCGAGGAGGTTGTCGTCGATGCCGTCAACGATACCTTGAAGGCGATCGCAGCAAGCCTCCTGATGGAGCAAGTGCTTGCGCCGCGCTTCAATTTCACGCCGAAAAACAGCGGGGACGGCCCGCTGCCCGGCTACAACTATGGCGAAGGCGGCTATGATCCGAACGGCACCAATGTCGGTTTCAACGAGGAGACCGGCCAGTTCCACATGGAAATCAACGGGCTTGTTACCCCGCAAAGTAACGAGGCCAAGCGCATCTGCCAGGAAGACCTGAACGAAGTCATTACGGCTTTCGTGCAGGATAAGACCGCTCTGGAGCGCGGCCTGTTCGACGAGGAGACGGTGCCTCAGGAACTGACCCATGTGCGCATGGGCAAGATCGTCAAGGAACGCTACCCGGAACTGAGCGAGGAGGACCAGGAGGCTATTCGCCAGCACGCCATCGCCGCGCTCAATCTGACCCAGAAGGCCAAGGCGGTTGCAGCCGAGATGGAGGAAAAAGGCGAGACGAAAGGCGGGTCGGCGCTCATCGACGGCGTCCGCAAGTTCGCCATGGATGTGCGCAATCTTGATATCGATCTGATCGACCGGATCAATCCGTTCGAGGCCGCTTATGCCATCCTCGGCAAATCGATGAGTGAGCAGATGCTGAAACAGGTCGCAGCCGTCATCGCCGGCAAAAAGGTCAGTCTGACCATTGAGGAGGCGCGCGACCTCGCGAAGCGGGCATTGAAGTTCAAGATCGAGCGTGGCCGGTTGCCCGAGATCACGTCGGCAGACGCCTGGGAAAAGCGCATGGCCGAGGGCGTTGCCTTCTTGCAACGTTACGCGGCAGGATCGTCGAATGGATGAGTTGGACGATAGGGAACTGCTTGAAGCGCTCGGCGTCTCGATCGAGACGAAGAAGGTATCTGCACGCACGCCTCAGGAGGAGCGCATCATCGCAGGCTTCGAGGACATCCTGAAGTTTGTCGATGAGCATGGGCGTCCCCCCCTGCATGGCGACGAGCGGGACATTTTCGAGCGGCTTTATGCGGTCCGTCTCGACCGCCTTCGCGAATTGCCGGATTGCCGCGCGCTCCTGAAGGAGTTCGACCGGCACAATCTTTTGGAAATGCTCAGCCCTGTCCATGGCGGCTTTGCCGAGGATGGCGACGATAGTGCTTTGCTGGAAGCCCTTGGCGTCGAAAAAGCCAACGGCGTGGACATTACAAGGCTCACGCATGTGAAGCCGCGCGACGAAGTCCGGGCAGCGGAGGAGATCGCCAACCGCACGGTTTGCGTCGACTTCGCACGCTTCAGGCCCATCCTCGAACAGGTGAAGAAGGAACTGGATGAAGGCGTGCGGCAAACACGCCGGTTCCAGACCATGGCCGAGATCAAGAAAGGCGAGTTTTTCATCGTCGGTGGCCAGATTGCTTACGTTGCCGAGGTCGGCGACGAGTTCAGGACCGAATATGATCGCCGCGACAGCCGCCTGCGCGTGATCTACGACAACGGAACGGAGAGCGACGTTCTGCTCCGGTCCCTGCAACGCGCGTTGCACCGCGACGATGCCGGGCGGCGCATCACCGACCCGAGCGCCGGTCCTTTGTTCGGCGGCGATGCCGACGACGAGGATTTGGAAAGCGGAACGATCTACGTCCTGCAGAGCAAGTCGCAGCATCCCGACGTTGCCGCGCATCGCGAACTGATTCACAAGATCGGCGTGACGGGGGGCAAGGTCGAAACGCGCGTCGCCAATGCCGCAATGGATGCCACGTACCTACTGGCGGATGTGGAAGTCGTCGCGACCTACAAGCTGTTCAATATCAACAGGACGCGGCTGGAAAACATTCTGCACCGTGTCTTCGCACCGGCACAACTCGATTTGACGATCGAGGATCGTTTCGGCCATCCCGTGAAGCCGAGAGAGTGGTTCCTGGTGCCGCTCCCGGTGATCGACCAAGCTGTCGAAAAGATACGGGACGGATCGATCGTTGATTTCCAATACGATCCGTCAACTGCATCCCTTACGAGGGCCAAGGCGGCTTAGTTAGGCGCTCGCCTTCTGTTTACGCCTGCTTGGTATTCGGTTTCCGCGTTTGCGCATCTGGCTGGCGTACCACCTGACGGATTTGCTCGTCGCCTTGGACTCTTCAATCCTCCGGTTCACTTCCTCTGCAATTTGAGCGTGGGACCAGTCGGGATTTTCGACGATCAGCCGCTCGGCGAGTTTGCCGATGCCCTTGCCACGGCCCGATGCGGCGGCCCGTGGCGGCTTCGATGACTTCGACTCTGATGTCGGCTCGGTTTCTGTTGCCGAAGGTGTCTGCGGCCACCGGAACGCGCCCGGATCGAGCTTGTATTGCCTGACCAGTTCGCGCGCTTTCTTGATCGCGGCGTCAGCCTCGCCCGGCGTGCAGCCGTTGGCCTCGGTCTTCTCCAGCAGCGCCGCGATGCGCCGCCTGACCAGCGGCAGTTCTCTCGCGCTCGACTTCTTCGTCTTGGTCATGGTCCTGTCTCCCGGCGGCAGGATGCCGCGGGACCATGCTGTCGCGTTCGGGGGAGTCTGCGAGCCGGGTTGGACGGGAAAATTTTCAGGGCTCGATGGTCAAAAGCGGTTCTCGATGAAAGACCGGCTGGCGGTCAGCGGCCGGCCATTTTCTGCCTGATGAGCTTTCGCACGCGATGCCATTTCCCCTGGTCGTAGCTCTTCGACCGGAACCAGGCGGCGTGCTCCTCGACGAACGCCACCTCCTGGGGATCGGAGGGGCATTGCCGGATCAGGTCGTCGGCCAGCCGCTCGATTTCCTTGTGAGGGATCAGCCTGGGCAAGAGCGAGCCCTCCACGATTTCCCATCCAATGCCGATGACGATCGGCGACACTGCGAGCGCGACCAGCCCCCACTTGAAGATGAGCAGCAGGATTTCAGGCACGACAAAATCCGTAACTGGAGACCGTATTTTTCTATATAAGAATCTATAAGTCGTAAATATAAAAACCAGAAGCTCTGATTCCTCGAAATCCGATCTGTTGCCTTCGATCATGAAGAATCGGAGGTGAGGGGTGGACCTAAAGCAGGCATTCGGGACGAACGTGCGCCATCACCGGCGAGCGGCCGGCATGACCCAGGAAAGCCTGGCTGAATCGGTCGATGTATCGATCGAAACCATCGGCAAGATCGAGCGCGGGGTTGCTGCCCCATCCTTCGACACGGTGGAGAAAATCGCCCTGGCTCTCGGCCTGCCGCCGCTCGCCCTCTTTGGCGCCGGCGATGATGCGACTCCGAAGGGCGAGCGCGGAAAGCTGTTGACGCACATTCATGCCGTTCTTGCCGACATGAACGCGGATCAGTTGGCCCGAACCGCAAGTATGCTTGATGCCTTCATGGGACGGCTGACGCCGCCGGGTTAGGTACTGTCAGGCGTTCGGTATCAAAGCGAATGGATGGTGCTCGGCCAGACAGTCTGTCTGGCGCCGCCGAGCGGCGGATGTCCTCGCACGACGAAGGGCGGCGCGCTGGACAGGTCCACCACGGCAAAGCCGGCGAGGTTGCCGGGATTGGCGCCGATGTGGGCCTCGGCGGCTGCACGAGCCGAGTCGGGATCGGCAGCCTGGACAACGATCGTGTTGCAGCGATCGGCGCGGCGCTTGTTCTCCGCATCGGCGAATACGCAATAGGTGGTCATGACTCAGTCCTCCTTCTTTTCGGTGATGGCGTCGAGGTCGGTCAGGTCGGCGCCGACCGCTTGCTCCTCGCGGCGCATGATCGCGGTCTGCATGGTGCGGCTGAGGTTCGTCTTGCCGGTCTCGAATGCGGAGTCGGAGTGCAGCGTCTCGATCGCGATGCGCTCGGTTTCCAGGATCGCCTGCGTGACGCGGCGGTGATCCTCGCCCACCAAGGCGTCGGCCAGTTCGTGCGCGGAGAAGGGGCGGTCGTGGATCGGCAGCATGGAGACGCGGGTGCAGAGCGCCGCGCCCAACTCCTTGTCCCTGGTCGCGGCAGCAAAGGAGGCAAGCGACGCCAGTTCGGTGATGCCGGAATTGGCGATCTGTCCGAGCAAGCGGCTACGGCGCTCGCTGCCCAGGCTCTCGCGCATCAAGCACTGTATCGGGGATTGATAGTGGGCGCGGACGGCGGCGACTTCGTCGCGGAACCGGCCTGCCTCACGGACAAGAGCGAGCCGCGTGTCGGCGGACTTGCGCCGCAACTCGGCGCGGTGGCCGTTGACGGCGCGGGTCACGATTTTGCTGCGCTCGTTGGGAGAAAGGTCGGCCAGGCTGCGTTCGACGTCGATGCGCCGCTGCGTCACCTGGCCTTCAAGGGTATTCAGCAATTTGGCGTGCTGATCGCGATTTTCTCTGGCCCGGCCAAGCCGCTGGATCAAATCCGTCGCGGAAAGCCAATTGCTCGCAAGGGCCGCTTTCTTGGCCACCATGTTCTTCTCCTTTCGCTCCGCATCACGCGAAGGCCAAGGCGAGAACAGGCGCGGCGCAGCCGCATCGTCGTCACCGCCATCGCGGTCAGCCTGCCCATCAGCAGACCAGACGCGATGACGATGCGACGATCAGATCCAGAAATGGACCAGCACTAACTCTCCATCAGCTTGCGAAGGAACAGGATCGCCTGATCCTTGCGACCACCGCGATACAGGAACTCCTGGACAGCAAGACCGCACTTGAGAACGAGATCATGCGCGGCCAAGGCGATCGGATGATTCTCAAAAGCGTCGAGAGCGTACTCGCTCTGGTGAAACCGCTTCTTCTGCTGAGCTATGGTCTTGCCAACCATCTGCCTGTTGAAATCGATTTCTTCTTCCATGGTCATCATTGCGCTTCTCCTTTTGCCGTTTGCCCGCGCATCGTGCGCAGGGGCACCACAGCAGGCCGTCAAGCCCAAATCGACCATCGTTTGTGCGAGCAAACGATGATTGACTTTTCTCATTCACCTGCGTTGCCACGGTGAACGGCTTGGTGCTCGGCAGCCATTTCCTCCCACAGTGCAACACCGTCTGGTGCGACACCGAATTCCAGGCGCCAGAAGCCGATGCAGGTGATGGCACCGCCGAAGCCGGCAAGCATTGCCTGCGCCCCACCATGGCGTCGGCAGGTTTCAGGCGCGGTCGCGTCAAGCCGCGCGACTAAATCTTCGGCAGCCATCAGGTCGCGAAGCAGCCGCGTTGCCGCGCTAGCCTTCGATGACGATCGGCTGTCGCTGTCCATGCTGTTCGACATCAAGGTATTTTTCCAGCAAGCTGATGAGCGCATTGCGGTCAGCCGGCTCCATCCTGGCGATGACGCGCGGATCGAGGCCGACTGGTCCAGACGTATCGGCAGGGCCATCGCCGACAACGGCGAGGAATCCGTTCAACCGCTCGGGCCACCTGAATTTCAGCAAAACCTCGATCAATCGATCGCTCGGCTCATCCTCATCAAGCGAACGTTCGAAGGCTCGGCCCAAGACATTGTGAAACGCAGCATCCATCGCCTGCGCATATTTGGCGCCGAACTCCAGGTCGCGCTTGCGGTGGTCGTGGATCGTAGCAGCCGACACGCCAGTGGCATTCGCTGCCGTCTTCGGCGATCCGGTCCTGGCGACGATGTCGAGCACGCGCGCCTCAATGGCCGGCGACCACTTGCGATCCATGGCCGGGCGGCGGATGTCGCGCGTCTCCAGCGCCCGGCTCTTTGCTTTCGTGGTCATGACCGACTTTCCCTTGCGCTCCTCACGCAAAAAAATGCAGCTTGCGGAGCGTGCGGGACGCCAGCAATTGCCTGGCATATTTTTCAGAGATGGAAGGCGCCGGCCCGGTTTCAAAAGGAAGGGCCGTTGTGCCGGCGGCAATCACAGGACGCCGGCGCCCTTCCATCGGGAAGTGAGTTTTTCATCCCACCGTTATGCTGCTGCAATCGTCAGACATGATTGCCTCACGCCCTTCCAGGCGGTCGATCACCAGCGAACACTACAGAGGCATTCCCGGTGCCTGGTCCGGTACTTTGGATGGCAACGACGGCCATGCCCTTGATCGGACTCACCTTTGGGACTCAGGCTTTCCGATCACCAATTAGATGCTCTGGCATCCTGCCGAGCTCCAGGACAGCTTCGATGCCTTTTCCTGCGTCTTCCCAGGGCCGATGTCGTCGAAGGCTTCCATGACCACCGCTGACTGACTGTGCCACGCGCGCGAGGCCCACGGGGCCTGCGTGTCGCGTGTGTTCTTCAGGCGTGAAGGTGGACAGGTAGACAGAGCTTTCTCGACGTTTCGAAGACATAAAGGTTCATAACGCCGATGCTGCCGTGCCCTTCGTCGATCCAACGTTATCCATCCTGCCATAACCTGAAAATCGATTGTCTACCTGTCTACTCAGAGCCTAAGGCGCTGATTTTATTGCGACAGCCGGTGGACGACGAAGGCCATCCACCGGCTGTCGCCCCTGTCTACCTCTTGAACTCGTCAAGCACGTCATCCGAGACGTGGGCCATGTAGGCGTCGATCCTGCCGGAAGCGCCGATGTTGTCCCAGATGTCATGATTGCGAACCGACCATAGCTGATAGGCAGGACGCTTCCTGTCGGCCTTGGTGTAGCGGGCATGGCTGACGGCGCCGATCTCGTCCTTCAGGAACTTCGACACCCGAGCCCGAAGGTTCGAGCGACCACGCAACGCCGAAGGCACGGCATCGACCAGTTCATCGACACGCACCAGGTCGAAGTCGAAGGGCGGCTGCCGCTCCTCGAACAATTCGAGCAGGTACGCCTCGGCATCGCCGATCGACAGGCGCCGCATCGCCTCCTTGCCGGCCGTGAACGGCGCCACGCCATGCGGGTTCAAGGCGACCTTCCGCTTCAGCAGCCAGTGCTTGACGCAGGCAGCGCCGTCTCCGTCCAGGAACTCGAACAGGCCATGGTAGTAGGCGCTGTCCCTCGGCCTCGCCGGCGAGAACACAACAAGCCAACGCCTGTCGCCGTGCTCGATCGGCAGGGCATCCTCGTGGTTGGTGAAGCTGATGAAGTTCAGGCAATTCGGGATCGAGTAGAGCGAGCAGTTCTTCTCCTCGATCCTGATCGTCGGGTCGGTGATCGCCGGCTTGAGCCGGTTCGCCACCTCCTTGCGCCCGAGCGTCATCAACTCCTCGATGACGGCAAGCTGCGAACCCTCCATCCACGCCGTCCAGTGCGACACGACCTCCTCGTTCGACGGCCGAACGGTGTTTCGGCTGCCGACGATCTTCTCCATCAGCCGGCCGATCCAGCTCTTGCCGGTTCCCTGTGCTCCACGGATGAGCAGCGCGAAGTGGATCTTGTCGGCAGGCCGCTGCACCAGCAGAGCGAGATAGTCGAGAACGTGGTCACGGTCCTTCTCGTCAGGGAACAGATAGGCCATGTGAACTAGGAAGGGCGTCACGTCTCCCGACATCGCCTCGACCCCGTCCTTGCGCCAGATGTTGTAGCGATTGCCGCTCTCGCCGTCCGGGAACTCCGCCTTCTCGGGCAGATAGACCAGCGACTCGAACTTGCGCATCGGAACACGACCCTTCCAGATGGCGTTCAGAACCTCGCCATCGGGATTGAGACCGGCATAGAGCGCCTTCCACTGGTCGGTTCGGTACTTCTTGCCGTCGTCACGCCGCACGAACTGCATCGCATCGGCGACAAAGACCCAATCGTCCCACACCGACCGCGGCTTGTCCGGCTCGGCGTTGAGGTCGTCGGGGAAATCGTCGAGCGCGGTGGCCCTGTTGATGCGCTCGACCGCCTCACGCCGCTTCTCCTGCGGCAGGTGAGCGATCAGCGTTCTGACCGTGATCCCGTTCGGAATAGCGCTGAGCGTGTTCCAACGCCGCCGGATGACCTCATCATGGTTGGAATAATCGGGGTCCGACGTGCTCCAGGCAATGAACTCGTCAGCGCCGGCGCCGCCCGTCGCATGGTGGCAGGACATCATCATGTCTTGCCACTTCCTCTGGTCCTTGAACTCGGTCGGATCGACCGACTCCAGCCATTCGGCCAAGGTCTCGGGATCGATCGCGCCAGGTTCGTCGCCCGAAGCCTCGACGGTCGGCTTCCCGATCGCGTCCAGGAGCGCCGTGGTCGCCTCAGGCGCTTCGAAAAGCGTCAGAGCAAGCACGTCATCATCGAGCACATAAATGAGTCCGGTATCGGGATGGATCGAGCCGGCCGCAACCACCTGCCGACCCTTCGACTTGAACTCGATGCCGGCATAGGCCGCAAGCCTGTCCACGACCTCGATGTCGTCAGCCTTGCGCAAGTAGAAGTGGAAGCCGCCGCCTCCGGTCCTCACGAAAGGACATTCGGGAAGGACAAAATCCTTCCAGAGCCGGGCCGCCGGGTCGTCGCCGTCCTCGAAGTGCCTCGGATCGACGTCGATCACCAGATCGGCCGCGCGCAGCCTCACGCCGACATTCTTGCCGGCACGCATCCGCGCCCTGGCCTTGTCCAGGTTCATCGGCTCGGCCTTGGTCCATCCGCGCTCGACAGGCACCTTGCCGTCGATCGGGATCAACTCATGGCCCGCTTCCGCATGGGCGTCGAGATAGCTCGCATCCTGGAACGACGGCGTTTCGGAAGTGCCGACCTCGGCATTCTCAACAACGTCGGCGTCGAACCCGGCATTCTTCTCCCGAGCATATGCGGGCGCATCGATCTCCCCGATGCGCCCGTTCTCGTTTTCCAGAACGTCGCTCATCGGTTGTCCTCCCCACGCACGAAGGAGTCCAAATCGTCGCGATGGTAGCGAACGGACTTGCTGTTGATGAGGTGATAGTGCGGACCTCCGCCGCGAGCGCGCCAGGTCTTCAGCGTTCCCGGCTCGCAGCCGATATAGGCTGCGGCCGACTCCGTGTCGTGCCAGGGAGAGCGGCTATGGGCATCGAGAACGCGCCGCAGCGTGCTCTCGACTAGGGCGAATCCACATTCAACGCAGCCATAGATCGATTGCGGCGAGGTGGATGAATGCGAGATAGAGGTTGGCGCGTCGATCGTAGCGTGTCGCGAACCTGCGGAAGTGCTTGAGCTTGTTGAAG
>NZ_JAYRLA010000014.1:0-89521 GCF_041905455.1 Methylocella sp. | reverse complement strand
GACTACATCGAGATGTTCTACAATCCGACCCGCAAGCACGCGCGGAACGGGATGCTGTCGCCCGCCGAGTTCGAACGGCAGCACAAAATGCAAGCCGAGGGCGTCTAAAAAACTCGGGGCGGTTCAGGCGCCCTCGCACGCCTCGAAAGAACGGCCTGCGGTACGATCGGCGTCATTCACAGCCATGCGCACCCAGCGTTGGGTCGCTGGAGGCCGGGGTACACGTTTGTGGATATCATCGCGCATAGTCGGAGCCTAGGCGCCAATCCTGACATTGTCAATAAAAATGCATAATACGAACCTTACATTGTAATAGCGAAGGTGATGGAGAAAGAAATTTCGGCGTCGGACTGGACCGCGACGAACGGAGCCGCGCCTATGCGATCCTGATCTCTCGTTAAAAAGAATGCAGATAAAACGGCAACAAATACATGACGAGAACCCAATCGCTCCACGACGCAACTCCGATCGTTGGCGTCCTTAGCCGTAAAGGCTGCTCACATACCCAGCGCCGCGCCCAGAGCTGTGCCGAGCGCCGCCGCATAGGGGGCTAGCGCAGTTCCCGCCTCGGCCAGGGTTCCAAGATGTTCAACGAATTCGATGACCTTGCCAACCTTGGACGGCGACGGATCCTCTTTCGCCTCGGAAACGTACGTCAGCGCCTCGTGCTTCTTCTCCTGCGGCAACCCCGTCGTATCGTGCAAGGCGGCTTCCAGCTTCGCGAGTTCAGACTCGATCGCCTGGACTTGCTGCTGCGATAGCACCTGGACGTTGGTCGCCCCGTAATTGACGGCGGGCGAACTGTCAAAGCCAACGGCCCCCGCGTTCAGGTTTCCGATGTTATATTGCTTGTCGACCATCGTGATTCCTCCAAAGAGTCCCTGTGCGCCGGCGCCGATCTGCCGGAAGACCGCATAGATAGGCGTCTGTATGGCGCTCGCTTCCATGCTGTTGCGGAGCAGAGAGCCCGGGGGCTCGCCATCATAAATCTCAACGGCGTAAAGATGATACCGTCGGCTGTGCCGCGCTTGGCGCACGATGTGATCCATGATGTGCTGGCGGACCTCCGCGTCCGGCTCAGTCGTCACCCACTCCATGACGAGAGGCTCGAAGATATCCACGAACGTGTTGCGCAGGCCGACCGCGAGACCCTTTCGCGCCTCGACAGATGGATCACCCATGCCCAAGCTGACATATTCCCAGTATGGCTGCGCGGCGGTGGCCTCAATGGCGAGCAGCTGAAACAGCCAACCGCGAACATTGTCTGGATGGTTTTCTATGTCCTTCAGATCGATTCCCAGGTGAACTACCCGGAGCTTATCGTTCTCAGTGATCGCCCAGACGCAGTATTGCGAGACGAGGGGATCATGGTGCGTCCCTAGGGCCTTAACCATCTCCGCATCGCTGTGGCGCGGGTTCAGGAGGTTCTCAGGCGACCGGTCGAGACCGACGACAATCAGTGCGAGTTTCAAAAGATCGGGTGTCGCCCGCTCGACGTCGAGCGGAAGCTCCTTGAGGTCGAGCTGGGTCGCCGGGATATGCTGCAAGGCAGCGAGCGTACGCATTTGCGGGTCGAAGTTGATCCTAGCAAGCGCTTTCGCTGGGTCGGATCGAATACAAAGCTTGTAGATTGCAGCGACGCCGGCGGCGACCGTCTGTGGCTCGTCGGGATGGTTTTTGATCAGGTGTTGAACGGCGGGGATGCAGGTGCCAGCATCTCCAACTCTGGCAAGGGCGTTGAGCACCCAGCGCCGCACCTTTTCGTCAATGGTGGGACGGAAAGCGGTGGTCGTGACGGAATTCACAAGGCCAATGAGTTGAGAGGGATGGACCGTCCGGCCGCGTCGGTAGGACTTGCTAAGGCTTTGAAGAGCGCTCTTGATCCGGACGTTGTCGCCGGAATCGATCTGGGACCGGATGTAGTCGGTCTCGACCCTATCGAGAATGAGCCGTCTCGGACCTCGCACGTTGCTTCCCCGGGCAGAGTCGCCCTTCGACGGCGCTCCGCAAGACCCGCTGCGACCAAGGGTCGAAATCGTCTACATCATTCACTGACGAGGGATCGTCAAGCCACCCGATGTCGTTGAGAGCCAATCTTCTTTTTGTCGGCTCGAACCAAGTCGGGCACTCATAGCAGATCACCGCAAGCAAGTCGCCGCCACCTTGGCCGGATGCCCAGATAAAATGAGACAGACGGCCATGGCGAATTTCGTTCTCCGGCTCTTCGGCGACCTCGGGGATGTCGAGGTCCACCTTGGTCGCATGCACGCCGGAATCGACGATGCCGAAGTCTTCAGTGTTGAACAGCGTGTGTTCGAAATCGTGCACAAGGCTCGCGAAGCCGATGCACCGCTTATACATGAACGAGTCGCGGTCCTCGCGATATCGTCCTAGGCGGTAGGTGAGCACCTGTTGACCGCGCTGCACGCAGACGAAAGCACGGAAAAAGACGCTGCCTTCCGACCGGTGCCGCGGGTCTTCGTATCGGCATTCGTCGGACTGAAGCAGCTCCAAGATCGCGTCCGGATCGATGGGCTTGTCCCTTCCAAACCGCGTCAACGCTTTCTCGTCGAGCGCGAGGGCCGCTCCCATGACGAGCTCTCGAAAGCGGCGCCGTGTTGGAACGGGTCGCCGATATTCCTCGGGAAGCGAGGTATCGGTCAGGAATTCGCGGAGGAAAAATTTGCCCGGCCCGGGCCTGAAGAACAAGCTGCGGTCGCTCCGCTTCACCAGATCCTCGCTGAGACGCGCACCGAGCGTTTTATGCTGAGTCCGGCCGTGGAGGTTGTGGGAGACGATGCCCAACTGATATGCGATAGCGAGGATGGCACGAGGCGTCAGCGGTCGCCGTTCCGACCTTAGAACAATTCTCGCAATGTCCAAGTATGCATCCACGTGGTCACTCTGACGAGGGATTTAACTATAGCCGAGCCGACGGATCCGGACAACTATCGTCCGGTATCAAGCTCCTGCTCGGATATGCGTCCTTCTTGGAAGAGCGCCCAAACGGGGCCAGCGAGACATCCAAGCCCGAAGTCCGGCCTCGACGGAGCGAGCACTTACCGACAGAGATGAGGAATCGGAGCTTAACGCCAATTTACCAAGGTAAATATATAGAACGCAACTATTTGGGCTTGTCCGTGACATCAGAGGAGTGGACAATGTCGGAGCATGGTTTGCAATCGAGGGGTCCGTGAAATTCGTTTCGGAACGTTCGCGTCCCAAAGGCGTCCGCGACGAGGTGCGAGCTGCTTTCTGCATTCCTTGCGGCGCCTATTTTCGCATCACCGCCCAATGTCCGCAACGCGCACTTTAAAAATAGATGGGCGCGGCGCAATAGGAGTGCCCAACTTTATCCTCTCCGACGCGCCATTTTCGCGCCACTCTGGAACAAAACTGGGTACTTGTTGAGGAACGTGCAATAGTCTCCGCTGCTGCTTCACTCGGCTAACCGCGTGTTGGCCTTGGTTTTGCTTTCCGCGCCGGATCGCTCGTGTTACCCTTATTCATGTCACTGAAGCTTCCATTCAGTTGATCGCGAAAAACGCTCGCCAGTGCGGCGGCGTGCTTTGGATCGTCAATCGTAGTGATTACGGCCAGCATGAGCTAGCTCAATTGTGCATTGATATCGAGTCGGTGCCACAGTGTCTGCTGTCTCAATGCGACAATAAGAAAGCCTATATACGTTGCAGCAACTCCCCAATTTCCTAGAAATAGTACAGCAATGCCGTCGCTAAGAATAATTGTTATTACAACAACTGCTATCACGAATAATACAGATACACCAATAATCACGTAGAATCTCCGATATCGCCTGGTTTCAGAATTTTTGTGGTCATTTTCAGAGCGGATTTTGATCATAAATTCTATCAATTTCTCTTTCGCCGCCATAATTCTCTTAGATGAGGCAGGCGTAAGAGAGAGATCGGGAGACTCTCCTGTCTTTTCTTGCTTCTTCCCGAGAAAAAGTCGATTGATTTGATCTTCGCTGAGATCATAAGCTTGACTCACAGCGCTCATAAATGAATCGATCTCGGGCGTCGGCATGGCAGATCGCAATAAGTCAGACATGTCGCTGCTCCATTCTTAGTCGCGCTCTAGCGAACCGCGACACGGCGGCAACGGTCGCTTCTCCCCATGTCCCACGGCAGAAAATTTCGGGATCTATATACGTGCTTGACCCAATCGCCTGATTGGGGTACTGTCTTCTCGTTGAAGGAGACGGCGCGTGCTCAAGAATTTCGACAGCCTTTTCGACCTGATGGAAGCCTTCCCGGACGAACAGGCGTGCGTCGATCATCTCCGCGCGATCCGCTGGCGCGATGGCGAGTTCTGCCCGCATTGCGGCGACAATCGCGTCTATCACTTTTCCGACCGCAAGACATTCAAGTGCGGGGCGTGCAAGGCTCGCTTTTCGATCAAGGTCGGAACGATCTTCGAGGATACCAAGCTCCCGCTCCGCAAGTGGTTCATGGCCATTTGGCTCATCACGAACCATCCGAAGGGCATCGCCAGCGTTACGCTCGCCAAGGACCTGAAGATCACGCAAAAGACGGCGTGGTTCGTCCTTCATCGCCTCCGCCATGCGGCCCGCGCCGCGTCGTTCAACGCGCCTCTAAAGGGCGACGTTGAGGCCGATACGACATTCGTCGGTGGCAAGGAGAAGAACAAGCACGCCGACAAGAAGACGCCGGGGTCGCAGGGCGGCGCGAACAAGGCCGTTGTGCTCGGCGTCATCGAACGCGACGGCGAGCTTCGCGCCGAGCATGTCGGCGACGCTAAGGCCAAGACGTTGCAGGGGAACATTCGTCGAAATGTGAAGGCCGGATCAGCTGTGCTGACCGACGAAGATAGCGCCTTCATCGGCCTCGACCGCGATTTCAATCACTTGACGGTCAATCATAGCAAGGGCGAGTACGTTCGACTTGGAGGTTTCGTCCATACGAACGGAATTGAGAGCGTTTGGGCGCTGCTCAAGCGCCAGATCGTCGGCATTCACCACCGGGTTTCGCCGAAGCATTTGCAGCGGTACGTTGACGAAATGACGTGGCGGTTCAATCGCCGCGAAATGCGCGTCACGCCGCGCATGAATGACATGTTCGCGTGCGTCGAAGGCAGGCTGACATACAAGGCCCTCATCGCATGACGAACAAGGGCAAAAAGCTTGAGCCGCCCCTCAAGCTTGATATGGATTTCGGGGAGGCGCTTGAGCGCTTCACAGGCGTCGACCCGAGAGAAGTCGCCGAGAGCGTGGAGCGCTCGAAGCAAAAAAAGCCGCCGGAGAATGAGCCTCCCCGACGGCCAGAACGCAAACAGAGCGTCAGTGCGTCACCTACGGGCCGCCAACGCAAGCCCGATGGCGACTAATGCCGATTAGGCCGGAAGGCCGCGGAAATGCCCGCGGACGTATTCCAGCTTGCCGAAGCGGATGCGATGATAGGGATCAACCCAGACCATCGTGTCCTCCTGCGGTTCGGCACCGCATTGGACAATCCGGGGTCTCTATGATATAGAGACCCCGTAATCGCTAGACGTGACCGGTGCCTTTGCAAGGGGTCCCCACGTCCGGTTACCTAATGGAGCCCGCTTGCGACCTGGTACGTCGCGGCGGGCTTTCCGTTTTTCAGGCCGCCGCATTCATACAATAAGATTCATCGCGCCCAGCAACAGCTCGAAGAATGGCGCAAAGAAATGAAGCGCGTCGATACGTTCATTGCTGATTGGCATGAGTTCGCCGATGCTCACAGACTGCCCGCATATGAGGATTTGAACCCGCCTCCTTCGTCCGCGCCCTTACCTGACGAAGACAGCTACGGTGTTCCGTCAAAACGGCCGAGGGGCAATTCAAAAAAAGAGCTTGTTGCAGAGGTCGCCCGCGAAATCATTCAAAGAGCCGGTGAGCCTGTGTCGCGATCGGAGCTTTTCAGGGCGTTGACGTCCAAAGGGCTTCGTATTGAAGGAACTGATCCTGAAATGGTCTTGTCCACCATGTTGTGGCGGATGAAGGACCGCATCGTGAGGCTCCCGCAATTTGGCTATTGGATCGCGGATAAGGAATATGTGCCGGCTGGATACGACCCGTCTGCACCCTACGACGGCGACGCCGAAAGCGCGGAGATGGCAAAGCGAGATGTCGCGGGGCATCTGCCAGAAATTGAATAGCGGCATTCAGAACGATCAAAGACAGTCCGGCCATCGCGCCGGGCTTTTTCATGCCTCCCTTTCGGCTAAGTCATACACGTATATAGGATCCAAAATTTCCTCGAACAAAATAACATAATACAGAAGCACAAAATCCGACCGTATTACAACCTCCAATGACTTTACAATGGAGTTAGGGCAATGTGTTTTGCAGAACTCTGAGAAACCCTCCGGACCACAAGCACTTACATCCAGAACGCCATCAAAATGAGATGGAAGCGCTTTAACTATTTCTTCAATGCCAACAACGCGGTCGGAGAACTCTATTGCTATGTTATCCACACAATGGCCAGCAATACAAACGAGTGGCGAATTTTCAAGCGCTACCCGTTTGAAATTGGCGAACGAAGCCCAGTCAGTGCCCCTCAATCCATTGTCTGAGAGCACTTTTAGTTGGCGCATCCTTTTATCAGCATACAAAAGACGCTCGTATTCCTTCCAAGTTGTAAACGAAGAGCAAAACTCAGACCGCGCTTTCGCGCGCCAAAACGCCTCTTCATGCAGCGGTAGGCAGCAAAGCAACACACAGTCTTGCAACCTGATCGAACGCCGCGCTGGCGAGATGGACTCCGTCATGGTTTGATCTCCGCGAGATCAATTTTCACTGTACCGTTCTCGAAGCGGAGGGCCATCCGCCATTGCCCTGATGATCCGTCAATGGTGCCTTCTAGATATGCACCCGGCCGCCCCCCGGCCTCGATGCCCCGCAGCCCAATTACTGAATCGTACAAGTCATCTAAATCTTCTTCGACCTCAGCATGCAGCGCATTCATTGCCTCCGCACCGCGGAGAGAAGAGCTGCTTAGATTGCGAATGAAAGAACGGATGGCTGCGGCCATATAGCTAATGGTTAATTCTTGCCTAGCATATGCGGTGACCTCACCCCGCTCGAATTTTTGGTTGTACTTATACGGGCCGCCGCGCGGCGTTGCCGCGAGGGTCGCCAACCCACCGCCTCCCCCGCCGGCACCGCTTGATCCCGAAGGTGGCGGTGTTGGTGGTGAGCCCATGAGACTTTTGCCGACTTCCGTCATAACTGCAAATGGCTGCCATGGCATTTCGGGTTCCGGGAAGACATCATTCTGTACAACGTCAAAGCCAGAGCCACCGCCTCCCGACCCGGCCGCGGCCATCATCAGGCTAGATGTGTCGAAGTCTTTGGGAGTTCCCATGCCTCCGAACGAGATCCGCGGCCTGGTTCCTGCGAAATGCGCGCTCCACGCTTTTGTCAGGCTCTGATATAACGCCCCGAGTGATCCATAAGGTTCGCTCAGTATAGGCAGTCCGATGCCAGTATACAATGCGTGGACCGGGCCCTCCCTCGTATCAGCCCGCATGAGCAAAAGCCCCCCCCCCCCTTTCCATCTTGTCCCAAACCAGCCTTTACGATCTCGTTGTAAAATTCACTCTCGTCCGTCCGAATACCTATTGACGACAATCGCTTTAACTCATCTGTCGATAACTCATGAGCGGCATTCTGTTGTCGAAGTTTCAAAATATTTTCCTGCCCAGAATATAAAATATCACGCTTTGTATCGAGTTCCTCCTGACCACGGAGATTTTTTGTTTCTTTACTCATCATGGCCATTAGTGAATTTGTCTCATCGATAATATGTGGATAGATATTACGCAAATCATCAACAGGATAATCTTGATTCGGAGCTATTATGGAGGGCGAGGGTACCGATATTTTTACCTCCGCGTTTGGAACAAGACTTACTATTCCAATTTTGTCGAATCTGTCAGCGAATTGGAGGGTGCCATTGTCCCCTCGATTGCCAAACCCTTCGAGCCGGATCTTCTTTGCATCAATCGCCTGCTGAAGCGTAAGCGGAGGACCAGATCCGACGGTAACTGTTGCGCTACCCAGATCGCTGGGAGCGTAGGCGTACGTTGCGCCGCCGCGCGGAGCATGGGAGAATTCATCAAGACAATGAGTATCAAGTGTATCAAACCCGCCGCCGGCAATTGTAATTGTCTGGGGAAGGATCAGGAGACGCTGAAATGTTTCCGCTTGAACGCTCGAAGTAAATAATATTACTGCCAACATTGTTAATATCGACTCGACAGCACGATATTGCAATTTCATAGAATCCCCCCTGTTATGTTGTACCGGGACGATCACCTCGGGGCTGTACCCGATACAGAAAATTTTGATCTGTACGAGACGTAGAAAATAAAGTATTCTTGTTGCGCCGCCAAAAGACGGCGGTCGCGATAGAGTACTGCCGTCGGAGATAAGTTCAAGGGCGTGGCTTCGTCGCCGTGGGCATGCGCACCAACATTATCGCGTCCGTCCAGACGGATCGGCAAGGGCAGTGATCGACTAACGGCCCTTGGTCGCTGGGCTCCGACGAACGCGTTTTCACGAAATATATGGAATAACAATCATATAAGAGTGCCCAGTTTCATCCTGCCGGGCGCGCCATCTTCAGTTTAACATGAGATGGTTCTGCAGTCTTGGTCACCAATTGGTCATCTCCCGCTGCCTCCCGCTGCGAGGAATAAACGTCGACTAAAAGGCGGAAAGCCGGGTCGCGGCCAGAGCTGATTAGCTCTTTTCCAGACGTTCGGGCGCTGCTCGGCGAGCATTTGAACGGAGGTTTGGCTGACGGAACGCGTTGCGCGCCATGCGCGGGCGGAGCATCTCTCAACGCGACAGGGCCCCGGTCTCGACATGCAGCTGAAACGTTGGTTGCCCGTTGCCGATCGACGTCTCCCTGATAGTCGGCCTGCGCGATCGCGCGCTGATCGGCGTCGTTGCCGTTTCCCTCGCCTCGCGTTTGGCGCTGTGGTTCACCGTGCCGCGTCGAAGCTGCTCCGTACGGGGTGCTCGCGGGCGCGCCTACCTCGGAGAGCACAGCCCATCTTGAAAACGGAGCCACTTTGGAGAATGCTTAGTTTATGGCAGCGCACGAGAGATGCACCACGCGGTTACGACATTCGGCGACCAGATGATGCTCGATAAAGTATCAAAGGATTGTCATCTGATTGCAGGCGGCTACGTGAGGCTTCGCGAGAAGGAGCTACCTGGAGGACTGGGATACATTGCGATTTAATGGAGGTCACAATGATGCGCGTTCTTCTAACTTTTTTTTTGCTGATAGTAGCGCCTATTATGGCCCGCGCCGACGACAAGTGCCCCGATCCAATTGCACAGATAACGACTGATATTAAAGGTAAGATCGATGGGCAGGTTAATACATTTCTCAAATTAGGAAATGTCAAAGCTGTTGGCGATATCGATACAATTACTACCGATGTTCTACATTCATACCCTAATGCTGATCACTTAGCTATTGTTCAAAACACACTATCGATCCTTTGTAACAAGATTTTATCTTCGCCAGATTACAGCAACGAATTTAAGCAGCAAATCATATTAAGAATGCTAAACACTCTTGGCGACGTTAAACCTAATCCGCTTGAAGACATGGAAGCGATTGTTCCTCCAGGGCGGTCGTCAAAAGACTTTGCTAGATCGATTCTAGGCGTCCCAAGAACAAGTGACGATAACATTGATGTATTTGATAGGAATGAACTTTTAATTTCTGTCGCATACTATACAGATAGCGATAGGAGCAAATATCTTGCAGGAAACAACGTTCGTAGTAATATGGTAAAACGTATCACAATCGGGATTGATCCATATTATCACGGGGACGGAACCACTACAGTCAAATGGCGTGGTTCATCAATCGTTTTCCGGAAAACCAAGGTACGCGATGTATTTGGTGATCATCCATACAGAACTTCCTGTGTCCTCGGCACTTATAAATTAGACTTTCCATACGATGACATATTTTACCTTGAGTGCTTTGGTCGTATATTTTTCGATGTACCAAAGCAACAATCTGCAGTGCTCAAGCAACTTGTGTCTTTGCATAAGGAGGTTGGATATTGTAATCATCAACGTCTTGCCCAAATTCCAACAGTAACTGCAGAGTTGGCCAAATTTGGATATAACCAAGTCGGCCCAGATGGTTGCTTTGACCCGATGTTTGCAACCAATTTCATAGAAGAAAAAATGATAAACGCGTGTCTAGATTTTTCAATATACGCGGTAGATTTTGAC
Source organism: Methylocella sp. (assembly GCF_041905455.1). Classification (GTDB taxonomy): domain Bacteria; phylum Pseudomonadota; class Alphaproteobacteria; order Rhizobiales; family Beijerinckiaceae; genus Methylocapsa. The sequence continues at coordinate 79,245 of NZ_JAYRLA010000014.1, read as the reverse complement.
GATTATTTTCACAATGGTAGCTACAATGCGTTTGAGATAGGCGCTTTTCCGCTTGTCAATTAGTACAGTATCGTTGATCAAGGTGATGCGATAAAAGAGCGCTATTTTGTCGGGCTTCGTTTCGCGAACCGTGATAAACAACTTCGCGGTCGAGAGCGTACTTACAAAGATGGGCTTAATTGAAAGTACCTTTATAAATCAATGGGAAAATCAATCACATAAGAGTGCCCAGTTTTATCCTCTCTGGCGCTCCAAATTCCCGCCATGCAGGATGAAACCGGGCGCCAAGGCCGCCGGACGAAACGCGACGGCCGAACTGGCCTCCGGCGGGACATGCGGCGATATTGTCGGCGCGCAAACGGGCGCGGCCGGCTCCGGGCTAGATTCAGGGCCGCCCGCGGGAGGCCCGGGATGCGAAGACGCGCAGACGATTCGGTTGACGCCCTCATGCGCCGGTCGCCGGCGGTCCTGCGCGTTTTCCTGGACCAGGGGCTCCTGTGTCCGGGGTGCCCCTTCGCCCGCCTGCATTCCCTCGACTATGCGGCGCAAGCCCATCGCCTGGACGCCGCCGCGTTGCGCCTGGTCATCGAGAAGGCGCTTGCGTCGAAGCCGCGCCCTCGGCGAGCGCGTAAAGTCCGTGCGGATCCCTGATCACGACGCGCTGGCGCCCGGCCTCGATCAGGCCCCGGCTCTCCCACGCGCTGAAGACGCGGCTGACCGTGTGCAGGGTCGTGCCGGCCATCTCCGCCACATCCTGACGACTGATCGGAAAATCGATCTCGACCCCTTGCTTCACCGGCTTTCCGGCCTGTTGGGCGAGGCGCAGAAGGGCGTGGGCGACGCGGCGCTCGACCGCCTCGGTCGCCATCTCGACAACCCGCGAATGGGCGTCGAGCAGGCGCTCGCCCACGACCTGAAGCATCGCCTCGACCAGACCTGGATATTTGCGGGAGAGGTCCGGCCAGATCGACGAGGGCCAGGCGAGCATGACGCTGTCGGCCACGGCCTGCGTCGTCGCCGGATACGTCGTCTTGCCGATCGCCACCGCGAGGCCGCAGAACTCGCGGGGGCCGACATGGCGCACGACCACCTGCTGGCCGGCCGGCGTCAGCTTGGCCGCGCGCAGACGCCCGTGCAGCACGAGAAAGAACGAGACGGCCTCCTCGCCCTGTTCGAAGAGGATCGCGCCGCGCGGCCGGCGGATCGCGCGCGCGCTCGCCAGAATGTCGTCGAGCTGGCGCGGGCCATAGGCGTCGAAGATCGGAACGTTGGCGAGAAGCGAGCGGTCGAGCGTGGCCATCGACGATCCTTGCGATTCGCTTCGGCGGAGCGCGACGCCGCGAGTTTGCCGTCGCGCAAAGGCGCGGGCGCGGAACTGTCCTAAGGCCGTCAGCCATATCGGCTCGCGTCCGTCGGCGCGACGAATCGCGCCGACGGGCTTGCGGCCTCGCGCGCGGCCCGAGCCTATCCGTACGAGCCTTTTGGCGAAAGGCGACGAAAAATTTCCAGAACGCGCCGAAAGCAGGCTCTTTCTCCCGCAACAGGGCGCGCCCGCGCCCATCGTCCGGACATTCTTCGATGCCGCCCATTCCCCGCCTCAGGATCTATGACGGCCCGGCGCTGCTCTCCAACGGCTTCCGGCCGTTCTTCCTGCTCGGCTCGATCTACGCCGGCGGCGCGATCCTGCTCTGGCTCGCCGTCTACCTCGGCGGCGCGGGCGTTCCGAGCGCCTTCGCGCCGCTCGACTGGCACATGCACGAGATGCTCTACGGCTACGCGCCGGCGGCGATCGCCGGCTTCCTGTTCACCGCCGTGCCGAACTGGACCGGGCGCCTGCCGCTGCAGGGCCGCCCGCTCGCGGCGCTCGCCGCGCTATGGGCGGCGGGGCGCGTCGCCGTCTTCTTCTCGGGCGTCACGGGCTGGGCGTTCGCCGCCCTCGTCGACTGCCTGTTTCCGCTGACCCTCGGCGCCGTCGTCGCCCGCGAGATCGTCGCCGGCCGCAACTGGCGCAACCTCGTCGCCGTCGCCCTCGTCACGATCCTGTTCATCGGCGACGTCGCTTTCCATCTCGAGAGCCATCTGCGCGGCGCCGCGGTCTATGGCGCGCGGGCGGGGCTCGCGGCGACGATCATGCTCATCATCGTCGTGGGCGGGCGCGTCGTCCCGAGCTTCACCCGCAACTGGCTGGCGCGCGAGAATCCGGGCCGGCTGCCCGTCCCCGCCGGACGGTTCGACGCCGCCTCGACCGGCTTTTGCGCCCTCGCCCTCGCCGCCTGGACGCTTGCGCCGCATGCCTTCGTCACAGGCCTCCTCGCCGGCCTCGCCGGCGCGGCGCAGGCGTTCAGGCTGTCGCGATGGGCGGGGGACCGGACGGGCGCCGACGCCCTCGTGCTCATCCTGCACGTCGCCTACGCCTTCATTCCTATGGGCTTCCTCCTCACCGCCGCGGCGGCGTTCGACCTCGTTTCGTCTTCGGCCGGGACGCACGCCTTCGGCGCCGGCGCGATCGGCGTGATGACGCTCGCGATCATGTCGCGGGCGAGCCTCGGCCACACCGGGCGCGCCCTGTTCGCCTCGCCGCCGCTGCGGCTCGTCTATGTCCTCGCCGTCGTCGCCGCGCTCGCCCGCGTCGCCGCGGCGCTCCTGCCCGAATGGGGCTTCACGCTCCTCCTGGCCGCCGGCTTCGCCTGGAGCGCGGCGTTCCTCGGCTTCGCCGTCCTCTACTGGCCGATTCTCACGAAACCGCGAGCGTCCCGCTGAGTGTTTGCGCCGGAGCAAAGAGCCCAAGGCGTGAGCGCGGCGACAATGTCGCAAGACGCATTCCTGGAGGGCTTCGATCATGTTTTTAAGAAAGGGACTGGCGATCTGCGCGTCCCTGCTGCTCATGGCTGCGGGCGCCAAGGCCGAGGCCATGAGCCACGACCACGAGGGCGCGCCCGCCGCGGCCGCGCAGGCGCAGAAGGCCCGCACGTCCGATCCCCACGCCGATCCGCACGGGGACGCGGCGGCGCCCGGACAATCGCATCTCTACACGCCGGTGGCGTTCACGCTGAGATCGGGCATCGCCGACGGCCGCATGGTCTATATCGGCGTTGGCGGCGCCATCGACGGCAAGGTCAATCCGCAACTGAACGTCCATGAAGGCGAGACCGTCCAGATCAACCTCGTCAACGGCGAGGGCGCCGAGCACGACGTCGTCGTCGACCAATACGCCGCCCGCTCGGACCGCGTGGTGGCCAAGGGCGCGAGCTCGGTATTCTCCTTCGTCGCCGACAAGGCCGGCGAATTCGCCTATTACTGCTCGGTGCCGGGACACCGGGCGGCCGGCATGGAGGGGCGCCTCGTCGTCGCCGCCGGCCCGCGCTCCAAGGAGACGTCGGACGCCGCCGACATCACCCGCGATCCGAGCGAGGTGCCGCCGCCGATCGGAACGCGCCAGCCGCAGGTCGTGCGCGTCGATCTCGAGACCGTCGAGCTGAAAGGCCGGCTCGACAACGGCGCGAGCTACACCTACTGGACCTTCAACGGCAAGGTGCCCGGCCCGATGCTGCGCGTGCGCGTCGGCGACACGGTCGAGACCCATCTCAAGAACGCTTCGGAAAGCGTCATGGTCCATTCGGTCGACTTCCATGCCGCGACGGGCCCGGGCGGCGGCGCCGCCTTCACCCAGACCGAGCCCGGCAAGGAGACGGTCGTGACCTTCAAGGCGCTCGCGCCCGGCCTCTACGTCTACCACTGCGCGACGCCGAGCGTCGCCCATCACATCACCAGCGGCATGTACGGCCTGATCCTCGTCGAGCCGGAAGGCGGCCTGCCGCAGGTCGACCGCGAATTCTACGTGATGCAGAGCGAGCTCTACACCGCCAAGCCCTTCGGCTCGATCGGCGAACAGGAGCTCGACTACGACAAGCTGATCTCCGAGAAGGCGGAGTATTTCCTGTTCAACGGCGCGGTCGGCGCGCTCACCGCGACGCATCCGCTGCGCGCCCGGCCGGGCGAGACGGTGCGCATCTATTTCGGCGTCGGCGGACCGAACTACACCTCGACCTTTCATGTCATCGGCGAGATCTTCGACCGCGTTTACCAGGGCGCGAGCCTGACCTCGCCGCCGATCACCAACGTCCAGGGCGCGACGGTCGGCCCGGGCACGGCGACGGTCCTCGAGTTCAAGGTGGACCGGCCCGGACGCTATATCCTCGTCGACCACGCGCTTTCGCGCGCCGAGCGGGGCCTCGCCGGCTTCCTCATCGTCGACGGTCCCAAGGACGACGAGCTGATGCACGCGGGACCGGCCAGGAAATAGCGGCGCGGGACCTTCGGCTGCGCGAGAGGAAGCCGCGGACCGCCGGTCCGCGGCTTTCGCGTCTTCGGGAGGCCTATTGCTGCGCGAGGAAGAGAAAGGCGGCGATGGCGATCGAGGCGAGCGCCGCGGCGAACGCGCCGGGCAGGCTCATCGCGCCGCGCCGATGCATGAAGACGATGAAGGCGACGATCGCCGGCGTGAACAGGACGAGGCCAAGCTGCTGCTCGTTCACCGCGCCTTCCTTTCGACATGCGCGCTCGCCGCCGGCCGCAGCACGTCGCCGGCGGCGTGGATCGCGAACACCGCGCCGCATAACAGGATGAGATAGACCGAGAACAGGGTTCGCCAGCCGGCCGGCGCGTCGCGCAGCCCGAGGAAATAGCGCAGGATCGTCGAGGCCTTGAGCCCGGCGACGGCGGCGACGACGCCGACCTCGACCAGCCCGCCGCCGGGAAGCGCCCCGGCCGCGGCGACCGCGAGCGCGGCCAGCGTCAGCGCGCACAGGAAAACCCAGGCCTTGACCAGCGCCGCCATGGTCAGCGCGCCAGATAGACGATGGGGAAGATGAGCGCCCAGATCATGTCGAGCATGTGCCAGAAAGCCGCCCCGGTCTCCATGTTCTCGAGGCTGTCCGCGAAGAAGACGATGACGAGGATCACCAGCCCGAATACGACGTGCAGGGCGTGGAACCCGGTGATGAGGAAATAGAGCCTGAAGAAGGGGTCGCTCTCGACGCCGAATCCTTGCGCGAACAGATCGGAATATTCGACGCCCTTGATCGCCAGGAACGCGACGCCGAGCAGGGCGCCGGCGGCGAGCGGCGCCCGCGCCCGCGCGCCCCTGCGGCGCAGCTCGACCGCGGCCGCGACCAGAAAGCCGCTGGTGACGAGGACCAGCGTGTTGATTCCCGCGAGCGTCCTGTGGAGATGGGCCTGCGCCGCGGCGAAGCCCGCAGGATCGAGCGCGCGCGCGACGCACAGCCCGAGCAGGAAGGCGCCGAAGGCGGCGAGCTCGCCGAGGATCAGGATCCACATCATGGGATTGCCGGGCAGGCCCGACAACGCGCCCCAGCCGGGCTCCTCCTCGTGGTTCTCGCTCATCGCGCATGGTCCTTCACGGCGCCCGGCGCCGGCCGCGCTCAATAAGCCGGGCCGGGCGGCGCTCGTTCCTTGTCGTAGCGCAAAGAGCGGGTAAAATCGTCCGCCTAAGGTGAAGCGAGGCGAACGAGACGCCCACGCCGTCCGGCCGGCCGCCGCGGCGAAGTCCGCCCGCGAGGCGAGGGAGACGTCCCTGAGATGAGCGAAAGATTCACCAAGGCAGCCGCCAGGAATATCTTCTACGGCGGCTCGCTGTTCTTCTTCGTCACATTCGTGGCGTTGACGGCGCACACGCATTACTACATCCGCACGACCAGCACGGACGAGACGACGCTCACCGACGGCGTGAAGCGCGGCAAGCATGTCTGGGAGCGCAACGCCTGCATCAACTGCCATACGCTGCTCGGCGAGGGCGCCTATTTCGCTCCCGAGCTCGGCAACGTCTGGGTGCGCTACGGCGGCCGCGAGGACCCCAAGAGCGCGCGCGAGGCGCTGATCGCCTGGATGCGGTCGCAGCCGAGCGGCGTCGAGGGCCGCCGCCAGATGCCCGATTTCCATCTCAACGATCAGGACGTCAACGACCTCATCGATTTTCTGGAGTTCACCAGCCGCGTCAACACGCAGGGCTGGCCGCCGAACAAGGCGGGCTGAGGGGAGCCTTTTTCATGAAATATCCGACCCAGAAGGTCGCCCTGGCCTATTTCGCCTGCGCCATGATCCTGTTCGGCGCGCAGATGCTTTTCGGCTTGCTGGCCGGCTTCGTCTACGTGTTCCCGAATTTCCTCTCCACCCTCATTCCCTTCAACATCCTGCGGATGATCCACACCAACGCGCTGATCGTCTGGCTGCTGATGGGATTCTTCGGCTCCGCCTACTACCTGGTTCCCGAGGAGGCGGAGCGCGACATCGAGAGCCCGCTGCTCGCCTATGTCCAGCTCGCGCTGCTGATGTTCGGCGCGCTCGTCGCGGTCGGCGGCTACCTCCTCGGCATCCACGAGGGCCGCGAGTTTCTCGAACAGCCCCTGTGGATCAAGGGCGCGATCGTCGTCGTCGCGCTGATCTTCCTCTACAATATCTCGATGACCATGCTGAAGGGGCGCAAGACCGCGATCGGCAACGTGCTGCTCCTCGGCATGTGGGGCATCGCCGTGTTCTGGCTGTTCGCCTTCTTCAATCCGTCGAACATCGCGCTCGACAAGATCTACTGGTGGTGGGTGGTGCATCTGTGGGTCGAGGGCGTCTGGGAGCTGGTGATGGCCTCGATCCTCGCCTTCCTGATGATCAAGATGACCGGCGTCGACCGTGAGGTCGTCGAGAAGTGGCTCTACGCCATCGTCGGCCTCGCCCTGTTCTCGGGGCTGCTCGGCACCGGCCACCACTATTACTGGATCGGCGCGCCCGGCTACTGGCAGTGGATCGGCAGCGTGTTCTCGAGCTTCGAGATCGCCCCGTTCTTCGCCATGGTGATCTTCGCCTTCACCATGGTCTGGAAGGGCCGCCGCGACCATCCGAACCACGCCGCCATGCTGTGGGCGCTCGGCTGCACCATCGGCGCTTTCTTCGGAGCGGGCGTGTGGGGCTTCATGCACACCCTGTCTTTCGTCAACTATTACAGCCATGGCACGCAGGTGACGGCGGCGCACGGCCATCTCGCCTTCTTCGGCGCCTATGTCATGCTGAACCTCGCGATGATCACCTACGCCATGCCGTATCTGCGCAACGTGCGGCCCTACAACCAGCTGCTCAACATGTGGAGCTTCTGGATCATGACCTCGGCGATGGCCTTCATGACCTTCACGCTGACCTTCGCCGGCGTCGTCCAGACCCATCTGCAGCGGGTCATGGGCATGGCCTACATGGAGGTGCAGGAGCAGCTCGCCCTGTTCTACTGGATGCGGCTCGGCGCCGGCGCGCTCGTCGCCGTCTCGGCGCTGATGTTCATCTACTCGGTCTTCGGGCCGGCGCGCGAGCAGGCGCCCGCGCGCGAGGCGGCGCTGCAGCCGGCCGAATGAGGAAGGGCGGTCGATCATGCTGAAGCCCTTCGAGGAGGCGCAGGCGGAGCCGCCGTCCGCGCCGTTCTACGAGCCGGCCGGCCTCGAATGCGAGATCTTCGAGCGCGCCTTCCGCAACCGGCTCCCGGTCCTGCTCAAGGGTCCGACCGGCTGCGGCAAGACCCGGTTCGTCGCGCACATGGCGGCGCGGCTCGGCCGGCCGCTCCACACCGTCTCCTGCCATGACGACCTGACGGCGGCCGACCTCACCGGCCGCTATCTCCTGAAAGGCGGCGACACCGTCTGGGTCGACGGGCCGCTGACCCGCGCCATGCGCGAAGGCGCGATTCTCTACCTCGACGAGGTGGTCGAGGCGCGCAAGGACGTGACCGTGGTGGTGCATCCGGTCACCGACGACCGCCGGACGCTGACGCTCGAGCGCACCGGGGAGCGCATCGAGGCGGACCCGCGCTTCATGCTCGTCGCCTCATATAATCCCGGCTACCAGAACATCCTGAAGAACCTGAAGCCGAGCACGCGGCAGCGCTTCGTCGCGATCGAGTTCGACTTTCCCGCGTTCGAGGCCGAGGTCGCCATCGTCTCGCGCGAGAGCGGCCTTGCGCGCGAGCGCTGCGCGCCGCTCGTCAAGGCGGCGCAGGCCTTGCGCCGCCTCAAGGGACAGGACCTCGAGGAAGGCGCCTCGACCCGCCTCGTCGTCCATTGCGCGAAGCTGATCTGCGACGGGCTCGACTACGACGGCGCGCTGCGCGCCGCCCTGTTCGAGCCCCTGACCGACGATCCTGAAGTCCTGCGCGGCCTCGCCCGCGTCGCCGAAATCGCGACGGGCTGAGCGCCATGTCGATCTTCGAGCCCGAGGAGACGGTCGGCCTCTTCTGGCATCGCCTGATCGGCTCGTCGCGCAGCTGTCCCGCCTTTCCGCAGGCCGCGGTCGGGCTCGAGGAGATGCGCGCGCGCGTCGGCCTCATATTCCGCGCCTGCGGCGGCGGGGGCGGCGTCGTCGTCGGCGAAAGCGCGCCGCGGGTCTCCGGCCACCGGTTGAATCTCAGGCAGGCGGTCGGCCTTGGCGTCGAGACGCTGGAGACGCCGACGCTCTCGGCCGGGGCCCTGCGCCTGCCCGCCTGCATCGATTTCTTTCCGGACCGCGCGGACAACGCCGGCCTTTACGAATGGCTCGGCGCCTGGTTCGCGCACGCCGTCTCTCCGCCGCCGCAGGCCGACCCGCTGCGCGCCGATCTCGCCCGCCTGCGCGCCGCGCTGGCGACGACGCGCGCGGCGCTCGCCGCCTGGCCGGGGCTCGGCCGCCTGCACGCGCGCCTTTGCGGCGCGGTCCTTTCGACGCGGCCGCGCCGCCGCGCGCCGCCGGTCGAAGCTGCGCTCGAAGCGGCGATCCTCGCCCTTCTGCGCGGCGAGCGGGAGGCGCCGGGGCCCTTCCTTCCGCTCATCCTCGGCGAGGGCGTGCTCGAGGAGGCGGTCGCGCCGCGCGGCTACCGGACCTATCTGCCGGTCCCGCTCTGGGGCGAGGCGCCGCCCGACGCCGACGGCGGCGAGCGCGAGGCGGCGGACGAGGCGGGCGGCGACGGCGAGGCGGCGGAAGGGCCGGCGCGACGGGCGACGCGCAAGAGCGCCGAGCGCAGCAAGCGCGGAGACCCGCTGATCCTGCACCGTTTCGAGACGATCTTCACCATCGCCGACATGATCGACGTCGGCCGCAAGGTCGAGGACGACGACGCGCACGCGGCGAAGCAGGCGCTCAAGGACACGCCGGAGCTCACCCTCGCCGCCAATCCGAAGCGCGCCGCGACGCGCCTCAAGGTCGACCTCGACCTCGCCGCCTCGGCGGCGCCCTCCGCGCCGCTCGTCGGAACTTTCGTCTATCCCGAATGGGACTACAGGACGCGGCGTCTGCTGCCGGCGCATTGCCGCGTCCTCGCGGGACTGGCGCAGGAGGAAGGCGAGGCGTGGGCGCCGGACGAGGCGGCCCTGCGCAACATCCGCAAGGTGCGCCGCCAGTTCGAGGCGCTGCAGCCGCGCCGCCAGAAATTGCGCGGGGAGCCGGACGGCGACGATCTCGACCTCGCCTCGCTGGTGCGCGACGTCGCCGACCGGCGCGCCGGCGCGCCGGGCTCGGAGCGCCTGTTCGACGCCCTGCGCCCGGCCGCGCGCGACCTTTCGCTCGCCGCGCTGATGGACGTCTCGCTGTCCACCGACTCCTTCCTCGGCGGCGCGCGCGTGCTCGACGTCGAGAAGAGCGCGCTGCTCGCCCTGACGCACGGCCTTTCCGCCTGCGGCGACGAGCATGCGGTCTTCACCTTCTCCTCGCGCCGCCGCGCGCATGTGCGCGTGTCGACCGTCAAGGAGTTCAACGAGCGTCTCGACGGCGCCGTCGCGCGCCGCATCGCGGCCTTGAAGCCCGGCCAGTACACGCGCATGGGCGCAGCCGTCCGCCATGTCGCGGCGCGGCTCGCCAAGCGCCCCCAGCGGCGCAAGCTGCTGCTGCTGATCACCGACGGCAAGCCGAACGACGTCGACCATTACGAAGGCCGCTACGGGATCGAGGATACGCGCATGGCCATCGTCGAGGCGCGCAAGAGCGGGCTTTGCGTGTTCGGCGTCACCGTCGACGAGGGCGCCAAGGATTACTTTCCTCATATCTTCGGCCGCGGCGCCTACTGGATCGTCGGCGACGCGGCGCGGCTGCCGTCGGCCCTGCCGGCGATCTATCGCCAGATCTCGACCTGACGTCAAAGAAGGATGCGCCTCATGTTGAACAGGCTCCCTGTCGCCGCGGCTTTCCTGGCGGCGAGCGCCGTCCTCGCCTACGGTCAGTCGAACCTCAAGCCGGACGCGACGCCCCGCCTGCCGGCGCAGCCCGGACAGGGGCTGTCGCTGGAGGATCAGGCCTTCTTCTCCCACGCGGAGAACCTCAGCGCCGCGGTGATCGACGCCGGCCGCGTCTGCGCCGCGAAAGCGGACGACGCGCAGGTCAAGGCGCTCGGCGAAGATCTTGTCGCCGTCCATACGGCGCAGCTCGAGAAGACGCGCGCGCTCGCCGACAGGTTCAAGGCGGCGCGGGCGCCGGCCGCTGCGGCCCATCCGTGGGACGCCGAGATCGCGACGCTCAAGGGCCTGTCCGGCGAGGCGCTCGACCGGGAATGCCTGCGCTGGTATTGGCGCGCGCATATGGCGCTCGTCGATCTTTACCAGGCGCAGGCCTCGCAGACCCCCGAGAACGACCTCGCCAAATTCGCCATCCTCTCCCTCGCGCAGATTCAGGAGCGGTTCGATCGCGTGCGGCCGCTCGGCGCCAAATACGGCCTGAAGACCGAGACCCTCGGCCAGCCGCCGCAATACTGAACGATGACGCGCGGACCGAGTTCGCGCTGAGCGGCCGTCCTTTCCAGGACCGCCCGCCGCCGGGCCGTTCGAGCGCCCCCGGCGTGGCCCGTCGCCCGCTCGCCTTCCACGCTTCGTCACGCCTTGGCGTCGCCGGCCGCGCCGGAGTCGTGACGGCCCTCGGCGTCAATCAATTTTTTCTATCAAACATTCCATAAGATCAATTGGACGCAAGCGACGCGGACGCTCATTTCAACCGCTCAAACGCATCGGCCCGGGGCGACGTCGAAGCTGCGTCCGGGCGGCGACAGGAAGCGGTGGAGGAACGCCTTATGCTGGAGACGCGCGCGTCGAAACCGATCGACGCCGGGCCGCTCGCCTTTTTGCGGGCGCAGCTCGCCCCCATGCGCCTCCGGCAGGCGGCGCTCACCGGCCTTGGCGGCTTCATCACGATTTTCTGCCTCGCCAGCCTGACCGCCTGGCTGGAGCGGCTGCTGCTCATCGCGCCCTTCGGCGCGAGCTGCGTCCTCGTCTTCGCCCTGCCGGACAGCCCGCTCGCGCAGCCGCGCAACGTCATCGGCGGCCACCTGGTCGCGACCGCCGTCGGCCTCGCCGCGCTCGCGCTGTTCGGACACGGCCCGTTCGCGCTCGCGGCGGGCGTCGGCCTCGCGATCAGCGCCATGGCGCTGACGAAGACCGTGCACCCTCCGGCGGGCGCGGACCCGATCGTCGTCATCCTCGCCGGCGCCTCGTGGCCGTTTCTTTTCACCCCCGTCCTCGCCGGCGCCGTGTTCATCACGCTTATGGGGCGGGCGTACAGGGGCGCGCCGTTTCGATTGGAGAAATTGATCAGGTCCATGCGATAAGCCGCGCATTCGGCGGGCGCAGCGCCGCCGCGGTCGTCCTGCGCGATTTTTCCGTGCGATCTTCCGGATGCGACGCCCATGCAGGTCCGTCACCTCTCCTATTTCGTCACGCTCGCCAGGGAGCGTCATTTCGCGCGCGCCGCGGAGGCCTGCCATGTGAGCCAGCCGACGCTGTCGGCCGCGATCCTCAAGCTCGAGGCCGATCTCGAGGTCCGGCTCGTCGTCCGCAACCACCGCTTCGTCGGCCTGACCCCGGAGGGCGAGAAGCTGCTCGCATGGGGCCGCCAGATCCTGACCGACTACACCGGCCTTCGCGACGACCTGACCGGCCTGCGGCGCGGCCTCACCGGCGTCCTGCGCCTCGGCGTGATCCCGGCGGCCATGCCCGCCATCTCCCTGCTCACCACGCGCTTCCTCAAGGCGCATCCGGCGGCGAGGGTCGAGGTCCTGTCGATGACCTCGCGGGCCATCCAGCGCGCGCTCGACGGCTTCGAGATCGACGGCGGCGTCACCTATCTCGACAACGAGCCGCTCGAGAACGTGCGCGTGGCGCGGCTCTATCGCGAGCGCTACGTCTTCGTCGCCAACCGCGGCCACCGGTTCGCCGGGCGCGGCGCGATCGGATGGACGGAGGCCGCGGCCGAGCGCCTGTGCCTGCTGAGCGACGACATGCAGAACCGCCGCATCCTCGACAAGCTCGCGGCCTCGATCGGCGTGTCGATCAAGCCGACGGTGGTCAGCAACTCGTTCCTCGGCGTGTGCTCGCATCTGCGCCAGGGCGACTGGTCGGGGATCGTGCCGCACACGTTCTTCTATGTCTTCGGCGCCGCGCCCGACCTCATGGCGATAGACCTCGTCGACCCGGTCCATAGCGAGGGGATCGGCCTCGTGCTGTCGGACCGCGATCCCTTGCCGCCGATGGCTTCCGCCCTGCTCGCCGCGACGCGGGCTTTTGACCTCGAGGCGGAGCTCGAGTGCGCCCTGCGCCCGAATTGATCGAAAGCCCCTATCAGGCCTTCAGATGTTTTCATTGGATCTTCAAGTAATATTCGACGAATGTTCCGGTCGTTCGACGCGTATGACAGCAACTATGCGTCATGAGCGCGTCGACGGAGGAAACGCTGAAGATCACGACGCAGCTTCGGGCGATTCAAGCTTGATGTGAATTGTTCCAAGCTCGATCGCGTCCGGCCGAGGTTCGGCCGGCGGCCGTTTCCTCGCGCAAAATCCAAGGAGGAGACCAATGGCTAAAGTCGTATGCGTTCTTTATGATGATCCGGTCGACGGCTACCCGAAGTCCTACGCCCGCGACGATCTGCCCAAGATCGAGGGTTACGCCGATGGCCAGACCCTTCCGACGCCGAAGGCGATCGATTTCCAGCCGGGCGCGCTTCTCGGCAGCGTCTCCGGCGAGCTCGGCCTGCGCAAGTATCTCGAATCCAACGGCCACACCCTCGTCGTGACCTCCTCGAAGGACGGTCCCGACAGCGTCCTCGAGCGTGAGCTCGTCGACGCCGACGTCATCATCTCGCAGCCGTTCTGGCCCGCCTATCTGACGGCCGAACGCATCGCCAAGGCGAAGAACCTCAAGCTCGCGCTGACCGCCGGCATCGGCTCCGACCATGTCGACCTGCAGGCGGCGATCGACCGCGGGATCACCGTCGCCGAAGTCACCTACTGCAACTCGATCAGCGTCGCCGAGCATGTGGTGATGATGATCCTCGGCCTCGTGCGCAACTACATCCCCTCCAATCAGTGGGCGACGAAGGGCGGCTGGAACATCGCCGACTGCGTGACGCGCTCCTACGACGTCGAGGGCATGCATGTCGGCACCGTCGCCGCCGGCCGCATCGGCCTCGCCGTGCTGCGCCGCCTGAAGCCGTTCGGCATGCACCTCCACTACACCGACCGTCATCGCCTGCCGGAGTCGGTCGAAAAGGAGCTGGACCTCACCTGGCATCCGACGCGCGAGGACATGTACAAGGTCTGCGACGTCGTCACGCTGAACTGCCCGCTCCATCCCGAAACCGAGCACATGATCAACGACGAGACGCTGAAGCTGTTCAAGCGCGGCGCCTATCTCGTCAACACGGCGCGCGGCAAGCTGTGCGACCGCGACGCGATCGTGCGCGCGCTCGAAAGCGGCCAGCTCGCGGGCTACGCCGGCGACGTGTGGTTCCCGCAGCCGGCGCCGAAGGATCATCCGTGGCGGACCATGCCGCACCACGGCATGACGCCGCACATCTCCGGCACCTCGCTGTCGGCGCAGACGCGCTACGCCGCCGGCACGCGCGAGATCCTCGAGTGTTTCTTCGAGGGGCGCCCGATCCGTAACGAATATCTCATCGTCGACGGCGGCAAGCTCGCCGGAGTCGGCGCGCATTCCTACAGCGCCGGCAACGCCACCAAGGGCTCCGAGGAGGCCGCCCGCTTCTCGAAGGCGAACTGACCTTTGGTCGGGGCGGCTCGCGCCGCCCCGACGCATGTCGCAGAACGACGCTTGAGCGCGCGCAAGCTCCCCTGTCGACGCGACCCGGCGCGGCGCCTCAGGCCTCCTCCTCGATGGCGATCTGGGCGACGGCTTTCGCGCCGCCGTTGAGCTGGGCGGCGGCGAGATGGCCGGCGAGGACGGCGCAAAGGCACAGCGCGACGGAGCCGAAGACGTTGGCGCCCGCCCGGACGACGGCGCCGGCGCGCAGCAGGTCGAGCGTCTGGAGGCTGAACGAGGAGAACGTCGTATAGCCGCCGCACAGGCCGACCATCACGAAAAGGCGCAGGTTCTCGGAGACGGGATAGCGGCCGTGCGCGAGAGTGAGCGTGCCGAAGAAGCCGATGACGAACGAGCCGGAGATGTTGATGAGGACCGTTCCCCAGGGAAAGGCGCGGCTGATCGGCAAGGCGAGCACGGACACGGCGTAGCGCGCCAGCGTGCCGAGGGCGCCGCCGATCGAGACAATCAGGCAAGTGACGAATGACATGCTCGCTCCACTGTGGAGGCGGGCGTCGAAAGCCCGCCGTCGCGGCGGGAGGCGACGGACGCGCTCCCACCGCTGATTTCGTCGCGGTAGGAGTCATCAGCCTTTCGCGGGCGGTTTCGGGGGAACTCCATCCCCATCATCGCTCAGGGTGCGGGAAATCGCGCCAAACCGCAAGGCTGGAGCTCCGCGGCGCTCGCGCGCGGCTTGAGCTCAGGCTTCGCGGTAGTCGAGCAGCACGAGGCCGATGAGCGCGAAGCAGACCGGCCAGATCCAGCCGGCGATGCGCGCGGCCCTTCCCTCGAGGCGCAGCTCGAGCCAGCGCGCGAAGGCGGCGACGAGGCCGAGCAGCGCCATCGGCGTGTGGCTGAGCTCGATCAGAAGCTCCTCCTTGACGTTGCCGATCGAGTGCGAGTGAGCGAGCAGCATGACGCTCGCCGCCGCCGTCGCCAGCGGAAAGAACAGCGCCGCCTCGCCGCCGTCGGCGCCGCGCGCGCGCACGCGCCATTCATAAAGGCCGAAGAGGGCGACCAGCGCGATGACGACGCGGTGCTGCGCGACCTCCGGGTCGCGCATCGATTCGAAGAAGCCGATCGGCCCGAGCGGCCAGGCCTGCTCGTCGGCGCGCACGAACAGGAAGGCGGCCATCAGCACGAACAGAAGCGGCCAATGCCGCGCCCATCGGCCAGACGGGAAGCGCTCGACCATGGCGAGGACGCCGATGACGAGCACGAAGACGCCGGCCCAATGGTGGTTGTACTCCGACCAGGCGACGTCGGCGGCGTTGCGCGGCAGGGGCGGGCTTTCGCCCGGGACGAAGGCGCGCGGGGCGCTCGTCGCCTCGCCCCGCGCCGCCTCGGCGTCGAGCCGGCGCTGCAGCTGCGAGATGGTGAGGGCGTCGTGGTCGGGGCTCGTCAGACGGGGCGGGCGCGGCGCGTAGCGTTCGACGATCTCGCTGAAAGCGAGCCGGTCCTGCGTGAGGTCGACGCTCGGGGGCAGCGAGGTGACCGAGGCCGCGGCGGCGATGGCGGCGAGGCCGAGGCCGATCTCGACCTCGGCGAATCGCCTGAGCCGCAGGATCGGCGTCGACGGATCGCGCCGCAGGCGTTCGACCAGAAGGTAGTTGGCGCCGCCCAGCGCCAGCAGCATCAGGAGAATGACGATCTTGGTCGCGATCATCACGCCGTAGGCGGTGCCGTAGAACGCCTCGGGCGAGCCGACATAGGCGACCGCCATGACGACGCCGGAGAGGACGATCGCGGCGACGCTCGCCATCGCCATGAGCGAGTAGCGGCGGCCGACGAGGCGCCAGTCCGTTCCCTTGCGGCATTCTTGAAGGGCGACGAGGAGATAGGGGAGGCCGCCGATCCAGACGGCGGCGCCGAGCATGTGCAGCGGATCGGCGACGAGGAGGGCCGGGCTCGGATCGGCCCGGCTCGCCGCATGGGTGAGCATCGTCTGGCTCGCCAGCGTCGCCGCGCCGAGGGCGGCGAGCGCGGCGGCGCGGGCGGGGCTCCACGCGCCGCCGCAAAGGAGCGCGATGAGCAGGGCCGCCGCGATCAGGGCGAAATCGGCGCGCGCGAAGTCGGCGCCGAGGGCCTCCATCCAGCTTTCGCCGGCTGCGGCGACGAGCGTCGCCGCGTTCAGGGTCAGCGAGCAGGCGACGAAAGCCGAAAAGCACAGCGCGCTGACGCGGATGAGCCGCCGGCTGCGCGGCCCGACGCGCGTCGCGTCGGCGGAGAGCCGCGGCGCGAGCGGCGCGAGCAGCAGCGTCATGAAGGCGAGGCCGCCGAGCATGAAGGATTGCGCCGACAGGATCAGGCCGCGCAGGACGACGGACAGAAATCCGAAGATGTCGACGAACAGGGACATGGCGGGCTGCGTCGCGGCTACTTCACGGTGAACGGAATCTCGCCGTGGGTGATGTGGCCGTCGACGCTGAGGACCTGCCAGCGCAGCTTCCAGACGCCTGGCGCGAGCGGCGTCGCGGCGGCGTTGAGTCCGTCGGCGGGCGAATCCGCCTCGAGCGCGAGCGGGACTTCCGCGCCGTCGGGCCCGACGAGGACGAGTTTCGAGCGCGCGTGGTCGACGCGGCTGTTGAAATGGAGGCGCACGGGCGTTCCCGCCGCGGAAACGCTGGAGCCGGCGGCCGGGACCGCGTCGGCGACCACGGCGTGGGCGAAGGCGCCCGGCGCCGCCGAAAGGGCGGCGAGCAGCGCCGCGGCCGGCGCGGAGAACCTGAGTTTCATGGGCGTGTCCCCTGTCTCGAATTGCGCGAATCAGTCCGCCGGGCCTCGGCGCGGCCGCCCGACCTCGCGAGTTTGCCTTCGGACGCGGCGAGCGAACAGGCTCTTGCGCAAATTTGCGACGCGTCAGGCGATCGGCAGATAGCCGCAGACGAATTCGAACGGCCGTTCGATTCGCGCCTTGGTCAGCCGCAGCCGCGCGCCAGCTCCCTCGACCGCGCCGTTGAGGCAGATCAGCTTCTCGACTTCGAACAGCGCGTCCCTGTGCGGGGTCGTCCAGCCCTCGACGAGCGAGAGCGCGCGCCGCTTGGCCAGGGCTGCGTCCGGCGCGACGACGAGGACGTTCCTGTGCAGCTCCTCGAAGGCGCGCGGGTCGTAGCCGCCGAGATTGACGAAGAACAGGCGGAGGCCGCCTTCGGCGCCCGCCTCGGAGCCTGGCCCCGGTTCGACGGCGACGTCGTGGCCGTCGGCCTGACGCACCTCGCCCCAGCAGTCGACGTGCAGGCTCTTCGGATCCCCCCACCATTGCCGGCGCAGATCCGCGTGACAGGCTTCGGGCGCGTCGCCGATCGCAAAGCGCACGTCGTGCAGCTCGACGTTGGCGCCTCGGCATGAGCCGCCGACATAGAACATGAACAGCTTCACGACGCCTCCGAAGACTCCGCGCGCGCTTGACGGCGAGGCTCGGCGGCGGCGCCTCGCCCCGGGCCTCTTATCGCATCGTCCGGGCCGCTGCGACATGGCCCCTGCGGGGTCTGCGCGGCGCGGCGCCGCGGGGCTTCGCCGGCCGGTCGCCTCGCCCTCCCGGCCATTGCCATATTGTCCCGTCCGAAATGGAACACATGCTCCTTTTGCTCCTAAAGGCGTGGTGCTTAATACCTCGGCGCGTGATGGGACGGCGTAGGGGCCCAAGGCATCGCTCCACCGATCAGCGCATAACCAATAAGGCCGCATCCGGCCGTAGACGACGAGCTAGCCACATCGTTGGCGCAGCCTCGCGCGGGCAGGAAATCAGGGAAGGCGAGCATGCTCAAACTGTTGACTTCCGTATCTGTCGCCGCGCTCGTTTCCATCGCGGGAACGGGCATGAGTCTCGCCAACGACAAGTTGAACGAGCTGTCGAAGAGCGACGACAACTGGGTGATGCCCGGCAAGAACTACCATTCCGACAACTATAGCAAGCTCAACCAGGTCAATAAGGACAACGTGAAGCGGCTGCGGCCGGCCTGGTCGTTCTCGACCGGCGTGCTCAACGGCCATGAGGGCGCCCCCCTCGTCGTCGACGGCAAGATGTACATCTCGTCGCCGTTCCCGAACACGACCTTCGCGCTCGGCCTCGACGATCCGGGCCGGATCCTGTGGCAGGCCAAGCCGAAGCAGAATCCGGCGGCCCGCGCCGTCGCCTGCTGCGACGTCGTCAACCGCGGCCTCGCCTACTGGCCCGGCGACGGCAAGACGCCTCCGCTGATTCTCCGCACCTTGCTCGACGGCCACATCGAGGCGCTCAACGCCAACACCGGCGAGACCTACTGGAAGATGGAGAACTCCGACATCAAGGTCGGATCGACGCTGACCGTCGCCCCGTATGTGGTGAAGGACTTGGTGCTCGTCGGCTCCTCGGGCGCCGAGCTCGGCGTGCGCGGCTATGTGACCGGCTACGACGTGCGCACCGGCGAGCAGAAATGGCGCGCCTATGCGACCGGCCCGGACAAGGATCTGCTGCTCGCCGACGACTTCAACATCAAGAATCCCCATTACGGCCAGAAGGGCCTCGGCACCGCGACCTGGGAAGGCGACGCCTGGAAGATCGGCGGCGGCACCAACTGGGGCTGGTACGCCTTCGATCCGGACACCAACATGATCTACTTCGGCACCGGCAATCCGGCGCCGTGGAACGAGACCATGCGTCCGGGCGACAACAAGTGGACGATGACCATCTTCGGCCGCGACGTCGACACCGGCCAGGCGCATTTCGGCTATCAGAAGACGCCCCATGACGAGTGGGACTTCGCCGGCGTCAACGTCATGATGCTCTCGGAGCAGAAGGACAAGGACGGCAAGCTGCGCAAGCTGCTGACCCATCCCGACCGCAACGGCATCGTCTACACGCTCGATCGCACCAACGGCGATCTTGTCAGCGCCAACAAGCTCGACGACACCGTCAACGTCTTCAAGGAAGTCAACCTGAAGTCCGGAACGCCCGTGCGCGACCCGGAATTCGGCACCAGGATGGACCATCTGGCGCGCGACGTGTGCCCGTCGGCCATGGGCTACCACAACCAGGGCCATGACTCCTACGATCCGCAGCGCCAGCTGTTCTATATGGGCATCAACCACATCTGCATGGATTGGGAGCCCTTCATGCTGCCCTACCGCGCCGGGCAGTTCTTCGTCGGCGCGACGCTCAACATGTATCCCGGGCCGAAGGGCGATCGGCAGAACTATGAGGGCCTCGGCCAGGTCAAGGCTTACAACGCCATCACCGGCGACTTCAAATGGGAGAAGATGGAGCGCTTCGCCGTTTGGGGCGGCACGCTCGCCACGGCCGGCGACGTCGTCTTCTACGGCACGCTCGACGGCTTCATCAAGGCGCGCAACAGCGACACCGGCGAGCTGCTGTGGAAGTTCAAGCTGCCCTCCGGCGTGATCGGCTACCCGATCACCTACACTCATAACGGCACGCAGTTCGTCGCCATCAACTACGGCGTCGGCGGCTGGCCGGGAGTGGGCCTGGTGTTCGACCTGCAGGATCCGACCGCCGGCCTCGGCGCCGTCGGCGCCTTCAAGAAGCTCGCCAACTACACGCAGATGGGCGGCGGCGTGATGGTGTTCTCGCTCGACGGCAAGGGCCCCTACGACGATCCGAACGTCGGCGAATTCGCCTCGGCCAAGTAAGCTCGGACGTTTGGGGCCGCCGCCTTGGACCTTCGGGAGGCGCGCCGCGCCTCCCCGCCCCGACTTGAAGCTTCGCGGCGTCCCGCTCGCCGCGAAAGCTCGGAGCGGAACGCCGGTTTCCGGACCAGCCTTTCGGCTTCCGCTCCGCCTTTTTCTTCCGGCGAGGACATCGACGATGGGCCCAATGTTTTTCTCCCTGCTGTCCGCGGCGCTGCTCGCGTGCGTCGGCGCGGCGGGCGCGGCGCAGGCCGAAGACGCCAAGGACCTGCGCATCTGCGCAGCCCAGAACGATCCGCCGTTTTCGATCAGGGACGGCTCGGGATTCGAGAACCGCATAGGGGTCGCGCTGGCCGACGCGATGGGCCGCAAACCCGTCTTCGTGTGGTCGGACAAACCCTCGATCTATCTGGTGCGCGACTATCTCGACAAGAAGCTCTGCGACGTCGTCATCGGCCTCGACAAGGGCGACGAACGGGTGGCGACCAGCGCCCCCTATTACCGTTCGTCCTATGTTTTCCTGACGCGCGCCGACCACAACCTCGACGTCGCTTCGTGGAACGACCCGCGCATCGCCGAGGTCGGCCACGTCGTCGTCGGCTTCGGCACGCCGGGCGAGGCGATGCTCAAGGAAAAGGGCCTCTACGAAGACAACATGGCCTATCTCTATTCGCTCGTCGACTTCAAGGCGCCGCGCAATCAGTACACCCAAATACCGCCCGCGCGCATCGTCGAGGAGGTCGTCTCCGGCCGGGCCGGGCTCGGCGTCGCGTTCGGTCCCGAAGTCGCCCGCTACGTCAAGGCGTCGGCCGCGCCGTTGCGGATGACCGTCGTCACGAATGACGCCGTCCGGGCCGACGGGACGAAGATCGGGCAGCATTTCGACCAGTCGGTCGGCGTCCGCAAGGACGACGCGGAGCTCCTGCAGGAAGTCGACGCGGGGCTCGTCAAGGCGCGGGACCAGATCCTCGCCATTCTGCGCCAGGAGGGCGTCACGCTCCTCGACGGAGGCATGTGACGCCAACGCTCCTCTGGACTTTCCTCACGGCATGGGACGACACATGAAGTTTGCAGATTTCCGCCGGAACGTCGCGTTCGGCCTCCTTGCGGCCTCGCTCGGCGCGGGCGCCGTCGCGCAGACCACGACTCTCGATCTGCGCAGCACCGTCACCGGCGAACCGCTCTCTCTCGCCGACGCTCTCCCGGAAGGACGCGACACGCCGGGCGTCAAGCTGTTCCTCACGACGGGACGCAACCCCTACAACAATGACAAGTCCTGCCTCGCCAAAGGCTCCTCGCTATTTCTGACCGCCTGCTCGGGCTGTCACGGACATCTCGGCGAGGGCAAGATCGGCCCAGGCCTGAACGACGACTACTGGACCTATCCGAAGAACATGCACGACCAGGGCCTGTTCGAAACGATCTTCGGCGGCGCGCAGGCGCAGATGGGGCCGCACAGCGGCGACCTGACGCTCGACGAGCTTCTGCAGGTCATGGCCTGGGTCCGCTACCTCTACAAGGACGGCGTCGGCGGCGCGGTCTGGCTGTCGGACGAGCAGAAGAAGACTTTCAAGGCCTACAACCACGACGAGCCTCCGATTCCGGAGGATTCGCCCGGCATGTGCAACAAGGCGACTGAGGCCGCTGCGACTGAGGCCGCGACGGCCGCCATCAAGAAGCAGATGGCGATCGACGCCAGCAAGCCGGCGGAATGAGGATTTGAAGAGATACGCGGACGGCGCGCCCGGGGCCGTCGTCCGCGTTCGGCGCCGGGGCGCCCAAACAGATCGCGCCTGGCGCGAGGATAAGGCAGGAGGAAACAATGTTCAAAAAAATCGCCTTCACGCTTCCGGCCTTGGCCGTGGGCGCTTTCATTGTCGCGGCGTCGGCGCCGGCTTTCGCCTATGACGGCCAGACCTGCGTCGCGCCCGGCAACTGCTGGGAGCCGAAGCCGGGCTTCCCGGCCAAGATCGCCGGCACGAAATTCGATCCGAAGCACGATCCCAAGGAGCTCGCCAAGCAGGGCGACTCGATCGTCGCCATGGAGGCGCGCAACGCCAAGCGCGTCGAGGCCTTCAAGAAGAACGGCAAGTTCGTCTACGAGGTCGACAAGATCGCCAACTGAAGTCAGGGCCTTCGCGTCCTGCGCGCCGCCGCGTCGAATCCGTTGCGGCGGCGCGGCTGAGTCCAGACGGCCGACAGCCGAAAGCGACGAATCCTCATGCTCAATTCCGCCCCGTCCCTCGCCGACGCGCGACGCTCGGCGCAAGCGATCTGCGACGCGGTCGGCGGCGTGGTGCTCGGGCAGGAGCGGGCGATCTTCCTGCTTGCGATCTCGGTGTTCGCGCGCGGCCATGTTCTGCTCGAGGGCGACGTCGGCTCGGGCAAGACGACCTTGCTGCGCGCTTTCGCCAGAGCCGTCGGCGGCCCGTTCGAGCGCATCGAGGGCGCCATCGACCTCGCGCCCGGCGACCTTCTCTACAACGCTTACGTCGACGAGGACGGGCGCCCGCGCGTCGAGGCCGGACCGGCGCTGCGGCGCGGCGAAGACCTTGCGATATTCTTCTTCAACGAGATCAACAGGGCGCGCCCGCAGGCGCACGCGCTGCTGTTGCGCGTGATGGCGGAGCGCAAGGTCCGCGCGTTCAATCGCGACTACGCCTTTCCGCATCTGCAGGTCTTCGCCGACCGCAACCGCGTCGAACGCGAGGAGACCTTCGAATTGCCGGCGGCTGCGCGCGACCGCTTCTTTATGGAGATCGCCATCGCCGCGCCTTCGGACGCCGCGATCCGCCGCAGACTCATCTTCGACGCGCGCTTTCACGACGTCGACGCCCTGATCGAGGCGATCCCCGAGGGAATCGTCGACTACCGCAGCCTTGAGGGAATCGCCGCGGCGATCCAGCGCGAGGTGCGCGCGAGCGACGCGATCGAAGCCTATGTCGCCTCGCTCGCGCAGGCGGTCGTCGATCCCGTCTCGCTCGCAATCGCCATCGACGGCGTCGACATGAAGCGGCTTGTCCTTGGCGGCGGCAGTCCGCGCGGCCTCAGCTATCTCGTGCGCGCGGCGCGCGTGCGCGCCTTCCTCGCCGGCCGCGACTACCTGACGCCCGAGGACGTCCGCGACGTGTTCGCGCCGACCATGGCGCATCGCATCTTCCTCGACCCCGTCTATGAGCTGCGCCGCGAGCCGCTCGTGGCCGAGCTGTGCCGCCGCGCCTTCGAAGTCGTTCCGGCGCCGTGACGATGGCCTCGAGCGACGACGCGCTCATCGCCTACCGCCCGCGCTTCAGGCCGCGCGGCGGAATGCCGGGCGCGCATTTGAGCCACGACGCCGGCGGGCTCGGTTATTTCCGCGACCATGCGCCCTTCGCCGAGCGGCCCGAGCCGCGCCACATCGACCTGCGCGCGACTCTCAAGGATCCGTTCGGCCGCCTCCAGGTGCGCCGCTACGAGCCGCCGGGCTCGATCGACGTCTACGCCCTCGTCGACCTTTCCGCCTCGCTCGGCTTTTCGGGCTTCGGCCAGCCCTTCGCCCTGGCGCGCCGCCTCTGCGTGGAGCTCGCGCGCGCGGCCGGCCGCTACGGCGACGCCTTCGGGGTGGCCGGCGCCGACGCGCGCCCGCGTCCCGACTTCCATATCCGCGCGACGCGCCGGCGCGGCCTCGAACTGGAGGTCGGCGCGCTGTTCGACGCCTTCTCGCCGCGCGGGGCGGGAAGCGAGGGGCTTGAAGCGGCGGCGGCGAGCCTCGCCGGCCGGCGCAAGCTGGTCTTTTTGCTGTCCGACTTTCAGTTTCCGCTCGACCGCGTCGACGCGCTGATGGAGGCCCTCGCCGGACATGACGTGATTCCCGTCGTCCTGCGCGATTCCGCGAGCGAGGGCGGGTTGCCCAACTTCGGCCTCATCGCCCTGCGCGACCTCGAGACCGGCGCGGAGCAGGTCGTCTTCATGCGCCCCTCGCTGCGGCGGCGCTGGCTCGAGGAGGCGCGCGCGAGAGAGATCGAGCTCGACCGGCTGTTCCTGCGCCACGGCCGCGCCGCCGTGCGCGTGACCGACCGCCTCGACGTCGAAGACCTCTCCCGTGCGCTTCTGGAGCGCTGAGGGGATGCGGCGGGGCGGCGCGCTCCTTTTCGCGCTCGCGGCGCTGGCGGCGGCCGCGAGCGCGGCAAAGGCGCAGATCGTCTCGATCGAACGCGCCGAGCCGCGTCCGTTCGGCCATTTCCTCGGCGACACGCTCGACTTCGACATCCTCGTCGAGGTCGATCCGGCCTACCGGCTCGACCTCGCCTCGGCGCCGCAGCCGGGGCCGGTGACCTATTGGCTCGACCTGCGCAGCGTCAGGATCGACGACGAGGGCGGCTCGCCGCGCCGCGTGCGGCTGCGCCTCGACTACCAGAATTTCTACGCCGCGCTCGATGCGAGGCAGATGGTCGTTCCGGGCTTCGACCTGACCTTCCGCTCCGGCGACAAGACGGCGCTCGCGCAGGTCGCGCCGTTCTCTTTCGTCATTTCGTCGCTGCGCGAGGCGCAGCCCGACGCCTCTGATCCAGACGCCTTGCTGCGCCCCGATCCACCCGCGCCGCGCAAGGATCTCGCGCCGCTGCGCCGCGCCTTCGGCGGATGCCTCGCGCTCGCGTCGCTGGCGCTCGGCCTCGTCGCCTTCGACCGCGCCTGGCCGCCGTTCCAGAAGCGGCCGGCCCGTCCCTTCGCGCAGGCCGCCCGACGCCTCGCGCGGGAGAACGGAGCGCAGGCTGATCCCGCCGCGTTCAAGGTCATGCATCAGGCGATGGACGCGGCCTCGGGCGGCCGGCTGCTTGAGGAGGACCTTGGCGGCTTTCTTGAAAGACGCCCGGAATTTTCCGACGAACGGGCCGCGTTCGAGCGCTTCTTCGACGCCTCGCGCCGGATGTTCTACGCCGGCGGCGAGGCCGCCCGAAACCTCTTCGGCCTCGACGAGCTGCGCGCCTTCGCGCGTCGCCTCGCGGCGATCGAGCGGGGAGCGAAATGAGCGACTTCTTCGCCCGCCCCGGCGCATTGTGGCTGCTGCCGCTCGCCCTGCTGCCGCTCGTCCTCCCGCTGCTGCGCCGGCGCGCCTATCCGTCTCTCGCCGGCGCGCCGCGGGACCTCGCCTCGCGGCTCGTTTCGGCGGCGATCCGTCTCGCCGGCGTCGGCGCGATCGGCGCCTGCGCGCTGGCGCTCGCCGGACCGCGCGGTGGCGGCGAGGTGGCGACGCGCGTCGGCAAGGGCGCCGAGACGGTGATTCTCGTCGACCGCAGCGCCAGCATGAACGACACTTTCGCCGGGCGCGAGCCTGACGGATCGGAAGAGTCGAAGACGCGCACCGCGCGCCGTGTGCTGCAGGACTATCTGCGCGGACGCCCGCACGACCGCTTCGGCCTGATCGGCTTCTCGACCTCGCCGATCCCGATGCTGCCGCTGACCGACCACGCCGACGCGGCCGCGGCGGCCGTCGCCGCGCTCGACCGGCCGGCGCTCGCCTACACCGACATCGGGCGCGGCCTCGCGGCCGCCCTCTCGATGCTGGAGCAGGACGCGCGTCAGGCCCGCGTGTTGCTGCTCGTCTCGGACGGCGCGGCGGTGATCGACAGCAAGATGCAGGATCGCCTGCGCATGGCTTTCGCGCGCATGCCGGTCAATCTCTACTGGCTGTTCCTGCGCAGCGCCGATTCGGCTGGCGTCTACGACAAGCCGAAGCCCGGCCAGGACACGCCGCAGGCCATGCCCGAACGTCATCTCGACCTCTTCTTCAAGAGCCTGCATGTGCCCTATCGCGCCTTCGAGGTCGAGAATCCGGGCGCGGTCGAGGCCGCCGTCGCCGAGATCGGACGGCTCGAGACGCGCCCGATCAGCTATTCCGAGCGCCTGCCGGCGCGCGACCTCACCGGCGTCGCCGCCGGCGTCTCGCTCGCCTGCGCGCTGCTGCTCGTCGGCGCGAAGCTCGTCGAGACGGAGCTCGCGGGCGCGAAAGCGGAGACGGGGGCGTGAGGCCGGCCTTTTCCCTTTCCGCCTTGCGCGCCGGGCTTGCGGCGACGGCGCGGCGGGCGCGCTCGCCGCTCCTGATCGCGTTGCTGCTTTGCGCCCTCGCCGCGACGCTCTATTTCGCCGCGCGATGGATCTCGGCGGCCGCCGCTAACCGCCAGATCGAGGCGCTCGAAGCGGGACGCGACGTCGCCGTCGCGCCGACGGCGCCGGACGAGCTCGTGCTGGCGCGCGTCCTGTTCCTCGCCTCGCGCGGCGAAATCGACGCGGCGCAACCGCTCGTCGACGCGCTCGAGCGGCGCGGCTCGCGCTTTGGCGCGCAGGCGCGGCTCGCGCTCGGCGACGCCCGCCTGCGCCGCGCCTTCGCCCTGCTCGAGGCGAGCAAGCTCGAGGAGGCCGGACCCTTCGTCAATCTCGCGCGCGCGGACTATCGCGCGGCGCTGACCCGCGAGCCGGAGCTGTGGGACGCGCGCTTCAATCTTGACGTCGCCTCGCGGCTCGTGCGCGACTTTCCCGCCTTCGAGGAGACGCGCGGCGACGAGGCGCCGAAGAAAGAACGCCTCTGGTCGGACGCGCCCGGGCGACCCAAGGGGCTGCCATGAGGACGCTGGCGTGACGAGGCGCGCATGAGCCTCGCGGCGGGATTTTCGCAGTTCTTCGCGCCCGCTCGGGCCTCGCGCCGGCGCGCCTTCGGCGACCCGCGCTTCTGGCTTCTCGTCTGCGCCTGCCTTGCGCTTCTCCTGAGCTTTCCGCCGCTGCGGCGCGTTGCGACGACCAATGGCGTGACCCTGCTCGCCATCGTCGACGTGACGACCAGCATGAACGTGCGCGACTACGAGCGCGGCGGCGCGGCGACGTCGCGCATGGACGCCGTCAAGGCCGCGCTGCGCGAGACGTTCCCGCGCCTGCCCTGCCCGGCGCGCGTCGGGCTCGGCGTCTTCACCGAGCGGCGTCCGTTCCTGCTGTTCGAGCCGATCGACGTCTGCGAGAGCTTCGCCGCCGTGGACGGCGCCGTCGCCGCGCTCGACTGGCGCATGGCCTGGGAGGGCGACAGCCGCATCGCCGCGGGCCTGTTCCGCTCCATCGACCTCGCCCAGAGCCTCGACGCCGACCTCGTCTTCTTCACCGACGGGCAGGAGGCGCCGCCGCTGCCGGCCTCGGGCGGCCCGGCCTTCGATGGCGATCCGGCCAAGTCCCACGGCGTCATCATGGGCGTCGGCGGCCTCCAGCTCTCGCCTATCCCCAAATATGACGACGACGGCCGCGAGATCGGTTTTCTCGCGATGGGCGACGTGACGCAGGAGAACCGCTCGGGGCCGCCGCCGGCCGACGCCGAGAGCCGCGAGGGCTACAATCCGCGCAACGCCCCCTTCGGCGCGGCCGCGGCGGAAGGCGACGAGCATCTATCGTCCCTGCGCGAGCCCTATCTGCGCATGCTGGCCAAGGAGACCGGCCTCTCCTACGCCCGCTTCACCGACGCCGCCTCGCTTGAATCGGCGATCCTTTCCGCGAGCCGGCCGCGACCTGCGTCCGAGCCGCAGGACCTGCGCCCGCTCGCCCTCGGACTCGCACTCGCTCTGCTCGTCCTCTCCTACGCCGTCCCTGCGACGGCCCGCTTCCTTCCCTCCCTGCGCCGGAGCGCCTGACCTGATGAAACACGCCTTTTTTCCCGCCCTCGTCTCCCTCGTCTTCGTCGCGCTCGCCGGTCCCGCCGGCGCGCATGGCCCGACGCCGCAGAAGGTCGAACAGACCATCGCCATCGCGGCGACGCCCGAAAAGGTGTGGAGCGTCCTCAAGTCCTACGGCGACGTCGCGAGCTGGAATCCGCTCGTCGCCTCGAGCAAGTCGAGCGACGGCGACAAGGCCGGCGCGACCCGCGCCCTCGTCCTGAAGAAGGGCGGCGAGATCAACGAGGATCTCGACGAATACGACGCCGCGGCGATGAGCTATTCCTATCGCCTGAAGGACCCCAACCTCGACGCGCTGCCGGTGAGCTTCTATTCCGCGACGATCGACGTGAAGCCTTCGCCGGAGGGCGCGCTCGTCGAATGGTTCGGCCGTTTCTACCGCGGCGACACCAGCAATTTCCCGCCGGACGAACTCAACGACGAGGCCGCCGTCAACGCCATGAACGCCTTCATGAAGACCGGCCTCGAGGGGCTGAAGGCCAAGGTTGAGGGCAAGGCGCCCTAGGCGCTTCGCGCCGCGTCGGCCTCGCGGAAGGGCGGAAGGACACACACATGCTGACGCGTCGCGCGGCGCTTTGCGGCTCGCTCGCGTTCTCTCTCGCGGGAGGGGGGGCGCGCGCCGCGCCGGAAGGCTTCGCGCTCTATGTCGCCGATCAGGACGGCAAGCGCATCCTCGTGATCGACATGGAGCGCGACGAGGTCGCCGACGCGCTGGCGCTGCCCTCAGGACCGGCCGCGCTCGCGCTCGCGCCCGACGGCGAGACCGTCTACGCGAGCATGCCCGAGACCGGAGAGATCGCCGCGCTCGACCTCGCGACCGGCAAGCTCCAGGCGCCGATCTATGTCGGCGGCGAGCCTTTCGGCCTCGCCGCCACGGCGGACGAGATTCTCGCCGGCGACTGGAGCGGGGCCGCGCTGCGTCGCGTGCGGCGCGCGGACGGCGAGCGGATCGGCGAGATCGCGGTCGGGCGCGCGCCGGCGCTGCTGCTCCTCGACGCGTCGCGCCGCCGTCTCTACGTCGTCGAGCGCGACGACGCCGCGGTCGGCGTCGTCGATCTCGACGCGATGAAGCGCGTCGCCGGGATCGGCGTCGGCGAGGGGCCGTTCCCGATCGCCGCCTCGCCCGCCGGGGCGCAGGTGTTCGTCGCCAGCGTGCGCGGCGGGACGGTGAGCGTCCTCGACGCCGCCTCCCTGACGCGAATCGGCGAGATCGCCTGCGGGCCGACGCCTTACGGCCTCGCCGCCGCGCCGGACGGCGCCGCCCTGCTCGTCGTCAGCCAGCAGGGCGGGACGCTCTCGCGCGTGCCGACGGGACGGCTCGAAAAGACCCGCGCGATCCGCGTCGGACGCTATCCCGAAGGCGTCGTCGTCGCGCCGCATCTGCCCAAGGCCTATGTCATGAACTGGTTTTCCGGCGACGTTTCGGTGATCGACCTGCAGTCCTTCGAGGAAGTCAGGCGCTTCAGGACCGGGGGAGGGCCGCGCGCCGGCCTCTGCGCGAAGGCGCGGACGTGAGCCGCGCCCTCGCGCTCCTCGCCGCGCTCGCGCTCGCGGCGCCGCTCGCCTCCTGCGACGCGCCGCCGGAGCCCGAGCGCCGCAAGCTCCCGGCGCAGGAGCGGCTCGAGGCGCCGGACTGGCTCCCGGCCGGAACCAGGATCGACCCGGCCTGGTGGCTGGCGAGCCGCCGCATCGGCGGGCCGGCGCCGAAGGACGACAAGATGATCGAGATTTATCGCAATTTTCTCGTCCAGGGCGAGCGGCAGTTCCACGAGGAGCAGCGGATGATCGCCAACCGCACGGTCCAGACCGCCCAGGCGCTCGCCGACCATGGGATTTCCGAGACCTACGACTCTCTTCTCGACGGTTTCACGAGCCTCGCCGACTTCACCGGCGGCAAGCTGCTCTATGGCCAGATTTGCCAACATTACCTCAATCTGAGAGAGAGGGGCGAAACGCGGGGCGCGGCGCTCGAGGAGCTGCGCCGGGCCTATCCGCATGCGCATTGACGCCCGCCTCGCGCGCTCGTCCGCCGCCGCTCCGTTTTTCGACAGGAGGCTCTCCATCGCAGGCTCGCCAAGATGGGCGCCCTCGCTGCGCGCGCAGCTGATCGCCGGCTTCGTGGTCATCGACCTCCTCGCCGCTCTCGTGTGCGCGGCGGTGGTGATCGCCAAGGCGCGCCGCGCCGCCGTCGTCGAGATGGAGGGGTCGATGCGCCTCGCCGAAACGCTCGTCGCCGAGACGGTCCGCGCCAACGAGCCGCATACGCCGTCCGACGTGCTGCTCGCCGCCCTCGCCCAGCAGCTCGGCTTCGTGCGGCACGTCCGCTTCTCGATCTATGACGAGGAGGGCCGCGCGGTCGGCGGGCTGCGCGCCAGGGACGACGTCGTCGAGCGCGAGCCCGCGCCGGACTGGTTCATGGCGCTCGTCGCGCCGTCGCCCGAACGGCGCGCCGTGCCGATCATCGCGCATCGCCACAAGATCGGCGTCGCGCAGATCATCGGCGCGCCGCAAGACGAAGTCGCCGAGGTCTGGGAGGACACGACGGCGCTCGCGACCATCGCGCTCGTCGCCAATCTGCTCGTCATCGCGACCCTCTATGTCGCCTTCGGCCGCATCCTCGAGCCGCTGACGCGGCTCGCGAGCGGCTTCGACGACCTCGAACAGGGCGAATTCTCGACGCGGATCAAGGCGCCGGGGACGCGCGAGTTCGCCGAGATCGTCAACCGCTTCAACCATCTCGCGGAGACGCTCGGCGAGGCGAACGCCGAAAACAGGAGGCTCAATCAGCGCCTCGTGGGCCTGCAGGACGAGGAGCGCCGGGCCATCGCGCTCGATCTGCACGACGAATTCGGCCCATGCTTCTTCGGCGTGAGCGCATGCCTGCGCGCCCTCAAGGCCGACCTTCCGGCGGACGACGCGCGCGCCATGGAGCAGCTCAAGGCCATGGAGGAGATCCTCGACCGCATGCGGATCGCCAATCGCGCGCTGCTGCACAGCCTGCGGCCGATGGCCATGGGCCATGTTCCGCTGAAAGAGATCATGACTTTGCTGGTCGCCGATTTTTCCAGGCTCAACCCGCAAATCTCCATGGATCTCGACGCGCAGGGCCTGGCGCCGAGCTACGGCG
This sequence comes from Methylocella sp., assembly GCF_041905455.1. GTDB lineage: Bacteria > Pseudomonadota > Alphaproteobacteria > Rhizobiales > Beijerinckiaceae > Methylocapsa. Next base: position 48,706 of record NZ_JAYRLA010000014.1, on the reverse strand, counting down.
AGGCGATCGACCTGACCGTCTATCGCTGCGTCCAGGAAAGCCTCACCAACGCGATCCGCCATTCCGGCGCCGCCGCCGTGCGCATCCGCCTGCGCGAGACGGGCGCGAGCGGGGCGCGCGAGCTTTCGCTCGTCGTCGAGGACGAAGGAAGGGGCGTGGGGCGCGACGCCCATGAGGGCTTCGGCCTCAAGGGCATGCGGGAGAGGATCGGCGCGCTCGGCGGCTCGTGGTCGATCGGCGAGCGGCCGGGCGGCGGCGCCCTCCTGCGCATGAGCCTCCCGCTCGACGCAAGGCGCGCGGCGCCTGCGCAAAGCCGCGCCGCGGCCGGCGCCGGCCGGACATACGCATCATGAAATCCGCCCTCATCGTCGAAGATCATCCGATGCTCATGGAGGCGTCCCGCCGCCTGCTCGAGGAATGCGGCGCCTCGACCGTCGCCGCGGCCGGCGACGTGGTCTCCGCCTACCGCCTGTTTCACAGAATGAAGCCCGAGCTCGTCGTCGTCGACCTCGTGCTGAAGAGCGCCGGCCTCGCCGGCCTCGACCTCATCCGCCGCATGCGCCGGCGCGACCCCGCCGTGCGCATCCTCATCTTCAGCATGCACGCCGATCCGGTCATCATCAGCCGCGCGCTCGAGGCGGGCGCCGTCGGCTATGTGGTGAAGGACGCCGGCGTCGAGGAGTTCGTCGAGGCGGTCAAGACGGTGTGCGCGGGCAAGCCCTATCTCAGCGTCGCCGTCGCGACGCAGGTCGCCCTGCTCGGCGCGCATGCGGCCTCCCACCCGCTGTCCGAGCTGTCGCGGCGGGAGATCCAGATCCTGTCGCTGCTCGCGGCGGGCAAGTCCTACCGCGCGATCGCCGAAGAGATGAGCGTCAGCTACAAGACGGTGGTCAACGTGACCTCCCTCCTGCGCCGCAAGCTCGGCGTCGGCAGCCTCGCCGAGCTCATCGCCGCCGCCGTGCGCAACCTGAAATAGCGCGCGCGGCCGCGGGAAAGCAGGAGAAGCGCGCGCCGGCCTGATAACCTCGGCGTCGGCCGGCGCTCCGCCGTCCCGTCACGCCCCGAGGCCCAATGCACGCTCTTTCCGCCGTCGATCCGCTGATCGCCCTCGGCGTCGCCGCCGCCACCGCCGCGACCGACGCCGTCTACGTCCAGTTCACCTCCGCCGTCGTCGCGCGCCGCCGCTTCGCCGCCGCGAACTGGTCGAGCCTGTGGTACCTGCTCTCGGCCTACGCCGTCATCAGCTACACCGACAACTGGGCCTATGTCGTCTTCGCGGCGGCGGGCTCGTGGATCGGCGGCTTCGTCTCGCTGAGCCTCTTGCGCGCGCCCGCCTCCGGGCCGGCGCCGCCGGGCTCGCCGCCCGAGTGAGAGGCGGCCGCCGCATTGCGCGGCGCGCGTCGTCCATGGCATGAGGAGGCGCGGGCGCGGCTCGCGAGCATCGAGGAGAAAGCGGAATGTCGACGGGGAACGGCGCGAGGACGGCGCAGCGCGGCGTCGAGAGCCTGTTCTTCGGCAGCCGCTGGCTGATGGCGCCCTTTCTCCTCGGCCTCATCCTCGGCCTGTGCGGGCTGCTCTATAAATTCGGCGTCAAGCTGTTCGACTTCCTGCTCGCGCTCAAGACGACCGACCAGTCGGGCATGCTCGTCGGCGTCCTGAGCCTCGTCGACTTTTCGCTGACCGGCAATCTGATCCTCATCGTCATCTGCTCGACCTACGAGAATTTCGTGCGGCCGATCAATCTCGCCGACCATCCCGACTGGCCGGAGGGGCTGGTGCAGATCGGCTTCGCCGGACTAAAACAGAAGCTCATCAGCTCGATCGTGGCGATCACCGCCGTCAACGTGCTCGAGCGCCTCCTGAAGATGAACGAGGACACCAACTTCACCGAGCTCGCCTGGGTGATCGGCTGCCTCATCGCCTTCGCCGCGACCATGGTGCTGCTCGCCGTCGCCGACCGGCTCGGCGCGAAGCATTGAGGCGCCCCCCGGCCCGGGCGCCGCGCTACTGCGCGACATAGACATAGGCGAGCGCCGCCCCCGCCGCCTCGCCCTGCGCCGCGGCCTGCGCGCCCGCCGCCTTCAAAGCCTCCCCGGCGGGGCCCGGCGCGCCCAGCGCAGGCAACGGCGCGGCGCTCGAGACGAGCAGCAGCAGCAGCGGCCGCCCGGCGGCTTTCGGCGTTCCCACGGCGAGGCGGAAATCGCCGCGGCGCCGCTCCTCGCCGATCTGCGGGACCGGCCGCAGCGCGCCCTCGTCGTCGATCAGAGCGGCCGCGACGACGCGCCCGGGAGGCGCGGCGAAGGTTCCGGTCAACGCCTCGCCGGCGCGCAGGAAGGGCGCGTCGAGGCTGACCTGCGGCGCGGGCGCGCCCGACGCCTTCGCCGCGCGGAAAAAATCCACCGCCGGACATTGCGCCGGCGCGGTCAGCACGGCCTTGACGTCGGCCTCGAAGCCGTTCGCGGCGCGGAACGCCGCGTTGAGCGCGCCGAAGGCGGGAAGGCTCGCGCCCGCCGCCTCGATCTGCGCCGCCGCGCCGCTCGCCTGCGCCGACAGCACGGCGAAGCAGGGCCCGCCGTCGTAGGCCTCGACGAAGGCGAGCGGATTTTTGGGCGCGGTCGGCTCTTTCTCCGGCGGCGCGACGGGCGCTCCCTGGGCGGGCGCCTCTTCGGTCGCCTCCTGTCGCGCCTCCTGTCGCGCCTCCTGCCGCGCCGCGGGCGGCGCCTTCGGCGCGTGCGCGAAAAACCACAGCACGGCGGCGAGGGCGAGCGCCGCGATCCCCGCCGCGGCGAGAAGCCGCGCGCGGGCGCGCGGGGCGGCCGCCGGGGTGGGCGGAGCGTCGAGCCTTACGCGCTCGAAGTCGGCGGCGACCTCCTCCATGGACTGCTGGCGCAGGCCGGGGTCGGGAGCGAGCATCCTCGCGATGACCGGCCTGAGGCGCGGATCGACGCCCGCAAGGTCCGGCACGGTCTTGCGCTTCTCGATGATCTCCACCTGCGTGCCGTTCATGTCGAGCGGCGCGCCGCGCAGCGCCTCGGCGAGGGTGAGGCCGAGGCTGTAGACGTCCGAGCGCGGGCCGACCTCGCCGCCGTAATGGCCGAGCTGCTCGGGCGAGGCGTAGTTGAGCTTGCCGGCGAAGCCGACGTCGATCAGCGTCGTGCCCGCCTGCGCCGAGCGGGCGATGCCGAAGTCGATGATCTTCGCCTCGTCGACGCCGCCCTCGGGAATGATGATGTTGTCGGGCGAGACGTCGCGGTGGACGATGTCGCGCCGGTGCGCCGCGCCGAGGCCCTGCGCGACGCGGATGGCGAGGCGCCGCGCCTCGCCGGGCGGCAGGCCTCCGCGCGCGAGCTTTTGCGACAGCGGCTCGCCTTCCACGAACTCCATGGCGAGATAGGCGCGCGCGAGCTCGGGATCGGCCGAGAACACGAAATAGCGCACGATCGCCTCGTGGTGGAGGCGGTGCAGCTTCGAGGCCTCGCTGCGGAACAGGGCGAGCGCGACCTCGCTGTCGGCGAGGTCGTCGCGGATCACCTTGATCGCGACGGGATCGCCCGTCTGGATGGCGTGGCCGCGGTAGATCTCGCCCATGCCGCCGCGCGTCAGCAGCGCGTCGATCTCATAGACGCCGTTGAGCCGCGCGCCCGGGCGCAGGATGTCGCCGCCCGACGTCGCGCCGGACCGCGGCGGGCGGCTTCCGACGCCCGTTCGCGTGCGCTCGTCTGCGTCCCGCCGCTCCATCGGGCCTCCCGTGAGCCTCCTGCGCCTGCGCCGGGCGGGGCGATCCCGCTATTTCGCCCCCAACAGCTCGACGTCGAAGATCAGCGTCGCGTTGGGCGGGATGACGCCGCCCGCGCCGCGCGCGCCATAGGCGAGGCCGGGCGGGATGATCAGCGTGCGCTTGCCGCCGACGCGCATCGTGGCGACGCCTTCGTCCCAGCCCTTGATGACCTCTCCCGCGCCCAGCGTGAAGACGAAGGGCGCGCCGCGGTCGACCGAGGAGTCGAATTTCGCGCCCTTCTTGCCGTCCTCATAGAGCCAGCCCGTGTAATGCACGCTGACCTTCTGGCCGGCCTTCGGCGCGGCGCCGGCTCCCTGCGCGACGTCGACCATGCGCAGGCCCGATGGAGCGACCGTCTCCTTGCCCGCGCCTTCTTGCGCGGCGGCGGGAGGAGGGGCCGCGGCGGCGAGGCCGAGGCCGGCGCCGAGCGCGAAGAGAAAGATGCGTGCCGCGAACATGAAGCCTCCCGTTTGAAGAGCGTTTCGCCCGCCGCCTTATCCCATCGACGCGGCGCCGCCGCCAGAAAAATCCCCTGTGAGGAAGCCGGCGAACAGGCTGGCGTCGGGCAGTCCCGACACGGCCAGCGCCAGCGGCCGGAAGCCCGCGCCGCCTTTCGTGCTCCAGAAGCTCATGGGCGCATAGGCGCGCGCCCAGTCGGCGCGCCGCAGCCGCGCGAACAGCTCCTGCGGGCCGTGGTCGTCGAGCGGCGCGGCGAGGCCGCCGCGCACGAAGACGACGGGCGCTCCGGCGGCTTCGACCGGCGCGAGCGTCGGGGGCGGCAGAAGGGAGAGCGCGGCGAGCGTGTCCTCGTAGCGCGCGCCCGGCGCGAGCGTTCCGACCAGCAGCTCCTCGGCGGCGGAGAGGAATTCCTCCTGCGCGGAAAATTCAGGCGGCGGGATCGCCCGCGCGCCTTCGGCGAGCGCGAAGAGAAGCAGCGGGAAATAGCGGCCGTCGGCGTCGATCGAGGGTGCGAAGGCGCCGAGCGTCGGAGCGCCGCAGATCGCCCCGCCGAGCCAGAAGCGCCAGACCGGCGCGGCGAGGAAGGCGGACCGCCAGCGCGCGCCGAGCGCGAGACGGCTCGCGCCGGCGCCGGCGTGCAGCCAGGGCTCGAGCGCGCCGAGGAGGGCGGGCGGCGCGTCATGGGCGACGAAGCCTGGTTTCGCCCTGATCTTGCCGATGAGGCCGAGACGCATCGCTAAAGATCGGCCGGGCAGCGGAATTCGCGCAGCGCCGGCAGGGCGAAGGGGTTCAGCGTCGCGCCCGAGCGCAGGCGATACTGCAGCTCGCGCCCGCCGACCACATAGGTGACGACGGTCTCGTCGCCCTGCGTCGCCGGCGCGCCGGCCTCGACGAGGCGGAACAGCGCCCAGGGGCCGCGCCGCTCGAGCATGGAGGGCTGCGCGCCCGGCTGGTCGGAGGTGACGATCACCGCCGCGCGGTTCGTCCCCGCGCCCGGCCACCCCGCGACGACCGGCGCCGAGGCGCCGGCGGGACTGATGATCGGCGTGCCGTTGAGGTCCATCTTGACGGTGACGACGGGCGCGGGCGCGGCCTGCGCGGCGCCGGGCGTCGGCGCCGGCGCGGCGGCGGGCGGGGCGACGGGTCCCGCCGGCGGCGTGACGGTCAGCGTCAGCGAAGGCGCGAGGCCGCCTTGCGCGAAAAAGGCGTCGCGGATCTGCGCCGCGCGCTGGAAATCCTTCAGCGACGCGCTGGAGCCCGCGAGCGCGCGTCCGACGTTGGTGTCGGCGCGGAAACTCCACGCCGGCTTCGAGGTGTCGACATAGCGGGCGAGCTGGCCGGAAAAGAAGCGGTCGATGATCCCCTGCGGCCCGAACAGGCGGCCGAAATCGGCGAGCGCCGCCTCGCGCTCGGATTTGACGAAGGGATAGCGGTTCGCCGTGATCTGCTGGCACACCCCCGTAACCTCGTCGCGCAGCGACCTGTTCAACGCTGCGCGAAAAGTGTTGGTGAGGTCGCTCTCGATATCCGAAGCGGCCTGTTGCAGCATGGCCGAGAAGGGGGCGGGCAGGCGGTTGGCGTTGGCGCGCAGCGCCGCCGTCTGCGTCTGGATCTGGGCGCCCGCCTGCGCCGCCTGCGCCGGATCGCCCGAAAGCAGCAGGTTGCGGTAGATCTCGCCGAGATTGTTGAGGATGAGGTCTATCGGCGAGCGTCCCGGGTCGCCGTCGACGAGCGCGCGATAGGCGGAAAACGCCTGCTCGACCTCGGCGCCCGGGACGACGCGGGTGGAGAACAGCGCCGCCTGCTTCGCGTCGTCCTTGCCGCCATCCTTGCCGCCGGCCGGCCGCTCGCGCGTAAGGGCCGTCTCGTCGCGGACGGAGACGATCAGCTGCTTCAGCGGCGAGGTCGGCGCCGAGGCCGCGGCGAGCGTCACATATTTCGGCTTGTCGGCGAGCAGGCGCTTCAGCTTCAGCCGGTCGAGCGCGGCGCGCCAGACGGCGACATAGTCCTTCGCGTAGCGGGCGAGGAGATCGTCGGAAAGGCTCTTGTACTGGTCCTCGACCGCCGCCTGCCGCCCGGCTTCCCCCAGCGCCCAGCGGTCGTCCTTCAGCTTCTGCGCGACGCTTCCGAGCTCATCGAGGAACAGCGCGTGGAAGCCCTCGTAGGTGTAGAAAGCCGGAATCTTCACGGTGTCGAGCGCCGCGCCCTGCGTCGCCTCGAACACGGCCGCCGCGTCCGGCCCGCCGGCGCGCGCCGCGCTCCACTCGGGAACGCCGGCGGCCGCGGCCTGCGCGCGCAAGAGCTCATAGGCCTGCTGCGCGACCGAGAGCCGCGCCAGCTCGCCCTGCGTCTGCGCGACGAGCGGGCCGTTGAGGCCGACGACGACCTCGCCGTTGAGGTCGAGCATCGCCGCGACATGCGCCTCGAGCGCGCGGCGCCCTTCCGCGTTGGCGGCGCCCGGATAGAGGTTCTCGGAGAAGTCGCGGGAGAGGTAGTTCATGACGAGGGCGCGGTCGGCCGGATGCAGCCCGCCCAGCGTCAGATAGACCTTCAGCGCCTCATAGAGGAAGCTCGGGTCGCCGCGGTTCGCCTCCATGCGCTCCTCGAGCCTGTAGACGAGGCGCGGGCGCAGCATCCGCTCGAGCGCCATGGCGTAGGCGCCGTTCGAGGCCGAGCGCAGCCGGTCGAGCTGGCTGAGGCCGAAGGTCGCGGAAAGCGGCGCCGGCTCGCCGCGCGTCTCGTAGCCCGCAGGCAGGTAGCGCAGCGCGTTGAGCGCCGGCAGGATCTTGGAAAGGTCGCGGTCGGAGATCTCGCTCTCGTCGGCGAGCGGCCCGGCTGCGGCGGCGAAGGCGGCCGCGCCTTCCTTCGTGCGGGCGATGAGGTCGGCGTTGCGGCGATAGCTGTTGAACCATGCGAGCGAGAGGCCGAGGCAGACGAGCGCCAGCGCGCCGATCGCGAGCCCTTTCAGCAGCCGCGCGCGCATCACGGCGGCGCGGTCGGTCGAGACCCAGGCGGCCTCGCCGATGATCACCTTGCCGAGAAGGTCCTTCAGGAAATAGCTCTGGCCGCGCCCCGAGAAGGCGTCGGCCGCCGCCGGCCGCGCGCCGAACTCGCGGGCGAGCGCGCCGATCAGCTGGTCGATCGGCGCCCCTTCCTGCGTGCCGGAGGTGAAGTAGAAGCCGCGCAGAGCGGCGTTGGCGTGGTAGCGCGTCGGCTCGAAGACGCGGCCGAGGAAATCGAGGACCGGCGTCTTCAGCGCCGCGACCTGCGCCGGGAAGCCATACAGCGACACGCGCGTCCCCGGCGCCGGCTCCTCCTGCAGCCGGTCGACGACGAGCTCGTTCAGCCGGGCGATCAGCGCGTCGTAATAGGCCGGCGCCTCGGCGACGAGGTTGGCGCGCCGGTCCGCGCTCTGGAAGGTCGCGCCGAACACCTGCGCGCGCGCGGCCTCGCCGAAGGAGGAGAAGAACTCCCGAAAGCCGGCGACGAGATCGGCCTTGGTGAACAGCGCATAGACCGGAAAGTCGATCTTCAGGCTCTCGTGCAGCTCGATGAGCCGCGCCCGCACCGCCTGCGCATGGGCCTCGAGCTCGGCTTCGTCGGCCGTCATGACGTCGGAGAGGGCGATCGCGACGATGACGCCGTTGATCGGCTGGCGCGGCCGGTTGGCCTTGAGCAGGTCGAGGAAGGCGCGCCAGCTTTTCCTGTCCGCCTCGGCGTTCGAGTCCTGCGTGGTGTAGCGGCCGGCGGTGTCGATCAGCACGGCGTCCTCGGCGAACCACCAGTCGCAGTAGCGCGTGCCGCCGAGTCCGGCGACGGCGGCCGGCGCGGCGCCCCGGCTCAGTGGGAACTTGAGCCCGGAATGGACGAGCGCCGTCGTCTTGCCGGCGCCGGGCGGGCCGATGATCACATACCAGGGCAGCTCGTAGAGATAGTCGCGCCCACCCCTGGAGGCCTTCTTCAGCGTCGCCAGCGCGTCCTTCATGCGCTCGGCCAGAACCTCGCCGTCGTCCTCCGCGCCCTGCTCCAGCCCTTTCTCGATCTCGGCGGCGGCCTTGCGCCGTCTCCAGAAGGACCAGCCGGCGACACCCGCCGCCGCGGCGACGAGGAGGACGACGACGATGTCGCGCACGATCGGATTCTCGAGCGGGCGGACGCCGCCGATCGAAACCATCGGCCCGGCGAGCCAGACGAGCGCGGCGATCGAGGCGAGGCCGAGCCCGGCGGCGACGATGCGGATGATCTCCTTCAGCGGCATCAGCCTCAGTCCGATCGCGCGAGGGAAAGTTCGACGCGCCGGTTCAGCGCCCTTCCGGCCGGCGTGTCGTTGGAGGCGATCGGCTGCTCGTCGGCCTTGCCGTCCACCTCCACGCGGGCGGGATCGGAAATCCCCTTGCGCACCAGAGCGGCGACGGCCTTCGCCCGCGCCATCGAAAGCTCCCAGTTCGAGGCGAAGGGCGAGGTCTTCTGCAGCTTCACATTGTCGGTGTGGCCGACGATCGAGATCGGCCCCGGCTCCTTCTGGAGCGTTTCGGCTATGCGCGCGGCGATCGGCTGGAAGGCCGGCTTGACGTCGGCCTTGCCGGAGGCGAAGGCGGCGAGGTCGCCGACGATGATCTTGATCCGCGTCGCCGTCTGCGTCGCGTCGACCTTCCTGGCGGCGATCTCGGGCGCGAGCGCGAGGCGGATGCGCTGCAGCTGGGTGAGCTTGCCGGGCTCGGGCGGCGGGGGCGGGGGCGGCGGGGCGAGGTTCTGGCGCACCAGCCTGATCTCGCCGCGTCCGAGGAGGCCGGAAAGGTCGGAGGCCGCGGCGTCGGCCGAACCCGAAAGCAGGATGCGCAGCGTCACGTAGAGGCCGAACATGGCGAGGGCGGCGAGCGCGGCGAGGCTCCACAGCGGCACCGCGCTCCTCAGCGCGCCGCGCGGCAGGTTCTGGCCGCGCCAGGCCGGCGACAGCTCGCGGTCGACGCGCGGGCGCGCGCGCCGCAGCAGCTCGTAAAGGTCGCGCCGCGTCTGCTGCAGCGTGGCGACCCCGTTCGCGGCGCTGCGGTGCATGCCCTGAAAGCCGAGCGCGAGGCAGACGTAGAAGAGCTCGAGCAGATCGTAGGCGCCGAGCGGATCGGCCTTCGCCCGGTCGAGCTCCGAGAAGAAGCGCACGCCGCCGATGCGCTCGCCGAAGAAGCGGCTCAGCATGGAATATTGCGTCCACACATGCCGGTCTTCGGTCGGGATGTTCTGGACGATGTCGTCGGCGGTGGCGCACAGGATGTATTTCGCCGTCTCCGCCTGCGCCGCCGGAACGCCGGCCTTGCGCGCATCCGCGTCGAACAGGCCGACGGCGTCGGCGACCTGGCCCATCAGCAGCGCCGGCGAGGCCTGCAGCTGGGCGACGCGCAGGCGCCCGAGCAGCAGGAGCAGCGGGCCGCCGGCGCGCAGGAGGGGGTTCTCGTTAGGGACGATCAGCGCGCCGACGTCGATCTCGCGCTTCTGCGGCGCGGCCGGCGCGGGGGCGGCCGAGGCGCCCCTGATCCAGTCCTCGCCGGGCGCGGCCTCGGGCGGCGGGGCGGGCTGCGAAGGAACGGACGGCGCCGGCGCGGGCGCCGCCGGGCGCGGCTGCGGGCGCCGGCCGCCCGGATTGGGGACGATGACCGTGCGGTTGTCGCGGCGGCCGAGGCTGTCGGGCGGGTCCTTGTCGTTCATCGCGCCGCGCCCTCGCCCATGAGGTCAGCTCCGGTCTTCGAGCACGGCCCACAGCTCGAGCCCGAGCTCCGGCCAGTCGCCGGAAAAATGCATGCCGATCGAGCTCGCCGTCGAGAATTCGGGCCACAGCGGCGAGGTCCGGTCGAGATAGAAATAGACATGGTCGGTGATCGCGCGGATCTGCGGCGGCGGCGTCGGCAGATGCACGAGCGGCACGCCGGGCAGATGGGCGTGCACGATCTCGTTCATCTTCGAGCCCGGCCCGACCTTGAACAGATGCGGGAACGCGCTCTGGATCTCGGAGAGCGGCCGGCGCGCGGAGACTTCGAGCACGAGGCTCGCCGTGCGGAACAGGCTGCGGTCGCGGATCGGCGAGATGAACGCGTTCTCCGCGCGGGCGATGATGTCGAGCCGGATCGCCCGGCGCCCCAGCCGCGCCGACAGGAAATCCTGCAGGTCGCGCAGCAGGGGGGCGAAGGTCGGCTCCAGATTGTCGTGGTCGTAGAGCGGATAGAGGCGCGCGCGCCGCTCGGGCGTCGCGAAGGTGGCGAGCTCGCCGGCGAGCCGCGCGAGCTCCGTGTAGAGCCGCTCGGGATGGACGTAGCGCGAGCCGCGCAGGTGCTGCAGCACGGGAAGCGTGCGGTTGAGGACCTGCAGCACGAGGTAGTCGACGCTCTGCAACCCGCCGCCCGCCGTGGGGTCGGCCGCATAGCGCGCGAGCTCGCCGAGCCGCGCCTCGATCCAGCCGACGACGCGGTCGATCCAGCCCTCGAGCGTCGGATGCGCCGAGCAGAGCAGCACGGTCGGGGCGAACTTCTCGTCGAAGACGACGGATTTGTCGCGCACCTCGACGACGCGGGCGACGGGCAGGGCGTTGAAGCCCGGCCGCGCGGTCTTGCGCAAATCGTAGGAGAGGCGCGGATAGGCGACGTCGATCTCCTCCTCGACGCGCAGCGGGGAGGTCGAATCGATGAAGGTTTCGGCCCCGGTCACGTAGCGGCTGGCGCTTTGCGCGTCCGGCGCGTCGACCTCGCGCGTGTTGGGCGCGGCCGTCGGCATGACCAGCCAGACGATCTGGCCGGCCGTCCCGTCCGGAACGTCGATCGGCGGCGGCGGCGGGCTGTCGGCCGGAACGTCGAAGGGGACGCCGTCGGGCATGACGCCGGCGGCGCGGCGCAGCGCGAACTTGCTCTGCTGGGCGAGGTCGCGGTCGATCTCGACCTGCGCGAAGCCCCAGGGGTAGGGGGTGACCGAGCGCGCGCGCGCCTCGACCAGGCGCTCGAGATAGCGGTCGGCCTGCTGCAGGTGGTGCGGGCGAAGGAAAAGCCCTTCCGACCAAAGGACTTTGCTATGCCAGGACATGCCTCGATGAACCCCGCCGTCTCGCCGCGCCGCCCGTTCTTCTAGCGTCTTTTCACGTCAGCCCCGGTGCGATTCGTCATAGCATTGCGCGAAATGCCGCATGAAGAGATCGGCCAGCCCGTCGGCGCCTCCCTGCGCCAGCGCCTGCGCGCGCGCGACGTGGAGGTCCCACAGCCGCGCCTTGCGCGAGGAGAACAGGCCGCCGCCCGTCTCGCCGGCCTCCGCCTCGAGGCGGGCGGGGTCGAACTCCGCGGCGAAGCGGCGCGCCGCCTCGCGCAGCGCCGCCCGGGTCGCCCGCTCATGGCGCCTGAGGTCGCCGAAGCCCTCGCGCAGCGCCGGTCCGGCGGAAAGATAGCTCGGCGTCGGCGGGCCGAACATCAGCCCCAGCGCGTCGGCGGCGGTCGGCGAGAATTTCAGCGGATTGGCGCGCGCGCCCTCGACCGCCGTCGCCTGCGCCCGCATGTCCCGCTTCGCGCGCGCGCGCGCGGCCAGCAGCTCCTTCATCTCCCCGGCGACGAGGTTGACGAGCGCGCCGAGCTCCCCGGCCAGCGCCTCGGCGTCGGCGCGCGCGAGGGCGTGTTCGGGCAGGCCCGCCGCCTGCGCGAAGCGGCGCAGGAACCGCGCCCCGGCGTCTTCATCCCCGCTTTCCGCGCGCGGCGCGGGCTCCGGCGCGGCGGGCGGCGGCCGCTCGGCGTCGGCCCAAAGCGCGCGGCGCGGCGCCGGGATTTCCGGCTCGGGCTGCGGCTCCGGCGCGGGCGGCGGGGGCGGCAGCCAGTCCTGCGCCTCGGCCGGCGCGGGAGAGGGCGCGCGCGCCGCCGCCGTCAGCGGGTCGAACACGTCGAGCGACCAGTCGAGGAAATCGGCGGCCTTCGGCCGCTCGGGGCTCGCGCGCAGGAGGCGCGGGTCGATCGGCTCGGGCGCGGCCTCGCCGCTGTCCCAGATGTCCTGCGGCGCGGGCCGTCCCGGCGCGGCCGCGTCCGGCTCGGCCGCGCCCGCGTCGGTCCCGTCGAGGGCGACGCGCACGATGTAATGGCCGATATGCAGACGGTCGCCGTCGCGCAGGCGATGGGGGCCGCGCAGGCGGAAGGTCTCGTCGTTGAGGAAGGTGCCGTTCGAGGAGACGTCGGTCAGCACATAGGCGCCGCCCTCGTAGCGGATCTCGCAGTGCTTGCCGGAGATGTAGCGGTTGGGGTCGGGCAGCGTCCAGTCGAGATGGTCGTCGCGGCCGATGTCGACGCCGCGCCGGCCGGCCGCCGTGAAGCTGACCGGACCGCCGTCGGGCAGGTTGGCGACGTTTTCGAGCGTGAGCTTCAGCCCCATTGCGGCGCGGCCTTCAAGGATGCGTGCCGCGCGAGAATGGCCGCCCCGGACCGCGCGCGCAACAGCTTCGCGCGCCGGCGGCGCTCACGAGGCGACGGCGCGGGCGAGGCCGGCCTCGATCCAGCCGCGCATCAGGGCGTCGCGTCCTGAAAATCCGGCGCGGCCGGCGGCGAGGATGAGGGCGACGCGCGTCGCCTGCGCGGTGGCGTGCGGCGGGATCGGCGCGAAATGCTCGCCGTCGACGGACATCTGCCCGCCCGCGCGGCCGGCGGCGAGCGCCATCCAGGTCGCGGGCGCGAGCTTGTCGGAGCGCTCGGCGAGGTCGAGCGCGGCCCTGCGGCGCGGCTCCTCGGGCGTTCGCGCCCACGCCTCGGCGGCGGCGAGGCACGCCTCCTCGGCCGCGAGGGCGCCGTCCATGGCGTCGGCGCGCAGGCACGCGCAGCCCCACACCACCGCGTCGTAGCGCGGCAGGAGATAGGCGCAGAACGAGAGCGCGCCCTTGAGCGCGCCCTCGCCTGCGAGCGCGCGCGCGAAGTCGAGGCTGGAGCGCCCCTGCGCCGGCGCGCCGACGTCGAGGCGGGCCGTCGGATAGGCCTCGAAAAGGTCCTCGGCGGCGGAGAAGCGCAGGCGCGGGCTCATCGTCGGGCCTTCGGTCGCGGCGAATCAGTTGATGGTGATGAAGCCGGCGGTCAGCGTGAGCATCGCGCCGCCTGAAATCTGCGTCTGGACGGCCGACTGCAGATTGATCATCGGCGCGTTGAGGGTGATGCTTACGGGATCGATGGTGATCGAGCTCGCGCCGACCGTCAGGGTGATCTTCTGCATCGCCTCGATCGAAATGGTCTGCAGCACGCTGACGTCCTGCTTGCCCTTGACGTCGACGCTCTGGTCGCCGTTCTCGATCGACAGGGAGTCGGAGCCGTTCTTCAGCGTCACGTCGCGCGAGGGGTCGCCGTGGCTCGTGAAGGCCTCGCCGATCTCGACCGTCTGCGCGCGCCGGATCTTCGCCTCATGGTCGCGCTCGGCGCGCATGCGCACCTTCTCCGAGCCCTTCTTGTCCTCGAACATGAACTCGTTGTAGCCGCCGTGGCCCTTCGAGGAGTCGGACTTGAGGCCGGACTGCGTCTTGTCGGCGGGCATGTCGTAGGGGTGCTTGTAGTCGGCGTTGTAGACCGCGCCGGTCACCAGCGGCCGGTCGGGGTCGCCCTCGAGGAATTCGACCACCACCTCCTGGCCGATGCGCGGGATCGTCTGGCCGCCCCAGCCCTTGCCGGCCCACACCTGCGCGACGCGCACGCGGCAGGACTGCTTGTTCTTGCGGTCCCAGAAGAAGCGCACGAGGATGCGGCCGTGCTCGTCGACGTCGATCTCCTCGCCGTCCTTGCCGACCACTTTCGCCGTCTGCGGCCCGTGCACGAGCGGGCGCGGGGTCGCGAGCGGCGCCCGGTAGGGGACGTCGCTCGGCAAGAGCTCGTAGCGGCCCGAATAAAGGTCGCCGCCGGGCGCCGCGCCCGAGCGGTAGGCCTGCGCCGAATAGGAATGCAGCGCGCGCACGACGAGATATTCCTTGTTGACGCTTCCCTGCGGGTGGCCTTCGAGCGTCGTGAGGCCGCCCGGAAAGAGGCTCGGCGCGTCGCCTTCGGCGGCGGCGCGGCGGTCCAGCGCCTGCTCCGCCTGCAGCCGCACGCGGGCGTAGGTCTCGCCGTCCGACTTCTTCTTGTAGGCGCCGGGATAGTCGAACATCTCCATCTTCGAGCGGGCGTAGGCGGCCTCGCCCTGCGCGTCGCCTTTAAGGTCCGCGCCCGGCTGCAGATAGTCGTAGTCGGTCAGCTCGAACTTGCCGGAGCGGAAGCTGCGCTGCGGCGTAATTTTCGCGGCATGCTCGCGGTCGCGCCGCTCCTGCTTGTCGCCGCCGATGAACGGCAGGCTCGCAAGGCCGGGGACCGGCTTCAATGAAGATTTCGCGTCGGCCAGCACGAGGGTGTGCTTGTCCTTGGCGTGCTCGAAGAAATAATAGATTCCGTGCCGCTCCATGAGGCGGCAGACGAAGGCGAAGTCGGTCTCTCGGTACTGCACGCAATAGTCGAGCTGGGGGAAGCTCGTGGTCGTGCGGTCGGAGAAATCCGAGAAGCCGCGGTCCTGAAACACCTGCTTGACGATGTCGAGCGCCGTCTTGTTCTCGAAGATGCGGCAGTCGCTGGTGCGGGTGAGCAGCCACAGCCAGGGCCGCAGGGTCAGCCGGTAGAGCGACAGCTCGGCGCGCGAGCCGGCCGCCTGCGCCTCGACGAGCACGCCGTTGAAGGCGCGCTCGCGTCCGCCGTAGGATTTGACGACGACGGCGCAGTTGACGCCGATGGCGCGGTCGAAGTCGATGTTGGCGTCAAGGCTCGTCGCCTCGATCCGGACCTCGAACGTTTCGCTCAGGGCCTCCGCCGCGTCGAAGC
Organism: Methylocella sp.; assembly: GCF_041905455.1. Taxonomy (GTDB): domain Bacteria; phylum Pseudomonadota; class Alphaproteobacteria; order Rhizobiales; family Beijerinckiaceae; genus Methylocapsa. Next base: position 33,643 of record NZ_JAYRLA010000014.1, on the reverse strand, counting down.
GCGTGAGGACGAGCTTGTCCTCGCCGAGCGGGGTCTTGAGCGAGGCGAGGCGCGTGTCTTGAGCGAGTTCGGACGTCATGCGAACCTCGAAACGCCGGTCGCGGCGAGGATAATGCTCCGACGCGCCGGCGTCGAGCGGGGGGCGCGCCTCGTCTTGACATGTTCGCCGCCCGCGCCCCCCATGGCGCTGCGTTTGCGCACAGCAAGGCGCCGCGCCCCGCCGCAATGGTCTCCCGCCGGCGCGTCGGCGCGCGCCGGGCGAAGAAGGCCTGAACCATGAGCGACGAAGCCCTGTCCCTCGAGGCGCTGACCGCCCCCCTGAGCGAGGCCGAGCCCTGCGGCCCCGACCTCGACCTCCTCGGCGATCCCGACTACATGAACTTCATGGCCGCCGCCGAGGGGCTGTTGCCGGCGACCTTCTACTCCGCGCATGACGGGCGCCCGTTCGACCGCGCGCAGATCGACTTCCCGGCGCAATATGACGCGCTTCGCCAGCTCGCCGCCCGCACCTGCGACCTGCGGCTGATCGCGCTGCTCGCCAAGCTGCGCATCCTCGACCACGACCTCTCGGGCTTCGTCGAGGCGGCGCGCGCCGTCGAGCGCCTGTGCGCGGAGCGGTGGGAGGAGGCGCATCCGCGCGGCGAGGACGGCGACTACGTGCTGCGCATGGCCGCGCTGCAGTCGCTCGACGACATGGCGCCCGTCATCCTGCCGCTGCACTACGCGCCGCTGTTCGAGCACCGCCGCTTCGGCGCGGTGACGTGGCGGCTGCATCTACTGGCTTCGGGAGAGGCGTCGCCGCGCGGCGAGGAGGAGGCGCCGGACGCGGGCGCCCTGCGCCGCGCCTTCGAGGAGGCCGACCTCGACGCGCTGGTCCGTCGCCGCGACGAGCTGAACGATCTCGCGCGCGCGCTCGACGGCGCCCGCGCCGCCTTCGTCGAGCATGTCGGCGCAGGCGAGGCGGTCGCCTTTCCGCGCCTGCGCCCGCTCGTCGAGGCGATGCGCGCCCATTTCGCCGCGCTCGTCGCCGCACGCGATCCGGCCGCCGCGGCGGCGCCTGCGCCGCAGGACGGCGAGGTTTCGGCGGGCGCGGAGCAGGTCGCCGCCGCGCCGGCGGGCGCTGTGGCGAGCTTTCCGGCCGCCGCCGCGGCGCTGCGGGCGGTCGGCGCCTATTACGCGCGCCGCGAGCCCTCCAATCCCGCCCTGCTCGTCGTGCGCCAGGCCGAGCGCCTCATCGGCAAGTCCTTCCTCGACGTGATGCGCGCGCTCGTTCCCGGCCATGTCGAGGAGGCCAAGCTGCAGGTCGGCCGCGCGCAGGTGTTCGAGCTGCCGATCGAGCGCCTCTCCGAGTTCGCCGACGTGGAGCAGCCGGCAGAGGCGGGCGAAGCGCCGGAGTTCGTGGTCGAGACGCGCGAGGCCGCGCTCGCGCTGCTCGCGAAGACCGCGGCGTTCTACCAGCAGGCGGAGCCCTCGAGCCCGATCGCCTATCTGATCGAGCGCGCGCGCGCGCTCACCGGACGCGACTTCCTCGCCCTGTTGAAGGACATGCTGCCGCCCGACGCGCTGAAGCCGCCGGGCGGCGCTTAAGTTTCGATTATTTTTTTCTTCGCGGCGCCGCGGCGTCGAAGCCGCCGCGAACCTTCAGCGCGCGCCCGCGCCCTGTTGCGCGAAATCCATAACCCGTTGACGGAGCGTCGTTCGTCGCCCTTCGTGTCGCGCCGCACAGCGGCGGCGAGACGCGCCGTTAAGGTCGCCGGCGTCGACGCTTCGGCCGGCGCCTGAAGGCGGCGCTCGATTGACCGGCCAGCCCATCAAGATCACCCTGCGCGAGCCTGATCTCACAGTGAGCGGCGCGCCTGCGAACAGCATGAGGACGAACGCCAATGACAGGTGACAGCGGCCAGAAATTCATTTCGCGCAACAGGCCTCCGCGCGTGCAGATCGCCTACGAGGACCCCTATGACGCGGAGCGCAAGATCGAGCTCCCCTTCGTCATGGGCGTGCTCGCCGACCTGTCCGGCCCGACGCCCGGCGTCGAGAAGCCGGACGTCGCCGACCGCGGCTTCGTCGACGTCGACATGGACAATTTCGACAAGCGCATGAGCGCGATCGAGCCCGGGACCTCCTTCGCCACGCCCGACCGGCTCGGCGAGGATCCGGCCGCCAAGCTGTCGGTGTCGCTGCGCTTTAAAAAGATGGACGACTTCAGCCCGGCGGCGATCGCCCGCCAGGTTCCGGCGCTGGCGCGGCTGCTCGAGGCGCGCGACCAGCTCGCCAACCTGCTGCGCTACATGGACGGCAAGGTCGACGCCGAGACGCGGCTCAAGACGCTGCTCGCCGATCCGAAGCTTCTCGCGGCGCTGAACGAGCGCCTGGCCGCCGAAAAGCCGAAAGACGCGGCCGGCGCCGCCGACGAAGCCTGAGCGGGGAGGGAATCATGGCTGTGGAGACTCAAACCAAATCCGCGCAGTCCGGCTCCGCGGCCGGCCCCGCCGCGGGCGTCGCCGTAAATGACGTCGACGAATTCGCCGCGCTCCTCAAGCAGAGCTTCAAGCCGCGCACCGAGCGCGCGCAGACGGAGGTCGAGAACGCGGTCTCGACGCTGGTGCGCGAGGCGCTCGCCGACCAGAGCGTCATCAAGGCCGACGTGCTCGACACGATCGAGTCGATGATCGCCAAGCTCGACGAGAAGCTCACGGCGCAGATGAACGAGATCCTGCACGCGCCGGAGTTCCAGAAGATCGAAAGCGCGTGGCGCGGGCTGCACTACCTCGTCTTCAACTCGGAGACGGACGCCCAGCTCAAGATCCACGTGATGAACGTGTCGAAGAGCGAGCTCTACAAGAACCTGCGCAACTACCCGGGCGCACGCTGGGACCAGAGCCCGCTGTTCAAGCGCGTCTACGAGGCCGAGTTCGGCCAGCTCGGCGGCCAGCCCTACGGCTGCCTGATCGGCGACTATGAGTTCAGCCACCTGCCCGCCGACGTGCAGCTGATGCGCGATTTGTCGAAGATCGCGGGCGCCGCACACGCCCCCTTCTTCGCCGCCGCCTCGCCGACCCTGATGGGCATGGACTCGTGGACCGAGCTCATGAATCCGCGCGATCTGTCGAAGGTGTTCGACACGCCCGAATACGCCGCCTGGAAGGGGCTGCGCGACGCCGAAGACTCCAAATACGTCGGCCTGTGCATGCCGCGCGTCCTTTCGCGCCTGCCCTATGGCGCGAAGTCGGAGCCGGTCGAGGAGTTCGCCTTCGAGGAGGACACCGACGGCCACAAGGGCGAGAAATACGGCTGGATGAGCGCCGCCTACGCCATGGCGGTCAACGTCAACCGCGCCTTCAAGGAATACGGCTGGTGCACGCGCATCCGCGGCGTGCAGTCGGGCGGAGAGGTGATCAACCTGCCGACCCACACCTTCCCGACGGACGACGGCGGCGTCGACCTCAAATGCCCGACGGAGATCGCGATCAGCGACCGGCGCGAGCATGAGCTCGCCAAATCCGGCCTCATCCCGCTGATCCACCGCAAGAACACCGACAAGGCCGCCTTCATCGGCGCGCAGTCGGTCTACAAGCCGAAGAAATACGAGGGCAAGAACGGCGTCGAGGCCACCGCCTCAGACAACCTCAAGGCGCGCCTGCCCTACATGTTCGCCGTCTCGCGTTTCGCGCACTACCTCAAGTGCATGGTGCGCGACAAGATCGGCGCGACCAAGGAGGCGGAGGAGCTGCGCATCTGGCTGCAGGAGTGGATCACCCAATATGTCGACGGCGACCCCATCGGCTCGTCCGAGACGGTCAAGGCGAGGAAGCCGCTCGCCGACGCGCGCGTCGACATCTTCCCCGACGAGGAGAATCCCGGCTACTACGCAGCGCGCTTCTACCTGCGGCCGCACTACCAGCTCGAGGCGATGGACATCGGCCTCAGCCTCGTCTCGCGGCTGCCCGCCGCAAACAAATGACAGCCGAAATATAAGTAATCGAACTCCTGTGTGATCGGACACCGAAGACAATCCGGCGCTCCTGTAGATTGACGATAGATGCCGCGGGAGCGCGGCGTCGAGATCCGATCCCCGCAACTTCAACCGAGGTTCATCATGTCCGGCGACATCTTTCTCAAGCTCGAAGGCATCGAGGGCGAAAGCGAAGACTCCAAGCACAAGAACGAGATGCAGGTCGAGACCGTGTCCTGGGGCGTCTCCAACGCCACGTCCTTCTCGCAGGGCGGCGGCGGCGGCGTCGGCAAGGCGCATCATCAGGACATCCATCTCACCAAGAAGGTCGACAAGTCGAGCCCCAAGCTGTTCCTCGCCTGCTCGTCGGGCGAGCACATCAAGTCGGCGACGCTGACCTTCCGCAAGGCCGGCAAGGACCAGCAGGAATATCTCACCGTGAAGCTCACCGACGTCATGGTCTCCTCGATCTCGTTCCAGGACCACGCGGCCGGCGGCGACCTCGCGCACGAGAGCGTGTCGCTCGCCTTCTCCAAGATCGAGAAGGAATACAAGCCGCAGAAACCCGACGGGACGCTCGGCGGCGCCATTTCGGCCGGCTGGAACATCAAAGAGAACAAGAAGGTTTGACGCTTCCACGCTCCTGGCCGGCGCGCCGACCCTCTCGCGGCGCGCCGGTCCGTCTCTCCCTTTCGTCCGTCCGCCCTGGAGCCGAAGCCGGATGTCTCCCTCGCGCAAGAACCGGCTGAGCCCTCCTTTCATGCACGCCTTCCGCGCCGCCTTCGCGGCGAAGGACGCGCGGGAGAAGCTCGATATTCGCGACGAGGCGGGCGAGCGCGTCGTCGCCGCGAGGCGCTCGGCCGCCCGCGCCGCCGTCGCCGAGCCGACGCTGCGCCGCGAGGTGGCGAAGGACCTTGAGGCGCTGTTCAACGCGACCGCGCTCGAGTCGAGCGAAGACCTTTCCGCCTTTCCGGCGACGCGCGCCTCGATCCTCAACTGGGGCCTGCCCGACCTCATCCATCGCACGATCGACGAGGCCGGCGTCGCGCGCATCGGCGGCGAGATCGCCGCGGCGCTGAAGCGCTACGAGCCGCGCCTCGACCCGGCGACCGTCAGCGTCGCGCGCGACGAGACGCGAGATCCCGGCTCGCTGCGGCTGCGCTTCGTCGCGCGCGCCGACCTCGTCTGCGCGCCGGTCAACGCCCCGGTGGAATTCGTCGCCGACGTCGAGCTCGACTCCGGCGCCGTCGCGTTGCGCAGGGCTTGAGGCCATGAACCGCGAATTCCTCGACCACTACGAGCGCGAGCTGAAGCTGCTGCACGAGCAGGCGCGCGAATTCGCGCAGGACTATCCGGGCGTCGCCGAGCGGCTCGGCGGCCTTCTCGATGAGCGCGCCGATCCGATGATCTCTGGCCTGCTCGAAGGGGCGGCCTTCCTCGCCGCGCGGGTGCAGCTGAAGCTCAAGCACGAGTTCCCCGAATTCACCGCCAATCTCATCGAGGAGCTCGTCCCCGACTGCCTCGCGCCGACGCCGAGCGCCTTGATGCTGCGCGCCGTCCCGCCCTACGGCGACCCTGCGCTGCGCGACGGGCTGCAAATTTCGCGCGGCGCCTATCTCGACGCCGTCTATCGCGAGCGGGAGCGTCAGATCTCCTGCCGCTTCCGTCTCGCCGGCGAGCTTCGCATGCTGCCTTTCGAGATCACGGCGGCGGAATATTTCGGCTCCTCGGCGCCGCTGCAGGCGCTCGGCGTTCCCGCCGGCCCTGAGGCGCTCGCCGGCCTCAGGATTTCGCTAACCTGCCGCAGCGTCGAGCGACGCGAGGACGAGCCCTCGGACGAGGAGGCGGCGAATCGCCCCGACCTGTGGGCCGACGGCGTCAGCGCCGACGAGCTGCCGATCCATTTCCTCGGGCCCGAAGGCGACGCCGCGGCGCTCTATGAGCAGATCTTCGCGGCGCGCGTCGGCGTTCATCTGCGCATGCTCGATCCGTTCGGCGATCCTGTCGTCGTTCCGCTGTCGCCGGACTGCGTCGAGCAGATCGGCTTTCGCGAAGAAGAGGCGCTGTTCCCGCGCAACGACCGCCTCTTCTCCGGCTTCGACCTCATCCGCGAATATTTCACCCTCCCGCGCAGGTTCCTCGGCCTGCGCCTCGTGCGGCTGCGCGCGGCGCTGAAGAAGATGCGCGCGCGCGACGTCGACGTCATATTCAGCTTCAGCGAGCTCAACCCGCGCCTGCAGGTCGCCGTGCGTCCCGACATGCTGGCGCTCTACGCCGCGCCCGCGGTCAATCTGTTCGAGAAGACGCTCGACCGCGTGCAGGTCAAGCCGAACGTCCACGAGCACCATCTCGTCCCCGACCGCAGCCGTCCGCTCGATTTCGAGCCGCACCGCGTCCTCTCCGTCGTCGCGCATTTCCGCGGCGGGCGCGATCAGGCGCCGGCGCGCCCGCTCTATTGCGCCGATGCGCAGGGGGAGGGGCGCGGCGGCCTGCATTTCTCGGTGCGCCGCCTGCCGCGCCGGCGCTCGGGGCGCGAGGTCGAGCGCGGCCCCGTGTCGGATTACGTCGGCTCCGAAATGTTCCTGTCGCTCGTCGACCACGGCGAGGGCGACGTCGCCGAGCTCGGCGTGCGCGCGCTATGCTCGAACCGCCACCTGTGCGAGCTCCTTCCGGTCGGGGAGGGCGGCGCCGATTTCCATTTCGTCGAGAACATGACGATCGACTTGCGCTGCGTCGGCGCGCCGACGCGCCCGCGCGAGCCGGTCGTTTCGCAGTTGCGCAGCCGCGGCGAATCGGCCTACGCCGGCCGCGTCGCCTGGCGGCTCATCAATCTCCTCAACCTCAACCACCAGGGCCTCGTCGAGCGCGGCGCCGGACGCAATGCGGAAGCCCTGCGCGAGACGCTGTCGATGTTCGCCGACCTCTCCGACAGCGCCACCGAACGGCGCATCCGCGGCTTGCGCAGCGTCGACAGCCGCCCGGTGACGCGGCGCATGCGGCAGGCCGGCGGCGTCGGCGTCGCGCGCGGGCTCGAAGTGACCGTGACGATCGACGAGAAGGCGTTCGAGGGGTCAGGCGCCTTCCTCCTCGGCGCGATTCTCGACCGCTTCTATTGCGAATACGCCGGCTTCAATCATTTCACGCAGGTCGTGATCCGTTCGGTCGAGCGCGGCGTCGTCATGCGCTGGCCGCCGCGCGCCGGATTAAGGAGGCCGCTGTGAACCTTGAGCCGGCGCAAGAGGAGCCCTGGCGCTTCGATTTCTACGCCGTGCTGCGGGCGCTGGAGCGACGCTGCGCGCGGCGTCCGCGCATCGGCGACGCCGCCTCGACGCGCGAGGACTACGCGCGCCTGGGGCAGGACCCGTACATGGCCTTTCCCGCCTCGACGCTTTCGCATTTTCGCGCGCGCGAGGACGGCGGGGCTGACGTGCGCGCAAATTTTCTCGGCCTGCTCGGGCCGCAGGGCGCGCTGCCGCTGGCGACGACCGAGGAGGCCTATGGCTGGCTCCTCGCGCAGGACGACGCCTTCGCGCGCTTCCTCGACCTTCTCAACCATCGCTTCCTGCAGCTCTTCTACCGCGCCTGGGCCGACGCGCGTCCGATCGCCCAGCACGACCGGCCGGACGAAGACCGCTTCGAGACCTACGTCGGATCGGCCTGCGGTCTTGGGTCCGAAATTTTCCGCGGCCTCGGCGCCGCGCCCGACCGCGCGCTGCTCGGCTACAGCGGCCTGCTCGGCCCCGCCGCGCGCTCGGCCTCGCGCCTTTGCGGCGTCATTCGCGGCCTGTTCGGGGTCGAGGTCGAGATCGACGAATTCGTCGGCTCGCGATTGCCTATCGAGGCCTGCGACCAGTCGCGGCTCGGCATGGCGCGGCTCGGCGTCGACGCGCTCGTCGGGGCGAGCTTCTTCAGCGTGCAGGACAAGATCCGCATCCGCGTCTTCGTCGCGGACATGGCCGCGTACCGGCGCTTCCTGCCGCAGGGCGAGTTCTGCGGGAAGCTCGCCGACCTCGTGTTCTTCTACGTCGGCGAAGCGCTCGACTACGACCTCGAGCTCGCCATTCCGGCGAAGGCGGTCGAGCCGACGAGGCTCGGGCGCGCCGGCGCGCTCGGCTGGACGAGCTGGGTCGCGCCGGACTGGACCAGAGCCGACGGAATTCGCGCCGACGCGCGATTCAGCCCGGCCGAACGCATGCGGCAGGCGCGCGCCGAGGCGGCGTCCGCGTTATAGGAGGATATGATGGCCGACATCAGCCTCGAGGCCATGGCCGGCAAGCTCAACCGGATCGGCTACGAGACGTTCATGCAGGCGCTGCGGCAGGCGAAGGGCGCGGGCAACCGCAACGTCGAGCTCGTCCATTGGCTGACGCATATCCTGCAGAACGACCGGTGCGACCTCGCGCTGACGGCCGATCATTTCAAGATCGACCGGGGCCGGCTCGCCGCGGACCTTTCGCGCGCGGCCGGCGCCTTGCGCCGCAACGAGACCGAGATGCCCGACGTCTCGAGACGCATCTTCGACCTGCTCGAGCAGGGCTGGATCTTCGCGACGCTCTATTTCGGGGAAACCCAGATCCGCACGGGCCATCTTCTCGCCGGCGCGATGAAGTCGCCGGAGATGCGTCGAGCGTTCGTCTCGATCTCGGACCAATTCAGGAAGATTCCCGAGGACGCGCCGACCAATGAGCATCGCGCGCTGTGGGCCGGATCGGACGAGGAGAGCCTGCGTCCGATCGACGGCTCCGGCGTCGCCGCAGCGGGAACGCCCGGCGCCGAGGCGCAGGGCGCGAACAAGGCGACGGCGCTCGCGCGCTTCTCGCAGGATTTGAGCGCGAAAGCCGAGCGCGGCGAGCTGGATCCGGTGCTCGGCCGCGACGACGAGATCCGCCAGATCGTCGATGTGCTCATGCGCCGGCGCCAGAACAATCCGATCCTCACCGGCGAGGCCGGCGTCGGCAAGACCGCGATCGTCGAGGGGCTCGCGCTGAAGATCGCCGCCGGCGACGTTCCTCCCGCCCTGCGCGGCGTGCGCATCCATGCGCTCGACGTGACGCTGATGCAGGCCGGCGCCTCGATGAAGGGCGAGTTCGAGCAGCGGCTGCGGGCGGTGATCGACGAGGTTCAGGCGAGCGCGACGCCGATCGTGCTGTTCATCGACGAGGCGCATACGCTGATCGGGGCCGGCGGCGCGGCGGGGACGGGGGACGCCGCCAACATCCTTAAACCCGCGCTGGCGCGCGGAACCCTGCGCACCATCGCCGCCACCACATGGAGCGAATATCGCCAGCATATCGAGAAGGACCCGGCGCTGACGCGGCGCTTCCAGCCGGTGCAGGTCGGCGAGCCCGACGTCGAGCGCTGCTGCGTCATGCTGCGCGGCGCGCTGGCGCCGATGGAGAAGCACCATGGCGTGCGCATCTCCGACGCCGCGATCGTCGCCGCCGTCAACCTGTCGTCGCGCTACATCCCGGCGCGCCAGCTTCCCGACAAGGCGGTGAGCCTGCTCGACACCGCCTGCGCGCGCGTGGCGATCAGCCAGAACGCGGTCCCCGCCGCGCTCGCCGACGCGCGCGCGAAGACGGCGGCGCTCCAGGCGGAGAAGGCGGCGCTGCTCGCCGACGCCGATCTCGGCGCGACGAACGAGGATCGGGTCGGCGCGATCGAGACGGAGCTCGCCGCGCTCGAGGCCGGCGCCGGCGAGCTCGAGGCGGACTGGACGAGGGAGCGCGCGTTGATGGCCGAAATTTCGGCCCTGCGCGCCAGGCTCGCCGAAGACGGGGACGACGCTGGGACGCGCGCCGCGCTTGCCGAAAAGCTCGCCGCGCTTTCGGGCGTCGAGGCGCAAAAGCGCATGGTCTACGCCCATGTCGACGCGCCGGCCGTCGCCGCCGTGGTGTCCGACTGGACCGGGATTCCGGTCGGGCGCATGGTGCGCGACGAGATCGAGAACGTGCTGCGCCTGCCGGAGATTCTCAACAAGCGCGTGGTCGGGCAGTCGCACGGGCTCGAGATGATCGCCAGGCGCGTCGAGACGAGCAGGGCCGGGCTCGACAATCCCGGCAAGCCGATCGGCGTCTTCATGCTGTGCGGCCCCTCGGGCGTCGGCAAGACCGAGACGGCGCTGGCGCTGGCCGAGGCGCTCTACGGCGGCGAGCAGAACGTCATTACGATCAACATGTCGGAGTTCCAGGAGGCGCACACGGTCTCCGGGCTCAAGGGCGCGCCGCCCGGCTACGTCGGCTATGGCGAGGGCGGGCGCCTCACCGAGGCCGTGCGCAGGAAGCCCTACAGCGTGGTGCTGCTCGACGAGATCGAGAAGGCGCATCCCGACGTCCACGAGCTGTTCTTCCAGGTGTTCGACAAGGGCGTGATGGAGGACGGAACGGGGCGCAGGATCGACTTCAAGAATACGCTCATCATCCTCACGTCGAACGTCGGCACGGACGTGATCATGCGCCGCGCGCGCGATCCGTCCTTCGACGGAGACGCGCAGGCGCTGGCGAGCGAGCTTCGGCCCGCGCTGCTCGACGTCTTTCCGCCGGCGCTGCTCGGACGCCTCGTCGTCATTCCCTATCTGCCGCTGTCGCCCGACATGCTGAAGGGCATCGTGCGGCTCAACCTTTCGCGCGTCGGCCGGCGCGTGCGGGAGGCGCATGACGCCGACTTCTCCTATGACGAGGCCGTCGTCGAGCGCATCGCGGCGATGTGCGACAATCCCGATTCGGGTGGCCGCATCGTCGACGAGATCGTCACCGGCACGCTGCTGCCGGCGCTCTCGCGCGAATTCCTGAAGCGCGCGCTGGCCAAGGACGCGCCGCGCGCGGCGCGGGTGCTGGCGGCGCCGGACGGCGGCTTCGCCTACGAGTGGACGTGAGGCTCGCTCAGGGCGTGATGGCGTAGGGCGCGAAGGCGAAGGACCAGCCGGGGTCGGCGGGCGCGCTCTTGTCGTCGCGCCCGACGACGCGCAGGCGGCGCGCCTCCTCGATCAGGAAGGCTTCGGCCTGCGGCGTTCCAAGAAGCTGCTGCGGCACGTCGGGAAGGTCGACGAACTGCACCGGCCGTGGGCTCAGCAGCGCCGCGAAGAAGCCCGCGCCGGCGGGAGGTTCGGCGACATATTCGAACGCGGCGAAGGGATTGAGGCGGTTCGGGATCAGCGTCGGCCGCGCGGGCGTTATGAGATTGGACTTGTCATTCGCCCCCGCAGGCAGCGCCATCGAATAGAGGTTCGGGAAGCGCTGCGTGACCTTGCCCGAGGCGTCGACCTCGAGAAGAATGAGATAGCCGGACTTGCGCGCGCCGACGCGGAAGGTCACCTTCGCGCCGAGCGGAAAGCGCTCCCCCGGCAGGATCTCCACGTTGAGCCCGGCCGGATTGTCGGCGCCGGGCGCCGGGGCCTCGCGCGGCGCGAGGATGGTGACGGCGCGGGTCGCTCCCGGATTCGCCTCTTGCGCGCGCGGCGGCTGGGGCGCGCAGGCGAGCGCGGCGGCGACGAGCGCGGCGAGGCGTCCTCGCGCTGTCATGGCGCGGTGAACACGCCGATCGAGCCGATCCGCATGTCGGGCCTCATGTTCTGCGCGACCGCGCGCAGAGCCTGCGCCGGCGCCCTGCGTCCGTCGAGCCGGCGCAGCGTCTCGGCGAGGGCCTGCATCGGCGCGTCGCCGGTGACGGCGACGAGCTGGTCGGCGCCGAACGGGGCGCGCACGCGGATCGGCAGGCGGAACTGCGCCTTGTCCACGGCCTGCGCCTCGCCGGCCTCGCGCGGATAGAGCAGCGTGAGAGCGCCGTCGCCGGCGATGTCGAACAGGACGAGCGAGCGCCCCGAGAGGTCGCCGACGACGGCCTCGACGACCGCGCCGGCGCGATGCGTCCGGCTGTCGGGCGAGAGGGCGACGTCCTGCAGGGCTCTCGCCGACATCGCCTTCAGGGCGCGCACCGCGGCGGTGCGGTCGACGACGCCGGGCAGATCCTCGCGCGCGATCTCGCGCGCCACGACGTCGCCGGCGGCGATGACGTCGCCGGTCTTGCGGTCCCACACGAGCTCGGGCGACTGGCGCGGCGTGACGACCTCGAAGCGCGCCTCGCGCGGGGCGACCCCGTCGAACGCCTCCGGCAAGCCGTCGAGCGCGGCGAGGCGCACCGGCCGCTGAGAGGACAGCGCCGGCGCTCCCGGCGCCGCTTCCGCCGTCACGACGCGGTCTTGAGTCGTCGTGACGCGGTCTTGCGCCGGAGCGACGCGGGCCGGCCCCGGAGGGCCGAGAACGGTCACGCCGCGCGAGAGCTCGACCACCGGCTCGCTCGCCGCCTTGAGCGTCGGCGGGCTCGCCGAAACGATCGTCTGGCGCTGGTCGGAGAGCTGGTAGGCGGCCTGCCGCACATAGGAGAACAGCTCGTCGACGGTGACGACGCCGTCGCCGTCGGCGTCGGCCGCGCCCTCCAGCGCGCGGGCGAAGGCGTAGCTCAGCGCGCCGCGAAAGCCCTCGCCGTCGGGCGACCTGATCTCCGGCGCCCTCGAGCTCTTGTCGACCGCGGCGAGGAAGATCGAGCGGGTGAAGTCGACCTCGCTCGCATAGGCGTCGGCGGCGCTCGACACGGGCTTCAGCTCGTCGTCGGTGACGGCGTAGGCGGGGACGGAGCGGTAGACGACGTCGCCGCCGCGCGGATCGACAGAGCGGGCGAGGCCGCCGCCGAAGCAGGAGTCGGCGACGAAGACGACGCGCGCGCCGCGCGATTCGAAGATCTTGATGAGGTGGTTGAACTCCTTGTCGATGATGCGCTGGCGCGTGCCCGGCCCCGACGGCGAGAAGCCCGAAAGCAGGAACACCGCGTCCTTGCCGTCGGGCTCGGAGCCCTTGACGAGCTCGGGCTCGAGCGCGCCGTGGCCGGCGATCGACAGGATCACGAGGTCGCCGCGTCCGACGCGCGCGCTGAGGTCGAAGACCCGCTTCAGCACCGAGTCGCGGTCCGCGGCCTCGTCATAAAGCGCGGCGACGTCGGTGACGCCGAGCCGGCGCAGCGAGGCCTCGATGTCGCGCGCGTCGGCGACGGCGCCGCGCAGCGGCGGGAGCCCCGCATAGCGGTCGACGCCGACGACGATGGCGTGCACGGCGGAAGGGTTGCGCAGCTCGGCTTGCGCCGTCAAGTTCTTCGCTGTCAGGTCCTGCGCCGCGGCGCCGGCCGGGAGCGAGGCGAGGGCGAGCCAGGCCGCGACGGCGAGAAGGGCGCGGCGCGCGCGCGGCCTCATGGCGCGTCCCGCCGCCATTCGACGCGCCGGTCGAGCGCGTAGACGTCCTCCTGGCTCAATCCGCTCATGTCGTCGAGCGCCAGCGGCTCGCGCGCGCCGACGCCTTCCGGCTCGACCGGGACCTCGACGTCGTTCTCCTTGAGGAAGGCGGCGACCGCCTGCGCGCGCTCCACCGAGAGCTTCTGGTTGTAGTCGGGGCCGCCGCGCGGGTCGGTGTGGCCGACGAGGCGCACGGCGTCCGGGCGCTGCTCCCTGATCGCGCGCGCGAGCTCGGCCGCGGACTGCCGTCCCTGCTCGGTCAGGTTCGCCGAGCGGTAGTCGAAGGTGATCGGCATGGGCACGGCGCGCGGCTCGACGCCGCGCACGCGCGGCGCGTAGAGGCCGCCGAGCTTGCCGTCGCGCGTCGCGGCGGCGGCGTAGAGGCGCTGGCCCATGTTGACGGCGAGAAGCCGCGCCGCCGCGGCGCGCTTGAACAGCCCCTCGATCGTCTCGCGTGGCGGCGCCTTCGGCGTCATCGTCTCATTGCCGACGATGTCGATGGCGCGGTCGAAGTTTTTGGCCGCCTCGGCGAAGCTGCGCCGCGCGAACGCGGATTCCGCCAGCGTCGCCGCGGCCTGCCACAGCACCGCCGGCTTGTCGGCCTCCATGACGAGCGCCAGATAATAAGGATCGTCGGCGCCGGCGGGCAGTTTTTGCGCGCGCGCTAGGCGGGCGGCGGCGAGGCGCCGCTGCGCCGGGATGACGAAGCCGCCGCAGCGCGGATCGGCGACGAGCGCGTCGACGCCGGCCTGCGCCTTGTCGTCGGGCGCGGCGTCGACGGCGCGGTTGAAGGCCTCGATCCGATCGGCGCAGGGGGTTTGCGCGGCGACGGGCGCGAGGGGGAGCAAGAAGGAGAAAAGGGCGGCTGCCGCGCCCTGCTTCAGCGCGGCGCGGCGGCCTGGCGGCGGAAGGCTCATGACGACGACCCGTGACATGGGCGGCCCGCATGCGCGCGAGCCTCTCAATTCTACTTCAACGCCGCGCGCCGGCAAGACGCGGTGCGCGCCCGCACCCCCTCCGGCGCGCCCCCGCGATTTGAATAAAACCGTTGCGCCGCCCGCTCGGGCGTGCGCCAGATGCGCAAGGCGCTTCCCTCAAGAGGGGTTTCGAGAATGCCTCCCGCCGCCCGCCTCACCGATCCCCATGTCTGTCCGGCCGTCACCGTGCTCGTGCCGCATGTCGGCGGCCCCATCGTCGCGCCGGGGGCGGTGACCGTGCTGATCGGCGCCTTGCCGGCCGCGCGCGTCACCGACGTCGCCGTCTGCGTCGGGCCGCCCGACATGATCGCGATGGGCTCGACCACGGTGATGATCAACGGGCTGCCGGCGGCGCGCATCGGCGACATGACCGTCCATGGCGGGGTGATCGTCGGCGGAATGCCGACCGTCATGATCGGCGGCTAGCGTGGCGGGCGCGGCCCTTCCGCGAGCGGCCGCCGCGGCGCTCGCGCTTGCGCTCGCGTCGTCCGCCGCCCGCGCCGACGAAGGCTCGATCGAGCTTCCCGTCGGCGGGCTCGTCCTCGCGCGCTCGCCTGACGTTTCGATCGAGGAGGAGACGCTGTCGATCTCCCCGGACAGGGTGTCGGTCGCCTATCGCGTCGTCAGCAGGGCGCCGGCGCCGGTCACGCTGGCGCTGAAATTCGCCCTGCCCGACATCGACCTCTCCGACGCCGACGCCGACTATGCGATCCCGGGGTCCGACCCGCTCAATTTCGTCGATTTCCACGCCAGCGTCGACGGCAGGCCGGTGAGGTTCGACGGGGCGCAACGCGCTCTGCTCGACGGGCGCGACGTCACGGGCGAGCTCAAGGCGGCGGGGCTGCCGGCGGCGTTGATCGGCGCGGACGCGCGAGCCCGCCTCGCCGGGCTTGCGCCCGACGCGCGCGCGCGCCTCCTTGAGGCCGGGCTTCTCACCCAGCTCGGCGCGGACGCGGCCGGCGCGCCGATCTACGGTCCGACCTGGACGCTCGCCACCGTGTTCACCCGCAAGCATGTGTTCGCGCCGGGCGCCGCGGTCGAGGTCGAGCATCGCTACAGGACGAGCCTTGGCGGAGGCCCCGACACGCCGCTGCGCAAGGGGCTGCGCGAGACGGACGCGATCTCGCCCATGGTCGAGCGCTACCGCAAGGACTACTGCCTCAATGAGGATTTCTTCCGCAGCCTCGACAAGCTCGCCGGCGCCTCGCCGGCCAACGAGGCGCGGCTGAAGGAGCGCCGCATCGCCTACGCCCTGACGCAAGGCGCGGCTTCCGCCGGGCCGGTCAAGAGCTTCCGCCTGCATGTCGACAAGGGCCGGCCCGACCGCTTGGTCAGCTTCTGCTTCGACAATGTGCGGAAAGTCTCGCCGACCGCCTTCGAGGCGCAGGCGGAGAATTTCACGCCGACGCGCGACCTGAAGATCCTGCTCGTCGGACGCGATTGACCCGTGCCGGCGCGCACGGAGGCGCGCGCCGTCCTCGCGCAGGCTCGTCCTTCGGGATGCGGCTCGCGGAGCCGGGATGGAGGCTTCCATGGGCGACGATACGGTGCTCTACAAATTGACCGGCCTCACGGGCTTCGAGGTCGAGTGCGGCGGCGGCGGCAAGATCCGCGTCGTGTTCGCGATGATCGCCGAGGATAAGTCGAAGATCGCCTGGTACATGTTCTCCTCGACGCCTGGCGCCAAGGCGCAGAAGGAGTGCGCCTCGACCGACGTGTGGATCATCGACGATCCGTTCGGCTTCCGCGCCGACGTCGGCCGGATGATCCCGCACACGTTCCACAAGAAGATCGGCCTCGACGGCCTCGCCGACGCCGACAAGGGAACGGTCGCGACGCTCTCCTTCGACGCGCAGCAGGGAGGACGGCTGATGGGCTGCCGCATATCCGACCTCAAGACCAAGGCGGGCGAGATCGTCAGCTTTCCCTTCGGCATGCAGCAGGACGACATGCCGCCGCGCGCCGGGCAGGACATCAAGGGGCGGGTGTATTTCCTGGAAATGGGGCCGTTCGACGAAAAGACCTTCTCGCAGGGCCCGCAGGGAAAGTCCTCCCAGGTCAAGATTTCCGGCCCCGTGCTTTAGCCAGCGCGGCCGCAAGCCAGTCGGCGACGATGATTTCGCGCAGTCTTCTCCTTATCCTCGTTCTCGCGCTCGCGCCCGCCCGCGGCTTCGCGCAGGGGGGTGCGCAGGAGAACGCGCCGGCCGCCGCGCGCGAGACGGTGCTGCGCGCCTTCCCGGCCGGCGCGGGGCCGCAGTCGGTCGGCGTCGTCGACGCCTCCGAGGACACCGAGATCGACGGGCCGCAGGCGATCTCGGCCGCCGACGACGGAACGATCTACCTGCTCGACCAGGTCAACGGCCGCGTCCTCAACTTCGACGCCAAGGCGCCGGAGCGCACGCGCTCGCTGGTGCTGCCGGAGGGCGTCGAGCCGACCGACCTCGTCGTCGCGCAGGGCGCCGTCTACGTCTGGGACGGCAAGCCGATCGCGCTCGAGGCGAAGGGAGGCGGGCTCACCCGCAGCCTGTCCGAGGGCGGCGACGACCTCGAGGCGGCGCGCTCGATGTTCGCGCAGACGGGCTCGCAGATCGAGGACGGCGCGGACGGGCGCACGCGGGCGATCGCGCCGGCGCGCGCGCGCCAGCTCGTCGCCACCCGCGGGCGCGGCATGGTGGAGGCCGCGGTCAGCCTCGAGGGAGACGGAAAGGGCGCGCGCCTCGCGCTTTACGAGAAGGGCGCGCAAAAGGCTTTCGCCAGCCTGGCGATGAAGGCGCAGGCGAAGTTCGGCTCGATCGAATTCCTCGACGTCGACAGGGCTGGGCGCATGTATGCGCTCGCCGAGATCATCCCGGAGTTCGCCGGCCTCGGCGCGGCGACCTTCGTCGCGCGCTTCGCGCCGGGCGGCGCCTTCGAGGGCGTCTACGAGCTGCCGCTGACGCCGAGCCTCGCCCTGTCGCGCCGCTTCGTCACCGTCTCGCCCGACGGGGAGGTCTTTTTCCTGCGCACGCGCAAGGGCGTCGTCGACGTGATCGGCGTCGGCTTCACGCCGATGAAGCGCGGCGAGGCTGTCGCCGCGCGCGCCGCCGCCGTCGATTACGCGGCGCTGGCGAAGCTCGGCAAGGGCGCCATCGCCGCGGTGCGCCCGCTGACCCGGGCGAGCGTGGTCGAGACCGGCCGCGCCTTCGAGGCCTTCACGTGGCGGGTGGGGCCGACCTCCTATGGCGGCGACCCGGACGCGCCGTGCTCGGGATTCAACCGTGTGCGCCGTCCGCCCTATCTCGCCGGGCGGGCGGGACAGGAGGTGCGCGGCGTGCCTTATTGCTGGGGCTGCCAGGGCTCGCTGCCGCAGTTCGCGGCGCGGGTGGCGAAGGGCGCGCTCGCCGGCAACGTCTGCACGCGCGACGCGCCGCGCCGCGATGTGGTCGGCGTCGACTGCTCGTCCTTCGTCAGCGCCGCCTGGGGCCTCTCGACCCATTTCACGACGCTGGCGATTCCCTCGATCACGTCGCAGGTGGCGGATCCGTGGGAGCTGAAGCCCGGCGACGCGCTGAACAAGCCGGGCTCGCATGTGATGCTGTTCATGGGCTTCACGCCCGACCGCAAGGCGGAGGTGCTGGAGGCGTCCCCCGGCGCCTGCCAGGGCCGCGTGTGCCGCAACGTCTATCCGCTCGCGGCGCTGATGCAGCGCGGCTACGAGCCGCGCCGCTTCCGGGCGCTGGCCGACTGATCAGTCGACGCCGGAGCCGCCCGAGGCGCCGAACACCTGCCCCGAGGAATAGCTCGTCTTTCAGTCGGCCCGCTCGACGGAGAAGCCGCGCCGTTCGAGGTCGCGCAGAAGCCCCTTTTCGCCCGGCAGATGCGCCGCGCCGACGGCGAGGAAAGCGCCGCCCGCCTTCAGGTAGGGCGCGGCGCGCTCCGCCATGCGCGCGCTTCTCCTGTCGATGAGAAGGTCGAGGAATTCGGGCGGCGTCCCGGAGCCGGCGACGCCCGGAAGCGGCTCGCCCATGCGCATGAAGGCGAGCAGGGCGCCGAGATCGCCCCGCGCGTAGAGGATAAGGCTCGTCTCGACGATGTCCTCGCCGGCGCTCGCCTGCTTCAGCGTCGCCTCGAGCAGCGCCGTCGCCGTCCTGGCGTCGAGCGGGCCGAGCGCCTCTATCTGCTCGGCGAGCGTCTCGAGGCCGACCGGCGTCAGGCCGCGCGCCCGCGCGGCGGCGGCGATCCACGCGTCGGCGTAGTCGGCGGCGCGCGCGCAGGGCGGCAGGTCGAGGACGAGGGCGAGCGCGGCGGGCTTCATGTCCGCGACCGCCTGCGGCGCGAAGCCCGCCGCGCGCCCCAGCGCCGCGAGCCGCCTCAGGGCGTCGGCGTCGAGGAGGTCCCGCGCGCGCTCGCCGGAGCCGGCGCGCAGCGCGGCGCGCAGGGCGAGGGCGCGCGCGGGAGGCAGGCGGTGCAGCCGCGCCCCGTCCTCGACCGTCTCGACGAGGACCGCGCGCGAGCGCGCCAGCGCGGCGGCGGCGGATGCAGGCGCCGCGCGCGGATCGGAGAGGTGGAGCGTCCCGAACACGAAGGACGGCGGCGCGCCCGGGTAGGCGACCCTGAACAGGGCGCCGTGGCGGAAGGGCGTGCGCGCCGCCTCCGCCTCAAGGGCGGCGAAAGCGGCGGGCGCGCGCTCGGCGATCAGCGGCAGCAGGTCGCGTCCGGCGCAGGCGGCGAGTGCGCCGGTTGGCGCGCAGGAGAGTAAAGTCAGCGTCGCGGCGAGGATGGCGGCCAGGAATTTCTGGCGCCGCTCACCACTCGTAGCGCAGGCCCGCCTTGCCGCCGGCGCCGAAAAGCCCCTGGCCGCCATAGAGGTCGCCCGCGATGAACGAGGTCAGGCCCTGGCCGAAATCGAAGTTGAACGCGAGGATTCCGCGCCCGCGCACCTGGCCGCGGTCGGCGTCGGCGAGGATGTTGTTGCCGTTGGCCGCGGCGCCGGCGATGAAGCCGCCGTTGACGGCGACGTCGGAATAGGCGAGGCCGGTCAGCGTCGTGGCGACCTTGACGTTCTCGAAGACGCCGGAGGTTCCGACCCGCGCGCCGCCCTGCACCATGATCTGGTTGCCGTCCGAAAGGCCGAGCGCCTGCGCGCCGCCGCCGTAGCCGAGCCAGGTGAACTGCGCGCCGACGGTCGGCTCGAGCCACAGGTTCGGCTGCAGCGTGAAGCGGTAGTTGAGGTTTCCAGCGACCGTCGAGACGGTGAGGCTGGTCGAGCCCGAGCCGGAAAAGGCGACGTTGAACGGTCCCGCCGGGCCGCCGAAGGCCAGATTGTCGTTGAAGTTCTGGTCGAGGCTCAGGAGGTCGAACTTGGCGAGGAGATCGGCCGAGAAGGGGCCGTTGAAATAGGTGGCGTAGGCGCCGAGCGTCGCGCCCTGCAGGCTCGCGTGCAGATGCGTCGAGCTTCCGCCGACGATGTCGGGAGAGGAGGACGCCGTCTGCGTGTCGAGGTTCAGCGTCGAGGACAAATAGCCGGCGAGCACGCCGACGATCATGCCGTCCGTCGGCGCGAACAGGCCGCGCGAAGTGAAGTCGAAGCCGGTCTGGAAGCCGACGGTGCCGGTCTTCGACTGGACGTAGGTCTCGATCCCGACCGGCGCGCCGGCGTTGAAATCGGGGCCGTAGACGCTGCCGGGCGCGGAGGCGTCGCGCCTCTCGTAGCCGCCGAAGACGTTGGCCCAGACGCCGTAGCGGGCGGGCGCCTCGATCGGCGGCGGAACCGGGCCGTCCTTGCTGACGACCGCCGGGCGCGCGTAGCTGACGCGCGGGGCGGGCGCGGCCGGCTCCGGCGCGGCGCGCGCGGCTTTTTTCGCGCTCTTCTTCGAGGCGGCTTTCGCCGGCTTCGGCGGGGGCGGCGGCGCAGGCTCCTGCGCCGGAGGCGCGACAGGCTCGCAGGCGCCGTCGACGCGCCGGAAGCCCTCGGCGCAGCGGTTGGTCTCCTCCTCGCGCCGGCCGGCGATCGAGTTTTCGGCGCTGCGCGCGGTCTCCTGCGTCGTCGATTGCGACAGCTCGCTCAACGCCTGGCTCGCCAGCGCTGCGCCTGAGAAGGCGGCGGGATCGGGATCGCCCCGCCCGTTGTTGGTGCACAGGCCGTTCTGCAGCTGGACGCCCGTATAGGTCACCTGCGTCTGGTAGAATTGCGTCTCCTGCCGCAGGCACTGGCCGCTCGACGGGTCGCGCTGAACGCAGACGAGCCGGGATTTCGTCACCGTCTGCGAGACGCTCGCCGGACAGAGCGAGCCGGCCTGCGCCGCGCCGAGCCCCGCGAACCAGAGCGCGGCCGCGCCCGCGACGCCGATGGTGATCCTGCCGTTCATGTCGAAGCCCCCGCCTGCTCGCACTCTAGCGCAGAAAGCGGCGTCCATCTGTGTTGTGGGCGCAACAAGGCGAGCGTAAACTCGCCGCCTGCTTGAACGGCGCGTCAAGAATTCACGCGCGTGCAACGGCGCACCGCGAGGCGCCGCCAGGCGCCGCAGGGTGCCGTTCGCGGGGCGCGGCCGCCCCGCGGCCCGGAGCACGAGCCATGATCGCCAGGCGCAACACTCTCGCGCTTTTCGCCGCCGCGCTTCTCGCGCTGGCGCTCGCCGCCGCGGGGCTCCTTCCCGTGACGGGCGCGCAAGCGCTCGAGGGCGACCTCGCCGTGTGCGGACGCTCGCTCGCCGACCCGGATCTTGGCATCCCCGCTTGCACGCGGCTGATCGACGCCGACCGGAACGGGGCGGGCGCGGCCTCGCTCTACAACAACCGCGGCGTCGCCAAGGCGCGCAAGGGCGACCTTTCCGGGGCGGTCAAGGATTTCTCGAGCGCGCTCGACCGCGACCCCAATTTCACCGACGCCTACCGCAACCGCGGCCTCGCCCGCCAGATCGACGGCGATTTCGAGGGGGCGGTCGCCGACCTGAATCAGGCGATCAGGCTCGACCCGAAATCGCCCGACCTCTACAACGCGCGCGGCGCGGCGCTGGTCAATCGCGAGGAATACGACCGCGCCATCGCCGACTACGACCGCGCGATCAAGCTCAACGGCAAGTTCGCCAAGGCTTTCTACAACCGCGGCCAGGCGCGCTATCTCAAGAAGCAGTTCGACCGCGCGCTCGCCGACTTCGACGAATTCATCCGGCTCGCGCCGGGCGAGGCGCGGGGCTACGTCCAGCGCGCCGACGCGCTGCTCGCCAAGGGCGACGTCGCCGGCGCGCTGGAGGGCTACGGCGCGGCGCTCAAGGCCGATTCGAACAACGCGGAAGCCTTCAGCCATCGCGGCGAGGCGCTGCGCCTCAAGGGCGACTTCGACGCGGCGCTCGCCGACGCCGACCGGGCGCTGAGCCTCGCCGCGACGCCGGAAGCCTACGTCAACCGCGCCCTCGTCTACGCCGACGAAGGCCGGCTCGATCCGGCGATGGCCGACTGCGACGAAGCGCTGCTGCTGCGGCCGAAATACGACCTCGCCTACGCCCAGCGCGGCCGCATGAAGCGCCTTTCCGGCGATCTTTCCGGCGCGCTCGACGACCTCGACCGCGCGCTCGCGCTCAATCCGCGCTCGGCCCTCGCCCTCGCCTTCCGCGGCGACGTCGAGCTCGCGCGCGAGGCGGGCGAGAAGGCGCTCGCCGATTTTTCCGACGCGCTGCGCGTCGCTCCCGATTTCGCGCCGGCGCTCGCCGGGCGGGGGCAGGCTTACGAGAAGCTCGGCCAGACGGCCAAGGCGCGGGCCGACTACGAGAAGGCGCTGGGCCTTTCCGCGGACGCCGAGGCGGCGATCGCGCGGCCGGCGCAGAGCCTCGCGCGCGCCCGGCTCGCCGCGCTCGCCGCGGCCGAGGCCGCGAGCGCCAAGACGGCGGCGGCCGGCGCGGCGCAACAGGCCGCCGAAGCCCATGCGCAGGCCGAGCGCGACGCGCAGGCCAAGGCTCAGGCCGAGCGCGAGGCGGCGGCGGCGGAGGCGCGCATCAGGGCCGAGGTCGAGGCGCGCACCAAGGCGGCGACGCAGGCGACGCAGGCGCGCCTCGAGCTTCAGCTCGCGGCGCAGGCGCGCGCGCTCGCCGAGGCCGACGCCAAGGCCAAGGCCGAGTTCGAGCGGCGCGCGAAAGCCGAGGTCGAGGCGCGCGTATCGGCCGAGATCGAGGCGCGCGCCAAGGCGCTGGCCGAGGAGGCGCAGGCCAAGAGCCCGCCGCTCGCCCCGCCCGGCGAGCGCGTCGCCCTCGTCATCGGCAACTCCGACTATGAGGCTGTGGCCCGGCTGCCCAATCCGCAGCGCGACGCCAAGGCGGTGGCGCAGGCGCTGCGCAACGTCGGCTTCCAGACGGTGTTCGAGGAGACGAACCTCACCCGCGCCAAATTCCTCGCGGCGCTGCGCGCCTTCGAGGACAGGGCGGCGAGCGCCGACTGGGCGGTCGTCTATTACGCCGGACACGGGATCGAGCTCGGCGGCGTCAATTATCTCATTCCCGTGGACGCCAAGCTCGCCGCCGACCGCGACGTGCAGGACGAGGCGATCACGCTGGAGCGCGTGCTCAACGCCGCCGAGCGGGCGAAGAAGCTGCGCCTCGTGATCCTCGACGCCTGCCGCGACAACCCGTTCGCCGCGCGCATGCAGCGGACGATGGCGACGCGCTCGATCGGGCGCGGCTTCGCCCGCGTCGAGCCGGAAGGAGGCACGCTCGTCGCCTACGCCGCCCGCGACGGCCAGGTGGCGCAGGACGGCGACGGCGAGCACAGCCCCTTCGCCGAGGCTTTCCTGCGCAACGTGGTCAAGCCGCGGCTCGAGATCAACATGCTGTTCCGCCAGATCCGCGACGAGGTGCGCACGGCGACGCGCCAGCGCCAGGAGCCGTTCACCTACGGCTCGCTGCCGGGCGAGGCGTTCTATTTCGTGACGAAATGAGCCGCGCGATATACCGTGCGCCGTGGCGTCACGCCGTCGGACGCTCCGGCGCGCGCCGCACGCGCTCGCCCGCGCCTGCGAGGGCGCCGGCGACAAGCTCGCAATAGAGCAGGCGGGCCGGGTCCACAGGGCCGATGAAGCGCAGCCGCCCGGGCGGGACGGGGCGAAATCCCATGCGCTCGTAATAGGGCGGGTCGCCGACCAGCAGCACGAGGGCGTGCCCGGCCGCGCGCGCCGCCTCCAGCGACTTCACGACCAGCGCCTCGCCGATGCCGCCCGAGCGGAAGGCGGGATCGACGGTCAGCGGCCCGAGCAGCAGCGCCGGCGCGTCGCCGCAGCGGATCGGCGTCATGCGGTTCGCGCCGACGAGCAGCGTGCCGACGCGCGCGACGAACGAGAGGGCGTAGTCCGGCTCGACGCCTTCGCGCAGGCGATAGGCGGAGCGGGCGTAGCGCCCGGGCCCGAAGGCGCGCTCGTCGAGGCGCTCGATGGCGACGGCGTCGCCCGGCGTCTGCGGCGCGAGGATGAGGGAAAGGTCGGCCATGGGGTCGGGGCTGGAGAAAGGCGCGTGAACTTAGGGCGCCGCGGCGCTCCGGGAAAGCGCGGCGGAGCCGCGGACGCCGGGCGCGGCTTGACGCGCGGGCGCCGGCGCCGATAGTGGCGCGCGTGCCGTTCCGTCTCGCCCATCTCACCGATCCGCATATCGGCCCCCTGCCGCGCCCGCGCCGCCGCGATCTTCTCGGCAAGCGGGCCACCGGCTATCTGAACTGGCGGCGCGGACGCCATCTCGTCCATGACATGGCGACGCTCGACCATATCGTCGCGGACCTTCGCGCGCAGGCGCCCGACCATGTCGCGATGACCGGCGACATCGCCAATCTCGGCCTTCCGGCGGAGTTCCAGCTCGCGCGCAAATGGCTCGAGACGCTCGGCGACCCGCGTTCGGTGAGCTTCGTTCCGGGCAATCACGACGCCTATGTGCGCGGCTCGCTGCCTGACCTTGCGGCCTCCTTCGCCCCGTGGACGAGCGGCGACGCGCCGGAAGAGGCGCTCTATCCCTTCCTGCGCGTGCGCGGCGACGTCGCCGTGATCGGACTGTCGTCCGCCGTGCCGACGCCGCTCTTCATCGCCTCCGGCCGGCTCGGCAGGCCGCAGCTTGCGCGCGCGGAGGCGATGCTCGCCGACTGCGCGCGGGCCGGCCTCGTGCGCGTCGTGCTGCTGCATCACCCGCCGCAGCTCGAGCCGGCGAGCCTCGCGCGCGGGCTGATCGACGCGCGCGACTTCGCCGAGGTCATCCGCCGGCAGGGCGCGGAGCTGATCCTGCACGGCCACAATCATTGCGCGAGCGTGCGTCATTTCGTGGGGCCGGCGGGCCGGATTCCGGTCGTCGGCGCGCCTTCCGCGTCCGCGCGCGGATCAAGCCGCAACGGCGCCGCCTATCATCTGTTCGAGATCTCCGGCCGCCTCGGGGACCACCGGATCTCCGGCGTCTCGCGCGGGGTGCGCGCCGCCGGCGCCGTCGGCGCGCTCGGGCCGCTGTCGTTCTGAGCGGCGTGCGATCCCGCACGGCGCGAAACGCTTGAATTCGATTGGTCGTGTTGCGCTTTTGGCCTTGCGTCCACGCTAACGTCGGAGCGTCGCCGTCGGCGCGTCGCTCATTTGCCCCGGGGCCAAGCCATGTCCTTCAACGTCCTCGCCAAGAAGGCTCTCGGCGCCACCGGCGTCGGCGCCGCGCTGCGCCGCGCGCCTTTCGCGGAGGCGGCCTACAGGCGCTACGCCCTCGGGCGACGCGACCATCCCGGCCTCTATTACGGCGTCTACGCCTCCTACGATGAAGCGCTCGCGGACATTCCCGCCGACCGCCGCGAGGGCTGGGACAATGACGCGGCGGCCGAGCTCTGGGTCGGCAACCTCGGCTACCTGCAGACGGCGAGCTATCCCGTCATGATGTGGCTCAATATCCTGCTGCGCGAGGGCGCGGCGCTGGTCGACTACGGCGGCAGCGTCGGCCTCGCTTATTACGCCTACCGCCGCTTTTTCGGGCCGCCGCAGGGAGTCGACTGGACGGTGGTCGAGGTGCCGGCGATCGCCCGCCAGGGCGCGGCCATGGCGCTCGACGAGAAGGCCGCGCTGCGCTTCGTCGAAGATCCGGCGCAGGCGCCGGCTCCGGACTTTCTGCTGTCGGCGGGCGCGATCCAGTACATGCGCGACGGCGCCGCGCTGCTCGAGCGCTTCAAGGGACGACCGCGCCACGTGCTTCTCAACAAGCTGCCGCTCACCGAGGGGCCGGGGTTCTTCACGCTGCAGAATTTCGGCGTCGGCGTCTCGCCTTATGAAATCTACAATGAGGACGAGTTTCTCGGCTATTTCGCCGCGCGCGGCTACGGGGTGCGCGACCGCTGGGAGGTTCACGAGCTCGAGTGCGCCATCCCCTTCCATCCCGAGCGGCATGTGAAAAGCTTTACGGGGATCCTGTTCGAGGCGGACGACGCCTAACGCTCGATGTCGACGACGGCGACGCGGCCCGAGCCGGCGAGCGCCGAGGCCGCCTCGCGCACGCCGCGGTGATGGGTGAACAGCAGCGTCTGCGTCCGTTCGCCGAGCTCGGCCAGCAGCTCCAGCGCCGCGGCGCTGCGCGCGTCGTCGAAATGGACGAGCAGGTCGTCGGCGATGAAGGGAATGGGCTCGGCCGCCGCGGCGTAGGCCTCGACGCTGGCGACGCGGAAGGCGAGATAGAGCTGGTCGCGCGCGCCCTCGCTCATCTGGCCGACCGGAACGCTCGTCCCGTCGGCGCGCAGCCCGACGACGCTCGGCTCGCCCTCTCCGCTGACCTCGCTCCTGACCCCCGCGAACGCCCCGCGCGTCGCAGCGCCAAACAGCGCGCCGGCGCGCGTCACGAGCGGATCCTTGCGGCGCTCGCGCAGACGCGCCATCGCCTCGCGCAGCAGCTCGCCGGCGAGCGCGGTCTCGAGATGCCGCTCGATCGCCTCGTGCATCTGCGCGGCGGCGGCCTCGCGCGCGACCGCCGCGGCGTTGACGCCGGGCCCGTCCTCCAGCGCCTCGGCCTCGCGGCGGCGGTCCTGCAGCTCCGCGCGCGCCGCCTCCACCTCGGCCTCGAGCGCGGTCCCGTCCGCTTCGAGCGCCTGAGCGGCGGCGCGCACCTCGTCCACCGCGCGGCCGGCGCATTCGGCGCGAAGCTGCGCCAGCGGCAGGCCGTCGCCGAGCCGCGCGATTTCTTCTTCGAGCGCGCGCAGGCGCCGGGCCAGTTCGACGCGCTCGGCGCAGCGCCCCGCGAGGGCGGAAAGGGCCTCAGCCTCGCAGCCGGCCCTGGCGCGCAACCGTTCGAGCGCGTCCCGCGCTTCGGCGAGCTTGCGCGCGGCGCCGTCCCGCTCGACGATCCGCTCAGCGCGCTCGCCCTCGAGGCCGCGGCGCCGCGAAGCGACGCCCTTCGCCTCCTCGAGGCGCGCGGCCAGCGCCTCGGCGGCGGCCGCCGCGTCCGGCGCCGGCGCGCGGCCAAGGGTCTCGGCGAGGGCGGCGACGAGCTCGGCGAGGTTCCTCTCGTCGCGGTCCATGCCGGAAAGGCGCGCGCGCGTGTTGCGCAGGCTCTCGAAGCGGCCCGGGGCGTCGGCCCAGCGCGCGCACAGCGCGTCGACCTCTTCGAGGCTCGCCCCCGCCGGCGCGCCGAGCGCGGCCGCGGCCATTGCGAAGGCCTGCGCCCAGCGCGCCTCCTCCTCGTCGAGCGCGCGGCGCTCGTCCTCGATCGCCGCGAGCTTGCGCGCCGCGTCGTCCGCCGCCTGCTGGTCGGCGCGGAAATCGGCGTAATCGGCCTCATGCGTCCTGATCGCGGCGACCGTCGCCTCGACGCGGGCGGCGAGCGGGGCGTCCGCGGCGAGCCCGAGCCGCTCCTGCGCGCGGGCGAGCGCCGCGAGCCTTGCGGCGTGGGCGTCCTCGTCCGCCGCCAGCGCCTGCGCCTCGAGCTCGGTCTGACGCCGCGCCTCGACAAGCTCGCGCTGCGCGGCGGCGGCGCGGCGCAGCCGGCCGGGATCGGGAAAGCGCGCCGCCGCCGGCCAGGCTTCGCGCCAGGTCTGCGCGACGGCGTCGCGCTCGGCGTCGAGCGTTTTCAGCGCGCGCGCCGCCTCCTCCAGCGTCGCCAGCGCGGCGGCGCGCTTGCGCTGGGCGAGCTCCAGCGCTGCGACGCGCTCGGCCTCGGCGGAGCGGCGGTCGGCGAGACGGTCGGCCTCGCTCACCAGCCCTTTGGCGTCCTCGACCCGAGCCAGCCGCGCTTCGCGCGGCTCCTCCTGCGCGCCGTCCGCATAGCGCGCGGCGAGTTCGCCGAGAGCGCCGTCGCGCGCCGCGCGCGCCGCCTCGATCGCCTCGGGGGAGGCGAGGACGCGCCCCTCGGTCAGCCGTCCGATTTCCGCGTCGAGCGCCGCACGCTCGGCGCGCGCGGACTCGATCGTCGCGGCGAGCCGGTCGCGCCGCGCCTCCTGCGCCGCGCGCCGTTCGCCTTCTGCCTCGCTCGCCTGCGCGTCCGGGAAAGCGTCGGCCTCGAGCGCCGCGAAATCTGCGTAGCCGAGGCTGGCGCATCGCTCCTTCAGGCGCGCTCCGGTCTGCGCGAGGCGGTCGCGCCGCGTGGCGAGCGCCGTCTCGGCGCCAGGCGTCGGCGCGAAATCCCCCGCAGAAAAGCCGAGCGGCGCGTTGCGGCCGGCCTCGATCCGGGCGCGCCGGCGTTCGAGAATCGCCGTATGCGCCCGCGCCTCGGCGCGGCCGCGCTCGTCCAGCGCGTTTCGTCGCGCGAGAATACTCGCGCCCTCGTCGCGCAGGCGACGGGCGGCGGCGAGCGCGTCGGGCGCAGGGAGCGCCGCTTCGAGCGTCGTCTCGTCGGGCAGGTTCAGGAGGGCGCGCAGCGGATCCAGCGCCTTTCGCGTCGCCTCGAGCTCGCGTTCCCGCTTCTCGCGGTCGACGCGCTCCTTGCGCACGAGGGTCGCCTGCCGCGCCGCCTCCTGAATCCGCTCCTGCGCGGCGAGGAGGTCCGCCGGAAGCTCGAGCGCATCGATGCGCCCCTGCAGCGCCGCAAGGCGCAGATCGGCCTCCTCGAAGCTCTCCGCGGCGCGTCTCTCGGCGGCGAAAGCGTCGGCGCAGGCTTGCGCGAAATCTTCGCCGAGCGGCGCCAGCGACGCGCAGGCGTCGAGGCGCGCGCCGAGCATGTCGAGCTCGCCGAGCGTCGGGGCGACGCGCCCCTGCCGCGCCAGCCTGTGCTTCTCGCGGTTCAGCGCGCCGAGGCGGTCGCGGCGCTCCTTGAGGCGGTCGCGGGCGGCGTTGACGCGCTGAACCGCGTTCTCGTGCTGCTCGCGGGTGACCAGCGTCTCCCTGTGTCGCCGCTCGGCCTCCTGGAAGTCGTCAAGCGCGGCGTAGAATCTGCGATGTCCGGCCTTGCGCTCGGAAAACAGCGCGTCGGCTTCCCTGTCCAGCGCCTCGACGCGCGGCACGAGCGCGGAAAGGCCGCCGCCGGCGGCGAGGATCAGCCGGCCGACGTCGCCGTCGGCCTTCATCAGCGCCTCGCCGCCCTCGCGCAACTGCGCATGGGAGAGGCCGAACAGCGCCGCGAAGCGTTTTCGCGTCGTCGAGCCGAGCGCCGCGGCGAGCACGCTTTCGTCGACGGACCGGCCTTCCTCGTCGGCCAGGGTTCCTTTGCGCCCTTTGCGGCGGACGAGCCGGCGCAGGGCTCCATCGGCGAACCGCAGCGTCGCGCCGATGCGCAGGCGGCTCGGGCCGTACGTGTCGGCGCGCCGGCTTTGGTCATGGACGCCGTAGAGAAAATCGCCGACCGCCTCCAGCGCCGTGCTCTTGCCGGCCTCGTTGGCGCCATAGACGACGCAAAGGCCCGCCGACGGCGGAAACGCCAGCTCCGTCGTCTCGAAGCGGCCGTAGCATTCAAGGGTCAGCGACTCGAAGCGCATCAGCCGTCGCCGCGTTCGAGAAGCGCGAGGGCGAGCGCCCGCGCCCGCGCCGCGCCCTCGGCCTCCATGAGCCGCGTCAGGTCCTCGCCATGGGCGTTCGGCGGCAGCTTGGCCCTGATGCGGGAAAGGCGCTCCTTCAGCCGCCCCTCTAGCCACCCTTGCGCGAAAAGCTCCTCGATCGCCTCGCGCAGGCCGCCGGCGACGCTCGGGTCGACCTTCGCCTCGCGCGCGAGCGCCTGCGTGCGCAGCGAGAGCTTCTCGAGCCAGAGGTCGGGCGAGATCGCCGCGAACATGGTCTCGATCTCCTCGCGCAGGGCCGGCGCGTCGGCGACGAGCTCGGCGTGCAGCGGGCTCGCCCCGCAAAGTTCCACGCGCAAGGCCAATGCGCGCCCCTCGGCGGCGGCGCAGGTGGCCTGCGCCCGTTCGAGCACGAGGGCCAAAAGCGCGTCGCGTCCGTCGACCGCGCCGATGTCGATCCGCTCATGGGCGAAGCGCGCGACGTCGAGCGGGCGATGCTCGAGCCGCGTCACGGCGCCGTCCTCGACCTCGACGAGCGTCGCGCCCTTGGCACCCGTCTCGCGGATGTGGCGGGCCTGCAGATTGCCGCTGTAGAGGATCGGCGGGTCCTCGCACAGGACCTCCCGGGCGTGGACATGGCCGAGCGCCCAGTACTGGTAGCCGTGGTTGCGCAGCTGCTCGACCGTGCAGGGCGCGTAGGGCTCATGGCCCTCGCGTCCGGTCGCGCAGGTGTGCAGGACGCCGATGTTGAAATAGCCGGGCAGGGGAGGCGGATAGTCGAGCGCGATGTTCTCGGCGACCTCGCGATTGGGAAAGCTGCGCCCGTGCGCGGCGGCGCCGATGTCCTCGAAGACCGCGCTCTGCGCGCAGCGCGAGGAGAACAGCGTAAAATTGTCGCTCGCCTCGAGCCGCGCGGCGAGGCCGTTCTGGGCGTCGTGATTGCCGAGGATCATGACGACCTTCACGCCGCCCTCGCGCAGGCGGGCGAGCCGCTCGACGAAGAAGCGGCCGGTGCGCCAGTCGCGCCAGTCGCGGTCGAAGGCGTCGCCGGCGACGACGAGAAGACGGCAGTCCTCGGCGAGGGCGAGCTCGACGAGATTGTCGAACGCCTGCCGCGAGGCGTCCTCGATTCTGGCGGCGAACTCCGGCGACTTCGCGCTGAGGCCGAGGAGCGGGCTGTCGAGATGCAGGTCGGCGGCGTGCAGGAAGCGGAACCGCATCAGGCTTCTCCCGCCTTGGCGGGGAACGGAGCGCGAGCCGCGGCGTTCCGGCGCGAGACGGCGCGGGGCGCGCCGTCGCGGATCGGGAGAAGCGCCATGCCGCGCGGCGACAAGTCGAAATACACGGACAAGCAGGAGCGCAAGGCGGACCACATCGCCGACTCTTATGAAGCCAAGGGCGTCCCGGAGAAAGAGGCCGAGCGCCGCGCCTGGGCGACTGTCAACAAGGACGACGGCGGCGGCAAGAAGGCGGGCGGCTCCGGCCGCGGCAAGGACACGGGCCATCCGGCCGCGCACGCCGGCGGGCGCAAGGGCGGGCAGGCCTCGGCCTCGCGCAGCGCCGCCGAACGCTCCGCCTCCGCGAAGAAGGCGGCCGCGACGCGCAAGGCGAGGGCGCACGGGTAAGGCTCGCCCGCGCGGCGCGCCCGCCCGTTGACGGGATTTTGCTCGCGCTGCGCCCGTTCGCGCCGTTTCGCGGCTTGCTCCGGAGACGCGTTTTCGCGACCTTCCGCCGACGCGGGCGGAGCGGAAGGACATGCGGACGAAAACGCGAGGCGAAAGAACGCGCGGCGCCATGGGCTGGGGGCTGGCGTGCGCGCTGGCCCTTTCGGCGCCCGGCGCGCAGGCCGGCGCGGACCCCGATCCCGACTACGCCAGCCGGCGCGCCGCCTCTTCGGGCGGGATCGACGCCGCGAGCGTGCGCGAGCTCGTTCCGCTGTGGAGCTTCTCGACCGGCGTCCTGCGCGGACATGAAGGCGCGCCGCTCGTCGTCGGCGGCGTCGTCTACCTCGTCACGCCTTTCCCGAACGTCGTCTACGCCCTCGATCTCGTCCACGACGGGCGGGTGCTGTGGCGCTACGAGCCGCGGCAGGATGCGGGGGCCGCCGCCGTCATGTGCTGCGATT
The DNA here is from genome assembly GCF_041905455.1 of Methylocella sp. Lineage (GTDB taxonomy): Bacteria > Pseudomonadota > Alphaproteobacteria > Rhizobiales > Beijerinckiaceae > Methylocapsa. Next base: position 2,423 of record NZ_JAYRLA010000014.1, on the reverse strand, counting down.
CGGTGAGCCGCGGCCTCGGCTACGGCGAGGGGCGGCTTTTCCTTTATCAGGCCGACGGAACGCTCGTCGCGCTCGACGCGCGCACCGGCGCGCCGCTCTGGTCGGTCAGGAACGCCGACCCGGCCAAGGGGGAGACGGGAACTTCCGCGCCGCTCGTCGTCAGGGACAAGGTGATCGTCGGCATGGCCGGCGGCGAATATGGCGCGCGCGGATTTCTGTCAGCCTATGACGCCGCGAGCGGCGCCCTGCGCTGGCGCGCCTTCTCGACCGGCCCCGACGCGGACATGCTGATCGATCCGCGCCGCACGACGCAGCTCGGGCGCCCCGTCGGCGAGGGGTCGAGCCTCAAGAGCTGGGAGGGCGACCAGTGGCGCGTCGGCGGCGGCGCGCCATGGGGCAGGATCTCCTACGACGCGAAGCTCAACCTGATCTATTACGGGACGGGCAATCCCGCGCCATGGAACCCTGCGCAGCGGCCGGGCGACAACAGATGGACCGCGGCGATCTTCGCCCGCGACGTCGATACGGGCGTCGCGCGCTGGGTCTACCAGACCAGCCCGCACGACCAATGGGACTATGACGCGGCCAACGAGATGATCCTCGCCGACGGCGTCGTCGAAGGCCGCGCGCGTCCGCTGCTCACGCATTTCGACCGCAACGGCTTCGTCTATATCCTCGACCGCGCGACCGGCGAACTCCTTGGCGCCGACAAGTTCGACCCGGGCGCGAACTGGGCGCGCGCGATCGACCTCGATCCGTCTTCGCCCGGCTACGGCCGCCCGGACGTCGATCCGCGCTTCTCGCCGCAGGCCAATGGCGAAGACGCCGTGACGCGCGGGGTCTGCCCGGCGACGATGGGCTCCAAGAACGCCAATCCGGCGGCCTATTCGCCGCGGACCGGCTGGTTCTACGTCCCCGTGATCCGTCTGTGCATGGACTTCGAGCCGTTCCACATCGACTACGCGCAAGGCCAGCCCTACACGGGAGCGGACACGACGGTCTTTCCCCGTGAAGGCGGGCTGATGGGCGCGCTGATCGCGTGGGATCCGTCGGCGCGCCGGATCGCCTGGGAGGCGAAGGAGCCCTTCCCGGTCGTCTCGGGCGTCCTCGCCCTTTCCGGCGGCGTCGTTTTTTACGGAACGCTGGAAGGCTATCTCAAGGCGCTCGACGCCAGGACCGGCGAGGAGCTCTACCGCTTCAGGACGCCGTCGGGCGTCGTCGGCGATCCGGTCGCCTTCTCCTTCGAAGGGCGCGATTACGTCGCCGTCCTCTCGGGCGTCGGCGGCTGGGCCGGGGCGGGGCTCGCCGCCGGCCTCACCGGGGGAAAGGAGAACGAGACGTCGCCGCAGGTCTACGCGGCGCTGGCGAAATACACCGCGCTCGGCGGCGCGCTGACCGTGTTCGGGCTGCGCTAGCGCGCCCCTGGGCGAAACGCGCTATCATCTCGCCTGAACCGGGAGGATCGCCGATGATCGCCGACGACGAGGGAGTTTTCGCGCCGCCGCCGCGCCGGCCGCCCGCGCACGAGATCGGGCAGGCTCTCGACGATCTCTCCGCGCATCAGCTCGACGAGCGCATTGCCCTGCTGCGCGCCGAGATCGCGCGGCTCGAGGCGGCGCGGGAGGCGAAGCAGGCGTCGAAGCAGGCCGCGGCCGCCTTCTTCAAGATCTGAGCCTTGCGCCGATTTTGGCGCGGTCCGGTCATCGAGACGTCGTCGTCGTGCGGCGCAACCGTCAGAAAAACGCCAAACGACGTTGACACGCGCCGCAGGGCTCCCATATAAGCCTCCGCACCGGGCTTGACGCCGCTCTTTCTGACAGGGGCGGCGTTTGGTCTGTCTCGCTTTTTTCCTCGTATGCTTGGAATGGAGCCTCCCCGTTCGGCTTGACTGGCCGGGGCGATCTGTTTCGCGGCGTGAGCGGAGAGCGGGTCGAATTTTTTGAGCGTCGGCTTTGTTCTGCGGCGCAAAAAAAATTCCGCGATGCGGCTTGACATCCGGCGCCGTCGGGTGTGTAACGCGGCCTCCCTCGACTTGGATCAAATCTGAATTGATTTGATCTTGACTTGAGGGACGATAAGAAATCCGGGGTCGATTCTCTGGGTTGCTTGTTGTGGTCAAGGGAAATTCTGCTTTCGTTGAATTTTCTTCTTGACGCTGGTTGGATGTGAAGCTAAGTTAAGGTCGTCGCTTCGGGCCTTGCGCTTTTGAAGCGTATATGCTCTATCTGAGAGTTCGCGGGTGTTTGCTCGTGGGTTTTCGGTGTTTTTTGACAATTGCATCTGGAAGAAAGAGAAACGTGGGCGGCGGGGTCCTTGCGGGCGCTGTGGTCTGGTTTTGGGGTTTGGCTGGGTTTGGTCTTTGGCTTTCGGGCTTTGGGCTGGCTTGGGCGGGCTTCTTTGGCCGGGTTGCGGCGCTGTTGAGA
>NZ_JAYRLA010000013.1:0-102237 GCF_041905455.1 Methylocella sp. | reverse complement strand
ATCAATCAGTTCCGTCGCCTCGTCGTCCGCTATGAGCGACACGCCGACCTCTACCGCGCCTTTATCGTCCTCGCCGCCGCTATCATTTGCTTCAGGGCCTTGAGACGGTTTTGTTAGGCGCTCTTAGGCCGACAGATAGCAGGAGCTTCATATGTCGCTCGCCCAAGTACAAAACTTTGCCATCTCGTTCGATGGGTTCGGCACTGGCGAAGGCCTGAGCCGCGACCGCCCTTTCGGCCATGCGGACGAGCGGTTGCACGAATGGATGTTCGAGACCCGCTGGTGGCGGGAGAAGGGTGGCCAGCTGGGTGGAACTGGCGGCATTGACGATGCACTCGTTCGCCGGCACGACGTTGGTATCGGCGCCGAGATCATGGGAGCCGGCAAATACGGGTTCCCCGGATGGCAAGAGGATCCCGACTGGAAAGGTTGGTGGGGTCCTAACCCGCCGTTCCATACGCCGGTCTTCGTCCTGACCCATCACACGCGCCCACCGATCGAGATGGAGGGCGGCACGACGTTTCACTTCATCGACGCCCCGCCTGCTGACGCGCTCGCGATGGCTCGCGAGGCCGCGAAGGGCCAAGGCGTGCGGATCGGCGGAGGCGCGACCATCGTCCGCGACTTCTTCGCTGCGGGACTTGTCGACCACGCCCACGTCGCCGTGGCGCCGATCCTGCTCGGCCGCGGCGTCCGGCTGTGGGACGGTCTCGAAGCCCTGGAGCAGAACTATGAAATCGAGGCGGCCTCGTCACCGAGCGGTGTGACGCATCTGACGTTCACGCGCCGAGGCCTCTGAACAGCGTTGCCCGCTGGTGGCGGGCATGGCCGCTCTACTATGGGATCAGCACGGCCAAATTCTGCAGGGCCTGCAACAATCTATCATCGTCCACGGCGGGGATCTCACCGGCCAGGATCTTGTCGATCTCGGCCCGCGCCAAGCCAGATTGAACGGCGGCATCGTCAAGCGAGAGGCCGAGATGTCGAATCGTCCTGGCGAGGGCATTCTGGATTTCGGGAGCCCTGCTTTCGGGCGGGATGTGAGCTCGCATGGACATAGGCGTGTACTCCCGTTAACCCAATGAAATCATTGGCTGCGCAAGACTGTGTAGCCGATATCAGCGCCATTTCAGCCTGGGTCCAGCGCCTCCCGGGTGTCACTTATGCCCCCGAAATCAGCGCAAAAGCGCCAGGGGGGGCAGGCTGAAATAGGTCGTGATAAGTTTCATTTATCACGAGCTATTTTTGAGGGTCGGCTTTCCGCCGGAATCGGCGCAAATTCAGTGGCGATCGGCATCAAGGTAAGCCCGCACCCGGGCGAGACCGCCTTCAGCCACCATGATCTCGACGGGAGTGCGACCGCCGAAGACATCGTTGGGCTTGGAGACCCAGGCATAACCCCGTTCCGGATCGGTGAAGAGATGTCGCAGGCCCTTGTGGATGCCTATGAGCAGGGATAGCCGCGTCGCAAGATCACGGTCGATCCTGCCATGCTCGCCGGTCTTCCAGCGGGCATAAGTCCGGATCGGAAGGCCGCCGAGGATTTCGCATGCGACCGCGTCGGTGAGTTTCCACTTCTCGAACAGCTTGATGACTGCCCGGGCCGCAGCATCAACCTCTTCGGGGCTGGCGCGCTACACCCAGCGGCTCGAAGAAACCTCTCCCTTCTGACGCTGGGTGTCATCCTCCCACGGCGCCTTGACCGCCAGCAGACGATCAAGGCCGGGGTTGGGCTCCGGCGGAGCGTCGAGCATGGCCATGAATTCTGCGAACCGCTCATCATCCAAGGCAAAGACCTCGCGGCCAATCGCTGTCGCATCGAGCCATGCGCGATCGGCGTCCGTCTGCAGCGGCAGGTGTTCCGATCCGGCTAGAAGCTCGTCGAGCGTATATCGGCGCCTGGTCATGATCTCCTCCCGGTTTACGCCGCTGGCGCAAAGCGGGCATCGTGCTTCGCTTGCTCCCAGCCGATGCACGCCAAGGCAACTGTTCGCGGGATCGGCTTCTCGCCGCTCAGGTAGTAGGTCAGCATGCGGCGTGACAGACCCAGGGCGGTGGCGGCCTGCTGCTGGGTCAGTTTGTTCCGGTGCATCATCTCACAGATGCCTTCGTGCGAGTACCCTCCCGCCTGCTCGACGGCCCGGGCGCGCAGATTGTCGGCGGCCAGTTCCAGATCGTCCTTACCCCACGTGACCGCGCCGCCCCAGGCGCCCAGCTTCGCGCGCCGGAACACGGCAGGATCGGACAGCGCAGCCAAGGATGGGTAGCGCTTGATGATGGCGGACAGATCGACGTCGAACTCCACGCCGTCCGCGAAGGCCAAGTGCAGCATGCTATGGGCCTTGGCTTTGACCGAAACCAGGGTGAATGCTTTGCTCATGGGTTCAACTCCAACCATTTGCGGGCCAGCAGATCGGCGTTTGCTCGCGCCCATTTCAGCGGCTCAGCCAGTTCTCGCGCCGGAATCGCGCCGCGGATCACGCTCATCGTCGCGATCTCCACCAGGGCCTCCCGGCCATCGTTCATCCGCACATGAAAGTGCGGCGGAAGGTGATCGCTGGCGTACATATTGACGGTGCTGGCAGAGAGTCGGGCGATCGTCGGCATGGGTAATTATATGCGCAATGGTTGCTATGCGCAATGGTTGCGCAGGTAGATGCGATGCGAGCGATCGCCGGCAGCGCCTGTTCGGTGGCAAAGGGGGTTGCCGCCCCCTTGCCCCTCAGGCTCACTCCCGCGTCGGCGAAAAGCAATTCTCACGCATCTGAGACTGGCCTCGGCGGCGGAGCCAGATCGTCAACGTCGAGATTGGCGGAAGGACCACGGGCGACGAGCCGCGATCATGCCTGGGGCGAACGGGTTGAAGGTCAAGCTCAGACGATCGGCGCCGAGGGTGGCTCCAGGCGCCTCAGCCCGCGCCTCTTGATCTCGACCAGCCCATATTGGCGAAGAGCACCGCCGCATCCTGATTTCCGTCTTCAAGGGCGGAAGACACCGGGCGGCTGCGGCGTGCAGCCGGTTCGGGACGAGTGTGTCAACGGAGCCCCAACAGGCGATGTCAGCTATTGATTTCATATTTATTGACATTGTCAGATAAAATATGATCCAATCCTGACATGGAGATCGCGCCATGAGTGACGGCCCACACAGAAGCTTGCCGCTGCGTCCTCACTGGAGGACCTTGGCAAGGCGTGCCGCCAAGGCAGCTCACTCGCCTGACGAGGTGGCAGAGGCGCTTCCATTCGCCCTTAAACGCGAACTCCTGCAGGCCCCGCTCAAGAAAATCCGCGAGATCTTGTGCGGAGACACGCTCTTTCCGTCGATACGGATCGAACAACTTGAATCAATACGAGGAAAGCATACTGGTTCGGCGCCTGCTCAACTCGCCATCGATTGCGCGATCGCCGCCGTCGCGAATGGCGCGACGGGGGAAGCCGGCGCGCAGGCCGCGGTAAGCGCGGCGCTTGCCGATACCATGCACAGCGCACTCCGCGCCACCGAAGAACATTATCAGCGCGAAGCCAGCCCACGCAGCAGCAGCTATGTACGCCAGCGCCTCGATGCGGCACGCCAGAAGGTCGATTGCAGCGCGCTTGCTCGTGAGCTGCTGTCCGGCAACGCCCCGCCGAAGCGGGAGGCCATCAACCTCCCGACGCGCAAAGGCGTTGATGAAGGGCCACCCCTATGACTGTTCACGCCTACAGCCCCAGAATCCCCACGCATGCCATCGACGTTGTCGAGGCTGGTGGACGCCCGCGCAAAGGGCGCAGGGCATTCGATCTGGGTCGGGATCTTAAGTTTTCCACTGCCGCCCTGGAGTCGTATGCCTTCGCCCGCTGGGAGCCCCTCATATACGACGTAATGATGCTGGCCGCCTCGGTCGAATATGCCGACCGTTCCACCCGGCGCCCATCGCTGGGCTGGACGCGAACCCTGACCCTCCGGCTGCCGGTCCATGCGCCGCAAAGATGGGGTGCCTCGGATGTGACCGACAGTCTCCACGAAGCCCTGCGCTTTCTGACGGGAGATATGTGGACGATCGAGTTCGTGCAGCGCCGCGACGACGCGCCGTCCCCAACGCAGGAGTCCTTGCAATTGCCGGTGAAAACCAGGGCCGTGATCGCGTACAGCGAAGGCATGGATTCCCGCGCAGTCGCCGGCTTGATGGCCGCTAGCCTTGGTGAAGAGCTGGTGCGCGTCCGGGTTGGCCCAAAGGCCGTGGGCCTGCCCGGCAAGGCTGATCGCGAGCCGTTTGCCACCGTGCCCTACACCGTATCGGCAAGAGGAGAATCGAGCGCGCGAAGCCGAGGGTTTAAGTTCGCGCTTATCAGCGGCATCGCTGCCTACCTGACTGATGCAGCAGAGATCATCGTTCCCGAGAGCGGTCAGGGTGCGTTCGGCCCGGCGCTGATCACCGCTGCGCATGCCTATGCCGACTATCGCAATCATCCACTCTTCATGAAGCGAATGGAGCGGTTTCTCGCCGCGTTGTTCGCGCGGCCTTTCCAGTTTTCTGCGCCCCGGCTCTGGCACACGAAGGGCGAGACACTCAAAGCCTACGCCGCTCTCCCCGGCGGCGAGGCCTGGCGCGATACGAAGTCGTGCTGGCGCGGCGCGCAATGGAGCGCGCTGAACGGAAAGTTGACGCAATGTGGCATCTGCGCTGCCTGCATGCTCCGCCGGATGAGCGTGCATGCCGCCGGATTGCAGGAGCCCGAAGGCACGTATGTCTGTGACGACCTCACGGCGGGCACTCTCGATGCTGCGGTGCATAAGGACTTCAGGCGGGTGAACCGTGCATTCCGCGAGTATGCGATCGCCGGGACTCTCCATCTCGACCACCTCGCTGACATGGCTGCCGCCGGCAATCGCGGTGCGGTCGAGCGCCACGCGATCATCACAGCACCATCCCTTGGCATGACGGCCAATGAGGTGGAGGCCCTGCTCGGAGGCGTTCTCGAACGGCATGCCACCGAATGGGGATTGTTTATCAAGAATGCAGGAGCGCGTTCCTTCCTCAGGCAGTGGACGCGATAAGATCAATGAACGGCACGACCGAGCGACTCAGCGATGTGGAAATTGGCGAGCGGCTGCGGCTTGCGCGCGAAGGCGCAAAGCTAACGCAGGCCCAGGCCGCCGATGTCATCGGGGCCGCCCGCACGACGATTGTCGCCATCGAGCAGGGCAAACGTCGCATCCAGATGGACGAGTTGCAGAAGCTTGCGACGGTCTATCGCACGTCGGCCAACGCAGTTCTCCGGCGGGAGGCTATTCACCTCGACCTGGTCCCCCGGTTTCGCAAACTGGAAGACAGCAAGGACGATGACATCGAACGCGCCACGCGCTTGCTGAACAGCCTTGTCCGCGCGGAAGTCGAACTTGAGAATGCACTCGGTGTTTCGCGGTCGAGGAATTACCCGCCCGAGCGCCCGCTTCTGCCGGGCGACGTCCGTTCACAGGCCGAGCAAGACGCACAGGAACTGAGAGACTGGCTCGGGCTCGGAGCAGGACCTGTCGCTGACATCGTGTCCCTTCTCGATTTGCAGCTGGGCATCCGCGTTTATATCCGCCCCCTGGATGGCAAGGTATCGGGCCTGTTCGCCTATGACGAGGCGGCCGGCGCCTGCATCTTGCTGAACGCCAATCATCCGCATGAGAGATTGACCCAGACGGGCGTCCACGAACTCGCCCATGTCGTCTCAACCCGCAGGCAACCGGAGGTGCTGACCGACGATGAGCGGTTCGCCTCGCGCGAGGAGCGCTATGCGAATATATTCCAGCGCAACTTTATCACGCCGGGTCGGGCCGTGCGTCAGCGCTTTGCCGAAATCACCGCCGGCCAGTCTCATCTGACCCGCCGGCACGTTATCCTTCTGGCCCACGCGTTCGGCGTTTCCCGCGAGGCGATGGTGCGTCGGCTGGAAGAGCTGAAGTTGGCGCGCGATGGTACGTGGGACTGGTTCCAGGAGCATGGCGGGATAACCGACGCACAGGTGCGCGAAGTGCTCGGCGATCTGGCGGGCCGGATCGATATTGCGATCCTGGCAAGGGGTCTCGTCCCCCCCCGCCTTGCCCTGCTCGCCCGTGAAGCGTGGAAGAAGGAGCTCTACAGCGAAGGGCAACTGGCTCGCCTGCTGGAACTCGACCGTCACGGCATCCGGGAACTGCTCGACGGCGTGGAACGCGAAGAAAGCGAAGCTGATGAACGCATCAAGATTCTTCGCTAGCCCTCCTTCTGTCCTCGTCGCCGATGCGAGCATCGTGATCAACCTGAACGCCTCCGGGCGGGCGCCGGAGGTCATCAAAGCGCTTCCGCACCGTGTCGTCGTGACGGGAAACGCTGTCACCGAGCTTGAAGCAGGTGAGCGCAACGGCCATGGCGATGCCCAGCAGCTTCACAATCTGATCGACGCGGGGCTCGTCGCGCGCGTTGAAATAGGCAGAACGAGTGCTCCCATCTATGAGAGCCTGATTGACGGCTCCGCTCGGCTCACGCTCGACGACGGCGAAGCAGCAACGATTGCCTGCGCAGTGGAAGCGGGCGCTTTCGCCTTGCTCGATGAGCGCAAGGCGCGCCGCCTCTGCGCTGCCTTGTTCACCACTCTGCCACTGGGCTGCACGGCGGAACTGCTCATGCATCCCGCCGTAGCAACAGCTCTGGGACCACATCACGTCGCGACGATCGTCCGCGCGTTGCAGGTGGGTCGCATGCGTGTACCGCCGGAGTTTGTCGGCGCCCTCACAAATCTGATCGGTTCGGCGCACGCCGCTACCTGTGCAAGCCTCCCCAAAGCCGCGCGAAAGTCGGGATAGGCTTCGCGACTACTCATCCCGCCTCTCCAAATTGCTGGAGAAGGCCGACGAGTGTCATGTTCTCGGCAATCGCATCATGCGGAATCAGCATGTAGCGCCAAGGCTTGCCGCCATAGCTCGTCGCGTGTCGGCTGGCATGCCGACACCACTCGAACGCGGAATCACGTTTCGACAGAACGTCCGAGTCGGTCATCTGGTTCGCGGCCTTGGGCTCGAGCATCAAGATGCTGTCGGCTGTCTCAGCCACGAAGTCCGGCTGGTATTCTAGAAGATCCGCGCCACTACGATAGAACAGCTGAAACTGCCCGCGTGCCGGTTTGAACCATTTTTGGGCTTCCCGATCGAGAATGACCGAGAGCTTCCGCTCGGCGTCGGATTGGAATTTCTGGGTGGGGTACAAGCACTTTTGGAAGCCACCGAACAGATATCGAGCCATGTTGGTCTTGTCCGTGGGCGACTGACGGAAATCCAACGGCGCTTCGCCTGCCGCTGCCGTGTAAGCACTCTTCCGCAGCTCGGTGAAGCCGCGCGTGACAACAACGTCGTACTCGACATCGGTGTCCTGCCAGAAGTGGCTCTGCATTTGTGCGTGAACGAAGCGAGCAATTTCCTTCTGGTGAAGCCGCAGGATCTTGCGAACGCCGTCCTCCGGATGCGTGGCCAACAAATGGTTCGCCACCTGAGCCGCGAGATCATAGAGAAGATCGGCATGGTCGTCATAGGCCACGTCGTCGAAATCGATGAGGCCGCTGACGACGTAATCCTCCAACCGTTGTTCATCGATGTTGCCGGCACCGAGGCCGATGTGGTCGACTTGTCCGGTCCGCAAATGCGCAGCCCACAGCGTTTCGTTCGGCACTTCGTAGTGCATCCGCGACAGATCGAGCGTGAAGTGACGGAAACCAGATTTCACCTCGCCTTTCGGCGTAACGAGGATACGGGGAATATCGATCGTCTGTTGCACGACCAGATCGACGGTCCTGGCTACGATGGCCGTGAGATCGGGTTGTTTGGCGATCCCGTCCAGTTCCAGTTGAGCTGGACGGTACTGACTCTGGACTTCCCGCAGAACAGCGGCCTGGACCTCAGGTTTCTGAAGATGCGCAACGCTGGGCAAGCGCGAAGGCTCGGTCTCAAGTTTTCGGATCACATCATACGCGATGCGGGCAACCTGCTGCTCTTCCGGCGTGAACACGGCCGGCGCCTCCTCGAAGCCGGAGGTTCCATTGGCCGGTGCGTCCGAAGGCAGGCCGAGCTTGGCGGCGAGCTGGGGCCGCGATTCGACCGTGACCGTCTTCTGCTGCAACTGCCCTTCGGTGAGAATGACCTGTTGCAGCCGGATCGCCGAGTCCGGCTTACGCGCCTCGTCGACAATCTCCTGGAAGCGATCGTGTGCCACGATGTTCAGCCGGTCAACAGCGGTGACACCCGTCCGCCGGCCATAAGGAAGCCGCAAGCCGCGCCCGATCGACTGCTCGATGAGCGTGCGTGCGTTGGCGGCGCGCAACGGCACGATGGTGTAGAGGTTGGTGACGTCCCAACCCTCTTTCAGCATGTTGACGTGGATGACGATCTCGGTCGGCTCGTCGGGACTCTCGACCTTCAGCAGCTTCTCGACCGTCTCCTCTTCCTTCACGCTGGAATCGACCTGGATCACCTTGCCCGCATAGCGTCCCTCGAAGAAGGCGTTGGACTTGATCAGCGCCATCAGCTCCCCGGCATGCGTGGTATCGCGGGCAATCACCAGCATGAAGGGCTTGACGATCCGCTCGCCGACCTGGCGCGCATAGGTTTCCAGCTCGACCTTGACGCCTTCATGCAGGCGAACACCGTCCTCCAGCTTGATTTGCTGCAACTGCTCCGGCGATTTGCCCGCGGAAACGAAGTTCTCGCGGGTGACAACAGCCGGCTCCTTGACGAAGCCATCGGCCATGGCGCGACCGAGGGGATAGTCGACGATCACGTTCTGGAAGGGCACAGGGCCGCGCGTCGTCTCGACGAACGGCGTGGCGGTCAACTCCAGCCCCATGACCGGCTTCAACTCGTTGATGGCGCGGATACCAGCAGTCGCTCGATAGCGATGGGATTCGTCCATGATCAGGACGAGGTCCTTCTGCGCCGCAAGGTAGTCGAAATAGCTGTCCCCGATCTCCTCTCTGAAGCTGCGGATGCGCGGGCTTCGGCCGCCGCGCACCTCGGAATTAATCTTCGAAATGTTGAAGATGTTGATGGTAACCGGGAACAGATTACCGCCGCTGGCGATTTGCCGCTCGTAATTGTCGCCGGTGGTGATGACTGGCGGCGAGATCGCAAACTCCGCGATGCCCTTCAGCACGTATTTCTGTGTGTTAGGCGTGAAATCGGTGATCAACTTGTTGTAGATTGTCAGGTTCGGCGCGAGCACGAAGAAATTGTTGAGGCCGTGCGCGAGGTGCAAATAGGCGATGAAGGCGCCCATGAGTCGGGTCTTGCCGACGCCGGTCGCGAGCGCGAAACACAGGCTCGGGAAGTCGCGCTCGAAATCTATGACGCCCGGAAATTCGGTCCGGATCGCCGCAAGCGCCGCCTCGAGATCACCGTCCTTGCGCGGCGGCACGACTTCGGTGACGCGGTCGAGGATTTCGAGCGATTGCCGCTGGGGCGCGCGAAGACTGAGACGGCCGGCGATGGCATTGGCATGGCGGCTCATTGGTCGTCTCCCGGGAGATCGAACAGGCCCGGCTGGGAGGCGGAACGGGGCGGTGCCTTGCCGGTGGCCTTCGGAGCGGGGGGCGCCTTCGGTAGGTTCTCGACATTGAGACTGTAGTCGTCATGCCTCCATTCGCAGCGCTCGCGAATGTGGTTTGGAATTTTTTTCACCGTCAGGTTAGGCCAAGCAGACGTGTTGCCACGGAAGGCCGCGCAGAGCACGAGCAACGTGCGTCCCTCGCCAACCTCTTCGCTTAAAGCGTCGAGATGTTCCGGCGAAAGCGTCTGCGTCGTCACATAGATGAAGTCACGCTCGGTCGACGTGCCGTGCTGCCAATAGACACTGTCGCTCGGGGCGTAGGTGAAGCCCTCGATCTTGCACAACGCCTCGGCCAGCCTCTCGGCATTGTAGGCCTTGCTGATGACCTCGCGGCCCCACTTGTCCTTTTCGAGAAGCGACGGGGCAAGCTTGAAATAGCGGAAGCCGCCGCCGCCCTGCCAGCCGGTCGCCTCGGTCACACCGCCCTTATCTTCGCCATCGATCACCTTCTCCAGGCGCGGAATAATGTGGGTGTGGCAATGCTCCTCCAATTCCACCATGATCCATTGTCGGCCCATCTTGTGGGCGACTGCACCAGTCGTGCCGGATCCAGCGAATGAGTCGAGGACTAGGTCGCCGGGAATCGTTGCAATATCCAAGACACGCTTCAGCAATTTTTCCGGTTTGGGTGTAGCAAAGGCGTCGTCTGGGTTGATCGCTTTAACTTCTTCCCTTGCCTCGTGATTGTTTCCTGCTTCTGCATGAAGCCATATTGTCGCAGCTGGAGGCCCTGAAATCTTAAGCTCTCTCAGGAAGGTCTTTCTGGAAGGTGTCGCCTTTCCGTCGCTTCCAAACCAAATTTCGTCATTCTCATCCATCTGGCGTAGCGCGTCAGCAGGGAATCGAGGGGAAGTCCCCTTTGGAGGTGTCCAGACAACTCCATTCTTGAACATGAATGAGAAGCTCTGCTCTTTCTCTGAGCCCGTTCGCTTCGCATAGAGCGGCGTTGCCTTCCACGGCCCCTTTGGATGTTTATCGGGATTTCGGTATCGAGCATCCATATCAGAGCTACGCTCCAATCGATAGGGTCTCCAAATCTCCTTGTTGGCAGCATAAATTAGAACATGGTCATGATTTTCAGAGAGCCATTTAGCATCATTAGCTATCGTATACTTCTTTTGCCAAATTGCATTAGCGACGAAATTAAACCGACCGAAAACCTCATCGCAGATAACCTTGAGATAATGCGCCTCGTTGTCATCTATGGTGATCCATAGAGAGCCATCGGGAGATAGCAGACGTCGGATAATTTCCAAACGATCTCGCATTAAGCCGAGCCAGATCGAATGCTCCACACCGTCATCATAATGCTTGAACGCGCTGCCCGTGTTATAGGGCGGGTCGATGAAGATGCACTTCACCTTGCCGGCGAATTCCTGCTCCAGCGCCTTCAGCGCGAGCAGGTTGTCGCCGAAGATCAGCCGGTTGTCGAAAATGTCGTCGTCGCCCACGCGATGCTTTGCGTGATAGGACTTTTCCGGATCCTCCAGCAGAATGCGCGGTTCCAGCCGCGGTCGGTTCTCTTTCCCTACCCAAGTGAGCTCGAGCTTTTGCTTCTTTGTCATGCTTGGTCCGTTGCGGCTGCGGCGATCGCCGGCGCGGCAGCGCTAGCAGGTGCCTGTACAATTTGAGCGGCATCCAACTCGGCCAGCCGAAGGAGAACCTTCTCGGCAAGCGGCTGCGCGTCGGTGAGATTGCGGAAGATGGCCAGAAAGCCGCGACCGACTTGCATCGCCTCAGAGGTCGCGAAGATCACCTCGGAAACGTGATTGGTCTCCTGCGAAATCTCCCGCTCCTCCTCGGCGGTGAGACCAGGAGCAGCTTTCGCAACAAGCCGCGGCAGACGAAGGGCGATGAAAGCCATGATGAAGTAGCGGCCATGCCGGAAGAACATCCGGCGGTCGTAAGCCGTCTCCGCCCTTTCACTCCCGGCCAGAATACGGTCTATGAACTGATAGATGCGGACTAGCCTGCAGATCCGAACGCCGGATATTGATGCCGGGAAGAGCTGGGCGTACATCGCGCCGTCCTGTTCCCATAGACGACTGATCTCCCGCTTGGCGATGACAACAACGTCGATCGCTGTCTGCCCCCGATGGCCTCTACGCTGCCCGCCCGTAACAGCGAATGCCAGACAGGCCAGCGCGAGTGCCGCCTCTTCAAGCGTGAACGCATCGTCCTGCCGAACCCGGGATTCGGCTGACGGCCGATAGTGGTAGCGAATCCCGACCGCCGCCAGTTCCTGTCGTATCCGCTCCTGGTTGGGATCGAGCGCTGCGAAGTCGGCGCCACGAACCTGATTCTGGTAGTTGCGGGCCCGCGTAACCCGCACGGCGAAATCATCGGCCGGATCGGGGACTTCGATGATCGTGATGTGGAGCTTGGCGTTTTCAGATATCGCTGCGGCGATAGATGCTGTCGTGATGGAGCCTGCGGTCTGGGCACCATTGACGATGGAGAAAGCCTTTAGGCCGAATACGCAGCGATCCGGACCACCGGGCGCTTGCGCGATGGCACTGGTTACGGCCGTGATTCCATTATTCAGATAGAAGAAGTCCTCCGGACGCCTACGAACCGTTTCCTCGATCGCAACGTTGACGCCGACCGAGCCGAGATAGTGCCTGATGTTGCGCTCGAAGAGAGCGGTTCCATGTTCGCTCACCAGAGTCGCGAGGTCCTGACCTTTCACCAGCCCGTAAACAGCTTTCCGCGGCGCTGTCACGCTCGACCACTTCTCGATGGTGAGACGAACGTCAACGGCCTGGGTTGCCTGCTCTGCGACCATCCAATCATAGGTTTGCGTGATGCCAACAACGGTGGCGCTCATGCAGTCCGACAGGCTGTTGCATTGAGCAACAAAAGCGTCGAGGTCGGCTTTCGCGTGCACGTCCAGCGCTTCGCCTAGGAATGGCAGTATGAGGCAGATCCTTACCCCTGGCGTATCGAGTGCTTCCTCGATTTCGTCGAGGCGATTCCTGACAGCTGCATTGAACCCGTCAAAGCGCCGCTCCATGAGTGCTTTGGTGCCGTTGATGAACTTAAGCGTTTCGCCTTGATTGGGACCCGTTCCCTGAGGGTTATCCGGATTGTTCGGGCGCTTGAATTTGGATTGAACCACGAGCACCCGCTGACCGGCCCGGTCGAAATGAAGGGCGTCAATCCCGCCATCATCCTCGCCATCGACTAGTGCTCCAGCCGCAGTGGCAGCGTCCAATCCACAGACTCCGCACAGCGCGTAGGCGGCGAGTGACCGGGAACAACGGTCAACCTCGTGCTGCGCCGGCGTCCAATTCTGGGCGCGCTCCAGCACCAGAGGGAAGAAGCGACGGCGTAGCGCAGCTTCGATGTGAGCGATTTTTTCCGCGGCGCTGGGCATGGCTCAATCCAACGTCCAGCGGATGGTGAAAAGTGGCGCGACCTCGACCTTCTGTTCGAGCTTGGACTCGATCTGGGCGATGAGTTCGGCACGCTGCCGGTCAATCTGGTCCTGTGCGTCGAAGAGCGAGCGGCGCTTCTGGTTGCGAGTCGCTTCGAGCGTTTTGATCTGCTTCTGTCCCGCGAGCTTTTCCTCAAGGGTCAAGGCCGTGGTGGCAGCGCGGCGAGCTTCCTTTATGAGCCGATCAATTTCCTTGATCTCGCGCTCAAGCCCGACCTTCAGGTCGTCCGCCCAGCCGTCGAGCTTGTCCGCTTCCGCCTCGAAGAAACGCGCATTGCGCTCCGACACACTTCTGCGGATCGACGCCTGGCTCTCGCCCAAGCGACGATCAAGAGACATCACCGCCCCAGGATCAGGAATGACGTCTTGCCCACGTGCACCATGAATTGTCAGAAGGCGATCACAGACTTCCCGCGTGAGCACCTCACCGCCCTCCGTCATCCCCGCCAGGACGATGTGATCCTCCGCCTCATCGAGGGCCTCAACCGTCAATATTGACGCGACCAACCAGCCTGTCTGGCCGATAAAGGGCTCAAGGATACTGATCTTGCCCGAATGATTAGCATAATCGAAGCGCACCTCCGCCGGGGCAAGCGGACGTTCTTTCGCCCGCGCAACAACGGCCTCGCCGAGGGGGTGATTGAGCCGATAGGTATGCGCCTCGCCGGATCGTCTCGGCAATTCGTAGAGACCCGGCGGAATGGCCACGCCATTTGCCCACTGAGGACGCGCGGGCAATGTAAACGACGAACTGTTGTGAAACGTCGCCAATCCGTCCAGTTCATGGCAGGTCAGGCGCATCAGCCACTGCTCATAGCGACCGAGATGAACCTTCGCATCTTCGTCTCGGATCCGGAGCTTCTCCCGGACCTCGTCATCGAATTTTTCGAGAAGCTTCTGCCGCGTCTGGCTCATGGCCGCGTCAATTTCGAGGCTCAGCTCCAGTTGGAGCTTATCGAAGGCTACTCGGATTTGTTCGGGTTGGCGGCACTCCTGGTAGATGCCGGCGATTCTCTTCTCGAAATCGACGCCCGACTCGATCGCTCCCAAGACCTCGTCGCTCGCACCGAACACGCCTTCAAAGAGACGAAACTTCTCGGACAGCAGTTGATAGACGCGCTGATCTGCCTCGTTTTTCCGATTGATGAAGTTCACGACGACGACGTCGTGTTTCTGGCCGTAGCGATGACAACGGCCAATGCGCTGCTCCACGCGCTGTGGATTCCATGGCAAGTCATAGTTCACGATGAGCGAGCAAAACTGGAGGTTGATACCCTCGGCGCCGGCCTCCGTCGCGATCATGATCTGGCCTTCGTCGCGAAAATAGTCGACCAGCGCAGACCTCATATCCGCGGTTCTCGAGCCCGTGACCCTATCCGATCCGGCATGCCTCTCCACCCAGCGCGCATAGATTTCGCGGGACAGGGGATCGGTGTTCGTGCCGTTAAACAAGACGATGCCCCCCGCATAGGGGCTGCTGGCGAGAACCCGCTGAAGATACTCCTGTGTTCGCCGAGACTCGGTGAAGATGATGGCCTTCTCAGCGCCGCCAAGTTCGCGCGCCTTTGCGAACGCCACATCCAGCGCCTTCAGCAGAGCCTTGCCCTTGGCGTTGTGCTCGATCGAAGTCGCCAACTTGGCGAAGGACTCAAGATCGGCAATCTCCGCTTCGATGGCTTTTCGGTCGGCATCGGTCAGCAGGCCATCATCCACGTCCTCGGACCATTCCTCCGCTGTCGCTTCGAGCGACTCGAAATCGTCGGAAAGCTCATCCTCCAAGGGCTCTGAAACAGGGTGAGCATCCAATTTGGCCTTCAGACGCTGAGAAATCGAGCTCAACGCACCTGCGATCGCGAATGTTGAGGAGGCTAGCAACTTGCGCAGGACGAGCGTCATCAAAGACCGCTGCCCCGATGGCAGCGCCTGCAGGTTGTCGCGCTGGAGATAGTCGGAAACGAGCTGATAGAGGCGGTCTTCGCCGTCGGCAGGGGTAAACTCCTCGACCAACGGGAGGCGACGTGTGTAAGGGATATATGCAGTCACCTGTCGCCGCAGCGTGCGATGACAGATCGGCTTCAGCCGCTCCTTCAGGGCCTCAAAGTTTCGTTTATCCCCCGGATTGGCGAATTGTTCGCGGAAGCTTTTGACGTCGCCAAAGGCGTGCTCGTCAATGAAACTGACGAGACCGTATAATTCCAAAAGAGAATTTTGGAGGGGCGTTGCTGTCAGGAGAAGCTTATTTTTCTGAGAAAGAGCATTCTTGAGCGTATTCGCAATGATATTTGAAGGCTTGTAGACATTTCTCAGTCGGTGGGCCTCGTCAATCACGACGAGGTCCCAGGGAACTCGATGCACGTCCGACGCTTTGGATCGCGCGAACTGATAAGAGCAGATCACGATTGCGTCCTGCACGTCGAAAGGCTGAAACACCCCATCGCGAACGGACTGGTTATAAGATCTAGACTCTAAAATTACGCTGGAGAGCAGAAACTTCTCGCTCAACTCCTGGTGCCATTGCTTGCGCAAGTTCGATGGCGCAATAACCAGAATACGGCGCTTTCTCTCCGCCCATCGTTGGGAGATGACGAGTCCGGCTTCGATTGTTTTTCCGAGGCCAACCTCATCGGCAAGCAGCGCGCCCTTCGAGAGGGGCGACGCGAACGCAAACAGTGCCGCATCAACCTGATGCGGATTCAAATCGACCTGCGCGCCCGCGACGGCACCGGCCAAACGCTCGGAACTATCTGGCGGGCATCGTTTCGTGAGTTCGTGGGCAATGTATTTGGCGTGGAAGTCAGTGATCATCCTGCCTCCCACCATGCTCCGCCGCTGAATCTGAAGGCGGTGTCTCGTTGTGAACCGTCGCCGGATTGAGAGAGGCCTTTTGCGCCTCGATCCAGCTATCAAGGTCCACCCGCTTAAACCTCCACTGCCCTCTCACTTTGAACGCCGGAATCTCGGCGCGTTGCGCCATGGTGTAGACCGTCTTCTCCGCCACCTTCAGCAGGCCAGCCACCTCCGGCAATGTCAGAATTTCATCGGGCATTCGCCAAGCCTCAGATCAAGGTTTGGCAAAAGATGCCAGATTGCACCCGAGAAGGCCAGTTTATACCATTGCGTTCTGGTTGGATTTCGCGGTGAGACGATGAAAAACGGCTGCGGTGGTTGAAGGCGGAAGGGTTGAGATCGGCGCGCACGGCCGAGCCGGGAACGGAGGGGAAGGCGACGACGGAGATTTCATGCAGCTTGGCACGGGAGATCCGGGTGACGCCGTTGCCGGCCGGCTCTCCGCTTGAGGGTGCTGAAACCGATAGAGAGTCCGCTAATATCGCCAGCCCGCAACATGCTGCGACTAGGCGTCGGGAATCACGGGGCCGTGCCGCATTTCAGGCGGCCGAGAATGCCGGGGACGCGTTCGGCCCTAGATTCGCTTTGGATCGTCATGTCGATCGGTCGCTTGTCCTCGATCATGAGGTGCGGTCTGAATAGAAAGCCTCGCGCCTCATCCCGGCTTTGCCAAACCTCGAACGCCACAGCCCAGACGCGGGCGATGCGCGCAGCCTGATGCGGCGTGAGGCGGGCGGGTGTGACGTCATCATCGAGAAGCTCGGCGTTGGTCGCACCATCGGGCCGCAGGATCTCATTGCCAACCGGCGGAGCGTCCATCCGGGCGCGATCTTCGTCGGTCAATGGCGGCAGGCCTTCCGAGCCGGCGAGGAGTTCGCCGAGCGTGTATCGGCGCCTGGTCATGCGTCCTCCTCGCCATCCGGCAACAAGCGAAGCCTTCGGAACGCGCTGGGAAGATCGGACTGCCGGCACGGCCCGACCGCCATGGCAGTGAAGGTCGGCTCGGTGAAAACCGTCCGTCCGAAGTCCCGCACGATGACGCTCGGCAGGCCCGCCTCCCTGCAGAGCTCGAACATTTTCCGAAGCTGGTCCTGAGTTTTGACGCCGACGGTGATCTTGGCCTGAACGGGTGATGACATGTAAGCTTCGGCAACATGCCGCGGCGCCCGCCAGAGTGCGGCGGCATAGGCATGGCCGGCCTGGGTCGCCAGTTTTCCTCGCGGAATAGGCAGGTCCCGGCGGATGGCGCACCAGATGCGAAGCTCGGCTTCCCGCGCTTCCGGTGCCTGATCCGGCGGATCGGTTTCGCCCGGCATCAAACTCATCGTTGCTCCTCTATGAGTAGTCGAACGCCTCCTCGGCAGCCCTTTCGACCAGTGAGACGTCACCGTCGTGTTGCTTGTACGAGATTTGTCGTCAGTCATGCGATTGGATGCTCCTACCGCAAGAATCCGATCCGCCGGTGCTCGGTGTGCCCCGGCATGAGCATCGTGGCGGCATCGACATCGCCCGGCGTGACAACGACACTTCCGCGCAGCGCCGCAGCGCCCATGGCGAGGAGCAGAAGGCGGCGCGCCGAGCGCAATGACAGCCCGGCGATGCGGATGACGGCCTCGTCCTCGATCTCGAGCCGGTTCCAGGCCATCGGCCGCATGATCGCTTCCGCCATGACCCGGACTGCCGCGATGCGCTGCTCAGGATCGAGAGGCGGAATCTCGACCATGAGGCAGCGATCGAGGAGCGACGCGGGCATGGCCTCGACCGAGTTCGCGGTTGCGATCCAGATGATACGGTCGGCTCGCATGCGGATGCCGAGGAACTCGTCGGCGAAGTGCCGAGCGTTTTCAGGCTCCCAGAGGGAGTGCAGGATGTCGAACAGGCTGACCCCATGCCGGCTCGCCGATTGGGTCTCACCCTTGTCGATCTCGTCGAGAAAGATCAGCGGCGACAATGTCGGCGCCTCGATCAGGGTACGGGCGACGATGCCCATGCGCGGCGCACGCCAGGAGAGGGAGCGGCCGCACAGATCGTTGACATCGGTCAGGTGGTTGACCGCGACGGGGGCGAAGGGCGTGCCAAGGCTCGCCGCGAGCTTGCGGGAGAACATCGTCTTGCCGACGCCGGGCGATCCGAGCAGCAGGATCGGAGCCATCTCGAAGGGGGTATCGGTCGCCTGCGAAAGCGCCGCAGCGGCACGAAAAATGTCGACGACGGCGCGGAAGTTCGGCATGGAGCGCCCGAGTGCCTCCAGCCGATCCGGCATGCCGGCATCGGTGATGAAAAGCGCGCGCTCGTTTCCACGCTCGAGCGCTTTCATGATTTCCTGGGTCGGCGACGGGGAAGCGTCGCAGCTGACGAGGAACGCATGAGGATCGGCGTTGCAAGCTTCGACGATGGCGGCGGCCTGTTCGGCGTCGAACAGATCGTTGGGCAAGGCTTCAACCGATTCGAGGCCGGCAGGATCGGCAGCGGCATGACCGTCCGCGAAATGATGACAGGAACTGAGCATCGACAGGAGCAGTCGGTCCTTTCCGTCGTCGAATTCGGCCAGCCTCCGTGCGGCGACTGCTGGATCGAAGATAGGTTTGTAGCCGATCTGTTCCAGAAAATCGGGCGCCATCCATGGTGGTGGTGCCTCGTAGTCTTGCGACGCGGGAGTCGCTTCGAGATGCATGTCAGACAAGGAAAATCTCCATGCGCAATCACTCGCCGTTCACGGATGACCGGCGACGAAGAGGCGCAAACAGGTCGAAGGGAAACAGCAGAGGGTTCTCAGGTACGGCGCGCGCACGCGCACCCGCACCCGCACATCAAGATCGGTGAGGAAGATGTTGCGAGCATCGACCTCATTCCAGGCCAATGCGATTATTCGACCGATGATACAATGAAGAAGGCCGGTGTCGAAACACCGGCCTTCTCCGGTCATGGGTGCGATCTGCAGCCCGGAAGATCAATCATTCCGATTTGATACCGTCCGGTTTGATATTCTCCTCGGGCTTATCGCCGTCGTCGCCCCCGCCTGCATCCTCCATGGCGGAATGGGCCATCAGAGACAGAACCGTCTCGTAAAGCGCCGCAGCACGTTTTGTGCTGAGGAGAACGAAGCGTGGCTCGCCTTCCTTGGTGAGAACCAGTTCGTTGTTCTCGACGCCATCGAGATAGGTTTCGGGATCGCTGGCGAAGGTTTCTAGCGAAATACGTGTAGGCTTCATGTTGTTTTCCAGTCGTGAAGTTGAGGTTGAACCGACCGTATCTGTCAAAAAATCTCTTTTCAGGGATTGAAAACAAAATCCGATCAAAAATCCTCCAGAAAGGAAGAACAAAAACGTCTAAACGATAAACGCGACCATGAAAGCGCCGGTCCGCCAATCAGCGCGTGCAATCCAACCGGCCAAGATTTTCACAAATATCGGCCGGTGGACTGTTCTCCTGTGGTTGACGATCGCACCGACGACTTTGGTGGCGCGTCTTTGTGGGGTCTGGTTCAGTCAGCGCATGAGGCCGAGATGCTGGAGCAAGATACGTTCGGCGAGCGCGATTGCGCGATCCGGTCCGGAATAGCAGCAGCTGAAGATCATGATCTCCTCAGCCGGTGACAATCGCGGCTGCGATCCGCCCGGATAAGCCGTCAGGCGCTGTCCAATTGAGGGATCGACACTAAGCGCCGCGGCATGATCGCGGCCTGCCTGGGTCAAAAGCCAACGATCAAGCGCACCGTGCTTGGCCAGAGCGTCGAAACGGCGATCGAACTCTTCAGGAGCCAAATCGACAGGTAACGGAACGAGGATGGCGCGTTCGGTCAAAATCACCGGGCTGTCCGGCGACGGGAATTGTCGCGCTTTTAAGTGCGATGGAAACCACGACTCCCAGCCGGAATCGATGACATAGTTCGCGCCGTCGCGGCGGGCGGCCCCGTATTTGTCCACACGCAGTTGCTGCATCCGCGCCCAGATGCTGTCGGCGGAGGTGGTCGAGACCTTGTACACGGGCAGCTGCAGTACTCGGGACAGCGCTGCGAGCCCTTGACAGGCGCCGGCATAGACGGCCCGTGTATGCGAACTTGCGCGCCATGCGGCTTTGAAAGCGTGACCTGTAAACTGGTCGGTTGGCGCGGGCTCGAAATCGCGTCCGCCGATTCGAGGCCAGTCCGAATTGATCAGCAGGCGTTTTTTGGCGCGCGGCACAACGACCGGGAGCTGAGGTCGCGCCGACGCGATGCCTCCGGCATTCTCCAGGGCGCGGACGCGGCGGCCGAGATCCTCGAGGGTGCCCACGATGCGGATGATGTCAGCGTCGAGCGAAGAGGATGCCGCGGCGGCAATCGTGGCGTGATTGACCGATGTATTCGTAGTCATTTTCTCTCTTTTTCTGTTGTTTTCTTTTCCGGGATTGCCAAATCCGACATCCCCACATCAATTTTCAGGAATATCGCCCCTTTTCGACCGCGGCGGGGGAGCCCTCCTCGTCAAGCGAATTCAGCTCCATCCGCGTTACATGTGCGAGCAACTTTCGGCCCTCGCTTCGCCGAGCTCGGGTGTAGACGCGATCGATCAGGCCGGATCGCTCGGCATGGTCCAGATTGGCTTTTGCGACGCTCTGCGGCAGTCCGAGCTGCGCGACCAGATCCGAGACCAGCTTGCGAAAATCATGCGTGGTGAGCCGGGCCCCGACGAGGCGCGTCGTCGTCTCCGTGACGACCTGATGGAATCTGATCGCTGACATCCGATCACCGCTGGCCGTGACCCACAACGGTTCATCGACAATCCGTTGACCGGCAATCCGTGGTCGGACGACATCGACATAGAATTGAACATAATCGTTCAGGCTGGGCGGCAGTTTACGACGGTGGCCCTTTCGCCGCGTTTTCATTTCGTGCGGCGGGATAACGATCTCAAACCCAACCCCGGCAATGATGCGCAGTGAAGTGTGTAGCGTCAGATTGAGGATGTTCTTGAGTCGAAGCGGGTCTGCGACGAGGAGGGCGACGATCAATGAATTGCGGTAGGCTCGGCAAGCCCTCAGAACCTTGCGACGGTCCGGCGCGTTTGGGTTAGTGTCGATCACATATTTCTGGCGGTCGAGTTCGTCGAGCGCCACGTCGAGCACGGCCATGGCGGGTATCAACGGCGGCGGCTTTTGAGAGCGTGGCGACCGGTTCGGGATCGCGCGAGCAAGCTCCTTCATGTGCGAGAAATCGACGCGCGGTGCCATGATCTCGAGGGCTGCCCGTGCCCGGTCGAGGATGTCAGCGATCGACTGCGGTTTCGTGCCAGCCGAGAAATCTGCCACAAAGTCGCGCACGAGAGCGGCATCGAAACGATCGGCGAAGGCGCGGTGCATCGCCTCGGGATGCTTGCGCTGGAGAAAACCAAGGATGCGCTCGAGCGCAGCCAACCGGTTTTTCATCGTCTTGCTGGAAAGCGTGGCGAAGGAACCGCGCGGCGACACGATCCCGCGTTGCTGAAGAGCATCCCGCCGGAGGCGGGCCAGTTGGAGTGTGTTGTCGGCCGGAAACGCAGCCGCATAGAATGCTTGATCTGCGGCGTTCCAATCGTCGAATCCCAGCGACAAACGCCGCGGTGCCCCGCGGCGTTTCGTGACTTCTTTAGGCGCCATGTCGGGCCTCCCGCGCTTTTTCCTGAATGGCGCAGGCCACCACCCGTTCGCGCAGCACGGCATAACGCAGCGTAAAATTCTGAGTTTCAGTGTAGCCTAACAGGTCTTTGAGCGCGGCGTCGCCAACGCCATCCGACCTCAAGCCGATCTCATCCATCATGCGTTTCACGGCGAGATCGCGCAGGCCCGCCGGGGACAAATTCAGGGCATTCGTTCTGCGTCGCGCCGCATCGTTCCGGCCCAAGCGCCGATAGTCAGGATCGACCGCCTGGGCGACCAGAACCGCGACCGAGGTCGACAGCGCGGATCCAGACTTGCGGGTACCGTCCGACTTGGAAAACAGGAAGTTTATTGGCAGGCCGCTTTGTCGCGCTATCCACCAGTATCGATCGATCCGATTGATCACCGCATCCGCGAGAGCGAGGTCGAGGTCATCGATTTCACCGGCAACCCTTGCCATCAATGACGGGCGCGCGACGGGATGATTGCTCTTTATCGGCCCTCGGAAGCTACTCGTGAGCAAGTCTGCGCGCGACAGGGCAAGATTGTTGATGAGCAGGATGCCGATCGCCGCCTGCGCCGCGGCGGCATTCCTGCGACCCGGCGCACGTTCGAAATTCGCAAGCGCTCCGTCACACACGGCGATGAGCTTGCTCATCACTTGCGGGGCGTCGAATTTGACGAGTTCGTCGACCCGGGATTCGGGCAAGGCGAGTGTGATCTTGGCGAACAGCTTGCGCTGCTCGTGAATGCGAACCGCGCCATCTTGGTCGCGCAGGACGTCACGGAACAAAGTTTCGATCTCACCGAAGATGCGATTTCGGCGAGCCGAGATTTTTTCGATAGGTCCGAACTCAGGGACCAGTGTCAGCGCATCGAGTAGATCGGGATTCTTGAGATCGTCGAATGTGTCGATCTGCAGGCCGTTTGTGCGCGCGATGACGAGGAGATCGTGGAGACGATTGACCTTCTGGACTGCAGTCTGACTGGCGCAGGTCGCCCGCGCGTGTGCTTCGAAGGCCGCGAGGGTTTGCCTGACGGCGACCGGCAAGGTTTCACGGCGACGCCTATCGGCATCCCGCCGATTGGGAAGCGGCTGCAGGATCGCCAGGGCCAGATCCGCCGCAGCCTTGTTCCATTTTGTGCAGGCCGCATTCAGTTTTCCGCGGATCCGGACCGCGTCGGAGCCTGATTTTCCCGCGAGGACGTGATCGGCATAGCGGAGGAAGACACATTGGTCGACCTGATACGGTTCGATCCCATGGTGTGCGCAGTGGGTGACGAACGGGCTGGCGTAAGCACGGACGTCGGCAGCCCAGGCGACCCAAACACAGTGCCACGCCTTGGGCAGATCGGAGCGCAAACGGCGCTTGGTGACTCGAGACGCCGGCGCTTTGTTGTCCACGGCGTTTGCTGTCGCGATGCCATCGGACGCACCGGAAGGCCTGCCATAATATGGATTGGTCATGATCGTAGATCTCGTTAAGTTTTTTCGGGGGTTGTCTTGAGAAGACGGTGCAACTCCGGGCATGGGTCATTCACGACGAAATTTTTGGGCCGTGCGGTTATCGGTTCGATCGCCGATGGCGCCGTTCGCTTCAGGAACGGTGCCACGATCAGCGAGCGAAAAGTTCGGCGATAAGTGGGAGGCAAGAGCCTGGCACGTGCTGGGGATGCTCGAGCGTCAATCGATCCAGGACCTCACCTGACAGGCGGTCGGCGAACCGGTTGCCATTGGGTGCGCGGACATCGGCAAAGATCGACAGCGCGATCCGCCGCATGTGTTTGCGGCTCGGCGGCACCATGGGATGATGCGCAGGCGGTCGCGGATCGGGGCCGTGAGCGGCGCGGCGCTGTTGGCCGTCATAAATCAGATGACGGAACTCGCATCGACATGAACGTCGAGGAAATCATCGCGGAGCGAGAACGCGCCGGCTCGGTCAGCGAATAGAGGGAGGCATACGGATCATAGTCGGCTGTCGTCGGCGCCTTGTCGAGAAACGGTTTCTCCAGCTTGCGCGTGGCCGCGTCAGGGTCAAAAATGCGACATAAGCACGCCGTTGCGGGGCTGAGATGGTGAGTCGCAGCCATCAGGGCGTGCCGACTGGGGTGTTCGAGTTTCCTTTTTCCAGGATCGAAACAATAATAACCTCAAAAAGAAGGATAAATTAGAGATGTATTTATCTAATTTAGATCGGTCATAATTATTATGTATATAATTACAGCAAACAAGGTAGCGTCTTCTTTTTATGATTTGCGAGACCGGCTGGTCGGTCGCCTCGTTGTTCAGGCCGACGAGGCAGCACTTCTCGATGATCGTTATGTCATCAACATTGCCGACCTGGCCAATGCAGTGATGCGGGGCCAAGTGCAGATCACGCCGGCAACTTTCAATGCCGATGAGTTTAGTAATCGAACCCTCCGCGTGAAAGCCCGGACGAGGCCGCGCAAAATGGAGAGGCCAGAGTTTCTCCCGCTCCAGTTCCAGATGCCCGCGCTGGCAATCCGGATGCTGGACGGCGAAGTTGTCATCGACGGCCGTCGGCGTGCCGAACAGGTGTTCCAGACGTCGGGCGCCGCCATCAACGTTTATATCGTAGCATGGCAGGATGCTCTTGCCTTCACCGTCGATCTGCAAACGCGTCCTAGACGCGAGCAAGATTTGTTTGCCGCGATGCTCAAGGCGCCGATCCGGTTCAATGCCATCGCGGATTCCAGCGTCGGGGCGGACGTCGTCTTGAATGCCATCCTTGAGAGTGTTGGAAACCGTCCTCCCCTGGAAGGAGCAACGAAGCTCCTGGAGGCGCTGACCGTTACGGCCGGCGCCGAATTGGTGCGACGGGAGAAAATCCGCCTGGACGGATCGCGAACACAGACCAGAAAAGCGCTCGACGCACTTGGCTTTCTATCCGCGATGAGAACCTCGCTTCTGGATAAGGTTTATGAGGCGGACTATCATCTGGCGGAAGCCACGGCCACTTCCAAACTCCCAGGCCTCAGGCGGTTCATTCGTCGCCATTTCGAGGATCTCGGATACCCGGTGATCGCTGAAAATCTACTCAACCTCGCGGACGAGACGATTGATGAACTGAGGTTACGGTTCGTACTGTGCTCCAGAGCCCTGCGGGCCGCAAAGGATAATGCTTCTGTGCGCCGTAGATTCGAGAGGATTGTCAAAGGGGGGCTGGGGAAGACGGGGAAGGACGAGAAGGACGATCTGTCGTTACAGAAGTCGCTGCAGGACATGATCGCAGGCACCATCTCAGAGCAAGAGTCACGCTGGTTGAACCTGTCTGCGCAGTTTGAACTGGCGCACCGAACCGGCATCGATCCAACCGAATTCTACGGTAATGTGCGCGAGTACCGCGATCTCCTACGATGGCACGCTCGGGTCTTCTACGTGCGTCAGGGCTTCTGGAGCCCAATTGAGTCACCGAGCGAAGCTGAGCAATTCCTTATGTGGCTTACGATCGATGGAAGCGCGGACGGCCCTGAAAGGCCGGCGATCACCAAAGACCAGTTCCTGCTCATCGCGTGGAGGGGGTTATTCCGGGAATTCATTCAGCTGCCGGCTCCGGGCCGGACAATCGTCGCGATCGGAGATAATGCCGCATCTTTTGCGGCAAAAGCCTGCTTTGAATTCCTCGAAGCCAATGCGCACAGCACGGTCTGAGGGCTCGCCGCGCAGCCTGATCGCAGTGCTTCATCCGGCAAGTCGGTGTGATGGCATTTTTGCGCCTCCCACTTTTCACTTCCCCGGAACGGTTGAAAATCCATCATTTGTTTGCCTCCGAAAAACCGGGGGCAAGCCGTGCCTGCGTCGAAACAACAAATCAACGAGACGCCTCGGTCGGGGGGCTCTCGGACCAATCGTCGAGAGCGCCCGCCGCCGCAAGCTCCAGCGGGCTGGTTGGTGGCGTCGGACTTGCCCGATCCATTGCCGGTCGTCGAGGGGGAGCTTCGCGTCATCGAAACCTATCTGGGGCAGGCTTTGGACGAGTTGTTGAGATAAGCTGGAGGCATCCGACGATTGCGTCCCGAGTCTCATGCTGCGAGACTCCGGACCAGGAAGTGTGGATGAGGAGACGATGACGAGAGCCATGGACGGCAGGGCGGCAGCCCATCTCATCCCGAATATCCGGCCCCTGCGGGCAGCGCTCTATTTGCGCGTCTCGACCGGTCGTCAGGCCGAGGGCGAGGTCTCGCTGCCCTCACAGCGCGATTTGACCACCAGGCACTGCGTCAGCAACAACTGGCAGATCGTTGATGAGTATGTCGAGCCCGGCGCGACCGCGACGGATGATCGCCGCCCGGCCTTCCAGGCGATGTTGGAGCGCGCCTGCGATGCCGATCGCCCCTACGACGTGATCGTCGTCCATGCCTTCTCGCGCTTCTTCCGGGACGGCGTCGGGATGGAGCTGGCAGTCCGCAAGCTGCGCCGGCATGGCGTCGAGGTCGTCTCGATCACGCAGCCCACGGGCAGCGACCCAAGCTAGGAGATGATGCGCCAGATCATCGGCATCTTCGATGAGTACACGTCCAAGGAGAATGGCAAGAACGTCACCCGTGCGATGAAGGAGAATGCGCGGCAGGGCTTCTGGAACGGCGCCTCCCCACCTCTCGGCTACACCATCGTCGAGGCGGAAAAGCGCGGCCAGAAAATCAAAAAGCGGCTGGCGATCGACCCGGTCGAGGCCGAGACCGTGCGCCTGATCTACCGGCTCTACTGCGAGGGCGACCGTCCCACGAACACGCCCGCCATCGGACTGAAGCAGATCGTCAACTGGCTCAACAGCCGGGGCTACCGCACGAAGAAAGGCGGATCCTTCGGGGTCGGTCCGACGCACCATATCCTGACCAACACGGCCTATATCGGCCGATGGCGCTATAACACCCGTAGTGCCAAGACCCGCGAGAAAAAGCCGGAAGCCGAGATCGTGGAGATTGCCGTGCCGGCGATCATCGACCAGTCGACCTTCGACCGCGTCCAGGCCAAGCTCGCTGCCAACAATCCCCATGTCACGGCGCCACGTGTCGTCAATGGACCGATCCTGCTGACGGGCCTTGCCACCTGCGCGCATTGCGGCGGCGGTATGACGCAGCGCACGGGCACATCAAGTTCCGGACGAGTCTACACCTATTACGCCTGCGCCAGCCGAGCCCAGAAAGGGCCGACTGCCTGCAAGGGAAATTCCATTCCGATGGCGTTCCTTGACGACCTCGTGCTCCGCGCGATCAAGGAGAAGCTGCTCACCCCGGAGCGACTTGTCGAGTGCCTTGCTGGCCTCGTCGAGAAAAGGCAGGCGCGCAACGCTCAGATCGACCAACGACTGATTTCGCTGCAGGCCCAGATCGTCGAGGTGGAGGATCGCCTCAAGCGTCTCTATCGCAGCATTGAAGACGGCATCGTCGAGATCGACGATCTGCTCAAGGACCGAATTACCTGCCTCAAGGCAGAGCGCGAGAACGCCAAGGCCGCCCTTGAGCGGGCGCAAGCGCAGGGGACGAATGCCGCCAGCCTCGATCCCGAGAAGGTCGCAAGATTCGCCGCATTGATGTCCGAACTGCTCGAAAATGGCGAGACGCCGGCCCGCAAGGCCTATCTGCGAACGCTGCTCAGCACGATCGTCGTCGGCGAGAAAACCGTACGCATCATTGGCAGCAAGGACGTCCTGCAGGCGGCGATTTCTGGCAATCGGCCCCCAAACGCCCACGTTCGTGGTTTGGGACCGGAATGGCGCACCCGACAGGAGTCGAACCTGTGACCTTCGGCTTCGGAGGCCGACACTCTATCCAGCTGAGCTACGGGTGCATTGATCGTCAATTAGTGTCCGAGACCGACCAAGGTCAACCTCGAATCCGGCATTCACATCAGCGCAAGCGTCGTGGGCTGAAGCTCCACCGATTGTCGCCGTTCGTCCTCTACACGCTCCCTTCAGTTTGCTTCCGCGGTGCTTCCGTGACCACGGAAGCGATTTTCCTGCTTCCTTCGAGTTTCGCCAATCGCTTGGTTTCCCTCGATTTTCTCGACATGCACCTTCACCGCACTTGACTTAGCGTTGCCTTCGGAGGGCGATGCGCCATCCAGCTAAGCTACGGGTGCTTCGCCGTTTCGCCTAGCCTGACGTTGCGACGCAGTCAACGCCGTCGAGCTCAATTCCAATTTTTCATCGCCTGACGCGCCGCCGCGCCATGGCTTTTGGCCACGAAAACAAACGCGCCGAGGCGTTCTCGCAGCGGACGCAGAGCCTTCTTACTCCAAACCGCCGCGCGAGGCCACGGCGCCGGCGAAAAGTTTCACGAGCTTGGGCCGAAGGCGCACGCGACGCCTCGCATTCCGGTCGCGACGCCTGGCTCGCAACGCGGGCACGCGTCGTGCGTTGACATGGGGCGCTCGCGGCGCCGGTTGCGCCCGCGGCCCAAAGCGCAAATAAAGGAAGAAACTGAACGTTTCTTCCTTCGCAACGCGCAAATTGCGCCGATCAATGTAAGGTGAGTGCGGACGCGTCCTGGCGCAGCTTGGTTATTTCGTCTTTAAGCTGCAATTTACGGCGTTTCAATTCGGCGAGTTTCAGTTCGTCAATCGCAGGATGAAGCAGGGCTTTCTCGATTTCACGATCAAGCGCGTCGTGCCGCTGCTCCAGGGCGGAAAGATGATTTTCGATCGACATGCAGAACTCCCGTTGAAGTCTTCGCACCTCGTCAGTCTGCCATAGGATTTGCGTTTCGCAAGGCGCTTCGTCGAAATTTCATGGAGCGCCCGACGCGCTCGGGCGGCGTCGACGGGGCGAATCGGCCCAATCGACGAAATTACGCTCGAATATTTGAAATTATAGCGTTTTCTTCTCGAGCGGGCGCGTCCGTCCGGTCGCCGGACGCTCCAACGAGAAAGCGCGCGCCCAAAGGGCATTGACGCCGTCCGCCGCAATGGCCCAAATCGGCCGCGTCGACCGCCGTCCGTCGCGCCCGCCCGGCGCGGCGGACGCGACAGGTCGCACGGCTCCGGCGCGGACGACCTCGCGCGGACCATTTCGAGGGCGTCGCACCGATGGCGGAAAAGATGAGCGAGGAGGAGCGCGCGACCTGGAGCGCCGAGCTCGAGCATCTGCGCCAGGAGCATCGCGACCTCGACGCCGCCATAGAGGCGCTGCTGCACCGCGGGGCCGCCGACCGGCTTCAGGTCCAGCGCCTCAAGAAGCGCAAGCTCGCCCTGCGCGACCGCGCCGCGTTCATCGAGGACCTGCTGACTCCCGACATCATCGCCTGAAACTTGGAGCAGGCGCAAAAAAAACGGAGTTCGTTTTTTTCGCGTCAGATCCCGCTCCGCTCTCGAGACACGGTCACGACGCTTTTGGCTGGAAACCTCCAAAAGCGTCGTGACCTAGGGCTCCTTGCGCAGCCGCGCGAGGGTGAAAAGCCCGAAGGGCGCAAGCGCGCGCCGCTCGACGAGGCGGGCCTGCGGGCGGGCCGCGAGCCAGCCGCCGAGCGTCTCCCAGGGAAAATCGGGCTTCCAGCCGAGTTCGGCGCTGCGCCGGCCGAGCCGCCGCTCGATCGCCGCGAGCGGGCCCGCCTGCGCGCCGAAATGATTGACGAGCACGATCTCGCCGCCGGGCCGCGTCACGCGCAGGAGTTCGTCGAGCAGGGCGCGCGGATCGGGAACGACGGTCAGCACATAGGGCGCGGCGACCGCGTCGAAGCTCGCCGCCGGAAAGGCGAGCCGCGTCGCATCCATCATGAGGAGCCCCTCGACGTTGGCGAGGCGCTCCCGGCGCACGCGCTCGCGCGCTCGCGCGAGCATCGGCCCGGACAGGTCGACGCCGACGAGGCGCGTCGCCGGATCGAACATCGGCAGCTCGAGCCCCGTGCCGACGCCGACGTCGAGCACGAGTCCGCCCGGGCGGCTCGCCGCCGCCGCTATCGCCCTGCGGCCGGGCCGCATGACGAGGGCGAAGACGAGATCGTAGACGGGCGCCCAGCGCGCGTAGGAGGAGGCGACGCGGCTGTTGTCGGTCTCGCGCCCCGATGAGGGACCTGGAGCCGATTTCGCGCCGGCCTGCGCGCCGCTTGCTTGCTCCTCCACGCGAATCTCCCGCTGTGCGGCTTGCGCCCTTGGCGCGGCGTCCGGCCGCCGGCGCAGCTTTACGGGAAGACGGCGCCGTTGGTAAGTGCGAGGTCCGCGGCCGCGAGCCGGCTCAGGCGTGGACGGCGCCGCGCGCGTCCGCGGGCGCTGAAAATTCGGCCGCGGGCGCCGTCGCGCTGATGAAGCCGCCGCCGAGCACGCGGGCGCGCGGGCCGGCGGAATCGTAAAGCGCGCAGGCCTGTCCCGGCGACACGCCTTCTTCGTCCTGCGCGAATTCGACGAACGCCTCGCCGCCGCCGGCGAACAGGCGCGCCTCGACGGGCGGCCGGGTCGAGCGCACGCGGGCGAAGATTTCAAGCCCTTCCGCCGGCGCGTCGGCGAGCTCGCCTTCGCCGATCCAGTTGACCGCGCGCAGGAAGGCGCGCCGCGTCGCCAGCGCCTCGCGCGGGCCGACGACGACCTGCGCGCGGGCGGCGTCGAGCCGCACCACGAACAGCGGCGCGCCCGGCCGCCCGCCGCCAAGGCCGAGGCCGCGCCGCTGGCCCACGGTGTAATGGATGACGCCGGAGTGGCGCCCCAGCACGCGTCCGTCGACATGGACGATGTCGCCGGGAGCGGCCGCGCCGGGCGACAGGCGCTCGATCATGTCCGCGTAACGTCCGTCCGGCACAAAGCAGATGTCCTGGCTGTCCGGCTTGTCGGCGACGACGAGGCCGAGCCTTCGCGCATGCGCGCGCGCCTCCGCCTTGGTCATCTCGCCGAGCGGAAAGCGCAGCATCTCGAGCTGCCGCCGCGTCGTGGCGAACAGGAAATAGCTCTGGTCGCGTCCCTCGTCCACGGCGCGGCGCAGGCTGCGCCCGCCGTCGCCCTCGGGCCGCGTCGAGACGTAATGGCCGGTGGCGAGCACGTCGGCCCCGAGGTCGAGGGCGGTCTCGAACAGATCGGCGAACTTGATCTCGCTGTTGCAGGCGACGCAGGGGATCGGCGTCTCGCCGGTCACGTAGCTCAACGAGAAGGGTTCGATCACCTTCTCGCGAAAGCGCTCCTCGTAGTCGAGCACGTAATGCGGGACGCCGAGCCGCGCCGCCACCGTGCGGGCGTCGTGGATGTCCTGTCCGGCGCAGCAGGCGCCCTTGCGATGCGTCGCCGCGCCGTGATCGTAAAGCTGGAGGGTGACGCCGATGACGTCGTAGCCTTCCTCCTTGAGCAGAGCGGCGACGACGGAGGAGTCGACGCCGCCGGACATCGCGACGACGACGCGCGTCCGCTCGGGCGGCTTGGGAAGGCCAAGGGAGTTGAGGCCGGCCGTCATGGCGGAGCCTGCGGGCGTCTTGCTCGAGGTCATGATCGCTGTCGCTCGCCGCCGGCGCCCGCGGCGCGCCAGCCAAAGGTTTACAGATAGATAAACGCTCGCCCGCGCATGCGCAACGGCGCGGGCCGGACGTCTCGCGCGCGAGCGCAGGCGTCCCAAATTGGCGCGAAGATGGCGCGTTTTTGCGCGGGACGCGCCTTGATATCGCCTAATCATCAGAAATCATTAATAAAATAACGGTTACGCCTTAGGCGATTGTTAAACCGCGCCTTCTAAGGTCGCGTCGATCAGACGTCCGCACGAGTCCAGCTCATGGCCGAACCGAGCCGCCTCCGCTCCAAATATGTGATAGGTCCCGACGGGAGCCCGCTGACGCTTTCCGACCTGCCTCCGGTTTCGACCAAGCGATGGGTCATAAGGCGCAAGGCGGAGGTCGTCGCAGCGGTGCGCGGGGGCCTACTGTCGCTCGAAGACGCCTGCAGCCGCTACACGCTCACCGTCGACGAATTCCTCTCCTGGCAGATGTCGATCGACCAGCACGGCCTCGCCGGCCTGCGCACCACGCGCATCCAGCAATACAGGCTTTAGGCCGCGCCGGCCGCCAGGCGCCGTCTTCGCGAGAAACCGCCGCGTTCAGAAATGGTCGGAGGCCTTTTCCGGATCGTCGAGCCTGTGGCGCGCGAGCAGGGGCGCCTGCGCCAGCGCGAAGACGAAGATCAGGATCATGATCCCCGGGAATTTGAACGCCACCCAGACGTCGGTCGACTGGGTGCGCCAGACGATCTCGTTCAGGGCGGCGAGAACGACGAAGAATCCCGCCCAGCGCCACGTCAGCAGCCGCCAGCCGCGCTCGGAGAGGCTCAGCGCCTGGTCGAACAGGATCGGCAGAACGGGCCGGCCGACCGCAAGGCCGATCAGGAGCGCGGCGGAAAAGCACAGATAGAGGATCGTCGGCTTCATCTTGATGAAGGTCGCGTCGCGCAGATAGAGGGTCAGCGCGCCGAAGACGAGCACGAGGGCCGCTGTGATCAGCGGCGCGGCGGGAAGGCGGCGCAGCAGGGCCCAGGACGCCGCGAGCGCCGCGCCGGTCGCCGCGATCAGCACGACCGTCGCGGTGAAGAGGCCGGCCTGCTCGCCCTGCAGCAGCTGCTCCGGCAAGACGAGCGCGGCGAGCGGATGGAAGAGCTGCGGGCGCGCGTTGGCCAGCACGAACAGCAGCAGCGGGCCGAGCTCGAGCGCGAGCTTGAGCAGCGGATTGATCGTCGCCTTGGCCGGAGCGGGGACGCCGGCGGGATTGGAAGTCTCGTTCATGCTCTTGCGTCCGTTGGCCTGCGGTGCGGCGACGCTTTTAGCGCGCCGCCGGAAAAATTGCAGGGCGATTTCTCGCGCGAGGCGCGCCGCGATTGACATTTTGCGGCGCCGGGCGCTGGATCGACTCCTTTGACGGACCAAGCCATTCCCTGACGGAGCGCGACATGAACGCGCGTATCGCAGTCTGTTCGGCGGCGCTCGCCGCCTGTCTTGGCCTTTCCGGCGCCGCTTACGCCGGAGGCTCCGGCGCGGGAGCCAATTTCGAGCGCGATCCCGACCATGGCAACAAATGGGAGGCGTGGAAGAAGCGGGAGCGGGATGCGGACCCGGCCCGCCGCGCCATGACCGCCCATCCGCCGAAGAAGACGCCGGCGCCGATGTAGCGGGCGCCTGCCGCCTCAGCCGTGCTTGAAGAAGGCGATCTGGCCGATGGTCAGCAGGATCTCGGCGACGATCAGCACGACGATCGTCGCCTCGAGCCGCGTCGCGCGGTCGGCGTCGAGAATGTCGGTCAGCACCCGCGCCGTGCCGACGACCATGTCGAGCTTGCGCGACAGCGCGCCGGCGCGCTCGCGCAGCTCATATTCGTCCTCGAGGCGAGCGTAGAGGCGCTCGAGGTCCGGGCGGTCCCACAGCACGTCGGGCTTCTCCTCGACGGCGACGCGGCCCGAGACGCGATGCTGCGCGAGCAGCGCGTCGCCGATGAGCTTCAGCATGGCGCGCCTGCGCCACGGCGGGCGTCCGCTGCGCGCGAGGCTCGCCGCGAAGGGCTCGACCACGTCGAACACGGCGTTCACCTCGCGCTCGTCGCGCCCGAGCGAGACGCTCTTGGCCAGAGCGTCGCACACGACGAGCAGGCGCTCGGGCGAGGCGTCGCGCAGTTCGATAGGGCCGTCCGGCTCGATGCGGTCGACGCCGTCCGGCGCGATGGCGAGCGTCGCGGTCTCGTCGTCGACATGCCCGTGCGGCCCGACGACGCGCAGCTTGACGAGGGTTAGAACGTCGTCCTCCTCGAGCGGCGACAGGCCGATCATCACCGCGACGCCGAAGCGGTAGAGCGCGACGAAGCCGTCGTTTCCGGCGCGGAAGGCGAGGGGATTGGTCGAATAGGCGTCGGCGCGCTCGAGTCCTGCGGGATCGAGGCGGTCCCCGAGAAGGAGCGCGCGCGCGGTGAGGCGGCGCAGGACGGGCGCATGGCCGGGAACGGTGGAGCTCATGCGGCGACCCTGACCGCCGCGGCGGCTTCGCGCAAGCCGGCGTTCTCGGGCCGCGCGGCGATTTTTCCGCGGCGCAGCGCGCGTTTGTCGGAAAGATGAAAATCCGTTGACCGGCGCGCGCGCGCAGTCTATAGCAGCCCGAGATTTTCTGAAGGCCGGCCCATTGGATTTCCCGCTGATCGTACCCTTCGCGCCGAGGACGAACCGGAGCTAGGCTCCGCTTCCGCCGCCGGCGCGCGTCCAAGAGGCCCTTCAGGGGCCTTTTTTGTTGCCCGCGCCCCGGCCTTGCGACCCGGCCGGCGCCGTGGGGCCGCCTGAGGCGGCGAGACGGGCCGCAGTCTGGAGACGAAGATGTCCAATCTGATGAGCGGCGCCGAAATGGTCGTCGAGGCGTTGCGGGACCAGGGCGTCGACACGCTCTTCGGCTATCCCGGCGGCGCGGTGCTGCCGATCTACGACGCGCTGTTCCATCAGAACGAGATCGTGCATGTCCTCGTCCGCCACGAGCAGGGCGCGGCCCATGCGGCGGAAGGCTATGCGCGCTCCTCGGGCAAGGTCGGCGTGCTGCTCGTCACCTCCGGCCCCGGCGCGACCAACGCCATCACCGGCCTCACGGACGCGCTGATGGATTCGATCCCGCTCGTGTGCATCACCGGGCAGGTGCCGACCCACCTCATCGGCTCGGACGCCTTCCAGGAGTGCGACACGGTCGGCATCACGCGCCATTGCACCAAGCACAATTATCTCGTGCGCTCGGTCGAGGATCTGCCGCGCATCCTGCACGAGGCGTTCTACGTCGCCCAGAACGGGCGCCCCGGCCCCGTCGTCATCGACATCCCGAAGGACGTCCAGTTCGCCGTCGGCGAATATTTCGGTCCGCAGCACATCGAGCACAAGACCTACAAGCCGCAGCTTTCGGGCGATCCCGAGAAGATCGAGCACGCCGTCTCGCTGATGCTCGCCGCGAAGCGGCCCGTCTTCTACACCGGCGGCGGCGTCGTCAACTCGGGCCCCGAGGCCTCGCGCCTGCTGCGCGAGCTCGTCGCGCTCACCGGCTTTCCGATCACCTCGACGCTGATGGGGCTCGGCGCCTATCCGGCGTCGGGCGACAAATGGCTCGGCATGCTCGGCATGCACGGCACCTTCGAGGCCAACAACGCGATGCACGACTGCGATCTGATGATCGCCGTCGGCGCGCGCTTCGACGACCGCATCACCGGCCGCCTCGACGCCTTCTCGCCCGGCTCGAGGAAGATCCACATCGACATCGACCCGTCCTCGATCAACAAGAACGTCAAGATCGACCTTGGCGTCATCGGCGACTGCGCGCATGTGCTGCGCCAGCTGCTCGACGCCTTCCGCGCGAGGGGAGAGCGTCCCGACGCCGGCACGCTCGCGCCGTGGTTCAGGGAGATCGAGGCGTGGCGGGCGCGCAAGTCGCTGGCTTACCGGCGCTCGCAGAGCGTCATCAAGCCGCAATACGCCATCGAGCGCCTCTACGAGCTGAGCAAGGGGCGCAAGACCTTCATCACGACCGAGGTCGGCCAGCACCAGATGTGGGCGGCGCAGCACTACCACTTCGAGGAGCCGAACCGCTGGATGACGTCGGGCGGCCTCGGCACCATGGGCTACGGCCTGCCGGCGGCGATCGGCGCGCAGCTCGCCAATCCTGACGCGCTCGTCGTCGACGTCGCCGGTGAAGCCTCGATCCTGATGAACATCCAGGAGCTGTCGACCGCCCTGCAGTACCGGCTGCCGATCAAGGTGTTCATCCTCAACAATGAATACATGGGCATGGTGCGCCAGTGGCAGGAGCTGCTGCACGGCGGGCGGCTGTCGCACAGCTATTCCGAGGCGCTCCCCGATTTCGTCAAGCTCGCCGAGGCCTACGGGCTGCAGGGCATGCGCTGCTCCGACCCCGACAGCCTCGACGACGCGATCATGGAGATGATCGACTCTCCCCGCGCCGTGGTGTTCGACTGCCACGTCGACAAGACCGAGAACTGCCTGCCGATGATTCCGTCGGGCAAGGCCCACAATGAAATGCTGCTGCCCGACGAGGACGACATCGAATCGGTGATCGACGCGTCCGGCCGCATGCTGGTGTGAGAGAAATGAACGCCGTGACCACGCCCCTTCCCATGCCCGCCGCGCCGCTCTCGCCCTATTCCTCGTCGGCCGGCAAGGCCAATGTGGAGACCCACACGCTGTCCGTGCTCGTCGACAACGAGCCGGGCGTGCTCGCCCGCGTCGTCGGCCTGTTCTCCGGGCGCGGCTACAACATCGAGAGCCTGACCGTCGCCGAGGTGGCGCAGAGCGAGCACCTCTCGCGCATCACCATCGTCACCACGGGCGCGCCGCCGGCCATCGAGCAGATCGGCCACCAGCTCGACCGTCTCGTCCCGGTGCACAAGGTGACCGACCTCACCTTGCGCGGCGACTCCGTCGAGCGCGAGCTCGCCATGATCAAGGTGGCGGGCAAAGGGCAGGACCGCGAGGAGGCGCTGCGCCTCG
Source organism: Methylocella sp. (assembly GCF_041905455.1). GTDB lineage: Bacteria > Pseudomonadota > Alphaproteobacteria > Rhizobiales > Beijerinckiaceae > Methylocapsa. The sequence goes on along the minus strand of NZ_JAYRLA010000013.1, from coordinate 66,303 downwards.
CCGACGCCTTCCGCGCCCGCGTCGTCGACGCGTCGATCGACAGCTTCGTGTTCGAGCTCACCGGCGCGGCCTCGAAGATCAACCAGTTCGTCAGCCTCATGAAGCCGATCGGCCTCGTCGAGGTCTCGCGCACCGGCGTCGCCGCCATCTCGCGCGGGCCGGCGGCGACATGAGGCCGAGCGCCTTCGGGAATTAACCGCGTCCGGCGCGAAAAGCCGCGGCGCCCGACAAGAAGTCCGCACGAATGTGCGGCGGGACCAGGAAAGCACATCCTCCATGCGCGTTTATTATGACCGTGACGCCGACCTCAATCTCATCAAGTCGAAGAAGGTCGCCATCGTCGGCTACGGCAGCCAGGGCCACGCCCATGCGCTGAACCTGCGCGACTCCGGCGTCAAGGACGTCTGCGTCGCCCTGCGCGAAGGCTCCGCCACGGCCGAGAAGGCGAAGGGCGAAGGGCTCGAGGTCAAGAGCGTGGCGGACGCCGCCAAATGGGCCGACGTCGTGATGATGCTCACCCCCGACGAGTTGCAGGGCGACATCTACGCGAAGGACCTCGCGCCGAACCTCAAGCAGGGCGCGGCGCTGCTGTTCGCGCACGGCCTCAACGTGCACTTCAACCTGATCGAGCCGCGCAAGGACCTCGACGTGCTGATGGTCGCGCCCAAGGGCCCGGGCCACACCGTGCGCTCGGAGTACAAGCGCGGCGGCGGCGTGCCCTGCCTCATCGCCATCGCGCAGGACGCCTCGGGCGCGGCGCATGACATCGCGCTGTCCTACGCCTCGGCCATCGGCGGCGGCCGCGCCGGCGTCATCGAGACGACGTTTCGCGAGGAGTGCGAGACTGATCTTTTCGGCGAGCAGGCTGTGCTGTGCGGCGGCCTCGTCGAGCTCATCCGCGCCGGCTTCGAGACGCTGGTCGAGGCGGGCTACGCGCCGGAGATGGCCTATTTCGAGTGCCTGCACGAGGTGAAGCTGATCGTCGACCTCATCTACGAGGGCGGCATCGCCAACATGAACTACTCGATCTCCAACACCGCCGAATATGGCGAATACGTCACCGGCCCGCGCATCGTCACTCCGGCCACCAAGGCCGAGATGAAGCGCGTGCTCGACGACATCCAGTCCGGCAAGTTCACGCGCGACTGGATGCTCGAGAACAAGGTCAACCAGACCTCGTTCAAGGCGACGCGCGCCAAGGCCGCCGCCCATCCGATCGAAGAGGTCGGCGCGAAGCTGCGCGCCATGATGCCGTGGATCGGCGCCAACAAGCTGGTCGACAAGGCGAAGAACTGAGCGTCGAGGCCGCCTCACTCCCGCCCCGCGGAGGCGGGCGGCCCATAAAATTCGTCGAGCCCGGGCAGGCCGGCTGGCAGGAGCGGCCCGCCCTCAGGCTCGGGCTTGAGATTGGTGTAGTCGCCGCAGGCCGTGGCGTAGAAAACATGGCCGCCGGACTCGGCCGCATAGGCGCCCTCGGCGTCGAGCGCCGCGCCGGGGAAGGCGACATTGCAGCGGCCCGAGCGCATCAGCGCGATCGACGCCGCCTTCGGCGAAGGGCCGCCCGCGCGGGGCGGCGCGTCCTCGCGCTTCCACGCCTCCCAGCGCGCTAGCCCCAGCTCCTTCGTCAGATAGAAGCGCTCGATCTGACGCGCCTCGCCCGGTCCCGTTCCGGCGGCGTCGGCGTCGCTGTAGTGCGAGGAGACGATCGTGTCGAGCTTCGCGCCGCCGGCGTAGCGCACGTCTTGCCGGCTCCATGTGGCGTAGCTACGCGAAAAGCGCGCCGGGCAGGCGCGCGAGGAGCCCACGACCAGCGGGCTGCCGACGGCGGCGAGGCGCGCGAGCGTCGCGCCCGAGCCGCCGCGCGGCGGAGCCCGCGCGGGGGCGAGGATCCAGCCGTCCGAGAAGCGCTCCGGGTTGTCGGCGTCCGCCCTGTCGCAGCGCGGGCCGATCCAGAACGCGCCCCCATGCCCGTCCATCGTGCCGGCGATGAAGGCGTAGTCCGCGCTCGTCGCGATGAGGTCGTAGCCCTCCGCCGGGCGCCGGCGCCCGTCGAGCGCGGCGACCCTGTGCGGATTGAGCGCCGGCGAAAACCTCGCGCGAGAATCGTTCGGCTCGACATAGTCGAAGACGCCGTAGGCGTAGGGCGCGCCGGGGCGGCAGACAGCCTTGCAGGATCCGTCCTCGCACGCCTTCGCCGCGGCGGCGAAGGCCGCGCCGCAATCCTCCTCGACGCCGCGGTCGACGGGGCTCACGATCACGAGGCGCTCGCGCCCTTCGCGGTCGCGGCGCATCTGCGGAACGTTCATCTTCTGCGCGTCGCCGGTCGAGCCGAGGACAGTTTCGACTCCGTCGATCCCGCGGCTCTCGACGCCCTGGAACTGGCGCATCCGGTAGGGCAGGCGCGCGTCGCCGGGCGTGAGCTTGCGTCGCCGCGCGCAGGCGGGATCGAGCGGCGTGACGCCCATCAGGACGGCGCCGGAAGCGTCGAGACAGACCTCCATGACGAGGAAATTTTCGATTCCCGCGGGATCGGCGCGCGCGAGCGCCGGCTGCGCGCGAAGGCGCGCGGGAATGGCCGCGCAGGCGAGGGCGCAAAGAAGGGCGGCGAATTTCAACATGTTCCGCATGTCTTCGCAAGGCTCAAAGAACGCGCCCCGACGCGCCCATCGTCATGCCCGCCAGCGCCGAAAAGGCGACGACGAGCAGAGGCGGAGCGCGCCAGACGGCGAGAAGGACGAAACCTGTCGCCGCTACGGCGAAATCCGCGGAGCTTCGCACGGCGCTGGTCCAGACCGGATCGTAGAGCGCTGCGCCGAGCAGTCCGACGACGGCGGCGTTCGCGCCGCTTATCGCCGCTTGCGCCGCGGGCCGCGCGCTCAGCGCCCGCCAGAACGGAAGAACGCCGAGAAGAGCGAGGAAGCCGGGCAGAAAGATCGCGGCCAGAGCGATCGCCGCGCCGGCGATCCCGCCTGGGCCCACGCCCGCGAGCGCGCCGAGATAGGCGGCGAAGGCGAACAGCGGTCCCGGCGCGGCCTGCGCCGCCCCATATCCGGCGAGGAAGGCGCCGTCCGAAACCCAGCCCGGCGCGACGACGGCTTCGCGCAGCAGCGGCAGCGCCACATGGCCGCCGCCGAACACCAGGGCGCCTGAGCGATAGAAGGCGCCGAACAGCGCCAGGGGGCCCGGCGGGAGCGGCATGAACGCGAGCGCGAGCAAGGCGAAATAGGCGACGAGGCAGATAAGGCCGAGGCGGCGCGACACGAAGGCGGCGAATCCTTCGCCCGCCGCCCGCCTCGCGCCGGGGCGAAGCAGCAGGCCGGCGAGACCCCCGGCGAGGATCACGCCGATCTGGAACAGCGACGACGGCGCGAGAAGCATGACGATCAGCGCGCATGTCGCGATCGCGGCGCGCTCCCGGTCCGGGCAGAGGCTTTTCGCCATGCCCATGACGGCCTGCGCCACCACCGCGACGGCGACGAGCTTGAGGCCGTGCAGCAGGCCGGCCCCAAGAGGCGCGTCCGCGACGCCGCTCGCGCCGTAGGCGACGAAGACCATCAGCACGGCGGAAGGCGCGGTGAAGCCGATCCACGCCGACAGTCCGCCGGGCAATCCGCCGCGCATGAGGCCGACGCCGAAGCCGACTTGGCTTGAGGCCGGGCCCGGCAGGAACTGGGACAGGGCGACGAGATCGGCGTAGGCCTGCTCCGTCAGCCATTTGCGTCGCGTGACGAATTCAGTCCGGAAATAGCCCAGATGGCTGATCGGCCCGCCGAAACAGAAGCAGCCGAGCCGCAGGAAGATCAGGAGAATGTCCAGGGGCGAGCCGGATTTGCGGGCGAACGCGCTCGCGCGGTCCGGCGGGGCGGAGCGTCGTCGAAAGGGGATGCGCTCGCTCATGGGCGAAAACTGTCGGCTGGCTCGACGGCGATGTTCGAAGACGCGGAGTTTCTGGAACCGTATCATATCTGCGGGCGAGGTCTCGCGGCGAAGACGCGCGGGCGAAGAAGCCGCTGATCCGAAAAAAGGCCATCCGCGAGGATTTGCGCGACGTACGCCGAATTTGCCGAATCCTTCCTTGCGCTTGAAGCCAAGCGCCTTGCGGAGCGCCGCCGGGCGAGCCCGCCTCGATTAACCGCCCGGCGAGGAAGTCGGCGAAAGCCTGCGCCTCGCCGATCTTCGAGGCGCCGAGCTGCACCAGATGGATGTAGGCGAGGCAGGCGTCGCCCGACCTGTAGACTGCGTCGGTGCGCTTATGAGGCTTCACGCCCGAACGCGAATTCGCCGGAGAGGACGAAATCGGGCATGGGGTTGTCCATGGCGGTCAGGCGCAGACTGCCTCGGCCGTATGGATCGCTGATCACGAGGCCGTTATAGAATCTGAATTGATAGCGCTTGGCGTCCGGCGCCATTCCATCCCGGAATTCCTCGACCATTTCGGTGAGCGTGAGCGTCGGCGTCTCGAACAGCCATCGCAGCTTGCGGTCAAGCTCCGATGCGCCGCCCTTGCTGGCGAGGGTGACAAATTCAAATTTGCTCAGAACCTCTTGCGGTGCAAATCTGCAGCGCAATGGGAAATATTCAACATGCGTCTCCTGGACGTCCTTTGAGCCGACGGCGCAGAGAAACGAATGATCGTCGTCGAAGACGATTGAACTGCAAGAAAAGGAGCTTTCTTTAATCTCAAGGGAAAAAGTTTTCCGAAGGCGCACTTTAGTCCAATTCGGCCGTATGGAGGCGATGAAGCTCCGCGTGTCGGCGTCGCGTTCGTCAATCATGGTTACCCTTTCCACCGAAATGAATGGTCTCGAATTGTTTTCCGCCGATATCGATTTGACGTTCGATCCGGATGTCGCCATTGGCTTTCATCCGAAGCTGAACGGAGTGATCTTCCGTCCAGATACGTTCGCTTCCAGCATCGTCGAACTCGTGAAATTTTTGTTTTGAGCCTCTAAGTTGCTCGAAAAGCGCCTCCGCTTCCGCTTTACCTCCCGGCAGGTCTGTGTTCCAGCGCGAGCCGCCAGGTTGAGGGTTGCTTCCCAAAAACTCCGTTTTCGACGGCAAGCCGCCCGTCGCCGGCTTCGGTCCGCTCGCCGGCCGCGGCGCGCCGAGGGGGAGAGGCGTCGTGTCCAGCGGGTCGATCGGCCGGCCGTGACGGCGGTCTTCCTCCGGCGTCGTCTCGCCGAGCTCGCGGCGCTCCTCATAGAGCTTCTCGTCCTCGCTCCTGTCGCCGCCCTCGGGGCCGCCGGGCGAGACCGAGCGGCCCTCCCTGACGGCCGGCTCGGCGTCGGCGGAGCCTGCGCCGCCCGACGTCCAGCGGCCGCGCTCGTCGCGCGGCTGGTCCGGATCATATTTGCCGAAGCGTTCCTCGCGCTCGAGGCCCAGCGCCTTTTCGAGCGCCGCCGGCGCGAGCCCCGCCTTCAGCAGGCGGTCGGCGAGGAAGCCGGCGAAGGCCTGGCGCTCGTCGATCGGCGGCAGGCCGAGCTGCGCCAGATGGACATGGGCGAGGCAGGCGTCGCCGGACATATAGACCGCGTCGGCGCGCGCGAGCTTTTGCGCGGCTCCAGCCGGGGGCGCGCCGTAGCAGACGGCGAGCAACGCATGAAGACGCTCGCGGTCGTAGAGATCGAGCGCGCCGGACGCGCCGCGCTCCGCGAGCAGCATGCCGGCGCCGAGCGCGAGCCCGTCCTGCGCCAGCGCCGGCAAAGGCGCCAGCGCGGCGCGGCGAACTGTTCAACCGCGCCCAAATTGCGCCCCCTCGGAAGTTCCGCGAGCGTCGGCGGGGGTCTGTCAAGACGACGTCGCTGTCAAAAACAGATTGTGAACAAAAGCGGCGGGCGAAGATGTGCGAAGGCGGGGGAAGCGGCGCGGCGAAGCCGTCTCATCTGCGGCCGCCCGCGCCTGCTTTTCCATAAATTCGTCGAGCCTCGGGAGGCCTATGGGCAGGAGCGGCGCGCCCATGACGCGGCGTTTTCGCGCCGAAGCAAAATTTAATGCGTTGCAAAAGAGATAAATTGGCGCGACTTTCGCTGCATTGAACGACGCGCTTCTGTCATGCGCGACGATGGAGCGTCAAGACCCGGCGACGAACGGGTCGACGTCAGCCGCCGATTCAGGCGGCGGGAATTTCGAAAGGCGGGTACATGCAGAGCTCTCAAGCGCTAGGCAGACCGAAATTGAGCCAGCCCGTCGTCGCCGCGCTCGACGCGGTGAGGGCGTTCGCCGCCGTCTATGTCGTCATTCACCATCTCGCGCATACTTATCTCATAAACAACAAGATCGAGATTCTGACCCGTTTTGGCCAGGAGGCCGTAATGGTCTTCTTCATCCTGAGCGGATTTGTCATATTCGCGAACGAACATTACCGCATTGACAAGCCCGAGCCTTATTTCGGCAGGCGGGCGCGGCGCATATACCCTGCGCTCATCGTGGCGATCGTTCTATCGACCATCGTCGCCTTGTGGAACGGCGATCTGGCGCAGCGGTTCGACCTCGGCGAACTGGCCGCGACCTTGCTTAACCTGCAGGACGTGTCGGCGCTGAAGCCAGGGGTCATATCGAACGCCTATCTCGGCAACCAGCCGCTCTGGTCGCTGTCCTACGAAATCGCCTTCTATATCGCCTTTCCGTTCATCATGGTCCGCTGGCGTCGGGCTCCGAACTTGACGACGCACGCCATCGGCGCAGCGTGCTGCTTAGCCTATGTGAGCTTCGCGCTGTTGCCCAATCATTTCTCGCTCGTGGCGGCGTATTTTCTGATCTGGTGGGCCGGCGCGATGGCGGCGAACGCCTATCTCGACGGACGTCGGACGCTCGGCGCCATTCGCGCGCCGCTGCTTTGGCTCGCGACTTTGTGCATCGTGGCGGCCGGCGCGGTCGCTCTCCATCAAGGCGGGCGCCAGATGCCCGGCGTCTATCCCTATCTGCCGCTTCGGCATTTCGTCACGGCTCTGCTCCTTCTGGTCGTGTTCTTCGGACCCGTCGGCAAATGGGCGGCGAATATCTTCGCCGTGATCCCCGCTCCTTTCGCCGTCGTGGCCTCGATCTCCTACGGCCTTTACATCTTCCATTATCCTCTTCTCGTTCAGTGGAGCTTCGCCCATTCCGCGTTCGGCTTCGTTGTCGCGCTGGCCCTGCTCATCGCATTGTCCTTCGCCGCCGACAGGATGCTGAACAACGCGCTCGCGAAAGCCGCCTGGGCGCGGCCGCGCTTGCAAAAGACCGCCGAAGTCTGAGCCGCAGAAGACGGCGCCTACGTCGCCTTCTGGTAATCCTTCACGTCGGAGAACGCCGCCTCCGGCCATTTCTCCTGCTCGTAGCGCAGCTCCCAGGCCGAGGTCGCCATGAACACGGGCGCGCCGTCGAGGTCGCTCGCCATGGCCGAGGGGTGGGCGCGGATGAATTTGTCGAGCTCGGCGGCGCTCGAAGCGGCCACCCAGCGGCAGGTTTCGAAGCGGCTCTGCTCGAAGCCGGCGTCGAGGCCGTATTCGGCCTTCAGCCGCTCGGCGAGAACGTCGAGCTGCAGCGCGCCGACGACGCCGACGATGGCGCCCGAGCCGTCGTTGGGCAGGAAGAGCTGCACCACCCCTTCCTCGGCCATCTGGCCGAGCGCCTCGCGCAGCTTCTTCGCCTTCATGGCGTCGCCGATTTTCACGCGCCGGAGGATTTCGGGAGCAAAGCTCGGCACGCCGCGAAAAGTCAGATCCTCGCCCTCGGTCAGCGTGTCGCCGATGCGCAGCGCGCCATGGTTGGGAATGCCGACCACGTCGCCGGGAAAGGCCTCCTCGGCGAGCTGTCTGTCTTGCGCGAAAAAGAACTGCGGCGCGTTGAGGGCGATGTTCTTGCCCGTGCGGGCGAGCCGCGCCTTCATCCCGCGCTTCAGCTTCCCCGAGCACACGCGCATGAAGGCGATGCGATCGCGGTGGTTCGGGTCCATGTTCGCCTGGATCTTGAACACGAAGCCGGCCATCTTCTCTTCGCGCGGGTCGACGTGCCGCGTCGCGGCGTCGAGCCCCTGCGGCTCGGGCGCGTAGGCCTTCAGCGCGTCGATGAGGTCGCGCACGCCGAAGGCGCGCAGCGCGCTGCCGAAATAGAGCGGCGTCAGATGGCCCTCGAGGAAGCTCTTCTGGTCGAAGCTCTTGAGCCCCATGCGCGCGAGCTCGATCTGCTCCTGCGCGGTCGCGAAATCCGTTTCCCCCAGAAGCTCGCGCAGGAAGGGATCGTCCGGGCCGGAAACGGGGCGCGGCTCGCCGTCGCGGTCGATCCGGCGCACGAGGTCGGCGTAAAGATCGTAGGTGCCCTTGAACGAGCGTCCGGCGCCGAGCGGCCAGGTCATCGGCGAGACGTCGAGAGCGAGCGTCTTCTCGATCTCGTCGATGAGCTCGAAGGGGTCGCGCGTCTCGCGGTCGAGCTTGTTGACGAAGGTCAGGATCGGGATGTCGCGCAGCCGGCACACCTCGAACAGTTTTCGCGTGCGCGCCTCGATGCCTTTCGCCGCGTCGATCACCATGATCGCGGAATCGACCGCGCTCAGCGTGCGGTAGGTGTCCTCGGAGAAATCCTCATGGCCCGGCGTGTCGAGGAGGTTGTAGACGCAGCCGCCATATTCGAACGTCATGACGGAGGTCACGACCGAGATGCCGCGCTCGCGCTCGATGCCCATCCAGTCGGAGCGGGTCTGGCGGCGGTTGGCCTTGGCGCGCACCTCGCCGGCGAGCTGGATCGCGCCGCCGAAAAGGAGCAGCTTCTCGGTCAGCGTGGTCTTGCCGGCGTCGGGGTGCGAGATGATGGCGAAGGTGCGCCGGCGCGCCACCGGATCGGCGGCCTCGGGGACTGGAGCTGAAGCGGTCATGGCCGCATCAGGTGGCCGCTGGCGGACGGGCTGTCAACCGGCGAGGAGGAGGGGGCCATGGCGCGTGAAGACGATCCTTACGACCTCGAGCGCTTCGTCGCCGCGCAGCGCGGCGTCGTCGAGGAGGCGATGGCCGAGCTCACGCGTGGGCGCAAGACGAGCCACTGGATGTGGTTCGTCTTTCCGCAGCTCGCCGGGCTCGGCCTCAGCGCCATGTCGCGGCGCTACGCGATCTCCGGGCTCGCCGAGGCGAAAGCCTATCTCCGCCACGACGTCCTCGGGCCGCGGCTGCGGGCGTGCGCGCGGCTCGTCAACGCGCATGCCGGCCGCACGGCGCGCGAGATCTTCGGCGCGCCGGACGACCGCAAATTCTTCTCGTCGATGACGCTGTTCGCGCGGGCCTCGGAAGGGGAGAGCGTCTTCGGCGAGGCGCTGGACGCATTCTTCGAGGGCGCGCGCGACGTCGCGACGCTGGACCGGCTTTGAGCCGCGCTCACGCCTTGACGCGCAGAGCGAAGAGATGATCGAGCGGCCCGCGGCCGCCCTCGCGTCCGACCCGCAGCGCGTCGGCGCCCTTGAGCGCGCCGGTGACATAGGCCTTGGCGGAGACGATCGCCTCCAGCATCGGCGCGCCGCGCGCGAGGAAGGCGGCGATCGCCGACGACAGCGTGCAGCCCGTGCCATGCGTGTTGCGCGTTTTTACGCGCGGCGCCGAGAGAATCTCCTCCGTGTCGGCGTCGAGGAAGAAGTCCTCGCTCGTCTCGCCGGCGAGGTCGCCGCCCTTCACGAGCGCGGCCTTCGCGCCTAACCGCAGCAGGCGGTCGGCGGCCTCGCGCATGTCGGCGGCGCCGAGCGGCCGCTCCATGCCGGCGAGTTTTCGCGCCTCGAAAAGATTGGGCGTGACGAGGCTCGCCAGCGGAAACAGGCGCTCGACGATCGCCTGCTCGACGCCGCCTTCGGCCAGCGCGTCGCCGCTCGTCGCCGCGAGCACCGGATCGAGCACGACGAAGGGCGGGGAGAAGCGCTCGAGCCGCTCCGCCACGACCTCGACGATCTGCGCCGAGCCGAGCATGCCGATCTTGACGGCGGCGACCTCGACGTCCTCGAAGATCGCGTCGATCTCTTCGCCGACGAACCCGGGCGGCGCCAGATGGACGGCGCGGACCCCTTGCGTGTTCTGCGCGGTCAGCGCGGTGAGCGCCGCCATGCCGTAGCAGCGCAGGGCGGCGAAGGTCTTGAGGTCGGCCTGGACGCCGGCGCCGCCGCTCGGATCCGAGCCGGCGATGGAGAGAACGTTGGGACTCACGCCAGCCTCCTTTTTCGGCGTCTCAGACGCGCGCCGGCGCGCGCCTCTTGCCGCGCCCGAACGGCGCCGTCAGGATCGACCATAGCGAGAAGCCGGCGAGGAAGCCGAGGCCGCCGAGCGCGAAGCCTTCGCCCGTGACGGGGACGGCCGGCTCGAAGCTTTCATAGGCCCGCGCGCCGATCTGCGGGTCGAAATTCTGCGCCAGCGCCGCGAGACGGCCGACCGGGCCCGACTGCGCGATCTTCTGGTTGGCCCGCGCGAGCCTGGCGAGCCGGGCGACGATCTCCTCCATCTGGTCGCCGCGCCCGCGCACGAAGGCGTCCTCGCTCGAGAGCAGCCGCGCGACGCCCTCGCGCTGCGTCAGGCCGTAGCGCGCGCTGTCGGCGTCGAAGGCGGAGACGATCGTCTGCAGTTCGTCGATCGCGCCGCCGAGGCGCTGGCGGTACTGCTGGGCGTATTCGGGGATCTGCGACGCGGCGAGCCCGGTCGTCAGGCCGATGAAAAGTCCGAGCCTCGCGCGCAGCATCGCTCCGTCCCGCAGCCTCGCGGCGTCGACCCCTCAGCCCGGCATCGCGAGGAGGCCGGCCGCGCCGCTCCGCGTCCCGAAGAGAAGATTGCGCCCCGCCGCGTCCCAGGCGAGCGCGGCGACGCCCTTGTCCTCTCCCGCCTCGCCCGGGCGCACCAGAAGCTCGGCGCCGTCGACGTGCCGGCAGAGCAGGACCGCGCCGTCCTCGTAGCCCTGCGCGAGGATCGGGCTTTTCGGATGGAAGGCGACGACGGTCACCTTGGCGGACATCAGCCCATATTCGCGCGGCGCCTTGTTGAGCGGGCCGTCCTTGGCGCTGAACGGCCAGACGATGGCGGCCTCGGCGCCCGACGTCGCGAGCCAGCCGCCGTCATGCGACCAGGACATCGAGCGCGGCTTGCCCGGATAGCCCGCAAGACGCAGGTCCTTGGCGTCGGAGACGCGCCAGGCGTGCAGCGCGTTCTCCTGCATCGCGGTCACGACGAAGCGCCCGTCGGGCGAAGCGGTCGTCTCGAGGTGGGAGCCCTTCCAGAACAGCTCCTCGGGCGGCGCGGCGGCGTTGGGGAACCACAGGCTCGCGCCGTTGTAATGGGAGACGACGAGCCGGTAGCCCTTCGGCATGAAGGCGAGGCCGCGCACGCTCGAGGGCGCGGCGAGCGTCTTCGTCTCGCCCTTCGCGTCGCGGGCGAAGACGTTCTTGCCGCTCGACCAGGCGCTCGCGCCGTCGGCCCGCGCGGCGAGCGCGTCGATCCATTTGCCTGACGCGCTTTTCGGAGCGGCGTAGAGCTCGACGCTCGATCCGTCCGCCCGCGTCTCGACCACCCGCCCGTCGTCGCCGCCGGTCAGCAGGCGGCCGGGCGCGGCGGCGGCGACGAGGACCGCGCTCCCGGGATGGGTCTCGACGCGGCGCGGCGCGCCCGGGCCGGCGAGCAGCACGCAGCCGTCGGCGAGCGCCAGCGCCGGCGCGTCGCCGAGGAAGGCGCAGCCGACGACCTCGGCGCCGGCGTCGAACGCCGTCACGAGGGAGGAGAGGGAGGGGCGCGCCGGGGCCTCGGCCATGCTCATCGCTTCTCTCGGCTCATGCGCGCCTCAGGCGGCGCAGGCGAGGAAGCCCGAGCGGATCTCGTCCTCCTTGAGGTTGCGGCCGATGAACACGATGCGGCTGCGCCGCGGCTCGTCCGCCTTCCAGTCGCGCTGCAGGTCGCCGTCCATGATCATGTGCACGCCCTGGAAGACGAAGCGCTTCGGCTCGTCCTTGAGCGCGAGGATGCCCTTCGAGCGCAGGATCGAGCCGCCCTCCTTCTGGATGAATTCGTTGATCCACGACATGAACTTGTCGGGATCGACGTCGCCGTCGATGGCCAGCGAGATCGACTGCATGTCCTCGTCGTGGAAATGCTTCAGCCCCTTCCCGCCGCGCTGGTGCGAGGGATGCGCGCATTGCGCGCCGCCGCAATCGTGGTCGTGGTCGTGATGGTGGTCATGGCCATGATGATCATGATCGTGATGGTCATGCTCGTGGCCATGCTCATGCGCCTCGTCCGTTTCGAGGAACTGCGGCTCGAGCGACAGGATGCGGTCGAGGTCGAAGGCGTTGCGGTTCAGCACCTCGGCGATCGGCGCGTCGCACTTCTTCGTCCTGATGATCTTGGCGTAGGGGTTGATCGCATGGATGCGCTCCTCGACTTCCCGCAGCTCGTCGGGGGCGACGAGGTCGGTCTTGTTGAGGATGATGACGTCGGCGAAGGCGATCTGGTTCTTGGCCTCCGGCGCGTCGGCGAGCCGCGCGGTGAGGAACTTGGCGTCAGTCACGGTCACCACAGCGTCGAGGCGCGCCGCCTCGCGCACGTCGGCGTCGACGAAGAAGGTCTGCGCGACGGGCGCCGGATCGGCGAGGCCGGTCGTCTCGACGATGATCGCGTCGAACTTGCCCTTGCGCTTCAAAAGCCCCTCGATGATGCGGATGAGGTCGCCGCGCACCGTGCAGCAGACGCAGCCGTTGTTCATCTCGAAGATTTCTTCGTCGGCGCCGACGACGAGCTCGTTGTCGATGCCGATCTCGCCGAACTCGTTGACGATCACCGCGAATTTATGGCCGTGGTCCTCGGTCAGGATGCGGTTCAGCAGCGTCGTCTTGCCTGCGCCCAGATAGCCGGTGAGCACGGTGACGGGAATTTTGTCGGCCATGATGTCCTCGAGCGAAGAGGTTTGCTCCAGCGGGCGCGCGAGACGGCGCGGCGGGCGCGTTTCGGGGCCAAGATAGGTGCAAGCCTTCCGATCGCCAAGGGAAAGCCGGACCGCGAGCGGGGAGCGCGGGCGCTTGGAGGGCGCCGCGCGATCTGCTAGTGGAGCGCGAATGACCGCGGCGACCCGCTCCCTCCTGCTGATCCTCGGCCTTTTCGGCCTCGGCCTCGTCATCTCCGGGGCCTATGTGCTGAGCCGGGGCCCCGAGCGCGCCGCCGGCGCGGCCGCGATCGGCGCGCCCTTCGATCTCGCGACGACGCAGGGCGCGCGCTTCTCCGACGCCGGCCTGAAGGGCGAGCCCCATCTCGTCTTCTTCGGCTACACGCATTGCCCGGACGTGTGCCCGACGACGCTGGCGCAAATCTCCTCGGCCTTCGCGGCGCTGGGGAAGGACGCGAAGATCGGCGCCCTGTTCGTCACCGTCGACCCCGAGCGCGACACGCCGGAAGCGCTTAAGGACTATCTGTCGAGCTTCGATCCGCGCATCGTCGGGCTGACCGGGACGGACGGCGAGATCCGCGCCGCGGCCAGGGCGTTCCGCGCCTATTACCGCAAGAATCCGCCCGACGCCTCGGGCGGCTACGCCATGGACCACACCGGCGTCGTCTATCTGATGGACCGGGAGGGCCGCTTCATCGGCGCGCTCAATCTGGAGCGCCCCGCCGCCGACGTGGCGAAGGAGCTCTCCGCCTATCTTTGAAGGCGCCTCAATAGACGTTGACGGGGAAATATTTCAGGTAGAGGTCGGCGGCGACGCCCCTGGCGAAAAGCTGCGCCAGCGCGTAGTCGAGCGCCTGCCGCAGCGCCGGATCGTCCTTCTTCAGGGCGAAGGCGATTCCCTCGCCGAAGTAGCGCGATTCGAGATAGGGCCCGCCGGAGAAGGCGCAGCACTGGCCGTCCCCGCTCTGCAGCCAGAAGCTCAGCGCGGTTCCGTCGGCGAAGGCGACGTCGATCTCGCCCGCCTTCAGCGCCGCGGTCAGCGCCTCGAGGGAAGGATAGGGCTTGCGCGTCGCGGCCTTGAAGAAATCGGCGAGATAGGCCTCATGCGCGCTTTTGGCGATCACGCCGACGAATTTGCCGCGCAGCGTTTCGGGCGTCGCCTCGACGAGCGGGCTCTGGCGCAGCCTGGCGAAACGCGCCGGCGCGCGGGCGTAGGGCTGCGAGAAGTCGAGCGTCTCGCGCGATTTCGCGTCGACGCGGATCGAGCCGAGAATGACGTCGGCCTCGCCCTTTTCGAGCGTTTCGCGCAAGGTGTCGTAGCGGCGGGCCTGAATCGTGCATGAGAGCTTCAGCGTCTCGCAGACGGCGCGTGCGAGGTCGACGTCGAAGCCCGCGAGCCCGCCGCCCGGCGCGGCGGAATGGAATGGCGGGAAATCGTCGTCGGCGATGAAGCGCAGGCTTTGTCTTGCGCCAAGGTCGGGCTTTTCGAGCCGCGCCTGGGGATCGGAGAAATTCGGCGTGAACGGTTCCTCCGCCCGGCAGGGAACGACGCATGAGGACGCGGCGAGCAAGAAGATCGACGCGCGCGCGAAAACCGCGACGCTGGCGCGAGGGCGGCGGGCGCTGCTAGGATCGCGGGCCGGCGCGCGTCTCGCCTCGCCGGCGTCTGGAGCGGGAATGGAATTGGAAGGGTTCGCCAAGGGATGCGCCGTCGCAGGAATGTGCCATGAAGCGGTCGGCCCGGCGAACGCTCGGTCAGGACGATGACGCAACCCTATAATGAGGCGCCCGCCTTGGCCAGCGGCGGCGCCGACGGGCCGGAGGCGGCCGCGGCGCCGCTGATCGGCGACCTGCCGCTGCTGCCGGCGTTCCTCGCGCTGTCCGGACGGCGCGTCGCGCTGGCCGGCGGCTCGCACGCGGCGCTGTGGAAGGCCGAGCTGCTGCAGGCCGCCGGCGCCCATGTCGACGTGGTCGACTCCGCCCCCTGCGACGGCCTCGTCGACCTCGCCCGACGCCGCCCGTCCGTGCGGCTGCTGCGCCGCCCCTTCGTCGAGGGCGATCTCGACGGCGCCGCGCTCGTCGTCGCCGACTGCGCCGACCTCGAGGCGGCGCGCCGCCTTCAGGACGCCGCCCGCGCACGGGGAGTTCCCTGCAATGTGATCGACAAGCCGGCGGCCTCGGATTTCCAGTTCGGCGCGGTCGTCGAGCGCGCGCCGGTCGTCGTCGCGGTCTCGACGGCGGGCGCCTCGCCGATCCTCGCGCAGGCGCTGCGCGGCCGCATCGAGGCGCTGTTGCCGGCGCGGCTGCGCGACTGGGCGCGCGCCGCGCAGGCTTTCCGCGCTCCGCTCAAGGCGCTTCGGCCCGAGCCCGAGCTGCGCCGACGCTTCTGGGACCGCTTCAACGACCGCGTCTTCTCGGGCGCCGCGCCGCGCGCCGACGAGTTCGACGCGCTGCTCGCCTGCGCCCGCGCCGGCGAGCGGCGCGGCGTCGGGAGCGTCGCTCTCGTCGGCGCCGGGCCGGGCGATCCCGAGCTTTTGACGCTGAAGGCGCTGCGGCTGCTGCAGGGCGCCGACGTGATCCTTTACGACGATCTCGTCGCGCCGCAGATCCTCGACATGGCGCGGCGCGAGGCGCGCAAGATTCCGGTCGGCAAGCGCGGCTATCGTCCCTCCTGCAAGCAGGACGAGATCGTCGCGCGGATGATCGCCCTGGCGCAGGCCGGCGAACGGGTGGTGCGCCTCAAGGGCGGCGACCCGATGGTGTTCGGCCGCGCCGCCGAGGAGATCGCCGCCCTCGACGCGGCCGGCGTGCCGGTCGAGGTGGTTCCCGGCGTCACCGCCGCGCTCGGCGCTGCCGCGTCGCTGAAAATCTCGCTCACCGAGCGGGCGCGGGCGCGCCGGCTGCAGTTCGTCACCGCCCACGGCCGCGACGGGCGCCTGCCCGAAGACCTCGACTGGAGCGCGCTCGCGGATCCGGGCGCGACCAGCGTCGTTTACATGGGCGCCCGGATGCTTGGCGCGCTGCGCGAAAAATTGCTCGCCCATGGCGCCGACCCCGCCGCGCCGGCGCTCATCGTCGAGCGCGCGACCTGCGCCGACGAGCGGCGCGCGGCCGGGACGCTCGCCGACCTCGCGGAGCTCGGCGCGAGGCTCGCTCCGTCCGGGCCCTGCCTCGTCATGATCGGCGCCGTCTTCGGCGGCGGCTCCGCGGGCGAGGCCGCATCGGCGGGCGAAGGCGCTCCGCCGCGCGAGCCGGGCGCCTGAAGAGCCGGGGGAGGACCGCGATGCCGACCCGCTTCGTCCTGATCGCCGCCGCCGCCGCGGCGCTGCTCGTCGGCGCGGCGGGCCTTGCGCTTTACTTCTACGAGCGCCCCGTCGTGCTGCGCGTCGCCGTGACCCGCGAAGGCGACGATAGGGACGTGCTCGTCGCCGCGACGCATGATTTCGCGCAGGAGCGCAGCGGCGTGCGGCTGAAGCTCTTTCCCGTCGACTCGCTCGCCGAGAGCGCGCGCGCCTTCGAGGAGGAGCGCGTCGACCTCGCCGTGGTGCGCGCGGACGTCGCGCTGCCCGCCGCCGGCCAGACGGTGCTGATCATGCGGCGCAACGCCGCCGTGTTGATGGCTCCGGCCAATTCCGCGCTGCGCCAGGTCGCCGATCTCAGGGGCAAGCGCGTCGCGGTGGTCGAGACGGTGCGCGCCGGACGGCATGGCGGGCAGTCGCTGCTCGACGCGGCGCTGGAGCAATACGACGTGTCTCCAGCCGCCGTGCGCCGCGTGTTCGTCGCGCCGGGCGAGCTCGGCGAGACGCTGGCCCGTCACGAGGCCGACGCCGCCCTCCTCATCGACACGCCCGGCGCGCAGGGCATGGACGCGGCGGTCGCCGCCGTCGCCGCGGCCGGCGGCGGGCCGCCCGTGTTCATCCCGATCCCCGACGCGGAGGCGATCGCCCAGCGCCTGCCCAACTTCGAGTCGGTCGAGGTGCTGCGCGGCGCCTTCGGCGGCGCGATCCCGAAGCCGGCTGAGAGCTTCGACACGCTCGGCGTCTCGACGCGGCTGATCGCCCGCCACAGCCTCGACAATGACGTCGTTTCGGAGCTGACCGAGCTGTTCCTGTCGGCCCGTCCCTCGCTCGCCCTGCGCGAGCCGCTCGCCAACCGCATCGAGCCGCCCTCGACCGACAAGGGCGCGACGCCGCCGGCCCATCCCGGCGCGCTCGCCTATCTCGACGACGAGGAGCAGACCTTCTTCGATAAATACAGCGACTTCATCTACGTCGGCGCCATGCTGGCGAGCACGCTCGGCGCCGCCGGGGCGGCGCTCGCCGCGCGCTTCCGCCGCCAGCGCGGCGGCGAGATCGACGAGATCCTCGCCGCCCTTCTCGCCATCATGCGCGCCGCGCGGCAGGCGCAAAAGCCCGAGGCGCTCGACGCCCTCGAGCGCGACGCCGACGCCATCCTCGAGCGCGCGCTCGCCCATGACTGGAACCATGCGGCGGCCGCGGCCCGCGCCGCCGCCGCGAACCTCGCGCTGGCGCAGGCGCGTCAGGCGATCGCCGACCGCCGCGCCGTCCTCGGCCCGGGCCCCGGCCGCGGCGGCTTCGCGCCGCCGCGCCTCGTCGGCGAGTGAGCGCTCGAGTATGGCGTCGGCGTCGTGCGACGGCTCGCCCATGGCTCATCTGCCTCGGGCGAGGCCGGCGTCCGCCGCTTCGCAAGAGGCGCGCAGCCACGCGGCGGCGCTCGCGGCGAGCGCCGCGACCGGCGCCCGCCGCAAAGCTGCGCCATCGCCGCGCCGACGCAGCTCTTGCCGCAGCCGCAGACGCCCATGACGACGACGGCGCGGGTGTCGCGCTTCATGGCTCCCTCCCGGGGGCGCGTCTTTTCGGGCGTCTCCCGCGACAAGGCTGCGCCGCGCGACGACGACGGGCGACGCGGCGTCAGGCCGTCCCTTCATTCGCTTTCATGAAGCGGGCCAGCGCGACGAAGCTCCACACGCCTTCGACGAGGCCGAACGGCCAGGCGCCTTGCAGGAAGCCATAGATCGAGCCGAGCGCGCAGGCGCCGGCGAAGGCGAGAATGAACCAGCGGCTTCGCGCTTCGAGGGCGTAGCACACCAGCATGGCCGTGACGGCGAAAAGTCCGAAAAGCGTGAGCGCGTCCATAGGCGTCCGATCGTCTCGCGCCGGCGCGCGCTTTGGGGTAGGAAGGGGCGCCGGCGATTCCATGTTCCCGGACGGGATTTTCTGTTATATTGCGTCGCAATACGCTGGGAAACCCTGACTGCGCCCCTTGGCGGGCGTCGGGCGGAAAGGGCCGCGGCGCCCGGCCTCGCCGGCGCGCCGACGGCCCCTATCGCATTTTCGACGGATTCGATCAGACACAATGAAGCTGCGCAACATCGCCATCATCGCCCACGTCGACCATGGCAAGACGACGCTCGTCGACCGGCTGCTGCAGCAGTCCGGCGCCTTCCGCGAGAACCAGCGCGTCGCCGAGCGCGTGATGGACTCGAACGACCTCGAGAAGGAGCGCGGCATCACCATCATGGCCAAGGCGACCTCGATCGCCTGGAAGGACGCGCGCATCAACATCGTCGACACGCCCGGCCACGCCGATTTCGGCGGCGAGGTGGAGCGCATCCTCTCCATGGTCGACGGCGCCATCGTCCTCGTCGACGCCGCCGAGGGGCCGATGCCGCAGACCAAGTTCGTGGTCGGCAAGGCGCTCAAGATCGGCCTTCGGCCGATCGTCGCCGTCAACAAGGTGGACAAGCCCGACGCCCGCGTGACCGAGGTGGTCAACGAGGTGTTCGACCTCTTCGCCGCGCTCGACGCGAGCGACGAGCAGCTCGACTTCCCGATCCTCTACGGCTCGGCCAAGCAGGGCTGGATGGCCGAGGACCCCGACGGCCCGAAGGACGGCATGGGCCCGCTGTTCGACCTCGTGCTGAAGCACGTCCCCGAGCCGAAGGTCGAGGAGGGCGGCTTCCGCATGCTCGGCACGCTGCTCGAGGCGAACCCCTATCTCGGCCGCCTGATCACCGGCCGCGTCTTCGCCGGCTCGGTCAAGCCGAACCAGGCGGTGAAGGTGCTCGACCGCGACGGCAAGGTGCTGGAGCAGGGGCGCGTCTCGAAAATCCTCGCCTTCCGCGGCATCGAGCGCGCGCCGATCGAGGAGGCCGAGGCCGGCGACATCGTCGCCATCGCGGGGCTTGAAAAATTCAACGTCGCCGACACGCTCTGCGCGCCGGAAGTCACGGAGCCGCTGCAGGCGCAGCCGATCGACCCGCCGACGCTCTCCATGACCTTCTCGGTCAACGACTCCCCGCTCGCCGGCACCGAGGGCGACAAGGTGACGAGCCGCGTCATCCGCGCCCGCCTCTACAAGGAGGCCGAGGGCAACGTCGCGTTGAAGATCGAGGATTCGCCCGGCTCGGATTCCTATGTCGTCTCCGGCCGCGGCGAGCTCCAGCTCGCCATCCTGATCGAGACCATGCGCCGCGAGGGCTTTGAGCTCTCCGTCTCGCGGCCGAAGGTCGTGCTGCAGAAGGGCGAGGACGGCAAGACCCTGCTCGAGCCGATCGAGGAGGTCGTCATCGACGTCGACGAGGAATATTCCGGCGTCGTCGTGCAGAAGATGGCCGAGCGCAAGGCCGAGATGATCGAGATGCGCCCCTCGGGCGGCGCGCGCCAGCGCCTCGTCTTCCACGCGCCGACGCGCGGGCTCATCGGCTATCAGGGCGAACTGCTCACCGACACGCGCGGCACGGCGATCATGAACCGCCTGTTCCACAGCTACGCCCCGTACAAGGGCGAGATCTCCGGGCGGCGCAACGGCGTCCTGATCTCCAACGACAACGGCGAGTCGGTCGCCTACGCGATGTGGAAGCTCGAGGACCGCGGGCCGATGATGATCGAGCCCGGCTGGAAGGTCTATCGCGGCATGATCGTCGGCGAGCATACGCGCGAGAACGACCTCGAGATCAACGTGCTGAAGGGCAAGCAGCTCACCAACATCCGCGCCGCCGGCAAGGACGAGGCGGTGCGCCTCACCCCGCCGATCAAGATGACCCTCGAGAAGGCGCTCGCCTATATCGAGGACGACGAACTCGTCGAGGTGACGCCGAAGTCGATCCGCCTGCGCAAGCTCCATCTCGACCCCAACGACCGCAAGCGCGCCGTGCGGGCCAGGGAAAGCGCCTGAGCGCCGCCATGAGCGAGACCCGGATCGACGCCGACGCGCTCGCGCCCTACGCCGGCTATGTCCTGCCGGACGCCTTCATTCCCGAGCTGCCGAATTTCTATCGCGGCAAGGTGCGCGAGAACTACGATCTCGCGGACGGGCGTCGCGTGCTGATCGCCACCGACCGGGTCAGCGCCTTCGACCGCAATCTCGCGGCGATTCCCTTCAAGGGGCAGGTGCTGACCGAGATCGCCCGCTTCTGGTTCGAGGCGACGGCTGACCTCTGCCCGAACCATGTGCGCGCCAATCCGGACCCCAACGTCGTCATCGTCGAGCGGCTGGAGATGGCGCCGGTCGAGATCGTCGTGCGCGACTATCTCGCCGGCTCGACGGCGACCTCGATCCTGACCATGTACAAGGCCGGCGCGCGCCGCATGTACGGGATCGACTTCCCCGACGGGCTGCGGCCGAACGAGAAGCTGCCGCAGACCATCCTGACGCCGACCACCAAGGCGGGCCACGGCGATCACGACGCCCCGCTCGGCGCGCAGGAGATACTCGAGCGCGGCCTGCTCACGCCGCGCCAGTGGGAGGACATCTCGCAGAAGGCGCTCGCCCTGTTCGCGCGCGGCCGGGAGCTTGCGGCCTCGCGCGGCCTGATCCTCGCCGACACGAAGTATGAGTTCGGCTTC
Source organism: Methylocella sp. (assembly GCF_041905455.1). Taxonomy (GTDB): domain Bacteria; phylum Pseudomonadota; class Alphaproteobacteria; order Rhizobiales; family Beijerinckiaceae; genus Methylocapsa. The sequence goes on along the minus strand of NZ_JAYRLA010000013.1, from coordinate 45,571 downwards.
AACGTCGAAGGCCATCTCATCCTCGCCGACGAGATCCATACGCCCGATTCGAGCCGGTTCTGGCTCGCCGACGTCTATCCGGAGCGCTTCGCCGCCGGCGCGCCGCCCGACAGCCTCGACAAGGACTTCATCCGCAACTGGGTCAGCGCCCGCTGCGACCCCTATCGCGACGAGGTCCCGCCGATCCCCGAGCGCACGATCCTCGAGGCGGCGGCGACCTATATCCGCATCTTCGAGACGATCACGGGCCGCGCCTTCGCGCTGCCCGAGGCCGGGCCCGACGGGACGCCGGAGCCGCCGCTCGAGCGCATCCGCGCCGCCCTCGCCTTTCTCTTTCCGGGCTGAGCCGCGAGCGGGAAGGGCGTCGCCTCAGGCGTTCTCGACGCCTTTCGCCGCCTCGTCGAGGATCGCCGCGAGCCGCGCGACCTCGTCTGCGCTCAGGGGTCCGCGCGAAAGCCGCAGCCGCAGCGCCGTGCGAAAATTCTCCATCGCGCGCAGGATCTGCGGGGCCGGCCCGCCGCCGTGGCGCGCGCGCGCGTCCTCCATGCGGGCGAAGATCGCCTCGACCTCCTTCTCCTTGTCGCGCAGCGTCGCCTCGCCCTCGGGCGTGACGGCGTAGAGCTTGCGCGGCCCGTCGGTCTGCGAGACGGCGATCGCGCCCATCTCCTCGAGCAGGGTCAGCGTCGGATAGATCACGCCGGGGCTCGGGGCGTAGGCGCCGCCGACGCGCTCCTCGATCGCCTTGATGATCTCATAGCCGTGCGAAGGCTTGTCGGCGATCAGCTTCAGCACGACGAAGCGGAGATCGCCCTGGTCGAACATGCGCCGGCGGCCGGGGCCGCCGAAGGGGCCGCCCTTCGGGCCGCCGTCGAAGTCCGGGCCGCGCCGTCCGAAGCCGCGCGCGAAGGGAGGCTCGCGCCGGCCCCAGTCCTCGCCGCGGGAGAAGGCGTGGAAAAAGGGATGACATCTCATGTGATTTCTTTCGTTCAATATCGATCCTATCTCGATATATCGAACAAAAAGATATATCGAAGTTTGCGGATTGCAAGCCCGTATCGCGGGAAAGATGGCGGCGCGGCGGCGAAATCACGGTTAAAGATTTCCTGACCGTTGCCTATTCGCCATATCGGCCGCGCAGGTTCTCTTTTAGGGTGCGTCCTCGCCCCCATCCTCAACCTCCGTGATCGCGCCATGACACTCCCCATCCGCCGCTCTCTCATGCTCGCCGCCTCCGCGACGGCGCTTGCTCTAGGCGGCTGCGTCGGCAGCCAGCCGGGTCCCGTGGCCTCCGCCGTTCCCGCGCCCGCTCCCGCCTCCGGCGATTCCGGAGCCGGCGCCTCGCTTGGCCCCGCCGGCGATTTCAGCACGATGTACGGCGAGGCGAAGGACGGCAAATTCACGGTGCCGGCGGTCAAGCAGGCCGATCTCCAGCCGGCGTTCCGGCGCGCCCGCGTCGCCTATTCCGGCAAGGAGGCGCCGGGCACGGTGGTGATCGATCCGGCGGCGCATTATCTCTATCTCGTCGAGCAGGGCGGCACGGCGATGCGTTACGGCGTCGGCGTCGGCCGCGAGGGCTTCGCCTGGTCCGGCGACGCGACGATCAACAGCAAGCAGGAATGGCCGGACTGGTATCCGCCGAAGGAGATGCTGGATCGCCGGCCCGAGCTCACGAAGCAGATGGCCCAGTTGCAGAGCGGCCTCGGCATGGCCGGCGGCCCCAGCAATCCGCTCGGCGCGCGCGCGCATTATCTCTATCAGGGCAACAAGGACACGCTCTATCGCATCCACGGCACCAACGAGCCCTGGACGATCGGACAGAGCGTGTCCTCGGGCTGCATCCGCATGGTCAATCAGGACGTGATGGACCTCTACAACCGCACGCACATCGGCTCGAAGGTCGTCGTGCTCGGCTCCGCGCAGCCGACGCCGGTCAAGGTGGCCGCAGCCGCCTCTCCGGCGCCGGCGACGACGACGCGCTGACGCGCGCTCACCTCTGGCAGGCGGCGCAGTAGAAGGTCGAGCGGCCGCCCTGCGCCATCCGCCTGATGAACCCGGCGCAGCCCGGCGTCGGGCAGGGCTCGCCCTCCCGGCCGTAAGCGCGGAAGCTGTGCTGGAAATAGCCGAGCGAGCCGTCGGCCTGGCGGTGGTCGCGCAGCGACGAGCCGCCGGCGGCGAGCGCCTCCTCGAGCACGTCGCGGATCGCCGCCGCGAGGCGGCGCGCCCCGGCGGCGGGAGCGCCGGACTTCAGCGCCAATGTTCCGGCGGCGCGGTTCGGCGAGAGGCCGGCGCGGTGCAGCGCCTCGCAGACATAGATGTTGCCGAGCCCGGCGATCAGGCTCTGGTCGAGCAGCGCCGGCTTGAGCGCCGTCGCCTTGCCCGCGAACAGGCGCGCCAGCGCCGCGCCGTCGAGCCCGCCGCCGAGCGGCTCGAGGCCGAGGCGGCGAAACAACGGGTGCGCCTCGACGTCCTCAAGCGCCGCGATCTGCATGAAGCCGAAACGGCGCGGGTCGTTGTAGATGATCCGTCCGCCCGTCGAGAGGCTGAAGACGACATGGTCGTGGGCCTCGGCTTTCGCCGGCCCGCAGGGCGACAGGTGCTTCGCCGCGCCCGCCGCCTCGATGCGGAACGAGCCGGACATGCCAAGGTGCATGAGCAGGGCGTTGGTGTCGTCGAGCTCGGCGACGAGATATTTCGCCCGCCGCCGCAGCGCCGTCACGGCGCGGCCGGCGAGGCGCTCAGTGAAGCGCTCGGGAAAGGGAAAGCGCAGGTCGGCGCGCCGCTGCTCGACGGCGAGGATGCGCGCGCCGACGAGGGCAGGCTCGAGCCCGCGGCGGACGGTTTCGACTTCGGGCAGTTCGGGCATGGGCTCCGGCGCGCAGGAGAAGCCGCCGGCGTGGCGCGGCGACGATCCGCATTTTCGCCTATGGCGATTTTTTCGTCAAAATGCTGTAAAGCGCTCACTTGCAGGTTTCCAGCTGCGACGACGACCCTGTTCGCGAAGTCCGGACCGAATCAATGCGCTTCAAATCCTTCTCGGCGAGGCTGATCGGCGTGGGCATGGCTGGTCTCTGCTTTGAGATCACGGAACAATACAGAAAATGAATGAGCGTGATGCTTTCATGAGGCCAGAACGTCTTGCGCCCTGCGCGGGGCGAGCGCCCGGAATGGATGGATGAGTTTGACGATCCTGAGTTTTCTCGGCGCCGCCTGGTGGCTCCTCGCCATCGGCCTGTTTCTCCTCTCGCTGGCGTGCGGCCTGATCCAGCCGCGCGTTCAGGGGCGGCGCGCCCGCGCCGGCGCGACGCCTCCGGTCACGGCGATCCTGCCGGTCAAGCATCTCGACGCGGGATTCGCCACGACGCAGGGCTCGATCTTCGCGCAGGCCTATCCTGATTACGACGTCCTCGTGAGCGCGGCGGAGACGCGCTCGCCGGCGCTCGACGCCATGCGCGCGATCGCGAGCGCCCACCCGGAGCGCAGCTGTCGTTTCCTGCACTCGCAGGCGAATTTCGCGGTGAGCCCCAAGCTCAACAACATCGCCGCGCCGCTCGTGCAGGCGCGTTGCGACCTCGTGATGACGAAGGATTCGAACGTCGCGCTCGCTCCCGACGCGATGGCGGCTTTCGTGCGCAATCTGACGCCGGGCGTCGGCCTCGTCGTCGGCGTTCCGGTCGCGTTCGGGCCGCAAACCTACGCTGCGCGCATCGAGGCGAGCATCCTCAACGCCCATGCGCGGCTGCTGCTTTCCGCCTCGACGCTCGGCGCAGGCTTTGGCGTCGGCAAGGCCATGCTTTTCCGCCGCAGCGACCTCGAGCGCCTTGGCGGCGTCAGCGCGCTCGCCGGCAATCTCGCCGAGGACACGGCGCTCGCCGAAGGCTTCGCGCAGCTCGGCATGAAGACCGTGTTCGCCCATCGCACGCTGCGCCAGGAAATCGGCGCGCGCAGCCTCGACGACGTGTTTCAGCGTCAGGCGCGCTGGGCCGTCATCCGCAGGGCCAATGTCGCGACCTATGCGCTGGAGCCGATGGCGAGCCCCTTGCCCGCGGCGGCGGCGGCGGCGCTCGCCGCTCCGCTCGTCGGCCTTTCGCCCGGCGCCGGCTTCGGGCTGACCTTCGTCGGCTGGTTCTGCGCCGAGACGGCGTTCGCCGCGCTCAAGGGCTGGGAGATTTCGCCCTGGTCGCCGCTCGCCTATGCAGGGCGTGAGATCCTCGCCCTCGCCGCATGGCTGCGCGGCTTCGCCACGCATCAGGTGGTCTGGGCCGACCGGCGCTTCGACGCCCGCGTCGGCCCTTTCGCGCCGGGACCAGGCGCCTCGCGAGGCGAGAAGGTCTGAGCCTTACGCCCGCCCGCTCTCGTCGCGGCGGCGGCTTTTCACGTGCTGGGTGCCGAACACATAGTCCCACCACGGCGCCGCGACGCCGAAGCCGCGGTTCGGATCGCGGAAGTGATGCATCAGATGCAGCCGGCGCAGCGTCTGGCCGAGACGCGTCGTCGGATTGGCGTGGTGGGTGTAGTAATGCACCATGTCATAGGCGAGATAGCCGACGATGAAGCCCATCAGCACCGGATAGGCGAGCGGCAGGCCGAAGATCAGGCGCAGCACGACGAAGGCGATGAGCATGATCGGGCCGGACAGCAGCGCCGGCATGACGAGGCGCAGCGGATCGTTCGGGTGGTCGTGATGGACGCCATGGACGAGGAAATGCAGCCGCATCCCGATCTTGCTCGGATGCTTGTAGTGGAACGGGAAGCGATGGCCGAAATATTCGGTCAGCGTCCAGATGAGATAGCCGAGCGCCGCGGCGCCGGCGACGGCGGGCGGGCTCAGGGCCTTGAGGCTCACGTAAAGGAGCAGCGCCACGACCGGCGTATAGATGAACAGCGGCGTCGACCAGTGCACGCGGGAGAGCTTGTCGAGCAGATCGTTCTCGAACAGGCGCGGCGATGCGCTGAGCCGATCGACTCCCGCAGGGGCCTCGTCGTCGAAATTGCTTTTGATCTGCGTCATGACCGCTTCCGCTCGCGCGTGGCTTTATGGCGTCGTCATAAGGCAGCTTGAAGAAAATCGGAAGGTCGGAAAAGACGAGACGCCGCGCCGCGCGCCCGCGCGCTTGAAGCCGCCCTCGACGCGGCGCCGGCGCGCAACACAAGTTGAAACAAAAATTTACCGGGCCGGGCCGGAGACCGCGCGAGGCGTCTGCGCAAGCTTCGCGCGCTTGTTCAGGCGCGTCTTTTTCTTGCCGTGTTCATCGCTCGACGCGGCCGTCGGCGGCGAAATCTTGGACCTCCGCCGCCAGTTCATGCACGCTGAACAGGCCGGCGCGGTCGATCCACGTGCGTTTGGGCGTCCAGCCGGCGCTCGCCGCGAGACGGTGGAAGCCGCGCATCGAATATTTCGCCGAGTTCTCGGTGTGGATCGTTTCGCCGGCCGTAAAAGAGAACATGCGGCCAAGGACGACGACGCGCTGCGCCCGCAGGCTGACGAGATGCATCTCGACGCGTCCTTCCGCCTCGTTGAAGCGCGCCTCGTGGCGAAAGCGCGAACGATCGAAGTCGGCGCCGAACTCGCGGTTGATCCGCTCCAGCATGTTGAGGTTGAAGGCGGCGGTGACGCCTTGCGCGTCGTCATAGGCCGGAATCAGGATCGAAGGGTCTTTCAACAGGTCTGCGCCGATCACCAGCCGCGCGCCGGCGCCGAGCCCCGCCGCCATGCGGCCGAGCAGGTCCCGCGCTTCCGGCGTCGTGAAATTTCCGATCGTCGATCCGGGGAAGAAGCCGAGCCGCGGGCGCATGGCGAGGTCCGCCGGCAGGCGCAGGGGCGCGGCGAAATCTCCGAGCGTCGGCTCGACGCGCAGGCTCGGGAAGCGCCGCGCGAGCCGCGCCTTCGCCTCCTCGAGCGCGCTGCGCGAGACGTCGATCGGCGCGTAGGCGGCGAGCTGCGGCAGGCGCTCGAGCAGGATTTCCGTCTTGCGGCTGGAGCCTGAGCCATATTCGACGAGCACCGCGCCCTGCGGCGTGCGGCTGGCGATCTGCGGCGCGGCCTCGTCAAGGATCGCGGTCTCGACGCGGGTCGGATAATATTCCTCGAGCCGCGTGATCTCCTCGAACAGCGCGCTGCCGCGCGCATCGTAGAAGAGATGGCTCGGCAACGATTTTTGCGGCGCGGAGAGGCCGCGCAGGACCGTCGCCGCGTCCGGATCGGACGCTTCGCGCCGCGCGGCGACGGCTTCGACGAGGTCCAGCATCAGGCGTCGCCCGCGAGGCGCAGCCCGGCGAACTGCCAGCGCTGCCACGGGTAGAAAAAGTTGCGGTAGCTTCTGCGCGCATGGCGGCGCGGCGTCGCGCAGGACGAGCCGCGCAGCACTTGCTGCGAGCACATGAACTTGCCGTTGTATTCGCCGAGCGCGCCGGCGGCGGCGCGGAACCCGGGATAGGGCGAATAGGCGCTTTGCGTCCATTCCCATACGTCGCCGAACATCTGGCGAAGCCCTTTTCCGGGCGCGGCCGGACGCGGCGTCAGCGCGCCCGCCTCGACCATGTCGCCGTCGACCTCGACGCCTTCCGCCGCGACCTCCCATTCGGCCTCCGTCGGCAGCCGCGCGCCGGCCCAGCGCGCGTAGGCGTCGGCCTCGTAATAGCTGACATGGGCGACGGGCGCGGCCGGATCGAGGCTGCGCAGACCGCGCAGCGTCATCTGCAGCAGGGCGCCGTCGCGCCGCTCGATGTAGTCAGGCCCCCGCCAGCCCTCCGCCTTCACGCGCGCCCAGCCGTCGGCGAGCCAGAGAGAGGGCGTCTCATAGCCGCCGTCCTCCATGAAGGCGAGCCATTCGGCGTTGACGACGGGACGGTCGGCGAGCTTGAAGGGGCGCAGCAGGACCTCGTGCCGCGGCCGCTCGTTGTCGAAGGCGAAGCCCGCCGCGGGCGCGCCCACGGAAAAGACGCCGCCCGCGAACGCCTCCCAGCGCAACGGCTCCGCTTCGCGCCGCGCGCGCGGGGGCTCGCCCTCGAGATAGGCCGGACGCAGCGGATTGCGCGCGAACAGCGCGAGAATGTCGGTCAGCAGCAGCTCCTGATGCTGCTCCTCGTGGTTGAGCCCGAGCTCGAGGCGGGCGGCTGTCTCCGCATCCTCGAGCCTCTCGCCGTCGCCGACGAAGGCCTCGAGCGCCGCGTCCACATGAGCGCGATAGGCGTCGACCTCGGCGCAGGAGGGGCGCGACAGCAGCCCGCGCGAGGGGCGCGGCTGACGCGCTCCGACGGCCTCGTAATAAGAGTTGAAGCAATAGGGAAAGCGCTCGTCGAACAGGCGGTAGCCCGGCGCGAACGGCGCCAGCACGAAGGTTTCGAAGAACCATGTCGTGTGGGCGAGATGCCATTTCGTCGGGCTCGCGTCCTCATGCGCCTGCGTCGTCCGGTCCTCCGGCGTCAGGGGCGCGGCGAGCGCCGCCGTCCGCGCGCGGGCCGCGCGCAGGTCTCGGGCGAGGGAAGGCTGGAAGCCGCTGGATCGCAGGGCGGGGGCGTTCATTCGGTCTGAGCCTCCGATGGCGCCGCTTGCGGCTCGTCCGCTACCAACGGCGAACTTGAAGGGAGAGTTCCAGTTCTTCATCCGCCGGCGCGACGCCGCCGGGCGCGCGCGAGGAGGATCACCGCCCGCGCCCCGACGAGCGGCGGGTCGAAGCCGAGGGGACGGCCCGCGGGGCGCCGGACCGCCGCGGCGAGGCGGGCGCGGCCGAAGGAGAGAAGCGCCGCGGACGTCGCCGCGGAAAGGCCGGGGCGAAGCGCCTCGAGGCGTCGCGGATCGGCGGCGTAGGCGCGCGCCGTTTCCTTGACGAGACGGGCGGCCTGGCGTCGGGCGGCGCGGGCGAGCAGCGCTTGGGCGTGGGCGGCGGGGTCGTCGCGGGTCGTCGGCATGGATGCTCCGGTTTGGTCCGGCGCTATCTTATACGGTATTTCTACCATTTATACGGTATTATTACCCATGCATGCGCAATCTTACCGCTAGTTCGCCCGGCGCCATTGTCCGGCCCGGACGACGCCCTGGATCGGCGCCGCCCAGTCGAGCCGCACGCCGCGAATCGGCGCGGCGTTATGGCTTTCGAGGTCGAAGGCGCCGGCCTTCGCGCCGCGCTGCACGCGCTTCAGGAAGCGCCGCCCGTCGGCGGTGCGCACCGCCGCCTCGAAGCCGACCACCTCGTCGGCGTCGGCGGCCTCGCGCCGGCAGATGACGACGTCGCCGGCGTCGTAGCGCGGCCACATGCTGTCGCCCTCGATCAGGAAGGCGACCGCCTCGGCCGGGATGGGGAAGGGCGCCTCGATCTCGTAGAGCCCCTCGGGCGGGATCTGCTCGAACTCGGGCAGGATCTCCGCGCCGGCGCCGATCTTGCCGACGACGCGCACGCGGTTGCCCGCCGGCGCCGCCTCGCCGTCGCCGCCGATCAGCCAGGCGGCGGTGGTGCGCAGCACCGGCGCGAGCGCGCTCAGGGTCTCGGTTGTGACGCCGCGCCGGTCGCCGCTCTTGATCGCCCGCTTGAGGTTGCGGATGGCGTCCGGCTTCTTCGCCAGAAGCGAGGCGGCGTGCGCCGAAAGGCCCAGCGTCGCGAGCCGGCTTTCGATGCGCTGAAGGACGTCCTCGAGTTCCATGTCCGGTATCCTAACCGTATTTACGTCCGAGTATACACGGTAAAATTGCCTTGACAATACGGTATAATTACCTTAGTTGTGCTCCGTCCCGAAGCCAAGAGGAAATTTTTCGGGACTATGGAGGACGCGAGGGGATGATCGTTCAAACTGAAATCCGCAAATCGCGCTGGACCGGCGAGCGCATCGCCCGGCTCGGCTTCCTGCTCGGCCTCGGCTGGGACGCGAGGCGCATCTCGGAAGATCCGCTGATCTCCTCGACGCCCAACAATGTCCATCGCCAGGCGCAGCGCTTCGGCCTCGCCTTCCGCGCCGCGGCCGCCGCTCTGTCGCTCCGCCTGCCGCCCGACGCCGCCGCGCCGTTCGACGCCGCCGCCGCCAAGCGCAGCCTGACGCGGGAGGCGATGATCAAGGTCCTGCTTCTCGTCCTCGCCGCCGATCCGGCGCTGATCGACAACATCCTCGACGACGGGTTTTGAGCATGGGCTTCGACGTTGATCCCGACGAGCAGGCGCCGCCGCGCGGACGCGCCGCGGACGGCTGGAGCGCCGAGGCGGTGGCCGCGGCCCTCGTTTCCGCCTTCGTCACGCTCGACCGCCTGCCGCGCGCGCGCGGGCCGCGCGAGCCCGGAGGCCATTGGCCGGCGCACGCCGTGGAATGGGCCGATCAGCTCGCCGTCGCCGAGCTCGACGAGGCCGAGCGCAGGGAGCGGCAGGCCTTCGCCGCGAAAATCCGCGCGCGCCCGACCGGCGCGCAGATCGACCAGATGGAGAAAGTTCTCGACTGGCTGCGCGAGCTGCGCGACCTCGACTCCGGCATGGCGCTGGTGACGACCCTCTGGGCGCTCCGCGCCGCCCGCGGACGCTCGATCAAGGCGCTCCTCAAGGAGAAGAAATGGGCGCCGCACACCTTCTACCGCAAGCGGGCGAAGGCGCTCGACCATCTCGCCGCGGCGCTTAACCTCAGGGGCGCGCCGGTCTTCTGAGCGCGCCGCCCACGCCATGCATATTCGGCGAGCCCGGCCGCCTCCGCGGTCGGGCTCGCGCTTTATCTACATGTAGCTGTAGATAATGTAAGACGCTGCGCCGGCCTGTTGCCTGGAGCGATTGACTTGCGATGAAATGCGAGCGCAATATGCGCGCATGCCGGGGCCGAACCGCGTCGTTCCTCCGACGCTCCGGATCGCCGGTTTCAATGTGATTTCAAGCCTTGAAGGACTTGACCGGCGCAGCGCCCGCTTCGCCGGCGTTCGCGTTCGCGCTCATGCCAATGTTGTAAGATGCGGCGCCTGGCTGTAGTCGAGCGCTGTTGACTTGCGACGAAATGCAAGCGCATTATGCGCGCATGCCGGGGCCGAACTGCGTCGCCTGAACGACGCGTTTGCAACACGCCGCCGGCGCGGGCGCCGCCCCTCGCCGCTTTCATCAACGACGAAGACGGACCCCGCATGGTGACATTCAGCCCGGGCCAGGAGGCGGCGCGCCGCCTTCTGGAGGGACCGCAACGTTACGCCTGTCTCGCCGGCGGCACGCGCTCGGGCAAGACGTTCCTCATCCTGCGCGCCATCGTCCTGCGCGCGCTCGCCTGCTCGGAGAGCCGGCACGCCGTGCTGCGCTTCCACGCCAACGCGGCGAGAGCTTCGATCGCGCTCGACACGCTGCCCAAGCTCATGCGTCTGTGCTTCCCGGACGTCGCTCTGCGCGAGCGGCGCCAGGACGGCTATTTCGAATTCGACAATGGCGCGCGTCTTTTCATCGGCGGCCTCGACGACAAGGAGCGGGTGGAGAAGATTCTCGGCCTCGAATATGCGACCGTCTTTCTCAACGAGGCGTCGCAGATTCCCTATTCCTCGGCGCTGATCGCCTTCACGCGGCTGGCGCAGCTCGTCCCGCAGATCGGCCAGCGCGCCTTCGTCGACCTCAATCCGGTCGGCAAGACGCACTGGACCAACCAGCTGTTCGGCGAGAAGCGCGATCCGGCGTCGCGGCGTCCGTTGCGCGATTCTGAAAACTACGCGCGGGCGTTCCTCAATCCGCCGGACAACGAGGCGAACCTGTCGCGCGAGTTTCTCGCGAGCCTCGAGCATCTGCCGGAGAAGCAGCGCAAGCGTTTTTACGAAGGCTGCTACGTCGACGACGTCGACGGCGCGTTGTGGACCTACGAGATCATCGACGCGGCGCGCCGGACGCTCGAGGACATTCCTTCCGAACGGCGCGCCGCCGTCGTCGTCGCGGTCGATCCCTCGGGCGCCGCGGGGCGCGACGATCTCGGCTCCGACGAGATCGGCCTCGTCGTCGCCGCGCGCGGCTTCGACGGCGACGCCTATGTCCTCGCCGACCTCTCGTGCCGGGAATCGCCCGCGGCGTGGGGGCGGCGCGCGGTCGTCGCCTATCATGAATATCGCGCCGACTGCATCGTCGCCGAGAGCAATTTCGGCGGCGAGATGGTGCGCGCGACGATCCAGGCCGCCGACCCGAACGTGCCGGTGCGCCTCGTCTGCGCGAGCCGCGGCAAGGCCGTGCGCGCCGAGCCGATCTCGGTGCGCTACGCGCAGGGCCGCGTCCATCACGCCGGCCGGTTCGGCAAGCTCGAGGACCAGCTCTGCGCCTTCTCGAGCGCGGGTTACGGCGGCGAGGGCAGCCCCGACCACGCCGACGCGGCGATCTGGGCGCTGACCCATCTGTTCGCGCAGGACGACGGCGCGGGCATCATCGAATTCTACCGGCGCGAGACTTCGGGCGGGCGCAAGGCCTGATCGGCTCGACGCTATTCACATGAGGAGGCGGCATGGCCGAGCGCGGCGCCGGGATGAGAAGCTGGTCGCTCACCCCTTACGACATCGACGTCAGATTCGCCTCAGCTTCTGCGCAGGAAGCAGGATGGTTCGGGCCGCTCGAGCCGATGCGCCCGGCTGCGCCGGTGGAAATCGCCGGTCGCCAGTGGGACTTCCCCGCAGGCTACAATCTGTCGAGCGCGCCGCGCGGCGCCGAGCCCGTGACCTTCGACGTGTTGCGCGGCCTCGCCGACGGCTACGACCTGTTGCGCCTCGTCATCGAGACGCGCAAGGATCAGGCGGCCCGCCAGTCCTGGACGATCGTCACGCGAGACCGGAGCGCGGAGGCGGGCGCCGACGCGGACCGCATCGGCGCCGCCGTCCGCTTCTTCTCGCGGCCGGACGGCGCGCGCTGCTTCTCCGACTGGCTGCGCATGCTGCTCGAAGAGGTGTTCGTCACGGACGCCGCCGCGCTCTATATGCGCCGCGACCGGATCGGGCGCCTCGCCGCGCTGACCCCGATCGACGGCGCGACGATCAAGCCGGTCATCGACGACTTCGGCCGCGCGCCGGAGCCCTGTTTCGTGGACGGGGAGCTCGTCTATCCGACGGCCTACCAGCAGATTCTGAAGGGCGTCCCCGCGATCGACTACACGACGCGGGATTTGATCTACAGGCCGCGCAACGTGCGGGTCAACCGCGTCTATGGCATGAGCCCTGTCGAGCAGGTGATCACGACGGTCAACATCGCGCTGCGCCGTCAGGCCTATCTCATGGATTACTTCACGGAAGGCAACATTCCCGACAGCCTGATCGGCGTGCCGGAAAGCTGGACGCCGGACCAGATCGGGGCCTACCAGAAATATTGGGACGCCTATTTCGACGGCGAGTACGGGCGCCGGCGCCGCGCGAAGTTCGTGCCCGGCGGCGTCGCCAAGACGTTCATCCAGACGAAGGAGCCCGAGCTCAAGAGCCCCTTCGACGAATGGCTCGCCCGCGTCGTCTGCTTCGCCTTCTCGATCTCGCCGCAGGCGCTGATCTCGACGATGAACCGGGCGACGGCGCAGACGCAGAAGGAGCTCGCCGCCGAGGAGGGGCTCGCGCCGATCCTCGCCTGGGTCAAGGCGCTGATCGACGACGTGCTGGCTATCGAGTTCGACGCTCCCGACCTTGAGTTCATGTGGAGCGCCGGCCACGAGACCGATCCGCTGACGCAGGAGACCATTCTGTCGAACTTCACGTCGAAGGGCATCCTGACGATCAACGAGGCGCGCGCCGCGCTCGGACGCCCGCCGCTTCACGAACCTTCGGCCGACAGGCCGATGACGCTGACCGCGTCCGGCTACGTGCCGCTGCCGGACTGACCCTCTTTCGCCTTCCGTCAACGCCCGAGGAGGACTGATGTCCGCCCTGCGAATGTTCATGCCGATCACCAAGGTCGACGCCGCCAGGCGTCTCGTCTATGGCCTCGCCACGGCCGAGGCGCCCGACCGCGCCGGAGAAATCTGCGACTACGCCTCGACCAAGCCGCTTTACGAGAAATGGTCGCAGGAGATCGCCCGCTCCAGCGGCGGCAAGTCGCTCGGCAATCTGCGCTCCATGCACGGGCCCGTCGCGGCCGGCAAGGTGACGCAGATCGAATTCAACGATGACGATCGTCAGATCGAGATCTGCGCCAAGGTGGTCGACGACGCCGAGTGGAGCAAGGTCGTCGAGGGCGTCTACACGGGCTTTTCTCAGGGGGGCGCGTATGTGCGCCGCTGGACCGACGAGGACGGCCTGACGCGCTACACCGCCGATCCGACGGAAATCTCGCTGGTCGACCTTCCTTGCCTGCCGCAGGCCCGCTTCGAGCTCATCAAGGCCGACGGCGCGCGCGAGCTGCGCCCGTTCGGCCTCGACGCGCAGGCGCGCGCGCTGCTCGAAACTCTCGGCCGCATCGAGGCGGCGTTCGAGGCCGACGAGACGGCCTTCATTTTCTCGCCCAGGGATCTTCGCGCCTTCTGCGGCGAGGTCGACGAGACGGTGCGCGCGCTGCTCGAGCGCTGCGAGGACGCCCGCAAGGACGCTGCGCCCGCCGACGACGGCGAAGATGAAGACCACGACGACGAGCCGATGAGCAGGAGCGCGCCGGCGCCGGCGTCGGACAGCGGGCGCAGGCTCGAAAAACGCTTCGACGAGCTCAGCCGCGCGATCGCCGACGTCCTCGCGCGCGTCAAGACGATCGAATCGCAGCCCGCCCCCATGCCGTTCGGCGGACGCCCGCGCGTGGTCGCCAAGCACGAGGACGGAACGCGCGAGTCCGATCGGCTGGAGACGCTCCTCGACGATCCGGGCCAGCTCTCCATCCTCGCGATCAAGCTCGCGCATCGCAACGGCCGCGCGCCGCTGCGCTGACGCTTCGACTCAAGCGATCGGGCCACGTCCCGTCGCGGACGAGGGCTTTTTTATGCGCGCATGCGGGCGCCGGCGGATCGCCGCGTCCGTCCCCGTTTCTGCGCCGCCGTTCCCGCCAGGAGTATCATATGACCAAAACCACCGACGTTCAGGACGTCCTCGACCGGCTGAAGACGGCGCAGTCGCGCCCGCTCGGCGATCCGCGCGGCCGCGGCCTCGAGAAAAGCACTTTCGGCCAGGCTTCGAGCGCGACGTCGGGGCTCACCTTCTACGACCTCGAGCTCGGCGCGAAGTTCCTCTATCCGGTCATGACGCCGCTGCGCAACATGATCCCGCGCGTCTCGGGCAAGGGCGGCGTGCAGGCCGCCTGGCGCGCCATCACCGCGGTCAACACCTCGAACCTGCGCTTCGGCGTCTCCTCCGCCAACCGCGGCGGCTCGCTCGCCGTGACGACGCAGGATTACGTCGCGACCTACAAGGGCGTTGGCGTCGAGACCAGCGTCGATTTCGAGGCGCAATTCGCCGGCCAGGGCTTCGACGACATCCGCGCCATCGCCGCCAAGACCGGCCTCGAGGCGTTGATGATCGGCGAGGAGGCGATGATCCTCGGCGGCTGCTCGGCCGGCATTGGCTCGACCCCGACGCCGACGCTGACCGCGGCGGCCGGCGGCGGCTCGCTCGCCGCGCAGACGTGGTCGGTGATCTGCGCCGCGCTGACGCTCGACGGCGTGATGAACGGCTCGGTCGCCGGCGGCGTGCAGGGGCAGATTTCGCGCGTCAACGCCGACGGCTCGACCGATTCGTTCGGCGGCGGCGTCGCGGCGAAGAGCGTGGCCGCGACGATCGCCACCACCGGCTCGGCCGGCCTCGTCAAGGCGAGCGTCGCGCCGGTCGCCGGAGCGATGGGCTACGCCTGGTTCTGGGGGATCGCCGGCGCGGAGAAGCTTGGCGCGATCACCTCGATCAATTCGGTCGCCATCGGCGCGGCGGCGACCGGCGCGCAGACCGCCGCCTCGCTCGGGGCGGGCGACAATTCGGCCAACCCGCTCGCCTTCGACGGCCTTGTCTATCAGGCGACTGCGGCGGGCTCGGGCGCGACGCTCTACGTGATGCCGAACGGTGATCCCGGCGTCGGAACGCCGCTGACCGCCGACGCCGCAGGCGGCGTCGTCGAAATCGACGCCGTCCTCAAGACGATGTGGGACAAATATCGCCTGTCGCCCGACACCATGTGGGTCAATTCGCAGGAGGCGCTCAACATCTCGCGCAAGGTCGTGCAGGGCGGCCAGACCACCGCGCAGCGCTTCGTCTTCGAGGCGGCGCAGGACCTCATCGCCGGCGGCGTGATGGTGCGGCGCTACCTCAACCGCTTCTCGATGCAGGGCGGCAATGTGATCGACATCCGCGTGCATCCCAACATGCCGGCGGGCTCGATCCTGATGACGACCAGCGCTCTACCCTATCCGCTCGCCGGCGTCGGCAACGTGATGCAGATCCGCGCGCGCCAGGATTACTACCAGATCGAATGGCCGCTGCGCACCCGCAAATATGAGTATGGCGTCTATTCCGACGAGGTGCTGCAGAACTACTTCCCGCCGTCGATGGCGCTCATCTCCAACATCGGCAACGGCTGACCTTACGCCCGGGCCGCCTCGCGCGCCCGGGCTTTCGCTCCGGCCAACCCGCTCACGGAGAATCGCTCATGGCGAGACCCTATGATCTTGCTTCCCTCAGCGACGTCAAGGCGTGGCTCGACGTGTCGGGCGCGGACGACGACGCGCTGCTTTCGCGTCTCGTCAGCCAGATCAGCCGGGCGATTCTCGCCCATCTCGACCGGCCCGCGATCCTTCCGGCGACCTATGCGGAGACGCTCGACGGCGGCGGGCAGCGATCGCTCGCGCTGACCAACTGGCCGGTCAACGCGATCCTGTCCGTCTCGATCGACGGCGAACCGCTGCGCCCGTCCGACTATGACCTCGAGGCCGCGGAGGCCGCCCCGCCGGGCGGGCGCCAGAGCCTCAGCCTGCGCGGGCGCAGGTTCCCCTGCGGCGCGCGCAACGTCGAGGTCGCCTATTCGGCCGGCTATCAGGTGAGCGGCGAGACGGCGCCCGTTCCGCTCCTCGCCCCGTTCGTCGTCGCCGCGGCCGCGCCCTACGGCGACTGGGCGAGCGACGTCGGGGTCGTCGCCGGCGGAACGCCTCTCACGGCCGTCTCCGGTGCGCCCGGCCCTGGTCAATACAGCGTCGCGGGCGGCGTCTACGCCTTCTCGTCGGCGCAGGCCGGCGCGGCGGCGACGCTGACCTACGGCTATGTTCCGGCCGATCTCGGCCTCGCCTGCATGGACTGGGTCGCCGAGCGCTACGCCTATCGCGGACGCATCGGGCAAAGCTCGAAATCGCTCGGCGGGCAGGAGACGATGGCCTTCATCGTCCGCGACATGCCCGAATTCGTCGCCGCGGCGCTGCGTCCCTACCGGCGGGTGTGCCCGTGAGCGAAGACAAAATCAATCCCGCGGCCGTCTATTTGGCGGTGCTTGCGCGGGCGCAGGCCGCGCGCGCCGAGCTCGAGGAGAGGATCAGGCGCAAGCTTTCGGGCGAGGTCCTCAACCGGCGCTCCGGCGCGCTCGCCGACTCGATCGACGTTGGGCTCGAGGAGGACGGCGACGGGATCGCGCTCGTCGCCTCGAGCGCCGGCGTCGCCTATGCGGCGATCCACGAGTTCGGCGGCAAGACGGGGGCGCATGAGATCGCCGCGGTCGGGGGGAAGGCGCTCGCCTTCGTCGCGGGCGGGACGCAGCGCTTCGCGAAATCCGTTCGTCATCCAGGCTCCGCCATTCCGGCGCGCCCCTATCTGTCGACCTCGGTTCGCGAGGTCGCCGAAGGTCTCGCGGCCGGGCTCAAGCAGGCGGCGCTCGAAGCGCTGAGGAAAGATTGAGGTCATGCGCACCAACACGAGGGAGGCCGCGGTCGCGGCTCTGCAGGGCGTCGTCGCCGGCGCCTATCCCTGGAAGCTTGGGCCGGCGCGGCGTCTCAAACTCTGGAGCGACGTGCCCGCCGCGATGCGGCCGGCGTGCTTCATCTTCGAGGGAGGACAGGAGCTGAGCTCCTGGAGCGAGAGCGCCGCGCCGAAGAGGGCGATGGAGGCGAAGCTGTTCGTCTATCTCAACGCCAGAGACCCATCGGTCGCGGGCGCCGCCCTGTTGAACGAGGTGATGGACGCGCTCGACGCCGCCCTCGCGCCGCAAGGCGCCGACGCCGCGCTCGGCCGCAACACGCTGGGCGGGAGCGTCCATTGCTGCCGCATCGAAGGCAAGACGCTGAAGGACCCGGGCGACCTCGACGGCGACGCGCTGTTGATCGTTCCCGTCAAGCTCATCCTTCCCTGACGACGACATCCGTCAATCCAAGCAGAGAGGTCATGCATGTATAGTTTCGGCTCGGGCGTTCTGCTTGGAACGCGCACCGACGTAGCGAACGCGACGCCCGTCAATTTCGGCCTCGTGCAGGAAGTCACGATCGAGGAGACCGCGACGGTCAAGGAGCTGACCGGCCAGTTCCAGCGTCCCGTCGCCATCGCCCGCGGCACGATCAAGACGACCGGCAAGGCGAAGATGGCGCGCATCTCCGGCCTCGCCTTCGCGAGCCTGTTCTATGGCGTCGCGCCGACGGCGGGGCAGGTCGCGACCTCCTTCGCCGAGGCCGTCGCCGTCCCCGCGAGTTCGCCCTACACGGCGACGCTCGCCAACGCCGTGAGCTTCGTCGACGATCAGGGCGTTCTCTACGCCGCGACCGGCCTGCCGCTGACCAAGGTCGCCTCGAACCCGTCGGCCGGCCAATACGCCGTCTCGGCCGCCGGCGTCGTCACCTTCGCCGCCGCCGACGCCGGCAAGGCGGTGCTCGTCAGCTACACCTACCAGATCGCCGGCGTCGGCCAGAAGTTCACCGTGACGAACCAGCTTCTCGGCGCCACTCCGACCTTTCAGGCGGTGTTCTACACCACCTTCCAGGGTCAGGCGGTCACCCTCAAGCTCAACAACTGCACGTCGAACAAGCTGAGCTTCCACACCAAGCTCGAGGATTTCGTGACGCCGGAGTTCGACTTCTCCTGCTTCGCCGACGCCGCCGGCAACGTCATGACCTGGTCCTTCGCGGAGGCGTCGTGATGCGCCCCCATCCGCAAAAGGTCACGCTCGGCGCCAAGGCGTGGACGGTGCGCCCGCTCACCCTGCGCCAGCTGCAGGAGATCGAGCCGATCCTGACGACGGGCGAGGGACGGGGCAACGTCGCGTCGGCCCTCGCCATTCTCTCGGCGGCGCTGCGGCGCGACCATCCGGCCGACGTCGAGGCGCTCGGCGACCTCGAGGCCGGCGCGCCGGAGCTCGCCGCGGCGATGAACGCCGTGCTTCGCCTCGGCGGCTTCCTGCCGCAGGAGGACGGCGCGGCGGGAGAGCGCAGGCCGGGAGAAACCGAGCCGGGGGAAGCCTGAGCGGGCCCGGCTCCGCCCCCGGCGCCCGCATCGACTTCACGGCCGTCTATGCGCGGCTGATGGCCGGCTGCGGCTACACGCCGGCCGAGATCGACGATATGACGTTGCACGACGTTCTGGGACTTTTCGCCTACTGGCGGGAGCATCCGCCGACCCATGAACTTCTCAAATGCGTCTATGGCGTCGAGCGCAAGCCGCGGCCGGCGGCGGCGCGCGACGGCGCGGACCCGAGCGGAATCGGCGGCCTCATCGCGCGCCATCCGAACGGCTTCGTCCGGGCCGACGGCGCCGGACCGCCGCAGCGCTGACAGGACGACGCCGCGCGCGGCGCCGTCCATATGACGTGGTTCATCCAAAAGGAGATTCGACGATGGCGGAAGACGTCACAATTCGCCTTTCCGCCGACGTGTCGGACCTGCAACGCGGACTGCAGCAGGCGGCGAGCGCGCTCTCCACGACGACGAACGCGCTATCCGACAGCTCGGCGCGCGTCGGCGCGTCCTTCGCCGGGCTCTCGCAGGCCTACGCCGGCTCCGCGGCGCGCGACGCCGCCTCCGCGCGCGAGGTCGGCGAAAGCGGGCTCGCCGCGGCGCGGCAGGCGGAGCAGGCGCGCTACGACATCGAGCTCAACGGCGCGAAGCTGCGCGCCGGGCTCATCCGCGAGCAGGCGCAGACGGGCCAGATTTCGCGCCAGGAGGAGCTCGGCCAGCTTCTCGCCGCCGAACGTCAGCGCGAGGACATCGAGGCGGTCCATTTGCGGACGCTTCAGGGTCTTTATGAACAAGGCTCGGCGGGCTACGCCAGCGCCCAGCGCCAGATCGACGAACTCGCCAGCCAGTCGGCGCTGCGCCGGCTCCAGATCGAGCGTGAGGTCAATCAGCAGATCTACACGGATTATCGCCGCTCGTTCGAGCAGATCGGCTCGGGCGTCACGAGCTCGATCATGGGCCTCGTCCAGGGGCAGCAGACGCTCGGTCAGGCGGCGCAGCGCATCGCCTTGTCGATCGTCCAGTCCTTCGTCGCCGCCCGCGTGCGCTTCGTCGCCGACTGGCTCGCCGGGCTTGCGACGAGCACCACCGCCACCGCCGCCGCGGAGACGGCGCAGACGAGCGCGGTCGCCGTCGGAACGACGGCGCGCACGGGTCTTCAGACGAGCGCCGCGGCCGCCTCGAGCGCCGGCACGATCTCGGCCGTGCTGAAGAGCATCTTCGCCTCGGCTGGAGAGACTTTCGCCGGCATCTTCGGCTTCCTCTCGCCGGTCATGGGTCCGGCCGCGGCCGCGCCGGCGGCGGCGGGGCAGGCGACCGTGCTTTCCGTCGCGACCGGCCTCGCCTCCTTCGCGGTCGGCGCCTGGAGCCTGCCCAACGACATGGTCGCGCAGGTGCACGAGGGCGAGATGATCATTCCGGCGGGTCCCGCCGCGGCCTTCCGCAGCGCGATCTCGAACGGCGCCGGCGCCGGCGGCTCGATGCAGGTCAACCACGCGACGAACTTCACGGTGCAGGCGCTCGACTCCGCGAGCGTAAAGCAGTTCTTCAAGACGCACGGGCGCCAGATCCTGCGCTCGGTGAACGAGGGCGTGCGCACCGGCTCCCACCTCGGCCTCAGCAAGCTCGGACGGAGCGCCTGACGTATGACATACATCAACGGCGTCAATCTGCTGCCGGCGACCGGGGAATGGACGCTCGACGTCGTTCCCTATCGCGGCCGCCGGGTCGACGAAGCGCAGCCGCAATCGGTCAACACCTATTTCGCGCCGGGCGGGACGCGCACGGATTTCGATTTTTCGATCGACCGGCTGCTCGCGCAGTTTCCGGGCTGCTCCACGGTGGCTCTCGTCGTCGCCTGGTTCGGCGACTCGGCCGACGCGTCGCTCTGCCGGATCTATCCTTCGACCACCTACGTCGGCGGCGCCTTCGAGAAATGGGACGGCGGCGCCTGGACCGCCGACGACTGGCGCTGTTCGGGCCTCACCCAGAACTCGCCCGAGATCGTCCCGATCAGTTCGAGCGGTTCGTCCTTCGTCTACGGCGGCACGCCGTCCGACGCGTCCGTCGTGCGCTGCCTGCGCGCGCTCAAGGCGCGCGGCCTGCGCGTCGTCTTCTATCCGTTCATCCTCATGGACGCCGCCGGATTTCCGTGGCGCGGGCGCATCGCCTTTTCCGGCGCCGACGTCTCGGCCGCGGCGGCTTCGGCTGCGGCGCGTTTTCTCGGTTCGGCTGCGCCGTCGCAGTTCGCGCGCGACGCCGGCGCGCTCACCGTCGCCTATTCCGGCGCGCTAGATGACTACAGCTTCCGGCGGATGATCCTGCATTACGCCAACCTCTGCGTCATCGCCGGAGGCGTCGATCTCTTTCTCCTCGGATCCGAGCTGCGCGGCCTCGAGCAGATCCGCGGGCCTTCATGGACAAAGGAAGGCTCGCTCGACGCCGCCGGCGCCGCGACCTGGGATTATCCGTTCGTCGCGGGCCTCAGGACGCTCGCCGACGACGTGCGGTCGGCGTTCGACGCCGCCGGCCTGACGAAGGATCGCGCGGCGCTGCGCAACCTGATTTCCTACGCCGCCGACTGGTCGTCGTGGATGGGCGCCTATCATTCCGACGCGCCCGGCCGCTGGCCTCATCTCGACGCGCTCTGGGGACACGAGAACATCGACCTCGTCTGCTTCGACAATTATCTGCCGCTGTCCGACTGGACGACCGGCGACGGAGGCCTCGACGCGCGCAACTGGTCGGCGCCGCGGCCCGCCTGGCCTCCGGCCGATCCGCAATCGGCCGGCCTCGGACTGACGGGAACGCCCGCCCTCGCCGACAAGGCCTATCTCAAGGCCAATATAGAAGGCGGCGAGAAATATGACTGGTATTACGCCGACGGCGTCAATCTCGGACGCGGCGCCGATCCCCTGGGTAGCGATCGCCCGGTGTCGCGGCCTGAGGGCGACCGGCTGACGCAGACGCGCTCGCGCTACTACCCGGGGCAGGAGCTGCTCGCGGACAAGCAACTGCGCTGGTGGTGGCGCAACACGCACACGGCGGTGTACGACGCCGGCGACGGACGGGGCTACGCGCCGCGCGGGGCGGCGGCCGCCTGGACGGCGATGGGAAAGCCGATCAGCTTTTCCGAGTACGGCTTTCCGACCTGCGACCGGGCGACGAACCAGCCGAATGTGTTCTTTGACGCCAAGTCCAGCGAGAGCACGACCCCTTACTGGTCGGTCTGGCGCCCGACGGAAGGCGGCGGCTGGGCGCCGCGCGAGGACGCCCACATTTCGTCCCTCGCGCTGCAGGCTATCCACGAATACTGGAACGAAGACGGCCGCAACGAGACCTCCGCGCAGGGCGTCAGGATGATCGAGACGGCGTTCAACTCGGCCTGGTGCTGGGACGCGCGCCCGTTTCCCGTCTTCCCGCAGCGTTCGGACGTGTGGGGCGACGCCGGCAACTGGACGTCCGGCAACTGGATCGACGGCAAGGGGCCGTTCGTCGCAACGCCCGTTCCCGATCCGCCGCCGACGCCGCCGACGCCGCTTCGTTTTCCCGATCTCGACGGGAGGGCGTGGTCCATACGGTGCAGGCCTGCGTTCGAGACGTTGGTGAGCGAGCACGCCTCCGGACGCGCGAGCCGGCTGTCGCGGATGGGCGCGCCGCTTTGGGAGATCGAGATCGCCTACGACCGGCTCGGCGCCGGCGCCGACTTCGACGCTCTCCTCGGCTTCTACGACGCCGCGCGTGGAAGGGGGACGGCCTTTCTCTTCGAGCCGCCCGCCGAACTCGGCCTCGGCGCCGAGCTCTTGTGCCGCTTCGCCGACGATAGCCTCGATCTGGAGGAGTTCATGACCAAGCTGTGGAAGGCGGAGGCGATCGTCCTCGTTTCGGTGAAGTCATGACGGCGCCGATGTTCCCGAGCCTGCCGGGACAGTCGTGGCCCGTGCATAAGCGCCCGATCTTCTCGACCCGGGTGGCGAGCCATGTGTCGGGGCGCGAGGCGCGCGCGCCGCTTTACGCCGCGCCTCTCTACGAGTTCGAGGTGAGCTTCGAAGGACTGTGCGCGGACGCGTCCGCGCCGGGCCTTGGCGCGAATTCGCTACAGGCGCTGCTCGGGCTCTATCTTCAATGCCGCGGCCGATACGGCACTTTTCTGTACGTCGATCCAGAGGATAAAGCCGCGACCGGCCAGGCGATCGCGACAGGCGACGGGACCACGACCGTCTTCACGCTGCAGCGCGCCGTCGGCGGCTACGTTGAGCCGGTGAGCCGGGCGCTGAGCGTCGACGCCGTCTACGTCAACGGCGCGGCGCAAGCGAGCGGCTGGACGCTCGTCGCGCCGAACCGCCTGTCCTTCGTCGCGGCGCCGGCTGTCGGGGCGGCGGTGACCGCGGATTTCACATTCGCCTACGAATGTCGCTTCGTCGACGACGAGGCGGATTTCGAGAACTACATGGCTGGCCTGTGGCAAGTCCAGTCGCTCAAATTTCGATCGGTGAAGCCATGAGAGACGCTTCTCCCGCCCTCGTCGCGCATCTCAACGCCCTGCGCGCAGACCGCGACGCGCAGGCCGTCGCCGCGGACTGCTTCACCTTCGGCCTGCGCACGGGGCTGACGCTCGCTTACACCAACGCCGACGTTCCGATCACGCTCAACGGCGTGACGTTCGCCGCCGATTCGGTGCTGGTCGACGGATTGCGTTTTCGTTGCGAGGCCGGCCTCAGCGTCGACCAGCAGCAGATCAGGATCGCCGCGCGCGCGAGCGACACGATCGGCGGCGTCCCATTCCTGCAGGCCATACGCAACGGACTGCTCGACGGCGCCTCGGTCAAGCGCGAGCGGGCGTTCCTGACGTCGTGGAGCGATCCGCCGGTCGGCTCGGTCGTCCTGTTCAAGGGTCGCGTCGGCTCGATCGACTCGGTCGGGCGCGCCAGCGCGCAGATCACGGTGAACTCCGACCTCATCCTGCTCGACGTCGACATGCCGCGCAATCTCTACGCGCCGAGCTGCCAGCATGTGCTCTACGATTCCGGCTGCTCGCTGGTCAAGAACGTCTTCGGCTCCACGGGCGCCGTGGAGGCCGGCTCGACCAGCCTGATCGTCAAATGGAGCGGCGCCGCGTCGCGCTACGCGCAGGGCACGCTCACGTTCACCTCGGGCGCCAACACTGGCGCGACGGCCAATATCAAGGGCGCGGCGAGCGGATCTCTGGCGCTCGCCTATCCGCTGGCGTCGGCGCCCGCCGTCGGCGATTCCTTCGTCGTCTATCAGGGCTGCGACCACACGAGGGCGACGTGCCAATCGAGATTCAACAATCTGGCGAATTTTCGCGGCTTCCCGTTCGTGCCGTCGCCGACGACGGCGCTTTGACGGCGGCGTCCGAGGGAGTTCTGCGCGCGCGCGTCGTCGCCGAGGCGCGGCGCTGGATCGGCACGCCTTACCGCAGCTGCGCGGACGTCCTTGGCGCGGGCGTCGACTGCGGCATGCTGATCGTGCGCGTCTTCGTCGATCTCGGCCTCGTCGAGCCTTTCGATCCGCGTCCCTACGCCCAGGACTGGCATCTGCATCGTAGCGAAGAGCGCTATCTAGGCTTCGTCGCCGCGCGCTGCCGCGAGACGAGCGCGCCGAAGGCGGGCGACGTCGCCGTTTTTCGCTACGGCCGATGCTACAGCCACGGCGCGATCGTCACCGGCGCGGCGCCGCTCGCCGTCGTCCACGCCTTCCAGCCGGCCGCGCTCGTTTACGAGGAGGTCGTGGCGGGCAACGCGGAGCTCTGCCGCCCGCAGCGGCGGCCGCGCTTCTTCAGCCTCTGGCCCGGGGACGAAACATGAGCCTGTTGCGATCAAAGCCCTCGTCCGCCGCGGCGATCCCGCAATACACCGGGCTGCAGGTCCAGACGTCGTCGAGCTCGGTGCCGATCCAGATCATGTGGGGCGTCAACAAGCTCGCCCCCAACATCGTATGGACGGGCGGCTTCGAGGCCGTGCCTCAATATTCCAAAAAAGCCGGCAAGGGCGGCGGCAAGTCGCTCAGCGGCTATGAGTACCGCGCCGCCTTCATCCTCGGCCTCTGCGAGGGTCCGGTCTATCAGGTCGAAAAGGTGTGGAAGGGGCAGGGGCAGACCGATCTCGGCTGGCTCGGCATGGGGCTGATGTACGGGACGACTCCGCAGTCGCCCTGGGGATATGTGGCGGCCGCCTATCCGCAGGAGTCGCTCGCCTATAACGGGCTCGTCTACGCGGCGGCGCCGGCGTTCGACCTCGGCTCCGGCGCGACGCTGCCCTCGCTTTCCTTCGAGGTCTACGGCCAACTCGGCCTGCATTCAGGCGTCACGCTGTTCGACGCCGATCCCGCGCTCGTCATTCAGGATTTTCTCCTCAATCCGCAATATGGCGTCGGCTTCCCGACCGAGAGCGTCGACGCGACGACGCTGCTCGGCGCTTCCGGAGGGTCGTCTTTCCAGGCCTATTGCAAGGCGACGGGCGTCGCCTTCTCGCCGGTGCTCTCCAATCAGGAGACCGCTAACGCGATCCTGACGCGCTGGCTGCAGCTCGCCAACACGGCCGCCGTGTGGTCGGGCGGCAAGCTCAAGTTCATTCCCTACGGCGACCAGGCGACGTCGGGGGCTCTGACCAGCGGCGAGATTTTCGCCTTCGCGCCCAACGCGACGGCCGTCTACAGCCTCGACGACAACGACTTCCTGGCGGCGCAGGACGGCGATCCGGTCGAGGTCTCGCGGGTTGATCCAAACGAGCTCAGGAACTGGGTCTCGCTCGAGATTCTCCAGCGCTCCAACGACTATGACGCGACGCCGGTCGAGGCGTGGGACCAGAACCACATCGAAAGCTTCGGCCTGCGCAAGGCGCCTTCGATCACGGCGCATGAAATATGCGACGTGTCGGTGGCGCAGCGCTGCGCGCAGTTGATCCTGCAGCGCGGACTCTATGTGCGCAACACCTATGCGTTCAAGCTCTCGTTCGAATACTGCCTGCTCGAGCCGATGGACATCGTCGAGCTGAACGACCCGGGGCTCGGACTTGTCGGCGCGCCGGTTCGGATCGTGTCGATCGAGGAGGACGACGAAGGCGCTCTCAGCGTGACGGCGGAGGAGTGTCCGGCGGGAACGGCGACGGCCGTCGCCTATCCGATCGAGGGAGGGACGGCGCGGCCGATCAACCGCAACGTCGTTCCGGCGCCGATCAATCCGCCGGTCATCTTCGAGCCGCCCGCGGCGTTGACAGGCGGCGCGGCGCAAATCTGGGCCGCCGTGTCGGGCGGAGCCGACGGAAAGGCGGATTCCAACTGGGGCGGCGCGATCGTCCATGTCTCGATGGACGACGTCGCCTACAGCGAAATCGGCGAGATCGACGGCCCGGCGCGGCAAGGCGTCCTCGCCGCGGCGCTCGCGGCGCCCGCCGGCGCCAACCCTGACACGACGAGCGTCCTTGCGGCCGATATGGCGATGAGCGCCGGTCCGCTTGGCTCGGTGAGCGAAGCGCAGGCGCGCGACGGCGCGACGCTCTGCCTCGTCGGCGACGAACTCGTCAGCTACGCCGGCGCCGCCCTGACCGGCGCCGACCAGTATTCGCTGACATGGCTCATGCGCGGCCTCTACGGCTCAGCGGCGCAGCCGCATGCGGCTGGGGAGCGCTTCGTCCGGCTCGACGGCCAGCTGTTCAAATTCGACCTGCCGGACGCCTACGTCGGCGCGACGCTGAACCTCAAGTTCCAGAGCTTCAATATCTTCGGAGAGCAGGCGCAGGATCTTTCTACCTGCGTCGCCTACGCCTACACGCCGCGCGGCTCGGGGGCGCTCGGGCCCGTGGCGAAGGCTCTGCTCGTCGGATCGAGCCTCGACTACGGGCTCGCCAGCGCGCCGGCGAACGAGGCGGACGATTTCGGCCTCGCCTCCGACCCATACGCCATCGTCATCGACCTCGGAGCGGCCTCCGCATGAGCGTTCAAGTTAAAAGCCGTCGTGAAGCGGCGAGCTTCCTGTCGACCTATGTCGGCGCCGCCGGCGAGCTTCTCGTCGACGTCACCTCCTGGCGGGTGCAGGTCCATGACGGCGCGACGCCGGGCGGCCATCCGCTCGCGCTCCTTTCGGAGGCGACGTCGCCGCAGAATGTGGCCGGCCTTGGCGTCAACACGTCCTTTGACGCGGTCAACAAGCTGTCCGTCAAATCCGCCGCCGCGCTGTTCGACAACGTCGGCGCGGGGACGCAGTTGAAGCTCAACAAGAACGCCGCCGGCGATACGGCCTCGCTTCTCTACCAGACCGGCTATTCCGGGCGCGCGGAGGCGGGTCTTTGCGGCGACGACAGGTTCCACTTGAAAACCTCCGCGGACGGCGCCGCCTGGGTCGACGGCGTCGTCCAGCGCACGCTCAGCGTCCAGAACGGCGGCGACGCCAACGCCGCCTCGTCGGGCTCGGGAGTCGATCACGACCACACGCTGACCTGCTCGCTTCCCGCCGACTTCCTGACGAACGGCGGCGCGTTGCGCGTTTCGGCCGCCTTCAGGCTGACCAGCGGCGCGAGCCCGCCGACCCTCGTCTGCAAGTTGAAGCTCGGCGCGGCGACGCTCGCCGCCGGCGCGCCCGCCGCTCCGGCGGCGTCCATGACGAACCAGCAGCTGTCGATCTCGTGGATCATGCAGGCGACGGCTGCGCCGAGCGCCGCCAGCGCCATTGAATGCGCGGTCGCGGCGGCGTCCTCGGGACTCGGCGCGGCGGCTTCGCAGAATGCGCTCGCCATGCCGGTCTCGGCGGCGACCAACGCAGCGCTTGTCCTCAAGGTCTCGACCCTGTGGGGCGCGGCTGGCTCGGGAAGCGATCAGATCCGGCTCAGCCAGCTCGTCGTCGAAGCGCTCAACTGATCCGCGCCTCGAATTCGTCGAAGCGGCCCGCCCTCGCGGCGGGCTTTTTCATGTCGATCCGTCAAAGGCGCGCGCGATGAAAACCAGGCTCATGGCTCCTCCGGACGACGGAGGACGCAACGCGGTCGCAATCTACGACCGCGTCTATCAAAGCGCTCCGGGCGTTCCGCTCGCGGTTCCCGATTTCGACGCTGAAATCCTCGCTGCCAACGGCTGGACCGTCTTTTCGGCGGCCGCTGCGCCTTCGAGCACGGCCGCTTACGCCGCCGGCGCGGTGAGCGGCGTCGCCGTCAATCCGGGCGGCGCGGTCGTGGGCCTCGGCGTGCGCCTCTATCTCGACGGCGCTTCGACGCCTGTAGGCGTCACGACGACCGACGCCTCCGGCGCGTGGTCGATTGCCACAGGAGCGCTGGCGTCCGGCGCGCACAGTTTCAGCGTCGAAATCGACGAAAGCGCCGGCGCCTTCGTCGTCGCGGCGCAAGGCGCCGCCAGCGCGATGGACTTCAGCGACCCCGCCAACAGCGGCCTCCTCGCGGCGCTCGCCGCCTGATCCCTTCACACTCAGGAGATTTTCATGGCGTTGCCGACGCTCAACGTCACGCCCGGTTCAGGCGCGACGATCAACACCCTGCCCAATGCGCCGCAGCCCACCGCGAACTCGGTGGCGGTGGCGCTCGCCAGCGACCACGCCGCGGTGCCGGTCAGCGCGAGCGCCCTTCCGCTGCCGGCCGGCGCGGCGAGCGCGGCGAACCAGGCGAGCGAGCTCACCGCGCTGGCCAATATTCTCGCCGCGATCCAGGGGAGCGCCAGCGCCGTCGCCATCGCGGCGCGCTCCGGCTATGTCTGGGGCGGGCTCGCCGCGGCGCTCGTGACGACGCCCGGCGCCGCCGGCGGCTTCGCGCCGGGCGACACGCTGACGCTGCCGGCGCTCGCCGGCGTCGCCCAGCAGGCGGTCGTCCCTATCCTCAACACGCAGGTCGTCGCCGCTACGATCGCGGCCGCCGGCGCATTCACCGGGACCACGGGAACCTATACGGTCACGGGTGCGACGGGGACAGGGACGAAGTTCACCGCCTCCTGCACGCTCACCAACGGCTCGGGGATCACCGCGGTCCTGTCGATCACGCTGGCCGGCTCCTACACCGTCAATCCGACGGCGGTCGCCGCCGAGCCTGTCACGGCGACCAATCTCACCGGCGCGACGCTCAATCTCAAGATGGGGCCGCTGCTGCTCGGGACGCCGACCATCGCCGGCGTCTACGCGCCGACCACGGCCGCGCAGCTCGCCGCCATGCTGGCCGCGCAGACGCCCTCCGCGACCTCGGGTTCGGGCTCGCTCGCCGGCGTCACCGTGACGCCGTCGACCTGGACGGCGCTCGCTACGCAGGTCGCGGCGGCGAACGCCAGTCGGGCATATCTCGCCGTGCGCAACGAGAGCCCGACGCAGACGCTAGGCCTTTCGCTGAACGGTTCGGCTGCGCTCGGCGTCGTCGGCGCCGCGACCTTCCAGGCGAACGGCGGCGGCTACGAATGGGCCGGGGCGCGCGTCCCCAGCAATGCGGTCTCGGTCATCGGCCAGACCGCCTTCCAAATCTTCACGGCGTGGGAGGGCTGATCCATGGGCGCGCTTCCTCCCTTCTCCGCCGGCGGCGAGACGATCTACGGCAAGCTCCGGCGCCGCGCGCAGGTCGCGCGCCGCGCGAACCCGCACGCGCTCGACTATGCGACCGGGCTGCCGAAACTGCTTCCAGCGGCGCAGGCGCCGACGATCGACACGTCGCAGACGTGGGCCAACGCGGCGGCCGTCGTCTCGGCAGGTTATTCGCAGGCCTATCCCGCGGCGACGGCCGGCGTCGTCGGTCCGAAATTCGCCTACACCGGCGGTTGGACGACCGTCTACGCCAGTTCCTATGTTCGCCTGCCTGAGGTGACGATCTATCCGACAGGCACGGGCAACGCCGGATCGAACCCGGCGATCAGCGCCTATTGCGGCCGCGCGCATTTCACGACGGACTCGCCGAAGTTCGTCATCGGCGGAACCAACGGAGGCCTGATGCGCGTCATCGTCGACGGGCAGTATGTGAGCCTTGCGACGACGGCCTTTCCCGCCGCGACCCCCTCTTTCGTGGTTCTCGACTTCACGACGACCGGCGGGCGCGCCAGCCGCGACATCATCATCGAGTTTCAAGGCGTCTTCAACTTCCTTGGTCTTTGGTTCGGCCCGAAAGACACTTATGAACCCGCCGTGTTCACCGACTCGATCCGCGCCGCCTATTTCGGCGACTCGATTTCGACGGCCTCGAACGCGGCGGTCTACGGTGACTTCTTCTGTGGCGTCGCCTCGGACATCCTTGGCATTCAGGACACGCGCTCGCCGTCGATCGGAACAACCGGCTACGGCGTCGGCACGGCGAGCCTTTACAAGGCGGAAGAGCACGTCTTCGACATCATCAACCAGTCGCCGGATATCGTCTTCCTGACGCACAACGTAAATAGTCAGGCATATGGCTGGGCCGCCACGCAGCCATATTGGCAGAGTGTTTACGGCCAGATTCGTAACTGGCGCGCGAGCGTTCCGATCTTCCAGATCGGCGTGCTCAACTCGACGAGTTCCGGCGAGACGAACTACGCGGCGGCCTACGCTTATGAGGTCGCGCAAAAAGCCTATGTCACGGCGCTCGCGGCCTCCGATCCGAACCTTTTCTACGTGCCGGTCATGACCGACCTGTCGCCGTGGATCGTCGGCACGGGAAACACGGCCAGCCTCAAGAACGACGGCAACCGCGACATCTTTTACGATCAAGGGGGCCCGCACCCGAACACCGCGGGCCATCAATACGTCGGCATGAGGTTCGCCAAGGGCGTCCTCGCCGCCATCGCCGGGAAGGCCTGACGCCGAAAGGCGCAGGCGAACAAGATTCGCGTCCCGCCGCATGCGGGCTTTTTGGAGCGCACATGGCTGTTGGAACATTCCCCGCCTGCCTCGCGCAGACCTTGCGCGAGGAGGGCGGCTATTCGCACGACGCCCGCGATCCGGGCGGGGCGACGATGAAGGGCGTCACGAAGGCGGTCTATGACGCCTACCGACGCAAGCAGGGGCAGGCTCTGCGCAATGTCCGCCTGATCTCCGACGCCGAGCTTGCCGACATCTACCGCTCCGGCTACTGGGCGCCGGTCGGCGCCGAGGCGCTCGCGGCGGGGCTGGACCTCTCAGCCTTCGACTTCGCCGTCAACTCCGGCGTTTCTCGCTCGAAGAAGACGCTGGCGCAGACGCAGGGGCTTCCGACGGCCGAGGCCATTTCGCGCGTCGCCGACCTGCGTCTGTCCTTCCTGCGCGGGCTTTCGACCTGGAAGACTTTTGGCAAGGGCTGGGGCGCGCGCGTCGGGCGCATAGAGGCCGCAAGCCTCAAGATGGCCGGCGCGGCGCTCGCTCCCATCGCGGCGAGCGCGCAGGCGAAGGCGCAGGAGACGGCGGCGAAGTCGAAAGCCGCGCTCGTCGGCGCCTCCGGCGGGGCGGCGGCCGCCGCGCCCATGCAGCACGGCGCGCTGATCCTCATCGCCATCCTCGCGCTCGCCGGCGTCGCCGCGCTCGTCTTCCTCATCCACTCGCGCCGGCAGGCGGAGCGGGCGCAGGCCCTCTCGGCGGCGGCCGGAACGCAGCTCGCGGCCGCCGCCGCCGCAACCGCTCAGGGAGCCTCGACATGAACATGCTCGACATCGTCCTCGTCCTCGCCGCCGGCGGGGCGCTCGCCTACGCCTTCCTCGCCCATCGCCAGCTGCGCCAGACCGTCGACCTCAAGGCGCAGGCCGCCGAGGCCGCCTCGCTGCCGAAGAAGATCGGCCTGTGGCTCATCGGCCTCAAGACGCCGCTCGCCAACGCCGCCTCGGCCGCGTTCGGCTTCCTCGCCTACGCCCACGACCAGCTGCAGGCCTTCCCCTGGGCGCAGTTCCTCAGCCAGGAGAAGGCGGCGATCGCCTCGGCGTTCTTCTTCTTCGTCGGCCTGTGGACGCATTTCTCCGGCCTCAACAAGGTCGCCGCGATGACGCCCGTGGAGCCGAAATGACCATCTTCCTCACCATCCTCGACAGGCTGCTCGGCGGCCTGATCACGCCCTTGGTCAAGGCGTGGTCGGACTACAAGCGCCAGCAGCTCGTTGCGACAGAAAAGGGCTTCGAGGCGGCGAGCGCCTCGGACGCGCAGGTGATGACCGCGGCGCTGAAGAACGACGCCGAGATCAACGCCATGAAGGTCCAGCTCTACGGGACGCCGACCTACCGGCTGGTCACGCTGCTGGTCGGGGTCCCCGTCGCGCTGCATTTCGGGCTGATCTTCGTCGACACCATCCTCGCCTCGAAGTTCGCCTTCGGGCGCGTCGTGCTCGGCGTGCCCGACGCGCCCGGGCCCTATCCCGGCTATGAATGGGCGATCATCGCCAGCTTCTTCCTCGTCCACGCCGTCAACCTCGGCACAGGCAACGTCGCCGCCTGGCTCGGCCGGAAGGGGGCATGATGGCTGTCCGTCCTTGTTGCGACGATTTCGCCGGGAAGGCGGAAAAGGAGCGCGCGGCGCATGGCGGTTCCTGACTCGGGCGACTTCTGGCCCAATCTCTTTTCCGGAGGCGTCGGCGCGGCGCTCGGGGCGCTCGGCACCGTCGTCGTCGCCGTCCTCAATCGCCAGCCGGCCATGGCGAGCCTCGTCGACGCGCGCATCCGCACGCTGATCGAAAGCTATGAGCGCCACGTCGGCGATCTGCAGCGTCAGATTCGTCAGCTCGAATCCAAGGTCGACATGCTGACGAGGGCGCTCGAGGAGGCGGGCGACCGCCGCTGAGACGGCCGGGCGGCCCGGCGCCGCGGCGATCATGTTGCCACTCAGGGCGCGGCCCGCTACACGGGATCGACTTCGGGGCCGCTCCTGCCTGGGCGGTCGCGCCCCGTGACGCGCCTCATGACGCGCCCCATGAGTGGAGACGGCCATATGCCCCTGCGGCTTGATGCGACCGACGCCGGATTCGGCGCCGCCTTCGAGGCGCTGCTCGGCGCGAAGAGGGAGGCCGCCGAGGACGTCGACGAGGTCGTCCGCAAGATCATCGCGGAGGTCGCCGCGGAGGGGGACGCCGCGCTCGTGCGCGCCTCCAGGGCCTTCGACCGGGTCGATCTCGACAAGATCGGCCTTCGCGTGACCGCCGAAGAGATCGCCGCCGCCGCCCGCGCCTGCGCGCCGGGGGCGCTCGACGCCCTGCGGCTCGCGCATGAGCGCATCCTGCGCTTCCACGAACGCCAGCTCCCCTGCGACGAGATATTCGTCGACGCCCTCGGCGTCGAGCTCGGCTGGCGCTGGACCGCGCTGCAGTCGGTCGGGCTTTACGTCCCGGGCGGCACGGCGAGCTATCCGTCCTCCGTGCTCATGAACGCGGCGCCGGCCAAGGTGGCGGGCGTCGAGCGCCTCGTCATGGTCGCGCCGGCGCCCGACGGACGGCTCAACCCGCTGGTTCTCGCCGCGGCCGAGCTCGCGGGCGTCGACGAGATCTACCGCGTCGGCGGCGCGCAGGCCGTCGCCGCGCTCGCCTACGGCACGCAGACGATCCGCCCGGTGGCCAAGATCGTCGGTCCCGGCAACGCCTATGTCGCCGCCGCCAAGCGCCGCGTCTTCGGCGTCGTCGGCATCGACATGATCGCCGGCCCGTCGGAGGTGCTGATTCTCGCCGACCGGACGGCGAATCCCGCCTGGGTCGCGGCCGACCTGCTCGCCCAGGCCGAGCATGACGCGGCGGCGCAGTCGATCCTGATCACCGACGACGCGGCCCTCGCCGACGCGGTCGAAGCCGCGGTCGCCGATCAGCTCGAAACGCTGCCGCGGCGCGCCGTCGCCGCCGCGAGCTGGCGCGATTTCGGCGCGGTGATCCTCGTCGAGAAGCTCGAGGACGCCATTCCTCTTGCTGATCGCCTCGCGGCCGAGCATCTTGAGATCGCGGCGGCGGACGCCGAGGGCCTCGCCAGCCGGATTCGCAACGCCGGGGCGATCTTCCTCGGCGGCTTCACGCCGGAGGCGATCGGCGACTATGTCGGCGGCTCGAACCACGTGCTGCCGACGGCGCGCTCGGCCCGCTTCTCGTCGGGCCTCAACGTGCTGGACTTCATGAAGAAGACGTCCATTCTCAAATGCGGGCCGGAAAGCCTCGCCGCGCTCGGACCTGCGGCGATCGCGCTCGGCCGCGCCGAAGGCCTCGACGCCCATGCGCGCTCGGTCGCGCTTCGTCTCGAAAAGGTCCAGTCATGAGCGGATCGGACGCCGCCGCCCGCAACCGCCTCGTCTCGGTCACCCTCGACGAGGCGTCGATCGGCCGCTCGACGCCCGACAAGGAGCACGAGCGCCAGATCGCCATCTACGACCTCATCGAGGAGAACACTTTCGGGGTGCCGGGGCATGACGCCGGCCCCTACGGCCTCAAGATCGCGCTTCAGGACGCGAAGCTCGTCCTCGAGATTCTCGACGAGCGCGGCACGCCGCTCATCACGCATATCCTGTCGCTGACCCCTCTGCGCGGCCTCCTCAAGGATTATTTCTTCGTCTGCGAGAGCTATTACGCGGCGATCAGGACGGCCATGCCGGGCCAGATCGAGGCGATCGACATGGGCCGGCGCGGCCTTCACAATGAGGGCGCGCAGATGCTGATGGAGCGCCTCAAGGGCAAGATCGACTGCGACATCGACACGGCGCGGCGCATCTTCACGCTGGTCGCGGCCCTGCACTGGAAGGGCTGACGGCGATGGTCCGGGGCGAGCGGGGAGGGGTCGTCAAGGCGCCGACGGGATGAAGGCTTGGGTCAAGGACCGCCCGCAGTCGATCCTTTTCGCGTGCTCGCAGAACGCGGTGCGCTCGCCAATGGCGGAAGGCCTCGGCAAGCATTACTTCGGCAAGGAGATCTTCTTCGCCTCCGCGGGCCTCAGGCAGGGAGAGCCCGACGGCTTCGCCATCGCCGCCATGGAGGAGCTCGGCGCCGACATCAGCAAGCATAAACCGCACACTTTCGAGGACCTCGACGATCTCGCCTTCGACCTCATCGTCACGCTGTCGCCGGAAGCGCATCACAGGGCGCTGGAGCTCACGCGCACCCTTGCGATCGACGTCCTGTACTGGCCGACCATCGACCCTACGGCGGTCGAAGGCTCGCGCGAGCGCCGGCTCGAAGCCTATCGCGCCGTACGCGACGGGCTGCTCGACCGCATCGAGAAGCTGCTCGACTACCGGCCGATGGGCAGCGTCTAGACCGCCGGAGGCGCGGAGTTGAACGAGGCGAGCTTCGCCCGGCGGTGCTTCCTCGATGTCGAACGCTCGGCTCTCGGCGTGCCGTGGCGCGGGCGCCTCGACGCGCAGGGACAGGCGCGCGCCGCCGCGATCGCACAGGCCGGCGGCTACGGCGACCTGCTTTCGCGCATTCTCGCGGCGCGCGGCGTCGGTCCGCTCGATTGCGAAGCCTATCTCGATCCCACCCTGCGCCGCCTTCTTCCCGACCCTTATGCGCTCCAGGACATGGCGCCTGCGGCCGAGCGCATCGCCGACGCGCTCGAGAAGGGCGAGACGATCGGCGTCTTCGGCGACTATGACGTCGACGGCGCGGCGAGCGCCGCCCTCCTCGCCGATTACGTCCGAACCTGCGGCGGGCGCGCGATCGTGCATATTCCCGACCGCATCTTCGAGGGCTACGGGCCGAACGTCGCCGCCATCCATGCGCTGGCCGCGCAGGGCTGCAAGCTTCTCGTCGCGGTGGACTGCGGGACGACGAGTCACGAGCCGCTCGAGGCGGCGCATGCGCTTGGCCTCGATCCGATCGTCCTCGACCATCATCAAGCCCCTGAGCGCATTCCGCGCGCGCTCGTCGTCAATCCCAACCGTCAAGACGATCTTTCGGGCCTTGGCGCGCTCTGCGCCGCCGGCGTCGTGTTCCTGACGCTCGTCGCGGTCCAGCGCGCGCTGCGCCGTCGCGGCTTCTTCGCAGCGCGTGCGGAGCCCGATCTTCTTGAGGGCGTCGACCTCGTCGCCCTCGCCACGATCGCCGACGTCGCCCCGCTCGTCGGCCTCAACCGCGCCTTCGTCGCCAAGGGGCTCGCCCTGATGGCGGCGCGTCGGCGCCCCGGCCTCGCCGCGCTCTTCGACGCCGCCCGGCTCGACGGACCGCCGACGCCCTATCATCTCGGTTTTCTGATCGGCCCGCGCATCAACGCCGGCGGCCGAATCGGCGACGCGGCGCTCGGCGCACGGCTTCTGAGCCTTGAGGAGCCGGAGCGGGCGGCCGAAATCGCCGGCGAGCTCGACCGGCTGAACCGCGAGCGGCAGGCGGTCGAGAGCGCGACGCTCGACGAGGCGGAGATTCTGGCGCTCGCGCAGGAGGGCGCCGGCGGGGCGGCTGAAGGCGTCGTGGTGGTCGCCGGCGAGGGGTGGCATCCGGGCGTCGTCGGCCTCGTCGCCTCACGCCTCAAGGAAAGGCTCGGCCGTCCAGCCGTCGCCATCGCCCTTTCGGAAGGGACCGGCGTCGGCTCGGGGCGATCGATCCCCGGGGTCGACCTTGGCGCGGCCGTGCGCGCGGCGCATGAGACGGGGCTTCTGATCAAGGGAGGAGGCCACGCCATGGCCGCCGGACTGACCGTCTCCGTCGACCGGATCGACGCCTTGCGTGAATTTCTCGACGCGCGCCTTTGCGCCGAGATCGCCGTGCGTCGCGCCGCGCGCGCCCTGCTGATCGACGCGGCGACGACGGCGGATGGGGCGAGCGTCGAGCTCGTGAAGTCGCTTGAGCGCGCAGGCCCGTTCGGCGCCGGCAATCCCGAGCCCGTCTTCGCTTTTCCGGCGCACCGCCTCACGCGCCTCGCCGAAGTCGGCAATGGCCATCTGCGCTTTTGCGCCCTGGCGGGCGACGGCGCGCGGCTTGATGGGATAGCCTTCCGCGCGGCGGCCCAGCCCCTCGGGGCGGCGATGGCGCGCGCGCAAGGCTCGCCCGTCCATCTCGCCGGCGCGCTCACGCTCGACCGCTGGGGCGGCAGGGAGAGCGTGAAGCTGCGCCTCATCGATCTCGCGCCCGTCACCCGCTCCCGCCCCTGACCTGCGCTTGCCGTGACCTGCGCTTGCAAGGCGCCGTCGGCGGCTCTATATCTCCCGCCGCCGACGCGCCTCGAGCGTAGGTCCGCGCCCATCGTCTAGCGGTCCAGGACGTCGCCCTTTCACGGCGAAAACAGGGGTTCGATTCCCCTTGGGCGCGCCATGATTTCAACGGCTTAGTCGGTCTTTACAAAAATCGCACAAGCCCGCTGCTGCGTTATATGCTGCGTAACGATTCAGCTTTCGTCGTCGATCACGGCCGCCAGATGGTCCGGGCAATGGTGCCCGTAGACGCGTTCGACCGTCGCGACCGAATCCCCGAGCAGCCGCTCGACGTCGTAGATCGACACGCCATGCATGAGCAGGTGCGTCGCCCGGCTATGGCGCAGGACATGCGGATTGGCGCGCTCCGGCCCGATCCCCTGCGCCTCGCAAAGCTTGTGGAACGGCCGATAGAAGTCGACCGGCTGCGGAAAGAGATAGCCCTTGTGCGTCCCGGCGCCGGCGACGAGGCGCTCGAGCGTCGGCTTTAGCCGCGAATGGACAGGCACGATCGGCCGGCGCTTGGTCGTCGTCCGCTCTCCCGCCTTGCGCAGGGTGATCCGGCCGGATTCGAGCGCGACCTGTGCGACGTGAAGCGTCTCGATCGAGGCGCGTCGCGCGGCCGTGAAATAGGCCAGCGCGATGAAGTCGCGCAGCGCGCCGTCGGCCGGGCGATCTCGGCCTGCGTCAGGATGCGCTCGCCGCCGGCGACCTGCATGCCGTCGAGCGCCTCGCGCATCCGGCCGATGACATCTACGCCGTCGCGTAGCCGCTGCTCGAACTCGTCGCCGAAGAAAGTCTTCGCGAGATCGAAGGCGGCGAGCTGCGCGCCCTTCTGCCGCAGCTGCTCGACGAGATCGAGCACGACGCGGATGCGCGCCTCCTGGTCCGCCGCGCCCGTGTAGCGATCAAGATCGGCCTGCCCGAGATTGCCGGCGAGCACGTTTTGCTGAATGCGGCTGCGGCCGGCGCTCGACGAGCGCGCGTTGCCGGCCTCGCTGTTGTCGGCCGTCGAGATGGATTCCGTCGCCGCCGCGCGGGCGCGCGCGAGCATGGCGACGAGATCGCTCGTCTCGGCGTTGAGCTCGCGCGCCTGCTTGGTCCAGCCCTGAAAAAACGTCGTCCCGACGCCGGCCGCCTGCGCCTGCACGCCGATCTTGGCGACCTCCTCCATTTTCTCCGTGAGATGGTCGAAAACGGCGATCGCCGCAGCGAGACCGGCCGTCAGCACGAGACCGCCGGCGCCGATCCCGAACAACGCCGCCTTGGTCGCCGTCATCGGCCCGATCAGATTGGAGAGGCTGACCTTGGCCGCATTGAGCGTGCCGGCGACGCCGCCCTCGCCGGCGGCGAAAATTTCCGCGATGCGCCCGCCCTCAAGCGCCAGCGCGCGAAGCGGCTGACCCGTGGCGATCGTCTCGTCGACGAGCGCCTTCATGACGTGCATGGACATCATCTGCTGCATGCGGTTGAGGCCGGCGGTCGACTCCCCCATTCCGGCCGTCATCGCCCGATGAGCCTCGGCCGCGAGCGCCACGCGGCGATTATAGTCGTCCTGCGAGATCACGCCGGCGTTGAGGAAATTCGCGCCGACATTCGGGACCGTCGAGGAAAACAATGTGAAGCCGATCGCGGAATCACGGGGGCGATGATGGGGCGCGATCGACGCAACCGGTCGACCTATAGTCAAGATAGCTCTGAGGAGACGTGGAGATCGGCGATTTCACGACGTTGATCATATAACGCCGTTTACGACAGGCTTAAAGCGCATGACCTTGCGCCCTTGAACTGTCTCGATGTTCGAGACGCTCTAGCTTTTCTTTTTGAAGCAACAGGCGACGAAGCTTTTCGAACAGCAATGCTTGCGATGAGCGGTTACGGTCTAAATAAAGGAGGTTTGAAAAATGCGGTTATGGACGGACTGACACGAAAAACGGCCGCGCGAGCAGCGGCGCCGCGAATACACGCATTAATCGCGGGAGGCATGAAAATCACAGCGGCGGCTAGACTCACCGCGATTGAACGTCGAATAGGCGATCCTAGTAGGGATACGCTGACAAAAGTCGTCGAAAGGCTGATCCGGGCCTATCGAGAATGGAATCAACGGGGCCAAGGGCCGTCCGACGACAAGTCGGTCGGGTCGCTATTGGGGGACACCGGCCGATATTTACGCGTTCGGTTTCACAACCCATGGCTCGGCCCAAACAATGAACCGATCGACGAGTTGCTGGGCGTAAAGTTCGGGCCTGACGGATTCGGGATAGCGCCTGACAGTTGCGAATGGCGTCGTCTTATCGCCCACGGGCACATCGCATTACACGGAATCATTAACGCCAAAGACGTCTGAATTTTTTTGTAAGAAAATTCCAGAGACTGGACGCCTTGGCATCAGCAACACTCCACACAAGCCCGCATCGGTGCGTATGGAGTGCGCAACATGGCCGCGAAAACTGACGGAGCCGCGCCCGTCAACAGCGCGATCCTCGCGATGATCGCCGAGATCGTCAACGAGAAGGTCAACAAGGTCGAGCCGGACGTCTACGACATCCCGGAATTCTGCGAGAGGCATCGCATCGGCAAGTCGCTCTTTTTCAACCTGAAGCGCGCCGGTCTTGGTCCGTGCGAGATGCGCGTCGGCAATCGCGTGCTGATCTCGTAGGAGGCCGCCGCCGAATGGCGCCGCGCGCGGGAACAGGTCAACGTCGTGGAGGCCGCCGAATAACATGACTTACAACGCAGCGAAGCCGGCCGCGTGTGGCGCGCGGGCCGGCTCCGGAATGTTCTTGCGTGACGGCTGGAACAATCCGGATGATAGCTTTTCCCCTCTCGACCTGCAAGCGAAAACGCTCGCTCGCCGCTTCGGCCTGACGTCGGCGCGGTCGCGCCTCGTTGCCGCGCTCGCCTTTGACGGGAGGCGCGGATAAGGAAGCAGCCCGAACTCGTCATCGCCGAAATCCCGAAGTCGGCGCGCGAAGTCTGGCGCATCTCGACGCCGACTGAGGCATCGCGGCTCGTCGAGCTGCGCGCGTTCTTCCTCCGGGAAGGAAGCTGGCGCGGCGGAGAAGGCGTCCGCATTCCGGTGTCGCAGGTCGAGGCGATCGCGG
This sequence comes from Methylocella sp., assembly GCF_041905455.1. Lineage (GTDB taxonomy): Bacteria > Pseudomonadota > Alphaproteobacteria > Rhizobiales > Beijerinckiaceae > Methylocapsa. The sequence goes on along the minus strand of NZ_JAYRLA010000013.1, from coordinate 6,178 downwards.
CCGCGCTGGTCGACGCCGCGAAGCCCTTCAGCCGCAGGGGCGCCGCATGAGCAGCGCCGAGCTTCACGCCTATCTGGCGCAATGGCGCGAGAGCGCCGACCACGCCGCCAACACGGTCCGTGTTCATGCCGATCTCGCGCAATGTTGCGTCGAGGTCGCCGACGACGATGCGCTGATCCATCATGCGGGCTGCGCTATCAACGCCGCGCGCGCTTTGGCCAGGATCGTCAACGAGATGACGCGCATCCGCGCTGACGCGGGTTTGGTGACAATCAACATCCGCCCCGCCGCCGGACACGATATTGCGGAGGCGGCCGAGTGAATCGCCCTTCCGCGACGGCGCAGTTCGTTCCGGACGGCGGCTGGCTCGTCGACGCATGCCGTGACGACGCCGGAAAGATCGTCCCGAACCTCGCCTCGGCGATGGCGGCGTTGCGCTCGGCGCCGGAGATCGCGACGTGCTTCCAACTCGACGAGATGCTGTGCGCGGCGATCCTCGTCGCCCCGCTGCCGGTCGTCGGCGGCGCGCCGTCGAACGAAGCGCCTTTGCCGCGCCCCGTGCGCGACACCGACGTCACCCAGCTGCAGGAATGGCTACAGCACTCCGGCTTGCGCAAGATCGGCCGTGACACTGTTCATCAGGCCGTCGACCTGCGCGCGCAGGAATGCGCCTTCCATCCAGTGCGGGACTATCTCGCGGCGCTCGTCTGGGACGGCAAGCCGCGCGCCGGAAAATGGCTCTCGTACTACCTCGGCGCGGAGCCGTCCCCTTACGTCGAGGGCATCGGTCCGATGTTCCTCGTCGCCATGGTCGCGAGGATTTTCGAGCCCGGCTGCAAGGCCGATTACATGATGGTTCTTGAAGGACCGCAGGGCGCGCGCAAGTCGAGCGCCTGCGCCATGCTCGGCGGCGCTTGGTTCTCCGACAATCTCCCCGACGTCACGGGCGGCAAGGACGTCGCGCAACACCTTCGCGGCAAATGGCTGATCGAGATCGCCGAGATGTCCGCCACGAGCCGCGCTGAGGACGCGGCGCTCAAGGCCTTCATCAGCCGCCCCGTCGAGCGGTACCGGCCGCCATACGGCCGAAAAGAGGTCATCGAGCCGCGTCAGTGCCTGTTCATCGGCACGACCAACAAAGCGGCCTATCTGCGCGACGAGACCGGCGGCCGGCGCTTCTGGCCCGTCAAGGTCGGGACGATCGACACGGACGCCCTCGCCCATGATCGCGATCAGCTCTTCGCCGAGGCGGTTCAGCTCTACCGCCAGGGCCTACGCTGGTGGCCCGACGACGCCTTCGAGCGCGAGCACGTCCGACCGCAACAGGAAGAACGCTTCGAAGCCGACGCCTGGGAGGAGCCTATTTCCGATTGGCTGGCGACCCAGGACAAAGCGCTCGTCGGGCAGATTGCTCGCGAGGCCCTTCACATGGAGACGGCTCACATCGGGCGCGCGGATCAAAACCGGATTACATCGATTTTGACGCGGCTTGGATGGGGAAAGCTGCCGAAAGATTGGCGGGGAAACGTGTATTGGAGCTGGGCGAACCACGGATGACCACGGACGACACGGACGACTTTTCTATATTATCCCGATATGCGCGCGCGTGTATGTATATATAAGGAAAATCATCCGTGGTCGTCCGTTGTCCGTGGTCTGCGCAGGCAATTCGGATAGTCGAAAAGGCGGCTATTCTAATTTCCTCCCGCGACGTTAAAAATTCGACGATCGCGAGCCGGGGTCGGCCGGATCGCCCGGGCAAAGGCGCGGGGGCCGAGCGTCGCGAGCTGGAACAGCGCCTTTCCGCGCCTCGGCGGCGCCGGATCGGCTCTCAATAGACCAAGCTCATGTGAGAGGATCGGCGCAGGCCTTAAACAACTATCACACAAATAGAGATTGACTTTTGATAGGTGTCCTATCACTATGTCTCTGTTCCAAGTGATAGGAATTTCGCCATGTTCGTCGGATATGCTCGGACTTCCACCATCGACCAGGACGCCGGCCTTGAGGCCCAGCTTCGCGATCTCGGGGCGCAGGGCATAGAGCGCATCTTTGCCGAAAAAATCTCGTCGGTCGCGAGCCGGCGTCCGAAGCTTGAGGAAGCGCTCGACTTCCTCCGGGAGGGGGATTGCCTCGTCGTGACGAAGCTCGACCGTCTCGCCCGCTCTGTGAGCGACCTTGCGGCCGTCGTGAAGGCTCTCGAGGCCAAAGGCGTGTCGCTCAAGGTGCTGGCCATCGGCCTCGACACTGGCACGCCTACGGGCCGCCTGATGCTGAACATGCTGGGAAGCGTGGCGCAGTTCGAGCGGGAGATCATGCTGGAGCGCCAGCGCGAGGGCGTGGCCAAGGCGAAGGCCGAAGGCAAGTACAAGGGCCGTGCGCCGACCGCGAGGGCCAAGGCCGACGAGATCAAGGCGCTTGCGGCGCGGGGAGACATGACGCGGGAAGCTATCGCCGCGCAGCTCGGGATCGGCGTCGCCAGCGTCTACAGGGCGCTTCGGGGCGTGTAGCGCGGCCCTACGTTGACCGCGACGGAAAATCGCGGTAGATTCTTTATGCCATTGGGCTTCGGCCAGCGGGCGATCAACTCGAAAGTGAGTTCGCGCCCGTACCTATGGTTTCCCGCAAGATCGCCACGCGCTGCACTATCTGTCACCATCCTGATCGGCTGGGGATCGAACGCGCGCGCATCGCCGGCGCTTCTCTCGACCGCATCGCCGAGCGTTTCGACGTCAAGCGGGACGCGATCCGACGCCACATGATGGCGCATGTCTCCGACGCCGAGCGCGCCGAGATGATCACCGACATTCCAATCAGCGAAATGGCCATGCGCGCCGCCGAGGAAGGCGGGAGCATCCTCGATCACTACGGCGTGCTGAAAAGCGTTCTTTTCCGTCAGCTCGCCGAGCCGAAGGCGGCAGGTCCAGGCGGCCTTAAATGGTATGCGCAAGGATATCGCGAAGGCCATCGGCGAGGTGTTCGAACGCGCTGAAGCAGCGCGCGTCTCGTCCGGCGTCGACGAAGCCGCCGCATGGCTCGAACGGTCCGAAGACGCCGAGCGCGACGCGCTGGCCGCGTTGTGCGCCTTCAAGTGCGCCACCGTCGCCGATGTGAACGCCCGGGCCGAATATCTCGCCGGCCTTGACGGCGTGTCGCCCAAGGCCGCCGCCGCGGCGCTCGCCGAGCCGATCGCCTAACTAACAGAATTTCTGAACTTCCCCGCCGCCATGGGAACTGAAAGCGACCGCGAGCTTCATCGGCTCCGGCGCATCCTTCGCATTCGTGTGCGGCTCCGGCGAAGGCGCTCGCAAGGTCGGGAGGAAATTTCCGCCGACGCTTGAAGGGCTCCTCGCGAGGTCCGACGAAATTCGGCGGAGCACCGCGCGCCGATCCAAAGGTATGAAATTCGTGCTTTGGGCGGCGGCCGCTGATTTCTCAATGAAAACAGGGGGCTCAGTTTTGAGCCGGGGATCGCAGCGCAGCGCCGGCATCGGGAAAATACGCCTATCGTGTCCAACGGATTGCGGCGAAATCCGCTCTTATCCATGCCAGCCCGTTGGACATACGTTGGACACCAAGGCCGCTTTGCTGCGGCGCAATGTGAGATAAGACAATGATTTTATTGGAAGTAAGGTGGCGCTCCCTAGGGGACTCGAACCCCTGTTTTCGCCGTGAGAGGGCGACGTCCTGGACCGCTAGACGAAGGGAGCTGCGGAGGAGAGCCAGCTTCTAGCGCGGCGGCGTGGCGTATGCAAGCGCGCGGAACGCATCCCGGGATCGTCTCGCATCGAGAGGGACGAGGGCCGCGCCGTGTTGATCGGGCGATGATTTTCGACCGGAAAGGCCGCAAGATGGCGTTCGCCGGCGTTCCTGACGAGGAGCGCGACGCGTCGAGCTATAGCGCCGCGGCGGAGCGGGCCGCGCGGCTTTGCGCGCGGCGCCGGCGGAGACGGAGATCGCGATGAGCTGCAAGATAGGCGTCAAGCGGGTTTACGAGCCGCCGGCCGCGGCGGACGGAATGCGCGTCCTCGTCGACCGGCTTTGGCCGCGCGGCCTGCGCAAGGACGCGGCCTCGATCGACCTCTGGCTCAAGGAGGTCGCGCCGAGCGCGGCTCTGCGGAAATGGTACGGCCATGAGCCGGAACGATGGCCGGAGTTCAGGAAACGATATGAGGCGGAGCTCGACGCGCGTCAGGCCGACGTCGAGACCTTGCTCCGCCTCGCCCGCGAAGGTCCCCTGACGCTCCTTTACGCGGCGCGCGACGGCGAGCGGAGCAACGCCGAGGTCCTGTGGGAGCGTCTCGAGCAGCGCCTTGCGCGGCGTTCCTGAAGGGCCGCGCGCGCTTCGCCGCCGCGAGGCGGATCGCCGGGCGTCACGAGGACGCGGGAAAACGTCCCTTCAATCTCGCGACGGCGTAGTCGATGAAAAGGCGAATGCGCAGCGGGGGATGGCGTCCGGCGGGATGCGCGAGATGGATCGGCGTCGGCGGCGGCTCGAACGCCGCGAGGACCCGCCGCAGCGCGCCGGACGCCTCGAACGGCGCGAGCTGATAGGACAGCGCCCGCACGATTCCGCCGCCGCGCGCCGCCGCCTCCAGCGCCGCCTGCATGGAGTTCACCGCAAGCTGCGGCTTCACCTGCACGCTGCGCTCGCTGCGTCCGTTATGGAAACGCCAGCGGGTCGAGAACGGCCGCGCGTCGGTTACGGCGATGATCCTGTGCCTTGCGAGATCGGCGGGGTCGTCCGGCGCGCCGGCGCGGGCGAGATAATCGGGGCTCGCGCACAGCGCGCGCCGGACCTCGCCGAGGCGGACGGCGCGCAGGCTCGAGTCCGCCAGATGCGCGATGCGGAAGCCGACGTCGACGCCTTCGTCGACGAACGACACCAGCCGGTTGAGCAGCAGCAGCGAGATTTCGACCCGCGGATGCGCGTCCATGAATTCCTGCGCGAGCGGCAGCACGTGCATGCGGCCGAACATTTCCGGCGCCGTGACGACGATCGGGCCCACGGGATCGCCGCTGGCGTCGGCCGCCTCCCGCAGCGCGGCGTAGCCGGCGACGACGCGGCGCGCGCGCTCGAGATAGAGCTGGCCCGCGACGGTCAGCGCGTTGGCGCGCGTCGTTCGGGTGAAAAGCTCGACGCCCAGGTCGTCCTCGAGCGCCGCCACGGCCCGGCTCACGGCGGTGGAGGAGCGGCCGAGCCGGCGGCTCGCGCCGACGAAGCTGCCATGCTCGGCCACGGCGACGAAAATCGTCAGGGCGTCCAGCCGGTCCAGGCGATTATTCCGTTTTGCGCACTACAGAAAGGACTGGGCTGCATATTATAGCGGATTGCGCAAGGACGTAAGGATGGGCGGCGGCCCTTGCGGCGGCGAAGCGGAGGCGCGTGAAAAATGCCGACCAGTCCCGACCTCACCCTTTACGGCCTGCGCCTGTCCGGCCACTCGCACCGGGCGGAGCTGATGCTGAGCCTGCTCGGCCTGCCTTACCGGTTCGAGGCCGTCGATCTCCTCGGCGGCGAGCAGAAGCGCCCGGCGTTCCTGAAGCTCAACCCGTTCGGAACGGTGCCCGTGCTGCGCGACGGCGAGGCGGTCGTCGCCGACTCCGCCGCGATCCTCGTCTATCTGGCCCTGAAATACGATCCGGAGCGGGTCTGGCTGCCACGCGATCCGCTGGCGGCCGCGCAGGTCCAGCGCTGGCTTTCGGTCGCGCAGGGGCCGGTGTTCAACGGGCCGTGCAAGGCCCGTCTCGTCAAGGTCTTCGACCTGCCGCACGACCACGCCCGCGCCGTGGAGGAGGCCGGGCGGCTGCTCGAGGTTCTCGACGAGACGCTCGGGGAGACGCCGTATCTCACGGGCGGCCGCGCCAATCTCGCCGACGTCGCGGTCTACAGCTACGTCGCCAAGGCGCCGGAGGGCGGCGTGACGCTCGAGCCCTTCGCGAACGTCACGGCCTGGCTGCGGCGCGTGGAGGCGCTGCCGCGCTTCCTGCCGATGCCTGCGGCGCACGCCGAGGCGGAAGCCCCGGCGGCCTGAGCGCGTCGGGCGGGACGGCTAGGGCGAATCCACATTCAACGCAGCCATAGATCGATTGCGGCGAGGTGGATGAATGCGAGATAGAGGTTGGCGCGTCGATCGTAGCGTGTCGCGAACCTGCGGAAGTGCTTGAGCTTGTTGAA
>NZ_JAYRLA010000012.1:0-110174 GCF_041905455.1 Methylocella sp. | reverse complement strand
CAATCAGTTCCGTCGCCTCGTCGTCCGCTATGAGCGACACGCCGACCTCTACCGCGCCTTTATCGTCCTCGCCGCCGCTATCATTTGCTTCAGGGCCTTGAGACGGTTTTGTTAGGCGCTCTAAGTGCGAATCGCCCACAGCGCTTCCTGGCTCAAGACGCCGTAGAATTTCGGCATGTAGATGCGGCCGTCGCGCTCGGCGCCGTTGATGACGCGGTAGGAGAACCACACGTCGCCTTCGTCGCCCACGGCGAGGTAGCGCAAGTCCGGGGCGATGCCGCCGGACTTCACGTCGAGGCCGTGGCAGCGGGCGTAATTCTGATTGTAGCCGGAGGCGCCGACCTCGAGCGCGCGCGCGTTGCCGCGATAGGGATTGTCGCTCTTCCAGTCCGGGTCGAGATCGGGAAGGCCTTTCGTCTCAACCGGCTGAGGGGCCATGTCGCCGTCGCCGAACGCCGTGGTCGCGCCCGCCAGCGCCGCCGCCAGCGCGACAGCCGTGAAAGCCGCCCTTCCTTTGCTCATGATCGCTTCGACCTCCCCTTGTCCGGCGCATGCGCCTGAAGGCGCGGACTTGCGTAGTCCGCGTCGCCCAGCTCGCCGGCTCTTGACGCATTTTGCGATCTCATACCGCTGTATTATGAGAAAGTCCTGAGAGTTTGCTGAATACTGCCTAGGTATCGACGTCATGCCCGCGCGCGCCGGCTATGATCCGACGACCGGCGTCTGGCGGCTCGTCGAAAAGCGCATGGACATACCCGGCTCGACCTGGCTTCCCAACACCGGCCTCGGCGCGCTCGAGGCGCCGCTGCAGTCCTATTTCGCCACGCAGTTGCGCATCGTTTCAGACGGCGACGTCGGTCGGCCGCTGATTTTCTACTGCCTCGCCGACTGCTGGATGTCGTGGAACGCAGTGAAGCGCGCCGCCTCGCTCGGCTACAGCGGCCTCTACTGGTTCAGCGAGGGAACCGACGGCTGGAGCGAGGCCGGGCGTCCGCTCGTCGAGGCCGCTCCGCCTCCGCTGGAGCTTATTAAATGACGATGGTCATAATGATCGAAGCTCGTGTTGACATTCCCCGGCGCCTCCTTCACTCAGGAAGGCGAGGAAACAAGGGCGCGCGACAAAAATGACGGGCGCGGAAGCAGGCGCGAGACGATCTGTCGGCGAACCGGCGCCGGTCGTGACGGCCGTCGATCCGCTCGCCTCGCCGATCTGGCCGGGGCTCGCGAGAGACCATCTGACCGATGCGCCGATCGTCTTCGACGAGGCGGTGAGGGTCATCCTGCCGCCGGTGAACGAAGACCAGACGCAGGTTCCAATAGCGGTCGACGCGCGCCGCCTTGGCCATGTCGACGAGCTCGTCGTATTCGGCGAGCTCAATCCGTTTCCTGTCGCGATGCGGCTGCGGCCGGGGGCCAGCCCTCCGTTCGCATCTTTCCGCATGCGCATCGAGCAGGGCACGCCGATCCGCGCGGCCGCGCTCAAGGATGGAAGCTGGCGCGTCGGCGGCGACTATCTCGACGCGGCCGGCGGCGGCTGCTCGGCGAAGCCCAAGGTCGTCTCCGCCGTGGACTGGTCGAGCGTCGGGGAGATTCGCGGCCGCGCCTGGCGCGAGAGCGGCGGCCTGCTGCGCATGCGGCTGCGCGTCGTCCATCCCATGGACAACGGCCTGCACGCCGAGCCCCTGTTCATCCTCGAGCGCCTCGCCATAGCGGCCGACGGCCGCGATATCCTCGAGGTCGAGCTCAAGGAGCCGATCGCCGCCAATCCGACCCTCACCTTCCTTGTCGAGGACACGGGCGCCGACAGGCTCCGCGTCGCCGCCCGCGACACCGACGGGCGCCGCTGCGAGGCGACGCTGCCGACGCCTGCGGCGTCGACGCTCTCCAGCGGCGCAGGGGAGGGCCTGCGATGAGCCTGCGCCTCACCCGGCGCGCGGCGCTCGCCGGAGCGGCGGCCATGGCCGCCGCGTCGGCCGCTTTTCCCTGGCGCGCGGCCGCGGCGCCTCAGCCGGTCGGCCGGACCTATGGCCTGCGCCCCGTCGCGATCGGCGAAGGCGTGTGGATCGTCTATGGCGCGAACGAGCCGATCACGCCCGCCAACGGCGGCGCCATCGCCAACGCGACGATCCTCGACACCAGCGAGGGCGCCGTAGTGATCGACGCCCGGATTGCTACGGCCTCGAGCTCGCCGCGCTCGTCGAGAATCTGACCGGCAAGCCGGCGGTCCGCGTCTACGTCACCCATATCCATTCCGACCATCTGTTCGGCGCGTCGGCCTTCGACGCCGCCGCGCTGCGCGTCGGCGCCGGCCTGCCCGAAGACCTCAAGCGGCGCGGCGAGGACATCGCCGCCGCCATGTACCGGGCGGTCGGCGACTGGATGCGCGGCACGTCCGTTCCCGCGCCTTACGTCGTCGCGCAGGACGGAGCGGAGGACGTCGGCGGCCGCCGCTTCCGACATATCGCCCTCTCCGGCCATACCTCCGTCGACCTTTGTCTGTTCGAGGAGACGTCGGGGCTGCTCTTCGCCGGAGACCTCGTCTTTCTCGACCGCGCCGCGACGACGCCGGATGCGGACCTCGATAAATGGCGCGCCTCGCTCGACGCGCTCGCAGGCGTCCCGCACCGGCTGCTCGTTCCGGGCCATGGCCCCGTCGAGCCGGGCGGGCGCGGAATCGCGCAGACGCGACGCTGGCTCGACATGATCGAAGCACGCGTCGGCGAGGGCTTCGGGCAGGGCTTCGACGTTTTTGAAATGAGCGAGGTTCCGCTCCCGGACCGGACGGACGCGATAGCCGTCGCGCGCTATGAATATCAACGCTTGGTCCAACATCTCCTGCCCGGCGTAGAGGCGAACCTCGCCGGCGCCTTCATGGACGGCGCGCAAATCCGCTACGCGCTGTTCGAGAACGCCTGGATGCAGGACTGTCGCGGCCGCCCCCTCGACTGGCAGGCCGACAAGCCGGTGAGGGAGGAGTATCCCGCCGCCAAGCAGAAGAATTTCGAGGCGGCGCATCCGCGCCAGAAATGACACGTGTCCTCGCCGCCTTCATCCTCGCGGCGCGCGCCGGCGCGGCATGGGCGCAGGACGCCGCGATCGACACGCTGCGCGCCCAGTTCGCCGCGTGCCGCGCGAAGCCTGACGCGGACGAGCGCCTCGCCTGCTATGACGCGTTGCAGGGCCAGCTCGAGCGGCCGATCTTCGAGGGCCGCCTGTCCGAGACGACGAAGCCCTTCCGCGTCGTTGGTCCCGTCGTCATCCGCTACCAGAGCGACGGACCGGCGTTCGTCATGTATCTGAAGGACGAACAGGGCGTCGTCGTGCAGAATCTACATCCTGGCGGAGGAGGCGAGAGGAGCTTCCCCTTCGCCTCGCCGGGACTCTACACGCTTCAGGTCAACGGCGCGGACACATGGCGTATCTGGATCGAGCCGCAACGCGCCGCGGGCGCGCGCTGAAGCTCCTTGCGTCGCTTCTCGCCTGCGCGATCATGACGGCCGGCGCGCGCGGCGATTCACAACTATCAGATCATGCGCCTTCAGAGCTACACGACGGACTGCGAGCCGCTGCGCGTCGAGGACCGTTCGGACGCGACAGGGCCACGCCGTCTTCGCGGCCTGCTCCAACGCGAGCTTCTATCCGGACGGCGCGCAGGTCGCATGCGAGGACCGCGACGACGAGCGCTCCTGCCGCGTTCTCACCGAGCCGCTCCGCTTCGGCGATCTCCGGCTGCTTGATCAGGGCGCGCGCCGACGGGCGAAAGCCTGTTCAGCCCAATCCGCTTTCGCGCTCGTCGACGCGCAGCATGAAGCCGACGCCGCGCAGGCTGTGCAGCAGCGGCGGCTCGCCGTCCGCGTCGACCTTGCGCCTGAGCTTGCCGACATGCACGTCGACGAGATTGGTTCGCGGCATGGAGCGATAGCCCCAGACATCCTCGAGCAGCATGGCGCGCGTCACCGCCTGTCCCGCATGGCGCATCATATATTCGAGCAGCTTGAATTCGGCCGGGAGAAGCTCGATCGCGCGCTCGCCGCGCGTCGCCTCGCGGGCGAGCAGGTCGAGCTTCAGCGGCCCGACGGCGAGGTGCGTCTGCGCCGCGCCGCCGCCGGTGCGGCGCAACAGCGCGCTGACGCGGGCGGAAAGCTCGCCGAGCGAGAAAGGCTTCGTCAGATAATCGTCGCCGCCGCCCTTCAGGGCGCGAATGCGCTCGTCGACCGAGGACAGTCCGCTGACGAACAGCACCGGAGGCCCTGACCGCCCCTGACGGAAGCTCTCGATCATCGAGAGGCTGTCGACGTCGGCGACCATGCGGTCGGCGACGATCAGCGCCGGGTCGAGCGTTCGCGCCGCCTCGAGCCCGTCCGAGACCGTGTTCGCCGTCACGGTCTCATAGCCTTCAGCGCTCAATTCATCCCTGATCGCCCTGGCGAGAAAGGATTCGTCCTCAAGGATCAGGATCGGCTTGCGCCGCGCTGCGCCGCTCGCGTCGCCCGCTTCGTGTTCAACGCGCATGGTGTTGACGACTCCGTTCAAGACGCGGCGAACGCCGCGCTGTGCCCTCGCGCTACAAATACGTCCGACGCCCGTCGAATTCGCGACCGACAGAATGAAAATTGTTTGAACGAATGCGGGCGGGCGCCCCGTCTACATCGCGCGTTCGCGTATATCGCATTGAAAAATATTGGCTAATTTCCTGCGTCGCACGCTGTGGCGAGCGGTTTAAAATTGATTTTAGACGCATGAACGCGAATTCATGTTTCGGCGAGCGGAAGCGATGGTAGAGCCTTGCATGACGCCGGCGCAGCGGCGTGCGGGCGCCGAAGACTCCGGTCGACCAACCCGCTTTCGCGGCGGGCCGCCTCAGGTCCCGCATCATGTCCCGAACGCTGCACGCTTTCTCCCGCGACATTCATGGAGGCGCGGCCATTTCACTCGAGGCGAAGCCGGAAACGGCCCCGATGCGCGTCGGGGATCTCTTCCGCACGGCCTCGTTTCGACTTGCGTTGTTGTTCGCCCTCGCGGTCGCCGCCGCCACCACGGTCGTCTTCGTGTTCATCTATTGGCATGTCGCGACTTTCGACATGCGCCGGGTCGACGCGCGCCTGCCGGAGGAGGTGGCGCGCGCCGCCGCCGAGCCCGACGAGCAATTGCTGCGCAAGCTGCGCCTGCGCCTCACCAGCGACCTGCGCAAGCTGGACTACGTCGGCCTTTTCGACGCCGCGGGCGCGCCGGTGTTCGGCAACGTCGCGGCGCTGCCGCCCGGGACGCCGCTCGACGGCTCGGTGCGTCAGGCCGAGGTCACGCCGCGCGTCGAGGGCGCGGCGAGCGAACCGGCGCTGGTCGCCGCGCGGCGGCGCGCGGACGGAAGCGTCGTCATGATCGGACGCAGCCTCTATGAGGTCTACGCCCTTCGCAAGCTGGTGCTGCGCGCGCTGGCGCTCGGCGTCGCGCCGATGGTCTTCTCGGCCCTCGGCATCGGCCTGGTCTTCAGCCTGCGCACGCTGAGGCGCCTGCATAAGGTCGACGCCGCCATACGCCGGGTCGTGCAGGGCGATCTGCACGACCGGCTGCCGGTCGGCCGGCTGAAGGACGACGTGGACAATATCTCCGCCGGCGTCAATTCGATGCTCGACGAGATCGTGCGCCTGCTCGACCAGATGCGCAGCGTCAACGACAACATCGCTCACGACCTGCGCGCGCCGCTCGCCGTCGCGCGCCTCAGCCTCGAACGCGGGCTGGCGGCGCCGGACCCCGCGGGCGCGCGCAAAGCGATCGGCCGCGCCCTCGCCGAGATCGACCGCGCCACGGCCACGGCCGCCGCGCTGCTGCGGATTTCCGAAATCGAGGCGGGAAGGCGACGCCATGAGTTCGCTCCGATCGACCTTGCGGCCGTCTGCGCCACGGTGCGCGAGCTCTACGAGCCGCTGGCCGAGCTTCGCTCCATCTCCTTCGCCTTCGAGGCGCGCGGGCCCGTGGCGCTTCCGGGAGATCGCGACCTTCTCGTCGAGGCCGTCGCCAACCTCGTCGACAACGCGCTGAAGTTCGCGCCCGAAAAGGGAACTGTGGTCTTGAGCGCGCGCAATTCTCATTGCGGGCCCGAGATCGTCGTCGCCGACGACGGGCCAGGCGTCGACCCGGCCGAGCGCGACCTCATTTTCAAGCGGTTCCACCGGTCGAAATCCGCCGGAGGCGTCTCCGGCACAGGTCTTGGCCTCAATCTCGCGGCGACCATCTTCCGCCTGCACGGGCTCGCCGTCGCGGTGACGGACAATCATCCGGGCGCGCGCTTCATCGTCTCGCCGCAGCCGAGCGACCCAGTATCCGAGACGGCGGCGGCCGCTCCCGGCGTCGCTCGTCTATGAGCTGGATCATGTGATCGTCATTCGCCCGGCGACAAGGCCCGGGCGCCGCTATCCCCTTAAAACTATTTATAATTGGCCGGCCTCCCCGGCGGGCGTATCGAAGAGGCGCCGCTCACTTCCGGCCGCGCGGCGTTTCGCGCGTGGAGGCCAGCGTCCCTATGCTGTCGATCGTCCGCCTTTCCCTCGCCCGTCCGCTGACGTTCGTCGTCATGGCGATCCTGATCACCATCTTCGGCGTCCTCGCCGCCGTGCGCACGCCGACCGACATCTTCCCCAACATCGGCATTCCCGTGATCAGCGTCGTGTGGACCTACAACGGCCTGCCGCCCGACGACATGGCGGGACGCGTCATCGCGCCCTACGAGAGGTCCGTCTCGACCACGGTCAACGACATCGCGCACATCGAGTCGCAGTCCTACACGACCTATGGCGTCGTCAAGATCACCTTCCAGCCGAGCGTCGACATCAACGCCGCGCAGGCGCAGGTGACGGCGATCTCGCAGACGATGCTGAAGCAGCTTCCGGCGGGAATGAACCCGCCGCAGATCCTCGTCTACAACGCCTCGAGCGTGCCGCTGATCCAGATCGCGCTCTCGAGCGACACGCTGTCGCAGACGCGCCTCAACGACCTCGCCGCCAATTTCATCAGGCCGCAGCTCGTCAACGTTCCGGGCGCGCAGATGCCTTCGCCTTACGGCGGCTCGTCGCGGGAGGTGCAGGTCGACCTCGACGAGAAGGCGCTGCGCGCGCACGGGCTCTCGGCCCAGGACGTCGTCGACGCGCTGGCGCGCCAGAACCTCATCACGCCGGTCGGCACGCAGAAGATCGGCGTCTTCGAATACACCGTCGATCTCGTCGATTCGCCGAAGAAGGTCGCCGACTTCAACGACGTCCCGGTCAAGGTCGTGAACGGCGCCGTCGTCTTCATGCGCGACGTCGCCTATGTGCACGACGGCGCGCCGCCGCAGACCAATGTCGCGCAGATCGACGGCCGCAAGGGCGTGTTGATCTCCGTCGTGAAGAACGGCTCGGCCTCGACGCTCGACGTCATCGACGGGGTGAAGAAGGCGCTGCCGACGATCGAGGCGGGGCTTCCGCCCGGCGTGCGCCTCGAGCTCGTCAACGACCAGTCCGGCTTCGTCAAGGCGTCGGTCGCCAACGTCCTGCGGGAAGGCGCGATCGCGGCCTCGCTCACCGGGCTCATGATTCTTCTGTTCCTCGGCAGCTGGCGCTCGACGCTGATCATCGCGACGACGATCCCGCTCGCCATCCTGAGCGCGCTGATCTTCCTGTCGCTGCGCGGCCAGACGATCAACGTCATGACGCTCGGCGGCCTCGCGCTCGCCGTCGGCATCCTCGTCGACGACGCGACCGTCACCATCGAGAACGTCAATCGCCACCTCGAGCATGGCGAAGGGCTCGACGTGGCGATTCTTTCCGGCGCGCGCGAGATCATGCCGCCGGCGACGGTCTCGCTGTTGTGCATCTGCGCCGCCTTCGCGCCGCTGCTCGCGCTCGGAGGGGTCGCGGGCTTCCTGTTCCGGCCGCTCGCCGAGGCGGTGGCGGCGGCGATGATCGCCTCCTACGTGCTGACATACACGCTCGTTCCGACCATGGCGCGCGCTTTGTTGCGCGCGCGCGCCGGCCACGATCTTGACGCGAAGGTCAGCGCGTTCACGAAGCTCCAGAGGACGTTCGAGGCGCGTTTCGACGCGCTGTGCGCCGCCTACGTGCGGCTGCTTTCGGCGATTCTGACGCGGCGCGGCCTGTTCGCCGCGTGCTTCTTCGCGTTTTGCGCGGCCTCGCTCGCGCTGCTTCCGGCGCTCGGGGAGAATTTCTTTCCCCGCGTCGACGCGGGAGCGATCAAGATCCACATGCGCGCGCCTCCCGGCTCGCGCATCGAAACGACGTCGGCGATCGTCGACCAGGTCGAGGCGAAGATCCGCGAAACGCTTCCGCCCGGGCGCGTCGCCGGCGTCGTCTCCAACATCGGACTGCCCAACAGCGGCATCAACCTCTCCTACGGCTCTTCGGGCACCATCGGCGTGAGCGACGCGGACATCTGGGTCAGCCTCACGGACGGCGAGCCGCCGGCCAAGGAGTTCGAAGGTCTGCTGCGCAAGAAGCTCAACGGGGCGTTTCCGGGCGTCTCCTTCGCGTTCCTGCCGGCCGACATGGTGAGCCAGATCCTGAGCTTCGGCCAGCCGGCGCAGATCGACGTGCAGATCGCCGGCTTCGACCAGCAGGCGGACCGCGCCTTCGCCGCGAAGCTTCTCGCCGCGATCCGCCGCACGCCGGGCGTCGCCGACGCGCGGCTGCAGCAGGAATTCCGTGCGCCGGCGCTGCGCGTCGACGTCGATCGCGACCTCGCCGGCGTCGTCGGCCTGACCGAGCGGGACGCTGCGACGAGCCTGCAGACGACGCTTTCGGGAAGCGCTCAAAGCACGCCGAGCTTCTGGCTCAATCCGCGCAACGGCGTCTCCTATCCGATCTCGGTGCAGGCGCCGCAATATGACATCGACTCGACCCAGAAGCTGAGCAACGTGCTCCTGTCCAACGGCGGCTCGACGCAGCTTCTCGGCGCCCTCGCCAAGGTGACGCCCGAGGCGCATGACGAGGTCGTCACGCATTACGACATCCGCCCGACGATCGACATCTACGCGAGCGCGGCCGGTCGTCCGCTCGGCGCCGTCGCCGGCGACGTCGAGGCCGTCATCCAGTCGATGCGCGCCGATCTGCCGAAGGGAGCCACCGTCGCGGTCCGCGGCCAGGCGGCGGCGATGCAGGACGCCTACGCGCAGCTCGCGGTCGGCCTCGGATTCTCGATCCTGCTCATCTATCTGCTGATGGTCGTCAACTTCCAGTCCTGGCTCGACCCGTTCATCATCATCCTCGCGCTTCCCGCCGCGCTCGCCGGCATCGCGTGGATGCTGTTCGTCACCGGCACGACGCTTTCGGCGCCGGCGCTGACCGGCGCGATCATGTGCATGGGCGTCGCCACCGCCAACAGCATCCTCGTCATCAATTTCGCCCGCAGCGAGCTCGCCGCCGGCAAGGACGCGGCCTCCGCCGCGCTCGCGGCCGGCGCGACGCGCTTCCGCCCGGTGATGATGACGGCGCTCGCGATGATCATCGGCATGGCGCCGACCGCGCTCGAGCCCGGCCAGAACATGCCGCTCGGCCGGGCGGTGATCGGCGGCCTCGCCTTCGCGACCTTCGCCACCCTGCTTCTCGGACCCGCGCTGTTCGCGCTGCTCCATCGCGCCCGGCCGGCGGGCGCGTCCTTCCTCGCCTCCAGCGGAGATCCCATGCCGACCCTTCGTCCCGCAAGCCGCCAATCCTCCCGCCGCGCCGCCATCGCCGCCGGCTGCGTCCTCGCGGCGGCCGCCGGCCTGGTCGCATCCGGCCTCGTCAGCCGCGCGCGCAGCGAGCAGGAAGCCGCGCGGACGACGCTCGATCTCGCCACGCCGCGGGTGCGGCTCGTTCGTCCCGCCGACGCGCCGAAAGACGCCGAGCTCGTGCTGCCGGGCGACGCCGCGGCGCTCAACGCCGGCTCGATCTATGCGCGCGCCTCGGGCTATGTCGCCGCCTGGAACAAGGACATCGGCGCCCATGTGAAGAAGGGCGACGTGCTGGCGACGATCGAGTCGCCGGAGCTCGACCAGCAGCTCGCCCAGGCGCGCGCCGACCTCACGCGCGTCGAGGCCGACGTCCAGCTCGCCGAAGTGACGGCGCAGCGCTGGAAGTCCCTCGCGCAGCGCGCCATCGTCTCGCAGCAGGCGAACGACGAGAAGTCGGCGGATCTCGCCGCCAAGCGCGCGGCCGAAACAGCCGCGAAAGCCAATGTGGCGCGCCTCGAATCCCTGGCCTCGTTCGAGAACCTGGAGGCGCCGTTCGACGGCGTCGTGACGGCGCGGAACGTCGAGATCGGCGACCTCGTCGACTCCGGCAGCAAGGCGGGCAAGCCGCTGTTCAAGGTCAGCGACCTCAGCCGGATGCGGATCTACGTGCGCGCGCCGCAAGCCTATCTCAAGTCGCTCACTCCGGGCCTCAAGGCGACGCTCGAACTGCCGGGGCGCCGTGAGCGCTTCAAAGCGACTCTCGTCTCGACGTCGAACGCCGTGGCCGAAGCCTCGCGCACCGCGCTCGTCGAGCTGTCCGCCCCAAATCCCGACGGCAAGCTCTGGCCCGGCGCTTTCGTCGAGGTCCATTTCCAGATTCCGGGCGACGCCGACGCGCTGCGGCTGCCGGCTTCGGCGCTGATCTTCGACGACAAGGGACTGAGCGTCGCGACGGTCAACGCGAACGACCGGGTCGAGATCAAGCCGGTGGCTATCGACCGCAACCTCGGCCCCGAGATCGAGATCAAGTCGGGGCTGACCCGCGCCGATCGCGTCGTCGACAATCCCTCCGAGACGCTCGCCTCCGGCGATCTGGTGCGTCCGGTCGGCGAGGAGACGGCGTCGGCGCAGGACGCGCGGGCGACGCCCGCGACGCCCTGACGGCGCGTCGTGGAACATGAACGGCGCCGGCCGCGCGCCGGCGCAAAGACAAGGCGAAACGCTATGCTTGACCGAATTCTTCTCGCCGGCGCCCTTTTCCTCGCGCCGGCCGCCTGCCTCGCGCGCGCAAGCGCGCATGACATCCGTCATCCAGCGTGGCGACGCCGCGTCTCGGCGTCTGCGGCGCCGGAGCGCGCCGCGCGGCCGCCGGGCGAGATGTGGAGCGGCCCGCCGGACTGGAAGGTGCAGTACGGCTACGTCAAGGGGCCGGCGAGCGGAAGCCTCGGCGCGATGCTCGAGGGCCGCAATCCGGCGGCCGGCGCCATTCCCTGAAGCGCCTCCTGGCGCGCATGACGAGCCCGACGCAAAAAGCCCGGCGCATTCACGCCGGGCTCCGGATTCATGTAGGCTGGGGCAGGTAGACTGGGGCAGGCGGGCGTGAGGCGTCAGTTCGACACGTTGCCCGGCCCTTCGGGATGCGCCGGGTCGGCGCCAAGACCCATGCGCCCGCGGGTCCCCGATTCGTCATAGGCCTTGCGGTCGCAGTCGTCGCGCGAGAAGCACGGCTTGCGCGGCGTGGGGCCGTCGCCGTCGAGCGGCTTCAGCCAGGAGAGCGCGGGCGGGAGGCCGTCATAGGGGGAGGGAGCGTGGGGGGAGGGGGCGTGCGCCGCCAGCACGGCCGCCCCCAGCGCCGCGGCGAGGCGGCTGCGCCAGGGCGCGCTCATTTCGAGGCGCCAATGGAAAAACCGGCGGACGCGAACGCGTCCGCCGCGGATGGACACTTGCTGTCGGTCATCGTGACAATCCAGTCAGGCGCCGGGGGCCATGGCGCGGAAGCCGAAGCGCGCGTCCTTCCGTCGGGGTCCGGCGCGGGCGCCGGACCCCGAGAAGGACTGTCTTCAGTTGGCGACGTTGCCGGGACCTTCGGGATGGAACGGGCTCTCGCCGAGGCCTTCGCGGCCGACGGTGCCAGAGCGGTCGAACAGGCGATGGTCCTGCTGGTCGACGTTCAGCGCCTGCGCCGGATTCTGATAGAGGCCGACATATTCGCGCGAGGACGGCGCCGCCTCATGCGTATGGCGCGGCTTGGCGACGGCGTAGCCCATGGGAAGCGCGAGGGCGGCCGCAAAAGCGAGGACGCGCACGCCCGTGTTTCCCGCCGCCGAAAATTTGTTGGCCATTTTGTTGCTCCGTTCGATGGGGACCAAATCGTTTGTCCGCCTATGACGAAAACATGAGCCGGCCAGAGGAATACTGCAAGTATGCGCAGTATAAAACTTGTTTTAGGGCGCTTAGTTTGGGAATCGCAAACTAAAATATAATTTATACTTTAAACGACCCTCTGCGCCGCATCGGCCGCCCCGGCTTCGCTCACGGCGCTTCCGCCATGCGGAGGCGCGCCGGGGCTGGCCGGCGTCCCGCGCGAGAGCCCGTTTCGCGCCGCCGTCGTCGATCCCGGGCGGCCCTGACGCGCCATGCCCTTGCGCCGGGGCGGCTGGGGCGCTCAATTGGGCGGGCCCGGCGCGCCGGGCTTGAGTCGGACCGGGAGCCGGCGACGGATGAGACGCGACGGCGCGGCGAAGCGCCGGCCCAGGGCGGGAACGATGGAGGCGCAGGGATGAAGAAGGCGGTCATAGCGGGCTACGCGCGTTCGCCGTTCACGCTTGCGAAGAAGGGGGGCCTCGCCGGCGTCCGGCCCGACGATCTCGCGGCGCAGGTCGTGCGCGCCCTCGTCGAGCGCTCGCGCGTCGCCCCCGCCGACGTCGAGGACCTGCTGCTCGGCTGCGCCTTCCCCGAGGGCGAGCAGGGGCTGAACCTCGCCCGCCTCGTCGCGCTGATGGCGGGCCTGCCGCAGTCCGTCGCCGGCGCGACGATCAACCGCTTCTGCGGCTCGTCCATGACCAGCGTCCATGTCGCCGCAGGAGCCATCCTCATGGGCGCCGGCGAAGTCTTCGTCGCCGGCGGCGTCGAGAGCATGTCGCGCGTGCCGATGATGGGCTTCAACCCGCTGCCGAACCCCGTCTTCGGCGGAGCCTCGCCCGCCGCCTACATGGGCATGGGCGAGACGGCCGAGAACGTCGCCGCGAAATGGGGCGTCTCGCGGCGCGAGCAGGAGGAGTTCGCGCTGCGTTCGCAGCGGCGCGCCGCGGCGGCGCAGGCGGCGGGCAAGCTCAGGGACGAAATCGTCCCGATCGAGGGACGCGACGGCGTAGTCGCCGACGACGGCTGCCCGCGTCCCGAAACGACGCTCGAGGCGCTCGCCGAGCTGAAGCCGGCGTTCGACGAAAACGGCGTCGTGACGGCGGGAACGTCCTCGCCGCTGACCGACGGCGCCGCGGCGCTGGTCGTGTGCGCGCAGGACTACGCCGCCGCGCGCGGGCTCGACGTGATCGCCGCAGTGAGGTCCGTCGCCGTCGCCGGCTGCGCGCCGGAGATCATGGGGATCGGCCCGATCGCCGCCTCGCGCAAGGCGCTGGAGCGCGCCGGAATCACGGCGAAGGACCTTGGCGTCGTGGAGCTCAACGAGGCGTTCGCCTCGCAAGCGATCGTCTGCGTCCACGAGCTCGGCCTCGACCCGGAGAAGGTCAACCTCGACGGCGGAGCGATCGCGCTCGGCCATCCGCTCGGCGCGACCGGCGCGCGCATCGTCGGCAAGGCGGCCTCGCTCTTGAAGCGCGAGGGCGCCCGCTTCGCGCTGGCGACGCAATGCGTCGGCGGAGGGCAGGGGATCGCCACCGTGCTGGAGGCGATTTGATGACGCAGGAAATAAAAAAGGTTGGGGTGGTCGGCGCGGGCGTGATGGGGGCCGGGATCGCCGCCCAGGTCGCCAACGCCGGCGTTCCCGTCGTCCTGCTCGACGTCGTAGCTAGGGACAGCTCCAACCGCAGCGCGATCGCGGAAGGGGCGGTCGCCAGATTGCTGAAGACCGACCCCGCGCCTTTCATGAGCAGGGCGGCGGCGAAACTCGTCACGACAGGAAATGTCGAGGATCATCTTGATCTTCTCGGCGAGTGCGGCTGGATCGTCGAGGCGGTGGTGGAGCGCCTCGACGTCAAGCAGGCGCTCTACGCGAAGATCGAGGGCGCGCGCAAGCCGGGAAGCGTCGTCTCGTCCAACACCTCGACGATCCCGCTTTCGGCGCTCGTCGCCGGCCTGCCGGAGAGCTTCGCGCGGGATTTCCTCATCACCCATTTCTTCAATCCGCCGCGCTACATGCGCCTGCTCGAGATCGTGCGCGGGCCGGCGACGCGCGCGGAGGCGGTCGAGACGGTCGCGCGCTTCGCCGACGTCTTTCTCGGCAAGAGCGTCGTCTACTGCAAGGACCGGCCGGGCTTCGTCGCCAACCGGCTCGGCGTCTACTGGCTGCAGCGCGCCGTGACCGAAGCGCTCGACGCCGGGCTCGAGGTCGAGGAGGTCGACGCTATCGTCGGCCGGCCGATGGGAATCCCGAAGACCGGTGTCTTCGGCCTGCTCGACCTCGTCGGCCTCGACCTCATGCCGCATGTCACCGCGAGCCTCGCCGCGACGCTGCCGAAGGACGATCCCTTTCACGCCGTCGACAGGCCGTTTCCGCTCGTCGGCCGGATGATCGCGGAAGGCTACACAGGCCGCAAGGGCAAGGGTGGATTCTACCGGATCAACCGCGAGGCGGGAAAACGCAAGGAGGCGATCGATCTCGTCTCCGGCGTCTACAGGCCGGCGCGCGAACCGCAGATCGAGGCGCTCGAGGAGCGGCGGCTCGCGAGCCTCCTTGCGCATGACTCGAGGCACGGCCGCTACGCCGCCCGCGTGCTTGTCGCGACCCTCGCCTACGCCGCCTCGCTGGTCGGAGAGGCGGCCGATGACGTCGCCTCGATCGACGAGGCGATGCGCCTCGGCTACAACTGGAAATATGGGCCGTTCGAGCTGATCGACCAGCTCGGCGGCGCGTGGCTGCGGCGCGCGCTCGAAGCTGACGGCGCGCCCATTCCGCGCATCCTGCGCGTCGCCGATGGGCGCCCCTTCTACAGGGTGGAGGCGGGCCGTCGACAGGAGCTCGGGCTCGACGGGCTCTATCACGACGTCGCGCGGCCCGAGGGCGCGCTGCTGCTCGCCGACTTGAGGCTCCGCGCCGCGCCGGTGATGAAGAACGGCTCGGCCGCGTTGTGGGACATCGGCGACGGCGTCGCCTGCTTCGAGTTCACGACCAAGATGAACGCGATCGACCCCGATGCGCTGGATCTCCTGATGCGGACGGTCCATCGTGTCGTCGCCGATTTCAGGGCGCTCGTCATCTATAACGAGGGAACGAATTTCTCCGCCGGCGCCAATCTCGGGCTGGCGGCGTTCGCGGCCAATATCGCCGCCTGGAGCGAGATCGAAAATCTCGTCTCGCTCGGCCAGACCGTCTACCGCATGCTGAAATACGCGCCGTTCCCGGTGGTCGGCGCGCCGTCCGGCCTCGCGCTTGGCGGCGGCTGCGAGATCCTGCTCCATTGCGACGCCGTGCAGGCGCACGTCGAAACCTACATGGGGCTGGTCGAGGTCGGCGTCGGCCTCATTCCGGGCTGGGGCGGCTGCAAGGAGATGCTGCGGCGCTGGTCGGCGCCCGGGCGCCTGCCGAAGGGCCCGATGCCGCCGGTCGCGAAAGTGTTCGAGACGGTGAGCGTCGCGACGGTGGCGAAATCGGCGGCCGAAGCGAAAGAGCTTCTCTTTCTCCGGCCGACGGACGGCGTGACCATGAACCGCTACCGGCTGCTCGCCGACGCCAAGGCGAAGGCGCTGTCGCTTGTCGAAGGCTATAAGCCGCCCGAGCCGCAATCGCTCAGCCTGCCGGGGCCGTCCGGCAGATTTGCGCTCGACCTCGCGGTCGCGGGCTTCGCGCGGCTCGGCAAGGCGACGCCCTATGACGTCGTGGTCTGCGGCGCGCTCGCCGACGTTCTTTCCGGCGGCGAGACGGATGTGACGCGTCCCGTCGACGAGGACGCGCTGCTGCGGCTCGAGCGCGAGAACTTCATGAAGCTCGCGCGCGACAGGCGCACGCTCGAGCGGATAGGACACATGCTCTCCACCGGCAAGCCGCTGCGCAACTAGGCGCGATTACGCGCGATGACACGGGGTGTGACGCCATGGCCGACTACAAGGCTCCGCTGCGCGACATGCGCTTCGTGCTCTTTGAACTGTTCGACGGCGAGGGGCTCGCGCGCCTGCCCGGCTACGAGGAGTTTACGCGCGACCTCATCGACCCGATCCTCGAGGAGGGCGCGCGATTCTGCGAGGAGGTGCTGCATCCGTTGAACCGCAGCGGCGACGAGGAGGGTTGCCGGCTCGAGAACGGCGTCGTGCGCACGCCGGCGGGATTCCCGGAGGCCTATCGCCTGTTTCGCGAGGGCGGCTGGCCCTCGCTCGCAGGCGATCCCGAATATGGCGGCCAGGGCCTGCCGCATCTCGTCGACGTCTTCATCACCGAGATGATCTGCTCGGCCAATCTCTCTTTCGGGCTCTATCCGGGTCTGACCCATGGCGCCTGCGTCGCGCTCACGGCCTATGGCTCGCAGGAGCTCAAGGACGCCTACCTGCCGAAGATGGTCGAGGGCTCGTGGTCCGGCACCATGTGCCTCACCGAGCCCCATTGCGGCACCGACCTCGGCCTGTTGCGCACGAAGGCGGAGCCGCAGCCGGACGGCTCCTACAGGCTGACCGGCTCCAAGATGTTCATCTCGGCCGGCGAGCACGACCTCACCGAGAACATCGTCCATCTCGTGCTCGCCCGCCTGCCCGACGCGCCGAAGGGCGTCAAGGGCATCAGCCTGTTCCTCGTTCCGAAATTCCTGCCGCGCGAGGACGGCGCGCCCGGCGCCCGCAACGGCGTCGCCTGCGGCGCGCTCGAACACAAGATGGGGATCAAGGCGTCGGCGACCTGCGTCATGAACTTCGACGGCGCGACGGGCTGGCTGGTCGGCGAGCCGCACAAAGGCCTGCGCGCGATGTTCTCGATGATGAACATGGAGCGCGTGGCCGTCGGCCTGCAGGGGCTCGGCGTCGCGGAAGCCTCATATCAGGGCGCCTCGGCCTACGCCCGCGAGCGCCTGCAAGGGCGCTCGCTCAAGGGCGCGAAATATCCGGCCAAACCCGCCGATCCGATCGTCGTCCACCCGGACGTGCGGCGCATGCTGCTGACGCAACGCGCCTACGCCGAGGGCGGCAGGGCGCTCGCCGCCTGGACGGCGCAGGCGCTCGATGCGGCGCGCCGCGACCCTGATCCGGCGCGTCGGCGCGAGGCGGAGGATTTCGTCGCGCTGATGACGCCGATCGTGAAGGCCCTGCTGACCGATCTCGGCTTCGAGGCGGCCAATCTCGGCATGCAGGTGCTGGGCGGCCATGGCTACATCCGCGAGCACGGCATGGAGCAATATGCGCGCGACGCGCGCATCGCGCAGATCTACGAAGGCGCCAACGGGATTCAGGCGCTCGACCTCGTCGGGCGCAAGCTGCCGGCGGATTTCGGCCGGCTGCTGCGCAGCTTCTTTCACCCCGTGTCGGATTATGTCGAGGCCAGGAAGGGCGACAAGGCGCTGCGCGAATTCGTCGAGCCGCTGGCCAAGGCGTTCACGCGGCTGCAGCAGGCGACCGCGCAGATCGCCCGCGCCGGGCTGCGCGACCCGGACGAGGCGGGCGCGGCGGCGACCGACTACCTGCGCCTCTTTGGGCTCGTCGCGCTCGCCTATCTGTGGGCGCGCATGGCCGAGGTCAGCCTCGCGAAGATCGCCGCCGGCGACGAAGACCGCTTCTATGCGGGCAAGATCGCCGTGGCCCGCTTCTTCATGCAGCGCCTGCTGCCGCAAACGGGCGCGCTGCACGCCGCGATCATGGCCGGCGCCGGCGCGCTCATGGCGCTCGAGGACGCCGATTTCTGAGTGCGAGGAACGTCGGAAGGGGCGCGCATGACCTGGCGGGCGGGAGCCGACGAACCGCGCGAGGCCGGCCCGATCCTCGTCGAGGAGCGCGGCGAGGGGGTGCGCCTCATCACCATCTCCCGCCCGGCGCGGCGCAACGCGCTCGACGAACGCGCCTTCAAGACGCTCGCCGAGGCGTTGTCGAGCGCCGCGACGGACGATGGCGCGCGCGTCGTCGCGTTGACCGGCGCGGGCGGCGTGTTCACCAGCGGCGCCGACCTTGCGGACTTTCAGCTCGAGGCGGGGGAGGGCGCCCTCGCCGCGGCGTTCGAATTCCTGAACGTCTTGCGCGTCTTTCCAAAGCCGCTGCTCGCGGCCGTCGAAGGCTTCGCCGTCGGCGTGGGGACGACGCTGCTGCTTCATTGCGATTTCGCCTACGCCGGGCGCGAGGCGCGCTTCCGCCTGCCCTTCGTCCCGCTCGGTCTTTGCCCGGAAGGCGGATCGAGCCTGCTTCTGCCGCGCGTCGCCGGCGCCAAGCGCGCCGCCGAGCTTTTGATGCTCGGCGAGCCGTTCGGCGCGCGCGAAGCGGCCGAGGCCGGCCTTGTCACCGGCGTCGTCGCTGACGGCGAAGCCCTCGGCGTCGTCCTCGAGAAGGCGGCGCGGCTTGCGGGCATGCCGCCCGCGGCGCTCGCCGCGACGAAGGCTCTTCTGAGGCGCGGCCTCATGGACGAGGTCGCGAGCGCGATGCGGCGCGAGGCCGAGGCGTTCGCGGCGTTGCGCGGCGCGCCGTGCGCGCAGGCGGCGTTCAAGGCCTTCTTCGCGAAAACAGGCTGAGCGCGGAAGACGCGCCGTGCTTGCGGCGCGGCCGGACGCGGTTAAGCTCAAGGGAAGCCGCGCGGGACGGCGGACGGAAACAGGGGCGGAAATGGCGGCCATGTCGGCCTCGGCCGGGGACGGATCGGCGGGCGGTCGCGCCCGCATGCTGTTCCTCGTCGGCCTCGCGCTCGTTCTGTCGATGGCGACGTGGTTCTCGGCGACGGCCATTCTCGCCGAGCTGCGGCGCGCATTGAGCCTTTCCGACGTCGAGGCGTCGTGGATCACCAACGCCGTGCAGCTCGGCTTCGTCACCGGCGCCGTCGGCCTCAGCGTCACCGGCCTCGCCGACTCGATCGAATCGCGCCGGCTGATCGCGTCCTGCGCGCTTCTCGCCGCGCTCTCCAATCTCGCCCTGCTCGTCGTCCCCGATTTCACCGCGCTCATCGTCGCCCGCTTCGTCACGGGCCTGGCGCTCGCCGGCGTCTATCCGCCGGCGCTGAAGGTGATCGCCGGCTGGTTCGCCGTCGGCCGCGGCTTCGCCATGGGCGCGGCGGTCGGCGCGCTGACGCTCGGCTCGGCGTCGTCCTTCCTCATCAGGGCGCTCGGCGGCGGGATCGACTGGCGCGCGATCGTCGTCGTCTCCTCGCTGGCGGCGCTGGCCAGCGCCGCGCTGGCGCTTATGTTCATTGCGGAGGGGCCTTACGCCGGGCCGCGGCCGAAATTCCATTTCGGGCGCATCCTGTCGGTCATGCGCGACCGGCCCGTGCTTCTCGCCAATCTCGGCTATTTCGGGCACATGTGGGAGCTCTACGCCATGTGGGCGTGGTTCTACTCCTACGCGCTCGCGGCCGGCTGGGGCGCGTCCGTCGCGGCGGCGCTGCTCACCTTCGCCGTCATCGGCGTCGGCGCGCTCGGCTGCGTCTGCGGCGGGCTCATCGCCGACCGGATCGGCCGCACCGCCGCGACGGCGTGGATGATGGCCGTCTCGGGCCTGTGCGCGCTCCTCGTCGGGGCGGCCTTCGACGGTCCGGGCTGGCTGTTCGCGCTCATCGCCCTCGTCTGGGGCTTTTCCGTGATCGGCGATTCGGCGCAATTCTCGGCGATGATCTCCGAGCTCAGCGACCGCGAGACGATCGGCGCCGCGCTCGCGCTGCAGACGGGCTGCGGCTTCGCCCTGACGATCGTCTCGATCCGCCTCGTTCCGTGGCTCGCCGGCGAGATCGGCTGGCGCTGGAGCTTCCTCCTGCTGGCGCCCGGACCGCTCGTCGGCGTCCTCGCCATGCTCGCCCTGCGCCGGCTGCCGCAGGCGAAGCTGATCGCGGGCGGGCGGCGCTGACGCGGCTCAGCGGTTGGCGTAGGCGGTCACCTCCATCTTCTTGAAGAAGGCGGCGGGCGTCGAGACGAGCTCGAGGTCGTGCAGGCCGACTCCGTCCGCCGAGCGTCCGACGAGCGTGAAGTTCCTGGGGTCGGCGAGAAATTTCGCCGCCTCGGAGCCGATGACGCGCAGCGGCGGCGCATTGCCCCCGAGCGCCGGCAGCAGGAGGCTCGCGTTCTGCATGTCGGATTGCCGCGCTTCGTCGACGCTCACGCCGGCGCGCTCGGCCTGGGCGGCGAGCGCCCGCTCGACCAGGCCGCGATTGACGAAGTTCATGTCGAAGGTCTTGAGCCGCACGCTGCGCAAGGCGGCGGCGGAGGTCGCGGAGTCGGAGGAGGCGAGGTCAGGGCCGAATCCGGCGAAGAGCGCGGTGAGCTTGAACGCGCCCATGTCCGCGACGTCGAGCGAAAGGCCGGAGACGGCGAGCTCGCGCGCCTCGCGCCGCCAGAGCGCGCTGAAGCGCCCGCTGGCGTCTATGTCCGAATAGCCGAGCGCGGCGACGGCGGGAACGCGCGCGGCCTGCGCCCGCAGGCGGTCGAAGGCCACGTCGAGCGTCAGGTCGCCGGAAGCGGCCTGCGCGCCATTGTCGATTTCGAGCCGCTCGAGCGTAAAATCCTTCTCCTCGGGCCGCTCCGCGCTGGTCCCGGCGATTTTGCTGAGGACGAGCGCGCCGAAAGCGGGGGAGCTCGGGTCGCCGCGCCTCTCGCGGTCCGTCAGGGCTTCGAGGTCGATCGCCTTGAACTCCGCCGCCGAGACGGCGATCGTGCGATCGTCGCGCGCATAGGTCAGGTTGTCGGCGCGCAGGGAGTCGATGCGGGCGCCGTCGAGCTGCGGCAAGGCGACGCGCGCGGCCTTGACGTCGACGGGCGAGTCGCCAAGGCGCAGGCTGAGCCGCGCTTCGCTCACGCCGACGCCCTCGAGCCGGATCGCGTCGAGCCAGCGCAGCAGCTCGGCCTGCTCGAGGCGCCGTTCGGCCTGCGGGGAGCTCTCGGCTGGCTTTGCGGGCGCTTGCGCCGGCGGACGGCCGAAGGCGCGATCGGCCGTCACCGACTGCGCGTCGAGCTCGGCGCGCGCCGATTCGAAATGGACGCCCTGCACGGAGAGCGCTTCATAAAGCTGCGCCTTGGCGGCGCCCTGCGCAGGCGGCGCGCCCTGCGCCATGCGGGCGGCGAGCGCGAGATCGAAATTTTTGGCGTCGATCTCGCCATAGGCGCCCCGCGCTTCGCCCTCGTTCGGATCGCTGAGGCGGAAGCTCGCGCCCTGCGCCTTCGCGGCGCGCGCGGCGCCATGCTCGACGCCCTCGAGCACGACGTCGCGATAGACGAAGCTCTGCGTGCGCTCGCCGATCTTCGTCTCGATGGCGAGCTCGGGGATCTTCACCGACGCCGCCGACAGGCCCGCGAGCCGCTCGGCGAGGGGAAGAGGCGCGGCGGGATCGAAGAGCTTCGCAAGCTCGGCGTTCGAGGCCGGGCCGCCCAGGACCTCGATCCGCTTCAGCCGGAAAGTCGTCGAGCCCAACGAGAAGACGACGTCGTCGAGGTTTGCGGCGGCGGGCTCGGCCCGCGCCGGCGCGACGGCGACGGAGGCGAACGGCTGGAGGGACGCCGCGGCGAGAAGGACGCCGAGCGCGGCGAAGGAAGACCTGACGTTCATGAACCCTCGCCGCGCGCCGTCGACGCGCGGCGCGCTCCCGATATGGTCGATTGGGCGCGCGCAGGCAACGCCTTCGGGCGCCGCCGCTTCAGGACGCGCGCAAAGTTGAAGGGCGCGCCGGCGTCAGACGGCGAAGCTCGATCCGCACCCGCAGGAGGCGGTCGCGGCCGGATTGTCGATCTTGAACATGCGGCCCATCAGATTGTTGATGAAGTCGATGCGGCAGCCCTGCAGGAATTGCAGCGAGACCGGATCGATCAGCACGAGCGCGCCGTCGCGGTCGAGCACGAGGTCGTCGTCCGCCTTCTCGCTGTCGATCTTGTAGGTGTAGGTGAAGCCGGAGCAGCCGCCGCCGTCGACGCCGACCCGCAGGAACGAGCCGTCCGGCTCCGACTTGAGAATTTCCGCGATCCGTGCGACCGCACTGTCGGTCATTTCGACAGGGGCGACGGGCGCCTCGACGGCGGCTTCGCTCATGGTTCGCCTCTTAAGACTTTGAGTGGATTCGGCCGTCGCCGCGCAATGGGGCGCAAAGCGCGCGATGCTCGCCTGTTGAGCATGGAAGATAAGTCTCGCCGGCCGCGGCCGCAACAGACTTGAACGGTGGGCCTTCGACGGATGACGCAGGCGACGCCCTTTCGCCCGGCGCGCGCGCCCTGGGCCGCCGACGCCGCAAGGAGCCGCGGCCGGCTCGTCGCCGAGCCGGATTCGCCCTCGCGCACGCCGTTCCAGCGCGACCGCGACCGCATCATCCACTCGACCGCCTTTCGCCGGCTCGCGCACAAGACGCAAGTCTTCATCCCGCACGAGGGCGATCATTTCCGCACGCGGCTCACCCATTCGATCGAGGTCGGGCAGATTTCGCGCGCGCTCGCCAGGGCCCTCGGCCTCGACGACGATCTCGCCGAGGCGATCGCGCTCGCGCACGATCTTGGCCACACGCCGTTCGGGCACGCGGGCGAGGACGCGCTCGACGCGGCGATGGCGCCTTACGGCGGCTTCGACCACAACTCCCAGACGCTGCGCATCGTGACCAAGCTCGAGCGGCGATACGCCGCGTTCGACGGGCTGAACCTCACGTTCGAGACGCTGGAGGGGCTCGTCAAGCACAATGGTCCGCTGCTGCGCGCCGACGGATCGCCCACGCCGCCCGCCGGCGGGCGCGGCGTTCCGGCGGCGATCCTCGAATTCGACGCGCTGTTTCCCCTCGATCTTGCGAGCCATGCGAGCCTCGAGGCGCAGGCGGCGGCGCTCGCCGACGACATCGCCTATGACGCGCACGACATCGACGACGGGCTGCGCTCGGGGCTTCTCGACGTGGAGCAGATCCTCGAGGCGCCGCTGCTGCGCGGGCTCGGCGCCGAGGTCGAGGCGCTGCATCCCGGCCTCGAGCCGGCGCGCTTCGTCCATGAGCTGGTGCGCCGCCTCATCACCCGCTTCATCGAGGACGCCATCGACGAAAGCCGCCGCCTCATCGCAGCCTCGGGCGTGGCGAGCGTCGAGGAGGCGCGCGCATTCGGCGCGCAGCTCGTCGCCTTCTCGCCAGCGATGGCGCAGGCCGAGCGGGAGATCAAGCATTTCCTGATGAAGAGCCTCTACAGGAGCGATCCGCTGATGCGCATGCGCGCGCAGGCGGGGCGCGTCGTGTGCGCCCTGTTCGAGCGCTATTTCGCGAACGCGTCGAGCCTGCCGCCCGAATGGGCGAAGACGGCGCTGGCCGCCCGCCAGGACGAGGCGAAGCGGGCGCGGGCGGTCTGCGACTACATCGCCGGGATGACCGACCGCTTCGCCATCGCCGAGCACCGCCGGCTTTTTGACGAGGCGCCGGACTTGCGCTAGAGCCGCTGGCGCAATCGCTTGAAGTTTCTGGCGATCTTCGGTCGGGCCGACGCCTCGTCCGGTCCCGCCGCCGCGCCGCTCGCCATGCGCCGACATCCTGCAAAGTTGAACCCGATGAACATTTACGCCGATTTCCGCCAGCGCGTCGCGGCGATCCTCTCCTCCATCGTCGCCTCGGGGCGGCTGCCGGCCGATCTCGACCTCGCGCGCTTCGTCGTCGAGCCGCCGCGCGAGGCCTCGCACGGCGACCTCGCCGTCAACGCCGCCATGGTCTACGCCAAGGAGGCGAAGACGTCCTTCTCCAACCCGCGCCAGCTCGCGGCCGAGATCGCCTTCGCGCTCGCCGAAGACGCGGACGTCGCACGCGCGGAGGTCGCAGGCCCCGGCTTCATCAACGTCGTCGTGAAGCCCGAGGTCTTCGGGCGCGTGCTGCGCGCGGCGCTCGACCTTGGCTCCGACTTCGGCCGCGGCCCCGGCGGGACGGGCGGCAAGGTCAATGTCGAATATGTCTCCGCCAATCCGACCGGGCCGATGCATGTCGGCCATGGGCGCGGCGCGGTGTTCGGCGACGCGCTGGCCAATCTGCTCGAATTTTCGGGCGCCGACGTCACGCGCGAATATTACGTCAACGACGCCGGCGCGCAGGTCGACGTCCTCGCCCGCTCGGCCTTCCTGCGCTACCGCGAGGCGCTTGGCGAAACGATCGGCGAGATTCCCGAGGGGCTCTATCCGGGCGACTATCTGAAGGAGGTCGGCCGCTCGCTGGCGCAGACCCATGGCGGGAGCCTGCGCGACGCGCCCGAGGCCGACTGGCTGCCGATCGTCCGCGCCGCGGCGATCGAGGCGATGATGGCGATGATCCGCGCCGACCTCGAAGCGCTCGCCATCACGCATGAGGAGTTCTTCTCCGAGCGCTCGCTGGTTTACGGGCGGGAGGGCGACCAGGTCGCCGCCGCCATCGCCGCGCTGCGGGGGCAGGGGCTCGTCTACGAAGGGCGGCTGCCCCCGCCCAAGGGCCAGCCGTCCGAGGATTGGGAGGACCGCGAGCAGACCTTGTTCCGCTCGACCGCCTTCGGCGACGACGTCGACCGCCCGCTCCTCAAGTCGGACGGCGGCTATACCTATTTCGCCTCCGACGTCGCCTATCACAAGTCGAAGATCGACCGCGGCTTCGATACGCTCATCGACGTCTGGGGCGCCGACCACGGCGGCTACGTCGCGCGCATGCGGGCGGCGGTCGCGGCGCTGTCGGGCGGCGGGGCCGAGCTCGACGTCAAGCTCTGTCAGCTCGTGCGGCTGATGCGCGCCGGCGAGCCGGTGAGGATGTCGAAGCGCTCCGGCGATTTCGTCACGCTGCGCGAGGTCGTCGACGAGGTCGGCCGCGACGCCGTGCGCTTCATGATGCTGTTCCGCAAGAACGACGCGACGCTCGAGTTCGACCTCGCCAAGGTGATCGAGCAGTCGAAGGAGAATCCGGTCTTCTACGTGCAATACGCCCATGCGCGGGCGAAATCTGTGCTGCGGCAGGCGCATGTCGGCATTCCCGCGCCGCAGCTCACGACGCGGGCTTTCGAGCAGGCCGATTTCGCGCTTCTGGCCGATCCGGGAGAACAGGAGCTCGTCCGGCTCGTCGCGCAGTTTCCCCGCGTCGTCGAGGCTGCGGCGGCGGCGCACGAGCCGCATCGGATCGCGTTTTATTTGCATGACCTCGCGTCGAGCCTGCATGCGCAGTGGACGCGCGGTAAGGAAAGGCCGCAATTACGATTTCTTAATGAAGAAATGCCAAATCTAACCAGCGCCCGGCTCGCGCTGGCCAAGGTATTGGCTGGCGTCCTCTCCACGGGCCTTGGAATTCTTGGCGTGAGCGCTCCTGATGAAATGCGCTAGACTGCGCTGATCTTGGCGCGGTCGGCCATTTGGGCGCGAGCTGGGCAAGCGGACGGGTCGCGAAGGCTGCGAACGCCGCGGGAGGTATCATGACCATGCGTGAGACTGCCGCCAAACAGCGTCCGATGATCGACCTCGAGCAATTCGAAAGGCGCCTGCGGCAGACGGAGGCCGGCGCGCGCGGCAAGAGCGATCCGCTCGCCGAGCTCGCCCGCCTGCCTGGCGAGCGCGACGACCCCTACAAGACCGTGTTCGAACCGAGGACGCCCGCGCCGAGGGAGTCCGACGAGCAGCCTTCCTGGCCGCAGGGCGAGGATTTCGACTATCGCGACATCAGGGCGCCGGCGCGCGACCTCGGCGAGGACCTTGGGCGCCGGCGCGCCTCGACGCCGCCCGCGGACCGCGCCCCCTACGACCGGGCGGAGCAGGACCGGCGAACGTATTCGCGCGCCGATTTCGATCGGTCCCCACCCGCCGGCTTCACGGCGCGCGAGGCCCTGGGCGCGCCCTACGACGACTACGACGAGGATTTCGACGCCGACCCGCGCCGGCCCGCCGCCGCGCCGGCGCCGCGCCCCGGCCCGCGCGGATATGAGGCGCCGTCCTACGCGCGCGCGCCGGAGCCGGAGGATGATTTCGCCGAGCATCCGCCGACCTTCGACCGCGACGCCGAATGGCGCTACGCCGACGACGCCTACGCCGCCGGGCCCGACGATCCCGCGCCGCGCTCGAAGCGCCCGCTCTACGTGATGGCGGCGGTGATCCTGCTCGGCGTCGGCGGCGTCGCCGGCAGCTTCGCGCTGCGCGGCGGGTCGGGCTCGCGCGAGGTCGCCACCATCAAGGCGCACGACGGGCCGGTGAAGATTCAGCCCGACAACGCCGGCGCCGACGACGTGCGGAGCGAAAACCCGTCGATCCTCGAGCGCACGCCGCAGGCGGCGCCCGTCGCCGTCGCCGACGGCGCCGAGCAGCCGATCGACCTGTCGCGCATGCCCGACCGCGCGCCGCGCGTCATCGCCATGAGCGGCGCGAACGCGGGCGCGCGCGCGCCTGCGCCCGTCCAGACCGAGGAGGCGGCGGGCGACCAGAAGAGCATCGTCGACCTGATCGAGCCCAAGAAGGTCAAGACGGTGTCGGTGCGGCCCGACGGCTCGGTGATCGCCGCCGGCCACGCCGACGCGGCCAGGGCGCCGGCGCACGCCGCGCCCAAGTCCGCCGAGGCCAAGTCCGCCGAGGCCAAGCCCGCCGAGACGAAGACCGCCGCTCGCGAGGCGGAGCCCGCCGGCGAAGGCGGCTACGCCGCCCAGCTCGCCGCGCCCTCCTCGGAGGCCGAGGCGAAGGAGATCCAGTCGCGCCTCATCAAGAAATACGCCTCGCTGATCCCCGGCTTCAAGCCGGTCGTCCGCAAGGCCGTGACCGGCGACAAGACGGTCTATCGCGTGCGCGCCGTCGGCCTCACCAAGGAGCAGGCGACAGGGGTGTGCCAGAAGGTGCAGGGCGCCGGCGGCGCCTGCTTCGTCGCCCGCAACTAGCGGATCGGCGCGGCTTGCCGCGGCGCCGTCTTGAGGCCACTGTGCGGTCAGGAGAATCATCGAGAGGCGAGACGTTTGGCTCTGGATTTCGAGGACGGCGGGCGCCCGGACGGCGCGGCTGAGGAGGCGGAAGGCGGGTCCTTCGTCGTCGACGTCGAAGGCTTCGAAGGCCCGCTCGACCTGCTGCTCGACCTCGCCCGCCGGCAGAAGGTCGATCTCGAGCGGATCTCCGTCCTCGCGCTGGCCGAGCAGTATCTCGAATTCATCGAGGCCGCGCGCAGCCTGCGGCTCGAGCTCGCCGCCGATTATCTCGTCATGGCCGCCTGGCTCGCCTATCTGAAGTCGCGCCTCCTGCTGCCCAAGGCCGAGAAGGACGAGGAGCCGCAGGCCGAAGAGCTGGCCGAGGCGCTGCAGCTGCGCCTGCGGCGGCTCGAAGCCATCCGCGCCGCCGCTCAGGCGCTCGTCGCGCGCCCGCGGCTCGGACGCGACGTCTTCGCGCGCGGGCGGCCCGAGCTCGTCGATCCCAACGGCGCGCCGCGCTGGACCGCCTCGCTGTTCGACCTTCTTTCGGCCTATGCGCGCCAGCGCCAGAAGCAGGCGCTGGCGCGGGTGACCCTCAAGCAGCGTTTCGTCTGGTCGCTCGCCAGGGCGCGGGAGGAGCTCGAGCGGCTGATCGGGCCGCGCCTCGACTGGACGGAGCTCGATGGCTTCCTGATCGAATTCTGCGTCACGCCCGAGCAGCGGCGCACGGTGCGCGCCTCTTCGCTCTCCGCCTCGCTCGAAATGGCGCGCGAGGGCGTCATCCTCATCCGCCAGGACGCGCCCTTCGCGCCGGTGTGGATCAGGACGCCCGACGTCGCGCGGCCGGCGGAGCCCTGATGATGGGAGAGGTGACGCGGCTGTTCCCGGCGACGAAAAGGGAAGAGGACGGGGCGGAGGAGGGGCGCGAGGCGCTGTCGCAGGCGATGCGCATCGCCGAGGCGCTGCTGTTCGCCGCCGCCGAACCGATGGCGCTCGAGGATATCCAGAAGCGCATGCCGCGCGGCGTCGAGGCGGCCGACGCGCTCGAGGGGCTGCGCGCCGCCTACGCCGGGCGCGGCGTCAATCTCGCGCGCGTCGGCGGAAAATATCTCTTCCGCACGGCGAACGATCTCGCCTGGCTGCTGGCCGGCGCGGAGGCCGAGCCGAAGCGCCTGTCGCGCGCGGCGCTGGAGACGCTCGCCATCGTCGCCTACCACCAGCCGGTCACCCGCGCCGAGATCGAGGACATCCGCGGCGTCGCGATCTCCAGAGGCACGCTCGACGTGCTGATCGAGACGGGATGGGTGCGGCTGCGCGGGCGCAGGCGCGCGCCCGGGCGGCCGCTGACCTATGGCACGACGACGGAGTTCCTGATCCATTTCGGCCTCGACGGCGTCGCCGACCTGCCGGGACTCGAGGAGCTCAAGGGCGCGGGCCTCTTCGACGGACGCCTGCCCTCCGGCTTCGCCGTGCCGCGGCCGAGCGACGACAGCGCCCTGCGCGAGGACGAGGACGCGCTGGAGGAAGGCGCCGCGCCCGAGGTCGGGGACGCGGGCGCCGAAGGCGGGGACGCGTAAACCCGCCGCCGCGGCTCAGACGAAGTCCGGCGCGATCGTCAGCGGGCTTTCGAGCCAGCCCGGAACCGGCAGGTTCTTCTCGCGCAGGAAGGCCGGGTTGAACAGCTTCGACTGATAGCGCGCGCCGGAGTCGCACAGGATCGTCACGATGGTGTGGCCGGGGCCGAGCTCGCGCGCGAGGCGGATCGCCCCGGCGACGTTGACGCCCGACGAGCCGCCGAGCAGCAGCCCCTCATGCTCGGCGAGGTCGAACACGATCCGCACGGACTCCTCATCGGGGATCTGATAGGCGCGGTCGACGGGGGCGCCTTCGAGATTGGCGGTGATCCGCCCCTGGCCGATTCCTTCGGTGATCGACGATCCCGACGCGGCGAGCGCGCCGGTCGTATAATAGGCGTAGAGGGCGGCGCCCGGCGGATCGGCCAGCGCCGCGACGATCGAAGGATTGCGCTCCTTCAGCGCCATGGCGACGCCGGCGAGCGTGCCGCCAGTGCCGACCGCCGACACGAAGCCGTGGATCTCGCCGCCGGTCTGCGCGAAGATTTCGGGGCCGGTCGTCTCGTAATGGCCGCGGCGGTTGGCGACGTTGTCGAACTGGTTGGCCCAGATCGCGCCGGCGGGATGCTCGCGCGCGAGCCGCTCGGCGAGGCGTCCCGAAAGCTTCACGTAATTGTTGGGGTTCGAGTAGGGGACGGCCGGAACCTCGATCAGCGACGCGCCCTGCAGGCGCAGCAGGTCTTTCTTCTCCTGGCTCTGCGTCTCCGGAATGACGATCGCCGTCCTGTAGCCGAGCGCGTTGGCGACGAGAGAGAGGCCGATGCCGGTGTTGCCGGCGGTGCCCTCGACGATGACGCCGCCCGGCTTGAGCGCGCCGCGCTTCACCGCGTCCTCGACGATGGCGAGCGCCGCGCGGTCCTTCACCGAGCCGCCGGGATTCTGGAACTCCGCCTTGCCGAGAATCAGGCAGCCGGTTTCGTCGGAGGCGCGCCGAAGCTTGATGAGCGGCGTGCGCCCGATCGCCTCGACGACGGATTTCGCAAACTCCATAGGCCCTCGCGTTTCAGGCTGGTCCGGCGGAAAGTTCCGGCCTGCCAATTAGACCATAAATTCAGTCGAGTTTAAGCGGAGACGTCGCCGCAGGCGCGAAAAAGCCCGCCGGGCTTGCGCCGCGGCGGGCCGCAGAAACGCGACGGCGTCTCAGGCTTCCGGCTTGTAGAGCGTGCGCGAAAGCGCGCCGGCGATCGCCGCGCCGACGATCGGCGCGAGCCAGAACAGCCAGAGCTGGCTGATATAGGCCGCGCCGGCGAACAGGGCGGGGCCGGTGCTGCGGGCGGGGTTGACCGAGGTGTTGGTCACCGGGATCGAGATCAGATGGATCAGCGTCAGCGTGAGGCCGATCGCGACGCCGGCGAAGCCGGCCGGAGCGGAAGGCGCCGTCGCGCCAAGGATGACCACCAGAAAGAAGAAAGTGAGCAGCGTCTCGATCAGGAAGGCGGAGATCAGCGGGTAATGGCCGGGGCTGAGCTCGCCGTAGCCGTTGGAGGCGAAGCCGCCGAGCTCGAAGCCGGGCTTGCCGCTGGCGATGACGTAGAGGACCGCGGCGGCGGCGATCGCGGCGACGACCTGCGTCACGATATAGGGGACGACGATGCCGGTCGGCACGCGCCCGCCGGCCCACAGGCCGACCGTGACCGCCGGATTGAAATGGCCGCCCGAGATCGGGCCCACCGCATAGACCATCGTCAGAACGGTCAGGCCGAAGGCGAACGCGACGCCGAGAAAGCCGATGCCGAGCGCCGGATAGGCGGCGGCGAGGACGGCGCTGCCGCAGCCGCCGAAAACCAGCCAGAATGTGCCGAGAAATTCGGACAGCAGCCGTTGAGACAGCGAAAAGTTCATCATCCCACCTCAAGAAACGTGACGTCGATAAAGCGAATGCCTTCGGAGCTTCCGGGGGCCGCCGGTTCGTTCAGTCGTTCCGCTCATTGCGCGTCCGCCGCCGGGGCTTTGGACGCGCGCCGATCAAGAGCGCAAGAAGGTTAAGGGAAGGTCAGCTTGAGATGCATGAACGCAAAGACGCCGAAAGCCGGCGTCGCGCCGCCCCCTTGCGGCGCAAAAAAGCTAGGGAGCTCCGAAGCGCGGCAGTTGGGCAGAGGGAGCGGCGCTTGTCAATCGCGCGGACGACGTCCCCGCTCACCAGCCCGGCATGCGCAGGATGCGGCACGGGTCGCCCGCCTTCGCCTCGGGAGCGTGCGCGTCGCGCACGATCAGGCATTGCGCCCTGGCGAGCGTGCTCAGCATGGATGAATCCTGCGCGGGCAGGGGAATTGCGAGCGGCGGAGCGCCGGGCCGACGCTCCAGCGTCGCGCGCATGAACTCCTGCCGGGCGTCGTTCGCCTTGAGCGGCAGGCCGAGAATCGCCGCCTCGTCCGCGTCCGCGCCGGCGTCGGGATCTCCCGAAAGCGCCCGGACCAGCGGAACGAGAAAGAGAATCGCGCAGACGACCGCCGAGGTCGGATTGCCGGGAAGTCCGAGCACCGACATGCGTCCGAGGCTTCCGTGCAGCATCGGCGCGCCGGGCCGCAGCTTGACGCGCCAGAAGTCGAGCGTCATGCCGGCCCGCTCGAGCGCAGGGCGCACGAGGTCATGGTCGCCGACCGACGCGCCTCCGCTCGTCGTCAGCACGTCGCAGTCGAGCGCGCGCGCGCGCGCGACGGCGTTCTCGATCGCCGCCAGATCGTCGCCGACGAGGCCGAGGTTGACGACCGCTCCGCCGGCCCATTCGACCAATGCGGCGACGGCGTAGAGATTGGACGCGACGATCTTGTCCGCGCCTCCCGTCCCGCCCGGCGGGACGAGCTCGTCCCCCGTCGCGAAAAGGCCGACGCGCGGACGGCGCGCGACCGGCAGGCTCGCATGATCCATCGCCGCGGCGAGCGCGAGCGCGGCGGGCGTGAGCCGCGTTCCCGTCGAGAGCAGCGCCTCGCCCTCGGCGAAGTCGAGGCCGCGACGGCGCACGAACTGGCCCGGCGACACGCCGGCCGTCGGCTCGACATGGCCGTCGACGAGCCGCGCCTCCTCCTGGATCAGGATGGCGTCGGCGCCGCGCGGGACCGGCGCGCCGGTGAAGATGCGCACGGCCTCGCCCGCGCCGACGTCGCCCGCAAAGCCGTGGCCGGCCGCGCTCTCGCCGACGACGCGCAGCCTGACGGGCGGGGCGGCGAGGTCGCCCGCCCGCACGGCGTAGCCGTCCATGGCCGAGACGGCGAAAGGCGGCTGGGTGCGCCGCGCCGCGACGTCCCTTGCGAGCGTGCGCCCGGCGGCCTCGCCGAGCGGCACGATCTCCTCGTCGGGCGCGCGCGGAACGCGCTCGAGGATGCGTCGACGCGCCTCGCCGACGGTGAGCCGCGAGTCCGCGCTCATTCCGCCTCGCTCCGGCGCCAGGCGCCCGAGCGCCCGCCGCTTTTCTCGACGAGCTCCACCGCTTCGACGCGCATGCCCCGGTCCACCGCCTTCAGCATGTCGTAGATCGTGAGGCAGGCGATCGAGACGGCGGTCAGCGCCTCCATCTCGACGCCGGTCTGGCCGCGCGTCCGCGCGCGCGCCGTGACGAGGAGGCCGGGCAGGGCGGGGTCGGCCTCGATCTCGACCGCCGCCTTGGTCAGATTCAACTGGTGGCAGAGCGGGATGAGCTCGTGCGTGCGCTTGGCCGCCATGATCCCGGCGATGCGGGCGACGGCGAACACGTCGCCCTTCTTCGCGTTTCCCGAAAGCGCGAGCGCGAGGGTCTGCGGCGCCATGACGACCCGCCCGCGCGCGATCGCCTCGCGGACGGTCTCCGCCTTGCCGCCGACGTCGACCATCGCCGCCTCGCCGGTCGGCGCGAGATGGGAGAGGCGCGGCTCGGTCGCGCTCATAGGCCGTGCGCGTGTTTCGTATGGACGGGCAGGTCGCCGACGAGGAGGAGACGCGTCGCCGCGGCGACGTCGTCCCGCCGCATCAGGCTTTCGCCGACGAGGAAGGTCGAGACGCCATGCGCCTTGAGCCGCAGGCAGTCGTCGTGGGTGAAAATGCCGCTCTCGCTGACGAGGATGCGGTCGGAGGGAACTTTCGCGGCGAGCCGCTCCGTGACTGCGAGCTGCGTCTTGAAGCTGCGCAGGTCGCGGTTGTTGACGCCGACGAGCCGCGTCTCGAGGCGCAGCGCGCGCTCGAGCTCGGCCTCGTCATGGGCCTCGACGAGAATGTCCATGGAGAGGTCGTGCGCCGCCCGGGTCAGGGCGCTCGCCGTGGCGTCGTCGACGCAGGCCATGATGATAAGGATGCAGTCCGCGCCATGCGCGCGCGCCTCGTAGACCTGATAGGGGTCGAACAGGAAATCCTTGCGCAGGCAGGGAAGATGGACGGCGGCGCGCGCGGCGTCGAGATAGGAGAGGTCGCCCTGGAACGAGGGGCCGTCGGTCAGCACCGACAGGCAGGTCGCCCCGCCGTCCTCATAGGCGCACGCGAGGGCGGGCGGGTCGAAATCGGCGCGGATGAGGCCCTGCGACGGACTCGCCTTCTTGATCTCGGCGATCAGCGCGAGGCCGTTCGCCGCGTGGCGCGCCTCGATCGCCTTGACGAATCCGCGCGGCGGGTCGCGGTCATGCGCCTTGCGGGCGAGCGCCTCAAAGGGCATGCGCACCTTCGCCTGCGCGATCTCGCGGCGCTTGTAGAGCTCGATGCCCTTCAGAACGTCGGTCATGATGAAGCGCCCGTCAGCCCGCAACCGCGGGAAGGTCCAAACCCTGCGAGGCGGCGACGAGCT
This sequence comes from Methylocella sp., assembly GCF_041905455.1. Classification (GTDB taxonomy): domain Bacteria; phylum Pseudomonadota; class Alphaproteobacteria; order Rhizobiales; family Beijerinckiaceae; genus Methylocapsa. The sequence continues at coordinate 76,931 of NZ_JAYRLA010000012.1, read as the reverse complement.
TCTGCAGGGTAGAGGCTGCGCGCCCGTCGTCAATGGCCTGAGCGGCGAGGGCGGCGCCTTCCTTCAGGTCCCTGGCGCGCTCCGCGACGACGAGGGCCGCGGCGGCGTTGAGCACGGCGATGTCGCGATAGGCGGATCTGCGGCCCTCGAGCGCCTCCCTGAGCGCGGCGGCGTTGGCGGCGGGCGAGCCGCCCTTGAGGTCGGCGAGCGCCGCGCGCGGAAGGCCCGCGTCCTCCGGCGTGATCTCGAAGGCGCGGATGTCGCCGCCCGCGAGCTCCACGACATGGGTCGGACCGGTCAGCGTCGCCTCGTCGAGGCCGTCGGCGCCATGGACGAGCCAGACCCGTTCGGAGCCCAGCGTCCGCAGCGCCTGCGCGAGCGGGCGCAGCCAGTCCGGCGAATAGACGCCGAGCAGCTGGCGCGTCACCCCGGCGGGATTGGAGAGCGGGCCGATAAGGTTGAAGATGGTGCGATGGCCGAGCTCGGCGCGCGCCTGCGCCGCATGGCGCATCGCCGCGTGATGGGTTTGCGCGCTCATGAAGGCGAGGCCCGTCCGCGCGAGGCAGGCCTCGACCTCGGCGGGCGAGAGGCCGATCCTGACGCCGAGCGCCGAGAGCACGTCGCTCGAGCCCGAGCGGGAGGAGGCGGCGCGGTTGCCGTGCTTGGCGACGGGAACCCCGCACGCGGCGACGACGACGCTCGCGAGCGTCGAGACATTATAGGTGCCGTGGCCGTCGCCGCCCGTGCCGACGATGTCGATGGCGTCGGGCGGCGCCGCGACGCGCAGCATGCGCTCGCGCAGCGCGCCGACCGCGCCGACGATCTCGTCGATCGTCTCGCCGCGCAGGCGCAGCGCCATCAGGAGCGCCCCGATCTGCGCCGGCGTCGCCTCCCCGGCGAAAATCTGCTCGAAGGCGCGCGCCGCCTCGTCCCGCGAGAGGCGCGCGCCGGTCGAGAGCCGGGCGATCAGGGGTTTCAGGGCGTCCAAGGCTCGGGAAGTCCTCACGCGGCCCCGGCGCGGCGGGTTTCGTTCCAGCGCGCGGCGAGGGTCAGGAAATTGTCGAAGATCCGCGCGCCGTGCTCGGAGGCGACGCTCTCGGGGTGGAACTGCACGCCATGGGCGGGGAAGCGGACGTGGGACATCGCCATGACGAGCCCGTCGGTCCGCGCGGTCACCTTGAGCTCCGCCGGCGCCGTGTCCGCCCGCACCACCAGAGAATGGTAGCGCACCGCGCGAAACGGCCCGTTGACGCCGTGGAACAGCGTCTCGCCCTCATGCTCGACAAGCGAAATCTTGCCATGCACCGGGACGGGCGCGCGCACCACCTCGCCGCCATAAGCCTCGCCGAGCGCCTGATGACCGAGGCAGACGCCGAAGATCGGGATCGTCGGCGCGGCCGCCTTGATAAGGTCGAGGCAGATTCCCGCCTCGCGCGGCCCGCAGGGCCCGGGCGACAGCACGATGGCGTCGGGCGCCGCCGCCATCACCTCGCCGACGCTCACCTTGTCGTTGCGGTGGACGGCGATGCTGGGCCCGAGCGCGCCGATCCCGTGGACGAGATTCCACGTGAAGCTGTCGTAATTGTCGATGAGGATGAGCGAGGTCACGCGCGGCCGGTCCGTCTCTGCACGGCCGTTCTTTTGCGGCCCGCGCGGGGCGAGGTCAAGCGCGTAGAATCACCGAAAGATTTTGTCATTGGCGTACGAGTAGATCGCGCAAGCCAGCTTCGATCTTGTCGAACGCCTCGGAACCACGGCCGCTAATTTTCTCCAATTCTGCTGCTTTGCGCAAATCGGCAAGGCGCCGTTCCACTTGTTTATCGTCGACGCCTTCAGCAAAAATCGAGATAAATTTTTGCCAGTAGCTTGCTGGAATACCAGAAAGGGGCTGTGCCATAAGCGTGGAAATGAATTCATCCATAATTCGCGAGCGCGCTATCCGGCCAAAATTCTTCCCTTGGTCCGAAACCGGTTCGTCATTGAACTTACTACCCTTGGCGGGATAGGGCGTCGCTGTCGTTGCTCTTGTGACGCTGGCGGCCGGCCCGGGTGTCCTTCGGCCCGTTTCCCAATAATAATTCCGCTGCTCGGCCGCGAATCTTGCTTCCTCAATAAAAGGACGAAGCAACTTTGGTGATCCTGATAACACCTCATCTAACGCCCAGGGAAAGACGACGAGCAAGTCTTGTGGAGCACATGCGAGTGGAGACGCTTTATAGCGGAACGATGGTTCACCCTCTTTGGCGAGAATGAACCATCCTTTTAGTTCAATTCCAAGGATGATTCGATCCGAGGCGTCTACGCCGGGAGCACTCGTTTGTAAGCGGACATCTGGAAAAACTTGTGCCTGACGAACAAAGCTATAAAGTTGATATTCGTCATCCGGATCCCAAAGCTCGCGCAGGTTGTTTAAGCTTTCGACAACCGACTGTTCGATGGCGGCTCCAAGGGGAGTGTTTAGCGTGAACAGGTCCGTGGCCGAAATACCCGCGATACGAAGCGAGGTATGAAAGCGCGTCGGCAATGCATGAAGCGCATCACAAATTCGATCATAGAGCTTGCGGTGTCTCCAAGTTGCAGCATCAGGGCCGCCTGTACGTAGAGGTTCAGTCACAGTCATACCAACGTCGCGAGCTTCAAAGCCTCGGCGTCGGGGGATGCTCTAGCAGCCTCCTGAACGCGTTTAGTTGCGGCAACGAAAAAATCGTTGTTAGTTTCCGCCGCATGCGCAAGCCTTCCCAAGCGGATCGCAGCTACGGTAGCAGAACATAAACCTCCAAACGGCTCCCAAACCACATCGCCATTATCAGTCGACGCAGCAATCTGGCGCTCCATTAAGGCTATCGGCTTCTGATTGGCATGTAGGTAGCCCGAGCCTGTGACACTTTTCACACGCTCCGCGCCGTGCACGGGGGGCTCTTGCCAAACATTAGTAAGTGTGTGGACATGATTCCATTTTGCTCGCATGCGATCCCAAGCGTCCGCTTGAATTGGCTTCACGCCGTCAAGAGAGAAATAAGGTCTTTCTGTTTTCCGTCCTTTGAGTGCACACCACTTCGCCATAGCGACGACAGCTTCTCCGGGTGGAAAATACCAGACATGATCTTGCGTGAGATATTTCCGCGTGGCGGCATTTGCGACGCCGCATGCTTCGTTCGACTGAGAGAGCGGCAGACCAGAACGCAGCCACTCTGTGCGGAGCCATTCCTTCAAAGAAATTTGGCAACCGCTTTCCGCTGGTAGAGTGAGTTTGCGAGTGTAGCGAACTGCGATCTCCGTTACCACAGGTAGTCCGCGTATCGTCCGCGAGTTTACGTTACCGGCGATATGCGCAATGCCCTTGTTCCAAACGACCGTTTCTTCATATTGCCAGCCGTTCAATTCGAGTGCTGGGTGGGACTTCGCCCAGCCGATTTCCGAATTCCAAAACCAAAGCGTCGTAAATGGTTCTGCTAGGCGCGCCCATGCAGCAGCGTGCGGCGTATACCATTCGGCGAGGCCGTCCGGCGAAAGCGGCTCTCCTGGAAATTTTCCGAGTCCGTAAGGTCCATCGGAAATTATGCACGCGGGTCTCAGCCACTCATCGTAGGCTTCGAGTGCGTCTCCATGAAAAATTGAAGCCGCGCCGAGTCGAGTCGTTCGATCCTCGCTATTTGCTAAGAAAATTCGATTGTTCTTGGCCATCGACAAATCCGAAACGACTCAGAACCGCCTTGGAAGTATAACGCGAAGCGACAGTTGACGTTAGCGGATTGATGGCCCCGCTACTGGCCGCGCCGCGCCCGGCTCGCGAAGCGCACCGCCTCGTCGGCGGCGCGGAACAGCGCCTGCGCCTTGTTCACGCATTCGCGCTGCTCATAGGCGGGATCGCTGTCGTAGACGACGCCGGCGCCCGCCTGCACATGCATCACGCCGTCCTTGAGCACGGCCGTGCGCAGGATGATGCAGGTGTCCATCTCGCCGGCCGCGCCGAAATAGCCAATGCAGCCGCCATAAACTCCGCGCTTGTCGGCCTCGAGCTCGTCGATGATCTCCATCGCCCGCACCTTCGGCGCGCCCGACACCGTGCCGGCCGGAAAGCCGGCGCAGAGCGCGTCGATCGCGTCCTGGCCCTCGCGGACGCGTCCCTCGACGTTGGAGACGATGTGCATCACGTGGCTGTAGCGCTCGATCACGAACTGGTCGGTGACCTTCACCGAGCCGATCTGCGCGACCCGCCCGACGTCGTTGCGGCCGAGGTCGAGCAGCATCAGGTGCTCGGCGCGCTCCTTCTCGTCGGCGAGCAGGTCGGCGGCGAGCGCTTCGTCCTCGGCCTTGGTCGCGCCGCGCCAGCGCGTGCCGGCGATCGGCCTGATCGTCACCTTGCCCTCGCGCAGCCGCACGAGAATTTCCGGGCTGGAGCAGACGATCTGGAACGGGCCGAAATCGAGGAAGGACAGGAACGGCGACGGGTTGACCCGGCGCAGCGCGCGGTAGAGCGCGAACGGCGGCAGCGCGAAGGGGGCGGAGAAGCGCTGCGACAGCACCACCTGGAAGATGTCGCCGGCGACGATGTACGCCTTGGCGCGCTCGACCATCTCGCGGAAGCGCGCCTCGTCGGTGTTGGAGCGCGGCGCGGGCGAAGCGAGCGCGGCCTCAGCGGGCGCCCAGTCGTGCTCGAGCGGGCTCTCCAGCGTCAGGGCCGCCGCGTCGATCCGCTCGCGCGCGTGCTCGAGGGCGGCGAGGAAGGGGACGCCCTCCTTCGGGCGCAGCGGCGAGACGATGAAGATCTCCTCGCGCACGGCGTCGAACACCACCATGACGGTGGGGCGCATCATCATCGCGTCGGGAACGCCGATCGGGTCGGGCTTCGCCGCGTCGAGGCTCTCCATCTGGCGGGCCATGTCGTAGCCGAGATAGCCGAACACGCCGGCGGCCATAGGCGGCAGGTCCTCGGCGGCCTCGACGGCCGATTCGGCGATCAGTGCGCGCAGGGATTGCAGCGGCGGCTCGACGCAGGGGACGTAGGCGTCCGGATCGAGAAGCGCCGAACGGTTGATCTCGGCGACGTCGCCATGGGCGCGCCACAGGACGTCCGGGTCGAGGCCGATCATCGAGTAGCGTCCGCGCGTCGCCCCGCCCTCGACCGATTCGAGCAGGAAGACGCGCCCGTCCCGCCCCCTGGCGAGCTTCAGGAAGGCGGAGACGGGGGTCTCGAGGTCGGCGATCAGCCGGGCCGAGACCAGCGAGGCGCGGCCGGCGGCGTAGGCCGCGGCGAGGTCGACGTGGGCGGGCTGGTCCATCGCCGCCTCAATAGCCCTGCGCCGCGCCGGTGGCGGCGGCGAAGGCCTGGCTGTTGATCGTGACGCCGAGCTTCGTCTGCGCCGCGGCGAGATATTCGCCCATCAGGTCGTCGAGATAGGAGCGCTTGACCTGATCGGCGATGCTCGCGAGGCCCGGCGCCGCGTAGTCGACCGGCGGCGCGCTCGAGCCCGCGACCTTGAAGACGAGCCGTCCGTCGTCGAACTCGGCCGCGCCGGCGCCGCCGACGCGAACGTTGAAGACCTGCGCCACGGCGGGCTGCGGGAAGTCGCCGCCGCCGCCGCGCGTCACGCCCTCGGCGCGCTTGAGCGCGGCGCCGCTTTCGGCGGCGAGCGCCGCGATCGGCGCGCCGCCGTCGAGCTGCTTCGTCAGGTCGGCGGCTTTTTCGCCCATCCGCTTCGCCGTCTCCCGGTCGCGCCAGTCCTTCTCGACCTGCGCCCGCGCCTCCTCGAAGCTCTTTTCCCGCGCCCGCTCGACCTTGCTCACCTCGAACCACTGATAGCCGCCCTGCGGCAGGCTCAAGGTCTCGTTGTCGACGCCGACGTCCGAGGCGAAGGCCGCCTTGAGCAGGGCGGGGGCGTTGACGAGCCTCGCGACCGGCGCTCCGGCTTCGTCCTTGCCGGCGGCGTCGAGCGGCGGCAGGGCCGTCGCCTCGAGGCCCGCCGCCTTGGCGGCTTCCACGAGGGAATGGCCGGAGGCGCGCTGGTCCTCGACCGCATCGTGCAGCCGCGTGATATCGCCGCGCGCGCGGGCGACGGCGACGTCGCGCTTCACCTCGTCGCGGACCTCCTCGAACGGCTTGGCCGTCGACGGCTCGATCTCGCTCACGCGAAGAAGGACATAGCCGAACGCCGTCTTGACGGGCGCGCTGACGGCGCCGTCCGGCAGCTGGAAGGCGACGTCGGCGGCGGCTGGATCGACCATCTGCGCACGGCTCACGAGTCCGAGGGCGAAATCCTTCGGCGAGGCGCCGGCCTGCGCGGCGACCTCCTCGAACGTCGCGCCGCCGTCAAGCTTGTCGCGCGCGGCCTTGGCGGCGGTCTCGTCGGGGAAGAAGAGCTGGTCGACGCGCCGCTTCTCGGGCGCGCCGAATTTCTCGCCTTTGATCTCCTCGTAGCGCTTGCGCGCGTCTTCGTCGGAGACGAGCTCGGGCTTCGCCGCGCTTTCGGGCGTGAGGGAGAGCACGACGAGGCTGCGCAGCTCGGGCGTCGAGTAGGCCTGCCGGCGCTCGTCGAAGAACTTGCGCAGCTCGTCCTCGGGCGGCGCGGCGATCTCGCCGACGGCGGAGGCGGGCAGGAGAAAATAGTCGATCGCGCGCGCCTCGCCCTGAAAGCGGTGGATGGCGTCGAGCATGGCCTTGGGCAGGTCGAGCCCGTTGGTCATCGCGCCGACGAGTTCCTGGCGCAGGTAGACGCCGCGCTGCTCGCGCACGAAGCTGCTCTCGTTGAAGCCGTTGTCGCGCAGGACCTCGTCGAAGCGGGCGCGGTCGAACTGGCCGGACGGACCCTTGAACGCGGGATCGTCCATGATCGCCTTGCCGATCTCGGCGTCGGAGATGGCGAGGCCGAGCGCGTGGGTCTCCTGATCGAGGACCGCCTCGCCGATCATCCGCGAGAGCACTTGCCGGTCGACGCCGAAGCGCCGCGCCTCGTCGTTGGTGATCGCGCGCCGCGCCTGGCGCTGCAGCCGTTGCAGCTCGGTCTGGTAGGCGGCGCGGAAGGCCTCGGTCGAAATCTCCTGGCGGCCGACCTCGGCGAGCTTGTTGGCGCCGAACCCGCGGAAGATGTCGCCGATTCCCCAGATCGCGAAGCTCAGGATGATGAGGCCGAGGACGACCGTCAGAACGGCGCGGCCGAGCCGGCCCTGCGTCGCCGCGCGCATCGATTCAAGCATGTGGTCTCACGTCTTCCGCCGTGGGGAGCGGCGTTCGGGGCGGCGTCGAGCCGCGCATTTACAAAATCGGCCGGGACTATAAGAAGGTGCGCAGACCCTTGCAACGCATTGGGCTCCGCGCGGAGCCCGAAACGCCGGACGCCGCACGATGACCGAAGCTCCCCGCCCGCAGGGCCGCCGCCCGCTCGTCGCCGGGAACTGGAAGATGAACGGCCTGCGCAAGGATCTCGCCGAGGCCGACAAGATCTGCGCGGCGACGGCGGCTGGCGAGGCGGGAGACGCCGAGGTCGTGCTGTGCCTGCCGGCGACGCTGCTCGCGGCGGCGGCGGCGAGCTGCGAGGCCGCCGGCGTCGGGCTCGGCGGCCAGCACTGCCACGGCGCGCCGGCGGGGCCCTTCACCGGCGACATATCGGCCGAGATGCTGAAGGACGCCGGCGCGGCCTATGTCATCCTCGGCCACTCCGAGCGTCGCGCCGGCCACAACGAGGGCAACGCCTCCGTCCGCGAAAAGTCCCGCGCCGCTTTCCGCGCCGGGCTCGTCGCCATCGTCTGCGTCGGCGAGACGCGCGCCCAGCGCGAGGCGGGAGACGCCATGGCCATCGTCGGCTCGCAGCTCACCGGATCGATCCCCGGCGAGTCGACGCCGGAGACGCTCGTCATCGCCTATGAGCCGGTGTGGGCGATCGGCACCGGCCTCACGCCGACGCTCAAGGACATCGCCGACATGCACCGCTTCATCCGCGAGCGCGTCGAGGCGGACATCCCGGGCGTCGGCGGGAACATCCGCATCCTCTACGGCGGCTCGGTCAAGCCGGGCAACGCCGCCGATATCCTGAGCACGCCCAACGTCGACGGCGCGCTCGTCGGCGGCGCCAGCCTGATCGCCAAGGATTTCATGGGCGTCGCCGGCGTCTTCCAGGATCGCCGCCTCGCCTCGTGACGGCGCCGGCGCGAGGCGCGGCGTTTATTTACTGGCCCTCGCGCGCCGCGCGGCGTAGAAGGCGGCGCGGCGTCCGCCGCCAAACAGGTCTTGCGAAGAGAGTCTAGATGCAGACGGTGCTGATCGTCATTCACCTCATGATCGTGATCGCGCTCGTCGTGACCGTGCTTTTGCAGCGGTCCGAAGGCGGCGCGCTCGGCGTCGGAGGCGGCGGCGGCTTCATGACCGGACGCGGGCAGGCCAACGTCCTCACCCGGGCGACGGCCATCCTCGCGGCGCTGTTCTTCTTCACCAGCCTGACGCTCACCATCGTCGCCAAGTTCGGCCAGGCGCGCTCGCCGATCGTTGGGGCGCCGCCGGCCGCGACGCAGAGCGCTCCCGCCGCGCCGCAGGCGCCTGCGCCGGCGCAGGGCGGCAGCCTGCTCGACCAGCTGCGCCAGATGGAGAACCAGCGCCAGTCGACGCCGCCCGCGGGTCAGTAACACGCGGCTTTCCCCTTTGTGGACGATGAACGGGCGGAAGGAATCAAGCTTCCGCCTGCGGCGAAACTCGGATAAAGCTCGGGGCCCATGGCGCGGTATATCTTCATCACCGGCGGCGTGGTGTCCTCCCTCGGCAAAGGCCTGGCTTCGGCGGCGCTCGGGGCGCTGCTGCAGGCGCGCGGCTACACCGTTCGGCTGCGCAAGCTCGACCCCTATCTGAACATCGATCCGGGGACGATGAGCCCCTATCAGCACGGCGAGGTGTTCGTCACCGACGACGGCGCCGAGACCGACCTCGACCTCGGCCATTACGAGCGCTTCACCGGCCGGCCGGCGATGCGCGAGGACAACATCACCACCGGCCGCATCTACCAGGACATCATCGCCAAGGAGCGGCGCGGCGACTATCTCGGCGCGACGGTGCAGGTGATCCCGCACGTCACCAACGCCATCAAGGACTTCGTGCTCGCCGGCAACGAGGGCGTCGACTTCGTGCTGGTCGAGATCGGCGGCACGGTCGGCGACATCGAGGCGCTGCCGTTCTTCGAGGCGATCCGCCAGCTCGGCAACGACCTGCCGCGCGGCCACGCGATCTACATCCATCTGACGCTGCTGCCCTATATCCCGAGCGCCGGCGAGCTCAAGACCAAGCCGACCCAGCATTCGGTCAAGGAGCTGCGCTCGATCGGCGTCCAGCCGCAGATCCTGCTCTGCCGCACCGACCGCGAGATCCCGCGCGAGGAGCGGCGCAAGCTCGCGCTGTTCTGCAACGTGCGCGAGAGCGCGGTGATCGAGGCGCGCGACGTGTCCTCGATCTACGACGTTCCGCGCGCCTATCACGCCGCCGGCCTCGACCAGGAGGTGCTCGCCGCCTTCGGCATCGAGCCCGCCCCCAAGCCCGACATGAGCCGCTGGAACGCGGTGATGGAGCGGATAGAGAACCCCGAAGGCGAGGTGACGATCGCCATCGTCGGCAAGTACACCGGGCTCAAGGACGCCTACAAGTCGCTGATCGAGGCGCTCGCCCATGGCGGCATCGCCAATCGCGTCAAGGTGCGCATCGACTGGATCGAATCGGAGATTTTCGAGACGGACGACCCGGCCGTCCGCCTCGACCATGTGCACGGCATTCTGGTGCCGGGCGGCTTCGGCCAGCGCGGCGCGGAGGGCAAGATCCTCGCGGCGCGGTTCGCACGCGAGCGGCGGGTGCCCTATTTCGGCATCTGCTTCGGGATGCAGATGGCGGTCATCGAGGCGGCGCGCGCGCTCGCCGGCGTCGCGGACGCCAATTCCACGGAGTTCGGCCCGACCAGCGAGCCGGTCGTCGGCCTGATGACGGAATGGATGCGCGGCGACGAATTGCATGTGCGCGCGGCCGAGGGCGACCTTGGCGGCACGATGCGGCTCGGCGCTTACAGGGCCGCGCTCGAGCCGGGCTCGAAGATCGCCGCCATCTACGGCGCGACGGAGATCTCCGAGCGCCACCGCCATCGCTACGAGGTCAACACCGCCTATCGCGAGGCGCTGGCGCGCAAGGGCCTGATCTTCGCCGGCCTCTCGCCCGACGGCCTCCTGCCCGAGACGATCGAGCTTCGGGACCACCCGTGGTTCATCGGCGTGCAGTACCACCCCGAGCTGCGCTCGCGCCCGTTCGAGCCGCATCCGCTGTTCGCGAGCTTCATCGCCGCGGCGCTGGAGCAGTCGCGGCTCGTCTGACTTTAAGGAGGATCGCGCCATGGAGATGCGCCGGCTCGGCCGCACTGATCTGCAAGTGTCCGCGATCTGCCTCGGCACCATGACATGGGGCCAGCAGAACACCGAAGGCGAGGGGCATCAGCAGCTCGACTACGCCTTCGAGCGCGGGATAAACTTCATCGACACGGCGGAGATGTATTCGGTCCCGCCGAAGCCCGAGACGCAAGGCTCGACCGAGCGGATCATCGGAAGCTGGCTCGCCGCGCGAAAAAACCGCGACAAGGTCGTGCTCGCCACCAAGGTCGCGGGGCGCGGCTCGGCGAACTGGCTGCGCGAGGACGGCGCGAAGACCGAGCTCGACGCGAAGAACATCAATTTCGCGGTCGACGCCTCGCTGAAGCGCCTGCGCACCGATTATATCGACCTCTATCAGCTGCATTGGCCAGACCGCGCGCTGCCGCTGTTCGCCGAGCGCACGACGACCTTCCGCGACCTGAAGCGCGGCCCGGAGCATCCGATCGAGGAGACGCTCGAAGCGCTCGCAGGGCTCGTGAAGGCGGGCAAGGTCCGCCATGTCGGGCTCTCCAACGAGACCTCGTGGGGGACCATGCGCTTCCTTGGCGCGGCGGAGGCGGGAAAAGGGCCGCGCGTCGTCTCGATCCAGAACGCCTACAATCTCCTGAACCGCACTTTTGAAATCGGGCTGGCGGAAATCGCCCTGCGCGAAAGCGTCGGCCTGCTCGCCTATTCGCCGCTGGCGCAAGGCTATCTCACCGGCAAATATCAGGGCGGGGCGCGTCCGCCCGGCGCGCGCACGACGCTGTTCGGGCGCGGCCAGCGCTACGAGAAGCCCGGCGTCGAGGAGGCGATCGACGCCTATCTCGCCCTCGCGCGCGAGCACGGGCTCGACCCCGCCCAGATGGCGCTCGCCTTCGTGACCTCGCGGCCGTTCGTGACCTCGAACATCATCGGCGCGACGACCATGGCGCAGCTTGCGACCGACGTCGCCTCGCTCGACGTCACGATTTCGCCGCAGCTTGAGGACGCGATCAACGCGATCCACCATACGCGCGGCAACGTCGCGCCGTAAGGCGTTCTCAGGCGCAAGCTCCGCGCGGCGCAACAACCGAGGCCACGATGCGGCCGCTGGTCTTTGAGGAACCCTACGCGAGGCCGGCGCTGGCGAGCCGGGCGCTCGCCGCCTTCGCGCTCGCCGTCGCCCTGATCGGCGTCTTCGCCTCGCGCGCGGGCCTCGACCCGCCGGCCGCCCTCGCCGTGCTCGGCGGCTCGCTCGGCCTCGCCCTCGCCGCCGTCGTCTGCGCGCTCGCGGCTTTCGTCGTCGTATGGCGCACGGGGCGCCGCGGCGCGGGGCGCGCCGGCGCGGGCCTCCTTCTCGCGCTCGCGCTCCTCGCCTATCCGGCCTATGTGCTGGCGCAGGCGGCGCGCGCGCCGCGGCTTCTCGACCTGACGACGGATCTTTCGAACCCGCCGGTCTTCTCGGCCTCGCGCGTCGCCTTCGCAGCGCGCGGCGCGCCGCCGCCGATCCCGTCCGTCGCCGAGAGGCTGGCGCAGGCGAAAGCCTATCCGAAGATTCTGCCGATGCTGCTCGACCTCGAGGTCCCCGAGGCCTTCGCCGCGCTGCGCCGGGCGGCGCAGGCGGCGGGCTGGACCATCGTCGAGGCGATCCCGCCCGGCGGGCGCATGCGCATCGGCCATATCGAGGCGATCGCGCGCAGCCCGATCCTCGGCCTGCCGTCCTATGTGACGATCAGGGTGCGCCCGGTGACCGAGCAGACCCGCGTCGACGTGCGCTCGGCCTCGCGCTTCGCGCCGGTCGATTTCGGCGTCAACGCCCGCAACATCAAGGCCTTCGAGGCGGCGCTCGAGCGTCAGGTGGACCGCAAGCAATGAGGCTTAAGCCAGCCTGAAGCGCGCGCCCTCCTCGAATGGCGCGCCCTCGACGACGACGAGGCCGCGCGTCGCGAGGTCTTCGAGATGGGCGAGGGTGGAGAGGCGCGCGGCTCGCGCGAGAGCCGCGTCGAGGCCGGGATAGACGTCGGCGACGATGGCCGCGACGGCCGCGGGCGCCCTTTCGAGACGCGCGAGAATCGCCTGCTCGCGCTGGCGGCGGTGGTGGGCGAGCGCGCGCAGGTAGCGCTGCGGCTCGACGACCGGGCCGCCGTGACCCGGCCAGAACACCGAATCGTCGCGCGCGCGCAGCTTTTCGAGCGAGGCCATGTAATCGCCCATCGCGCCGTCGGGCGGAATGACCACGGTCGTCGACCAGGCCATGACGTGATCGCCGGAGAACAGCGCCTTTTCCTGCGCCAGCGCGAAGCACAGGTGGTTGCGCGTATGGCCGGGCGTTCCGACCGTCTCGAGACGCGCCCCGCCCGCCTCGACTACGTCGCCTTCGGCCAGGACGCGGTCGGGCGCATGAGCGAGGTCATGGGCGCGGTCGGCCGCCTCGACGCCGGTCGGCGCATGCGGGGCGCAGCCAAGGACCGGCGCGCCGGTCAGCGCCTTGAGGCGGCGCGCGCCCGGCGAATGGTCGCCGTGAGTGTGGGTGACGAGGATGGCGGCGATCGTCTCGCGCCCCAGCGCGCGCGCCAGCGCCTCGATATGCGCGTCGTCGGCGGGACCCGGATCGATGACCAGGACCTCGCCTTCGCCGACGATATAGGCGCAGGTGCCGGTGAAGGTCATCGGCGAGGGATTGGGCGCGACCATGCGCCGCGTCAGCGGCGAGACGCGTTCGAGAACGCCGGGCGCGGCGTCGAAGCCGCGCGAAAAGCTTATGGAGCCGCCCGACGCGCTCATGACGCGCGCGCCGGAAAAGCGGGAGCTATTTCGCGCCGTTTCCGGGGGGCGGCGGAATGACCGGCGTCGAGTTGGGCTCGGGGACGGGCGCCGGCTTGACGATGCCGGGGTCGACGCCAGGCTTGGGCGTCACCACGCCGTTCGTAGCGTCCAGCTTGTCGCTGAGGCTTTCGCTGCGCCCCGACTGCAGCGGCGGGTCGACCTTTTCGGGAATCGTCTGCGACGTTCCCGGCGCGCCGGGCGCAGTCTGCGCGAGCGCGGCGGTCGGCGCGGCGGCCAGCGCGCCCGCGAGGATCGCGGCGAAGCTCCATGCGCATCGTGCTGCGGTTCCGGTCGTCATGGCGACGTCTCCTTGAACGATGGATCGGCGTGCGGCCAACGGCGCCCCGCCTTCATCGTTCCGACGCGCTCAGGCCTCCTGTCCGGCGTCCCCGGCGATCTGCGCGGCGAGGCGCTTCTCCTCGCGCCGCATGAGCACGATCGCGACGCCGGCGACCACCACCACGACGCCGAGCGCGATGAGGCCGAGCGGGCCGCTCACCCTGTGCATGGCGTCGCCGAAGATATAGGCGCCCGTTCCCATCACGCCGGCCCAGATAAGGCCGCCGGTCGCGTTGAAGAACAGGAACTTGCCCCAGTCGTACTGATTGACGCCGGCGAGCAGCGCGGCGAGCACGCGCAGGAAGGCGACGAAGCGGCCGAAGAAGACGATCTTGCCGCCGTGCTTCTCGAACAGGTGCTGGCCGAGCCGCAGCCGGTGCGGCGGCAGATGGATGAACTTGCCGTAGCGCACGAGAAGCCCGGCGCCGAAGCGTCGTCCGATCCAGTAGCCGATGTTGTCGCCGACGACGGCGCCGAGCGCCGCCGCGCCGATCACAAAGACGACGTCGAGCTCGCCGGTCGCGCCCGCGTAGCCCGCGGCGAGCAGAAGGACGGTTTCGCCGGGGAGAGGAAGCCCGGCGCTTTCCAGCATGACGATGAGGAAGACGGCCCAGTAACCGTGCTGGGCGATCAGCGGCTGGATCTGCTCGATGAACACGAAGGCTCCTGAATGGGGCGGCGTTCCTGCGGCGAACTCAAGACGGCTCGTCTTGAGCGGCGCGGTTCGACGCCGCCTCGGCCTCCGCTAAAAGACGCGTTTCCTCGACCTTATAGAATCGCCATGCGAAAGTAAAAAACGCCGCCGCGCCGACGAGGCCAAGGAGTCCGATCGGACCGGCGAGGCGGCGCGCCTCGTGGCCGAAGGCGAAGCCGAGGCCGCCGAAGAGGCTCGCCCAAACGATCGCGCCCGCCGCGTTGAACAGGAAAAAGCGCAGCGGAGCAAGGCCGCACGCGCCGGCGAGCAGGGCGGCGAAGGCGCGCAGGAAGGCGACGAAGCGGCCGAAGAAGACGATCTTGCCGCCGTGGCGGGCGAATAAAAGCTCGCCGATCTTGAGGCGGCGCGCGTCGATCCCGATTTTCGGCCCATAGCGCGCGAGCAGCGGCAGGCCGAGCCTGCGACCGGCCCAGAAGCCGACGTTGTCGCCGAGCATCGCGCCGGCCGCCGCCGCGGCGATCACGCCCTCGATGCGCAGGCCCGACGCGGCCCCTGCGCCCGAAGCGATGGCGGCGGCGAGGAGGGTCGCCTCTCCCGGGAAGGGGACGCCGGCGCTTTCGATCGCGACGCCGAAGAAAACGGCGAGATCGCCGTAGCGCGACAGCAGGACGGCGATCTCATCGTGCGGCACGGCGCGCGGCCCTCAGGAGGGATTTGCGCCAAGCCTCGCCCGTGCGGCCGCGCGCGTCAAACGCGCCGCGCTCAGGCGCGCGCGTCTTCCTGCAGGAAGAAGGCGCCGCGGCGGAAGCGCACCGGCACGCGCTCGCCCGGCGTCAAGGCGGCGAAGGGCGGCGCCTCCGCCTCGACGCTCGCGCGCGAGAACGGGAAGCCGATCTCGGCGCGCCGCGTCGGGCCGGAGCGGCGCACCGAGATGATCTCGGCCGGCAGCGCGCCCGGGCCTTCGTCGCCGATCAGCACGTCCTGCGGACGCACGAACAGCCGCCCTTCGCCGTCGGCGGCGCGGGCGAGCCGGTCCGCGGCCGGCAGCTCGACGCGATGCTCGCCGATGAACACCTCGCCGGCGCGCAGCTGGGCGGGAATGGCGGTCGACTCGCCGATGAAGCCATGCACGAAGGCGGTGGCCGGATGGTCGTAGATCTCGTCGGGCGTGCCGATCTGCTCGATCCGGCCGCCGCTCAGCACGGCGACGCGGTCGGCGAGCTCGAGCGCCTCGTCCTGATCGTGGGTGACGAACAGGGTGGTGTGGCCGGTGCGCCCGTGCAGCTCGCGCAGCCAGCTGCGCAGCTCGCGCCGCACCTTGGCGTCGAGCGCGCCGAAGGGCTCGTCGAGCAACAGCACGCGCGGCTCGACGGCGAGCGCCCGCGCCAGCGCGACGCGCTGGCGCTGGCCGCCGGAAAGCTGCGCCGGGCGCCGCCCCTCGAGGCCCGAGAGCTGGACGAGATCGAGAAGTTCGCGGGCGCGGCGGCGGATTTCGGCCTTCGCGGGACGATCGGCGCGAGCGCGGACGGAAAGGCCGAAGCTGACGTTCTCCTCGATCGTCATGTGCTTGAACAGCGCGTAGCTTTGGAACACGAAGCCGACGCGCCGCTCCTGCACGGATTTCTGCGAGGCGTCCTCGTCGCCGAAGAACACCTGGCCGGAATCGGGCAGGTCGAGGCCGGCGATGATGCGCAGCAGCGTCGTCTTGCCGCCGCCCGAGGGGCCGAGCAGGGCGACGAGCTCGCCGGAGCCGACGTTGAGGCTGACGCCGTTCAGGGCTGCGCGGCTGGCGCCGGGGAAGGACTTGAAGATGTCGTGGGCGCGGATCTGCATGGCGGCTTTCCCTGTTGCGCTTCGGCTCTAGCATCCGCGCCCGCCGGGCAGGCCGGCGCTGGCGAAGCTTTCGAGCAGGGTCTTGAGGACGAGCGTCACCAGCGCGAGCAGGGCGAGCAGCGAGGCGACGGCGAAGGCGGCGGAGATGGCGTATTCGTTGTAGAGAATCTCAACCTGCAGCGGCAGCGTGTTGGTCTCGCCGCGGATATGGCCCGACACCACCGAGACGGCGCCGAATTCGCCCATGGCGCGGGCGTTGGACAACAGCACGCCGTAGAGCAGCGCCCATTTCACGTTGGGCAGTGTGACGCGCAGGAAGGTCGAGAAGCCGCTCGCGCCGAGCGACAGCGCCGTCTCCTCGTCGGCCGTTCCCTGGTCCTCCATCAGCGCGATGAGCTCGCGCGCGACGAAGGGGAAGGTGACGAAGATCGTCGCCAGCACGACGCCGGGGACGGCGAAGATGATCGCGACGTCATGCGCCTTCAGGAACGGTCCGAACAGGCCCTGCGCGCCGAACAGCAGCACGAACATCAGACCCGCGACGACCGGAGAGACGGAGAACGGCAGGTCGATCAGCGTGATGAGGAAGCTGCGGCCGGGAAAGCGGAACTTGGCGATCGCCCACGCCGCCGCGAGGCCGAAGACGACGTTCGCCGGCACGGCGATCGCGGCGGCGATCAGCGTGAGCCTCATCGCCGCGAGCGCGTCCGGATTGGCGAGGGCGGCGAGATAGGCCTTCGCCCCGTTCCTGAACGCTTCGGCGAAGACGACTCCAAGCGGCAGGATCAGGAACAGGCCGAGGAAGGCGACGGCGACGGCGATGAGGACAGCGGCGACGAGGGGGCTTTCGCTCGTCGCCGGCCCGCGCGCGCGGCGAGGCCTCGCCTTCGTCATGGCGATTTCGGGCGCGCCGTGGAAGGCGGCGGTCACGTCGGTCATTTGCCGAATCTCCTGCGGCTCCAGCCCTGGACGAGATTGATCGAAAGAAGGATGAGGAAAGAGAGCGCCAGCATCCACAACGCGATGGCCGTCGCGCCTTCGTAGTTGAACTCCTCGAGCTTCACGACGATGAGCAGCGGCGCGATCTCCGACACGAAGGGGACGTTGCCGGCGATGAAGATCACCGAGCCGTACTCGCCGACGCCGCGTGCGAAGGCGAGCGCGAATCCGGTGAGCAGCGCGGGGGCGAGCGTCGGCAGGACCACGCGGCGAAGCGTGTCGAGGCGGTCGGCGCCGAGCGAGGCGGAGGCCTCCTCGACGTCGCGCTCGAGATCCTGGATGACCGGCTGCACCGTGCGCACGATGAACGGCAGGCCGATGAACACCAGCGCGACGATGATTCCGAGCGGGGTGAAGGCGATCTTCCAGCCGAGCGGCGCGAGGAGGGCGCCGATGGGGCCGGTCGGGGCGTAGATCGCGGTCAGGGCGATGCCGGCGACGGCGGTCGGCAGGGCGAAGGGGAGATCGACGGCGGCGTCGAGCAGGCGCCGGCCGGGAAAATCATAGCGCGTGAGCACCCACGCGACGATGAGGCCGAAGACGACGTTGACCGCGGCCGCCGCCAGCGCGAGGGTGAAGCTCGTCTTCAGGGCGGCGAAGACGCGCGGCTGGAGGCCGATGCTGATCAGGCCCGACAAGCCGAGGCCGGTGGCGTTGAGGACGAGCGCGCCGAGCGGCAGAAGGACGATCAGGCTGAGGTAGACGAGCGTATAGCCGAGCGAAAGCCCGAACCCCGGCACGACGGAGCTGCGTCTGATCGAAAAGCTGGTCAACGACAAATGCTGGTTCCTTCGGCTGCCGTTCCGACAGCGGCCTATAAATCCATAGAGAAGCTATTGTCTACAGATATTGTGATCTGTTGCCAGCCTTAAAATCAGGCGCCCGCGCAGAGATTTAACGCAGTCAATATGTGTAATTTGGCGATTGTCGCAATTTGATAGGGAATAGCCTATATGTCCGTCGGGCCGCGGGCCCGAAACGAAGGAGAACGACGATGGCGGATCAGGATCAGGACGCTGGCGCGCGCCTTGGCGACGCGGCGACGATCGCGCGCCTCGCCGACAGGATATGGGCGCTGGACGCGAACCGCCTCCTGCGCTTTGCGATCGAGGACCTCTTCCCCGGACGGATCGCCCTGGTTTCGAGCTTCGGCGCCGATTCGGCGGCGCTGCTGCATATGGCCGCGCAGATCGATCGTGCGCTGCCGGTGCTGTTCATCGACACCGGCGTGCTGTTCCCCGAGACCCTCCGCTACCGCGACGCCCTCGTCGAGCGGCTCGGACTGACCGACGTGCGCTCCATCGGGCCCGACCCGGAGGCGCTGAGGAGCGAAGACCCGGAGACGTTCCTGTGGTCATCCGATCCCGACCATTGCTGCCACATCCGCAAGGTGGCGCCGCTCGAACGCGCGCTCGAAGGGTTCGAGGCGTGGATCAGCGGCCGCAAGCGCTTCCAGGCGGCGACGCGCGCCGCCCTGCCGCTGTTCGAGGTGGACGAGGGCCGCGTCAAGATCAACCCGCTCGCCGATTGGTCGTCGACGCGCCTCTCGGACTATCTCGACCTGCACGGGCTGCCGCGCCACGAACTGGTGGCGCAGGGCTATCCGTCGATCGGCTGCGTGCCCTGCACGTCGAAGGTGCGGCCGGGCGAGGACTCGCGCGCGGGGCGCTGGCGCGGCAAGGCGAAGACCGAATGCGGCCTGCATGTGCGCCCGCCGGCCGAGACGGTCGGGCGCACGGGCTGACCGGTTTCGCCGCGCCGCGGCGCATTAAGACCATGGATAAAAATAAGGAGCGCCGAAGCGCCCCCAAAGGACGGTCGCGGGCCGGACCGGTGGCTTAACCGTCGGCCGCCTCGAATGCGCGCGTCCGCTCGACGGCGGGACGCAGAATATGCTCCAGCGCGACGAGGATCGGCTGATCGGTCCCTTTCATCAGGACGCGAAGGACGCGCTTCTCCTCAATGTCGCATGTGCGGCCGAATTGCTCGACCGTATGGGCGGCGAACGCGCCCATCGAAAGGCCATAGACGGTGGCGGTAGCCTTGACCTTGCCAGCGAAATCGGAGCCGATCGAGGAGACCGCGGCCTGGGCCACTTTCTCGTTCGAGCACGAATGGACGACTTCAGCGATCAAGCACATGACACCCTCGCTTCAGCTATTTGCCTCTCGCTTTGGTTAGGCGCGACGCGCCAACGAAAGATTGGGATTTGGGAAGGCGTGGGCGAAGCAGCCGCAACGCCTTCGCCACACCAATTAATACTATTCACATCCCGCCGTCAATGCGAATAATTCATGCTGCCATGCAACAGAATTATGAATTTCATTGTGCACCACACTATCAGGAGGAGAAAAAATTCACGTGACAAAGACTAGCTCGAATAAAATTTCAATAAAACTTGAATCTCCGTTCAGCTTTGTCTCAAATCGCCGCGCCGGTTCGCGCTTATCGGTCAAGCTTGACGGAAACAATGTGCGGACGCGCACCACAATTTGAATACAACGCGCGCCGCGTTCAAAAGTTCCATCGTCACGCCGATTTCACTGCGCCGGCGTCGCCGCCGCGAGCGCTGGCGCGGACGTGGGATCTTCGGCCGGAGCGGCGGCCGCCCCGGCGAGAGGCGGCGCCGGCGCGGGGGGCGGGGGCGCCAGCGGCTCGCTGAGGATGCGGTTGTCGACCGGCCGCTCGCCGAGCACGGCCTGCACGCCGGCTTCCCCGGCGCGCGGCGCGGCGATCCGCGCGCCGATGGTGCGCACCGCGTCCGGCGCGTCGGCGTAGGCACCGTGTCCGATGAAGATGTCCGCCTCGCGCGTCAGGTCGAACACCCTGACGCCGAGCCCTTCGAGCGCGGCGCGGTCGGCCGGGGCGTTCGGATCGAGCGCGCCGAGGCGCTGCCGGTCGCCGGCGAGGGTGCGCGAGAGCGACAGAGCGCGGTCGTTCGCCGCCACCAGCACGAAAATATGCGACGGGTCGAGGCGCGCCAGCTGCTGCCGGAACACGCTGAGGTCGATGTCGGGCGCGGCCAGCATCACGTCGCCGAGCTTGTCGCCGGCCGAAGGTCCGTAGGCGATGGCGTTTTGCCGCAGCGCCTCCATCGTCAGCCAGGAGCCCATGGAATGGGCGAGGATATGCACCCGCCCGACGTCGGGAACCTGCGTCAGGTCGCGGATCAGCCGCGCCAGCGCGTCGCGCGAGATCGTCGCGTTCTCCTTCGCCGCGCCATAGTCGAGCAGATTGTTGGTCGAGGGCCAGGTGAACAGCGCAGGGGCGCCGCCGAAGCGGCCGTCGACGACGATCTGCGCGAGGCGGAAGCGCGCCTCGTCGTAGCTCGTGTTGAAGCCGTGGACATAAAGAAGCACGTCGCGGTTCGATCCGACGCGGCCCGACAGATGCGAGGCGAGCGCGGCGGAGAGGGCCGCCTCGTCGAGCGGCCGGCGCTTCATGAGGGCGAAATGGCGCTCGGGATCCGGCGCGCCGATCGAGGGGCGTTCGAGCTGGCCGGTCCGGTGGCCGGGCGGAACGCCGATGAACTGCAGCGAGGCCCGCCCGACGCCGTCGTTGGAGGCTTCGCTCAGGGCGTCCGTCTCGCCCTTGCGGGTCGAAACGACGAACATCGCGACCGGGCGCGGGCCGGCGGCCTCGCCGTCGAAATCGCCGCCGCCGCAGCCGGCGAGGGCGAGCGCGCAAAATCCCGCCCCCGCGAGCGCGGCGAGGAAGGCGCCGCGAACGCCGCGCGTCTGGGGCAATAGCTGCATCCTGGCCTCTCGAACCGCCGCATCCCTCGGGCCCGGCCGCCTCCGTTTGAGCGCCGGCGCGTTGACGAAGCCTTAACGAGGCGCTCCTCTTCTCCTATGTCGCTCGAACGTGTCGCCAATGCGGCCCTGCGGCGCGCAAGCCGTCTGCGCCGGAGCGCGAAGTCGTGAACGCTCCCCCGCGCCCTCCTGCGCGCCGGACGCGCATCCTCGTCACGGGCTTCGCAGGTTTTCCCGGCGCGCCGCGCAATCCGACGCAGGCGATGGTCGCGGCGCTGGAGCGTCGACGCCCGCGCCTCGCCCGTCTCGGCGTCGAGCTCTCGTTGAGCGTGCTGCCCGCATCGTTCGCCGAAGTCGGGCGCGCGCTGGAGGCGGCGGCCGGCGCGCTCGAGCCCGACGCCATCCTCTGCTTCGGCCTCGCGCGGCGGCGGGCGCGCGTCGGCGTCGAGGCCGTGGCGCGCAACCGGATCGGGCGACTGCGTCCCGACGCCCGCGGCGCCTTCGCCTCCGACGCCTTCGTCGAGCGGGGCGCGCCGCCGCTCCTGCGCGCGAGCGCGCCGGCGCCGCAGATCCTCGCGCGGCTCGCGCGCGCGGGCTTTCCCGCCGGACGCTCGAACGACGCCGGCGACTATGTGTGCAATCAGGCGCTGTTCCTCGCCCTGCGCCGCGCGCGTCGCGCGCTCGTCGGCTTCATTCATGTTCCGCCGCCGGAGCGGCTCGGCGCGCCGACCTCGCGCCCGCAGGAGGCCTGCGCCGATCTCGCCTTCGCGGCCGTCCTCGCGGTCCTTCCCGCCGCGCGGCGCGCCTCGCGCCTCTCGCGCTAGGCGCCCGAGCCTCCGCCGCGTCCGCCGGCGGCGCGGCGCAGCCGGGGCGCGAACACGTCGCCGTCGAGGCGCAGCCCGCCCTTCCGGCCGGCGAGCAGGTCATAGGCCGCCTCGAGCTCGGGGCCGGCGCCGACGCGTGAGGCGATGTCGCCGCGCGACAGCGGCCCGTCCGTCTCGACCATGGCGCGGATCAACGCTGCGAGGCGCGCGGCTTCGGTCGGCGGCGGCGAGGCGAGGTCGCGCGAGCGGACGGCGCGCGGGCGCGTCTTTTTCGGCGCGGGCTCGGCGCGATCGGGCGGGGCGAGGCCAGGCGCGAGCGTCGGCGAAGCCGGAGCCGCAGCCTGCGCGCGGGCCTTGTCGCGGGCCGCGTCGAGCGCGCTCTTGAGGCGGCGCAGCTGCGCGTCGCGGCGATAGAACCAGTCGGTGCTCCACACGCGCAGGATGGTCCAGCCGAGCCCTTCCAGCACCTCCTGCCGCAGCCGGTCGCGCTCGCGCGCCCAGAGCGCGGAATGATAGGTCGCGCCGTCGCATTCGACGCCGAGGATGTAGCGGCCGGGCAGGGCGGGGTCGCGCACGGCGAGGTCGATGCGAAAGCCCGCCGAGCCGATCTGCGGCTCGACGCGATAGCCCATCGCCTCGATCGCCGCCGCGACATTGGCCTCGAACGGCGAATCGAAGCCCGCCCCGCTCGGCGCCGCTTCGTCGAGCGCGCCGGTCTCGGCGAAGCGCAGGAAGCGCTTGAGCACGCGCGGACCGACGCCGGTCGCGCGCTCGAGGTCGATGTCGCCCGAGCCGAACGAGGCGAACGCCTCGCAGCGCAGCCGCGCCCGCGTGAAGGCGACGTTGAGGCGCCGCTCGCCGCCTTCGCTCGAGATCGGGCCGAAGGCCATGCGCTCGAGCGGCTTGCCCGGCTCGCGCGGGCCGTAGGCGAGCGAGATCAGCACGACGTCGCGCTCGTCGCCCTGCACGTTCTCGAGGTTCTTCACGAACATTTCCTCGCGGCCGTCTGCGCGCAGGAAGGCGTCGAGGGCCGGATCGTCCCTTCGGCGCGCGTCGAGGCGCTCGGCGATGAGGTCGCGCTGCGGCGTGGAGAAGGTGACGACGCCGAGCGAGAGGGCCGGCGTCGCGCGCGCATGTTCGGCGCAGGCGGCGACGACCGCCTCGGCCTCGACGAGGTTGGTGCGCGAGCCGCCGCGGTCGTAGGCGCCCGCGACGCGGCGCAGCACGAGGCCGCGTTCGCCCCGCTCGCTCGTCGGGGCGGGGGGCATGATCAGGCGGCGGTAGAACTCGGCGTTGGAGACCGCGATCAGCGAAGGATGGCGCGAACGGTAGTGCCAGCGCAGCATCCGTGTTTCGACGCCGCGCGCCTCGCACAGGGTGAGGATGCTCTCGAGGTCGTTGACCGGCGCGAGCCGGGGCTCTCCGTCCGCCGCTTCCTCGTCCTCCCGGCCGTCGGCCTCGTCGGCGAGCATGCGGTCGAAGAACTGCGTCGGCGGCAGCTGCTTTTTATCGCCGACCACGACCATCTGGCGGCAGCGGGCGACGAGGCCAAGCGCGTCGCCGGGGCGCACCTGGCTCGCTTCGTCGATGATCAGGAGGTCGAAGGTCAGCGCGCCCGGCGGAAGGTGTTGCGCGACCGACAGCGGGCTCATGAGGAACACCGGCTTGATCTTCTGGATCGTCTCGCCCGCCGTCTTCATGAGCTTGCGCAGCGGCATGTGGTTGCGCTTGCGGCCGATCTCGCCGCGGATCGTCGCCATGGCGCCGAAGGCGCCGCGCGGCAGGCCCTCGCGATGCTTCGCGCGCACGCGCTGCGCCGCGGCGAGGCGGGCGCGCGCCTCGAGCGCGCGGAAGGCGTCGGCCAGGGCCTCGTGGCGGGCGCCGTCGAAGGCGGCGAGCCCCGGATCGGCCTCGATCGCCCGCCGCCACGCCGCCTCGGCGAAAGCGGCCTGAAGCCGCTCGACGGCGTGCGCCGGGGCGAGCGCGCCCGTCGCCAGCGCGTCGGCGAGGTCCGCGCCGTCCGCCGCGCGCATGCGCCGGTCGGCGCCCGAAAGGCGGGTCCACTCCTCGAACCGGGCGGGATGAATCGCCCACTGCCCGACCCGCTCGGACAGCCGTTCAAGGTCGATCGCCTCGATCGAGCGCTCGTTGAAGGCGGCGGACAGATCGAGGTCGAGCGCGCGCGCGACCGCCTCGAAAGCCGGAGCGACGCTCGCAGCGCCCGCCGCAAGATCGTCGGCGAGCGTTCGCGCCGAGCCTTTGGCGACGAGGTCGGCGAGCCGCTCGAAGTCGAGCCCCTCGTCCTGCGCGAGCAAGGCCTGCGCGACATGCGCCGTGGCGCGCAGGCGCAGGAAATCCGTGTCGGCGCCGCGCCACGCGCGCCCGAGGATGTGGCGCAGCGCCGGAGACTGCCCGTCGAGCGCCTGCGCCAGCGCCTGCGCGCCGATGAGTTCGTCGAGCAGGGCGAGGCGGGCCTCGCCGTCGCGCGGCAGCGGCGCGCGGGCGAGCGAGCGCAGCAGGCGTTCGCCCGCGCGCGAGGCTCTGGAGAGGCGCGCCGGCCAGAACGTCGCGGCGCGGGCGAGCGCCGGACGCAGCTCGGAGAGGGGCGCCGTCCAGACCGCGGGGTCGAAGGCGTGCGCGTGGCGCCGCCGCAGCCTGTCCCACGCGAGCCCCTGATCGGCGGCGGCGATCACGCGCTCGATCGCCTTTGAGCGGGCGAGCGCCCGCGCGAGCGGCAGGCAGTCCTGGTTGAGGGAGGCGGCGAGGCGCAGGAGGCCGATCAGGGCGCGCGTCCCCTCGAGCGTCGCGCGCAGGCGAAGGCCGAGGAAGCGGGCGAGGCCCGAGGCCGCCGCGCCGAGGCTCGCCGCCTCACGGGCGAGCCGGCGCATCTGCGGCGTGAGGCGCTCGAAATCGGCCGGCTGCAGGCTCGCGCGGCGCGCGCCGAAATAGACGTGGCGGATCAGCGGCCCCGCCGCCGCGGTCTGGGCGGCGAGACGTTCGAGGCTCGTCGCCTTCGTCTCGTAATCGGCGCGCGTCCATGAGCGGGCCGCCTCGACCAGCGCCGCGTCGGGCGTGACGCGGCGCACGCTCGCGGCGATCTGGATCGACAGGGCGAGAAAGGGCGTGAGGCCGGTTTCGCCGATCGGGGCGTGGAGCCGCTCCGCGGCGTCGTTGAGCGCGTCGCGGGCGAGCTTGAGCTCGTCCGCGGCTCCGAGGTCGACGAGGGGGATTTCGGCCGCCTGCAGCGTGTGGTCGAGCCGGTCGGCGACGAGGCGCTTGTTGGCCGTGCGGCTGTGCAGCTCGAGGCAGAGGTCGTCGAGGCCGACGCTCTTCAGCCGGTCGTGCACGACGCTGAGCGCGGCCATCTTCTCGGCCACGAACAGCACGCTCTTGCCGTCATGGACGGCGGCGGCGACGATGTTGGCGATGGTCTGCGACTTGCCGGTGCCGGGCGGTCCCTGGACGACGAGGTCGCGGCCGGCGCGCACGCTCTCGATGACGCGCGTCTGCGACGCGTCGGCGTCCATGACATGGACGAGTTCGCGCGGGTCGAACGCCTCGTCGAGCCGCGCGTCCTCGCGCGGCGAGGGCGGCGCGCTGGCGAAGCCCTCGCGCAGCAGCGCGCGCACGAGCGGATGGCGGGCGAGCCCGTCGCCCGGCCAGGACGAGGGATCGAGGTCGCGGGTGATGAGCAGCTTCGAGGAGGAATAGAAGCCGAGTTCGACCGCTTCCGCGTCGATCGACCATCGCCGCTTGGCGCAGACGGCGGCGGCGACGGCCGAGAAATAGCCGCTCGGCAGCCAGCTCTCGTTCTCCGGGATGTCCGGCAGGCTCAGGCCGAAATCGCCGCGCAGCCGCTCCTGCAGCGCCTGGTTGGCGACGATGTCCTCCTCGCGCCGCACGAGATCGAAGGTCGAACGGCGCGCGTCGCGCGAAAGCGCGACGGGCAGCAGGATCAGAGGCGCCTCGCGCACTGCGTCCGACCGGTCGCTTTCGTACCAGCGCAGGAATCCGAGGGCGAGGAACAGGATGTTGACGCCGCGCTCCTCCTCGGCGGCGCCGGCGTCGCGGCTGATCGCGTGCAGGCGCTTGTGGAGGGCGTCGGGCGAAAGCTGCGTGCGCAGGGCGCCGCGCGCGCGGGTCTCCGCGTCGGCGCGGAGGGCGCGGCGCGACTCGCCGGCGGCGGCGGGCAGGAAACGCAGCGGGCGCCCCTCGCGCGCGAGCGTCGTGAAAATCAGGTCGCTCTTCGCGTCGACGATCGGCAGGCGGCGCGCCCGCCGCCCGCCGCGCGGCGTATGGACGAGATGGTTGCGGGTGCTGGTTTCGATCAGCTTGAGGCGCGCGTCGGCGAGCAACTTGAGGATATGCGCCTCGATCGGATCGGCCGGCTGTCGCGCCTCCATCGCCTGAAGTTCAGATTTCGCCCTGCGAACCGCCGCAAACGACGTGACCGCGCCCATTCCCCGCCTCATGATCGAAGCGATGACAAGGGTTGCTCCGACGGTGAAGTGGTAAAAAAT
Organism: Methylocella sp.; assembly: GCF_041905455.1. GTDB lineage: Bacteria > Pseudomonadota > Alphaproteobacteria > Rhizobiales > Beijerinckiaceae > Methylocapsa. The sequence continues at coordinate 50,836 of NZ_JAYRLA010000012.1, read as the reverse complement.
GATCAATATTAAGTAAAGAAAATCGTCATGATTAAATTTGCGTTAGGTAAACGATAAATGAACGTTCCGACCCGCCGGCGACCGGTTCGCGGATCGCGCGAGTCTTTCTCGGGCCGCGACAAGACGCGATAAGATATGCCGCCGCTTTCCAGGCGCCCAGCGCTGGTGGAAATGGAGCGCCTCGACTAAATTTCTGTGCGCCTCCCGCGTCTTATTCTATAATTTCCGCGACGCGGCGCGCCGGTCGGGAATTTTTCTGCGTTGATAGGGAAGAATGGTATGGGGCGGCCAGAATTATTCCATGGGCCTTCGTCGCGGCCGACGCTGACCGTCGCCGTCCTGGCGCTGGCGCTCGCCGCGGTCCTTCCCGTCCGGGCGCAGGAGCAGGCCGCGCCCACGCCGCAGACGCATGAGGCGCCCGCCGCCGCGAGCGAGCCTGCGGCCGCGCCGCATGACGCTCACGCCGCGCCGTCGGCCGAAGCCGCCGCGCCGCCGACGCAGGCCGGCCCCGCCGGCGAGGCGACTCCCGCGCTCCTCGCCAGGGCCCCGCAGCTGAAATTCTCCGGCGACCTGTCGCCGTGGGGCATGTTCGTGCACGCCCATGTGATCGTCAAAGCGGTCATGATCGGCCTCGCCCTCGCCTCGGTCGCGACCTGGACGATCGCGCTCGCCAAGATCGTCGAGCTTGTCGCCGCCCGCAGGCGCGCGCGTCGCGGCCTCGAGAGCCTCGCCGGCGCGCCGGATCTCGCCGCGGCCGCTCAGGCGCTTTCCGGCCGCGCGTCGCCCATCGCCCGCTTCGCCGCCGCCGCACAGGACGAATGGGCGCGCTCGTCCGGCCTGCCGCCGGAGGGCGTCAAGGAGCGCGTCGGCGCGCTGCTCTCCCGCCTCGAGGCGCAGGCCGGCCGCAGGGCGGCGTTCGGAACGACGATCATCGCCACCATCGGCGCGACCGCTCCCTTCGTCGGCCTGTTCGGCACGGTGTGGGGCATCATGGATTCCTTCATCGGCATCGCCAAGACCCAGACGACCAACCTCGCGGTGGTCGCCCCGGGCATCGCCGAGGCGCTGCTCGCCACCGCGCTCGGCCTCGTCGCCGCCATCCCCGCGGTGATGATCTACAACATGTTCGCGCGCTGGATCGCCGGCTACCGGGCGCTGCTCGGCGACGCTTCGGCCGAGGTCATGCGCCATCTCTCGCGCGATCTCGACCGCGCCCTCGAGCCGGACGTCCAGCGCGACCGGCAGATCGTCGCCATTCGCCGTCCGGCGGAGTGACCGATGGGCGCGAAACTCGGCCAGAGCGCCGGCGACGACGACCTCGAAGTCAACCACGACATCAACGTCACGCCGTTCATCGACGTCATCCTTGTGCTGCTGATCATCTTCATGGTCGCCGCGCCGCTGTCGACCGTCGACGTCAACGTCGACCTTCCGGCCTCCACCGCCCAGCCGGCGCAGCGGCCGGACAAGCCGCTGTTCCTGACGATCAAGCCTGACCTTTCGCTCGTCGTCGGCGAGCGGACGGTCGAGCCGACGACGCTCGCCGCCGCGCTCGACGCGCAGACCGGCGGCGATCGCGAGGCGCGCGTCTTCGTGCGCGCGGACAAGGTCGTGTCCTATGGCGACGTGATGGAGACGATGAACCTGCTGCGCGCCGCCGGCTATCTCAAGATCGGCCTCGTCGGGCTCGAAACGCCCGGCGCCGCGCCCGCTCCCGCCGCGCCCGCTCCCCCCGCTCCTGCGTCCGCCGCGCCCTGACCGCAGCCCATGACCTTCGATCCCGCGGCCGCGCCGGCCCGCTTCATCCTGCCGCCGCCCGAACGGCCGCGCGTCGGCCGCTGGGCTGCGGCGGCCGTCGCCGTGCTCCTCGCGCACGCCGGCTTCATGTACTGGATTTCGCACAAGCGCAGCGAGGACGCGCTCGCCGCCGCGCCCGAATCCGCGCTGATGATCGACCTGCCGCCGCTGGCGGTCGGTCAGGTCGACGGCGGCGGGGAAGTCTCGCCGGAGCCGATCGAGGCGGAGGCCGCGCCGCAGCCCGAACCCGTTCCCGAGCCTGAGCCGGTTCCGCCCGAACCCGAGCCGCAGCCCGAACCCGTTCCCGAACCTCCTCCGCCGCCGCCTGAGCCGGTCCCCGACCTTGCGCCCGCCAAGAAGGCGGACGCGGTTCTGCTCGCGCCGCAAAAGCCCGTCGTTCCGAAGAAGGTCGAACCCAAGCCCAAGCCGAAACACGAGGCGAAGAAGATCGTCCGTCCGCCGCCGGACGCGAAGCCCGGCCAGCGCGACCGGGCGGCGAGCGGGACGGCGCCCGGCCGGACCGGCGGAACGCCGGGGCAGGGCGGCCAGGGCGGCGGCGGCCTTGGCGGCGGCGGCGGCTCGATGTCGGGCTCGAACTGGCGCGGCCTCGTCTCGGCGCGGCTCAACGCCGCCAAGCGCTATCCGGCCGGAGCGGACGGCGCGGCTGGCGTCGCGGTGATCAGCTTCAGCATCGACCGGTCCGGCAACGTCACGTCCTCGCGGCTCGCGCGCAGCTCCGGCTCGGCGCAGCTCGACGCCGAGGCGGTCTCGCTGCCGCGGCGCGCGGGTCCTTTTCCGCCGCCGCCTCCGGAGATGGGCGGCGGCTCCATCACTCTGACCGTGCCGGTCAACTTCCGGCGCGGGTGAAGCCGGTCGAGAAAGTGTGAACGCCCGTACGGAGCAAACCGGACGGGTATTGGAAAAATTCCCGATTTTTGAGTGGACTTTTAATTAAACGCCACCTAGATGTGGATTAGCTTTTCACGGTCCTGAAACGGAGAATCCCCATGGCGTCCAAGTCCCTGCTCACCCGCCTCGCCCTCTGCGGCCTGCTGTCCACCGGCTTCGCCGCCAGCTTCGCATCGGCGGCTTTCGCCGCGTCCGACCTCATCAAGGAGTACGACAAGGACAACGACGGCACGCTCGACCTCGCCGAGGCCAAGGCCGCCGCGGCCGCCGAGTTCGACACGCTGAACAAGGATTCCGACGACACGCTCGACCGCCGCGAGACCAAGGGCGTGATCGGCAAGGGCGAGTTCGTCGCGGGCGACCCCGACAAGGACGGCACGCTGGACAAGGCCGAATATCTTTCGATCGTCGAGAAGCTGTTCAAGGCCGCCGACAAGGACAACGACGGCACGCTCGATGCGAAGGAGCTCGAGACGCGGGCCGGCCACGCCCTCGAGAAGCTGATCGACTGACGCTTTTCGCCTCGCTTCGGACGGCCGGAGATCGCCTCCGGCCGCCCGCGCTTGGCGCCGCGGCCGGCCGGGCTATAGAGTGGCGCGAGCTTCCCCGCCGTTCGACGGCGGATCGCCCATGAATGGACCGCCCATGACCGGAACGTCGCCGAGCAAACTCGACCAGTTGAAGTCCATGACGACGGTCGTCGCCGACACCGGCGACATGGAGTCGATCCGAACCTTCGCGCCGGTCGATGCGACCACCAATCCGACGCTGATCCTCAAGGCCGCCCAGCTTCCCGCCTATGAGCCGCTGGTCGCCGAAGCGGTGGCGTGGGGCCGCGGCCGCGGCCGGCTGACGAGCGAGGTCGCCGACCGGCTCGCCGTCAATTTCGGCGAGGAGCTGACCAAGATCGTGCCCGGCCGGGTGTCGACCGAGGTCGACGCCGACCTCTCCTTCGACGTCGAGGGCACGATCGAGAAGGCGCGGGCGATCATCGCCGAGTACGCGCGCCGCGGCGTCGGGCGCGAGCGCATCCTCATCAAGATCGCCGCCACCTGGGAAGGGATACGCGCCGCGCGCGTCCTCCAGGAGGAGGGGATCGACTGCAACATGACGCTGGTGTTCTCGCTCGCGCAGGCGGTCGCCTGCGCCGACGCCGGCGCCTTCCTGATCTCGCCTTTCGTCGGCCGCATTCTCGACTGGCACGTCAAGGCGACCGGAGCGAGCTTCACCCCCGAGACCGACCCCGGCGTCGCCTCGGTGCGGCAGATCTACGAATATTACAAGGCGCACGGGGTGGCGACCATCGTCATGGGCGCCTCGTTCCGCAACGCCGGCGAGATCGAGGCGCTCGCCGGCTGCGACCGGCTGACCATCGCGCCGCAGCTGCTCGACGAGCTCGCGCGCGCAAGCGGCCCGCTCCCGCGCCGCCTGACGCCGAACATTCCCGCCGACCGCGCGCCGGCGCGGCTCAGCCTCGACGAGAAGACCTTCCGTCTCCTGCTCAACGAGGACGCCATGGCGAGCGAGAAGCTCGCCGAGGGCATCCGCCAGTTCAGCCGCGACCTGCGCGCGCTGCGCGACCTCGTCTCGCAGCGTCTGCGCGCCTCGGCCGAAAGCGCCTTCGCCGATCTCTGAAGCTCGCGCTGCGGCGCGCGCGGCCATGTGCGCCAGGTCCCGGGCGCGCATTGAGCGGAGTTGGACGCAAAAAAAAACGCGCCTCGAAAGGCGCGTTCGGGCGGGCGGCGCGCGGCCGGCCCGGATTCGGCGTTCTCTTCAGTCCTCGACTTTGGCGGCCTTCGGCGTCAGGATCTGGCGGCCGCGGTACATGCCGGTCTTGAGGTCGACATGATGCGGCCGGCGCAGCTCGCCCGAATCCTTGTCCTCGACATAGGTCGGCGCGGCGAGCGCGTCGGCGGAGCGGCGGAAGCCGCGCTTCATCGGAGAGGTCTTGCGCTTCGGAACGGCCATTGTCTTAAGGTCTCGGATTTCTCAAGTCTTGGAATGACTGATCGCGAGGCTGCGGCGGGGCGGCGCTTCGCGGTGAACGGGCCTGTTACAATAAATCGCCCGGCTTGGCCAGCCCAAACTGGCTCATGTCACTTCAGACATGAGACGTCGGCCTCGCGCATGCGCGCCTCGATCGTCGCCGCGCGGCGCGACAGAAAGCGCGAGGGCCTGCCCGGATCGCGCGCCTTCGGGTTCGGCAGGCTCGCCGCGAGCAGCGCCGCCTGCCGCGCGTCGAGCCGGTCGGCGCTTTTCCCGAAATAGCGCTGCGCCGCGGCCTGCGCGCCGAAAACCCCGTCTCCCCATTCGGCGACGTTGAGATAGAGCTCGAGCGTGCGCCGCTTGCCCCAGACGAGATCGGCGACGAGGGCCAGCGGAATCTCGATTGCCTTGCGCAGCGACGAGCGTCCGGGCCACAGCAGGAGGTTCTTGACCGTCTGCATGGAGATCGTCGAGGCGCCGCGCGAGGGCCCGTCCGCGCCCGCCGCCTTCATCACCGCGCGCAGCTCGCCCCAGTCGACGCCATGATGGCGGCAGAACTTCGCGTCCTCCGAGGCGATCACGGCGGCGGGCAGATAGGGCGAGATCCGCTCGAGCGGAACGAAAGCGCGCTCCACCGGCGCCCCCTCGAGGCGCCGCGCCAGCATCAGCGTCGAGGCCGGCGTCACGAAGCGGTAGGCGACGATCAGCGCCCCGAGCGCGAGGACGAGGGCGAGCGCCAGCATTGCGAGGATCGACGCGAATCGGGCCAAGGCGGTCCTGCGGCGGCGAGGGGCCGGCCAGCCTTGACCGATGTGCGGCGATGGGGCAAGCCGGACCGCGGCCTCCGGGCGCAAGCTGAAGCCAGACGAAGCGCAAGGGGAGCGCAAGAGCGATGACATCGACGCTGGAGAGCGGGACGCAGGCGCACGAGCATGACTTTCACGCGCGGCTGAAGGCGGTCGCGCAGGGCGTCGAGGAGACGCTCGCGTCGCTGCTGTCGCCGTCCCTCCTGCCCGGCGAGGCGGCGCGCCCGTCGCGCCTCATGGAGTCGATCCGCTATTCGAGCCTTGGCGGCGGCAAGCGGCTGCGCCCCTTCCTCGTCGTCGAGACGGCCCGCCTGTTCGGCGCCGACGGGCCGGGCGCGCTGCGCGCCGCCTGCGCGGTCGAGATGATCCATTGCTATTCGCTGGTCCATGACGACCTGCCGGCCCTCGACGACGACGATCTGCGCCGCGGCCGGGCGACGACTCACAAGGCGTTTGACGAGGCGACGGCGATCCTCGCCGGCGACGGCCTCTTGACTTACGCCTTCGACATTCTGGCCGACGCGCGGACCGATCCCGACCCGGCGGTCCGCGCCGAGCTCGTGCTCGGCCTCGCGCGGGCCGCCGGATTCGGCGGCATGATCGGCGGCCAGGTCCTCGACCTTGAGGCCGAGGCCTCGACGCGCCCGCACGAGGCCGACGCGGTGATCCTGCTGCAGAGCATGAAGACCGGGGCGCTGCTGCATTTCTCGGTGATGGCCGGGGCGATCCTCGGCCGCGCCCCGCTTCCCGCGCGCGAGGCGCTCTCGGCCTACGGGCGCGCGCTCGGGGCGGCCTTTCAGGTCGCCGACGACATCCTCGACGTCGAGGCGGACGAGGCGACGCTCGGCAAGCGCGCCGGCAAGGACGCCGGCCGCAACAAGGCGACGCTCGTCGCGGCGCTCGGGCTCGAGGCCGCGCGCGCTCGGCGCGACCGCCTGAGCGAGGAGGCGGTCGAAGCGCTCGACCGCTTTCCGCAAGGCGCCGACGCGCATGTGCTGAAGGCGGCCGCGCGCTTCGTCGCCAACCGGGCGAATTAAGCGTGGCGGGGGAGAACGCCGGGCGCCGTGCGCTCGCCGCGTTCGGCTATCCCTTCCGCACGGTGCGCGGCCATCCGCGGCTGTTCATCGGCCTCGCCACCGCGGCGCTCGCCGCCTTCGCGACCCCTGCGGCATGGGCCTGCTCGACACGGCTGCTGATCGGCTGGAATTTCGGCGCGCTGGTCTATTTCATCCTGTCGGGCGTCCTCGTCGCGACGTCGGACTGCGACAAGATGCGTCGCCGCGCCAGGACGAGCGACGAAGGACGCATCGTCATCCTGATCATCACCTGCGTCGCCGCCGTCGTCTCGATGGCGGCGATCTTCGCCCAACTCGGCGCGACGAAGGACATGAAGCTGGATCTCGTCAAGGGCCTGCATATCGCGCTCGCCGCGGCGACGATCGTGACCGCCTGGACCTTCATCCATCTGACCTTCGCGCTGCATTACGCGCATGAATTTTTCGACGATGCGGCGGCGGGCGGGGAGGCGCAGGGCGACGGACGGGGCAAGCCCCTGGACCTCGCGGGAGGGCTGAGATTCCCGGGCACGGACCTCCCGGACTATTTCGATTTCCTTTATTTCTCCTTCATCATCGGCGTCGCCTCGCAGACGGCGGACGTCGAGCTCACCAGCAGGGAGATGCGCCGCGTGTCGCTGGCGCATTCGATCATCGCCTTCTTCTTCAACAGCGCGGTGCTGGCGCTGACGATCAACATCGCGGCGGGGCTGATGAATTGACGCGTCGGGCGCGCAGAACATCTTGAACACGCCCCGTCAATTGGGCATAATTTTTCTGATTTTACGCGTCGGGCGCCTGCGCCTGGCGAGATTTTGATCAAATTATTCGAGCAGCCCGGAAGGCGCAGGCTGATCGGGGTTTTCGCCTCGCGCCGTCGGGGCCAGCTCTCCTTCGAGAGCGGGCCATGAATGAATATGCGCAAATAGCGATCTGGCTGACCTTCGTCGTCGCGCTCGGCGGCCTGCTGTGGCTCCTGTCGGCGAAGCTCTCGAGCCTCGCCCGCGCGCTCGGCGCGATGTGGGCGCCGCTCGTCGTCACCGCCGTCGCGGCTTTCGTCCTGTTGTTCAACGATCAGGGACAGGAACTCGGCGTCGGCCTGATGAACGAGCCGGGCTTTCGCCTCCTGTGGCTGTTTTTAGCCCTGATCTACTGGGCGCTCAACAACTGGCACGCCGGCCGTCTCGGGCTCGAGCGCCTGTATTCCGCCGAGGCGCTGGCGCGCGGCGTCGCGCGCGAGGACGTCATCAACGGAAGCAAATGGGCGTTCTGGGCGCCGCGGATTATCGGCGTGTGCGCCCATCTGCTTGCGGCGTTGCATCTGGCGCGGGCGGCGGCGACCCAGCCCGAATTCCTGTCGAGCCGGAGCCAGCCCTATCTCGGCTATCTTCCCTACGCGGCGCCGGCGGCGATCCTCGCCGCCACCGCTCTTCTCTGGTCGTTGGATTATCGCATCGTGTCGCGACGGAGCGCGGCGCGCCCTTACAAGAAGCTGGCCGACGTCGTCTTCCGGGCGAGCGCAGGCGTCGAATGCCTCCTCGCCGGCGTCATGGTCTACGCTCTGGTTTCAGAGCGGTTTCCCGCGGGCTTCGTTTGGGCGACCCTATGGATCGTCCTTTCCGCGGCGGCGTTTCTGCTGTTGATCAGCCATTTGCGCAAAAACCGCGCGAGCGGCGTGGACGAAACCGCCGCCCTGTGGAACTGGACGCTCGGGCTCGCCGCGCCGCTGCCGCTCGCTGTCATCGTCAGCGTTTACGCGCCGCTGGCCGCTGGCCGGGCCTTCGGTTCGCTGATCATCGGCGTCTTCGCCTTCGGCGCCTTTCTGGCGGCCGTGACCTTCTGCTCCCGCGCGGCGGAGTGGCTCGCCGCTCGCCTGAAACGGCGCTGGCCGGGCGCGACCCCGCGCGCCGTCGTCTCCTTTGCGCTGGTCGGCCTCGTCGCGCTCGCCGTGGTCACCTCGTTCATCCGGCCGTTTCATCGCGTGCGGCTGTGCGACAAGGGCGACTGCGCCGCCGCGCCCCCGCCGCTCCCGGGCGCAGCGCCGACAGGCGCCGCGACGTGGACCGCGCTCAAGGATCCGGCAAGCCGGCCGACGGTGGAGGAAGCTGCGAAGGCCTGGTACGCGCAGGCCAGCGCCGCTTATGCGCCGGCGCACCCGGGCAAGCCGGTTCCCATGCTGGTCATCGCGACCGCCGGCGGCGGCATCCGCGCCGCCGTCTGGACCGCCGCCATCCTTCAACAGCTTGAGGCGGAGCTCGAACTATCGAAGGACGCCACGGGCGGGTTGCGCAGCCTCCTGTTCGCCGTCAGCGCGGTCTCCGGCGGCAGCGTCGGCGCCGTCGCCTATCTTGCGGCGGTCGCGGCGCATGAGGCCGATCCGCAGCGTCACAAGGCGATCGCGCCCGCGAGCCAGCTGGGCCAGGATTTTCTCGCGCCGGGCCTACTGCGCTGGATTTTCGTCGACGGCCCGTCGAACGTTCTTCCCGAACTCACGCGCGACGACCGCGGCGTGGCCCTTGAAACAGGGTTCGAGGAGGCGACCGACCATATGCTCGCCAACGCCTTCCTCAGCTTTTTTCCCGACAAGGAGACGGCCGCGAGCCGCTGGCGCCCGATCCTGCTGCTGAACGCCACCCATCAGGAGACCGGGCGACGCATCATCACGAGCAACGTCAAGATCGAGCGTCAGGTGTTTCAGGACAGCTACGACGCCTTTCAGATTCTCGGCGCCGACATGCGCGCGAGCACGGCGGCGCATAACAGCGCACGCTTCACCTATGTTTCGCCGGCCGGCAATCTGATCGCCGCCGGGGGAGGCGAAAATCGCGGCTACATCATCGACGGGGGCTATTTCGAGAATTATGGCGCCGCCACCGCGCTCGAACTCTCGCGCGAGGCGGCGCGTGCGATCAACGGCGACGAGAAGCCGCCGAAAGTGCGAAGGGTCGTCCTGCTCATCAGCAGCGACCCCGGGCTCGACGCCGAACGCGCCCGGGTCAGGCTGCGCCAGGGCCAGGTCGAGGGCAAGATGAAATGCGTGTTGAGCACCGCCACGCCGGCGCGGCGCGAGGAAGCGGGCGCCGGCAATTTCCTGCCCTTCAAGGACGCTGCGAAGAACGAGAAAAACGACGGCGAGGGCTTTATCCTGTCGTCCTACAATGAGCTGACCGCGCCCCTGTTCGGCGTCATGTCGGTGCGCGAGGCGCATGGCGTGCGCGCCGCCGAGGAACTCGCCGCGGAGATTTGCGCGGAGCAGCCCGTCTCCGCCGGCGCGGCGCCGGCGAACCCGGAAAAGCTTCAAGCGACCGTGTCCGAAGCCGCCAAGACGTCGTTTGAGGAGACGCAGCCCTGGCCAGCGAGGGACGACCATTCCTTCTTCGCCCATCTCGCCATGTGCGGAGAAGAGAAGGGCGATCCGCCACCGGCGAAGCCGCCGCTCGGCTGGGTTCTGTCACGGGGGACGCGCGAGGCGATCGGCGAGTTTCTGAAAAACTGCGGCAACGAAACGGAATATTCAGCGCTCAAAACGGCGCTCGGCGTCCCGCGATAGGCGCCGCCGTCACTCCGCCGCGGTCTTCTCGACCCGCCCGAAGCGGCGCTCGATGTACTCCTCGACCAGCCGCTTGAAGTCGGCGGCGATGGTCTCGCCGCGCAGGGTCAGCGCCTTCTGGCCGTCGATGAACACCGGCGCGGCCGGCGACTCGCCGGTGCCGGGCAGCGAGATGCCGATGTCGGCGTGCTTCGACTCGCCCGGGCCGTTGACGATGCAGCCCATCACCGCGACGTTGAGGTTCTCGACGCCCGGATAGCGCGTCTTCCAGTTCGGCATCTCGTCGATGATGTGGCGCTGGATGTCGCGCGCGAGCTCCTGGAACACCGTCGAGGTCGTGCGCCCGCAGCCGGGGCAGGCGGCGACGAGCGGCACGAAGGTGCGGAACCCCATCGTCTGCAGAATCTCCTGCGCGACCTTGACCTCGAGCGAGCGGTCTCCGCCGGGCTCGGGCGTCAGCGACACGCGGATGGTGTCGCCGATCCCCTCCTGCAGCAGCACGCCGAGCGCCGCCGAGGAGGCGACGATTCCCTTCGAGCCCATGCCGGCCTCGGTGAGGCCGAGATGCAGGGCGTAGTCGCTGCGCCGCGCTATGGTGCGGTAGACGGCGACGAGCTGCTGCACCGCCGACACCTTGGCCGAGAGGATGATCCGGTCGCGGCCGAGGCCGATGTCCTCGGCGCGGGCGGCGGAGAGCAGGGCGGAGCGGACCATCGCCTCGCGCATCACCGCGTCGGCGGCGGCGGGGGACGCGCTTTTGGCGTTCTCGTCCATGAGCGAGGTCAGAAGCTCCTGGTCGAGCGAGCCCCAGTTGGCGCCGATGCGCACGCTCTTGCCGTGGCGGATCGCCATTTCGACGATCGCCGAGAACTGTCGGTCGCGCTTGTCCTTGAAGCCGACGTTGCCGGGGTTGATGCGGTATTTGTCGAGCGCTTCGGCGCAGGCGGGATGGTCGGCGAGCAGCTTGTGGCCGATGTAATGGAAGTCGCCGACGAGCGGCGCGAAGCAGTTTTTCCGCGCGAGCTTCTCGCGGATGACCGGCACGGCGGCCGCCGCCTCGTCGCGGTCCACCGTGATGCGCACGAGCTCCGAGCCGGCTCTGGCCAGCGCCAGCACCTGCGCGACGGTGGCGTCGACGTCGGCGGTGTCGGTGTTGGTCATCGACTGCACGACGACCGGCGCGCCGCCGCCGACCATGACCGCGCCCGCCCCCTCGCCGACCTTCACGCCGACCGAGCGCCGCCGCGGCGCGGCGCCCGCCGCGATCTCGCTCGCGTAGTCGAAGGGCTCATTGGTCGTCGGGTCGAATTCCAGCGTCGAGGTCATGCGGGCTGCGGTCCCGTTGATGGCGTCGCGTCGATCCTAGCCGATCGCCCGGCCACAGTGGTGGAGAAAATGGCGGACGCCGGCGTCGGGGCTTTCACGTGGCCTTCGCGCAAGCCTCGCACACTCCCGCGACCTCCATCACGAGCGTGCGCGGCGAGAAGCGCGCGTTGGCGGCGAGGGCGTCGAGGCTCGCCTTGAGGGCGGCCGAGTCGGCCTCGACCACCTCGCCGCAGCGCTCGCAGATCAGGAAGGCGACGGCCGCTTCGCGGGCGTGGCCATGGCCGCAGGCGACATAGGCGTTGCGGGTGGCGAGGCGATGGGCGAGCCCGCCCTCCACCAGAAAGTCGAGCGCGCGATACACCGAGATGGGCGCCGGCCGCTTGCCCGTCGCCTCGGCGACGCGGTCGATCAGCTCGTAGGCGCCGAGCGGCCGGCCGGCGGCGGCGAGGAGGTCGAGGACGCGCCGCCGGCTCGGCGTCAATGCGACGCCGAGCGCTGCATGCGTTCCGTGACTTGCATGGTCCGGCGGCCGGGGCCGCGGCAGGGGGTTCGTCATCGCGGCGCTCCGCGGCCCGCCGAGGCCGCCCGGAGCGAAAGCCGATCAGGCTGGATCGGCCTTCGCCTCCACTCGTTGCCCGACGCGTCCACGACGCGCCGAACGCTCTAGCCGGCCGCCGCCAGCGCTCCTTCGAGATCGGCGACGAGGTCGCCTTCGTCCTCGAGGCCGACCGAGAGGCGGAGCAGGGATTCGGAGATGCCGGCCTCCGCCCGTTGCTCGGGCGTCATGCTGGCGTGGGTCATGGTGGCGGGATGGGCGACGAGGCTCTCGACGCCGCCGAGCGACTCGGCGAGGGTGAAGACGCGCGTCGCCTCGACGAAGCGCCGCACGGCGGGGACGCCGCCGGCGATCTCGAAGCTCAGCATGGCGCCGAAGCCCGACTGCTGCCGCTTGGCGATCTCATGCGTCGCGTGGCCGGGAAGGCCGGGATAATGCACTTTCTCGACGAGCGCATGGCCAAGCAGGAATTGCGCGAGGGCGCCGGCGGTGCGCTGCTGGCGTTCTATGCGCGGAAAAAGCGTCCTTATTCCGCGCAGGGTGAGGTACGCGTCGAAGGGCGAGCCGGTGACGCCGACGATGTTGGCCCAGTCCTTGAGCTCCTGCGCGTCGGCCTCGCTCGCCGAGATCACCGCGCCGCCGACGACGTCGGAATGGCCATTGAGGAATTTCGTCGTCGAATGCACGACGAAATCCGCGCCGAGTTCGATCGGACGTTGCAGCGCCGGCGACAGGAAGGTGTTGTCGACGACGACCTTGGCGCCGCGCTCATGCGCCAGCGCGCACACGGCGGCGACGTCGACGACGCGCATCAGCGGATTGGAGGGCGTCTCGAGAAGCACCAGCTTCGGCCGCTGGTCGAGCGCTGCGGCGAGCGCCGCCTTGTCGGAGAAATCGACGAAGGCCGCCCTGAACTGCCCCTTGGCCGCGCGCGCGCGCAGGAGCCGCTGCACGCCCGAGTAGCAGTCATGCGCGGCGAGCGCGAGGTCGCCGGCGCCCAGCGTCGCGAGGGTCAGGTCGACCGCCGCCATGCCGCTCGAAAGCGTGGTCGCGCCGGCGCCGCCCTCGAGCTTGGCGAGCGTGTCGCTCAGGAGGTCGCGCGTCGGATTGCTGGTGCGCGTATATTCATAGGCGCGCGGCGCCTCGAAGCCCTTGAAGGCGTAGGTGCTCGACAGATAGATCGGCGGGGCCGCCGAAGCGAAGGCCTGGTCCGCCGCGACGCCATTCGTCGCAGCGATCGTCGAAGGGGCTCTTTTCCGGGTCATGACAGCTCCGCGCGCCGCAAGACCTTGGAGATAATGCACGGAAGGGGCGGCGTGCAAGCGCGTCGCTTTGTCTTGCGGGCGGAAGCGTCCTAAAAGGCCTCGTCGCCACAGCCATCGACCATCGGCCGCCGACCGCGGCCAGCCGGGACAGCCATTCATGACGCGAACGCCAGCCCTCCTCGCCGTCCTGTTCGCCGCGTTGTGCGTCGTCCCGACCGCGGACGCCGCGGCGCAGGGCGCCGCGCCCGCGCAGAAGCCGCAGCAGAAGAGCGCCGCGCCCAAGCCCTTCACGCCGATGGACCCGCTCGTCGCGATCCAGAAAGCCAACGACTATTTCAACTCGGCGACGACGATGATCGGCGATTTCGTGCAGATCGGGCCGGACGGCAGGCGATCGGAAGGCAAGATCTTCGTGCAGCGTCCGGGCAAGCTGCGCTTCGAGTACGCGCCGCCGGCGACTCTCGAGATCGTCGCGGACGGGCTTTCGGTCGCTATCCACGACCGCAAGACGGCGACCAAGGACGTCTATTTCATCAGCCAGACGCCGTTGAAATTCCTCCTGAAGGACAAGGTGGACCTGCAGCGCGACGTCAAGGTGGTGGACGTCCAGAGCGACCCGAACTCGGTCGCGATCCAGGTCGAGGACACGGCGACCTTCGGCGGCACGTCGGAGATCAAGTTGATCTTCGACGCCGCCAAGTTCCAGCTCAAGCAATGGCGGGTGACCGACCCGCAAGGTTACGAAACGGTAATCTCTTTGTTCAACGTCGATCTGAACAAGAAACCCGACCCGAACATCTTTCAGCTGATGCAGGAAAGATTGCCGAACACAAATAATTGAGTCGAGCCGCAGGCCTTGATTTGCGCGCGGGCCCGATTATCTTCGTCTCATGTGAGCGATATGGCCGTCCGGGCGTATCCCCCCGCTTCGCCCGGCGGCTCCGCCGGTTCCCCCTCCCGGCGAACTCGCTCCTAGGGCGTCTGGCGCAAGCCGGGCGCCCTTTTCATTTCGGGAGCGCGTCCGGCGCAAGCGCGCGCGGCGGGCTCCGGACGGGCGCGAAACGTCTTGCGGCGCGGGCGCGGCCGTGGTCAATCCGCGCCATGCCTCTTTCAACCGCCGCTCTTTCAATCGCCACCTGGAACATCAACTCCGTCCGCCTGCGCATCGACCTCGTCGCGCGCTTTCTCGGCGAGCGCCGGCCCGACGTCCTGTGCCTGCAGGAGACCAAGTGCCGCGACGCCGAATTTCCGCTCTCGGCCTTCCACAAGCTCGGCTATCCGCATGTCGAGATCAGCGGCCAGAAGGGCTATCACGGCGTCGCAATCGCCTCCCGCCTGCCGCTCTTCGACGTCGACAAGCGCAGCTTCTGCGACAAGGAGGATTGCCGGCATCTGGCCGCGAGCCTTCTCCCCGACGGCGCGGCGCGCCCGCTGCGGCTGCATAATTTCTACGTTCCGGCGGGCGGCGACGAGCCCGATCCGCTGATCAACCCCAAGTTCGCCCACAAGCTCGCCTTTCTCGACGAGATGGCGGCGTGGATGAAGGAGAGCGCGGTCGCCGCCGAAGACGCGATGCTGGTCGGCGACCTCAACGTCGCCCCGCTCGAGCAGGACGTTTGGAGCCACAAGGCGCTTCTGCGGGTGGTCAGCCATACGCCGATCGAGGTCGAGAAATTCGGCGTGATGCAGGAGGCGGGGCCCTGGGTCGACGCGATGCGCCGCTTCGTTCCCGAGCATGAGAAGCTCTACACTTGGTGGAGCTACCGCGCGCGCGAATGGGAGGCTTCGGACAGGGGCCGGCGGCTCGACCATGTGCTGGTCAGCGACAGTCTCGCGCCGCGCCTTCGCGGCGTCAGCGTGGAGAAGGGCGCGCGGAGCTGGGACCGTCCCTCCGACCACGCGCCGGTGATCGTCACGCTCGACGTCTGAGTCAGCCCTGAGTTCCGGCGGGGCGCGACCAGATCCGCTCGAGCTCGGCGATGAAGCCGTCGAGGCGGCTCGCCAGCGCCTGGCGCAGCCTTTCGGCGCTTTCGGGATACTCGCTGAGCACGCGGCGGAACATCGGCTGGGTGATGCGCAGCACGCTCGAGGGCTCGCGCGCGATCGCGGTCGCCGGGCGCGTCGTCGTCGTCAGCAGGGCGATCTCGCCGATCAGCGCCGGCGGTCGCAGGATGCGCGAGGCCGCGCCGTCTCCGGCCGAATCGAGCGCGATCGAGCCCGAAAGGATCAGGAAGCCGCAGGTCGAGGGCTCGTCGCGCCGGAACAGCACGTCGCCGGCGCGCAGCGGCCGCGTCTCGGCGGAAAAGGCGAGCAGGCGCAGCGCGTCGGCCGACAGCGGCGCGAAGACCGGATTGCGGGCGAGCTTGGCGACGTCGTCGTCGAGCGCCATGCGGCGTCCTTGGCGGGCTGGTCAGTTGAAGCTCAGGGAATCAGCTTGTAGCCGCCCGCTTCGGTGATGAGAAGCTGCGCCTTGGCCGGATCTTTCTCGATCTTCTGCCGCAGCCTGTAGATATGCGTCTCCAGCGTATGGGTGGTGACGTTGGAGTTGTAGCCCCAGACCTCGCGCAGCAGCACGTCGCGCACGACGACGTTGCGGCCGGCGCGATAGAGATAGCGCAGGATCGCCGTCTCCTTTTCCGTGAGGCGGAGCTTCTCGCCCTTCTCGGTGACGAGGAGCTTGGCGCCCGGCTGGAACGTGTACGGGCCGATGCGGAACAGCGCCTCCTCGTTCGTCTCGTGCTGGCGCAGATGCGCGCGCATGCGGGCGAGCAGCACGGAGAAGCGGAACGGCTTGGTGACGTAGTCGTTCGCGCCGGCGTCGAGGCCCTGCACGGTGTCCGATTCCGAATCATGCCCGGTGAGCATGATGATCGGGTTCTTGTAGCCCTCCTCGCGCATCTTCTTGACCGCCTCGCGCCCGTCCATGTCGGGCAGGCCCACGTCCATGATGACGAGGTCGGGCGTCTCGGAGCGCGAAGCCGTCAGCGCCTCCTGCGCCGAATCGGCGTGAACCGCCGAGAACTCCTCATGCAGCGACAATTGCTCGGCGAGCGCGGCGCGCAGGTCCGGGTCATCGTCGGCGATCAGGATCTTCATCACTTGCGCCATAGGGCGTGTCCCTCTTTCACGAGCGCCGTCCGCTGCTTGAGACGGAGCCGCGCTCGTCATCGTTTCGTGATGATATGGGACCTTGAGGCTTGAGCGCCAGAGGCCGCAGGTTGCGCGAGGCCGCCGCCGGGCGTCCAGGGCGGGATTCACAAGCGTGGAACGGGATTTATGAACTTCCGGCCATCTTGCGTCGCGGCGGGCGCAAAACCGGGCCGGCGCGCCGAAAGCGTCGCGCCCGCATGGGCTTACGCACTCATGCGCGGGCCGCGCGCGCCGTCCGGGCGCGCGTCGCGCCGGAAACGGACACCCCGCGGAGCCGGCGAGATGAAATTTTCTCCATTCTTCTCCGCGCGTTAAGGAGACGACTTTACGCCTCTTGAAGGGAGCGGCGCGTCTTCGCCGCAGGAAACTTCATCATCCATGCGCTCTTCGCCAACATGTCGAAAATTCGCCGCGCCGAAGCGCAAATTCGGCGCGCCTTCGGCGCCCGCCGCGCTTTCGCGGCTCGTGGCGACCACGGCGGCGCGTCCGTCGCCCGGCGCGCCGCCGCGCGGCCTTCTGCGCGCGGGCGCTCTGACGCTGCCTTGCGCGCTCGGGGCGGGAGGCGTGCGCCGCGCCAAGCGGGAAGGGGACGGCGCCTCGCCGGCGGGAAGCTGGCGTCTCCTGTCCGGCTATTTCCGCGCCGACCGTCTCGCGCGCGTTCCAACGCCCCTGCCGATGCGCGCGACCGGCGCGCGCGACGGCTGGTGCGACGATCCTTCGAGCGCGCTCTACAATCGGCCGGTCAGCCTCCCCTTCGCCGGCTCGCGCGAGGAGATGCGGCGCGACGACGGGCTCTACGACCTCGTCGTCGCGCTCGATTACAATATGGCGCCGCGCCGCAAGGGGCGGGGCAGCGCCATCTTCCTTCATTGCGCGCGCGAGGGATTTTCTCCGACGCGCGGCTGCGTCGCGCTGCGGCGCGAGGATCTGCGCCGCCTGCTGCCCCGCCTTTCGCCGCGCACGACGCTCGTCATCCTGTAGGCGTCGGAGCGCGGCGCGTCAGGGCGCGCATGTCCCCGGGCCTGTTCGGCGCGGCCGGTCTAATCAGCCGCAGCCTTTTCAAACAGAGGCGCCATGCGCTTGGCGGCCTGCGACATCAGCTTCGCCTGCTTCGCCGCCTCGAGATTGGCCGGCGCGTCGCCGACCTTGATGAGGCCGACCATGCCCATGCCGAAATGCGGCAGGCAGCGGAAGCCGTACACGCCCGGAGTCTTGAACTCGACCTTGACCTCCTGCGAAAGCTCGCCCTTGAACGGCGCGGCGCCGTCAGGGAGCATGCCCGGAATCGTCTCGACGTCATGTCCCTTGTCGGTGGGCACGAAGCGCACGGCGTCGCCGGGCTGGATGTGCAGGAACGCCGGCTCGAACGCCATGACCTGGCCGTCCGAGCTCTTGTTCTTCATGGCGACCTCAAATTCCGCCGCATGGGCCGAGCAGGCGAGCAGAAGCGCGGCCGCCGAAATCGCCGGCGCGGAAAGTTTTTTCATCATCGATCTCCGGATTTTTGACAGCCTGATCTTGCGACTGGCTTTAAACGCAGAAATTTGTTGCAACGCCGCAAAGAAGATGCGGAATCCAGCATATCCGGAATTTGCATACTTGCACTTCGATGTAAATCGGATTCATTTCTATTGAATTATTTCAAATCTTATATAGCGCGTCCGATCTTTTCTGGATTTTTTCTATTTCCCATTGATCCGCCGCGCGGGCGCCGTTTGCGTCTCGCCAAGTCTACGGCTTCGCCCGCTCGCCGAACAGCGCGCTCCCAACGCGCACATGGGTCGCCCCGAGCTGGATGGCGAGGGCGAAATCGGAGCTCATGCCCATCGAGAGCTGCGTCAGCCCGTTGCGCGCGGCGATCTTGTTCAAAAGCGCGAAATGGGGCGAGGCCTGCTCGTCGACGGGGGGAATGCACATGAGCCCGACGACCTCCAGGCCGTATCCGTCGCGGCAGCGGCGCAGGAAATCGTCGGCCTCCTCGGCGAGCACGCCGGCTTTCTGCGGCTCCGCGCCGGTGTTCACCTGCACATAGAATTTCGGCGCGCGGCCGAGCTTCTCGCATTCCTGCGCGAGGGCCTTGGCGATCTTGTCGCGGTCCACCGTCTCGATCACGTCGAAGAAGCCCGCCGCCTCGGCCGCCTTGTTCGACTGCAGCGGCCCGATCAGCCGCAGCTCGACGTCGGGGAAGTCGCGCCGCAGCGCCGGCCATTTCTCCATCGCCTCCTGCACGCGGTTCTCGCCGAAGACGCGCTCGCCCGCCTCGAGGACGGGCCTTATCCCGTCGGCGTGGACCGTCTTCGACACGCAGGTCAGCGTGACGGACGAGGGCGCGCGGCCGGCGTCGCGGGCCGCGCGGGCGATCTCCTCGCGCACGACGGCGAGCCGTTCGAGGAGGCCTTGCGAATCTGTCGCCATCGGTTGCAAAGCGTCGGCCTTTCGTTCACATGGGAGGCGTCCGCCGGGGGCGCCGCGGCCCGCGCGCCGCAGGCCTTCTTTAATTCCGCGCCTTCATCAATTAAAGGCGCGACGGCCCGGCCTCAACGGCCTGCTTCAAGGACGGCTCTGAAACATATGGACTTCGAGCGCTACAACGCCCGCGAAACGGAGCCCAGGTGGCGCGAGATCTGGGAAAGCCAGGCGATCTTCGCCGCGCGGAACGACGATCCGCGGCCAAAATATTACGTGCTCGAGATGTTCCCCTATCCGTCGGGACGCATCCACATGGGCCACGTGCGCAACTACGCGATGGGCGACGTCGTCGCCCGCTACAAGCGCGCGAAGGGCTTCGCCGTGCTGCATCCGATGGGCTGGGACGCCTTCGGCATGCCGGCCGAGAACGCGGCGATGCAGAACGGCAGCCATCCCGCCGACTGGACCTACGCCAATATCGCGTCGATGCGGGCGCAGCTCAAGTCCATGGGGCTGTCGCTCGACTGGTCGCGCGAGATCGCGACCTGCGATCCGGCCTATTATAAGCACCAGCAGAAGATGTTCCTCGACTTTCTCAGCGTCGGCCTCGTCGACCGCAAGAAGTCGAAGGTCAACTGGGACCCCGTCGACCACACCGTGCTCGCCAACGAGCAGGTGATCGACGGGCGCGGCTGGCGCTCGGGCGCGCTCGTCGAGCAGCGCGAGCTGACGCAGTGGTTCTTCAGGATCGCCGACTACGCGCAGGAGCTGCTCGACGCCCTTGCCGGCCTGACCCGCTGGCCGGAGAAGGTGCGCCTCATGCAGGCGAACTGGATCGGCCGCTCGGAGGGCCTGCTGCTGCGCTTCGAGCTCGCGGGCGGGAAGGGCGACGTCGAGGTCTACACCACGCGTCCCGACACGCTGTTCGGGGCGAAGTTCATCGCGCTCGCGCCTGACCACCCGCTCGCCGCCCGCGCCGCCGCGGACGATCCGGCGCTCGCGGCGTTCATCGCCGAGTGCCGCCGGCGCGGAACCTCGGCCGCGGCGATCGAGACCGGCGAGAAGAAGGGCTATGACACGGGGCTGCGGGTCCGCCACCCCTTCGACGAGACCTGGCTGCTGCCGGTCTACGTCGCCAATTTCGTGCTGATGGACTACGGGACCGGCGCGATCTTCGGCTGTCCCGCGCACGACCAGCGCGACCTCGACTTCTCCAACGCCTATGGCCTTGGCGCGACGCCGGTGATCCTGCCGCCGGGCGCCGATCCGGCGAGCTTCGCCGTGACGAGCGAAGCCTATGACGGGGAGGGGACGGTCTATCATTCGCGCTTCCTCGACGGCCTCGGCGTCGAGGCGGCCAAAGAGGAAGTGGCCAAGCGGCTCGAGGCGCGCAGCCTCGACGGAAGGCCGCAGGCCAAACGACAGGTCAATTTCCGCCTGCGCGACTGGGGCGTGTCGCGCCAGCGCTACTGGGGCTGCCCGATCCCGGTCATTCACTGCGCAAGCTGCGGCGCGGTTCCGGTTCCCGCCGCCGATCTGCCCGTCGAGCTGCCGCGCGACGTCGCCTTCGACGCGCCGGGCAATCCGCTCGACCGCCATCCGACGTGGAAATATGTGAAGTGCCCCTCCTGCGGCGGCGCGGCGACGCGCGAGACCGACACGATGGACACGTTCGTCGATTCGTCCTGGTACTTCGCGCGCTTCGTCGATCCCTGGCTCGAGGGCGCGCCGACCGATCCGGCGGACGTGACGAAATGGCTGCCGGTCGACCAGTACATCGGCGGGATCGAGCACGCCATCCTGCATCTTCTCTACGCGCGCTTCTTCACCCGCGCCATGCAGGCGACCGGCCACGCCGGCGACCTGAAGGAGCCTTTCGCCGGGCTCTTCACGCAGGGCATGGTGGTCCACGAGACCTATCGCGACAAGAGCGGCGGCTGGCTCTTTCCGGCCGACGTGCGCGTCGAGTCCGGCCCGAGCGGGCGGCGCGCCACCCTGGCCGGCAGCGGCGAGGAGGTCTCGATCGGCCCGATCGAGAAGATGTCGAAGTCGAAGCGCAACACCGTCGATCCCGACGAGATCATCGGGACCTACGGTGCCGACACGGCGCGCTGGTTCGTGCTCTCCGATTCGCCGCCCGAGCGCGACGTGATCTGGACGGAGGAGGGCGTGCAGGGCGCGGCCAAGTTCGTGCAGCGCCTGTGGCGGCTCGTCGGCGAGCTGAAGCGGCTCGCGCCCGAGCCCGGCGCGCAAGCGGAACGCGCGCCGCAGGAGTTCGGCCCGCAGGCGCTCGAAATCCGCAGGGCCGCCCATCGCGCCCTGATCCGCGTCGAGGAGGACCTCGAGCGGCTGCGCTTCAACCGCGCCGTGGCGCAGGTCCACGACCTCGCCAACAAGCTCTCGGCCGCCGTCGGCGCGATCGAGACGCCGGACGTTCCCGCCGACCTGCGCTTCGCCTTCGGCGAAGCGGCGCAGATCCTCGTCCTCGCCTTCGCGCCGATGATGCCGCATCTGGCTGAAGAATGCTGGGCCGCGCTCGGCCGCGAAGGGCTGGTCGCGCAGATGCCGTGGCCGAAGGCCGAGGCGGCGCTGGCGCAGGAGGACGTGATCGAGCTGCCCGTGCAGGTCAACGGCAAGAAGCGCGGCGAGCTCCTCATCGGGCGCGCCGCGGAGCGCGAGGCGATCGAGGCGGCGGCGCTGGCGCTGGAGCCGGTGCGCCGCGCCCTCGAAGGGCGCGAGGTCAAGAAGGTCATCATCGTTCCGCAGAGGATCGTGAATGTCGTCGCCTAGCCGCACCGCCTCCCGACTTCTCGTCTCCGCCGCGCTTTCGCTCGCGCTCGCCGGCTGCCTGCAGCCGCTCTATGGTCCTAGCGTCGCGGGCGGCGGCGTCGCCGAGAAGCTGGCGGAGATCAAGATCATGCCGATCGGCGACCGCGTCGGCCATTACCTCGAGAACGAGCTGCGCTTCGCCTTCAACGGCAGCGGCGAGCCGAAGTCGCCGCGCTACACGCTCTACATCGGCTTGCGGCAGGGCAATCAGTCGCCGCTGGTCGACACGGTGACGGGCTATCCCAGCTCGGCGACGCAGGTGGTCGGCGCCGACTACACGCTGATCGCGGCCGGCGAGACCGAGCCGGTCGCCAAGGGGACCGTCAACGCGCAGTCGAGCTACGACCGCTTCTCGCAGCGCTACGCCAATGTGCGCGCCGCCCGCGACGCCGACATCCGCAACGCCCGACTGCTCGCCGAGCAGATCAAGACCAACATCGCCGCCGCCTTCGCGCAGAAGGGGTGAGCGAAGAGGTGAGCGCCTCGCCATGGTGGCGATCTCGAGCCGGGAGGCCGACCGTTTCCTCGAGCGGCCCGCTCCGCACATATTTCTTTACCTTTTTTACGGGACCGACGCCGGCCTCGTCAGCGAACGCGCCCGCGCGCTCGTCGAAAAATCCGTCGACGACCCGAAGGACCCGTTCCAGCTCCTGCGCCTTGGCGGCGACGACCTCGCCTCCGATCCGCTGCGCCTCGCCGACGAGGTCAACACCGTCGGCCTGTTCGGCGGGCGGCGCGCCGTCCGGGTGGAGGGCGGCGGCAAGGCCGTGGCCGCCGCGCTCGAGCCGCTGTTCGCCGCGCCGCCGCAGGGCGCGACCGTCGTCGTCGAGGCCGGCGCGCTCAAGAACGATTCCTTCCTGCTGCGCCTCGCCCAGCGGGAGAAGGCCGCGGCCGCGATCGCCTGCGCGCAGGATTCGCGCGAGGACGTCGAGGCGCTGATCGAGCGCGAGGCGGCCGCCGCCGGGCTCACGATCGCGCGCGACGCCAAGATTCTGCTCGCCTCGCTGCTCGGCGAGGACCGGCTCTCGACCCGCGGCGAGCTCGAAAAGCTCATGCTCTACGCCCATGACGCGGGCGAGATCGTCCTCGACCATGTGGAGGCCGTCGTCGCCGACGCCTCGAACCTGATGCTCGAGCACGCCGTCGACGCCGCCTTCGACGGCGATTTCGCCGGCCTCGACCTCGAGTCGCGGCGGCTCGCCGCGCAGGGCGTCGACGCCAATCAGCTTCTCGGCGCCGCGCTGCGCCACGGCCTCGCGCTGCGTCGCGCGACCCTTTCCGGGCACGGTGCGCAGGGGGGGTGGAGCCGGGGAGGGCGCGGCTTCGAGCGGCATCTGCGCGCCTGGAGCGGCGACCGGCTCGCCCGCACCGTCGACGTCCTCGCCGAGGCGGTCTGGCGCGCCCGCCTCGACCAGCGGCTGGCGCCGTCGATCGCCGCGCGCGCGCTGTGGAGCGTGGCGCAGGCCGCGCGCCGGCGCGGCTGACGCGGCCGCGGCCTGAAAGGCCGCGCTTGCGGTATTTCGCCGCGAAAAGACGGCGTCCGCGCATACGAAACAAGGCTAAACTGCGCCGCGTGGGCAAGTTTGCGGCGCCTCGTCCGGAGAGGCGGCGTCGCCGGCGCGTCATCGCGCGTTCACGCGTCCGTGCAGTCAGGGTTGCGCCACAAAATATCCTATGTTAGCACCCCGTTCGCCGTCAGGGCGCGGCTCCGCTTCTTCGCTGCGCCTCTTCGTTTTTAACTCGTAAGTCTCCATCCGGCCTTGCGCGGCGTCGAGCCGTCCGGGGCCGGCCCCGCCAAGGCGGGAGCCGGAGCGGCCGAACATCGGGGCGCCCCCTTGGCGAAGCAGGAAACACTCGTTTCAGGAATGGCCGGGCGCTACGCCCAGGCGCTGTTCGCCCTCGCCCAAGAGCGTGGCGCGACGGAAGGCGTCGCCAAAGACCTCGCCGTCTTCGCCGCCATGCTCGACGAGAGCGAAGACCTGCGCAGTTTCGTGCGCAGCCCCGTCTTCTCGGCCGAGCAGCAGATCAAGGCGCTCGACGCGCTGCTGGCGCAGGCTGGCCTTTCGGGCACGACGACGGCGCAGTTCCTCAAGCTCGTCGCCTCGAAGCGGCGACTGTTCGCGATCCGCGACATGATTCGCGACTACAACGTCCTTCACGACCACGCCGTCGGCCTCTCGCGCGCCACGGTCACGGTCGCCGAACCGCTCAAGGACGAGCATGTCGAGGCCCTGAAGGCCGCGCTCGCCTCCGTGTCGCAGGGACAGCGCGTCGACGTCGCCGTCAAGGTCGACCCGGCGCTCATCGGCGGCATGATCGTCCAGATTGGCTCCCGCATGGTCGACAGCTCGCTCAAGACTAAGCTCAATTCGCTCCGCGCACGCATGAAAGAGGTCGGCTGATGGACATCCGCGCCGCAGAAATTTCGCAGATTCTCAAGAACGAGATCGCCAACTTCGGCGCCGAGGCCTCGGTCGCCGAGGTCGGGCAGGTCCTTTCGGTCGGCGACGGCATCGCCCGCGTCTATGGCCTCGACAGCGTCGAGGCGGGCGAGATGGTCGAGTTCGAGAACGGCGTGCGCGGCATGGCGCTCAACCTCGAGGTCGACAACGTCGGCGTCGTCATCTTCGGCTCGGACCGCGACATCAAGGAAGGCCAGACGGTCAAGCGCACCGGCGCGATCGTCGATGTGCCGGTCGGCAAGGAGCTCCTCGGCCGCGTCGTCGACGCGCTCGGCAATCCGATCGACGGCAAGGGCCCGATCAACGCCACGCGGCGCGCCCGCGTCGACGTCAAGGCGCCCGGCATCATTCCGCGCAAGTCCGTGCATGAGCCGATGGCCACGGGCCTCAAGGCCATCGACGCGCTGATCCCGATCGGCCGCGGCCAGCGCGAGCTCATCATCGGCGACCGCCAGACCGGCAA
This sequence comes from Methylocella sp., assembly GCF_041905455.1. GTDB lineage: Bacteria > Pseudomonadota > Alphaproteobacteria > Rhizobiales > Beijerinckiaceae > Methylocapsa. The sequence continues at coordinate 26,273 of NZ_JAYRLA010000012.1, read as the reverse complement.
GACCGCCGTCGCCCTCGACGCGATCCTCAACCAGAAGCCGCTCAACGCCAGCAACGACGAGAGCGTGAAGCTCTATTGCGTCTACGTCGCGGTCGGCCAGAAGCGCTCGACGGTCGCCCAGTTCGTCAAGGCGCTCGAGGAGAACGGCGCGCTCGAATATTCGATCGTCATCGCCGCCACCGCCTCGGACCCGGCGCCGATGCAGTTCCTCGCGCCCTTCTCGGGCTGCGCCATGGGCGAGTTCTTCCGCGATAACGGGATGCACGCCCTCATCGTCTATGACGACCTCTCCAAGCAGGCCGTCGCCTATCGCCAGATGTCGCTGCTGCTGCGCCGTCCGCCGGGGCGCGAAGCCTATCCGGGCGACGTGTTCTATCTCCACTCCCGCCTGCTCGAGCGCGCCGCCAAGCTGCGCGACGCCAATGGCGCGGGCTCGCTGACCGCGCTGCCGGTCATCGAGACGCAGGCCAACGACGTCTCGGCCTACATCCCGACCAACGTCATCTCGATCACCGACGGCCAGATCTTCCTCGAGACCGACCTGTTCTACCAGGGCATCCGCCCGGCGGTGAACGTCGGCCTCTCGGTGTCGCGCGTCGGCTCGGCCGCCCAGACCAAGGCGATGAAGAAGGTCGCCGGCAAGATCAAGGGCGAGCTTGCGCAGTATCGCGAGATGGCCGCCTTCGCCCAGTTCGGCTCCGACCTCGACGTCACGACGCAGCGCCTGCTCGCGCGCGGCTCGCGCCTCACCGAGCTCCTCAAGCAGCCGCAGTTCTCGCCTCTCAAGATGGAGGAGCAGGTCGCGGTGATCTACGCCGGCGTCAACGGCTATCTCGACGCCATCCCGGTCAACCGCGTCCGCGCCTTCGAGGACGGCCTGCTCGCGCTGCTGCGCACCAGCCACGCCGATCTTCTCGACGCGATCCGCACTTCGCGGGACCTCTCGGACGCCTCGCAGCAGCAGCTGAAGGGCATCGTCGAGACCTACGCCAAGAACTTCGCCTAGTCCTGCTTGAGCCGTCTTTAGCGCCACCGGAACCTAGCCAAGCGGAAACGCCATGCCCTCGTTAAAGGACCTGCGCAACCGGATCGCCTCGGTCAAGGCGACGCAGAAGATAACCAAGGCCATGCAGATGGTGGCCGCGGCGAAGCTGCGGCGCGCGCAGAGCGCGGCCGAGGCGGCGAGGCCCTACGCCGAGCGCATGGAGCAAGTGCTCGCTTCGCTCGCGGCCTCGATCGGGCCGGACGCCGCCGCGCCCGGCCTGCTCGCCGGACGCGGGACGGACAACGTCCATCTTCTCGTCGTATGCACCGCCGAACGCGGCCTGTGCGGCGGTTTCAACTCCTCGATCGCGCGGCTCGCCCGCGAGGCCGCCCAGGAACTGATCGCGGCCGGCAAGACGGTCAAGATCATCTGCGTCGGCAAGAAGGGCGCCGACATCCTGCGCCGCCAGTTCGAGCGCGAGATCATCGAGGTGATCGACCTGCGCGGCGTGCGCCAGATCGGCTTCGAGAACGCGGCGGCCATCGGCCGCAAGATCCTGTCGATGTACGATGCAGGCGATTTCGACGTCTGCACGCTGTTCTTCGCGCGCTTTAGAAGCGTCATCCAGCAGACGCCAACCGCCCTGCAACTCATTCCGATGACCATTTCCGCCGGCTCGGCCGAGGCCGCGCCGCAAGCGGTCTATGAGTATGAGCCGGACGAGGAGCAGATCCTCGCCTCCCTGCTGCCCCGCAACGTCTCGATCCAGGTGCTGCGCGCCCTGCTCGAGAACGCGGCGTCCGAGCAGGGCGCGCGCATGAGCGCAATGGACAGCGCCTCGCGCAACGCCGGCGAAATGATCAAGAAGCAGACGATGCAGTACAACCGCTCGCGCCAGGCCATGATCACCAAGGAGCTGATCGAGATCATCTCCGGCGCCGAGGCGCTCTGAGCAGAGAACTTGAAGAGGACGAACCATGACTGACGCCTCCCCCAACTCACCGGTCGGCTACATCACGCAGGTCATCGGCGCCGTCGTCGACGTCAAGTTCGACGGTCGTCTGCCTGAGATCCTCAACGCCCTCGAGACCGAAAACGGCGGCCAGCGTCTCGTCCTCGAGGTCGCCCAGCACCTCGGCGAGAACTCCGTGCGCTGCCTCGCCATGGACGTCTCGGAAGGGCTGACGCGCGGCCAGTCGGTGCGCGACACCGGCGCGCCGATCAGCGTGCCGGTCGGAGAGGGAACGCTCGGGCGCATCATCAACGTCATCGGCGAACCGGTCGACGAAGCCGGCCCGATCAAGTCCGACGTCGTCCGCGCCATCCATCAGCTGGCCCCGAGCTACGCCGAGCAGTCCACCGAGGCGCAGATCCTCGTCACCGGCATCAAGGTCGTCGACCTGCTCGCGCCCTACGCGAAGGGCGGCAAGATCGGGCTGTTCGGCGGCGCGGGCGTCGGCAAGACCGTGCTCATCATGGAGCTCATCAACAACATCGCCAAGGCGCACGGCGGCTATTCCGTGTTCGCCGGCGTCGGCGAGCGCACGCGCGAAGGCAACGACCTTTACTACGAGATGATCGAGTCGAAGGTGAATCTCGACCCGCGCGAGCATGGCGGCTCGGCCGAAGGCTCGAAATGCGCGCTCGTCTATGGCCAGATGTCCGAGCCGCCGGGCGCCCGCGCCCGCGTCGCGCTGACCGGCCTCACCATCGCCGAGAACTTCCGCGACCAGGGCCAGGACGTGCTGTTCTTCGTCGACAACATCTTCCGCTTCACCCAGGCGGGCTCGGAGATGTCGGCGCTGCTCGGCCGCATTCCTTCGGCGGTCGGCTACCAGCCGACGCTCGCGACCGACATGGGCGCTCTGCAGGAGCGCATCACCACCACGACCAAGGGTTCGATCACCTCGGTGCAGGCCATCTACGTTCCGGCCGACGATCTGACCGACCCGGCGCCGGCCACCTCCTTCGCCCATCTCGACGCCACGACCGTGCTGTCGCGCTCGATCGCCGAAAAGGGCATCTATCCGGCCGTCGACCCGCTCGACTCGACCTCGCGCATGCTTTCGCCGATGATCGTCGGCGAGGAGCATTACGCCGTCGCCCGCCAGGTTCAGCAGACGCTGCAGCGCTACAAGGGCCTTCAGGACATCATCGCCATTCTGGGCATGGACGAGCTGTCCGAGGAGGACAAGCTCACTGTCGCGCGCGCCCGCAAGATCGAGCGCTTCCTGTCGCAGCCCTTCCACGTCGCCGAGGTGTTCACCGGCTCGCCGGGCAAGCTCGTCGCGCTCGCCGACACGATCAAGGGCTTCAAGGGCCTTGTCGAGGGCCAGTACGACCATCTGCCGGAGGCGGCCTTCTACATGGTCGGCTCCATTGAGGAGGCGATTGAGAAGTCGCAGCGCCTCGCCGCCGAGGCCGCCTGAGGCCGGAGGCCTTTAATCGCCCAATTCCGCGGCCGACGCATGACGCGCCGGCCGTTCGCGTCGCGGAGCCGCCGCACGGGCGGCGCCCGCCCGGACCCAATTGAGGACGGATCATGCCGGAGTTCCATTTCGAGCTTGTGTCGCCGGAGCGTCAGGTGTTCGCGGGCGAGGTCGAATCCGTCGTCGTGCCCGGCTCGGAAGGCCAGTTCACCGTCCTGAAGGACCATGCGCCCTTCATGACCACGCTGCGGCCGGGGGTCATCGACATCGCCGCCGCGGCCGCGCCGCACCAGCGCTATTTCGTGCGCGGCGGCTTCGCCGACGTGTCGCCGGCCGGCCTCACCATCCTCGCCGAACTCGCCGTTCCGCTCGCCGAGCTCGACGCCGCCAAGCTCGACCAGGACATCAAGGACGCCTCGGAAGACGTCGCCGACGCCTCGGCCGACGATGTCCGTCAGGCCGCCGTCGAGCGCCGCGACCAGCTCATCGAGCTGAAGGCCGCGCTCAAGATCTAGTCGCGTCCGCCGCAAGGTTTTCACGCGGCGCCCTCCCGACATTTCGTCTGCGCCCGAAAAGCCTTCGGCTTTTCGGGCGCACGCTTTTACGACGCCTCCGTCCGGCTCGAAAAATCTCCAACTTGCCGGGCGGATGCGCTATGCGGTTGCGCCATGGCTCCCCCGCTTCTCCTGCTACAGGGCGCAAGCCTCAGCTTCGGCGGCAAGTCGTTGCTCGAAGGCGCCGAGCTTTCGGTCGGCCCCGGCGAGCGTCTTTGCCTCGTCGGCCGCAACGGCTCGGGCAAATCGACCCTGCTCAAGATCGCCGCCGGCCTCGTCGAGCCTGATGGCGGGACGCGCTTTCTGCAGCCCGGCGCCGATGTGCGCTATCTGCCGCAGGAGCCGGACCTTTCCGGCTTCGCGACGGTCGCGGCCTATGTCGAGGCGGGGCTCGGTCCGCTCGGCGATCCGCATTGCGGCCGCAGGCTGCTCGCCGACCTCGGCCTTTCGGGCGAGGAGGCGTCCGCCAGTCTGTCGGGCGGCGAGGCGCGGCGCGCGGCGCTCGCGCGGGTCCTCGCCCCGGAGCCCGACATCCTGCTTCTCGACGAGCCGACCAACCACCTCGACCTGCCAGCGATCGAATGGCTCGAGGCGGAGTTGAAGGGCCTCCGCTCCGCGCTCGTCCTCATCAGCCACGACCGCCGCTTCCTGCAGGCCCTTTCGCGCGGCGTCGTCTGGCTCGACCGCGGCCGCACGCGTTCCCTTTCGCGCGGCTTCGGCGAGTTCGAGGCCTGGCGCGACCAAGCGCTTGAAGAGGAGGAGACGCAGCGCCACAAGGCCGACCGCAAGATCGTCGCCGAGGAGCACTGGCTGCGCTACGGCGTGACGGCGCGACGCAAGCGCAACCAGAAGCGGCTCGCCGATCTTGATACGCTGCGGCAGGAGAAGCGCCGTCGCCAGGGCGGCCCCGGCGCAGTCAAGCTCGCGGCCTCCGAAGGCAAGATCTCCGGCAGGCTCGTCGTCGAGGCGGAGGGCGTCTCGAAGTCCTACGGCGGCCGCAGGATCGTCGCCGGCTTCTCGACGCGGGTGCTGCGGGGCGACAGGCTGGGGGTCGTCGGCCCCAACGGCGCCGGCAAGACCACGCTCGTCCGGCTCCTGACCGGCGCGCTCGCGCCCGACGCCGGCCTCGTCCGACTGGGCGCCAATGTCGAGATGGCGAGCCTCGACCAGGGCCGCGCGAGCCTCGATCCCGACACGCTGCTGAAGGACGCGCTGACCGGCGGGGGAAGCGATTTCGTCGAGATCAACGGCGAGCGCAAGCATGTCATCGGCTACATGAAGGATTTTCTGTTCGGCCCGGAGCAGGCCCGCACGCCGATCGGCAAGCTGTCCGGCGGCGAGCGCGGCCGCCTCATGCTCGCGAGAGCGCTGGCGCGCCCGTCGAACCTGCTCGTGCTCGACGAGCCGACCAACGATCTCGACCTCGAGACGCTCGACCTCCTGCAGGAGATGCTTTCCGACTATCCCGGCACGCTGATCGTCGTCAGCCACGACCGCGACTTTCTCGACCGCGTCGCGACTTCGGTGGCGATGGCGGAGGGCGACGGCCGCTGGGTCGAGTACGCCGGCGGCTACGCCGACATGGTGGCGCAGCGCGGCGAGGGGGTTGCGGCCCGCGTCCTCGACGCGCCGGCGCCGGCCGAACGCAAGCCGCCGAAAGAGGAGGGGGCGGCGCCGGCGCGGGCGCCGCAGAAGGGCAAGCTCAGCTTCAAGGAGAAGCACGCGCTGGAGACGCTGCCGGCGCGCATGGCGGCGCTGCGCGCGGACACCGCCCGCGAGCGCGCGGTCCTCGACGATCCCGGGCTCTATGCGAGGGACGCCGGCGCCTTCGCCAGGGCCTCGAAAGCTTTCGCCGAGGCGGAGAGCGCGCTCGCGGCCGCGGAGGACGAATGGCTGGAGCTCGAAATCCGCCGCGAGGAGCTCGAGGGCTGAGCGTTCCCCTTCACGCCCATTCGCGGTCGGCCGTGAAGCTGATGTTGAGCCACAGCGGCGCGCCGTCCTCGTCGAGCTCGGCGGCGATCTCGTCGCGGATGGCGTCGAACGCCGGCACGGAGAGCGCGGGAAAGTCCGGCGGCACGAGAAAATAGGCGTCGACGAAGCGCGCGCGGCCGGTCTTCGCCACATAGCTCGTGAATCCCGCGAAGCCGTGGCGCGCCCGCGCCGCCTCCAGCACGCCGCGCACCCGCGCGTCGAGCGCCCTCGGCGCGACGAGGAAAATCTCCTTCAGCCCTCTCGCCACGGTGAGCGCGGGAATGGGCGCGACGCCGAGGATGACGGCGATGAGCACGAGGGGATCGACGTAGGGCGCGAGCGCCGCGCGCCCGAATCGTTCGAGCGCCAGACCGGCGAGGAAGCTCGCGAGCAGCGCGAGGCTGACGAGGCCGCCGATCAGGAAGGCGCGCGAATCGACGCGCAGAAGCTCGGAGTCGAGCGCCCGCGCCGCGCGTCCGACGCGCAGCGCCATTACGAGGCAGACGGCGGCCGAGACGATCGCGTAGAGCGACGCCGGCCCGAACTCCATGCGGTTGCCGCCGGAGGTCAGCGCGATGACCGCGTCGAGCAGGGCGTAGAGGCAGGAGAGCCCAAGGACGGTCCCGTTGAAGGCGGCGACCATCGGCTCGAAATGCCAGTAGCCGAACTGGAAGCGCCGGCTGCCGTCCTTGGCGAGGAGGCGTGAGACGATCAGGGCGAGGCCCGTCATGGCGACGTCGACGATCGAATAGATTCCGTCGAACAGCACGGACCGGGCGCCGGTGACGAGGCCCATGACGACGCCGGCGAGGCCGACGCCGGTCGTCACGTAGATTGACAGCCGCAGCAGCGCCTGCTCGGCGAGAGGTTCGTTGGAGCGGTCCGTCATTGGTCTCGCGCCGTGAGGTCGGGTGTCCTGATTGCCACGGCTGCGCCCGGGTGACGAGAGAGGGGACGGGCATATTGTCGTCGCGTCCCGGCCTCGTTAAGATGGGAGGGTCAACGGCGGCGTATGAAAGGGGCTCCATGAGCGAGGCGGCGGAAATCGGCCAGGAGCGTAGCGCGGCCCTGCTGCCGGAGCGGCTGGTCGCGGGCTATGAGGCTTTTCTTTCGGGCCGATTTGCGCGCGAGCACGAGCGATTCGAGCATCTGGCCTCGGTCGGCCAGAACCCGCGCATCCTGCTCATCGGATGCTGCGACTCGCGCGTCTCGCCCGAGGTGATCTTCGACGCGGCGCCGGGGGAAATCTTCGTCGTCCGCAACGTCGCCAACATCGTCCCGCCCTACGGGCCAAACGGCGACCACCACGGCACCTCGTCCGCCATCGAATACGCCGTGCTGGCGCTTCGGGTCACGCATATCGTCATTCTCGGCCATGCGAGCTGCGGCGGCATGCGCGCCTACGCCGAGGCGGAGCGCGATCCTTATTTCAAGCCTCTTTCGGCGGGCGACTTCATCGGCAAGTGGATCAGCCTGATCGCCCCCGCCGCCGAGCGGTTGGGGTCGGTCGACGAACCGATCGAGGTCTATTCGGAGCGGCTCGCCTTCGCGTCCATCATTCAGGGCCTCGCCAATCTGCGGACCTTTCCGGCCGTGGCCAATCTGGAGAAGCGCGGCATTCTGTCGCTGCACGGGGCCTATTTCGGCATAGCACAAGGCAAGCTTCTCGCTTTGGACGAGCGCAGCGGCACATTTATCCCCGTGTCGCCTGACGCCCACGCCGCGACCTTCGCCGAGCCGCGCTTCTAGGAGCGGGCGGCGGCGGAGCCTTCCACGGACATCCGCCTTTCCAGCCGCCGGCCGAAATTCGGCGTTGTTGCACGTCTGCGTGAACGCGTGCATCCTGTGACGACATGCCGCTCCGCAGAGAGCAGATTGGCACAGGAGAGGACTATGACGACGATCGCTCACATTCTTGCGGAAAAAGGACGGAGCGTGAGCGCCACCCAGCCTCATCGCACGATCTCGGAGGCGCTGAGTCTGCTCACCGTGAAGAACATCGGCGCTCTTGTCGTCACCGATGGCGACGGCGGACTGATCGGCGTCCTTTCGGAGCGCGACATCGTGCGCGCGATCGGGCGCGACGGCGCCGCCGTGCTGGAGGATCCAGTGTCCAAGCACATGACGACGCGCGTCGTGACGGCCGACGAAAGCGAATGCGTCGTCGGCGTGATGGAGAAGATGACGACGCGGCGCTTCCGCCATCTGCCGGTGCTCAAGGACGGCAGGCTCGTGGGCCTCGTCTCCATCGGCGACATCGTGAAATTCCGTCTCGAGGAGATGCAGCAGGAGCACGAGGCGCTGAAGGAATATATCGCGACGGCCTGAGGCTTTCGCTCGGCGACGCCGGCGCGAACGCGATCGCCGTCCAGCCTGCGCCGTCAGGCGCGCGTATCGAACGGCGCTCCCTCGGCGCGCGGCGTCAGGGCGACATGGTCGGCGATCTCGGGAATGGCGCGCCGCGCCGCCTCGCGGCCCATCTCGATCAGTTCGCCGGCGCGGTGGAAGTCGAACAGGCCGACCTTGCTGACGCGCGCGTTGATGAGCACGTCGGGCGGATCGCCCGCGAGGCGCGAGCGCGAGATGCGGCCCTGGGCGATGTTGAAGGCGTCCATCATCGCGCTCGCCATGCCGGGCGCGCCGTCCTCGCGCCGGCCGAAATGGCGGCGGCCCGCGCCGCGCAGCGCGCTGAAAAGGCCGCCCTTGCGACGCTCGCCCTCGATCTCGGCGGCGAGCTTGTCGAGCGAAGGCTCGATCGACAGGTGATTGTTGAGGACCGTGCCGCGAAAGCCGTTGTCGCCGATGAGATTGACCGCAAGCACGACGTCGGCGCCGAGCGCGCGGCAGACCGTCACCGGCACGGGATTGACGAGCGCCCCGTCGAATAGCCAGCGCTCGTTGATGCGCACCGGCTCGAAGATGCCTGGCAGGGCGTAAGAGGCGCAAATGGCCTCGACCGCGTCGCCGCGGGTCAGCCAGACCTCATGCCCCGTGCCGACTTCGGTCGCGACCACGGCGAAGCCCTTCTCGAGTCCGTCGACCTGCAGGCCGCCGAGCGCCTGGCGCAGGCGGCGGCGCAGCCGTGCGCCGGTCAGCAGCCCGACGCCGGAAAAGGAGATGTCGAGCAGGCTGAACACGCTTTTCTTGGTGAGGCTGCGCGCGAACAGTTCGACATGATCGAGCTTGCCCGCGGCGTAGCAGCCGCCGACCACCGCGCCGATCGACGTGCCGGCGACGACGTCGGGAACGACGCCATGGTCGGCGAACTCGAGGAGGACGCCGATGTGGGCCCAGCCCCGCGCCGCGCCGGCGCCGAGAGCGACGCCGATCCGCGGCCCGGGCCTGTCCGTCCGGGCGCCGGGCGGGACAGCCTCACGCGGACGCGATGACGTCGAACTGTCGCTCAAGCTTCTGCTCCCGAAGCGGCGTGCGCCAACCGTCGCATGCGCTCATGCGTCAATCGACTATGTTGCGATGACAATAACGACGCGCTCTGGCGCGAGGCTGCCGCGTCAGACGGGAATCACGCCGAATTGCGCGACGAGCAGGAGCGCGACCACGAGGGCCAGCAGCGCATAGGCGAGATAGACTTTCTTCACGGCGCCCTCCCGGACTTTCGCCAGCGCCTAAAATGGAGGCCGCCGCGCGCGCCGGCAAGAGCGCCGCCGCACGTCGCGCGCCTATTCGACGAAAGTCAGCCGCGGGCCCGCCTGATCCTGCGACAGCCGGCGGTAGAAGCACGACCGGCGGCCGGTGTGGCAGGCGCCGCCATCGCCGCCGGCCTCGATCGTGAGCAGCAGGGCGTCCTGGTCGCAGTCGACGCGAATGTCGGCGACGGTCTGGGTCTGCCCGGAGGTCGCGCCCTTGCGCCAGATCTCGCGCCGCGAGCGCGACCAGTAGTGGGCCTGCCCGGTCTCGAGCGTGAGGCGGAGCGCCTCCTCGTTCATATAGGCGACCATCAGGATTTCGCCGTCTTCCGCGGCGCGGACGACGCAGACGATCAGCCCGTCGGGCCCGAATCGCGGCGTGAAGGATGCGCCTTCCTCGAGGCCGCGCTTGCCGGCGTCGCCGCCGAAGATGGAAGGTTGGGTCATGGGTCGCGCTCGAGAGGGGGCGCTAGCCGCGTCGCAGCAGGGTGAAGAAGCGCACCTGCTCGGCCGGATCGTTGCGGAACGCGCCGGTGAATTGCGTCGTCACGGTCTTCGCGCCCTGCTTGCGCACCCCGCGCATCGACATGCACATATGTTCGGCCTCGATCATGACGGCGCAGCCGCGCGGGCGCAGATTGAGGTCGATCGCCCCGACGATCTGCGCGGTCAGCGCCTCCTGCGTCTGCAGGCGCCGCGCGAAGATGTCGACGAGGCGGGCGAATTTGGACAGGCCGACCACGCCGCCGTCCTCCGACGGATAGTAGCCGATATGGGCGACGCCGGAGAAGGGCGCCATATGGTGTTCGCAATGCGAGAAGAACGGAATGTCGCGCACGAGGACGAGATCGTCGTAGCCATGGACCTCCTCGAACACCCGCGCGAGGATTTCGGCCGGATTCTCATCGTAGCCGGCGAACAGCTCCTCATAGGCCTTGGCGACCCGCGCGGGCGTGTCGAGAAGGCCTTCGCGGTCGGGATCGTCGCCGGCCCAGCGCAGCAGCACGCGCACGGCCGCCTCGGCCTCGGCGCGGGTAGGCCGCGGCTCGCGCAGGGCCGGCTCGCGTCTGCTTCGTTCGACCAGCGACTTGACCATGTCATCCATTGCGGCGCCTCCGAGAATGCGAACCGGCCGGCGGCCGCGCTGGAAGGGGCCGTGGCGTCGCGCAGTCAGAAACGGGCCGCCGCGGAAGGCGAAGGCGCCGAAATGAACTGTCCGCCGGAAGGCGGCGACAAGGAGCAAGGCGATCTCGCCGCTGCGCGAGCGCATATATATAGTAAGAGTCGATCGTCGTCACCTCGGAATGTCGAGGCAGGTCAGTAATGCTGAACGAAATTTATAACGCCCGCATTCTCGAGCTCGCGGCGAACATCCCGCGCCAGGGGCGGCTCGCGGCGCCCGACGCCACGGCCAAGGCGCATTCGCGCCTGTGCGGCTCGACGGTCATCGTGGACGTCGTCATGAAGGACGGGAAGATCGTCGACTTCGCGCACGACGTGAAGGCCTGCGCGCTCGGGCAGGCGGCGGCCTCGATCATGGCGCGCAACGTCATCGGCGCGAGCGCAGAGGAAATCCGCGTCCTGCGCGACCAGGTGCGGGCGATGCTCAAGGAGAACGGCGCGCCGCCCGACGGCAAATGGGCCGAGGTCGCCGTGCTGGAGCCGGTGCGCGACTACAAGGCGCGGCACGCCTCGACGCTTCTGACCTTCGAGGCGACCCTCGACTGCGTCAACCAGATCGAGGCCGCGAAGTCGGCCGCAAACCCCTCCGAAGACGCCTGACGCGACTGTCAGGTCAGTGCAGGAAGGGAATGCTGTCGAGCACGAAATTGCGCGAGATCACGACGCCGGCGGTGAACTGGTTGAGCGAGCCGAGATTGTTCGGGATCGGGCTCGACGCCGCCGCGGACACGAGGCGATTGTAGCCGCCGAACAGGGTGGCGCTCCAGTCGGCGTTATAGTCGTATTTTATCGAGGCGGCGACGCCGACCGAGGCGAGGCCGCCCGACGCCTGGTAGGGGCCGACCTTGCCATTGGCCAGCGCCTCGCCCTGCGACACCGAGAAATAGGCGTTCATATATTGCCAGTCGCCGAACTGCAGGCGAGGGCCGAGCGCGAAGGTGTAGGCGTCGTAGCGGTAGACGCCGTCGATCGAGATATTGGCGTCGAGGCCGTCATTGCCGCTGACGGCCTGGCGCACCTCGCCGCGCAGGCGCAGCCATTGCGCCGGCCAGATGTCGGCGAAGGCGCCGAGCTCGACGGAGGTTCCGATGTCGTGCAGCCCGTAGAAGGCGCCGTTGCCGTTGCTGAGGCCGCGCGAGGAAATGATGCGCCCGACGGGGCCGGCCTTGAACCAGCCGAAGTCGAGCAGGGCGAGGCCGAAGCCGTCGTCCGGCGAGAAGAAAGGCGCGGGCTCGCCGACGCGGCGCAGGCCGAGGCCGCCCGTCGGCCAGACGTTGACGCTGCGCGCGCCGGGAAAGCTCGTCTGGACCTGCGGCCCGACGCCGACGGTGAGGATCCAGCCGGTCGGCGCCGGGGCGGTCGGGGCGACGTCGGCGGCGCGCGCGCCGCCGCAAGCGAGCGCCAGCGTGGCGCAACCGGCGAGGAGACGGATTTTCGCTGAAGACACGGGAGCGCCGATCTGTTCGAGCATTCAGGGACCTCTGGCACTATGCGGCGGCGGCGTGACGGCTCATAGTGCTTGGGAGCCACACTCGCCTTCCCTTCGCGCCCGACGCGCATGAAATGACATGAATAAGTTAAGCAAGGCTGGACGAGCCGTCGCTCTTGGGCTCATTCGCGCCTATCAGCTCACGCTGTCTTCGCTCGTCGGCGCGCAATGCCGGCATCTGCCGACCTGCTCGGCCTATACGGCCGAGGCGATCGAGCGTCATGGCCTGTGGGCGGGCGGCTGGATGGGCGCGGCGCGGCTGTGCCGCTGCCACCCGTGGGGGACGCATGGCTTCGATCCGGTCTCCTCGCCGCCTGCGGACGCGAACTGGGCGAGGCCGTGGCGGTACGGACGGTGGCGATGGGACGCTCCCGCCTCACGCGCCGCGCAGGCGCGCGGAGACGAGGGCGAGCGCGACGGCGCAGGCGTTCGAGACGTTGAGGCTCTTGATCGGGCCGGGCATGTCGAGCCGCGCGACGAGGTCGCAGTTCTCGCGCGTGAGCCGGCGCAGGCCCTTGCCCTCGCCGCCGAGCACGAGGACGAGAGGCGCGTTGAGCGGCGTCGCTGAAAGGTCGGCCTCGCCTTCCGAATCGAGCCCGACGCGCAGGTAGCCGAGATCCCTGAGCTCGCCGAGGGCGCGCGACAGGTTGACCACCGGAGCGAGCTTCACATGCTCCAGCGCGCCGGACGCCGCCTTGGCGAGGACGCCGGAGAACTCCGGAGCATGACGTTCCGTCGTCACCACGGCGTCGACGGCGAAGGCCGCGGCGCTGCGCAGGATCGCGCCGACATTGTGCGGGTCGGTGATCTGGTCGAGCGCGAGGACGAGTCCGCTCTCCTGCGCGATCTCGGAGAGGTCGAGGGGCGGAATCGGCCGCGCCTCGAGCAGCGCGCCCTGGTGCACGGCGCCCGCGCCGAGGCGGCGCGCAAGATCATCGACGGACGTCTCGACGACGCGCACGCCGCTCGCCGCAATCTCGGCCGAAAGCTTCTCGGCCGCCGCCGGCGTGACGTAGAGATCGAGAAGACGCCGCTCGCCGGCGCGCAACGCCTCCCGGACGGCGTGGAATCCATAGAGAACGGCCACATCGGACGCGGCGCGGCGGAAGGAAGGCGCCGAATGCGCGGCGCCGGCGGGCGGGTTCTGGCGATCGGCGCGGGATGGGGCGGCTGCGGCTTTCGCCGGAGGCCTTGGCCGGCGCGGGGGAGGGCCGGCCTTTCTTTCGCCGCCCGGACGTTTGGGCGTCTTGCGGGTCATCGCGTTCGACCTCCGGCGGCGGCGCGCCGCGCTCGCGTGCTGTCTCACGGGCGCGGACGCGGCGCAACGGGCGGGCGCGGAGGGCGCGGCGATTTTCAGTTGACAGGGGCGGGCGGGGTCACCATAAGCCCTCAACCGGCCCGGCGACGGGCCCGCGGGGGAGTGTCCCGAGCGGCAAAGGGGGCGGACTGTAAATCCGCTGGCTATGCCTTCGTAGGTTCGAGTCCTACCTCCCCCACCACTGTTCTGACGTCGCCGGTCCCGCGATCTTCCTCTTCGTCATCGACGTTTCGGCCGCGCCTCCGCGCCCGCGCGCGAAAAAAATCAGGCCGGGCGTCGGCCTGGCCTGAGAAGCGCATTCCAGCGCGCGCGGCGCCGATCTCAGTCGACGTAGCCGTATTTCGAGTAGTACTTCCGGTAGTAATGATTGCCGTGATAGCGCTCGTACCGGTTCTGCGCCGACATGTCGACCTTGTTGAGCACGACGCCGAGAAGGCGGTCGTAGACGCCCTGGGCCTCGGACAGGCCGCGCTCGACGACGTCGATCTTGGTGCGGCCCCACTCGATCACATAGACATAGGTGTCGATCACGTGGCCGGTGGTGCGGACGTCGACGATCGGCGCGACGGGCGAAAGATCGACGATGATGTAGTCGTATGACGATCTCAGGCCGTCGATGAGATTCTTCATCGCCGCGGAGGCGAGGATCTCGTTGGTGTGCGGCAGCTTCGACGTCGCGCCTGCGGCGAGGAAATGCAGCCGGCTCTGCGGCACCTGAATGATGGCTTTCTGCAGCGGGATGTTGCCGATGACGACGTCGATCAGGCCCGGCGCGTCGGGAGCGAGCCAGCGCGACAGGGACGGGCTGCGCAGGTCCGCGTCGAGAAGGATGACGTTGCCGCCGGCGTCCGAAATCAGGTGGGCGAGGTTGGAGGCGAGCGTCGTCTTGCCTTCGTTCGGCAGCGTCGAGGTCAGTCCGATCACCTTGTGCGACTTCAGCGCGCCGTTGAGGTCGGCCGCGATTTTGACGGACCGGACGGCCTCGGCGTAGCGCGAGAAGGGCGCGTCGACGACGTTGCGCAAAAGAGCGCGCCCGGCGGGGGAGATGGTCTTGCTCCCGTCGCCTTTCCCGTCTTCAGCCTCGCCGCGGCCGGGAGTCTTGAGAGCCGGAGCGAGCGCGAGGCAGTTGACGCGCAAGGTCTCCTCGACCTGGTCGCTGGTGCGGAACACGCCGTCCGAGGCTTCGCGCAGGAAGGCCGCCGCGAAGCTCAGCACGCCGCCGCCCATCAGGGCGAGCAGCAGGGTGAGGGTGGTGCGCGGCGAGCTCTTGAGCATCGGCGGCAGCGCCGGGCTGATGAGCCGCGTCTCGTTGACGGGGGCGGCCTCCTGCTGCTGCACCGCCTCCATGTAGCGCTGGAGGAAATTGTCGTAGAGCGTGCGGGCGGTTTCGGCGTTGCTGGTCAGCTCGCGCAGCTGCACCTGCGCCGGGCCCGCCGCCTGCGCGAGGCTCGCGACCTTGGCGAGGCTGTCGCGCAGCGACTGCTCGCGCGTGCGGGCGATCTCATAGTCGCTCTTGTAGGTTTCGGCGATCTTGCGCATCTCGTCGGCGATGCTGCGGCGGATCTCCTCCATCTGCGAGCGCAGGTTGACGGTGGCGAGATGGTTCGCGCCATAGCGCTGCGAGAAGATCGCCTCGCGCTGGGCGAGCTCCAGATACTGCTGGCGCAGCTTGACGATGACCTCGCTCTTGAGGGCGTCCGCGACGCCGGCGTCGGGAACGGCGTCGGACATCACCGTGTTGATGCGGTCGAGCTTGGCGCGCGCCTCGGCCGTCGCGGCGCTGGCGATGATGAGCTGGGTGTTCAGCTCGGAAAGCTGCTGGTCGTTGATGAGCTTGCCGCCGCCGGCGGCCGGGCCCGTGTCGACGATGTCGTTCGCTTTCTTGAACTCGATGACGGCGTTCTCGGCCGCCGCGGCCTGCGCGCGCAGCTCCTTGATGCGGTCGGCGAGCCAGGCGCCGGCGCGCTTGGTCGCGTCGTATTTGGCGTCCATCTGGCTGCCGACGAAGGCCTCGACCAGCGTGTTGACGATCAGCGCCGACTTTTGCGCGCTGAGCGAGGTGAAGCCGATGTTGATGACGTAGGTGAGGCCCTCGCGCGTGACCGTCAGCCCGCCTTCGAAGTTCTGCAGCGCGATCTGCTCCTTCTGCGCCGCGGTGGGGGGCGGCGCGTCAGGCTTGGCCGGCAGGAAGAAGCTGAACAGGCCGGGCTTCGGCGGAGGAACGAATTCGGGGTCGTTGACGAGGTCGAGCTTGCGGATCACGGCCAGCGCGACGCTGTCGGCCTTGAGCATCTCGACCTGGGTCTGCACCAGCGCGGCGTCGACCTGCGCCTCAGACATCAGGGTCTGCTGCTCCTGCAGCACCTGCATCTTGCGGGTGTCGATGACCATCGAGCCGACGGCCGTGTAGCGCGCCGGCGTGTTGACGAGATAGAGGACCGCCAGCGCCAGGCTGCAGATCATGATGACGATCACGATCGGAAGCTGCCGCCGCACCACGCGCAGCGCGTTCTGCAACGCGTCGAGCAGCGGGGCCATGACCTTCGGCGGTTCCTGGCCGATCGCGGAGCTTCGTTTATTGATTTGCAGCATCGGGCGTCAACTCGCTGTCGGCCGGATCTTCAGAACGGGTCGGGACGTCGTCGGGTCGCGAAACGAAGGCCGCCGGCGACGGGAGCCGGAAACCGGACCCGTCGGGGCGGACGGGATGGAAAGCGTCTGGCCGGCGCGCCGCGTCGGACGGCGGCCTGCGCCCGAGCCGAAGGCGCGCACGCAAAAAGCCGGCGCCGCGACCAAGATCGCCGGCCGGCCTCCCGCCGCCTCCCCCATGACAGACCGCCACTTCCATAGCGTTTTAAATATCCTCAATCTTAGCAGAGCCATCGGACAGGCGCAATCGCCGCTCAGACAAGCGCACGATCTCTTGACTAGAGCTTTCCAGCTTCCGGCGCTCAAACAAATGCTTTTCTGAGCGTGAAACACGGATGAAGGGCTGCGTTGCGTCGCTGATCTTTGGAGCGAGAGCCGCAGCCGGCGAAATGCCTCGCCCCTTCAACCAAGGCGGGCGGAAAAGCTTGGCGGCGCACGCCGGCTGATTCCCGACGTCACAAGAAGCAAGGACGGGGCCGGCGGAACGTGCGCAAGCGCACCGCGCCCATGGGACTTAGCTGATCCGGGCGGCGCGCCACGAGCCCGCGCATTGCATCGTCGGCGACGACCAGGCGCCGGAGGCCGCGCCTCCCTTCACGCGGCCGGTGACGTTCGCCACCTGGTCATCACGCCGGAAGGCGAGGGACACGGCGCCGCTCTCGGAGATGCGTCCGGAAGCTTGCATGAAGCCGTCGCCGCCCGAGGTGACGCGCCCGCCGGCGACGTTGATCGTCCACCGGTAGATGCGGTCGCATGCGCCGCTCTGGGTATAGACCTCGACGGAATAGACGCCGTCGTGCGAGACGAGGCCCCGCGCCTTCTCCGCCTGCGCCGCGATCGGCGCGCAGGCGAGCGCGAGAGCCGCCGCCGCGCAAAGATGAAGACGGAACGCGCCCATGGAGCCCTCCAGCGTCGAGGCTGCGCTCAGAATGCCAGAGTCCGCGCCGAAGGCAAGGGCGCTCCGCTCAGCCGCGCAGCGGAGGCGGCAGCGGCGTCGGGCGGCGGTCCTTGCCGATGGCGACGAAAGTGAACACGGCTTCGGTCACCTTGTTCGCCGCCTCCTCCTCGCGGTGGCGCCGCCACGCCTCGATGTGGATGCGCATCGACGTGCGTCCCTCGCTGAGAAGGCGCGCGTAAAGGCTGACCTCGTCGCCGACGAAGACGGGGCTGAGGAAGGTGATGGCCTCGACGGACACGGTCGCGCAGCGTCCGCGCGCGCGCCGCGCCGCGACGTTGCCGGCCGCGAGGTCCATCTGCGCCATGAGCCAGCCGCCGAAGATGTCGCCGGCGGGATTGGTGTCGGCCGGCATGGCGATCGCGCGGATGACGGGAGCTGCGTCGGGCGGCCCTTCATGCCCCGGCTCGCCCGGGCTCGCGGCCGCGTCCGCGCATTCGCGGGGCGTTTCGGTCGGGCGGGAGCCGGAGGAGGTCATGAGCGGCCGGACCATCCAGATTCGCGCGTCCGCGCAGGGGACATGCGCGAAGCATAGGCGCGGCGCGAGGCGGCGCAAGGCCGATTATGCGACAAAGGACGTAGGTCCGGCGCCGCTTATTCGATCAGATCGAGGAAATGGCGCCCGAGCCTGTCCTCGATTTCGAGCAGCCACATGTCGGGGTCGAAGCGCAGTTGCCGCGCGATTCGCGTCTCAGCCTCCGCCGGGTCGATCCAGGGGGCGTCGTGGAGCCGCGCGAACACGCGGGCGCCCGATTGGTCCGCCTCGCTCTGCGGCGCCGGTCCGTAGAGGGCGGCGGTTCCGTCGAGCCGGTCGAGCTTGACGAAGATCGCCCCGGCCTCGGCGGCGCCGCGCCGGCGCAGCACGGCGCTCGCCCCCTCGTGCGTGCAACGGCGCAGATAGGCCGACGCCCAGAAATCCGATCTTACCCGCACGGCGCTTCCTTCGACGCGGCGCAGAACCGCCTATGCGCCCCGAAAAGAGCCATGTAAGAGCCATGGATCGCAGACAGGATCAACGCCCGCGGCGCACGGCCGCGCCCATCGAAGGACCTTAAGCCATGGCCGCGCTCGACGCCGTCCTCGCCAGGATCGACGCGAATCAGGAGGCGGCGCTCGGCCGTCTCTTCAGGCTCGTCGCGATCGAGTCCGTCTCGACCGACCCGGCGTTCGCCGGCGAATGCGGAAAGGCCGCCGAATTCCTGCGCGCCGAGCTCGAAAGCCTCGGCTTCGAGGCGTCCGTGCGCCCGACGGAGGGCCGGCCGATGGTCGTCGCCCATGCCGCCGGCGAGCGGCCCGACGTGCCGCATCTTCTCTTCTACGGCCATTACGACGTGCAGCCGCCCGATCCGCTCGAACTGTGGGAGACGCCTCCGTTCGAGCCGAGAATCGTCGAGGCGGAGACGGGCAAGCGCATCGTCGGCCGCGGCGTCTCCGACGACAAGGGCCAGCTGATGACCTTCGTCGAGGCGGCGCGCGCGTTCCGCGAGACGGGCGGCCTGCCGTGCCGCGTCACCATCCTGCTCGAAGGTGAAGAGGAGACCGGCTCGCCCTCGCTGCCCGCGTTCCTCGCGGCGAACAAGCCGGAGCTTTCGGCCGATCTCGCGCTCGTCTGCGACACCTCCATGTGGGACCGCAAGACGCCCGCGATCACCACCATGCTGCGCGGCCTCGTGCTGGAGGAGGCGACGATAGAGAGCGCCGACCGCGACCTTCATTCGGGCATGTTCGGTTCGGCGGCGGTCAATCCGATCCATGTGCTCGCGAAGATCATCGCCGGCCTGCGCGACGACGCAGGTCGGATCACGCTGCCCGGCTTCTATGACGGCGTCGCGGAGCCGCCTGAGGAGATCGTCGAAAGGTGGCGCGCGCTGAATTTCGACGAGAAGGCGTTCCTCGGCGCGGTCGGGCTGTCGACTCCCGCCGGGGAGCGTGGCCGCAGCGCGCTCGAGATGATCTGGTCGCGGCCGGCCTGCGACGTCAACGGGATCGCCGGCGGCTATCAGGGGGAGGGCTCGAAGACGGTGCTGCCGGCGCGGGCGAGCGCAAAGTTCTCGTTCCGCCTCGTCGGCGGGCAGGATCCGCAGAAGATCGCGGCGAGCTTCCGCGACTACGTGCGCGCGAGCCTGCCGCCCGATTGCCGCGCGAGCTTCGTCTCGCACGGCGCCTCGCCGGCGCTCGCGCTGCCGTTCAGCTCCGAATCCCTCTCGCGCGCCGGCCGTGCGCTGCAGGCGGAATGGGGCGTCGAGCCCGCGCTGATCGGCTCCGGCGGCTCGATCCCGATCGTCGGCCGCTTCAAGAGCGACCTCAGGATGGACACGCTGATGATCGGCTTCGCCCTCGACGACGACCGCATCCATTCGCCGAACGAGAAATATGAGCTGAACTCGTTCCACAAGGGCGCGCGCAGCTGGGCGCGCGTCCTGCACGCGCTCTCGCTTTAGGCCGGACGCGCGTCGGCCGTCCCCTTGCGGGCCGGCCCCCGGCGCAGCCGCACGCCGGCGAGGCGAAGACCGACGAGAAGGACCAGCGCGTAGACGAGCGCGCCGCCGAGCCCCGTCAGGATCAGGTGCGCCTCCTCGCCGAAGCGGCCGGCGTGGCGCGCGAGATCGGCGAGCGGCGCGCGCGCGAAGAGGGCGAAAACAGCGAGGACGAGGGACGCCGCGCCGGCGCAGGCGGCGGTCTTGACGAGCAGGGCGTCCGGCCGCATCAGTCCGCGCCGCATGGCCAGAAGCGTGATGAGGACGAGGTTGACCCAGGCGCCGAACGACGTGGCCGCGGCGAGGCCCGGCGCGCCGAGCGGCGTGAACAGGGCGATCTTGAGCGCGACGTTGGCGGCGACGGCGATCAGCGCGGCCGCCATCGGGACGCGCGTGTCGCCCGCCGCCTGGAAGCTCGGCACGGCCGAGCGCAGCAGCACCACCGCGAGAATGCCGAGGCCATAGGCGGCGAGGACGTTCGCCGCGGCGTGCGCGTCGGACGCGGTGAAGGCGCCGCGCACGAACACGCCTTTCATGATGAGGTCGGGAATGGTCAGGAAGGCCACGAAAAAGGGCGCGGTCAGCGCCAGCGAGACCGCGGCCGTGCGGTTTTGCGCGCGCAGCGCGTCGTCGGACCGTCCGGCGGCGCGGAGCCGGCTCATCTGCGGCAGCAGCACCGTGCCGGCGGCGATGCCGATGACGCCGAGCGGCAGCTGGTAGATGCGGTCGGCGTAATAGATGGAGGAGGGGCCGCCGGTCGGCAGCAGCGAGCTGATGATGGTGTCGGCGAACAGCGCGATTTGCACGCCGGCCGAGCCGATCACCGCCGGGCCGAGCATGGCGAGGAACTGCTTCGTCTCGGCGGTGAGGCGCGGCAGGCTGAAAATTTCGAGAATCCCTGCGCGCCACGCCGCGAACGTGGTCAGGGCGAGCTGCATCGCGCCCGACGCCGCAAGGCCCCACGCGGCGGCGGCGCCCGCGTTTGGAAAAAGGAAGGCGACGGCGAGGAAGGCGACCATCGACAGGTTCATCAGCACCGGCGCGAAGGCCGCCGCCACGAAGCGGCCATGCGCGTTGAGCGCGCCCGACTGCAGCGTCACCAGCGTGACGAAGGCGAGATAGGGAAAGGTGATGCGGGTCAGCGTCTGGGTGAGCTCGAATTTTTCCGGCTCGTTGCGGAAGCCCGGCGCCAGCAGGTCGATGAGCGTCGGCGTGAACACGAACGCCAGCGCCAGCAGAATGAGCTGAAGGATGAGGAGGCCGACGAAGATCTGACCCGAAAAGCGCCGCGCGCCCTCGAGCCCTTCGCCCTGCAGCACGCGCGAGTAGGTCGGCACGAAGGCGGCGTTCCAGGCGCCTTCGCCGAAGATCGCCCTGAAATGGTTGGGCAGGCGCTGCGCCACCACGAAGGCGTCGGCGAGGAGCCCGGCGCCGAGCACGGCGCCGAGCACGACGTCGCGCAGGAAGCCCGTCGCCCGCGACAGAAGCGTGAGGCCGCCGACCGAGAGCAGGTTCTTGTACATTCAGGGCTCAGGCGACGTAGGGGCGGGGCGTCGCCGGATCGGAAGGCGCCCTGCGCCGCGCGCCGTCGTCGTGCTCGTCGAGGCCGAGCCGTTCGGCGACGAGATAGAGCGGCCGGCCCTTCACCTCGGAGAAGATGCGTCCGACATATTCGCCAAGGATTCCGAGCGAGAGCAGCTGGACGCCGGCGAAGAAGGTGATCGACACGATCAGCGAGGCGTAGCCGGGAACGTCGACGCCGAGGATCAGCGTGCGCAGCAGGAAGAAGAAGGCGAGCGCGAGCGCGAGCGCGGAGGTCGCGAGCCCGACATAGGTCCAGATGCGCAGCGGCGCGGTGGTGAAGGACATCAGCCCGTCGAGGGCGAAATGGGTCAGCTTGCGGTAGCTGAATTTCGACTGGCCGGCGTGGCGCTCGGCGACGTCGAAGGGCACCCCGGCGGAGCTGAAGCCGATCCAGGCGTAAAGCCCCTTCGAGAACCTCGCGCGCTCGCGCATCGTGCGCAGCGCGTTCACGGCCTGCGCGTCGAGGAGGCGGAAATCTCCCGCGCCGGCGGGCAGCTCGGTTTCGCCGAGGCGGGCGAACAGATGATAGAACCGCTGCGTCAGGGCGCGGCGCATGGCCGAGTCGGCCGACCGGTCGATGCGCTGGCCATAGACGTTCTTGTAGCCCTCGCGCCATTTGTCGACGAAGGCGCGGATCATCTCGGGCGGATGCTGGAGGTCGGCGTCCATGATGACGACCGCCTCGCCGCAGGCGTGGTCGAGCCCGGCGGCGATCGCGATCTCCTTGCCGAAATTGCGGCTGAACGAGACGAGCCGCACCCTCGGGTCGAGGTCGTGCGCCTTGCGCAGGATGTCGATCGACTCGTCGCTCGATCCGTCGTCGACGAAGACGATCTCGAAGGAGCGCGCGCAGGATTCAAGGACGGGCGAAAGGCGTTCGAGCAGCGGGCGCAGGTTCTGCGCCTCGTTGTAGATCGGGACGACGACGGAAAGCTCGGCGCGCGGTCTTGCTTCGTCGGCATGCATGGGGGCTCATCCTCGCCTGCGCGGCCGCGGCCGGCCCTTCATGAGGGCGTTGCTCTAGGCTTTGACGTTGAATTGCGCAAGGCGAGGTCTAAAATTAGGCGTGAGCGCCATGGCGCATGCGCCGGCGCGACGCGAATGCGCCTTGCAGGAGGCGGCCATGGAGAAGCTTGACGAGCGCGCCAGCGGGCGAAGCGCCGCGATCAGCCTGTGCGCGGATGACTTCGGGCTTTCGGCCGGGGTCAACCGCGGCGTGATCGAAGCGCTCGAGGCCGGACGCCTCAGCGCGACGAGCGCGATGACGACGCGTGCGGGCTGGCGTTCGGGGGGGCGCGCTCTGCGCCGCTTCAAGGCGCGGGCGGACGTCGGGCTTCATCTCAACCTCACGCTCGGCGCGCCGCTGACGACGATGCCCGCCTTCGCTCCTTCGGGCCATCTGCCGCAGATCGGCGCGCTCGCGCGCGCGGCGCGGCGCGGCGACCTCCCGGAGCGCGAGATCAGGCGCGAGATCGCGCGCCAGCTCGACGCCTTCTGCGACCATTACGACGCCGCGCCCGATTTCGTCGACGGGCATCAGCATGTGCAGATCCTGCCGCAGATCCGCGTGTGGCTGCTCGACGAGCTCGACCGGCGCGGCCTCGCCGGCAGGCTCTGGCTGCGCGACAGCGCCGACCGCCCCTCGCGCATCTTGCGGCGCGGCGGCGAGCTGAAGAAGGCGCTCGGGATCGCCTGGCTCGCGGCCGGCTTCTCTCGCGAGGCGCGCCGGCGCGGCTACGTCACCAACGAAGGCTTCTCCGGCTTCTCCCGCTTCGACCCATGCTGCGACTACGCCGCCGATTTCGCCGCCTATCTGCGCGCCCGCGGGCCGCGCCATCTCGTCATGTGTCACCCCGGCTATTGCGACGAGGAGCTGGTGCTCGCCGATCCCGTGACCCTGACGCGCGAGCGCGAGCTGAGCTTTCTTCTCTCCCCCGCCTTCGGCGACATTTTGAAGCGGGCCGGCGCGCGGCTCGCGCGGATGGCGCCGGCGCCGGACCTCGCCCTTTCGGCGAGCCGCCCGTGAGCCCGGCTTGAGCGCTGCGAAGGTCGCCTTCGTCACGGGCGCGAGCTCGGGGATCGGCGCCGAGGTCGCGCGCGAGCTCGCCGCCCGCGGCTTTCGCGTCGCCGCGTCGGGCCGGCGCGCCGGCGAGCTCGAAGCTCTCGCCGCGCAAGCGCCAGGCGTCTGCGCCTTTCCGGGCGACGTCCTCGACCGCACGCATATGGCCGCGACGATCGCGCGCGTCGAACGCGAGCTCGGGCCGATCGCGCTCGCCTTCCTCAACCACGGCGTCTATTTCGCGTCCGAGCGCGAGCGCTTCGACGTCGAAATCGCCTGGCGCACCTTCGAGGTCAACGTCGGCGGCGCGATCAACTGCCTCGGCCCGCTTATCGACGCCATGCGCGCGCGAGGCGCCGGGCGCCTCGCCTTCACCGCCTCGCTCGCGGGCTATGGCGGCGTGCCCGGCTCGACGGCCTACGGCGCGAGCAAGGCGGCGCTCATCTATATGGCCGAGGCGCTGCGCATGAGCCTCGCGCGCGAGGGAATCGTCGTGCAGATCGTCAATCCGGGCTTCGTCGAGACCGCGATGACGGAACACGCCGATTTCGACATGCCGTTCGTCATGAACGCGCGGACGGCGGCGAAGGTCATCTGCGACGGCTTCGCGACGAGCCGTTTCGAGATCGCCTTTCCGCGCCGTCTCGCCTTCGTCTTCAAGGCGGCGCGGCTTCTGCCCTATCCGCTGTTCTTCGCGGCGATGAAGCGCGCCGCGCGCCGGGCCGACCGTTCAGGGTGAAGCCGCCTTGACCCGCTCGAAGGCCGCGAGCGCCCGCGCGCGGGCGGCGTCGTGGTCGATGATCGGACGCGGATAGGTCTTTCCCAAAACGACGCCGGCCTCGCGCACGCGCCGCGCGGTTCGCGGGCCTGCGCTTGCGCCCCCGCCGTCGATGCAATAAGCGGATTTTTTATCGCGAAGGCTTTAATCCATGGCGCAAGACCAGCTTTATGAAACGATCGTCAGGCGCCACGACAAGGTGCTGATCGTCGATTTCGGTTCGCAGGTGACGCAGCTCATCGCGCGGCGCGTGCGCGAGGCCGGCGTCTATTGCGAGATCGCGCCGTTCCAGTCGGCCGAGAAGGCCTTCGCCGAGCTCGCCCCCAAGGCGGTCATCCTGTCGGGCGGCCCGAGCTCGGTGCTGGAGGAAGGCTCGCCGCGCGCGCCTCAGGGGCTGTTTGCGGCGGGCGTCCCTGTGCTCGGCATCTGCTACGGCGAGCAGACCATGGCGCAACAGCTTGGCGGCGAAGTGGTGGCGGGCTCGAGCCACAGCCGCGAATTCGGCCGCGCCGAGGTCGAGATCATCGCCGACAGCCCGCTGTTCGAGGGGGTGTGGGAGCAGGGCAAGAGCTATCCCGTGTGGATGAGCCACGGCGACGCGGTGAGCGTGCTTCCGCCCGAATTTTCTGTGATCGCCGCCTCGCCCAGCGCTCCCTTCGCCGCCATCGCCGACGAGGCGCGAAAATTCTATGGCGTGCAGTTCCACCTCGAGGTCGCCCACACGCCGGACGGGGCGAAGCTCATCTCCAATTTCGTGCGCAAGGTCGCCGGGCTGAAATCCGACTGGACCATGGGCGCCTTCCGGCAGGAGGCGATCGCCGCGATCCGCGCGCAGGTCGGCGAGGGCAGGGTGTTATGCGGCCTGTCTGGAGGCGTCGATTCCGCCGTCGCGGCGGTGTTGATCTTCGAGGCGATCGGCGACCGCTTGACCTGCGTCTTCGTCGACCACGGGCTGTTGCGCCAGGGCGAGGTTGAGGAGGTGGTGAGCCTGTTCCGCGGCCATTACAACGTCCCGCTGCATCACGTCGAGGCGCGTGATCTCTTTCTGGGCGCGCTGACCGGGATCAAGGATCCGGAGGAGAAGCGCAAGATCATCGGCCGGCTGTTCATTTCCTGCTTCGAGGCCGAGGCGAAGAAGATCGCCGCCGACGGGCGCGGCGCGCCGGAGTTTCTGGCGCAGGGCACGCTCTATCCGGACGTGATCGAGAGCGTGTCGTTTTCCGGCGGCCCGTCCGTCACCATCAAGTCGCATCACAACGTCGGCGGTCTGCCCGAGCGCATGAACATGAAGCTCGTCGAGCCGCTGCGCGAATTGTTCAAGGACGAGGTGCGCGCGCTCGGCCGCGAGCTCGGCCTGCCCGAGGCCTTCGTCGGGCGCCACCCCTTCCCGGGGCCCGGCCTCGCCATCCGCCTGCCCGGCGGCGTGACGCCGGAGAAGCTGGAGATATTGCGACAAGCCGACGCGATCTATCTCGACGAGATCCGCAAGGCCGGGCTTTACGACGAGATCTGGCAAGCCTTCGCCGTGCTGTTGCCGGTGCAGACGGTCGGCGTGATGGGCGACGGGCGCACCTATGAATTCGTCTGCGCCCTGCGCGCCGTGACCTCGGTTGACGGCATGACGGCCGACTTCTATCCCTTCGGCATGGGCTTCCTCGGCAAGGCCGCCACGCGCATCGTCAACGAAGTCAAGGGCGTCAACCGCGTAGTCTACGACGTGACCTCGAAGCCGCCGGGCACGATCGAGTGGGAATGATTCAGGTCTATCCGAACGTCGCCGATTTTACGCCAGAACCCGATATAAGTAGCTGAAATAAAATAATTTTTATGCCGATGCCTATCGACTTCTATCGAGGGGCAGAGATTGAATGTACCGTCACCGTTGACGGTCCTTGCCGATATTGATCCCCGTCGATTTTGAAAGTACCGTCACGAGAATTGAGGCTCGTGACGGTACTTTTTATGGCATAAGCCATTGAATAAATGGGTATTTTGTCGCGGAAAGCCTCCCAAAACCGCTTGACGGTACTTTTTGGAGGTGGCGCAAGAATGTTGACGGACGCTGCGATTAAGAGCGCCTAACAAAACCGTCTCAAGGCCCTGAAGCAAATGATAGCGGCGGCGAGGACGATAAAGGCGCGGTAGAGGTCGGCGTGTCGCTCATAGCGGACGACGAGGCGACGGAACTGATTGATC
>NZ_JAYRLA010000036.1:0-2071 GCF_041905455.1 Methylocella sp. | reverse complement strand
GCGGATGCGCTCCCATTGGGAGTCGCGAAGGCTGTAGCGTCGCACCGGTCAGCTCCAAAATGGCTGACCTTCTATGAATCGAAGTTTCCAGCGCGCCGGAAGCCCCTAAATGACGACAGGCCCTAGATGTTCAGTCCCGGTATTTGATAGATTGAATCGAGTTTGAATCGTTCAGGTTCGATTGTCCACCTTTTGCAGATAAACTTGTAAGGTGTGAGGGCCTCAGGTGCGCGGGCCAGCTTTGCGCGCAGGCCGTCGCTCTCGAGGAGATGTTCGGCGTCGAGATCGCGGAAGACGCCTTGTTCTATGGCGACCACCGCGCAGCGCTGCGTGAGAGCGCCGTTTTTTGGGCGAGGCTGCGCAGCTTGTCCCGAGCGGCGACCTGCCCGACGAAGAAGATGCGAGGACGCGCATCTGTTTCCTGTTGAGCCGAAGCCAGCAGAAGAACCTGAGAAGCGCAGCGCATGAGCGCATCGGGTCTCTTCCGGATTCCTTGCGCTTAGATCGGAGCGGCGGACAGGCCGGCCGCCGCGTCGTCCGCCCTTTGAAAGTCAGCTCGCCCAGCCCAACGAGCGGTCGACCGCCTTGCGCCAGGCGCCGAACAGCCGCCGGCGGCGCTCCTCATTCATCTGCGGGAGCCATCGCTTGTCGATCCCCCAGTTCTCGACGATTTCCTGAGGGGACTGGAAATAGCCCACAGCGAGGCCCGCCGCGTAGGCGGCCCCAAGCGCGGTGGTCTCGATCACCCGGGGACGCACCACAGGCGCGTCGAGGAGGTCGGCCTGAAACTGCATGAGCAGCTCGTTCACGACCATGCCGCCGTCGGCGCGCAACTCGCGAATGGCCACGCCCGAATCTTTCACCATGGCGTCGAGCACTTCGCGCGTTTGATACGCCGTCGCCTCAAGCGCCGCGCGGGCGATATGACCCTTGTTGGCGAAGCGCGTGAGGCCGCAGACGACGCCTCGGGCGTCCTCTTTCCAATGCGGGGCGTAGAGGCCCGAGAAGGCCGGCACGAAATAGACGTCGCCATTGTCTTCGACCGTGCGGGCGAGGGTCTCGACCTCGGCCGAGACCTGGATCACGCCGAGATTGTCGCGCAGCCATTGCACCAGCGCTCCGGTGATGGCGATCGAGCCTTCGAGCGCGTAGACGGCGGAGAGGTTTCCGAGCTTGTAGGCGACGGTGGTGATGAGGCCGCAGGTCGAATGGAACGGCTTCTCGCCGATGTTCATCAGCATGAAGTTGCCGGTGCCATAGGTGTTCTTCGCCTCGCCCGGCCTCAGGCACGCCTGCCCGAACAGGGCCGCCTGCTGGTCGCCGAGAACGCCCGCGATCGGCGCCCCGGCGAGCGGCGCGCGGGCCGCGCCGTAGATTTCCGAAGACGAGACGATGCGCGGCAGGCAGGCGCGCGGCGCGCCGAACAGCTCGAGGAGGTCGTCGTCCCAGGAAAGCGTCGCGAGGTCCATGAGCTGGGTTCGCGAGGCGTTGGTGACGTCGGTGACGTGGACGCCGCCGTCGACTCCGCCGGTGAGGTTCCACAAAAGCCAGGAGTCGATGGTGCCGAATAGGGCGTCGCCGGATGTGGCCCTCTCGCGGGCTCCGGGCACGTTGGCGAGGATCCAGTTGAGCTTGAGCCCGGAGAAATAGGTGGCGAGCGGAAGGCCGGTCTTGACTCTGAGGCGGTCCCGGCCGCCTTCGGCGGCGAGGCGCTTGACGATCTGGTCTGTGCGGGCGTCCTGCCAGACGAGGGCGTTGGAGAGGGGCTTGCCGGTTTGGCGATCCCACAGAAGGCAGGTCTCGCGCTGGTTGGCGACCCCCACGGCGGCGAAGTCGATGGCCGTGAGGCCGCTCTTCTCCAGCGCGCCCGCGATGACCGCGCGGGTGTTCGCCCAGATCTCCTCCGCGTCATGCTCGACCCAGCCGGGCTTCGGATAAATCTGCGTGTGCTCCTTTTGCGAAAGGCCGACGATCTGGCCGTTGCGGTCGAAAATGATGAAACGCGTGCTGGTGGTGCCTTGATCGATGGCCCCAATATATTTCGACATTTATTTCCTCCCGCGAGCGCTGA
>NZ_JAYRLA010000011.1:0-118288 GCF_041905455.1 Methylocella sp. | reverse complement strand
GGGCCGGCGCGGCGGCGGACGAGGAGAAAGGCCAGCGCGGCGAGGGCGAGGCCGGCGAGCGCGCCGGCCAGCGCCATGGCGGCGAGCAGCGCCGGCTCGCCGGCGTCGGCGGGCAGGCGGATCGGCCGCAGCGCGGCGAGCGCGTCGTCGAGCTCAGTCATCGAGGCGCTTCAGCTCCATGGCCGTCGTCTCGGGCGCCGCGCCCGAATCGAGGACCAGCGCCCGCGCCCCGAGCCGGCGCAGCCGCGCCTCGCGCTCGTCGGGCGCAGGCCTTGCGGCGCCGACCTCCAGCCAGCCGGCGGCGCCGCCCGACGTCGCATATGGGTAGACGCCGCGCGGGGGCGCGGTCTCGAACCGGTCGGCGATCAGCGCGAAGGAGAGGCCGCGCGCCCGCGCGATCCGCTCGACGACGTCCGCGAAGCCCGCGCCCTCCGCGTCGAGGGCGGTCGCGACGACGAGCGCGCCGCTCTTGCCGGCGAGCCCGTCGGCCTCCTCGAGCAGGGCGTCGAGCGGCGGGTCCTCGCGCGCGGGGGCGGACAGCGCCTCGCGATAGGCTTCGGCGAGCGCGCCGATCGCCGCGAGCATCGCCCGCGTCCCGCGCCCGTAGCGCGTCAGCCGCGTTCCTTCCGCGCAAAGGACCATCAGCCCGACGCGGCCCTCGCGCGCCGCGCGCCAGCCGAGAAGGGCGAGAACCTCGGCGGCGGCGGCGGCGCGCAACACGCGGCGCGTGCCGAAGACCATGGAGGGGCGGAAGTCGGCGACGAGCAGGACCGCACGCTCGCGCTCCTCGCGGAAGGCGCGCACATGCGGCTCGCCGGTGCGGGCGGTGACGTTGCGGTCGAGGTGGCGCAGGTCGTCGCCCTCGCTCCAGGCGCGCACGTCATGGACCTCGAGGCCGCGCCCGCGCCGCCTGTGCGCCGCCTCGCCCGGCAGGCTGGAGCGCGGCGGGGCGCGCGTCGCCTCGAGGCGCAAGGAGAGATGGCGCAGCCGGATGAGATGGTCGACGTCGAGCGCGCCGGCGGCGGGCGGCGAATTGCGCCTCTCGGGCGGATCGGCGCCGAAGGCGGCGCGCAGCCTTTGAAGCGCGCGCATCGGCCTAGTGCGGCTCGACGGCGTCGAGCAGCTCCAGCACCACTGAGCGCGGCGTCGCGCCGTCGGCGACCGCCCGCCAGGCGAGGATCAGCCGATGCGACAGCGTGTCGACGGCGAGCTCGGCGACGTCCTGCGGCGTCGCGTGGTCGCGGCCGTGGAGGAAGGCGCGCGCCTTGGCGCCGCGGGCGAGCGCGATCGCGCCGCGCGGCGAGGGCGGATGCTCGATCTTGCGCGCGAGGTCGGGCAGCGCCGTCCCGCGCAGCGAGGAGGTGAGGCGCACGATGTAGTCGCGCACCGCCGGCGACAGATAGACGGCCTGCGCCGCCCTGCGCGCGGCGCGCACGTCCTGCGCCGAAAGGCGCGCGGCGGGCGGCGGCGGGCCGGCGATCCCCTCCTCCTCGACGAGGTCGAGGATCGCCCGCTCCGCGGCGGCGTCGGGCGCCTTGACCTCGGCGTGCAGCATGAAGCGGTCGAGCTGCGCCTCGGGCAGCGGAAAGGTGCCTTCATGCTCGATCGGGTTCTGCGTCGCGGCGACCATGAACGGGTCCGGCAGCTTGTGCGTGACGCCCGCCGCCGTCGTCTGGCGCTCGGCCATCGCCTCGAGCAGCGCCGACTGCACCTTCGGCGGGGCGCGGTTGATCTCGTCGACGAGGACGAGGGAATGGAAGATCGGCCCGGCGACGAATTCGAACACGCCGCGGTCGGGGCGCCAGACCGACGTGCCGGTGAGGTCGGCGGGCATCAGGTCGGGCGTGCACTGGATGCGCGAGAGCGGCGCGTCGAGGCCTTCGGCGAGCAGCTTGACGGCGCGCGTCTTGGCGAGGCCGGGCGCGCCCTCGATGAGGACATGGCCGTCGGAGAGAAGCGCGACGAGGAGCCGCTCGACGAGCGTCTGTCCGCCGATGAGGCTCTTTTCGAGGAACGCCCGAAGCTCCAGAAGGCGCGGCAGGACGGCGGAGCCTTCGGTCTCCGGCGTCAGGCCCTCTTGCGCCGCGCTCGCGAGCGCGGCCGAAGCAATGGTCAAATCGCGCCTCCCGGGACGGGTCGTCCCGCCCTGCCGGGCCAGCCGGCCCTTCGGATTCTCATGATCCGTTCAGAAAGCGCGAAGGTCAACCGCGGGCGCTGCGGCGGACGCTCGGCGCGGCCGGCGCGCTCAACGCCGTATCAGGATCACGCCGCCGATCAGGAAGGCGACGCCGGCGAGGCGCGGCAGGTCGATCGGCCGCTGGGCGAGGCCCAGCCAGCCGAAGTGGTCGAAGGCGACGGACGCCAGCATCTGGCCGGCGACGAGCAGCGCGATGAAGGTCGCCGCGCCGAGCAGCGGCACGAGGACGATGGCGAGGCCGATGAAGATCGCGCCGAACAGGCCGCCGGTCCACGCCCACCACGGGATGCGCGCGGCGACGCCGGCCGCGGGGAGCGGATCGCGCGAGGCCAGCGCGAGCAGCGCCATGCAGACGAAGCCGACGGCGAAGCTCGCAAAGCCCGCCCACGCCGCCGAGTTCAGCGCGCTTCGCAGATTCGCGTTCAGCGCCTGCTGCAGCACGACGCCCGCGCCCGCGGCGACCGCGAGCAGGCCGGGAAGAATGAAGTTGATCATCGATTTTCGGCCTTCTCGAACAGGGACCGGGCGCCTCCGCGCCCTCAATGCGGCCCGGCCAGGAAATCCGCGCTCCATCTCGACAGCTCGGCGACGTCGCGGCGCAGCTGGTCGAGCGCGAAGCCGAGCGCGAACAGCCGCTCGAGCTCGTCGACCGAGAGCGGACGGGTGAAGCCCGCCTGCCGGTAGACGGCGATCTCGCGGTCGTAATCGTCGAGCGCCGCCTCGAACGCGTCGAGCGAAGGGCGCGGACCCCCAACCAGCGCCCGGCCGCTCGCCTCGAGGAATTGCGCGCCCTCCTCCGCGACGCGGGCGATCGGGCCGGCGAGCTTGCCGCGCAGCGCCTCGGGCAGCGGCTCGAGCGCGGCGCGGCCGATGATGACGAGGTCGTGACGCAGCCGCATCAGCATCCGCAGCAGCGGCGCGAGGGCGAAATCCTCGCCGCGATAGGGCGCGCGCTCGCGCCGCGCCTCGTCGACGAAGGTCTCGAGCCGGTTCAGCGCCGGACCGAGCCCGCTCTGGATCTCGACGATCCGCTCCTGATCGAGCGGCTGCGCGCAGCCCGACAGCAGCGCCCGCAGCGCCTCGGCCATGCGGGCGAGCATGGCGTCGGCCTGCTCGAGGCTCAGCGCATGGGCGCGCGAGGGCAGCACGAGGAAGGAGACCGCCAGCGCGACGAGGCCGCCGAGCATCACCTCCATAACCCGATCGGCCGCCGATTCGAGCGGCGTCGCGTGGATGATCGTCGGCGCGAGCAGCACCATCACCGCCGTCATGGGCGCCGAGGAGAAGCGCGGCTTCAGCGCGGCGAGAAGCGCGATCGGCGGGATGGCGACGGCGAGCAGGAGGAAATAGCCGAACTCGCCCTGGTGCGGCACGGCGACCGCCGCCGCGCCGCTGATCAGGGCCCCGCCAACCGTGCCGGCGAAGTAGTCGAGCGTCGCCTTGACCGAGCGCCCGAGGCTCAGCTGCGACATGATGACGGCGGTGAGCACCGTCCACAGCACCTGCGGCACATGCAGGACGAGCGATAATATATAAGTGAGCAGCGTCGCCACGGTGACGCGCACGGCGAGGCGCAGCTCGGCGCGATGGCGCGCGGCGAGCGTCCGCAACGCGCTGAAGGGTCCGGCCGGGGCGTCGGTCATGAGGTGTCTTCGCGCTCCTGCGACATGCGGGCGCAGGGCCTATAGACGAGGATCGGCGCCGGCGCGAGGGGCTTTCAGCGTCCCGCCGCGACGAGCCCGCCGACCTCGGCCCAGGACGCCGCCCGCCGCGGCCAGGCGAGGGCGCGGTTCCACGGCAGGTCGCCGAACAGGATGGTCGGCACGCCGGCCGCCGCGGCGCGCCGGATCTGGCGCGCGTTGTCGTCGATGAGCAGGCCCGCGCGGGCGGCGCGGATCGCCCGCACCTTGTCGGGCTCGTCGCCGACCGCGCGCACCTCCGCGAACAGCCCGGCGAACAGCCGCTCGACGAGGCGCTCGGTGACGCCCGCCGCCTCCGGCCGGCGCGCGGTGACGACGACGAGCCGGGCGCCCGCGCCCTTCAGCGCGGCGCAGGCCTCGCGCGCGCCGGCGAGCGCGGCGAGCGCGTCATGTTCCGGCGCGTCGTAGAAGGCGCTGATGAGGGCGAG
The DNA here is from genome assembly GCF_041905455.1 of Methylocella sp. Taxonomy (GTDB): domain Bacteria; phylum Pseudomonadota; class Alphaproteobacteria; order Rhizobiales; family Beijerinckiaceae; genus Methylocapsa. The sequence goes on along the minus strand of NZ_JAYRLA010000011.1, from coordinate 113,963 downwards.
CGTCTCGGCCTCGGTGGCGGCGAGCCGGTAGGCGGCGGCGTCGGCCGGATCGACCGGCGCGCCGCGCGTCGCCTCGACCCATGCGAACAGGGCGGGATTGGTGTCGATCAGCGTGTCGTCGAGGTCGACGGCGATGGTCTCCGGCATCTCGCTCTCCCGGCGCCGAGCGCGCCGCGCGCTTGATGGACGAAAGGCGCGCCGCGCTCAAGCCCCGCGACAGGTTGCGCGCGCGGAGGGCGGCGCTACCATGGGCGCCGGCGCGGAGAGCTTTCGTGGCGAAAGAACCCCTGCAGGTCATCCTCGACGCGCTTCTCGCGGAGCTGCGCTTCGTCGAGGGCGGCGAGGTCGCCTCCTACATCCCGGCGCTCGCGGCGGCCGATCCGGACAGCCTCGCCGTCGCCGTCGCGACGGTCGACGGGAAGGTCTATGTCGCGGGCGACGCGGCGGCGCGCTTCACCATCCAGTCGGCGGCGAAACCCTTCGCCTATGGCGCGGCGCTCGACCGTCTCGGGCGCGAGGCCATGCTGCGCAAGGTCGGCGTCGAGCCGACGGGCGAGGCCTTCAACGCCGTCGTGCTCGACAGCGTCGCCAACCGGCCCTTCAATGCGATGGTCAACGCCGGCGCGATCGCCGTCTCGGCGCTGTTTCCCGGCGCAACGCGCGAGGCGCGCGCCGGGGCGATGCTCGCCGCGCTGTCGCGCTTCGCCGGCCGCCCGCTCGCCATCGACGAGGCGGCGTTCCGCAGCGAGGAGGAGACAGGCCACCGCAACCGCGCCATCGCCTGGCTGATGCTCAACTCCGGCATGATCGAGGCGAGCCCCGACGACGCGCTCGACGTCTATTTCCGCCAGAGCGCGGCGCTCGTCGACGTGCGCGACCTTGCGTTGATGGCGGCGACGCTGGCCAATGGCGGGGTCAATCCGCTGACGCGCGAGCGGGCGCTGTCGCAGACGCACGTCGGCGACGTGCTCACCGTGATGCTGACATGCGGCATGTACGACTACGCCGGCCAGTGGGCCTATGAGGTCGGGCTGCCGGCCAAGAGCGGCGTCGCCGGGGCGATCGTCGCCGTCGCGCCCGGCCAGTTCGGCCTCGCCGCCTTCGCCCCGCCGCTCGACCGCTTCGGCAACAGCGTGCGCGGCGTCGCCGCCTGCCGACGCCTCTCCGAGCTCCTGTCGTTGCATTGCCTGCGCCAGCCGCCGGCCCTCGCGCGCGAGCGGGTCCTGCGCGGCGGCGAGCTGCGCCCGGGGCGCCGCCCGCGCGCCGGGGAGACGCAGCTCGACGCGCTGGCGAACGAGGTCATCGTCGTCGCCGCGCAGGGCGACCTTTGCCCCGCCGCCGCCGAGCGCCTGCTGCGCCGCGCCGGCGAGGGGCTGCGCGACGGCGCGCGGGCGGTGATCCTCGACTTCGCCCGCGCGCCGCGCGTAGAGCCGGGCGCGCTGGTGCTGTTCGAGGTTTTCCTGCGCGCCCCGCGAGAGCCGGACCGGACGCTGATCCTCGCCGCGCCGCCGCCCGAGCTCGCCGACCGCTTCGACTGCGCGAGCGCGCCCTCGCTCGACGCCGCGCTCGAAGCCGCCGAGGAGCTTCTGCTCGGCGCCGGCGCGCCGACGGCGGCCGAGCTCGCGCCCGGCGACGCCGACCTTCTCGCCGCCCTGCCGCCCGCCGAGCGCAAAAAACTGCTCGAGGCCGCGCCGCCCGCCCGACGCGTCTTCGCGCGCGGCGCGCGCGTCGCGCGGGCCGGCGAGCCGACGCGCGAGCTGCTGCTCGTTTCGGCCGGCCGGCTCGCGGTCATAGCGCGCGCCGGGGATGGCGCGCCCGCGCCGGCCGGCGATCTCGGCCCCGGCTCCTGCGTCGGCGCGCTCGCGCTGTTCGACGAGGCGCCGGCGCCCGCCGACGTCGTCGCGCTGGGCGAGACGACGTGCTGGGCGCTGCCGCTCGCGCCGCTGCGCGCCTTTCTCGCGCCGCGCCCGGAGCTCTCCCGCGCGATCGCCGCGCGGCTCGCCGTCTATCTCGCCGGGCGGCTGCGGCGCGCGCGCCGCCGCGCGCGCGCTCGGCCTCTGAAACGCGCGGCGCGGCTTTTGGAAACGCGCGGCGCGACTTTTGGAAACGCGCGGCGCGGCCTGCCAAACGGGCGCGGCCATGCTATAAGCTCGGCCGGCGCCCCTTGAGCGGGCGTCGCCGCGTCCCAAGAGGAGTCGATGCCCGCGTCCGGCGGTCTCTCTGTTTCCGACGGCCTCGGCGTCCTCGCCGTCCTGGTCCTCGTCGCCGCCAACGGCTTTTTCGTCGCCGCGGAATTCGCCCTCGTCGCCGTCAGGCGCAGCCGGGTCGCCGAGCTCGTCGCCGAGCGGCGCGCCAACGCCGCGCCGCTGCAGCGCGCCGTCGACCAGCTCGACGCCAACCTCGCGGCGACCCAGCTCGGCATCACCATCTCATCGCTCGGCCTCGGCTGGATCGGCGAGCCGGCGCTCGCCCATCTGATCGCCCCCTGGCTCGCCGCCCTGCCGGCCTTCCTCGCCGCGGCGGGCTCGCACGCCGTCGCCGTGGCGATCGCCTTCATCCTCATCACCTCGCTGCACATCGTGCTCGGCGAGCTCGCGCCCAAAAGCCTCGCCCTGCAGCGCAGCGAGGCGACGGCGCTGTTCGTCGTGCGCCCGCTGCGCCTGTTCCTGTTCCTGCTGCGTCCGGCGATCTACGTGCTGAACGGGCTCGGCAACCTCGTGCTGCGCGCCTTCGGCCTGAAGCCCGGCGCCGGCGAGGGCTCGATGCATTCGGCCGAGGAGCTGAAGCTGCTGATCCAGGCGAGCCAGGAGGCCGGCATCCTGCAGGAGGCGCAGGAGGAGGTCGTCGTGCGCGTCCTCAACATCGGCGAGCGGCGCATCGGCGACATCATGACGCCGCGCACCGAGGTCGAATGGATCGACGTCGAGGACAGCCGGCAGGAGGTGCTGAACACCATCCGCGACTGCGCCCACGAGCAGCTGCTCGTCGGGCGCGGCTCGATCGACGAGCCGCTCGGCATGGTCCTGAAGAAGGACCTGCTGCATCAGGTCCTCGACGGGCGCGAGCTCGACCCGCTCGCCGTGGTGCGCGAGCCGCTCGTGGTGCACGAGAGCATGTCGATCTTCAGGGTGCTGGAGCAGTTCAAGGCGGCGCCGGTGCGCCTCGCCCTGATCCTCGACGAATATGGCGTGCTCGAGGGCATCGTCACCCAGACCGACCTGTTGCAGGCGATGGCCGGCGACCTGCCGGACGCCGAAGGGTTCGACCCCGACATCGTCGAGCGCGCCGACGGCTCGCTGCTGATCGACGGCATGACGCCCGCCGACGAGACCTTCCAGCGCCTCGGCGTCAGGGCGCCGAAGGACCGCCATTTCCATACCGCGGCCGGCTTCGTGCTGACCCAGCTCGGCCACCTACCCGAAGTCGGCGAATCCTTCGCCTACGAAAACTGGCGGATCGAGGTCGTCGACCTCGACGGACGGCGCATCGACAAGCTGCTCGCCGCGCCGCTGGCCGCCGAGACGGGGCGCGGCGCGGGCCCCTGAGCCGCGGCCTGGAGCGGACTCTCGGAGGGAACGCTCAGCGCGCCCAATAGGCCGGGCTGATCGCCTCGCCCCATTTGGGCTCGAGGCCGCCGTTCTCGTCGACGACGACGTTGGTGTAGTCGCGGCACAGCGTCATGACCCACTGATGCGATTGTCCGCCGACCGTCACGGTCTGGGCGTAGACGCCGGCTGGCGCGCCCTCGGCCGGGCCTATCGTCAGCTTCGGGCTCGGCGCGCGCTTGCGCATATAGGGATCGGAGCACATGCCGCTCGCGTACAGCGTCTGCGCGAGATCCATCGCGCTCTTGCCCGAGCGCGGATGGACCCAGTCGGCGCGCGCCCACTTCTCCCAGCGCGACAGGCCGAACTCCTTGGTCCAGTAGGTGCGCTCGATCTGCATGGCGTCGGCGCCCCTCGGGCTGGTGACGTCCTTCGAGAAATGATCGGAGACAAGCGCCTCGAGCGTATGCCCGCTCTTGAAAGCCACCTCGTCCCGCACCCAGACATTGGCGCTGCGCCCGTACGCCCTCGGACAGGAGCCGGCGGTCGCCGCCGGATCGCCGCTCTCGTGCTTGGCGGCGAAGACGCCGACGCCGGCGACGCCGCGCGGCGGCAGCTTCGCCGGGCCGATCACCCAGGCGCGCGCGAACCTGCGCGAGGAGTTCGGATTCTCCTGGCACAGCGGCGTGCGCCACGACGACAGGGCGACCGGGCTCCAGCTGCCCATAATGAAGCCGTAGCCGTCGTCGGCCCATTGCACCGAGCCGCCCTCGCCCGCGCTCTCGAGTTCGCCGAAGCGCGGCGCGTTCGGCGCGACGTCGGGGCAGGAATGGTCGACCCCCTTGTCGTAGAAGCTGACGACGCGCGTGACGCCGTCGCGCTCGATGGGGATGTTGTCCTTCGATATTGCGCCGAGCCGTCCGGCGCAGCCGGCGTTCTTCGCCGGGAAATCGTGCAGGTGATAGGGAATCTTCTCCCCGGCTCTGATGTTGCGTCGTTTCGAGCAGGCGGCGTCATAGGGGGTGACGCCCGGCAGGATATGATCGGCGGCGTCGACGCACACGTCCATGATCATGAAGTCGAGGATGTCGTTGGAGGCGATCTGCGCCGCCGCCGGCAGGCTTGCGCCGAGCGTAAGGAAGCCCGCGCCGAGCGCCAAGGAACTTGCGCCGAGCCTCAGGGCGCTTGCGGCGGCCCTCGAAAAGCTCGCCCCCGGCGCAGGCCGGCGCGTCGCAAAGCCAGCCCGCACGCCGCGTCTCCCTGAATTCAGCCCCGTCGCCACACGGCCGTTCACGCCTCCGCCCGCTTCGCGCGCCTCGCCTTGGCCCGCGCGTCGGCCTGCGCCGCGATCTTGGCCGCGCGTTCGCGCAGGCGGTCGGAGACGCGGGCGAGCTTGCGCGCCTCGGTCTTGAACTTGCGCTTTTCCTCAGGCGTGCCGGCCAGCTTGTCGGGACGACGCGCGCGTGTCGCCGCGTCGACGAGCTGGTCCTTGACGAAGGCCGTTCGGAAGGCGCGCTCGATCTGCGCGTCGGTGACGCCGGAGAGGCAGTAATAGCGCTCGAACACGCGCATGTTGAAGTCGAGGACGTGCTTGCGCACGTGTCGGCGATCGGGCAGGAACGGATTATTGAACGGCCCCTGCACGATTTCGTAGCTCGGGAAATAGAACAGCTTCTCGTCGCGCGCCTGGGCGGCGCGCAGGAATTCGTCGAGCGCGGCGCGCAGGATCGCCTTGGAGGCGGAATTGGCGGCAAGGCAGCCGATCGGCCGGAACGTCGCGGTGAGCGGGATCGGCGAGAGCGTGAAGACGATCGCCGCCTCGGGCCGGCGCTGGCGGATCAGCTTGTAGATCTCGAGCAGGTTGACGAGATTTTCGTGGTGGGTCGAGACGCGGAACTTGTGGCGCGCAGGATCGTAACGATCGGCCGGAACGGCGCGCCAGAACACCTCGCCGGTCGGCTCGTCGTACCAGATCTCGGAGAGGCCAAGGGTCAGGACGAAGACGTCGGCCGAATCGAACAACTCGGCGGTCCTGAGCCGCACCGCCTCGTCGTAGCCAAACTCGGCGGCGTCGTAGCCGTGCCAGAGCGCCGACTGGGGCTTCTTGTCGAGCCAGGCCCATTCGAACTGCTGGCGCAGGGCGAAGGTGTTGACGATGCCGTCGCCCATGGTCGAGACATAGGCGGTCTGGTCGCGTTTGGTTGCGACGTCATAGCCGATCTTGTTGAGATAATTGGCGATGTTGGCGGCGAAGCACGATCCGAAGGCGACGATCCGCGTGTCCTTGTCGATGAAGGGCTGCGCCGGGACGAGACCGTTGACGAGATATTGGGAGACGACGGACGAAGTCAGGTAAGACGCGTCGGAGGGAAAGAAATTCGTCTGTTCGCCACGGAAGAAGGAGCCGCTCGTCCTTTTCCTGACCCCGTCCTGAACGTAGGAATGCATCTTCGACCCGCCGGCAATGGCGTTCATCTCCCGCTCCAGTCGTCGCAATAAAACGTCATGACCTCTACGCGCCGGCCAAATAGCTGTCAAACCCTTGCGTCGCAGCCTCAATACCTTTGCGCGCCGCCTCAAATAGAACAGGGATTCGCTTCAATGTCGCCACGTTCATGAATAGCGCGTCCGCCGCCCCCGCGGCGCGCGTCGAGATCGGCGGGCTTGCGCTCGCCAACGATCTTCCGCTCGTCCTCATCGCCGGCCCGTGCCAGATGGAGTCGCGCGCGCACGCGCTTGAATGCGCGCAGGCGCTCGCCGAAATCGCCGCCCGGGCGAAGATCGGCCTCATCTACAAGACCTCGTTCGACAAGGCGAACCGCACCTCGATCAAGGGGCGGCGCGGCGTCGGCCTCAAGGCGGCGCTGCCGGTGTTCGCCGAGCTGCGCGAGCTCTTCGGCCTGCCGCTCCTCACCGACGTGCACCTGCCGGAGCAATGCGCGCCCGCGGCGGAGGTCGTCGACGTCCTGCAGATCCCGGCCCTGCTGTCGCGCCAGACCGACCTCATCCTCGCCGCCGCCGCGACGGGGCGCGTCGTCAACATCAAGAAGGGCCAGTTCGCCGCCCCGTGGGATATGGCCCCGGCGGTGGAGAAGGCGCGCGCCGGCGGGGCCGGCGGGGTGCTGCTGACCGAGCGCGGGACGAGCTTCGGCTATAATTCCTTAATCGTCGACATGAGAAGCTTGGTGATCATGGCTGGCGCCGGCTGTCCGATCGTCTTCGACGCGACCCATTCGACCCAGAGCCCCGGCGGCCTCGGCGACGCCTCGGGCGGCGATCGGACGATGGCGCCGGCGCTCGCCAGAGCCGCCGTCGCGGTCGGCGTCGCGGCCGTGTTCGCGGAGGCCCATCCCGATCCCGACCGCGCCCCCTCCGACGGGCCCTCGATGTTGCCGATCGCCGCCATGCCGGAGCTGATCGAAAGCCTCATGGCCATCGACGCCGTGGCGAAGGGACGCCGCGGCGCGAATTGAAGCGGACGGCGCGGTTGGGTTAAGATTTGCGGCGCGGCCCGGCCGCGCAGGGGGTTCGGCGAACATGAGGAGGGCGCGAAGCTTGCGAGAGGCTGCGATGAAATTCGCGCTGCTCCCCCGCGACGCGAAAGCGGCGGCCTATCCGGCGGACCTCGGTCTCGACGCCGACCTCATGGTCGCCGCGCTCGCCGTCGCGCGCCAGATCGAGGGGCTCGAGGCGCTGCGCGAAGCCCTTTCCGGCGAGCTCGGCTTCGCGCTCGCGCGGGCGACGCGGATCTTCATCTCGCTCAAGGGCCGGCTGATCGTCACCGGCATGGGCAAATCCGGCCATGTCGCCCGCAAGCTCGCCTCGACCTTCGCCTCGACCGGCACGCCGACCTTCTTCGTGCATCCTTCGGAGGCGAGCCACGGCGACCTCGGCATGCTGCGTCCGGACGACGGCGTGCTGGTGATCTCGCGTTCGGGCGAGACGGTCGAGCTTTCCGACATCGTCGCCTACACGCGCCGCGCAAAGATTCCGCTCGTCGCGGTCACCTCGGCGCGCGAGAGCGCGCTCGGGCGCGCCGCCGACGTCGCCCTCGTCCTGCCCGAGGTCGTCGAGGCCTGTCCCAACGGCCTCGCGCCGACCACCTCGACGACGGCGCAGCTCGTCCTCGGCGACACGCTCGCCATCTGCCTGCTGTCGCGGCGCGGCTTCTCCTCGCGCGACTTCACCAGCCTGCACCCCGGCGGCAACCTCGGCGCGCGGCTGAAGACGGTCGAGGATCTGATGCACCGCGGCGCGGACGTGCCGACGACGCACCACGCCAGCACCCTCGCCGCGGCGATTATCGAGATGACGTCGAAGCGTCTCGGCGTCACCGGCGTCGTCGACGACGAGGGCAGGCTCGTCGGCGTCGTCACCGACGGCGACCTGCGCCGCGCGCTCGAGGCGGGCTTCTACGACCGCCCGACCAGCGAGGCGATGCGGCGCGAGCCGCTGTCCATCGCCGGCGACGCGACGGCGCATGAGGCGCTCGCCAAGATGACGCGCAACCGCGTCACCTGCCTGTTCGTGCTGGATCGCGGCCGCCCGGTCGGAATCGTCTCCGTGCACGACCTGCTCCGGATCGGCGTCTGACGCGCGCCGGACATTCGCTCTCCAGTTCTTCGCCGATCTCCTTTCGCGCCGGCGCGAACCTTTTCGCGTCGAATCTGTTCAAGGGCGCGACGCAAGACACGAGGAGATCATCCATGAAATCCGCCGCCGCCTTCGCCGCACTCGCCCTCGCCCTCTCGCCCGCGTTCGCGCTGGCGCAGGGCGAGACGCCCAACGACGCCGCCCATCCCGCCGCGGGCTCGGTGCCCGCCGACGAAATCGCCCCGGCCGCGCCGGCGAGGCCGATGGAGCGCGCCATGCCCGACGAACCGATGAGCGGCCGCTCCGCCGTCAGGTCCGGCGAGCCCTCCGCCGCTCCCTCGAGCGGCGAAACGCCCTCCGGCGAGCCCCCGGTCGGCATGGGTCGAGGCGAGAAATGACCGGCGCGGCGCGCAAGCGCCTTCTGGCGCGGCCGCCATATGCGTTGACGGCCGCGGCCGTCTTCGCGGCGCTCGGCGCCGCCGACGCCTCGGCCGGAACGAAACATCGTCGCGCGCATGCGAAGGCGGGCATGGCCAGCCAGGACCAGAGCGCTTACGGCAAGACTGGCACGCGCGGGCGCATGGGGCTCGGGGCGAACCCGCGCGCGCCGGAAGGCCCGGGCAACCCCTCGACGCGCTGAGCGGAGGGCGCGGCCATGCGCTCCGCCCCTTCTTTTTTCGCCGCGGCCGGCCTATAGCTGGGCTGCGGCGATAGGAAGAAGGAAGCCGGCGTTGAAATTTCTGACGATGCTGATCCTCGCCGTCGCCATCGCCGCGCCGGCTGGAGCCGCCACGGCGCAGACGCGACGCGGCGTCTCCACGCATCGCGCGCCGCATGTCGCGCATCACCCGCCGCGCAACGCCCGCGAGCGCGACCACGCTAGATTCGGCCACGCCGGAACGCGCGGCCGCGAGGGCCTCGGCGCCGATCCGCGCCGCCCCGAGGGGCCGGGGCGCGTCCAGCTGCGCTGAGGCGGCGGCCGGGCGCTCAGGCGTCGATCGCCGAGTTCCGCTCGCGCGCCTCGAGCTCGGCGGCTTTTTCGCTCTCCCTCCCGCACGCCTGCGCATGATGGAGCGACCCGCCTTCGCGGTTCGCCTGCGCGCCCGCCTCGCCGTCGAACAGCTTTACGCGCAGCGTCGCGCCAAGGGCGCGCGCCGCCGCCGCGAGAGGACCGTCCGCGCAGGCCCGCGCGTTCTCGAGCGAATCGAACTCATGGAAGCCGCCGACGACGCGAGGCTCGATCCCGGCGCGCCAGACCCCGCCGAGCAGGCCCGGCTGCGCCGTCGTCGACGGGGCGAGCGAACGCCAGTCGAGCGTCTCGAACGGCGCCTGCGCCTCGATCTCGGCGTAGAGGAAAATCTTCCGCTGGCTCATGCCGGTCTCTCCCATGCGCGAGCGTTCTAAACGGTTAACGCCTGAACCTGGGAGAAAGAGGCAGAATTTCCAATGTGTTCCGCGAAACGGGCGGTCGTCGCGGCGTGGCTTTGCGGCCACATCGTTCGAGCATCTGCGCCGCGTTAAGCTTTTTAGGCACCCGTCTGACCTAAAGGTGTGCGAACAAGAGGGGCTGTCCGAAGGGTTGCGCGCGGGACCGCACGCCCGGCGCACGTCGTCGGCAGAGGCTTCTCGAGAGCGTTGAGGCGGAGTTCGCGCGCATGCGCCTGACAACCATCGCGTTCGGCGCCTGCGTCGCTCTCGGCCTCGCCGGCTGCGCGGCGCTGCCCTCCTCCGGTCCCACCACCGAGGCCATTGTCAAGGCCACCGACGACAACAATCCGCAGACGCCGGCGCCCTACACGGTCATCGGGCTGAACGAATCCGCGATCGCCATCTTGCGCACCCGCGTCGAGCCTTCGCTCAGCGGGCAGATCGGGGCGCGCCCGGGCGGCGTCGGCGGCGGGTCGGCGCGCGCCGTCGGCGTCGGCGACACGCTCGCCCTGACCATCTGGGAAGGCGGCGACGGCGGGCTGTTCTCCCCGACGACGGCGGGCTCGCTCACCACCGGCAGCCGCGCCACCACGCTGCAGAACGCCGTGGTCGACCAGAAGGGCGAGATCACCATTCCCTATATCGGCCGGGCGCGCGTCGCTGGCCTCACCCCCTACGCCGCCGAGCGGATGATCGAGGCGAAGCTCGCCGACAAGACCGTCCAGCCGCAGGTCGTCGTCAACGTCGTCGGCAACGTATCGAACACGGTCAATGTGATGGGCGACGTCGGCGCCGGCGGGCGCATCGCGCTGACCCAGCGCAACGACCGGCTTCTCGACGTGCTGGCCGCCGCGGGCGGAGCGCGCTCGCCCGTCTACGACGAGACCGTGCAGATCACCCGCGGCTCGCGCGTCGCGCGCGCCCAGCTTTCGCGCATCATGAGCGACCCGCGCGAGAACATCGTCGCGATGCCTGGCGACACCATCCTCATCCAGCGCGAGCCGCTCGCCTTCGTCCTGCTCGGCGCCGCCGAGAAGGTCGCGCAGATTCCCTTCGAGGCGGAGCATCTGACGCTCGCCGAAGCGCTCGGACGCGTCGGCGGCCCGATCGACCAGCGCGCCGACGCCGCCGCCGTGTTCATCTTCCGCCCACGCGAGGATCCGAAAATCGTCGAGCGCTTCACCGGCCAGCGTCCGGCCGCGCCCGCGCCGATCGTCTACCGCCTCGACCTCAAGACCGGACCGGGCGTCGTCTACGCCCAATCCTTCGAGGTGCGCAACAAAGACCTCCTGTACGTTGCGAACTCGAATTCTTACGAGCTCGGCAAGTTCTTCGCCTTCATCCGCGGCGGCACCGGCATCGTCTACGATTTGAGCCGCATCGGCACGCCCTACTACTGAGGGCGGCGCCGCGCGGCGCAGGTCACAGACCGGCGTAGACCTGCGCCATGCGCTGCTGGAAGCGTTCGGCCGAAAAAAGCTGGGCGCGCTTGCGCCCGGCGAGCGAGAGCCGGCCGCGCAGGTCGGCGTCGGAGTCGAGCGCCCGCAGACCTTCGGCGATGGCGCGCGGATCGTAGGGATCGATCAGCAGCGCCGCGTCGCCGGCGACCTCGGGCACCGAGCCCTCCGTCGAAGAGAGCACCGGCGTCCCCAGCAGCATGCCTTCCAGCACCGGCAGGCCGAAGCCTTCGTAGAGCGAGGGGAAGGTCACCGCCTTCGCGCCGCGGATCAGGCTGACGAGCAGCGGGAACGGCGCGTAGTCGAGGCGCATGACGCGGTCGCGGGTCAGCGTCACCGGGCCGATCGTCTCGAGATAGCGCACGCTCTGGTCGTTGAGCAGGCGCAGTTCCTGCTCCGACTTCCACGCCTGCGCGCCGACGATGACGAGCGGCGTGTCGAGGCCGGAGCCGAGATAGGCCTCGATCAGCCGGCCGATGTTCTTCTTCGGCTCGATCGAGCCGAAGAACAGGAAATACTCCTTGTATTTCAGGCGGAAGGTGCCCTCGATCTCCTGCTTGACCAGATTTTCCGGCTTGTCGCGGTATTTCGCCGGAATCTCGACCGCCTGGTAGGTGTTGACGATCTTCTCCTCGGGGAAGTCGAACAGCTGGGCGATGTCCTTCTTCGAGCGCTCCGAGACGGTGACGATGGCGTCGGCCTTCTGCAGGATCTGCCTCGTCAGCCGGTAATAGCGGCGCTTGTTGTCGAGCGTCGTGTAGGGCAGGCGCAGCGGCACGAGGTCGTGCAGCGTGTAGACGTTCTTGACGCCCGGCATGACGATCGGGATCGGATAGGTCCAGTGCGCGATCTGCGGCTTTTCTGGAAGGTTTATGCGCAGGCGGTTGCGATAGATGCGGAAATGGGCGTGCGCCGCGCCGAAGATGTCGGGATAGTTCCAGATCCGGTCGAAATAGGGCAGGCGCGAGCGGAACGGCGTCGCGATCACCGTGCCAGTGATCGGCACCGGCGCCGCCGTGCGGCCGCCGACCGATTCCGCCACCTGCCGCGTGCGGCGCCAGGCGAGTTCCCACCACGGCGGCTCGCCGACGTTCTGGTCGAAGAAGGCGATCTCCTTCATGAGCGGCGTCATGCCGACCGCGGCGCGCGAGCCGTAGAGCACGTCGACCCTGTGGCCGATGTCATGGACGACATAGGAGAGGTTGCGCGCGTAGGTCGCGACGCCGGTCCCCTTCTCAAGGCCGAGATTGTAGGCGTCGATCAGGACGGTTTTTTGCGCGCCGGACGGCGGCGCGATGGGCGGCTCGGACATGTTCGCAGGCTCCGCTCGGAAAGGGCTGCGCCGGCGCGCGCGCGCAGCGACGCAGGAAGGATCAGACCGCCGCCTTCGCCGGACGCAGGAGGCTGGCGCAGGAGGCGAGCAGCTTGTCGAACACGGAAAAATGGCGCTCCCAGTTCGGCAGCTCGACGCGCGCGATGCGTTCGAGCTGCGCCGCGCGCCGGCTCGAGCCGGGCTCGGCGTAGGCGCGAATCATCTGCGCCCAGCCCGGCCCGTCAAGCGGATCGAGAAATTCGGGCGCGGCGGCGCCGATCTCGCGGAACACCGGAAGGTCGGAGGCGATCACCGGCGCCTTGAGCGCCAGCGCCTCGACGAGCGGCATGCCGTAGCCTTCGGCGAAGGAGGGAAACAGCACCGCGCGGCAGCGCGAGATCAGATATTCGAGCACGTCGTCGCTGACGGCGGCGCATTCGAGCACGTGCGAACGGATCGCCGGGCAGCGCTCGATGAGGTCGACGGCGTTCTCGTTCTCCCAGCCGCGCCGGCCGATCACGAGCAGCTTAGGCGCCGTCTCGCCCTGCGCTTCGACAAGCTGGCGCCAGAGCTGCAACAGGAAGATGTGGTTCTTGCGCGGCTCGATCGTCCCGAGCGTGACGAAGAAGGGCGCGGCGGACGGCTCTTCGGTCGGCCGCGGGAAGGCGGGAAAGCCCGAGCCGAGCGGGGCGACCGCCACGGGACGCGGCGCGAAGCCCTCCTCCATCGCGTAGCGCGACAGGATGTCCCCGGTGTGCCGCGAATTGGCGATCAGCGCCGCGCCGAGGCTCAGCATCGTCGCCATGCGGGCGCGATGGCGCGCGGCGCGGCCGCGCTTCACATATTCGGGATGGGTGATCGGAATGAGGTCGTGCACGAAGAAGATCGGCGCGAGCGCTCCGCGCTCGACGAGCGGCCTGATGCCGAGGTCGCTGTGCAGCCCCTCATGCGAGACGTTGACGTAAAGCCCGCCATGCGCGCCGAGCGTCCCGGCGCTCAGCCTGCGGCTCGTCGCGATCATGCGCGCCTTGAGCCGCCACAGTTTTCGCGCGGCGGAGCGGCGGCCCGGCGAATCGGACGCGGCGGCGAATTCGCCGAGCCCGGGATCGCCGAGGAACGCTTCGATCCGGCGCGTCGCGCGCCGCCCGGATCCGGACTTGTTGTAGCGCCATTGCTCCTCGACGAGATCAAGGAAGGCGATGGTCGCGCGCCTGCCGACGATGCGCATATGGCCGCGCCAGCGCAGCACGAAGCGCAGCCGCTCGGAATGGCCGGCGAGAAGGTGACGGGCGTATTCGAATTCGACGCGGTCGATTCCGGTCGGCGTGTCGATCTGCGGCCTGCCGACGAGGCGCGTCAGATCCATCAGCAAAAGGGCGTTCAACCTTCCTCCGGGAAATCCGTCATGACGTCGCGCGCGCCCAGATCCTCGCTGACGCGGGCGGCTAGCCGAAGCTGCCTGAACCGCTTGATCGCAGCGGCGACGGTGGGATGAAACTCGAGCTCGCCCTCGTGCAGCACGCAGCCGACGTCGGCGTAGAGCTCGAGATAACGCGGGACGGCGGTCGCGAAGACGAAGCCGGCGCTGCGCCGGCGGGCCTGGATGAGCTCGCCGCAACGCTCGCGAAAGCGCCCCTGTCCGCCGAGGATGATCTCGTCGGCGACGTAGAAATCGGCCGGAAAGCCATAGGACATTGAAAACAGGTAGGCCGAGCGGTCGGCGCGCGTCCAGTCGGCCATCGGCTCGTCGAGCGCGGCGCCGATTCCGCTGAAGGCGCGCACGAAATCGACGATCGGCCGATGGTCGATGCGGTGCAGCCGGGCCATGAACAGGATCATCTCGCGCCCGCTCATGACCCGGTTGAGATAGGCCGCGCTGCCGACGGGCAGCGACACGCGGCCGCGCCGCTCGATCCGGCCGGCGTCCGGCTCGGCGACGCCGGCGATCGCCTTGATGAGCGTCGACTTGCCGGAGCGCGGCAGGCCGAGGATCCCGACCGAGCAGCCGGCGGCGAAGGCGGCCGATACGCCGCGCAGCACATGGGCGCGCCGCGGCCCCTCGCCGACGGATTTGTGCACGCGATGCAGGCGGATGGTCACGCCGCGGCGTCCTGCGCGCGGATCAGCCGTTCGGCGGCGAGCCCGATCGTCAGGCACACCGCCGAGAAGGTGAGAAGATAGCCCTTGTCCAGCACGCTCGCCGGATAGGTCATGTAGAAGGCCGTGCGGAACCACTCGATGGCGTGCAGCACCGGATTCCAGGCGATCACCACGCGCGCCTGCTGCGGAATGTAGTCGGGCACGTAGAACACGGCCGAGATGAACAGCAGGGAGCGCGTCAGCACGCCATAGATGACGCGCCAGCTCAGGAAGAAATGCGCGATCACCGCGTTGAGGAGGCCGACCGAGATACCGAGGAAGCCGGAGGCGAGCACGGCGGCGAAGGCGACGTCCGGATAGACGGCGCGCGCGTCCGGGATGCCGCATATCCACATAATGACGAGGACGAAGAAAAACACCAGCGCGTGCGTGAGGAATTCGAGGAGCCCACGCGCGAAAACGATGTCGAGCGGGTTGACCGACGGCAGGTGACGGAAGCCGCGGGCGGCGCGGATCGATCCAGCGCAGGCCGACGAGATGTTGGTGAACAGCAGATAGGGGATGAAGCCGGTGATGAGGAACAGGAAGACGCTGGTGCCGAAGTCCGGCTGGCGGTCCATCGCCCAGAAGATGAAGAAGATCACGGCGATCTGCATCGCCGGCTCGGCCACGGCGAGCATGTAGCTCAGCCGCGACTCATGGAACTTCATCCTGATTTCGCGCAGCGCGAGCAGCGCGACGATGCGCAGCTGGAGCTCGATTCGGGACGACAGGCTGCGGCGCAGAACCGCGCTGGTCATGCGACGCGGTCCCTCAGCGAGTAATAGATGAGCAGGCCGCACATCCAGAACAGCGCGCTCGCGCCGAACACCAGGGCGATGTTGAGCAGCCGCTTGGGATAGATCGACTCCTCGGCGAGCGCCGGCTGCACGAAGGCGGCGAGATAGGTGTGCTGCATGATGGCGTTGGATTTCGCCGTCTCGAGCGCGTTGAGGTTGGCCGACCACAATTGCTCGGCGAACTGACGCTCGACCTGGAGATCCTCATAGCGGGCGAGCTGGGCGGCGTAGAGCTTGCCGTCGGCGGCTTGGCCGCCGCCGCCGATCTCGGAGGCCGCCGCGCGCAGCTGCTCCTCGGTCGAGCGGATCTTGGTCTTGAGCTGGGTGATCGTCGGCGCGTTCGGCGCCATGCTGACGCTCGCCGTGGCGAGCTGCGAGCGCAGTTGGGCGAGGTCGCCGCGCAGCTTGGCGCCGAGGTCCATCACGTTCGAGGCGTCGCGGCCGGGATCGGCCGTGCGCTGGAAGTTGCGGAACTCCAAAAGATCATGGCGAACTTTCTTCAGGCGCTGCTCGGCGCGGCCGAGATCCTCCTCTGCGAAACGGATCGCGTCGTCGCGCGAGCGCTGGGCGACCTCGTTCACGAGCGCCTCCGACTGGCGCATCAGCGCGTTGGCGACGTCGAGCGCGTCCTGCGGCGTGAAGGCGCGCACGCGCACGACGCCGACGCCGGTGGTCATGTCGAAGGTGGCGTCGATCATCCCCTGCCAGTAGTTGACGAAATTCTCGATGCTCGCCGTCCCCGGCAGGCGGGCGAGGTAGTCGGCGATCGACGTCGTATAGCGGGAGCGCAGCCCGACGATCTTCTCGACGTTGTCGATCGCCTGCCGGCTTTTCACGAATTCGATGACGGCGAAATTATAAAGGAAGGCGCCCGCCTTGGCCTGGCCGCCCAGCGCCGCCGAAGCCGCGTTGTTACCCGCCGGCTGGGCGTCCGAGGCCTGCACCGAGAACTTGAATTCGGAAAAATACTGATTGCTGGCGAAGAACCCGTAGTAAAGGCTCGCGAGCACCGTGGGCAGGGCGACGCACAGCAGGAAGGAGACGCGCACCGTCGTGGAGCGTCGCGGGCTCGCCTCCGGCGGCCGCAGGCCGCGGCCGAACTCCTCATCAAGGAGGTCGCGCTCCTCCGGCTCCGCTTCCGGCGCGCGCGCGGCGAGTCGGCGGGCGCGCAGAAGCTGCGCACCGCGGTCCTGGAGGCTGGAGACGACGTTCAGCATCGACATTTGCCTCATTTCCTCGCTCATTGCGCGGCAGCTCCGGCGAGCTCCGCCTCCTCGCGCTCGACGCGCTGGGGCGCGCGCTCGGGCGCGGCGCCGAGCAGGCGGCCGAGCACGCCCTCGACGGCGAGATCGAGGGCGCGCGCGCCGAAATAGCCGCCGTTGATCTGGGCGCGCCGCTTGACGATGCGCGAGAAGGCGGCGGCGAGTTGCGCGTCGGGCGTCGCGGGCGCCGTCCAGAAGCCGTCGAGCCCGCCCTGGTGGGCGAGGCCCGGCAGGTCGTAGATGGCGCTGCCGAGGCACTTGACCGCGCGGCCCTGGCGCAGCGCCATCAGCCCGACGGTGCTGTTGACGGTGACGACGCCGCGGCTTCCTTCGATGAGGGCGGCGAGGTCGCCGCCGTCGACGAAGACGACGCGGGCCTCGACGCCGCGCTCGCGCGCCAGCGCGCGCAGGAGCCGGCGGTAGTCGGAAAGGCCGTTGTCGAGCGGGTGCAGCTTGACGACCAGCGCGGCGTCGGCCGGCGCGTGGTCGGCGAAGGAGCGCAGCGTCAGGGCGCAGGCCTCCCACATCGAGGCGAACGGCGAATGCGAGCGGATCTGCGAATCGGCGTCGAGCTGCAGCGGAAACAGGAAGTAGGTCGAGCCCGCGCCCCTCAGCGCGTCGAGCGCCGCAACGGTCGCGCGCCGCTCGCGGCGCCCGCGCGCGAGGCGGCCGGCCCAGCCGCGCGCCTCGGCCAGGGGCGAAGCCGGCCGATGGCGCGTGAAGCGCGGATAGAAAAGACGCGTCGGCGCGTTGGCGACATGGAAGGCGAGGTCGAGCGCGACCCGCTCGGCGAAGCTCTGCGCCGCGGGGCGCTCCTCGGGCTCGCCGCCCAGCGCGGCCTCGGCCATGTAGCGCCGCGGATCGCGCGGCAGCGGCGAGAAGCCGTTGACGCCGCCCCGCTCCATGGTGATCCAGTTCGGCCGCAGGTAGCCTTCCTCGAACACGTGGACGGCGAGGCCGGCCCGCCGCGCGAGCAGGGCGGCCGGACGATGATAGGGCCTGCAGTCGCCGAACAGCAGCACGTCGGTGAAGCCCCGCGCCTCGATGAAACGCGCGAACCAGGCCGGCCAGTCCTCGAGCGAGCCCGCGTAGCGCGAGCTGTGGCGGAGCGAGCCCCAGAACAAATGATCGGCGCAGCAGAAGTTTATCCTGTGAACGCCAGCGCCGCGTTCAAGAAGAGAGTGGCGCAGGCGCGCGAACAGCCGGCTCGAATTGCCTTGCAGAAACAGGAAATGTCTGGTCTGAAGCGCTCCGGACTCGCTGGCCATTTCCCACTCTTTCCGAAAGACATAAAACAAACGACGACATGCCCCGCTTCGCGATCTGTTCACTAAATGGGCATATTCGGCTTATTCATGGCGACGACGCAATCACGGCATCTTTATGTTGATCGTTTCTCAATGGCAACGCGCGGCCGCCGCGGCGAGCCGATCCAAACTCCCGACGTGACCGCACCATGACCGCTCCCGTCGCCCTCGCCGCGGCTCTCGCGGCGCTCGCCGTCGGGCTCGCCCTCGACGCCGTCGCCGGCCCGTCCCGCGCGCGCGGCTGGCGCGCGCCCGCGTTGCGGCTCCTCGCGCATGCGGCGCTTCTCGGCGGCCTGTTCTGCCTGACCCTTTTTAGACCGATTTCCTCAATAATTCTCTATCTTGTCGCCGTGGCGACGCTGGTCGCGGCGAGCCGCGGCAAGCGCCGCATCCTGCGCGAGCGGCTGGTGGTCCATGATCTTCTGCTGATCAGGCAAATCCTGCGCCACCCCCGGATGTACTACACCTCGAAGCGGGACTGGCGGGTGTGGGCGATCGCGGCGGGGACGCTGGCGGCGCTCGGCGCGATCGCCCTCGAGCCGCCGCTTTCGGCCGCCGCGGGCCTTTCCGTCTTCTGCGCCTTCGCCGCCGCCCTCGCCCTGCTGACGACGCTCGGCGCCTCTCCGGCGACGTGCGCGCAGGACGCCGCCGGGGAGGCCGACCGCGCCATCGCCGAGGCCGGCCTTCTCGGCTCGCTCTACGCCGGAGCCCTCGCCCTGCGCACGGCGCCGGACGCCCCGCCCCGCGCGCCCGCCCCGCTCGCGGACGCGCAGGCGCTCATCGTCGCCGTGCAATGCGAGTCGTTCCTCTCCGGCGAACGCTTCGCCGGCGGCCCCGCCCTGCCGGCCTTCGCGGCGCTGCGCGCGCGCGCGCGCAGCAGCGGACGCCTCGAGACGCCGGCCTATGGCGCGAACACCATGCGCGCGGAGTTCTCCTTCCTCTCCGGCCTGCCCAACGCGCGGCTCGGCGCGCTGCGCTTCAACCCCTATCTGGCCAGCGCGGCGCTCGGGCCTGGCGCGCTCACGCGCGGACTGCGCGACGCCGGCTGGCGCACGATCTTCGTGCATCCCAACGACGCGCGCTTCTTCGACCGCGACCGCGTCGTCCCGGACCTTGGCTTTGAGCGCTTCGTCGACGGAGCCGACTTCGCCAGGGCCTCACGCGCCGGCCCTTACGTGTCGGACGCGGAAGTCGCGAAGAAGGTGCTGGCCCTCGCCGCGCAGACGCCAAGGCCCGCGCTGATCTTCGCGGCGACGATGGAGAACCACGGCCCCTGGCGGGCGGGACGGCTCGGACCCGGCAAGACCGGGCTCGACTGCTTCAAGGAGCATCTCGTCAACGCCGACCGGATGATCGGCGCGCTATGCGAAGGCCTCGCGCGCCTGCCCGGCCCCGTCGTGCTCTGCGTCTTTGGCGACCATCTGCCGGCGCTCGACCTGCCCGGCGTCGACGATCTGCTGGCCACCGACTACGCGCTCGCCCGGCTCGACGAGCCGCCGGAGCCCGGGCGCGCGGAGGGGTGGACGGCGCGGCGGATGCGGTGCTCGGAGCTGCTGGCGGCGGCGGTCGCCTGCGCGGGGGCGCGGCCGGCGGCAGCGGCGCGAGCGGCGGAACGACGACGGCGAGATCCGCCTCGCGCGCCGCCGGGCGGGCCGAAAGCAGGACCCGCGTGAGCTGGCGCAGCTGCTCGCCGGCGCGGGCGCGCAGGCGCATGAAATGCCCGCGCACGTCGTCGGCGCTGGTGCGCACCGACTGCGGCGCCTCGACGAGCCGCTGCAGCTCGTCGGCCATCATCTCGCTGAGATATTCGTCCGGCTCGAACACGGCGCCGTAGCGGCCGACGAGCTCGGCGACGAAGCCGCAATTGGTGGTGACCGGGCGCAGGCCGAAGCTCATGGCCTCGAGCAGCACCAGCGGCTGCGCCTCGTAGCGATAGCGCGTGGGAAACAGGAAGACGTCGATCGAGCGGAAGAAGTCCTCCTTGGCCTTCTTGTCGACGCGGCCGATCGCCTCGATCATGTCGCCGAGCTTCTCGCGTCCTTCGGCCAGCATGGACGCCGCCTCCTCGCCGACGGTCGGGCCGGCGAAGACGAAGGTCACGTCAAGGCCCCGCGCGCGGCATTTCCCGGCGACGTCGAGGACGACGTCGAGGCCTTTCTCGCGGCACAGATTGCTGAGGAAGCCGACGCGCAGCTTGCCGCCGTCGCGCGGCGCGCGCGGCGCGAGGTCGTCGGGCGGCGCGATATGGCAGGCGTTGTGGCTCACCATGATCGGCGGCATGTCGGGATAGAGGATGCGCAGGTTCTCCGCCATCTCCTCCGACAGGGCGACATTGAGGCCGCGCGGGCCCATCAGCTTCTGCAGGAGCGCGAAGCGCCCCTGCCGCACGAAGGCGTGCTCCGAGGTGTGATGGTGCAGCACGACGTCATGGCCGAGCAGGCGCGCGAGGCCGACGAGCAGGAAATTGTAGCCGACGCCGAAGCCGGACTCGAATACCGTGTAGAAGCGCCGGCCCGGCCGGCGGCCGCCGCGCAGCAGCCGCGCCGCAGCGCCGAGAACGCGCGACACGCGGGTCAGATGATACTGGAGGCCGAACTTGTTCGCGCCCGGGCCGATGTCGCAGATCTCGACGCGGCCGGCGCCGCCGAGCTCCGTCGCGGCCCTGGCCACCGAAGCGTTGACCAGCGACTGGCCATGCACGGGCGGGGGCAGGCAAACGGCGAAGAAGGCTTCCCCGGCGGCGACGTCGGCGAGGCGCAGATCGACAGGGGGAGCCGCCGCTTCAGCCCTCAGGGGATCGACGGGCCACGGCAACAGGTTCATCGCGACGGACTCCAGGACGAAAGCCTGCAAGTATTAGCAGCGCACGACTACTTGCGGTTGCATGAGTTCAGAAGTATTGAATCCAGCGCGCTCTCTTGTAAGCACCGGTATCAGGCGGCTACGCCCAAGTCCAGTCACATTCTCTTTATGCGAAGCTTACAGACTGTTTATTTTCCTACAAATATGTTATGAATATTTTTAGTTATGATGATTATTGAATTTTGTTACATCACTATTCATCAGGACGCATAACCGAAAGCTCTTGCTCCTCGACGGAAAAACGTCTTCCTTCATCTGAGCTGAAGCATAAACCGGCCGAGCCGCCCTCTTCGCCAGACGCCGAATTAAAGGCTTCGCCACTTTTAGGACACATTTTCCCGGAATGCAACTTCAATTCGGCGCGCAGGGCTTGACGCGCCTGCGCACGGAACGAAAACGCGCCCGATCGGCGCGAGCCGGCGCGAAATCACGGCGTGTTCGCAAATCCGAAAACGTTTCGGCGGGCGGTTGATCAGTAGGCTATGCCGCCTTTTTCACGATGTGCGTTCGCGCACATCATAGAGGCGCGCGCGGCGGGCCACGGCGCCGCGCGGAGGCGTCCCCGCCGCGCTCAAACGGCGCCGCGGCGTCATCGGCGCCGCGCTTCGTCAGGTCGGACGCGTCAGGTCAGGACGCCGTGGCAATGCTTGTACTTCTTGCCTGATCCGCAGGGACAGGGCTGGTTGCGTCCGACCTTCGGATAGTCGCCCGCAAGCCCGGCGTCCGGCGACGGACGCTGCAGCGTCGCCGTCGCGCCGCCTTCGTCGAGGGCGGCGGCCGGAGCGAAGGACAACGCCGTCTCGAGCGGCGCCGGCGCCGGCGCGAAAGCCTCGGCGAAGCCGCCCTCCGGCGCTTCGGGCGCCTCGAAGGCGACCTCGACGCGCGACAGCTGCGCCGTGACGGTCTGGCGCAGTTGCGCGATCAGCTCGTCGAACAGCTCGAAGGCCTCGGACTTGTATTCGTTGAGCGGGTCGCGCTGCGCCATGCCGCGCCAGCCGACGACCTGACGCAAATGGTCGAGCGTGACGAGATGCTCGCGCCACAGATGGTCGAGCGCCTGCAGGACGATCTGCTTCTCGATGTAGCGGGTGAGGTCCGGGCCGTTGCGCGCGGCGCGCGCGGCGTAGGACTCGTCGACGGCCTTCTGCAGGCGCTCGCGCAGCGCCTCCTCGTCGATCCCCTCCTCCTTCGCCCAGTCGGCGACGGGCGCCTCGACGTTGAACGATTCGACGACCCCCCGCGCGAGCCCCTCGACGTCCCAGGCCTCGGGATAGGAGTCGCGCGGCACGGCGCGCGAGACGAGGTCGTCGACGACGCCCTCGCGCATCTCGCCGACCATCTCCTCGAGCGAATCTTTCGCCATCATCTCGCGGCGCTGCTCGAACACGACCTTGCGCTGGTCGTTCATGACGTTGTCGTATTTCAGGATGTTCTTGCGCATGTCGAAGTTGCGCGCTTCGACCTTCTGCTGCGCCTTCTCGAGCGCCTTGTTGATCCACGGATGGACGATCGCCTCGTCCTCCTTGAGGCCGAGCTTGACCAGCATCGACTCCATGCGCTCGGAGCCGAAGATGCGCATCAGGTCGTCCTTGAGGGACAGGAAGAACTTCGAGCGGCCGGGATCGCCCTGGCGGCCGGAGCGGCCGCGCAGCTGGTTGTCGATGCGCCGGCTCTCGTGCCGCTCGGTGCCGACGATGTAGAGGCCGCCGGCGGCGATCGCCTTGGCCTTGAACGCGTCGACTTCGGCGCGGATTTCGGCCTCCCTGGCCTCGCGCTCCGCGCCTTCGGGCAGCCCCTCGCACTCCTGCGAAACGCGCATGTCGACGTTGCCGCCGAGCTTGATGTCGGTGCCGCGGCCGGCCATGTTGGTGGCGATGGTGATCGCCCCGGGCACGCCGGCCTCGGCGACGATATAGGCCTCCTGCTCGTGGAAGCGGGCGTTGAGCACGGCGAACAGCTTCGAGGGTTCGCCTTTGCGCGCCGCCTCGTACAGCTTCTGCAGCGCCTGCGGCTGCGAAAAATCGATCTGCCTGTAGCCCTCGCGCTTCATCGCCTCGGCGAGCTGCTCGGATTTCTCGATCGAGGTGGTGCCGACGAGCAGCGGCTGCATCTTGGCGTTGGCCGCCTCGATCTCGCGCACGATGGCGCGCAGCTTCTCCTCGGCCGAGCGATAGACCTCGTCGTCCTCGTCGAGGCGTCGCACCGGCAGGTTGGTCGGGATGTCGACGACGTCGAGCTTGTAGATCTCGGCGAATTCGTCGGCCTCGGTCGAGGCCGTGCCGGTCATGCCGGCGAGCTTCTTGTAGAGGCGGAAATAGTTCTGGAAGGTGATCGAGGCGAGCGTCACGTTCTCGGGCTGGACCTGGACGTGCTCCTTGGCTTCGAGCGCCTGGTGCAGCCCCTCCGAATAGCGCCGCCCCGGCATCATGCGGCCGGTGAACTCGTCGATGATGACGACTTCGCCGTTGCGGACGATATAGTCCTTGTCGCGCTGGAACAGCTTGTGCGCGCGCAAGGCCTGGTTGACGTGGTGCACGATGGTGACGTTGGCCGCCTCGTAGAGCGAGCCCTCGATCTCGACGCCGGCCGCGCGCAGAAGCTCCTCGATATGCTCGTTGCCGATCTCGGTCAGGCTCGTCGCGCGCTGCTTCTCGTCGACCTCGTAATCCTCGCGGTCGAGCCTCGGCATCACCTTGTCGATGAGGTTATAGAGGTCGGACTTGTCGTCGGACGGGCCGGAGATGATCAGCGGCGTGCGCGCCTCGTCGATCAGGATCGAGTCGACCTCGTCGACGATGGCGAAGGCGTGGCCGCGCTGAACCATCTGCGACAGCTCGTATTTCATGTTGTCGCGCAGATAGTCGAAGCCGAACTCGTTGTTCGTGCCGTAGGTGACGTCGGCGGCGTAGGAGCGGCGGCGCTCCTCGTCCTCGACGCCGTGCACGATGATTCCCGTCGAAAGGCCGAGAAATCCGTAGACGCGGCCCATCCATTCGGCGTCGCGCCGGGCGAGATAGTCGTTGACGGTGACGACGTGCACGCCCGTGCCGGGGAGCGCGTTGAGGTAGGTCGCGAGCGTCGCGACCAGCGTCTTGCCCTCGCCGGTGCGCATCTCGGCGATGGCGCCCTCGTGCAGCACCATGCCGCCGATGAGCTGCACGTCGAAATGGCGCTGGCCGAGCACGCGGCGCGCCGCCTCGCGCACCACGGCGAAAGCGGGAACGAGCAGGTCGTCGAGCGTCTTGCCGGCGGAAAGCTCGGCGCGGAACTGCGCCGTCTTGCCCGCAAGCTCGGCGTCGGAGAGCGCGCGCGTCTGCGGCTCGAGCGCGTTGATCGCCGCGACTTTCGGCTTGTAGCTCTTCAGCCGGCGCTCGTTCGCCGAGCCGAAAATCTTCTTCGCGAAAGAGGCCAGCATCGTCAGTCAACTCCTGCGGTCGCGCGCGCCGGGGGAAGTCAGGAGCGCGCGGGGCCCGGCCGCGGTCCGCGCCTTGCGCGAAGCGGCTCCCACAGCCCATATAGGAGGAAGCCCGGCGTGAGCGAAGGGCCGTTCCGGCGCCCTGAGCGTCCCGCGCGCGGCTTTGGGCGCGCCTCGCGTCCTGGCGCCTTGTGTCCTGGCGCGTCAGGCCTAGGCGCCGCCAGCAAGGCCCAGGCTTCGCCAGCATGTCCGATACGCCGCCGCACACATAGGGGCGCGCCCGCCCCTTGTCAAACAGGGCGCGGGAGACGGCGGGCGAGACGGGCCGGCCCGCGCCGGCCGCGCGGGCCTTGTCAAAGCCGCCGCGCCATGCTCTTTCCCTGCCGCCCTCGCGAAGCTTCGTCATACGACGCCCGCGTCAACCGCCAAAGCCAACACGCAGCATCATGGCGCTCCCTGAGGGACCATCGTGCTCGACGTCCGGGAGCCTTTCATGACCGCATTCCTCTCGCGCGCCGCCGTCGCCGCCGGCCTCGCGCTGCTTCCCTGCATCGCCCTCGCGCAGACGCCCCCGGCGGACGCGCCGAAGGCCGACGCCCCCAAGCCAGACGCGGCGAAGGCCGACGCGGCCGGCGCCAAGCTCCTCGCCACCGTCAACGGCCAGCAGATCACCGAAGAGGACCTGCGCGTGGCGCGCGAGGACCTTGCGGCGAACCTGCCGCCGCAGCTGCAGGGCAAGGCGCGCGACGCCTATCTTCTCGACTTCCTGATCGACGGCGCGCTCGTCGCCCAGCTCGCCAAGTCGGAAGGGCTCGACAAGACTCCCGAGTACGCCCGGCGCCTCGCCTATTACCATGAGAAGCTTCTGATGGAGGCCAAGCTCGGCCAGATCGCCAAGGCGGCGCTGACCGACGAGGCGATCAAGAAGACCTATGACGACGCGCTGAAGGCGCAAAAGCCCGAGCAGGAGGTGCGCGCCCGGCATATTCTCGTCGCCACCGACGACGACGCCAAGAAAGTGATCGCGCGCCTCAAGGCCGGCGAGGATTTCGCCAAGGTGGCCAAGGAGGTGTCCAAGGACACCAGCGCCGACGGCGGCGAGCTCGGCTGGTTCTCCAAGGACAAGATGGTGCCCGAATTCGCCGACGCCGCCTTCAAGCTCGACGTCGGACAGATGTCCGAGCCGGTGAAGAGCCCGTTCGGCTGGCATGTCATCGAGGTCGAGGGCAAGCGGGAGAAGCCGTTTCCCGCGCTCGACGAGGTCAAGGACCAGGTGAGCCGCTACGTCGTCCAGAAGGCGCAGTCCGACGCCGTGACGTCCCTGCGCAAGAACGCCAAGATCGAGCGCGCCCCCGGCGCCCCCTCCGCTTCCGACGAGACGCAGGTCGACGACGCGGCGGCGGCGGCGCCCGCGCCGGCTCCCGCTCCCGCGGAAGAGAAAAAGAAGTAAGGTTCCGACCGGCCCGGTTCGAGGCCGCAGGGGAGGAGAGGAGCGATGACGCACGCCTACGCCGATACGCCGTCGCTTCGCGACAATCCGATGACGCTGAACGGCGTCGTCACGACCCCGCATTATTTCGCCTCGCAGGCGGGGCTCGACATGCTGCGCCGGGGCGGAAACGCCGTCGACGCGGCGATTGCGGCGGCGGCCGCGCTCGCCGTCGTCTATCCGCAAATGACGACGATCGGCGGCGACAACTTCTGGCTGATCTATAACGCCGGGACCTCCGAGCTGAAGGCGCTGAACGCCAGCGGCCGGTCCGGCGAAAAGGCGACGATCTCCTTCTACCGCGACAAAGGCTGCGCGAAAATTCCCGCGCGCGGCTATCTCGCCGCCAATACGGCGCCGGGCGTCGTCTCCGGCTGGGACGAGGCGTTCCGCTACGCGAAGTCGGCGATGGGCGGCGCCGTCGGCTGGCGCGAGCTGTTCGGCTCGGCGATCCTCTACGCCCGCGACGGCTTTCCGGTCAGCCATTCGCTGGCGCATTGGAGCGCGGTCAACGCCGATCCGCAGGATCAGGAATTCCGCAACCTGCAGCGCTTTGAAGGCTTCCGCGGCGCTTACCTCAAGGGCGACGGCGCTCCTTACGCCGTCGGCGAGCGCTTGCGGCTGCCCGACCTCGCCGCGACGCTGGAGCTGATCGCCGAAAAGGGCGCGGCGGAATTTTACACCGGGAGCGTCGCCCGCCGCATCGTCGCCGACCTCGAGGCCAATGGCGGGATCTTGACGCTCGACGATTTCGCGCGCCATACGGCCGATTGGGTCGAGCCCATTTCAGCGCCCTACCGGGACTGCCGCGCCTATAATTTCCCGCCCAACACGCAAGGCATGGCCTCGCTCGAAATTCTGAACATTCTCAACAATTTCGACGTCGCGAGCCTGCGCGAGGGGACGGCCGACTACTATCACCTGATGGTCGAGGCGACGAAAGAGGCCTTCATCGACCGCGACCTTTATCTGACCGACCCGGATTTTTCGGACATTCCGCTGGATCGCCTGCTTTGCGCGGCGCATGGGCGGGCGCAGGCGGCGCGCATCGACATGGCGCGCGCCCGCAACGAGCAGCCTCCGCTCGATCCGAAGGGCGACACCATCTGGCTGGGCGTCGTCGACGCCGCGGGCAACGCCGTCTCGCTGATCCAGAGCATCTATCATGACTTCGGGTCGGGAATCGTCGCCGGCGGCACGGGCGTGCTGCTGCAGAACCGCGGCAGCTTCTTCTCGCTCGACGAGGCGCATGTGAACAGCCTCGCGCCGAAAAAGCGATGCTTCCATACGCTCAATCCGGCGATGCTGTTCAAGGACGGCCGCCCTTATCTCGTTTACGGCACGATGGGCGGCGAAGGCCAGCCGCAGACGCAGGCGGCGATCGTCACGCGCGTCGTCGATTTTGGCCTGTCGCCGCAGGAGGCGATCAACGCCCCGCGCTGGCTGCACGGGCGCACCTGGGGCGCCTCCTCCAATGATCTGAAGCTCGAAGGCCGCATCCCGGCGGAGGTGGTCGAGGAGCTGCGCCGGCGCGGCCACCCGGTCGCGCGGGTCGCCGATTTCACTGATACGATGGGCCACGCGGGCGCGATCCTGATCGACCCCGCGACGTTCGTGCGCAAGGGCGCCAGCGATCCGCGCGGCGACGGGCTGGCGGCGGCCTACTAGCGCCCCGCGCGCCTGCGCTCCATTGACGGCGCCGCCTTCGCCCTGCAAACCGGGCGCGATCTTGCTCCTTCAGGGAAACCGCACCAGATGGCCGCCATCTCGCCGCTCGCGCCGCAATCCTACCCCGAGCTTCCCGAAGTCGACGGCGCGCGCTTTTCCGCAGGCGCCGCCGGCGTGCGCTACAAGGGCCGCACGGACGTGATGATCGCCCTTCTCGACAAGGGCACGCAGGTCGCGGGCGTCTTCACGAAGTCGAAATGCCCGTCGGCCCCGGTCGACTGGTGCCGGGCGAAGCTCGCGGGCGGAACCGCGCGCGCCCTCATCGTCAATTCCGGCAACGCCAACGCCTTCACCGGCAAGGCGGGCGCCGACGCCGTCAAGCTCACCGCCGCGATCGGCGCCAAGGCGCTCGGCGTCCCGAAGAACGAGATCTTCCTCGCCTCGACCGGCGTCATCGGCGAGCCGCTCGACGCGGCCAAATTCGAGCCCGTGCTGCCGAAGCTCGCGGCGAAAGCGAAGCCGTCCGCCATGTTCGAGGCGGCCAAGGCGATCATGACCACCGACACCTATCCCAAGGTCTGCGCGCGCAAGGCCGAGCTCGGCGGCGTCGAAGTGACCATCGCCGGCATGGCCAAGGGCGCCGGCATGATCGCCCCGGACATGGCGACCATGCTGTCCTTCATCTTCACCGACGCGCCGATCGCGGCGCCCGCCCTGCAGGCGATGCTGTCGAAAGGCGTCGAGACCTCCTTCAACGCCATCACGGTGGACAGCGACACCTCGACCTCCGACACCTTGATGCTGTTCGCCACCGGCGCGGCTTCGAAGCGCGGCGCGCCGCGCGTCGAGGACGCGCGCGACCGCCGCCTCGCCTCCTTCCGCGCCGCGCTCGACGAGATCCTGCTCGACCTCGCCCATCAGGTGGTCAGGGACGGCGAGGGCGCGCGCCATTTCGTCGAGGTCGCGGTGACCGGCGCCGCCTCGAAGGCGGCGGCCAGGCGCGTCGCGCTGTCGATCGCCAACTCGCCGCTGGTCAAGACGGCGGTCGCCGGCGAGGACGCCAACTGGGGCCGCGTCGTCGCCGCCGTCGGCAAGGCCGGCGAGAAGGCCGAGCGCGACAGGCTCGCCATCTGGTTCGGCGGCCTGCGCGTCGCGCACAAGGGACGGCGCGACCCGGCCTATGACGAAGCCGAGGCGTCCGAAATCATGAAGCGCCAGGAGATCGCCATCCGCGTCGACCTCGGCCTCGGGACGGGCGCCGCCACGGTGTGGACCTGCGACCTCACCAAGGAATATGTCGAGATCAACGGCGATTATCGCTCGTGAGGCGGCGTTCGTGAGGCTCGTGCTCGTCGTCGCCTGCGCGCTCGTCGACGCCGACGGGCGGACGCTGATCGCGCGCCGGCCGGAAGGCAAGGCGCTCGCGGGGCTGTGGGAGTTTCCCGGCGGCAAGCTCGAGGCCGGCGAGCGGCCGGAGGACGCGCTGATCCGCGAGCTGCATGAGGAGCTCGGGATCGCCGTCAAGCCGGCCTGCCTCGCGCCGCTCAGTTTCGCGAGCCACGCCTATGAGGACTTCCACCTTCTGATGCCGCTCTATGTCTGCCGGCGCTGGGAGGGCTTCGCCGCCGCGCGCGAAGGGCAGGCGCTGGCCTGGGTCTTTCCGAAGGCGCTGCGCGACTATCCCATGCCGCCGGCGGACGCGCCGCTCATCCCGCCGCTGATCGAGCTTCTGGGATAAAGAAGCCTATTTCTTGCGCCCCTTCGCCGCGTCGTCTTCCGACTCCCCGAGCTTCGCGCAATATTTGGCGATGCAGCGCTCATAGGCGGGGTCGGACGTCCCCTTGGCGTGGTAGAGGCAGCTCGAGACGCAGCGCTGCTGCTCCTCCGACCCGTCCTCGGCGCGCGCAGGCGCGGCGGCGAGCAGGATGAGGGCGAAGGCGGCGATCGAAAGGCGCATGGTCGATCCAAGGTTGAAGAAGGAAAGCTCCGCCGCCCCGCGGCGGGCGGCGGCCTCGTCAGAACGTCACCGTCACCGTGAACGTATCCTTCGCGGAGGACGCGGGAAAGCTCTTGTAGGCCTGGAAGCTGTGGCCGACGTTATCGCCGTCGAGCGCGGTGCAGGAGACCGACACGCGCACGGTGTTGTCGGTCCGCGACGTGTCATAGACATAGCTCAGCGCGACCGATTTCGGCGTCTCGTTCCAGCTATAGAACTGCTGTCCGGTCGAGGTGTTGTAAGTCTTCGCCGCCGCCGACCCGGAATAGATCGTGTAGGAGCAGGAGATGGTGGCGTAGTCCCGGGCCTCGCCGCTCTTGAATACGAAGATCGGACGGATCGTGGCGGTCCCGCGCGCGATCGCCTGCGGCTCGATCGCCGCCGAGGGCGTGAAGGTTTTGGCCGCGGGATCGTAGACGCCGAGGACCGCGCCGGCGGGCGGCGCGGCCGGCGGCCGCCTCGCGTCGATGGCCGCCTTCGCCTGCGCGACGAAGGCCTCGAGCGCCGCCCCGGCGAGCGCCGGCTGCGCCGATCCGTCGTCGGCGCGCGCGGGAAGCGTCGCGAGAAGGGCGAGCGTCCCCGCCGCGGCGGCGCGCAGACGAGGGGAAACCGGATGCGTCCGCATGAGCGCCGTCCCGTCCGACATCCCTAGAGCCCGCCCGAGAAGCTGACCGTGGTGTTCGCGCCGTTCGCCGGCGTCTTGA
Organism: Methylocella sp.; assembly: GCF_041905455.1. Lineage (GTDB taxonomy): Bacteria > Pseudomonadota > Alphaproteobacteria > Rhizobiales > Beijerinckiaceae > Methylocapsa. Next base: position 83,986 of record NZ_JAYRLA010000011.1, on the reverse strand, counting down.
TGGTGGAGCTCGAATAGGCGCTGTAGTTGAGCCGCGGCCCCGTCGCCGGCGTGACGCCGGCGCTGAGCGACAGGCTCACCGTCACCGTCGTCGCGGTCGAGGAGATGAGGAACGCATAGGGCATGCGCAGGGAGATGACGACCTTGCCGCCCGCCACCGTCGCCGATCCGGCGACCGTATGGCTGTTGGTGAAGGCGGCGTCGTAGGAGCTGGCGTAGCCGCTGGCGTAGACGATCGTTCCGGCCGGCAGCTTCGAATTGACCGTGTAGGTCCCCTTGAGGGTCAGGACGCCGGTCCGCGTGATGGTCGTCGTCGCCGCGTCGTTGACGATGACGGTCGCCTGCGCCGCGCCGGCGTTCGGGGCGACGGACCCCTCCTGCGCCAGCGCCGGGGCGCCGAGAAGGACGAGGCCGGCGGCGAACGAAACGCCGAGGCGAGGCGACGGCTTCATCGCGGGCTCCTTGGAAGGGGAAAACTCGACCATGGCGAAAGCGTCCTCGCGGCTCACAGCCGAACCGGTATGGAGACGGTGACGACGGAGCCGTCGGCGGGCATGGGAATGACGAGGTTGGTCCCCACGAAGCCGCTTCCGGACGTGGTCGGGGCGCTCGCCGAGAAGAAGATCGGCACGCGCGCCTGCGGTGAGGCGAGGACCCATTTGTAGGGCAGCGTCAGCACGACCCTCTGCGACGATCCGGCCTTCGCCGTCACGGTCGTCGTCTGGACGGTCTGCGAGACGTTCGTTCCCGCCCCCTGCGCCTGCGCGCTGAGGCTGATGCTGGTCCCCGCCGGAATCGAATCGTCGGTCGTGATGGCGCAGACCACCTTGATGGTGGCGCTCGCCGTCGTCGTCTCGGCCGGCGCCGACGACGCCGCGGCGAGGCCGACGAGCGTCGCCAAGAGCGGCGCGGCGAAGGACTTCATGCCCGCGCGCATGCTAGATCCTCTGATTGACGACGACGGTCGTCGCCGCCCCGTCCTTGGGAATGGGGATGGACTGGGTCCCGCTCAGATAGGCGCCGGTCGAGCTGTAAATCGAATATTCGATCTGCATCTCGTCGGCGGTCGTGTAAGTGACCGCGTAGGGAATCTTCAGCGTGAGCCGGCCGGAGTCGCCCGAGCGCGGCACGGCGTCGCCGGCGCTGACGGCGTTGTTGAAGTCATCGTCGCCGACATTGGCCGAGGCGTAGCCGTAGAAGGTCGCCGAGGCCGGAACGGCGGCGTCGATCGTCAGCTTGAGGAGCACGGTCAGCACGCCCGAGCGCACCGTCGGCGCGGCTTCGGCGTCCGGGGCGGCCTGCGCCGCGTTCAGAAGCGGGATCGGCGTGAAGACGTTGGTCTTCGGGTCGAGATATCCTGCGACCGGCGCCGCGCCCGATCCGGCCGCCGCCTGGCCCGCCTCCTGCGCCGCCGCGCCGACGGCGAGCGAGCAGCAAAGAAGCGCGGCGCCCGCGAGGCGCGGCGCGGTCTGGCTACGGATCATCGGCGAGGCCTCAAGGTTTGGCGCGGCTTCGGTTCGGCGTTGCGCCGCTCTCGGAATAGTGAACGAAGCCTTAACCGGCGTCATGACGTGATTGGGTCATGGACGCGGAGGCCTCGCGCGCCGCGTCCGAAAAGCCTCGCCATGGCGCGGACCGATGCTCTAGACAGGATCGACCTCAAGGCCGCATGACGAGGAACGCCGCTTCCATGGTCCGCTTCGAGAACGTCGGCCTGCGTTACGGCATGGGCGCGGAGATCCTGAAGGACGTCACCTTCTCGATCGAGCCGCGCTCGTTCCAGTTCCTCACCGGCCCCTCGGGCGCCGGCAAGACGACGCTCCTGCGCCTCATACTGATGGCGCTGCGGCCGACGCGCGGCATGATCCGCCTGTTCGGGCGCGACGCGCTGACCATCGACAAGGCCGGCGTCACCGACCTGCGCCGGCGCATCGGCGTCGTCTTCCAGGACTTCCGCCTGCTCGACCATCTCACCGCCTATGAGAACGTCGCCTTGCCGCTGCGCGTGCGCGGCATGGACGAGGCGAGCTACCGCGGCGAGGTCGTCGAGCTCCTGCGCTGGGTCGGCCTTGGCGAGCGCATGAACATTCCGCCCGCCGTGCTCTCGGGCGGCGAGAAGCAGCGCGCGGTGATCGCCCGCGCGCTGATCGTGCGGCCCGAGCTGCTGCTCGCCGACGAGCCGACCGGCAACGTCGACCCGAGCCTCGCGCGGCGCCTGCTGCGGCTGTTCACCGAGCTGCACAAGTCCGGCACCTCGGTGGTCATCGCGACCCACGACCTCGCCCTCATGGACCAGTTCGAGGGCGCGCGGCGCCTCGTCCTCGGCGACGGAAGGCTGCACATCTTCGACTGAGGACGCCCGAAGCTTGGCGCCCCTCTTCGCGCGCGCTACCGTCCGCGCGCGGGCGCCGCAGGCCCGCCGAGCCGGGACAGGGGTTTGGACCCACGCGACGTCAATAGCGCGCGGACGCGCGCGAACGATTTGCATCTCGCGCAGACGCGCCGCGGCGACCCGCGCCGCGACCCGTCCTCGCGCGCCTTCGACCTCGAGGGCTTCGAGGACGCCGGGTTCGACCTTCCGGCGCTCGAGGCGGAGGACCTCGACGAGCCGGCCCGCCCGCGCTCGGCCCTGAGCCGCGCGCTGGCCGCGCTCGGCGCGCGAGCGCGCGCCTTCGCCGAGCGCCGCCGCCGGGCGCGCGAGGCGCGGCGCGAGAAGGCGCTGGTGCCGGCCGCCTCGATCGCCGGACGGGCGCTGGTCACGGTGATCGCCATCATGACCTTCCTCGCCGCGCTGACCGCCGGCGCGGCGATCCTCATCGCCGACGCCTCCTCGTCCTGGCGCAATGAGGTCTCGCGCGAGATGACCGTCCAGATCCGCCCCTCGGCGACCCGCGACGTCGAGGCGGACCTGCGCAAGGCGGCCGAGATCGTCCGCAAGGCGCCGGGCGTCGCCTCGGCGCGGCCCTATTCGCGCGACGAGTCGGAAGCCCTGCTCGAGCCCTGGCTCGGGGCGAACCTCGACCTCTCCGAGCTGCCGGTGCCGCGCCTCATCGTCGTGACGCTGCGCCCCGGCGCCTATCTCGACGCGACCGCCCTGTCGCGCGCGCTCGCCGAGGCCGTTCCGGGCGCGAGCCTCGACGACCATCACCGCTGGATGCGCCGCCTCGCCCTGATGGCGAACAGCGTCGTCGTCGTCGCGGCGACGATCTTCGCGCTGGTGCTCGCGGCGATGACCCTCGCCGTCGCCTTCGCGACGCGCGGAGCGATGGCCGGGAATCGCGAGATCATCGAGGTGCTGCATTTCGTCGGCGCCGCCGACGATTACGTGGCGCGCCAGTTCCAGCGCCATTTCTTCCGGCTCGGCCTGCGCGGCGGGCTCATCGGCGGGCTGTGCGCCGTCGCTATCTTCTATCTGTCGGCGACGCTGCTTTCGGCGCTGCGCTCGACCCCCGGCGGAGACCAGCTCGAGGCGATGTTCGGCGGCTTCTCGCTCGGCGGCGCGGTCTACGGCGCGATCCTCGCCATCGCCCTCGGCGTCGCCCTGCTCACCGCCCTCGTCTCGCGGATCATCGTGCTGCGGCATCTGCGCGAGCTGAGCTGAGCAAACCTTCCATCAAATTCATCGTATGCCGCTTCCACGGGAAACGACGGTTGATCGTTATGAGAGAAGATGTCGACTGAGCACCTGATCCCCTCAGCTCTCTTGGTAGGCTATCGCGTCAAGGAATGGCGCAACGCGACTGGCGTTTTGACCACAGCTTGTCCCGCGGAGTGGGGCGAAGTCATTGAAGTGCTTCGGGCCTTTCGGCTCTTGAAATCGGAAGTCAGGGTCGGCGGCGGCAATCGCTCGTTGATCAGCCGTCGGATTGACGAGCCCCTCTACGCCAAGGGCTGGAAGGAGAAAAAATTCACGACCGCCATCGTGGTCGACGCAACTCGCATAGAAAGTCCCACTCATTCGGTCGACTGTTTCAAAGGCGGCGTGGCGGTCGAAATGGAATGGAACAATAAGGATCCGTTTTACGACCGTGATCTCAATAATTTTAGGCTCCTATTCGATCTGCGCGCAATTCAGGTTGGCGTCGTGATCACCCGGTCGTGGGAGCTTCAGGAGATATTCAAAAAAGTCGGCAAGGGTGCGTCCTATGGCAAGGCGACGACCCATCACGAAAAACTCTGGCCCAAGGTCGAGGGCGGCGGCGCCGGCGGTTGCCCGCTTCTGACATTCGCCATCAAGCCGACGCTGTTTGTCGACGATGGTGAAGCAGCTTATGAAACGCTCAAGCTCAAAGTGGATGAAGAAAAGGCGGCGAAAGCCGCCGCCAAGAGAGCGGCCAAAAAAGCGGGCCGTCCCGTTCCAGAGGCCGATGGCGACGACGAGGATTAATCGGTCAGCAGGCGAGCCGCTTGGCTATGGTGCGCGTACGTCTTCCACGTCGGCGTATATGACTCGTCGGCTTGATCGCCCCATGTCGTCCACCCGTTCCGTACGCCGCGGCCGAACATCTCTAGATAAGGTCCGGGCGAGCATGATTCGATCAGACCGTACTGCTCGTCTGGCTTGCGCGAATGCTCTCGCTTACGCGTCTGTATCATGTTGACTTGCCTGCGTCCCGGCGTGAGCGTTCTGGCATTCTTTCCAATAACACCGAAAAGCAAAAGCTCGGTCACATTACGAAAGTAGAAACCTACACCGCGTCCATCAGAGCCGCCATCTTTACGAATTTTATGCCATATGATATTAGCCTTATACTTGAATCCCCAGGCCGCCATAACTGCCAATCCTTCCGGCAGAAGTGCGTTCGGAACCCAGAGATAAAGATGAGCCGTCTCAGCGGCGACATCCCGCACCGGAAGAGAGGATATTTCGCTCAGGGTCATCGTGCCGTAGCGGCTGAGCCTCCTGTGTTCGGGGGCGACTTTGCCTGTCGAATTCTGAAAACGCCACGGCGGATCAGCCATGATGGTTGCAAAACGGCGACCGCGCGTGGCGCGCAGCAGCTCGGTCGTAGCATCCGTCTTGGCCAGCAAAACTGCGCTCCATTCGCCCTGAGTTAGCTTCACCCACAATCATAGGTCATTCGCCATTGGACGAAACTGCATTCTGTCGACGAAGGCTTGCTCTTGACGGATCATCGTGCTGCGGCATCTGCGGGAGCTGAGCTGAGCGACGGGCGCAATGTTGCGGGAGCGCAAAGCGGCGGGGGCGGCGCCGGCGCATCCTCGCGCCCATATATAGCCGCGGGGCGACGGGCCCGACCCCTTCGCCCGAAACCCCTTTGGAGCCTGCACATGGACGCAAGCGAACCGGCGAGCGCGCGCGCGCCTCTCTCGAACGGCGACGACGGCCGCGATTTCGGCGCTCCGGCGATGTCCGCGCAGGCGCGCGAAGACGTCGAGGCGGCGATCCGGGCGCTCGTCGCCGATTTCTACGGCGAGGCGCGCAAGGACGATCTGCTCGGCCCGGTGTTCGAGGCGGCGGTGGAGGACTGGGACGGCCATCTCGCCAAGATCGCCGACTTCTGGTCGCGCGCGCTGCTGCGCACGCAGCGCTACAACGGCTTCCCCTTTCCGGCCCACGCCCGGCTGCAGGGCCTGAGGCCCGAGCATTTCGCGCGCTGGCTCGAACTGTTCGCGGAGAGCGCGGCGCGGATCCTGCCGCCCGCCTATGCGGAGCCGGCGATCGCCCGCGCCCGGCTTATGGCGCGCAGCTTCGTGGCCGGGCTGTTTTCGTTCGAGGAGGGAGACGGCGCGCCTGCGGGCGAGCGTGGATAAGGGGCCTGCGATCGCATCCGTTCCGCTCAAGCGGCGGCGCCCTTGATTCGGCGTCGCTGCGGAAATCGCCCGGCGCTGCGCGTCGATTCATTGAATTTCTTGCAGCGACGTCGATGCGTCAGGCAATATACTCGAGCTTGACGCGGCATGTCGCCTCGCGGTCAAGCCTCTATGGCCGCCTCGCCTCTTCCGCCGCGTTCGTCGGGAGGAAGAATTGGACAAGTTCGACATTTTCCTGAGCGTCGGCGCTACTTCGACGCCGGCTCAGGAGACGTTCGTCCGCGCCGTCGAGGACCGTCTTCGAAGCGAAGGACTTACGCCGCGCACCGTCGGCCGCAACACATTCGGTTCGGACGCTCCGCTCAAGACCGTGACCGACCTGATGGACACTTGCGCCGGCGCCGTCGTCGTCGCGCTGGAGCGCACCTATTTTCCAGAAGGAGTCGACAGAAGAGGCGGGCCGAAGGAACGCAAACTCGCCGACGTCAGGTTGCCCACGCCTTGGAACCATATCGAGGCGGCGATGGCCTACAGCCGAAAACTTCCGCTCCTCGTGATAGTCGAAAATAATCTGAAGAGTGAGGGACTGCTGGAGCCAAGCTATGACTGGTATGTGCAGCGCATCGATCCTACGCCGCAATCCTTGAACGGCGACGAATTCAACGGGGTCCTGTCAAACTGGAAAATGAAACTGGCGAAAAGACCTGCGCTCTCGGCGGCGCCAGCCGAGCTCACCATCGGACAAATCGTCGCCAATCTGAAGCCCGCGCAACTCTATGGAGCGCTCGTCGCGCTGAGCGGCGCAATTGGCGGCGCCTTCTTGCTCGGAGGCAAGATGTTCGGTCATTGAATGGCGTAATTGCGCCGCCTTCGGTTCTCTTTCCGAAGGAGCTGATAGTTTGACGCGTAATCGTTGGCCGCCAGACTGCTCATTCGCCAAGAACGGCGTTCCCTCACACCGGCACGCGCACGCTCGCCCTCAAGCCCCCCAGCGGCGAATCGGAAAGCTGGATGTCGCCGCCATGCGAGCGCGCGATGTCGAGGGCGATGGCGAGGCCCAGCCCCGTGCCGCCGACGTCCTGGTTGCGCGCCTCGTCGAGGCGGTAGAAGGGGCGAAAAACCTCCTCGCGCAATTCGGCCGGCACGCCCGGCCCGTCGTCGTCGACATGGATGACGAGGAAGCGCGAATCGCGGATCGCCTCGACCGCCACGGTCTTCGCGTAGTTCTGGGCGTTGCCGATGAGATTGGCGAGGAGGCGCTTGAAGGCGTCGGGGCGCAGCGTCGCCACGGGGTCGCCGCTGTAGGCGATGGCGACGTCGCGGCCCTCGCGCTCGGCGTCGAAGCGCAGCTCCTCCAGAAACTCGATCATGTCGACGCGCACCGCCCGCTCGCCCGCCGCGCCGCGCGCGAAGGCGAGATAGGCCTCGAGCATGCGCTGCATCTCGGCGACGTCCCTGTCGAGCTCGGCCGTCTCCTCGCTCGGCGGCATCAGCGCGAGCGAGAGCTTGAAGCGCGTCAGCACCGTGCGCAGGTCGTGGCTCACGCCCGACAGCATGGCGGTGCGCTGCTCGATGGCGCGCTCGATGCGCCGCTTCATCTCGATGAAGGCGAAGCCGGCGCGGCGCACCTCGCGCGCCCCGCGCGGCCGGAAATCCGGGTCGCGGCCCTTGCCGAACTCCTCGGCCGCGCCGGCCAGCGCCAGGATCGGCTTGATCTGGTTGCGCAGCACGACGCTCGCCACCACGATCAACACGAGAGAGGCGCCGACCATCCAGAGCAAAAAGATATAGGAGTTCGAGGCGTAGGCGGCGCTGCGGTAGGCGATGACGCGCAGAATCGCGTCGTCGAGCTTGATGCGGATCTCGATGAGGTTCGACCGTCCGACCGTGTCGAGCCAGAACGGGCGCGCGATCTGCTTGCGGATCTCGTTGGAGAGCGCCGCGTCGACGATGCCGAAGAAAGGCTTGGGCAACGCCGGCGGCAGCGGGCCGGGCGGCAGGAATTCGGCGTCGATCTTGAGCCGGTCCTGAGCGATCTGGATCAGCCTGTCCTGCGCGCCCGGAAAGGCCTGATGCAGATCGATGAGCGCGGCGATGTCCTGCGTCAGCGCCGTCGACAGGCGGTTCGTCACGAGCTGCCAGTGCCGCTCGAGGAAGACGTATGTCAGCACGCATTGCAGCACGATCATCGGCAGGATGACGATGAGCGCGGCGCGGGCGTAGAGGCCCTGCGGCAGAATCTGCGCGAACTTGCGCGAAAACCCGCGCCAGAGCGCGCGCGGACGCGCGAGCGCGGCGGCGAAGGTGAGGGTCAATCGCGGCCTCAAGGCTCTCCGCGGGCGCCGTTCGCCCGCGGGCCCTCATTAACGCAGTCGGCGCGGCGGCGGAACAGCGAGGCGGGCGGCGCGGCCGCCGCCCGCCTCGGGACGCCTAAAGCTCCTCGGACAGCTTGCCGATGTGCTTCTGGCAATAGAGCTGCACGCCGACCTGGCGGATGAGCTCCTGCTGCGTCTCGAGGAAGTCGATATGGTGCTCCTCGTCCTTGAGCAGCTCGTCGTAGAGCTCTTTGGTCACGCGATCGTGAACCGAAATGCAATATTCCGCCGCCTCGGTGTAGAGCGCGCGCGCGCCGAGCTCGGCCGCGAGGTCGCAGGAGAGAATCTCCTCGACCGACTGACCGATGCGCAGCGGGTCGAGCACCTGCATGTTGGGAAAGCCCTCAAGGAACAGGATGCGCGCCGTGAGCTTGTCGGCGTGGCGCATCTCCTCGATCGATTCCTCGCGCCACTGCCTGGCGAGGTCCTTGAAGCCCCAGTTGTCGAGGATGCGGAAATGCAGCCAGTACTGGTTGATCGCCGTCAGCTCGCTGCGCAGGCTGCGGTTGAGATAGTCGATGACTCTTTCGTCGCCCTTCATAGGTCCGAACCCCTTGTTGTCCCCCCGCCCGGACGTTCGTCGCCCGTGATGAAGCGAGCAGGCTTAAATTAGATAGATTCTAAATAAGATGGCGCCGCAGGATGCGGCAAGCGCTTTTTTCGGCGACGGCGAGATTTGGAGCAAGCGAAGCGCCCTGACGAATAACGGCGCGATAAAATTCGAGTAAGCTTAGATAGCCGAAGGCAATCTTCATCCGACAGTCTCGCCGTCGATCATTTCCGTTCTGCGGCGCGCCTCGCGCATCAGCGAAGCGCGCCGAACGGGATGCAAGGCCGAGAGGAGCGGATCGATGGCTGCGCGCGCGACGAGGCGAAGGCTGGCGCGGAACGAGGCCGACGGCGAATCGTTTCGCCTCATGTTCGAGGGCAGCCCGACCGCGGCCGCCCTGTGCGACGCGCGCAGCCTCGCCTTCCTCGCCGTCAACGAGGCGGCGGCCGCGCTCTGGCGCCGCTCCCGCCTCGACCTTCTGCGCATGAGCCTCATCGACGTCACGCACCCCGACGAGCGCGAGGAGGCGCGCGCCTTCGCGCTGCGCGAGCCGGCCTCCGGCGCGCAGCGGGTCGGACGTTGCGTGCGCTCCGACGGCGCGCTCGTCGACGTCGCGACGCGCGCCCGCGCGATCCGCTTTGAAGGCCGCCTCGTCCGGCTCGTCACCGTCACGGACCTCAGCGAGCGGCGACGCGCCGACGCGAGGCTCGCCTACGCCCGGCGCCACGACGAGCTCACCGGCCTGCCCAATCGCGCGCTGTTCCGCGAGACCCTCGCCGCCGCGCTGGCGGGGCCGGGATCCGGCGAGATCGCCGTGCTCTACCTGGACCTCGACCGTTTCAAGGGCGTGAACGACGCGCTCGGCCACCTGGTCGGCGACCGGCTGCTGCGCGCGGCGGCGGACCGGCTGCGCGCGCGGCTCGCCCCCGGCGACGCGCTCGCCCGCTTCGGCGGCGACGAGTTCGCGCTGATGCGCAAGGGCGTCGCCGGCGAGAAGGAGGCGGGCGCGCTGGCCGCGCTGGCGCTCGAGACGCTCGGGCGTCCCTATGCGATCGACGGCCATCCGGTCGAGATCGGCGCCTCGGTCGGCGTCGCGCTCGCCCCGCGCGACGGGCGCGACGCCGACCTCCTCCTGAAGAACGCCGACCTCGCCCTCCACCGCGCCAAGGAGGAGGGCCGGCGCGCGCTGCGCTTCTTCGAGCCCGGCATGGACGCGCGGGCGCAGGCGCGCCGCCGGCTCGAGGTCGAGCTGCGCCGGGCGCTGGCCGCCGGGGAGTTCGAGCTCTATTATCAGCCGCTCGTCGCGCTCAGCGACGGCGCCATCACCGGCTTCGAGGCGCTCCTGCGCTGGCGCCATCCGCAGCGCGGCATGGTCGCGCCCGCCGAGTTCATCGGCCTCGCCGAGGAGATCGGCCTCATCGTCCCGCTCGGCGAATGGGCGCTTCGGCAGGCCTGCGCCGAAGCCGCGACCTGGCCGGGAAATCTCAAAGTCGCCGTCAACCTCTCCTGCGCGCAGTTCCGCAGCGGCAACCTGATCCACGCCGTGCTCACCGCGCTCGCCGCCTCCGGCCTGCCGGCCCGCCGCCTCGAGCTCGAGATCACCGAATCGGTCCTGCTCGCCGAGAGCGAGGCGAACCTCATGACCCTGCGCAGCCTGCGCAGCCTCGGCGTCAGCGTGTCGATGGACGATTTCGGCACGGGCTATTCCAGCCTCTCCTATCTGCGCGCCTTCCCCTTCGACAAGATCAAGATCGACCGCTCCTTCGTGAGCGAGCTTGGCCGCAGCGGCGGCTCGATGGCGATCGTGCGGGCGGTGGCGGGGCTTGGCGTCAGCCTTGGCGTGCCGACCACCGCCGAGGGCGTCGAGACCGGAGAGCAGCTCGCCTTTCTGCGCGCCGAAGGCTGCACCGAGATGCAGGGCTATTTCTTCAGCCCGCCGGTGCCGGCGAGCAAGATCCGGCCCATGATCGAGGCCAATGAGACGGCCGATCCACGCTTTGGCCCTCCGCCGCGCCATTGAGGTCGTGGCCGCCCGTCGGTCGCCCCAGGCCATGCGACATATATTAATCGGCGACATTTGGCATCGGAGGTCCTATTGGTGCTTGACGCCGCGCGGCGGAGCCGGCGTGATTGGAGATTGGCGAGCCGCGACCTTCTGCGACGACACGCGCCGCGCCATGAGGACAGGATGCGCAACAGCACGATCGCCGCCGAGGCCCCGCCGAACACTTTGCGCGTCATCTGTCTCGCGACCTGCGCGGTCCTGGTCTTCCTGTGCTTCGGCTTCGTCTTCCCCTATCAGCCGCAGTTCGGGGAATCGCTGCGCATCCTGGCTTTGACCATTTCGGCGCTGTGCTTGATGATGGTCGACAATCTGTGCGACCCGCGGCCGCGGCCGGTGCACCTTCTTTTCTGCATCTACATGATCGTGTCTTACCTGCTGCCGGGGTATTTCCACACGGCGACGGGACGCTTCCCTTTCTTTTCAGCCGGCTACAGCACGGGCCAGGTCCTGAACACGGCGATCGTCGCGGCCGTCTTCACCGCCTGCGTCTTCCTCGGCTACAGCCTTGAATTCCCGCGCCGCGCGACCGGAGCCGGGAGGGAGGCGGTGCCCGCCCGGCTGCGGCAGGCGATCCTCTATTGCGCGGCCGCCTCCGCCGTCTGCGCCGTGCTTTACGGGCTCGGCGCGCTGCGGGCGCCGCGCGGCGACGACGCCTTCGCCGACACTATCGCCTCGCCGGTCAAGCTGATCTTCGGCGCGATCGCCCATTCCGGCAGTTTCTACGCCCTGATGTTCGCGATCATCCTCTACAGAGTCCAAAGGTCGATCGCCGCGCTTGCGCTCATCCTCCTCACGCTGGCGCTGTTCGGGGCGTTCAATTCCCCGCTCGCCATTCCCCGTTCGACCATCGCGAGCTATCTGATCTCCGCCTTCTGCGTCTTCCTTCCCTTCACGCGTTTTCAGAAGACCATGCTGACGGTCGCGCTGATCGCCTCGCAACTGACGCTTTTCTCCTATCTCAGCTATCTGCAGCGCGGCGACAAGGAGCACGGATTCACGCTTGATCCGTTCCATGAATATGTGACGAGCGGCGACTTCGACGGTTTCCAGTCGACGATCAACGTCGTCGCGATGCACGATGGCCTCGGCGGCAAGGGCGGCGTGAATCTGCTGTCGGCGATCTTCTTTTTCGTGCCGCGGGCGGTCTGGCCGCAGAAAAGCTTCGGCACGGGCGGAGAATCGGCTTCCTATATGGGCTATCCGTTCATCAATATCTCATCACCTCTGCCCTCGGAGTTCTACATCGATTTCGGGCTTCCCGGCGTCGTCGCGCTGTCGTTCCTGTTCGGGCTGCTGATGAAGGCCTGCGACGACTATTTTCTACGCTACAAGCGCACTGACGATCCAATCGGCCAGACCTTCGTCAGCGTCGTGGCCGGCTGGATCTTCGTCATTTTACGCGGCTCGCTGACCGGTACGCTCGGCCCGATCGTCCTTTCGCTCGCCATCGGCGGCCTGTGTCATATCTATGCCACCCGGCCGCGAACGGAGGATTCCTCAGGCGGCTCGCCTTAGGTGACGCCAGGCGGGCGGCGGCTCGCCGCCTCGCGCCCAATGGCGAAGGAAAGGACTTTCCTGACGAGGTCGGCGGGGCGTCGAAAATCCAGCCCGTCGACCCAGCGCCGCGCCGGCGTTTCGAGATAGAAGAAGGAAAAATAGCTCGCGACGAAGATCGCGACGTAGCAGACGAGGGCGATCGCCAGCATCGCGTAAAGGCCGGCGTGCAGAAACTTGTCGCCCAAAGCGTTCATCAGGAGCAAGATGAACAGCCCGTGCCACATATAGATTGAGTAGGTGAGCTGGCCGAGCGGCGACGTGCGGCGGACGAACGCCGAGGGCTTTCCCTGCAGATCGGCGGCGACGGCCGAAACGGCGACGACGTAGACGAGCGCAAGGTCGAGGAGCTCCGGCGCTCCGGCCATCATGCACCAGACGAGCGCGACGGCGGCGAGCGCGAGGATAGGCTGCGGCGCAGGCAGCCTTGCGATCACGGCGCGTCCATAATAGAACGCCGAACCGATCATGAAGGAGGGCGCGGCGCGCAGCAGGGGATGCACATGCGTCCATTGCGTCGCATCGAATCCGCCCTGCCGGACAAGCGCATAGGCTGCGACGGCGGCGAGCGACGCGGCGCCAGCCAAGGCGAGCGCTCGCGGCGATTGCGCGCCAAGGAGCGCGATCGCCGGAAACGCGAGATACATGACCATCTCGGCGCTGATCGACCAGGTGACGCCGTTGAACATGATTCCGTTGCCGCAATCGACGAAGGAATGCAGCAGAAACGCGGTGTCGGCGATGCAGAGCGGATTGAAGGAAGGGGCGTGCCGGCCGGCGATTCCGGCTGCGGCGAAAGCGCCCCAGATGCCGATGGCGACGAGCAGCGTCGCCCAGTGCAGCGGAACGAGCCGTCCGACGCGGCGCTGCAGGAAGAGGCCGTAGCCGCCTGAAGAGCCGACGCGGCCGTGATAGACGTAGGCGATTACATAGCCGGAAATGACGAAGAAGAGATCGACGAACAGCGCCATGCCGCCCGTCGTCTCGCCCAACGCGGCGCGCTCTGCGGCGGGCGCGAAGAACTCATGCGAATGATGCAGCACGATTCCGGCCGAGGCGACGAAGCGCATGAGGTCGAGATGCAGCATTTCGCCGGACGCCGCATGCAGGCGGGGCAACCGCATAGCTAAACTCCTGGCTCCTCGCCGCAAGGCCGCCGCGCGCAGGAACTACGCGCGGCGCGTCGTGGCCGACCGCCGCAATCTAGCAAAACCACCAACGCTTTGACATGATGTCGCGCCGGGCGAGGAGGCCGCCCTGCGCGAAAGCATCAATTCAACGTGATGGAGCAGGAGCCAGCATCCGTCGCGCCGCCGCTCCAGTACGTGAGATCGCGCACGCCGTCCGGCAAGCCGGCGGCCGCAGAATAGATCTGCGAGCGATTGCTGACTGCGACGAGATGCTTTGATCCATCGGCGCTGAAGAGGTCCATGCCTGGATAGCCAGGCTGCAGAGCGAAGGTATAGGACGACATCCCTGCGGGAACCGCAGTGCGCACGCCGACGCCGCCGATGCGAGTGATGAGCAAACTCGCCGTCTTCGCGAACACGACCACCTCGATCTTGTCCTGCGCCGCCTGCGAGAGCGGATTGTAGCTGGAGACGGTCTGCCTGGGCGCCGAAGCGGCCACCGGCTCCCGGCGATAGAAATAATAGACGGCGTTGCGGGTGATCGCCGGCGCCGAGCCGTTGCGCCACCACGTCGTATAATAGCCGGTCAGATTATAGAAGCCATTGCCCGCATCGCCCGCCGCGCTGACGGCCGGGGAGATGTGCGTCGATTCGCCATAGTCGTTCCAAGAGACGACCTGCACCATGTCGGGATTGGTCTTGATGATTCCGGCCCAGGCGTTGCGATAGGCGAGGCTGTTGTAGGCCTCGTAATACATGCCCGATTGGGGTTTGTAGCCTTGCGGCGACAGGCCGGCGAAGAAGATCGGCGCCGAGGAGGCGCGCACTCGCGGCGCGTTGCCGACGATCCAGTCGAGCTGGTCGGGGACGCCGGGCGCGCCGAAGTTGCCGAGGCCGACGCTGACCGGAGCATATTGATTGACGTAAGGCGCGGCGAGGCTCGCGAGATTCGGGATGAAGGCGATGTTGTAGCCCTGCGACTTCAGCGTCGCAGTCATCGACGCCCAGGCGGCCGGCGTCACCTGTTCCGCCGCGAAGGGCGAGACGACGAGGCGCCCGTCGGAGAGGCGGTAGAGCGAAGAATCGTTGTAAACCGCCTTGACGATCGTCATCACCTTGCTGGTGTCGTAGCCGAGCCCGGCCATGTCGGGCATCAGCATGATCTTAAAGCGAGAGTCGACGGCTTTGGCCGCCTGCAGCATCAGCGCCAGGCTTCCCCCCGAGGTCGCGTCGGACGTCGCCATCGTGTCGAAGGCGAAGCCGTTCAGGCCGCGCGCGATGGCGAGCGTGACCTCGCGCTTCATGTTGGTGAGCCGATAGCTTGAAGCGGAAGGCGTCACGGGCAAGGGACGCGACCGCAGAAGGCCGCCCGCCGAGAGGAACTTGTTGTTCTCGCCGCTGGGCGAAAGATAATTGACCGTATAATAATCTTTCGGCGCCGGCTGATTGTCGATCGAGATAGGCAGCGGATAGAAATAATGTGCGAACACTTTCTTAGATGAATTTAACACCGAGTCGGCTGAAGGCATATCGAACGGCAGACATGTCGAATTATCCGCCTTCGCAGAGGCGCTTAGCACAAGGGCCGCCACGGCGAGCAAAGTCTGAGCTGCGCGCGCCGGCGTGAAGCTAACTAAAGCAGGAGAAGTCTTGCGCGTCTTCCGGGCATCGCGGCGCGCTTCCCCATGGCGCGTCGCTTCGATTGCAATCGACATATTTCATTTCCCTCATACGACTGGCTGAGCCCCCGCTAGTCTTGAGACTTCAACCTTGCTTGAACCATGCGCAGTCGATGAGGGGAAATTATGTCAATGTTATGTAAATATGAAATTTCAATATTTATCACTAAAACGCCGCAAAAAAAACGCCTTCGCCAAGCTGCGCCATATAAACGCGAGCGCGATATCCTCTTCTGAATAATCTCCGTTATATAGATCGCCCGCCCACCGACAGGGCGCGCGACACAAATTTGTGAGAACTCTACAATTTTGAAAGTGTGTTTGTAAATTTCTACAATCTGCGCGCTTCGGATGTAAACCTAGCGACAAAACTATGCGATCAGCTGATTAATTCATTATATGAATTTCAATTGATATTTATCGTTCACGCTTCATCACGACAACTTGATCGTCCCGACCGGCGTCTGCGCGCGAGCTTTTCGGATGGCGGACTCTTCTATCGACGGGCAGGCGAGGCGACGCGCTTATCTTTCCGTCTCGCTCCGCTCGTCGTAGCGCGACGTCGCCGCGGGCGTCACAATCGCCAATAAATCGCCACGCTGCGACAATTTGTCCAAGACGCCGGCTGCCGAAAGCCGTACGGCGAGGCCGAGCAGCGAGGTCCATCTCGCAACGCTCTGGTCGGCCGCGAGGCGTCGGAGCGCCGTCTGATCGGAAATCGCGCTAGAAGCGCAGGCGCAGCAGCTTTTCGCGCAGCTCCCCGGGCACGCAGGCGCGCGCGAGCGCCCTCGCGCGCCGCTTCAGGGCGAAATAGCGTCCGAGCAGCGGCGCCTCGAGCTCGGCGACGTCGCCGCTGAGCAGGATCACGCGGCCGGGCTCGGGATGGCGCCGCCGCACCAGCGCGGCCGCGAGCGTCGCGAAATGGGCGTTGTCCTGGCCGACGATGCCGCCGCACGCGGCCAAAAGCCCCAGATTCTTGCACGCCGTGAAGGTCTCCTGCCGCGCGAGCTCAGGCTGGCGGAAGAGCATCTTGTGGTTGGCGTTGTTGTAGCGCTTCTCCTCATGGTCGAAGATCAGCCTTACGCCGGCGGGGAGCTCGATCTCCTCGACCGCCTTCGGGCTGTCGCTCGCAAGGAACAGCCGCTCGAATTTCCATCGCGCATGGACGCGGGCGATCGCCGCGTTCAAATGCCGCGCCGGCACATAAGCCGTCTCGACCGTCTTGTCGCCGCGACGGAAATGGACGCCGAGCGTGCGCTCGTCGACGCCGAGCCGCGCCTGCGCCGCTGCGATCTCGGCTTCGGCCTCCGCCGTCGACCGCATCCAGGCGAGAATCTCGCCGTCGAGATTGGCGTCCGCCGGCAGGCCATAGCGGGCCGCCGCGCCGCGCTGGGACCAGGACACGACGCCGCCGGGCTCGGGCAGGCGCGCGTTGGCCGCCTCGAATTCGAAGCGCAGGCAAGGCTCCTGCTGAGCGCCGAGCGGGTCCCACATCGGCTGGGCGGCCCAGTCGACGCCCGGGACCGGTGCGTTCTGCGGCGCGCAGGTCTGCAGATAGGGCGGATCGTCCTCGAGCAGGAACACCGCGCGGCGGCCGAGGGCGAGGGCGAGCTTGAGGCCGAGCAGGCGGCGCGAGATCTGCCCGCCGAAGCCGATCGGGATCTGCTCGATCAGAAGACAGGGGCCGGGCGGGCCGAACTGGAGCCGGTCGAGTTCGTCGGCGAGGCGGGGAAGAGAACTGGTCGTCATGAAGGAGCCCGAGGCCGGCGGCCTTGACGCCGCCCCGCTTTCCCTACACCGCATTCCTTCCCAAAGCACGCGGACGAACGCGGCGAATTTCGCGCAGCCTTCAGGGCGCATGTTCGCCATGATGGGCGAAGGCGGCCGCCCCCGAGGTCTCATGAACCGCACTTTCCTGATGATCCGCTCGGCGGGTTTCGCCTTCGTCACCAAGCTCAGCGGCGCGGCGACGGTGTTCGTCGCCCTGCCGCTGGTCGCCCGCGGCGTCTCGCCCTCCGACTACGCCGTCTTCCTCACCACCATGAACGTCGCCGCGATCGGCGGCCTCGTCTTCGCGCCCTACGCCGCGCTGTTCATTCGCGAGCTCGCCCACGCTTTCGCGCGCGACGACGCCAAGGCGCTGCGCGTCGCCGTGCGGCGCTGCTTCAACGCCCACGCGGCGCTGGTCGGCGTCGTCGCGACGGGATTCGTCGCGATCGGCGCGGCGCTCGCCTTCGGCTGGTCGCTGAAGCCCGCGATGGCCGTCGGCGTCGCGCTCAACCTTCTCCAGGTCGCGGCG
This sequence comes from Methylocella sp., assembly GCF_041905455.1. Classification (GTDB taxonomy): domain Bacteria; phylum Pseudomonadota; class Alphaproteobacteria; order Rhizobiales; family Beijerinckiaceae; genus Methylocapsa. The sequence continues at coordinate 66,560 of NZ_JAYRLA010000011.1, read as the reverse complement.
AGCTTCGGGCAGCTCTACCGCATCGCCGAACGCACCGACCATGTGACGAGCCTCGTCCAGACCGCGGCCAATCTCGTCCTCGTCGGCGCCCTGCTGGCGCTGGCCCATTTCGGCCGGCTGAACGATCTTTCCGTCTGCCTCGTCTATTTCGGCGTTCCGGCGGCCGCCGAGCTCGCCGTGTTCACGCAGGTCGCGCGCGCGCGCCGCCTGCCGCTCGGCCTCGGGCGGCGCGCCTTCGCCGACCTCGCCGAGCGCATCCCCGAAAGCCTGCCGCTATATCTTTCGCCGATCGCCGACTACATCAAGGTCTACGCCGCGGCGATGCTCGCGCTCCTCGCCACCAACACGCATGAATATATCGTGTTCTCGACCGCGGCGCTGATGATCGCCCGCCTCGTCAATCCGCTCACCCTCGTCACGCGGCCGCTGATGCCGGCCTTCATCGACGCCTTCCAGCGCGGCGACGAGGCCTGGCTCCGCGGCCTGCGCCGGACGCTCGTCGGCGGCGCGCTGCTCGGCGCGCTCGCCGCCGCCGCGCTGCCCTTCCTCGTCAGCAAGCAGGTCTTCGCCCTCGCCCTGCCGAAGGAGGCGGGCGACATCTCGACCGCCTTCATCGTCTTCTGCGCCTTCTTCGCCTATTCCTACGCGCTGACCGCGCTGCTCGCCCCGCTCTACATCGGGGCGCGGCGCGCGCCCTTCTACGGGATCGCCAACCTCGCCTTCACCCTCGCCGGAGCCGGCCTTGGGACTGTCGCGGCGACGCGTTTCGGCGCCTCGGGCATGATGTGCTGCCTCGCCGTCGCGACCACCGCCTGCGGCGTCCTGCTGCTCGCGGCGATGGACTGGCGCGGCGCGCCGCAGGCGTCGGCCACGTCGTCCTGACGCGCGAAAGAGAAGCTTCATGCTCGAACTCGTCGCCAAGGCCCTTCTTTCCGGCGCGATCGTCGCCGTCGCCTCCGAGGCGGCGCGACGCTGGCCCGGAATCGGCGGCCTCATCGCCTCGCTGCCGCTCGTATCGATCCTCGCCATGATCTGGCTCTGGCGCGCGGCGCGGGACGGCGAGCGCGTCGCCGCCTTCAGCGAGGGAACATTCTGGTTCGTGCTGCCCTCGCTGCCGATGTTCCTGCTCGTGCCGGCCCTACTGCGGCGCGGCGTCGCGTTCTGGCCGGCGCTGGCGGCGGGCTGCGCGCTCACCATGACGCTTTACGCCGGCTTTCTCCTGATCGCGCCGAGGATCGGGCTACGGCTCTGAACCCGCCGGCTTGCGAACAAAACGCGAATCAGCGATCCTGCGGCGGAAGCTCGACAACCTCGCCGCGACCTCATGGAGCCGCACAGCGCATTTTCGCAGGACGCGCCGTCCATTCCATGCGACGGCGCGCCGGGTCCGGGAGCTCCGCGCGAGGCCGTCGTGCGGAAGATCATCCATGTCGACATGGACGCCTTCTTCGCCTCCGTTGAGCAGCGCGACGATCCGGCCCTGCGCGGGCGTCCGGTCGCCGTCGGCGGCGCTTCGGCGCGCGGCGTGGTCGCGGCGGCGAGCTACGAGGCGCGCGCTTTCGGCGTGCGGTCGGCGATGTCGTCCGTCGTCGCGCGGCGCAAGTGCCCCGAGCTCGTGTTCGTCAAGCCGCGCTTCGAGGCCTACAAGGCCGTCTCGGCGCAGATCCGCGAGATTTTTTACGAATTCACCGACCTCGTCGAGCCGCTCTCGCTCGACGAAGCCTATCTCGACGTCACCGAGAATTTCGCCGGCGAGCCCTCGGCGACGCGGATCGCGCAGGCGATCCGGGCGGAAATCCGCGCGAAAACCGGCCTCACCGCTTCGGCGGGCGTCAGCTACAACAAATTCCTCGCCAAGCTCGCCTCGGACGAGCGCAAGCCCGACGGGCTTTTCGTCGTGCCGCCGCAGATGGGGCCGTCCTTCGTCTCCGGCCTTCCGGTCGAGCGCCTGCACGGGGTCGGGCCGGCGACGCGGGCGCGGATGAACCGGCTCGGCCTCATGACCGTCGCCGACCTGCGCGAGCGCCCGCTCGACTTTCTGAGCCGCCGCTTCGGCAAGGCGGGGCGTCATTACTACGGCCTCGCGCGCGGGATCGACGAACGGCCGGTGCGCCCGGACCGGCCGCGCAAGTCGATCGGCGCGGAGACGACGTTTTTCGAGGACCTCGACGACGCCGAGGCGATGCGCGCCGCGCTGGCGCCCATTGCGCAAAAGGTGTGGGGCCGGGCCGCGGCGCTCGGCGTCTGCGGGCGCGGCGTGACGCTGAAGGCGAAGAGCGCCGATTTCGTCGTCTCGACGCGCGCCCGCTCGCTGCGCGCGCCGGTCGCGAGCGTCGAGGCGCTGACGCGCGAGGGCTTCGCCCTGCTCGCCTGCCTGCCGCCGCAGCGCCGCGGCGTGCGCCTGCTCGGCCTCAGCCTGTCGGCGCTCGAGCCCGCAGGGCGCGAGGCGGCCGCCCAGCTCGACCTCGCTCTCGCCTAGCGCTCTTCAGGCGACGCCCGCCGAAGGCGCGGCGCGCCGACGACATGGCGAGGCGGGCCGCGGCGTTCACGCGCGCGTGCGCCCCCGCACCGAGGGCGGACGCGGCGCGGGCTAGCTTTCGGGCATGGACGGCGCGCGACGCCGCAAAGCCCGAGGGAGACAGCCATGATCCGCAAGACGCTCGCCGCCGCAGCCCTTTTCGCCACGCTCGCCGGCGCCGCCGCGCCCGCCGCGGCCGGTCCCTGGCACGGCCCGTGGGGCTATCATCCCTGGGGCTGGGGCGTCGGCGCCGCCGCGGCGGGGCTCGCCATCGGCGCGGCCGCCGCAGCCGCCGCGACGCCTTACGACTACGCGCCGGCCTGCTATTTCTCGCGTCAGCCCGTGCTCAACGCCTATGGCGACGTCGTCGGCTACCGCCGCGTGCGCGTCTGCAACTGAGCCGCCTCGCCCGACGCGAAAGGCCCCGGAGCCGGCCTCCGGGGCCTTTCGCGCGTCAGGGCGGGCCCGCCCGCGCGCCGGAGGCGGACGCGGCGAGCGTCTCCCTCAGCCGGCTTTTCTCGAAGGCGATCACGACGCCGACCGAAATGATCAGCGGAATGATGAGGTAGAACAGCCGGAACACGAGCAGCGCGGTCAGCACCTCGATCTGCGGCGTCGTCGGCATGGCCTTGATGAACAGGATTTCGAACACGCCGAGCCCGCCCGGCGCGTTGGAGACGAGCGCCGCCGAAAACGAGGCGAGAAAGACGGCGAGCACGGTGACGAAGCCCGGATTGCCCTCGGCCGGCAGCGCGAAATAGATGATTCCGGCGGCGCCGACGAGCTCGAGCGGCGCGGCCAGCATCTGGCGCACGGCGATGCCGGGGCGCGGATACTCCAGCTTGAAGCCGCGCACGACGAGCGGCTTCAAGCCGAGGATCGAACCCGTCAGATAGAGCGCGACGAAGGCGAGAAGGCCGAGGCCGACGACGAAGGCGGTGGTCGGATTGGTCAGCACGCCCGGCAGCAGCCCCGAGAAGCGCGCGAGCAGGACCGGATCGAAGACGAGGCACAATCCGCCTAGGAACATCGTCCCCAGGGCGAAGGTGAAGGAGCAGAGCGCGACGAGCACCGCGACCTGCGCCGCCGACAGTCCCTTGGCGTGATAGGCGCGGTAGCGCACCATCGCGCCCGAGAACACCGTCGCGCCGATGTTGTGGGCGAGCGCGTAGGTCGTGAAGGAGCAGAGCCCGGCGTAAAGCCAGGAAATATTGAAGACCCCGAGATGACGCAGCGCGATCTTGTCGTACCAGGCGAGCGCCGCATAGGCGACGAGCGTCGAGCCGAAGGCGAGGAGATAGTCGCGCGCGCGGATCGCCCTGAGCTCGCGCCAGACCTCCGGCCCGACGTCCTGGCCGCGGAACTCGTGGTAGAGCAGGATGAGGGAGACGACGACGGCGACGAGGCCGACGGCGGGCCAGAAGAAATCGAGGATCCGCTTCATGACGCTCCCGGCCGGCTCCGACGACGGACCCGGCGGACGTTCTAGCGCAGTCCGGCGCAAAAGGCAGGCCCGGAAAGGCGCGGCGCCCGGCTCGAATCAGCCGCGCGCGGCGCGCAGGCGTCCGGCGTCCTCGCCCGCCGCGGAATCCCCCGCGTGGCCGCTCTCCTGAGGCGCCGCGCCCTGCGCCCGGTCGCGCGCCTCGCAGCCTTCGGCCCGCTCGAGGTCGGCGATCGCCTCGGCGAGCCGGCTCCGCGCGTCCTCGAGCTGGGCCGTGAGGTCGCGCGCGGAGCGCTCGAGATTGTCCCGGCGCGCGCGGGCGGCGCGGGCGTAGGTGGGATAGGCGAAATGTCCGGGCTCGAAGATGCCGGCGCGCTGCTCCTCGGCGGCGATCTCCTGCTCCAGCTCGCTGGCGATCCTGGTGAATTCGAACGCCATGGATTCGATCTGGGCGACGCGGCGTCTTTTCTCCTCGATCTGGAATCTCTTGAGGCGAAGGACGGACTCCTGGAGCTTCATGATCGCTTCTCACCTCTCGGCCCGCAGGCGGCGCGGCGCGCCTGTCGCTTCCCTATTTTATTTTACGCAATTCAACCGCGCGATAATGGCGGCGCTGAGCGTCCACGCGGCCACGGTCACAGCCTGGCGCAAGATTGACCAATGAAGCTTGCCGTTTCGTTACTCGCCCTTCCGGCGCGGCCATGCGCGGAATTTCGCCGTTTTCGCGCGGAAGGTTCAGCGGATCGGCGCGCCGGCGTGGGCCGTCAGGCTGCGGCAAGCCTGTTAATGTTTTTGTTAACCAATGGCCGTTAAGGTTACGAAATGCGCCGGATTCGGTTAACGGGCCGCGCCGCGGTCCGCGGAGGACGGGCTGGCCCCGGCGACGACAGGGGCGCGCGGCCGCAGGGCGGCGATCCCGGGACGGACTGAAGGCGGCGACGGCGTGGCGGGGGAGCTTTGAGATGCGCGTTCTATTGATCGAAGACGACGGCGCGACCGCGCAGAGCATCGAGCTGATGCTGAAGTCCGAGAACTTCAACATCTACACGACCGACCTCGGCGAGGAGGGGGCCGACCTCGGCAAGCTCTACGACTACGACATCATCCTGCTCGACCTGAACCTTCCCGACATGTCGGGCTATGAGGTGCTGCGCCGCCTGCGCAACGCCAAGGTCAAGACGCCGATCCTCATCCTGTCGGGCTTCGCCGCCATCGAGGACAAGGTGAAGGGCCTCGGCATCGGCGCGGACGACTACCTGACCAAGCCCTTCCACAAGGACGAGCTCGTCGCCCGCATCCACGCCATCGTGCGCCGCTCGAAGGGCCACGCCCAGTCGGTGATCGCCACCGGCGACCTCATCGTCAACCTCGACCAGAAGACCGTCGAGGTCGACGGCGCGCGGGTGCATCTGACCGGCAAGGAATATCAGATGCTCGAGCTCCTCTCCCTGCGCAAGGGCACGACCCTGACCAAGGAGATGTTCCTCAACCACCTCTACGGCGGCATGGACGAGCCCGAGCTCAAGATCATCGACGTCTTCATCTGCAAGCTGCGCAAGAAGCTCGCCAACGCCAGCAACGGCCGCAACTACATCGAGACCGTCTGGGGCCGCGGCTATGTGCTGCGCGAGCCGAGCGAGGACGAAGAGCGCATCATCGCCTGAAGCCGTCGACGCCGCGCGCGGCCGCCCGGGCCGCCGGCGTTTTCCTCGCCGAGGCGGCTCTAGGGCCGCCGCTCCATTTTTCAATATACCGACCACGCCGCCGGCGTCCCTTGATTGAAGCGGCTCAGGCCGCGGCCTCTCGCGCCGCCGCCGCCGGGCGCGCCTCGAAGGTCGCCGCGTCGGCGTCGGACGAAGCGATGAGCGTCATCTGCGCCGCCTCCGCCACCAGAACCGCGTAATAGGGCTGGATCGCGTGCGCGTCGATCGGCTCCTCGGGCGCGTCGGCGAGGATCGCCGCGACGCGCGGATTGATCTTCACGTTCGGCCCCTTCGCCGTGACCCGCGCCGAAAAATCGCTCCAGCCCTCGCTGAGCGGCTCGACGCGGACGGTCCCGCCGCGCGGCGCGCTCGAGGCCGCGAGCAGGCACAGGTTGAGCAGGAGCTTCACCTTGTTCTTGGGCGCGAGGACGCGCGGAATCGACCATTCGAGCTTGAGCTTCGGATCGCTGAACAGGCCGCGCGCCGCCTTCTCGGCGTCGCCCGTGTCGATCGAGGCGCCCGCCGAGCCCGCGGCGCCGAAGGCGAGGCGCGCGAACTGAAGCCGCGCCGAGGCGTTGTCGGCCGAGCCGCGGATGAGCTCAAGCACATCCTTGCGCATCGCCTCGTCCTTCTCGTCCTCCAGCATTTCAAGGCCGTTCACGATGGCGCCGACCGGGCTGATGACGTCATGGCACACGCGCGAGCACAGGAGGGCGGCGAGGTCGAGCGGATCGAGGGAAATGGAGGTCATGGGCCTTACGTCGTTTGAACGGCGCCGGGCGGGCGCCTCGCCGGAGCGGAGGCGCGATCCTAAATGAATATGGTTAACGAATCACCGCCAAGTCTCCCGGATGGTTCAAGCTCCAGGTCGGCGAGGCCGCGCGGGGGATGGCGTTCACATATATTGACAAGCTTGCCCTATGGGTCGGAGGATGACAGTTGTAAAAGAAATGAATTCAATCTTTCTTTGGAACGCTTGGGCGCGCGTCCATTTGTAAATTTTCTGTATTGCCCTGTTTCCAAGAGTGTTCGATGGCCGACGCCGCGCCCAGGAAAATTTTCGCCGGTCCGAGGCTCAAGCGCCTGCGGCGCGAGCGGCGTCTGACGCAGGCCCGCATGGCCGACGAGCTCGACGTCTCGCCGAGCTACCTCAACCTCATGGAGAGCAACCAGCGGCCGATCACCGTGCAGGTGCTGATCCGCCTCGCCGACGTCTATGGCGTCGACCCGCGCGACTTCATGGAGATCGAGGGCGAGCAGTCGGTCGGCGACGTCGAGCAGATCCTCGCCGATCCGCTGTTTCGCGACGCCGCCGTGCCGCGCGCCGAGGTGCGCGACGCGGCCGAGAACTCGCCGGCCCTGCTCGCCGCCATGCTGAAGCTCTACCGCGCCTACTCCAACGCGCGCGAGGCGAGCGAGGCCGGCGTCTTCTCCTCGGCCGACCGCGACCGCCCCGACGCCGCCTCGGGCGAGAATCCGATCGACAAGGTGCGCGCCATTTTGCACGACGCGCGCAATCATTTCCCGGAGATCGACGGCGCCGCCGAGAACTTCGCCGCCGCCCTGCCCGTCGAGGCGCACGGGCTCTACGCCGCGCTCGTCGACCATCTGCGCGCGCGCCACGCGATCAGGGTGCGCGCGCTTCCCCTCGAAGTGATGGGCGACCGGCTGCGCTGGTACGACCACCACCGCAAGCAGCTGATGATCTCCGAGATCATGGACCAGCCGGGCCGCTGTTTTCAGGCGGCCTATCAGCTCGGCCTCGCGGAATTCTCAGGCCTTCTCAACGACACCGCCGCGCGGCTCGGCCAGACCGACGAGGTGGCGCGCAAGCTTTTGCGCGTCACCCTCGCCAATTATTTCGCCGCCGCGGTGATGATGCCCTATTCGCAGTTCCACGAGGCGGCCGAGTTGACCGGCTACGACGTCGAGGTGCTCGCCGCGCGCTTTTCCGCGAGTTTTGAGCAGGTGGCGCACCGGCTGACGACGCTGTCGCGGCAGAGCGCGCGCGGCATCCCTTTCTTCATGCTGCGCGTCGACATCGCCGGCAACGTCTCGAAGCGCTTTTCGTCGGGGCGCTTTCCCTTCGCCAATTCCGGCGGCACCTGCCCGCTGTGGAACATCCACGCGAGCTTCGCCAACCCGGGCCGCATCCTGACCCAGGCGATCGAGCTGACCGACGGCTCGCAATGGTTCTCGATCGCCCGCACCGTGCGCCGCTCGCTCGCCCCCTGGGGCGCGATCGAGCCGCGCTTCGCCGTCGCGCTCGGCTGCGAGCTGAAGTTCGCAAGGCGCCTCGTCTATGCGCGAAAGCTCGACTTCGACAATCCCGAGGCGACGCCGATCGGGGTGCACTGCCGCCTGTGCGACCGCCAGAACTGTCCCCAGCGCGCCGCCCCGCCGGCCTTGCGCGCGCTGCATGTCGACGAGCTGACGAGGAACGTGTCGCCGTTCCCGTTCAAGGATGTCTGAATTTTACGACGCGCCGCGCCTGAGCTAGGCTGCGGCTTTCGGTTATTGATTTCCGTCTTTGGATTGCGCCCGTGAGTTTTCAGGACGTCCTAGCCTGGCTCAGCGAAGAGAAGAACCAGAAGCTTCTCGCCTGGCTTGGCGGCGGCGCGGTCGCCGTCTTCGGCGCGGTCTGGACGGTCTATGTGTTCCGGGTCGGCCGAAAAGACAAGAAGCTCGAGCGCGAAGACAAGGCGAAGGAGCTGGAGCAGAAGAAGAGCCCGGCCCCTTCAATCATGATGACCGTCAACGGGAACGCACAGGCCTCCGGGCCGAGCGCGACCTACAACGCGCCAGTCAATATCCATAACAATCCCGATCCTTCGGCCATCGTCGCGCCGATACGGGACGACATCGGCCAGCTTCGAGCGGAAACGAGAGAGTCATCCGCTCAACTGAAAGAGTTGGCCGCCCAGATCGCCCGCGAGAAAGGCGTCCCCCTCGCGTCGCTGCGCGCCATTCTTGAAAAGATAGGCGAGACGGAGATCAGCGAAGAGGCCATTCCCCGGCTGCTCGAAGCCAAAGCCGACGAGCTTTTGAAGCTGCGCGAAGAGATCGAGGCGTTCCGCGCCGCCTTCCCGGACCTTGCGGCGATTGTTGTTGAGGCGGAAAAGCTCATCGAAGCCGGCGCGCTCGACAAAGCGCATGACATACTCGTCAAGGGCCGCGAGGCGGCGCGCGCCCGCAGGCAGGACGCCGCCCGCGCCGAAGCGAGGCTTCTGTCGCTCGACGCGGGCATTGACGATCTGAAGCTCGCCTATCGCTCCGCGGCGGAAAAATATGGCGAGGCGGCGAGCCTCGTCGCTGGCTTCGACGCCGGGGCGCGCTTCGATTTTCTTAGCGCGCAGCAACACGAGCTTTACAAGCAGGGGCTCGAATTCGGCGACAATCCGTCGCTCATCGAAGCGGTCACTGTCGCGCGACAATTGCTGGCGGTGGCGCTGAACGGCGATCAGCGCGGAGCGACCCAGAACAATCTCGGCAATGCGCTTGCCACCCTCGGCGCACGCGAGAGCGGGACGGCGCGGCTGGAGCAGGCCGTCGACGCCTATCGCGAAACCTTGAAGGAATATACTCGCGACCGCGTCCCGCTCGACTGGGCCATGACCCAGAACAATCTCGGCAATGCGCTTCAAACCCTCGGCGAACTTGAGCGCGGCACGACGCGGCTGGAGGATGCCGTCGAGGCCTATCGTGCGGCGTTGCAGGAATACACCCGCGACCGCGTCCCGCTCCAATGGGCCACGACCCAGAATAATCTCGGCGTTGCGCTTCGAACCCTCGGCGCACGCGAAAGCGGCACGGCGCGGCTCGAGCAAGCCGTCGAGGCCTATCGCGAAGCCCTGAAAGAACGCGCCCGCGACCGCGTCCCGCTCGACTGGGCCACGACCCAGAACAATCTCGGCGCTGCGCTTCGAACCCTCGGCGAACGCGAAAGCGGCACGACGCGGCTGGAGGATGCCGTCGAGGCCTATCGCGCGGCGTTGCAGGAATACACCCGCGAGCGCGTCCCGCTCGACTGGGCGATGAGCTATGGCAACCAAGGAGTCTCCTTGATGCTCGTCGCCGAACGAACCGGCGATAAAGCATTGGCGAAGACCGCCTTAAATCAAATTGTGGCCGCTGAGAAGGCCATGCGCGACGGCGGCCATATTCCCTTCGCTGACTATTATGCGGCTAAGCTTCCAAAAGCGCGGACGCTCGCCGACAGTCTTCAGCTACAATAGCCTGTCCTAAGTATTCATCGCCTCGAAGAACGTCGCGTTGCCCTTCGGCGTCTCGCGCATCTTGCCCATTAAGAATTCGATCGCGTCGATCGTGCCCATCGGGTTGAGGATGCGGCGCAGCACGTACATCTTCTTGAGGATGTCCGGCGGCACCAGCAGCTCCTCCTTGCGGGTGCCGGAGCGGGTGATGTCGATCGCCGGGAACACGCGCTTGTCGGCCACCTTGCGGTCGAGGATGATCTCGCTGTTGCCGGTGCCCTTGAACTCCTCGAAGATCACCTCGTCCATGCGCGAGCCGGTGTCGATCAGCGCCGTGGCGATGATCGTCAGCGAGCCGCCCTCCTCGATGTTGCGCGCCGCGCCGAAGAAGCGCTTCGGCCGCTGCAGCGCGTTGGCGTCGACGCCGCCGGTCAGCACCTTGCCCGAGGACGGCACCACCGTGTTATAGGCGCGCCCGAGGCGCGTGATCGAATCGAGCAGGATCACGACGTCGCGGCCGTGCTCGACGAGGCGCTTGGCCTTCTCGATGACCATCTCGGCGACCTGGACATGGCGCACCGCCGGCTCGTCGAAGGTCGACGAGACCACCTCGCCGTGCACCGAGCGCTGCATGTCGGTGACCTCCTCGGGCCGCTCGTCGATCAGCAGCACGATCAGATAGCACTCGGGATGGTTGGCGGTCACCGACTGGGCGATGTTCTGCAGAAGGACCGTCTTGCCGGTGCGCGGCGGGGCGACGATCAGCGCGCGCTGGCCCTTGCCGATCGGGGCGACGATGTCGATGACGCGCGAGGAGAAATCCTTGCGCGTCGGGTCCTCGATCTCGAGCTTCAGCCGCTCGTCGGGATAGAGCGGCGTCAGATTGTCGAAATGGACCTTGTGGCGGACCTTTTCGGGGTCCTCGAAATTGATGGTGTTGACCTTCAGAAGCGCGAAATAGCGCTCGCCCTCCTTGGGGGAGCGGATCAGCCCCTCGACCGTGTCGCCGGTGCGAAGGCCGAAGCGGCGGATCTGCGAGGGCGAGACATAGATGTCGTCGGGGCCGGCGAGATAGTTGGCGTCGGGCGAGCGCAGGAAGCCGAAGCCGTCCTGCAGCACCTCGATCACGCCCTCGCCGACGATCTCGACGTCGCGGCTCGCGAGCTGCTTCAGGATCGCGAACATCAGCTCCTGCTTGCGCATGATCGAGGCGTTCTCGACTTCATGCTCCTCGGCGAAGGCCAGAAGTTCGGTCGGAGACTTGAGCTTCAAGTCTTGCAGTTTGATTTCCCGCATCGGGATAGGGTCCTCGGAGGGGGCGCGACGGGCGCGAGACGTTTCAAGACGGGAGGGCTGGAGCTGGATCGATCCGTCGTCCGACGATCCTGAGCGTCCTTGGCTGATCGGGCGGACTTGCGGCGGGCGATGCGCGTCCGCGCCGTAGCCTCAGCCGATCGACCTGCAGGGGGGAGCCTTACCGATATCGCATCGCGCCCATTTTGACAAGCAAGGCGCGCCCGCGCCGGAAAGACTAGAACGGCTTCAGCGCCACGAGAAACACGACGCCGACCATCAGCAAAGTCGGCGCCTCGTTGAGAATGCGGTAAAAACGGGGGGAGCGGGCGTTCGTTCCTGCGGCGAAAGCGCGCCGCTCCCGTTCGAGGAAGACATGGATCGCGCTCATCGCGGCGACGAGGGCGAACTTGGCGTGCAGCCATCCCGCGCCAAAAAAGCCGCCGCTCCAGGCGAGGAAAAGGCCGCTCAGCCAGACGACGACGAGCGCCGGCGTCATGATCGCCCGCATCAGCCGCCGCTCCATCGTCTCGAAGGTCCGCGCCGGCTCGGCGCCGCGCGGCCGTCCGGCGTGATAGACGAACAGGCGCGGCAGGTAGAGCATCCCGGCCATCCAGGAGATGACGGCGAGGATGTGCAGCGCCTTGACGGAGAGATAGGCGCTCAACGGCCTTCCCTGCGCACGAGCTCGACCAGCGCCGCGACATGTTCGGGCGGCGTCTGCGGCGTCACGCCATGGCCGAGGTTGAAGATGTGCGGGCGGCCGCGGAAGGCGTCGAGGATGCGCCGCGCGCCCGCCTCCAGCGCCGGCCCGCCGGCGACGAGCGCGAGCGGGTCGAGATTGCCCTGCGTCGTCTGGCCGCGCGGCAGCGCCTTCGCCGCCCAGAACGAGTCGACGCCGCTGTCGAGGCCGACGCCGGCGACGCCGGCCGCCTCGCCGAAGCCGGCGAGCCGCGCGCCGATCCCTTTCGGAAAGCCGATCACCGGAACGCGCGGCGACACGGCCGCGGCGATGCGCCGCAGGGGCTCGAGGCACCAGCGCTCATATTCGCCGGGCGCGAGCGCCCCGGCCCAGGTGTCGAAGATCTGAACGACCTCGACGCCGGCGTCGATCTGACGATGGAGATAGGCGATCGAGGCCTCGACCAGCCGGTCGATCAGCGCCGCGAAAAGCTCGGGGTCGCGATAGGCCATGAGCCGCGCCGGCCCCTGGTCGGGCGTGCCGCGACCCGCGACCATGTAGCTCGCCACCGTGAAGGGCGCGCCGCAGAAGCCGATCAGCGCGGTCTCCTCCGGCAGCGTCTCGAGGATGCGTCCGATCGTCTCGAAGACGGGCGAGAGCCGCTCGAGGTCGATCTGCGGCTTCAGCCTTTCAAAACCGGCGCGGTCGAGGATCGGATCGAGCCGCGGCCCCTCGCCCGCTTCAAAGCGCACGACCTGGCCGAGCGCGTCGGGGACGACGAGAATGTCGCTGAACAGGATCGCCGCGTCGAAGCCGTAGCGGCGGATCGGCTGCAGCGTCGCCTCCGCCGCGATCTTCGGCGCGTAGCAGAAGTCGAGGAAGCTCGGCGTCCTCGCGCGCAGCGCGCGATATTCGGGCAGGTAGCGCCCGGCCTGGCGCATGAGCCAGATCGGAGGCGGGTCGACCGCCTCGCCGGCGAGGACGCGCAGGAGCGTCTTGGCGCTCGCCGGGCGGGTCAAGGAACTATCCTCACAGCGGCGTCCTTAAAAGAGAGAGAGTCTTAAAGAAGGATTTCTTCTTCTTCATATTGGGGCCTCGAATAGTCCGGCGCAGCGCTTTCCACAATCGCCTTGCGCGGGCGTTGCGCTATCCCCGCAACGCGCCGGGCCGGGGGCCGTTAGGATTTCGTTAAGGATTGCGTCTGGTTAACGCATTCTTAACGGTTTGCGGCCAACCTTCGCGAGGCTCCGCGCGCGGGTTGATCACAGCGCTGTGAATCCTTCGTCCCGAGCCCCGCCCCTGTGCCCGAATCTGTGGCCTGAGGGCGGCGGAGAACGTCAAGCCGGCGCGCGTCCTTGGTCGGACGGCGCGTTTGAGGTAGCTTATCCACTATAATCCTCAGCGTCAGACTGGGAGGCGAGCGCGTGCGACGCGTCGCGCATCGAGGGAGGGCGGCCATGGGACGCCAGCATGTCATCCTGCATCTCGTCTCCGACGCGACCGGCGAGACGCTCATCGCCGCGAGCCGGGCGGTCGCCTCGCAATATCAGGGCGTGGACCTGATCGAGCAGATCCATCCGATGGTGCGCAGCGCCGCCGCGCTCGAAGACGTGCTGCGGGAGATCGAGGCCGAGCCCGGCATCGTCCTTTTCACCCTCGTCGAGGAGGAGCACGCGCGCCGGCTGATGGCGGCGTGCGCGGCGATCGGCGCGCCCTGCCTCTCGCTTCTCGCCCCGATCATGGCGCTGTTCCAGTCCTATATCGGCGCCGCCGCCGCCTCGCGTCCGGGCGCGCAGCATTCGCTCAACGCCGAATATTTCCGCCGCATCGACGCCCTCAACTACACGCTGGGCCACGACGACGGCCAGCAGGCCGACAGCTACGAGGCGGCGGACGTGGTGCTCATGGGCGTCTCGCGCACCTCCAAGACGCCGACGAGCATCTATCTCGCCAACCGCGGCGTGAAGACCGCGAACATTCCCTTCGTGCCGGGCGCGGCGCTGCCGAAATCCCTCGAGGAGTTGCGCAACCCGCTCGTCGTCGGGCTCGTCGCGTCGCCCGACCGCATCGTCCAGATCAGGACCAACCGCATCCTGTCGATCGAGGCCGACCCTGAATCGCCCTATGTCGACCGTCGCCTCGTCGCCGAGGAGATCGCCCAGTCGAAGCGCCTGTTCGACGCCAGGGGCTGGCCGATGATCGACGTGACGCGCCGCTCGATCGAGGAGACGGCGGCGGCGATCATCAGCCTGCACAAGTCGCGCAAGGCGAAGCTCAAACCCGCCGCATGAGCGCTCTGTGGCTTGAAAGGGAGCCGCTCCTGCTCGCCTCCGGCAGCGCGACGCGGGCGGCCCTGCTGCGCGCCGCGGCCCTGCCCTTCGAGGCGCGCCGGGCCGACGTCGACGAGCGCGCGCTCGAGTCCCGGCTCGTCGAAGAGGGCGCGGACGGCGTCGCGGTGGCGCTGGCCCTCGCGCGCGAGAAGGCGCTCGCCGTGTCAAGGCTCGCGCCCGGCCGGCTGACGCTCGGCGCCGACCAGACGCTGACCTGCGGCGCGCGCCGCTTCGCCAAACCCGGGAGCCGCGCCGGCGCGGCGGCGACGCTCGAAGCGCTGTCCGGGCGCGTCCACGAGCTCCATTCCGCGCTCGCCCTCGCGCGCGGCGGGATCATCCTGTTCGACGTCGTCAAGACGGCGAGGCTGACGATGCGCGCGCTTTCGCCCGGATTCGTCGAAGCCTATCTTGACGCCGTCGGCGCGGCGGCGCACGCCAGCGTCGGGGCGTATCAGGCCGAGGGACCGGGCGTGCATCTTTTCGAGGAGATCGAGGGGGATCATTCGACGATCCTCGGCCTGCCGCTTCTTCCGCTTCTCGCCTTCCTGCGCGCGCAAGGGTTCGTCGCGTCATGAGCGCGGCGCCGTCCGAGGGCCCGCGCGCCTTCGTCGCCGGCTGGCCGGCCGCTCATTCGCGCTCGCCGCTGATCCATTCCTACTGGCTGCGCGAAAACGGCCTGCCCGGAAGCTATGTCGCGCGCGCCGTGCCGCCGCCGGACTTTCCCGGCTTCCTCGAAGGGCTCGCCGCCGAAGGCTTCGTCGGCGGCAACGTCACCCTGCCGCTGAAGGAGCAGGCCTTCGCGCTCGCCGCCGAGCGCACGGCGACGGCGCAGGCGATCGGCGCCGCCAACACGGTCTGGCGCGAGGACGGGCGCCTCATCGCCGACAACACCGACGCGGAAGGCTTTCTCGGCGCGCTCGACGAGGAGGCGCCGGGCTGGGAGCGCGCGACCGGCTGCGCGCTCGTGCTTGGCGCGGGCGGCGCGGCGCGGGCGGTCGTCGCCGCGCTCGCCTCGCGCGGGCGGGAGATCGTCGTCCTCAACCGCACGCGCGAGCGCGCGGAACGGCTCGCGGGCGGTTTTCGGGGCGCGACGGCGGCCGACTGGCGCGAGGCGCCGGGGCTGCTGGCGCGCGCCGGCCTTCTCGTCAATACGACCTCGCTCGGCATGCACGGCCAGCCGGAGCTCGACATCGACCTGTCGCCGCTGCCGCCGGAGGCGGTCGTGGACGACATCGTCTATTATCCGCTCGAGACCCGGCTCATCGCGCAGGCGCGCGCGCGCGGCCTTCGCGTCGCGCCCGGCCTTGGCATGCTGCTGCACCAGGCGGTCCCGGCCTTCGCCCGCTTCTTCGGCGTGCGCCCGAGCGTGAGCGCCGGGCTTCGCCGCTTCGTCGAGGCCGACATGGAGAAAAGCGCGCCGGGAGCGGCCGCGCTGGAGAAAACCTCCTGAATGTTCGTCCTCGGCCTCACCGGCTCCATCGGCATGGGCAAGAGCACGACCGCCGGCCTGTTCCGCAAGCTCGGCGTTCCGGTGCATGATTCGGACGCCGCCGTGCATGCGCTCTATCGCGGCGAGGCGGCGGCGCTGATCGAGGCGGCGTTTCCCGGCGTCCTGCGCGAGGGCGAGGTCGACCGCGCGCTGCTGGGCGCCCGCGTGCGCGAGGATCCCGTCGCCATGGCCCGGCTCGAGGCGCTGGTGCATCCGCTCGTGCGCGCCGAGCGTGAAAAATTCCTGCGGCGGGCCAGGGCGCAGGGCGCCCGCGTCGCGGTGCTCGACGTGCCGCTCCTCTACGAGATCGGAGCCGACCGCGAATGCGACGCCTGCGTCGTCGTGACCGCGCCGGAAGCTGTGCAAAGAAGCCGCGTCTTCGCCCGGCCGGGCATGACGCCGGAATGGCTCGAGGTCATAATGTCGAAGCAGACGCCCGACGCCGAGAAGCGGCGGCGCGCGCATTTCGTCATCGACACGAGCCGCGGGCTCGAGGCGGCGCAGCGGCAGGTCGAAGGCGTGCTCCGCGCCGTCGCCGGCCCGGCCGCCGGGCGCGGCGCGGCGAAACCCGACAGGGCCTGAATAAAGTTGCGCGAGATCGTCTTCGACACGGAAACGACCGGCCTCGACCCGGCGCAGGGCCACCGCGTCGTCGAGATCGGCGCGGTCGAGCTTTTGAACGCCATTCCGACCGGCCAGAGCTTCCACGTCTATCTCGACCCGCAGCGCGACATGCCCGAGGAGGCCTTTCGCGTGCATGGGCTGTCGAGCGAGTTCCTCGCCGGCAAGCCGGAATTCTCGGCCGTCCTGCCCGATTTCCTCGCCTTCGTCGGCGACGCGAAGCTCGTCGCGCACAACGCCGAATTCGATTTCCGCTTCCTCAACGCCGAGTTTTCGCGCGCCGGCGCGCCGCCGCTCGAATGGCGCCGCATCGTCGACACACTGGCCCTCGCGCGGCGAAAATTCCCCGGCGCCTCGAACAGCCTCGACGCGTTGTGCGCCCGTTTCGGAATCGACGCCTCGCGCCGGGTCAAGCACGGCGCGCTGCTCGACGCCGAGATTCTGGCCGAGGTCTACGCCGAGCTTCTCGGCGGGTGCCAGGCGGCGCTCATGCTCGGAGCCGGGACGCGCCGGGGCGCGGACGGCGGCGCTGCGGGCGAGGCGCTGCTGACCGCCCGTCCGGCGCCGCTCGCGCCGCGCCTTTCGGCGCAGGAGCTCGCCGCGCACGCGGCTTTCGTCGCGAGCCTCGGCGAGAAGGCGGTATGGCTTCAGTATGAGGAAGCGGAGACGGCGGCGGCGCGATAGCTCAAAGCTCCGCCGGCTTCTCCCCGCCATAAGCCCAGTCGAGCAATTCCACGGTATGCAGCGCCGGCGCGCCGTCGACCTCGCCGATCTGCGTCATGCAGCCGATGTTGCCGGTCGCCACCGCGTCCGGCGCCACGGAGCGGATGTTGGCGATCTTCCGCGCGCGCAGGCGCGAGGCGATCTCGGGCTGCAGGATGTTGTAGGTGCCGGCCGAGCCGCAGCACAGATGCCCCTCGGGCGGATCGCGCACCTCGAAGCCCGCCGCGCGCAGAAGCTCCTTCGGCAGGCTCGTGATCTTCTGGCCGTGCTGCATCGAGCAGGCCGAATGATAGGCGAGCACCATGTTCCGCGGCGCGAGCGGCGCAAGCTTCAGGCTCGCCAGAAACTCGGTCACGTCCTTCGCCAGCGCCGAGACCTTCGCCGCCTTCGCCGCATAGGCCGGATCGTCGCGCAACATGTAGCCGTAGTCCTTGATCACCGTGCCGCAGCCCGACGCGGTGACGACGATGGCGTCGAGCCCCCCGCCCTCGATCTCCCGCGTCCAGACGTCGACGTCGTGGCGCGCCTGGGCTTTCGCCTCCTCCTCGCGGCCGAGGTGATGGACGAGCGCGCCGCAGCAGCCCTCGTCCTTCGGCTGGACGACCTCGACGCCGTGCCGGGTGAGCAGCCGGATGGCGGCGTCGTTGATCGCGGGGCGCAGCGACTTCTGGGCGCAGCCGCCGAGAATGGCGACGCGGGCGCGGCGCGCCCCGGCCGGCTTCACCGCCTCCTGCGGAAACTGCGTCGGCTTCGGCGCGCCTGACGGCGCGAGCGCCAGCATGGCGGCGAGCCGCGCGCCGGCCTCGCCCATTTTCGCGAGCAGCGGAGCGAGCGGACGCGCGAGTCTGGCTGCGCGCGTCGCCAGGCGAAAGCGGCCGGGATGGGGAAGCACGGCGGCGAGCAGCGCCCGCACCGCGCGGTCCGCGGGCGGGCGGGCGAAGGTCTCCTCGACATGGGCGCGCGCTTCGTCGACGAGATGCATGTAGTTGACGCCCGAGGGACAGGTCGTCATGCAGGAGAGGCAGGACAGGCAGCGGTCGAGGTGCCTGACCGTCTCGGCGTCGGCCGGGCGGTCCGCCTCGAGCATCTCCTTGATGAGGTAGATGCGCCCGCGCGGGCTGTCGAGCTCGTCGCCGAGCAGCGTGAAGGTCGGGCAGGTGGCGGTGCAGAAGCCGCAGTGCACGCATTTGCGCAGGATCGGCTCGACCGCGGCGACGCGCGGGTCCTTGAGCCGTTCAGGGGAAAAATGCGTCTGCATGTCGTTTGATCAGCTCGTCAGCTCGCGGCGCGCAGGCGTCCGCGCTCCAGAATGGACCAGGGGTCGAACTGCGCCTTGAGCCGCCTCGACAGGGCTTCGAGCGCCGGCGGCGGCGGCTGGAACACCGGCGCCCGCGCGCGTAATTCGTCGGACGCGCGGATCAGCGTCGCGTGGCCGCCCTCCTGCACCGCGACCGCGCCGCGCACCAGCTCCGCCCCGCCGTCCGGCGCGGCGTCGGGGTCGAGCGCGAGCCAGACGAGCCCGCCGGACCAGTCGAACATCGCCTCGCCGCCGAGCGTGCGCTGGACGGCGGCGGCGACCGCCGGCCCGCTGGTCGGCGCGACCGACACGCGCCAGATGATCTTTTCACGCGCTTGCGCGAGGGGAACGACGTCGCGCACGGCGCGCCAGACGCGCTCCGTCTCCTGCGCGTCGAGGCGTTCGCCGGCCGCGAAGTCCGCAAGCTGCGCCCGCAGCCTGTCGAAGCGCTCGTCGACGGAGGGAGAAAAGCCTTCGAGCCGCAGCAGCGTCGCCGGCGCGGGAAAGCCCAGCGCCTTCGCCGCATACGCCGGCAGATGGGCGGCGCCTGAGACGTCGACCGGCGCGCCCATGGCGGCGCACAGCGCGGCGACGGCGGCTTTCGGCGCAAGCCCCGGCAGCATCAGCGTCGTCGCCGTCTGCGCGCGCGGCAGCACCTTGAAATTGACCTCCGTCACCACGGCGAGGGCGCCGTAGGAGCCGGCGAGCCCGCGCGCGAGGTCGTATCCGGTGACGTTCTTCACCACCGTGCCGCCGGCCTTGTAGGCCGCGCCGCGCCCGTCGATCGCCTTGAGCCCGAGAATATGGTCGCGCGCGGCGCCGGCCTTGACGCGGCGCGGGCCGGAGAGATTGGCCATCAGCGCGCCGCCGATCGAGCCCCGCCCCGCGCCATAGAGCGCGTCGAAGGACATCGGCTCGAAGGCGAGCTCCTGCTCGTTGGCGGCGAGCAGCGCCTCGATCTCCGCGAGCGGCGTCGCCGCCCTGGCGCACAGCACGAGCTCGGCCGGCTCATATGTCGTGACGCCGGAAAGGCGCGACAGGTCGAGCCGCCGCTCGGCGTTCCACGGGCGCCCGAGCGCGGCTTTCGAGCCGAGTCCGACGATCGAAAGCGAGGCGCGGTCGGCGGCGGCCTGCGCGACCGCCTCGGCGGCTTCAGCGGCGTCGGCCGGCGTGAGGGTGGTCATCGCACGTTTCCTGGCGGTCCTCCCGGCGGGACGTTCCGGGGCGAGCAAGCGCGTTTCCTAGGTCAATTTCATGAGGCGGCCTAATGATTTCTGGACCGTCCGCCGTCACAATTTGCGCAGCTCGACCTCGGCGATGTGGTGGTCGGAGCCCTTGGTCAGCACCAGATTGGCGCGCGCGCGCGTCGGAAGAAGATTCTCGCGCAGGTTGCGCAGGTTGATCTCGCGCCAGATCTCGCGCGCCGCCGCCTCCGCCGCCTCGGCGGACAGGTCGGCGTATTTGCGGAAGTAGGATTGCGGATCGCGGAAGGCGGTCCGGCGCAGGCGCATGAAGCGCTCGACGAACCACAGCTCAAGGTCGGCCTCGCCGGCGTGCAGATAGATCGAGAAGTCGAAGAAGTCGGACACGAACGGCAGGCCGCGCCCGTCCTTGGCCGGGCGGTTCGGCAGCAGCACGTTGAGCCCCTCGACGATCAATATGTCCGGCCGGTCGACGACGATGCGCTCGTCGGGCACGACGTCATAGACGAGATGCGAATAGACCGGCGCGGCGACGCGGCGGCGCCCGGCCTTGACGTCGGAGAGGAAGCGCAGCAGCGCCGTGCCGTCGTAGCTTTCCGGGAAGCCCTTCTTGCGCATCAGCCCCTCGGCCTCGAGCACCGCGTTGGGGTGCAGGAAGCCGTCGGTCGTCATGAGCTGGACCTTCGGCGTGTTCGGCCAGCGCGACAGCAGCGCGGTCATGACGCGCGCGAGCGTCGACTTGCCGGCCGAGACGGAGCCGGCGACGCCGATGATGTAGGGCGTCTTGCCGCCCTCGGCGCCGAGGAAGCGCTGCGTCGCCTTGTAGAGGCCCTGCGTCGCCGCGACGTAGAGCGCCAGCAGGCGCGACAGCGGCAGGTAGATCGCCACCACCTCGTCGAGCGAGATCGGGTCGTTGATGCTCTTGAGGCGCGAGAGGTCGTCGCGCGTCAGGGTCAGCGGCGTGTCGGCGCGCAGCGCCGCCCATTCCTCGCGCGTGAAATGATGATAGGGCGAAAGCTCCTCGACCGGGTCCTCGTCCGCCCCGTCCGCCGGGACGAGGCCCGGCGCGGAAGCGGAATGAGGCAGCGCGTCGCGCGCCATCTCGCGCGCTACGTCGCCCTTGGCGTTCACGTGGCGGGGCTCCCGACGGACGCGTCGGCTCGCCGGCGCGCGGCCTTCTCCTCATGGCCCGACTGCGCGGAGCGGCGCGCGAGCTCGCCCAGCACCTCGTCGAGCGCCACGCCGCGCGACTGCAGCACGACAAGGAGATGATAGAGCACGTCGGCGGCCTCGGCGACGACGTGCCGGCGCTCCGTCTCGACGGCGGCGATGACCAATTCGACCGCCTCCTCGCCGAATTTTTTCGCGGCGCGCGGCGGCCCGGCGTCGAGCAGCGACTTGGTGTAGGAGACGGCGGCGTCGGAGCGCGCCCTTTGCGCGATGACGGCGGCGAGGTCGTCGAGGGTGAAGGCGGCCATCGGTGCGTCCCGCTCCTTGAGGCTTCAGCCTAATCCATCCAGCCGCATCCGCAATCCGCATTTGGCCATATGGCGCTTGGCCTGCGCTATGCTGAACGTCCCGAAATGGAAGATCGAGGCGGCGAGCACGGCCGAGGCGCGGCCCTCGCGCACGCCCTCGACGAGATGGTCGAGCGTCCCGACCCCGCCCGAGGCGATCACCGGAACCTTCACCGCGTCGGCGACGGCGCGCGTCAGCGCCAGGTCGAAGCCGGTCTTCAGCCCGTCGCGGTCCATGGAGGTGAGCAGGATCTCGCCGGCGCCGAGCGCCGTGACTTCTCGCGCGAAGTCGACCGCGTCGATCCCCGTGGCCTTGCGCCCGCCATGGGTGAAGATCTCCCACCTCTCCGGCCCAACCTGCTTGGCGTCGATGGCGACGACGACGCATTGCGCGCCGAACTTCTCCGCCGCCTCGCGCACGAAGCCGCGATTGTTCACCGCCGCCGTGTTGATCGAGACCTTGTCGGCGCCGGCGAGCAGCAGCTGGCGGATGTCCTCCAGCTTGCGCACCCCGCCGCCGACGGTGAGCGGCATGAAGCAGGCTTCGGCCGTGCGGCGCACCACGTCGAGCAGGATCGGCCGCTCGTCGGAGCTCGCGGTGATGTCGAGGAAGCAGAGCTCATCGGCGCCGGCCGCGTCATAGCGAATCGCGCATTCGACCGGATCGCCGGCGTCGGCGAGATCGACGAAATTGACGCCCTTGACGACGCGCCCGTCCTTGACGTCGAGGCAGGGAATGATGCGGACCTTGAGCATGGGTCTGTCAGTCCTCAGGCGGCCTTCGCCCCGGCGATCAGCGCCAGCGCCGCCGCTGGATCGAGCCGCCCGTCATAGAGCGCGCGGCCGGCGATCGCCCCTTCGAGCCGCGCGCAGTCGGGCCGCAGCAGGCGCTTCACATCCTCGATCGAAGCGAGGCCGCCCGAGGCGATCACGGGAATCGTCAGCGCGTCGGCCAGCGCCGCCGTCGCCTCGAAATTGAGCCCCTTCAGCAGCCCGTCGCGCGCGATGTCGGTGAAGATGATCGCCGCGACGCCGGCGCCCTCGAAGCGGCGGGCGAGCTCAAGCGCGCTCACTTCGCTCACCTCGGCCCAGCCCTCGACGGCGACGAAGCCGTCGCGCGCGTCGATCCCGACCGCGATCCGGCCGGGAAAGCGCCGCGCCGCCGCCTTCACGAAATCCGGGTCGCGCAGCGCCGTCGTGCCGATGATGACGCGGGCGATTCCCTTGCCGAGCCAGCCTTCGACGGTCGCAAGGTCGCGCACCCCGCCGCCGAGCTGGACGGGAATCTTCACCCGCGCCAGCACGGCCTCGACCGCCGCGGCGTTTTGCGGCTTTCCGGCGAAGGCGCCGTCGAGGTCGACCATATGCAAATAGGAGAAGCCCGCCCGCTCGAAGCTTTCGGCCTGCGCCGCCGGATCGTGTGAGAAGACGGTCGAACGCGCCATGTCGCCCTGCACGAGGCGCACGCAGCGCCCCTCCTTGAGGTCGATGGCCGGAAACAGGATCATGGCGTCCACTTCAGGAAATTGGCGAGCAGGCGCAGGCCGAGCGCCTGGCTCTTCTCGGGATGGAACTGCACGCCGGCGATGTTGTCGCGGGCGATCATGGCGGCGAACTTTCCGCCGTAGTCGGCGCTCGCCGCGACCGCTTGCGGCTCCGTCGGACGAAAGGCGTAGGAATGCACGAAATAGGCGTGCAGGCCGTTCTCCCCGAGCGGAATTCCGCCGAGCAGCGGATGAACCCCGCCTTCGGGCTGAAGCGTGTTCCAGCCCATGTGCGGAATGCGCAGGCTTTCGTCGTCCGGCTCGAGCGCCGCGACCTCGCCCCCGATCCAGTCGAGGCCCTGCGTCTCGCCATGCTCGAGGCCGCGCGTCGCCAGAAGCTGCATGCCGACGCACACGCCAAGGAAGGGGCGGCCGCGCTCGAGCACGGCGTCGCGCAGCGCCTCGAGCATGCCGGGAACGGCGCGCAGGCCCTCGCGGCAGTCGGCGAAGGCGCCGACGCCCGGCAGCACGATTCGATCGGCGGCGCGCGTCTCCCCGGCGTCGGCGGTCACGGCGATCGTCGCGTCGAGGCCGGCCTCGCGCGCCGCGCGCTCGAGCGCCTTGTGCGCCGAATGCAGGTTTCCCGACCCGTAGTCGACGACGGCGACCTTCATCAAACTCCGCCCCGCGTCTGCGCCGGAGGCAGGCTGCCGAGGACGCCGAGCGGACGCGGCGGGACAGGCGGCGCGGGAGGCGCGGGAGGCGTCGCGCCGAGCCCGCGGAAGAAGGACATCTCGGCCTCCTCCAGCGTCGGGGCGGCGGCGATCAGGGCGAGGTCGTAGCCGCGCCGCGCCAGCCGTCTTTCGACGAACCGGCTCGCCTCGACGCCGAGCCAGGCGTGCATGAGCAGGGCGAGCGCGAAGGCGCCGCCGGGCCAGACGATCGAGGCGCCGGCCAGCGTGGCGAGGCCGAGGATCAGCGCAATCCAGATCGCCGCCGCGAGGAAAAATCCGCGCGCGAGAAGCCACAGCGGGCCGAACACGAAAGCCGGCCAGCAGAAGCCCTGCCGCACGAAGGCGGCGTCCGGCGCGTCCCTTGCGCCCTCCGGGGGCAGATGGACCGAGAAAACCGCCATGGCGCGTTACTCCCCGCGCGGGCTCAGCCCGCGAGCGTGCCCTTGGTCGAGGGGACCTTGCCCTTCTGGCGCGGATCGATCTCGATCGCCGCGCGCAGCGCCCGGGCGAGGCCCTTGAAGCAGGATTCGGCGACGTGATGCGCGTTGAGGCCGTAGAGCGTCTCGACGTGCAGCGTGAGGCCGGCGTTCATCGCGAAGGCCTGAAAGAACTCGCGCACCAGATCGGTGTCGAAATCGCCGATCTTCTCCTTGTCGAACTGCGTCCTGAACACGAGGAACGGCCGTCCCGACACGTCGATCGCGACGCGGGTCAGGGTCTCGTCCATCGGCAGCAGAACGTCGGCGTAGCGGGCGATGCCGGCGCGGTCGCCGAGAGCCCCTCGCAGCGCCTGCCCCAGCGCGATGCCGCAGTCCTCGACGGTGTGGTGCTGGTCGATGTGCAGGTCGCCCCTGGCGGCAAGCGTCACGTCGATCAGCGAATGGCGGGCGAGCTGGTCGAGCATATGGTCGAAGAAGCCGACGCCGGTCGAAATCGCGGACGCGCCCGTTCCGTCGAGGGCGACCTCGACTTCGATCTGCGTCTCTTTGGTGCTTCGGGCGATTTTCGCGGCGCGCATGGCGTGCTTTTTCAGGTCGGTTTCGGGCTTTCGGCGCAGGCGGTCTCTAGCAAGCCGGCCGCCGCTTGGCTAGCCGGCCCGCGCCGGCGCCGCCGCTCTTGGGTCAGCGAGACGGCGCCGGCGCCGCCGCTCTTGATCAACGAGGCGGCGCCAGCGCCGCCGCTCTTGGGTCAGCGAGACGGCGCCGGCGCCGCCGCTCTTGATCAACGAGGCGGCGCCAGCGCCGCCGCTCTTGATCAACGAGGCGGCGCCAGCGCCGCCTCTATGGCGCCTTCGAGCCGGCGCGGCGCGGTCGCCGGGCCGAAGCGGCGCAGCGGCCGCCCGTCTCGGCCGATCAGGAACTTGGTGAAGTTCCAGCGCACCTTGCGCCCGAGCAGGCCGGGCAGCGCCGCGGTCAGCCAGGCGAACAGCGGATGCGCGCGCTCGCCGTTGACCTCGACCTTCTCGAAGACGCGAAAGCCGACGCCGTAGCGGGTCAGGCAGGCCTCGATCTCGGGCCGCCCGCCGGGCTCCTGGCCGCCGAACTGGTCGCAGGGGAAGGCGAGCACGTCGAGGCCCCGCGCGCCATAGGCCTCATGCAGCGCCTCGAGCCCGGCGTATTGCGGGGTGAAGCCGCACAGGCTCGCCGTGTTGACGACGAGGGCCGCGCGGCCCTTGAAGCGCGAGAAGGCGATCTCCTCGCCCTCGAGGCTTCGCGCCGACAGCTCGTAAAACCGGCTCATGGCCTCTTATGGCGCGGAACGGCTCAGACGGCCAGCGAATGGCGCGCGCCGCCCGCCCCGAGATAGGCGTCGAAGCGCGCGGCGACCTGCCGCGCGAAGGGCCGCGCCCATTCGCGCAGACGGAAGCCGTCGAGGGTCGGCTCAAGGAAGCCGTCCGCGTCAGCCGCAAGGGCCGCCCGCGCCTCGCGCGCGAGAGGCTCGGCGAGGCCGCCGTAGCGCTCGGCGAGGGCGCGGCCGGGAAAAGAGAAGTCGCACATCAGCCGCTCGATGACGAAGCCGCGCATCTCGTCCTCGGGAGCGAGCGCGAAGCCGCGCCGGGTGGCGAGCCCGCCCGCCTTGACGAGCTCGGCGTGGACGCCGACGGGAACCGCGTTCTGGGCGTAGCCTTGCGGCAGGCGCGAGATCGCCGAGGCGCCGATTCCGATCAGCGCGCCGCACGCATCGTCGGTGTAGCCCTGAAAATTGCGTGATATCTGATTTTGCGCTATTTTATCGTCGGGCCTGGCGAAATGGTCGATGCCGAGCTGGACATAGCCCGCGCGCCTCAGGACGCGCTCGGCGAGCCGCGCCTGCTCGAAGCGCTCCTGCGCGCCGGGCAGCGTCGCCTCGTCGATCAGCCGCTGATTGGCGATCCTTTGCGGCAGATGGGCGTAGCCGAACAGCGCGAGGCGGTCGGGTGAAAGGCTCAGCGCCGCCTGAAGCGTCGCTTCGAGGCTCGCCAGCGTCTGGCGCGGCAGGCCGTAGACGAGGTCGAGATTGACCGAGCCGACGCCGCGCGCGCGGAAGGCCTCGACCGCGGCGCGCGTCGCCGCAAAGCTCTGCATGCGCCCGATCGCCTTCTGGACGCGCTCGTCGAAATCCTGCACGCCGAACGAAACGCGGGTGATGCCCGCCCGCGCGAAGGCGTCGGCTTTCTGTTCATTCATCAGCCGCGGGTCGATCTCGACGGCGAACTCGAGCCCGGGCTCGAAGGCGAACGTTCCCGCCAGCGCCTGCACGAGGCGGGCGACGTCCTGCGGCGTCAATATGTCCGGCGAGCCGCCGCCGAAATGCAGATTTTTCAGCTTCGGCGAAAAGCCCAGCGCGCCGGCGAGCGCGGCGAGCTCGGCCTCCAGCGCCTCGACATAGGCGGAGACGGGCGCGTAGCGGCGCGTCGCCTTGGTCGAGCAGCCGCAGTACCAGCACAACTCCTGGCAGAAGGGCACATGGACATAGGCGGAGACGGGCGCATCGCGCTCAAGCGACGCCAGCCAGCCGCGAAAGACGGTCTGGTCGACGCCGGCGTGGAAATGATTGGCGGTCGGATAGCTCGTATAGCGCGGCAGCGCCCGCGCGTGGCGCGCGACGAGGCCGGGGTCGACGGTCGGCTCGAAATTCTCATGGGTCATGGGAGGGTCCGGGGGCGGCGCTGTGCGGCCATTCTAGGCCCGCGTCCCTTCCTCCCGTTTGCGGGCGATCAAGCGGCGCGCGTTGCGCGCCGCCGCGAGCTCGCCCGCCTCGCCGTCGGGAGCCTCGATCCCATCCTCGTCGAGGATTCTGGTCGGCGCCGAGCTACGGGCGCGCGGGGGAGCGCCCGCGGCGAGGCGCCCGCACAGGTCATTTCTTCTCGACGGGAAGCGCGCGCAGATGGAACTGCGGCCGCGGCTTGCCCTTCAGCTCGGGATTGAACAGATAGCCGAGCTGGCCCTCGCAGACCCAGGCCGTGTCGCCGACGAGCGTGACGCCGGTCGGCCCGACGAAATCCTTGATCGTCTCGACATTGGCGCGGTCGCCGGAGATCGTCACGCGCGAGAGCGGCCCCGCGCCCTCGACCATCAGGAAGCCCGAGCCATAGGGGCGCATCCCGTCGGGATGGGTCAGCGGACGCGAGGTCTCGAGCTTCGTCAGCTTCTTCGCTTCTCCGTCCACGACGTCGACGCGGAAGAATTCGCCCGAATTGAAGGTGTTGACGTAGAGATTGCCGTCGGGGCCGAAGGCGAGGCCGTCGACGCCGCCCTTGAGCGCCGGATCGGCGAGCCAGACCTCGAGTTTTTCGCCGCCGGGCTTCAGGCGCAGAAGCTCGGGCTGGGCGACGTTGCTGACGATCGCCGTTCCGTCCGGCAAAAGCGCGATGTCGTTGCAGATCGAGGGCTTGTGCGGCGCGGGCGCGGAGACCTTCAGCGCGCCGGTCTCGAGGTCGAAGCCTTTCAGATAGCTGCCTTCGACCTTGCTCGGCCCGGGCAGGCCGATGAAGGAGGCGTCGTTCGAGCACACCCACAATGTGTTGGTCTTTTCGTCCGCGAGCACGCCGAAGGTCGAGCGGGTTTCGCCTTCGCCAGGCTTGATGAAGGCCTCCGCCTCGCTCGATCCCGGGCGCACGCGAACGACGCCGCCGTCCGAGATGCTCGACGAATAGAGCGTTCCGGCCCTGGTCGAGGTGATGCTTTCAGGGAAGGGCGCGAAGTCGGGCAGCAGCACGTCGGCGGCGGCCGGGGCGACGGCGGCGGCCAGAAGCGACGCGGCCAGGGCGAGGCCGCGGACGAGCCGGCGTCTCGACGCGCCGGAGGATTTACATTCCTCGATTGACTTCATGAAGCGCCGCTCCGCTCTTCCAGAAAGAGGCCGATCTCGGTCCCCGGCCGCCGCGAACGCTTTTATAGGGCTGGGATTTGTTCCCGATCAACCGTCGCGACGGGGAGGATTGCGCAAGTCGAGGATCGGCCTCGGCGCGCTTCACGCCCGCCTGTCCGCGCCCTTGCAACGCGCCTGCCCAGCCCATAGATCACGGCGGCCCGCCTTCTTTTTTCCCGAAAGCTCCCATGCCCTCCTTCGACGAGTCTTCCCCCCTGTGGCACGGCACGACCATCGTGCTCGTCAAGAAGGACGGGCGCGCCGTCATCGCCGGCGACGGGCAGGTTTCGATCGGCCAGACCATCGTCAAGGGCAACGCGAAGAAGGTGCGCCGGCTCGCCAAGGGCGAGGTGATCGCCGGCTTCGCCGGGGCGACCGCCGACGCCTTCACCTTGTTCGAGCGGCTCGAGGCCAAGCTCGAGCAATATCCGGGGCAGCTCATGCGCGCCTGCGTCGAGCTGGCGAAAGACTGGCGCACCGACCGCTACCTGCGCCGGCTCGAAGCCATGATGCTCGTCGCCGACGCCAAGGCCGCGCTGGTGCTCACCGGCTCCGGCGACGTGCTGGAGCCGCAGCCCTCCGAGCGCGGCTCGGTGATGGGCATCGGCTCGGGCGGCAATTACGCGCTCGCCGCGGCCCGCGCGCTCATCGATACGGACATGGACGCGCCCGCCATCGCGCGGCGGGCGCTGAAGATCGCCGCCGAAATCTGCGTCTACACCAACGACAGCGTCACGATCGAGGAGATCGCCTCGCCCTGAGCGGCCGCCGCGACGCGCGCAGCCCGTCGGATTGCGCGGCTGCGAACCCGAACGGCGCCAGCCTGAGCGTGCGCCGCGCTCAAGTTCCCCCTATATGGACTCCATGACCAGCTTCTCCCCCCGCGAAATCGTCTCCGAGCTCGACCGCTTCATCGTCGGCCAGAAAGAGGCCAAGCGCGCCGTCGCCATCGCGCTGCGCAACCGCTGGCGCCGCCTCAAGCTCGAAGGGCCGATGCGCGAGGAGGTGCTGCCGAAGAACATCCTGATGATCGGCCCGACCGGCTGCGGCAAGACCGAGATCTCGCGCAGGCTGGCGAAGCTCGCCAACGCGCCCTTCCTCAAGGTCGAGGCGACCAAATTCACCGAGGTCGGCTATGTCGGGCGCGACGTCGACCAGATCGTGCGCGACCTCGTCGAGACGGCGATCTCGATGGGACGCGAGGCGAAGCGCAAGACGGTGCGGGCGAAAGCCGAGCTCGCCGCCGAGGAGCGCGTCCTCGACGCCCTCGTCGGCCCGGCGGCGCAGCCTTCGACGCGCGACAGCTTCCGTCGCAAGCTGCGGGCGGGCGAGCTCGACGACAAGGAGATCGAGGTCGAGATCGCGCAGGCGCAGGCCGGCCTGCCGATGTTCGACCTGCCCAACATGCCCGGCGCGCAGATCGGCGCGATCTCGCTCGGCGACATGTTCGGCAAGGCGTTCGGCGGGCGCGGCAAGCCGCGGCGCATGAGCGTCAGGGACGCGCTCGAGCCGCTCGTCACGGAGGAGGCCGACAAGCTCATGGACCAGGACGCGATCGTGCGCGAGGCGATCGCCGAGGTCGAGAACAACGGCATCGTGTTTCTGGACGAGATCGACAAGATCTGCGTGCGCGAGGGCAGAGGCGGCGCCGACGTCTCGCGCGAGGGGGTCCAGCGCGATCTCCTGCCCCTGATCGAGGGCGCGAGCGTGCCGACCAAGCACGGGGTGGTGAAGACCGACCACATCCTGTTCATCGCCTCGGGCGCCTTCCATGTCTCGAAGCCTTCGGACCTTCTGCCCGAGCTGCAGGGGCGCCTGCCGATCCGCGTCGAGCTCTCTCCCCTCACCGAGGAGGATTTCCGCCGCATCCTGACCGAGACCGAGGCGAGCCTCCTGAAGCAATATGAGGCGCTGATGCGCACGGAGGGCGTCGAGCTCTCCTTCGCGCCCGACGCGGTGACGGCGCTCGCGCGCATCGCGGCGGAGGTCAACTCCAGCGTCGAGAACATCGGCGCGCGGCGGCTGCAGACGGTGATGGAGCGGGTGCTCGACGAGATCAGCTTCACCGCCGCCGACCGCTTCGGCGAGAAGATCGAGATCGACGCCGCCTATGTGGAGACGCATGTCGGCGACCTTGCGAGGAACGCCGACCTGTCGCGCTTCATCCTGTGAGCGGCGCGCCTCACCCGGCGACGCTGCCCTCCCATGTGGCGTGGCGCACGCCGGGCTCGCTCTCCATCGCCGCGGCGACGGCGTCGAGCTCGGCCGGTTCGACGGCGGTCGGAACCAGCGTCGCGACGATCTCGACGCCGTCCTCGCCCTGCTCCTCGCTTTCGACGTCGCCGACCGGATAATTCGCAGCTTCGAGCCGCTCGATGAGTTTTTCGCGCAACGCCGGCGCCGCGGCGGCGCTCGTCGTCACGCGCAGCTCATAGGTCGCCTCGGCGGCCTGCTCGCTGATCGGGATGCGGTCGATGACGTTGGCGAGGGGACGCAGCAGCGTGTTGCCGGCGATGACGAAGCCGGTCAGCACCGCGCCATCGGCGATCATGTCCGCGCCGGTGCAGGCGCCGACGGCGGCCGAGCACCACAGCGTCGCCGCCGTGTTGAGGCCGCGGATGTTCATGCCCTCCTTCATGATGACGCCGGCGCCCAGAAATCCGACGCCCGAGACGACATAGGAGATGACTTGCACGGATTTGACCGGCCCGGCGATCCGGTCGGCGAGGTCGACAAAGGCCGCCGCGCCCAGCGCCACGAGGACGTTGGTGCGCAGCCCCGCCGTGCGCTGGCGGTACTGACGCTCGACGCCGATGAGCGTCCCGAACAGGAACGCGGCGAGAAGGCTGATCGTGGTGTTGACGAGCGGCAGGAGCTCGAATGTTTCGATGAAGCGCATGTTTTCCGCGCCGGAGCATGTGAGAGGCCGCCCGGGCATGGCGTAAGGCGCGCTCCGGCGCAAGAGGCGTCTGGCTGGAGGGGCGCGTTGCGGCGAAGGGACGCTGCGGCGCGGCTCGCTCGGTCGTCGGCGGCCCGATGCCGTCGACGCCGTTGGCGCGGGCGCGCGTGACCCGCCCCGGACGCGGCCTTGCCTTGGCGGCGAAAGCTTGCGATAGCGCTGCGCTCCTGAAGAAGACCAACGGTCGGGAGCCCGAGGACATGGCCAATTTCCCCGAGCGGGTGTTTTCCGGCGTGCAGCCGACCGGCAACCTGCATCTCGGCAATTACCTCGGCGCCATCGTCAAGTTCGTCGAGCTGCAGCGCAGCCACGAATGCCTTTATTGCGTCGTCGACCTGCACGCGATCACCGTGCCGCAGAAGCCCGCGGAGCTCAAAGCCTCGATCCGCGAGCTGACCGCGGCCTACATCGCCTGCGGCGTCGATCCGGCCGCCCATGTCATCTTCAACCAGAGCCAGGTTTCGGGCCACGCCGAGCTCGCCTGGGTGTTCAACTGCGTCGCCCGCATCGGCTGGCTGAACCGCATGACCCAGTTCAAGGAGAAGGCCGGCAAGGACCGCGAGAACGCCTCCGTCGGGCTCTACGCCTACCCCTGCCTGATGGCCGCCGACATCCTGCTCTACAAGGCGACCCACGTGCCGGTCGGCGAGGATCAGAAGCAGCATATCGAGCTCGCCCGCGACGTGGCGCAGAAGTTCAACCTCGACTTTTCCGAATCGATCGCGGCGAACGGCTTCGGCGATCAGTTCTTCCCGCTGCCCGAGCCGCTGATCCAGGGGCCGGCGACGCGGGTGATGAGCCTGCGCGACGGCTCGAAAAAGATGTCGAAGTCCGACCCGTCCGACTATTCGCGCATCAACCTCTCGGACGAGCCCGACGCCATCGCCCAGAAGGTGCGCAAGGCGAAGACGGACCCCGAGCCGCTGCCCTCCGAGGTCGAAGGGCTCGCCGGGCGCCCGGAGGCCGACAATCTCGTCGGCATTTTCGCGGCGCTCTCCGGGCGCGCCAAGGCGCAGGTCCTGCAGGAGTTCGGCGGCGCGCAGTTCTCGGCGTTCAAGACCGCGCTCGCCGACCTCGCCGTGGACAGGCTCGCGCCGATCGGCGTCGAGATGCGCAGGCTTTCCGCCGACCCGGCCTACATCGACGGCGTGCTGGTGGACGGGGCCGCGCGCGCGAGAAAGATCGCCGACGAAACCATGAAGGCGGTCAAGGACGTGCTCGGCTTCGTGCGCTGAGCCGCGCCGCGGCCCCTCACGGCTTCGGACAATAGAGCCCGTAGAGCGTCGTCAGCACGGCGAGCGCCTTCTCGTCGGCGACCGAATAGAAGATGCGCTTGCCCTCGCGCCGCGTCGAGACGAGGCCTTCGGCGCGCAGCACGCCGAGCTGCTGGCTCAGCGTCGGCTGACGGATGTCGAGCAGCGCCTCGAGTTCGGAGACCGATTTCTCGCCGTCGACCAGCTGGCAGACGAGCAGCAGCCTGTCCTCGTTGGCGAGCGCGCGCAGGAGCGTCGTGGCGCGGCCTGCGGCGGCGCGCAACGCCGCGACGGCGATCGACGTCTCCTGCGGCGCCTGACGCGGCGCGCGCCCGTCCGGCGGCGGGGAGTCCAGCTTCATTTCACCTTCAGATAATATATTTACAGATATTATGTATGAAGCTATATTAATATCGAAACCCGGCGGCGTCACGCGCTGATCGCGGACGCGCCGCCGGCTTGCCCAAAGGGATTTGCATCATGACCCCCAACGTCGGGACGACCGATCGGCTCGTCCGTCTCATCATCGGCGCCGCCCTCGTCGGCGCGACGCTTTTCGGGGCGATCGGCCCATGGGGCTGGATCGGCCTCGTTCCGCTGGCGACCGGCGCGCTGGGCCGCTGTCCGGCCTATCGCCTGTTCGGCCTTTCCACATGCGGGAGCAAATGACCGTGAGCCTTTCAGCTTCCTCCTATCGCGAGCTGACGCAGGGGGTTTCGAAACATCTCGCCGCCTTCCGCGCCGATCTGCCCGACGTCGCCAAGGGCTTCTCCGCGCTCGCCCAGGCGGCGACGAAGGACGGCGCGCTCGACAAGAAGACGAAGGAGCTGATCGCCCTCGCGCTCGGCGTCGCCGCGCGCTGCGACGCCTGCATCGGCTTCCACGCCGAGACGCTGGTCAAGCTTGGCGCGACCAGGGCGCAGGTCGAGGAGGCGCTCGGCATGGCCGTCTACATGGGCGGCGGCCCGTCGCTGATGTACGCGGCGAACGCGCTGTCTGCCTTCGAGGAGTTTTCGGCGCAGGCCGCCTGAGCCGCGCTCATGATGAAACGGGAGCGGAACGCGCGGCGACGACGCGCGTCCGCGAGGCGCTTCATGCGGCCGAGGAGCCCTTCGCCGCGAGTCTCTTCTGGGCCTCCTGAACGAGCGCCTGCAGCGCCGGGCGCGCCGGCGCGAAGAAGGTCGCGCCCGTGTGCGGCGTCGAGACGTCGAGGATGCGATCGTAGGCCCCGGGCGGATCGCCGACATACATGCGCTGCAGCATCTTCTCGATCACCCACAGCCGCCTCGAATAGCCGATGAAATAGGTGCCGAACTCGCCCCGCGCCGGGCTGCCGAACGGCATATTGTCGCGCAGGATGTCGTGCTCCTGGCCTTCCTCGTCGACGATGGTGGCGAGCGACTTGTGCGACTTGCGCGGGGCGTCGTCGTCGTCGATCTCGACGTTGTCGATCTTGGTGCGGCCGATGATCGCCTCCTGCGCGGGCGTCGGGATTTTCGCCCAGGCGTCGAGGTCGTGCAGGTATTTCTGCACGACGACATAGCTGCCGCCGCGGAAATCGGCGTCCTCGTCGCCGACGAGCGCCGAGGCGGGCAGATCGACGCCGTTCGGATTGGCCGTGCCGTCGACGAAGCCGAGGAGGTCGCGCGCGTCGAAATAGCGAAAGCCCGAAACCTCGTCGACGACGTGAACGCTCGAGCCGAGGGCGGCGAGCAGGAGGCGCTCGAATTCGAAGCAGAGGTCGGAGCGCTCGGCGCGGATGTGGAAGAGCAGGTCGCCGGCGGTCGAGGGCGCGCTGCGGGCCGCGCCGGCGATCGGCGCGAACCGGCGCAGCTCCTGCGGGCGCCTGTCGACGCCGAGGCGATCCCACAGGTCGCGGCCGATCCCGGCGACGCACGACAGCCGGCCTGAAAGATCGCGGAAGCCGACGGTCTTGACGAGATCGTCGAGGCCGTCGAGCGTCGCGCAGACCTGCGAAAGGGCGTCTTGGTCGCTCGCGACGGTCGCCGTCAGAAAGACGGCGGCCCGCGACAGAGGAGCGTCGACGCTCTGCGCGTCGATCGTGGTCCTGTCCCAGTTTTTCACTGACATCGGCGCCGCGTCCCTAAGCCTGCGCCTCGAGCGCCTCGAGCTCGTCGATCATGTCCTCGATCATCGAAAGGCCGATGCCCCAGAAGGCGGGGTCGCGCGCGTCGAGGCCGAACGGCTTCAGCAATTCGCCATAGGGCTTCGAGCCGCCCGCCGAGAGCAGCGCGAAATAGCGCTCGGCGAAGCCTTCGCTCGCGTTGCGGTAGACCCCGTAGAGCGAGTTCACGAGGCAGTCGCCGAAGGCGTAGGCGTAGACGTAGAAGGGCGAATGCACGAAATGCGGGATGTAGGCCCAGTAAGGCCGGTAGTCGTCGGTGAATTCTATCGCCGGCCCGAGGCTTTCGCCCTGGACCTCCATCCAGAAATCGCAGAGCTGGTCGGCGGTGAGCTCGCCCTTGCGCCGCTCGACATGGACCTTGCGCTCGAAGCTGTAGAAGGCGATCTGGCGGACCACCGTGTTCAGCATGTCCTCGACCTTGGCGGCCAGCATCGCCCGCCGCTCGCGCGCGGAGCCTGCGCGCGCAAGGAGCGCCCTGAACGTCAGCATCTCGCCGAACACCGAGGCCGTCTCGGCGAGGGTGAGCGGCGTCGGCGCCATCAGCGCGCCGTTGGGCGCGGCGAGCACCTGATGCACGCCATGGCCGAGCTCATGGGCGAGCGTCATCACGTCGCGCGTCTTGCCCTGGAAGTTGAGCAGCACGTAAGGGTGCGCCGAGGGCACGGTCGGATGGGCGAAGGCGCCCGGGCTCTTGCCGGGGCGCACCGGCGCGTCGATCCAGCGCTCGTCGAAGAAGCGCCGCGCGATGTCGGCCATCTTCGGCGAAAAGCCGCCATAGGCCGAGAGCACCGCGTCGCGCGCCTGCCCCCACGAATGGACCTGTCGCGGCGCGTCGGGCAGCGGCGCGTTGCGGTCCCAGAACATCAGCGCGTCCTTGCCGAACCACTTCGCCTTGAGCCGGTAATAGCGGTGCGACAGGCGCGGATAGGCGGCGCGCACGGCTGAGACGAGCGCGTCGACGACCTCGCGCTCGACCCGGTTCGAGAGGTGACGGGCGTCGGCGACGTCCGCGAAGCCGCGCCAGCGGTCGGAGATCTCCTTGTCCTTGGCGAGCGTGTTCGTGATCTGCGAGAAGAGGCGCAGGTTCTCCCCGAGCGTCTTCCCGAGCGCCTTGGCCGCCGCTTCGCGCTTTTTCCCGTCGCGGTCCTGCATGAGGCTCAGCGTCGGCTCGATGGCGAGGCTTTCGCCGTCGACGTCGAAGCGCAGCGCGGCGATGGTCTCGTCGAACAGCCGGTTCCAGGCCGAATAGGAGGTCGTCGACTTCTCGAGGAAGAGCTTCTCCAGCTCGTCCGGGAGCTGGTGCGGCTTGCCCTTGCGGACGTCCTCGATCCATGGCCGGTAGCGGGAGAGCGGCCCGTCCTTCAGCGCGGGCGCGAGGGCGTCGTCGTCGAGCCGGTTGAGCTCGAGCTCGAAGAACAGCAGGTCGGCCGAGGCGGCGGTGATCTTCTCCTGCGCGTCGCCGTAGAACTTGGCGTTGACGGGGCTCGACGAATCGCCGGCGTAGACGAGGCCGGCGTAGGACATGACGCGGCCCAGAAGCTCGTCGAGCGCCTCGTAGTGGCGCACCGCGCAGGCGAGCGAGGCGCCGGTCCTGTCCTCGGCGAGCGTCGCGACCTTGCCCCTGTAGAGCGCCGCGAAGGCCGCGCATTCGGTCCCGGCGCGGGCGAGGTCGGCGGAAAATTCAGGCGAATCGGGCGCGGGATAGAGGGCGCCGAGGTCCCATTCGGGAAGCTCGCCGAGCGGCTGCGCGGCGCCCTCGCGCTCCTGCGCGGCGTCGCGGAGCGGGAGGAAGTTCGGGGACGGGTTCGGCATGAAGGACCCTGCGGCGTGAAGCGGACCGAAAAGGATAGGCTTTTCATATCGGAGCGCGGGCGGGGAGATCAACCTGGCGCGGGCGGGGCCGGGCTCGAATTTCTCCCCGCGCCTGCGTCGGGGGTCGAGCGCGCAGGCCTCTGCGGCCCCGAGGGCCGGGCCGGACAGGGCGGGAGCGTCGCCGCGGCGATCGTCGCCGGCGCCGGTCGAACGGAACCTTCCGTTAAGCGCGCGTTTACCCTGATCGGCGAGCATCCTCGCCGGCGGAGCGAAGTCGCTTCCGCCTCGAGGCGGCCCGCGCGGGCCGCCCCGCGCGAGGCCATATGCCCCCGAAAATCCTCATCGTCGACGCCGATCCCGTCGAACGGCTCCATGTCGAGGCCTGCGTCCGCCGCTTCGGCTTCGCGGCCGAGGCCCTGGCGCAGGGCGCCGAGGCGCTGGCGCGGCTGCGCGCGCCGGGCGCCGAGCGGCCCGACCTGATCATTCTCGACATCGACGCGCAGGGCTTCGAGCTCCTCGCCGCGCTCGACGCGCGCGGCTTCCCGCCGCCGGCGATCGTCCTCGCCTGCGGCGCGCTCGCGCAGACGCCGGGGCCGGCGCTCGACGCCGGCGCCTTCGACGTGCTGCGCAAGCCGCCCGATCCCGAGCGGCTCAAGGCGTCGATCCGCAACGCCCTGCGCGCCGCGCGCCTCGAGGACGAGCTGCGCCGCCTCGCGCGCCGGGACGGAAGCGGCGCGAGCCTCGAGGATTTCCACGGCGCCTCGCCGCAGATGATCAGGGCGCTCGACCTCGCCGCCCGCGCCGCGCGCGAGACCCTGCCCGTGCTGGTCGAGGGCGAGGCGGGGGTCGGCAAGGAGACGCTGGCGCGGGCGATCCACGCCGCCTCCGCGCGCCGCGAGCGCCCCTTCCTCGCGCTGCGCTGCGCCGCCCATGCGCCCGGGGCGCTCGAGCCGGCGCTGTTCGGCGGACCGGACGGCGACGGCCTCCTCGCGCAGGCGCGGGGCGGGACGCTGTTCCTCGGCGACGTCTGCGCGCTGCCGGACGGCGCGCAGGCGCGCCTTCTCGACGTTCTCGACGCTGGCGAAACGCGGGTGATGGCCGCGACGCGCCGCAACCTGATCGAGAGGGCGAAGGCCGGGCGGCTGCGCGAAGACCTCTATTTCCGGCTCGCCGTCGGGCCGATCTTTCTGCCGCCGCTGCGCCGTCGCGTCGACGAGATCGACGGGCTCGCGGCGGGGTTCTGCGCGCGGGCCTGCGTCGACCACGGCCGCTTCCCGCGGGCGATAAGCGCGCCCGCGCTCGCCCTGCTGCGCGCCTATGGCTGGCCGGGCAACGTGGGCGAGCTCGCGCGCGCGGTGGAGCGCGCCGCCGCCCTCGCCCGCGGCGGCGAGCTGGGGATCGAGGATTTTCCGGCGGTCGCGGCGCGCGTCGAAGGCTTTCTTCCGTTCGCGCCGCCGCTCGCCCGCGCCGCGGACGCGCGCGGCGCGCAGGGTTCGCCGTTCCTGCGCCTGCTCGACGACGACGGCGAGGCGCGCCCGCTCGCCGAGCTCGAGGAGCAGGCGATCCGCTTCGCGCTCGAGCGCTATCACGGCCGGATGTCGAAGATGGCGAAAGCGCTCGGCGTCGGCCGCTCGACGCTCTACCGCAAGCTGAAGGATTACGGCCTAGCCGGCTCCCGCGGGGAGGCGGAGCCCTCGCCCGCGCAAGGCGGCGCGCCGCGTCCGGACGCGGCGGCGTGAACGTGGCGCCGGCGCAACGAGCGGATGAAATTCGGCGCCGTTTGGCGCCGCACGCGCCGCTCTCGCATTATCTTGTAGAACATGCGCGGCGCTTGCGCCGCAATGTGAGGCGCCGATCGCGGCGCCGGTTTTGAAGCGCGTCGGGCCGGGGGGCCCGCGCCCCCCCCCCCCCACGCCGATGCGAGGAAGAGCGGAGTTGACACGAGCGATGGCCAGGCATCCGGCGCGAGGGCGCGCGGCGAACGTCTTGCGGCCTGCGCTTGGCCTCTCCCTTGCGCTTCTCCTCGCCGTCCCGCCCGGCGCGCTGGCGCAGGCGGATCTGGAGCTCGTCGGCGAGACGGCCCCCGCGCGTCCCGACGCCGACGTCACCGGCGCCATCGCCCCGGCGGGCGGCGCCTCCGCGCCGCGCAAGCCTTCGGACATTCGCGCGCCCCTCCTCGCCCAGACGCCGCCCGCGACCTCCGCCGCAATCCCCGCCGCAACGCCCCCCGTCGCGCCGGCCGCGGAGGAAGCTTCGCCCCCGGCGCCTGCGCCCGCCCCGTCGCAGACCCGCGCCGCCGAGACGCCGGCTCCGGCCGAACCGACGCTCTCGCCGGTCGCCGCCGCGGTCAAGGCGGCGCTCGAGGCGCGCGGCGAGGCAGACCGCGCCGGCAAGGTCGCCGCCTCGCGCCGGCGCGACGACGACGCGCTCGCCGCCTTCTACGCCGCTCGCGACTTCGCGCCGCTATGGTCGAAGGACGGGCAGCCGGTCGCGGAGGTCAAGCCGGCGCTGGCCCGCCTGCGCGCGGCGGCCGAGGACGCCCTCGCCGTCAAGGCGCCGGCGAGCCTTCTCGCCGCCGGCGCGCCGGAGGCGGTCGCGGCCTCCGACATCGCCTTCAGCGCCGCGGTCGTCGCCTATGCGAGGCAGGCCTCGGGCGGGCGCGTCGATCCGCGATCGATCTCCCCGCTGATCGGCCTCAAGCCCGAGGTCGCCGACCCTTCGCTGGCGCTCGCCGCCGTTTCGAGCGCCGGCGCGCAGGCGGGCGCCGCGCTGCGCGCCTTCAATCCGCCCCAGCCCGGCTACGCCGCGCTGCGCGAAAAACTGGCGCAGGTGCGCCGCTCCGGCGGCGCGATCGCCCGCCGCGGCGCGCCGGCCATCCCGACCGGCCCCACGCTGAAGCTCGGCATGAGCGATCCGCGCGTGCCGCTGATCCGCTCGCGCCTCAGCCTCGACGGGAGGCCCGGCGGCGCCGACGCGCTCGTCTACGACACGCAGGTCGCGAGCGCCGTCGCCGATTTCCAGAAGGCCAACGGCCTGCCCTCGTCCGGCCAGCTCAACGCCCGCACGCTGGCGCTCCTGTCGGGACCGGACCAGTCGCGCGTCGAGGGCGAGATCGTCGCCAACATGGAGCGCTGGCGCTGGACGCCGCGCGACATGGGCGCGAGCCGCATCGAGGTCAACATCCCCGAATTCGAGGTCGTCGTCGTCGACAATGGCGTCGAGGTCGCGCGCAACCGCGTCGTCGTCGGCAAGGAGACGAACCAGACGCCGGTGTTCTCCAACACGATGCGCTACCTGATCGTCAATCCGGCCTGGAACGTGCCGCAGTCGATCATCCGCAAGGAGATGATGCCGAAGATCGCGGCCGATCCCAATTATCTGCGCCGGCAGGGCTACCAGGCCGAATGGAGGGACGGGCGCCTCGCCATCCGCCAGCCGCCCGGCGAGCGCAACGCCCTCGGCCGCATCAAGTTCATGTTCCCCAACGACTACGCCGTCTATCTGCACGACACCCCGTCGCGAAAACTGTTCGGAGAGGAGCGGCGCCTGTTCAGCCATGGCTGCGTGCGCGTCGACGATCCGCTGCGTTTCGCCGAAATCGTGCTCGGCAAGGGATGGAGCGCCGAGCGGCTCGAAAAGATGTTCGGCGGCAAGGAGCGCTACGTGAACCTGCCGCGGCCGCTGCCGATCCATCTCGAATATTTCACCGCCAAGGTCGATTCGTTCGGCCAGCTCCAGCTTCTCGAGGACGTCTACGGCCATTCCCGCAAGCTGCGCGCGGCGCTGGGCTACGGCGACAAGGGCTGAGGCCGGGCGCCCACGCTTGACGCGCGGGCGATTTCTGCGCGAACTCGCATGGCCCGCCGGCCCGTCCGGCCTTCATATGGAGCCGAACGATCCCCGCGCTCGACAATCTGCTGGCGCTGGCCGCCGACCCCGCGGCCTGGTTCGCGCTGGCGACGCTCGTCGTGATGGAAGTCGTCCTTGGCGTCGACAACCTCGTCTTCATCGCGATCATCTCGAACAAGCTGCCGCCGCATCAGCGCTCGCGCGCGCGCCGCCTCGGCATCGGCATGTCGCTCATCCTGCGCATCGCCCTGCTGTTCACCATCTCGACCATCATCAGGCTGACGACGCCGGTCATAACCGTGCTCGGCCAGGGCTTCTCCTGGCGCGACATCATCCTGATCGGCGGCGGCCTGTTCCTCGTCTACAAGGGGACGACCGAGATCCACCACGCCGTCGATCCGGACGAGACGCCCGAGGCGGGAGCCAAGGGCGCCGCCAGCTTCGGCGCGGCGATCGTCCAGATTCTTATGATCGACCTCGTCTTCTCGCTCGACTCGATCATCACCGCCGTCGGCATGACCGAGCATCTGCCGATCATGATCGTCGCGGTTCTGGCGGCGGTGACGGCGATGATGCTGGCCGCCGATCCGCTCGCCAATTTCATCCACAAGAACCCGACCATCGTGATGCTGGCGCTGGGCTTCCTGATGCTGATCGGCGCGACGCTGATCGCCGAGGGCTTCGGCTTCCACTTCCCGAAGGGCTACATCTACACGGCGATGGCCTTCTCCGGCCTCGTCGAGGGGCTGAACATGTATGCGCGCTCAAAGCGCAAGGAGAGGGGCCTCGAACATTGACGCACGGGTGATCGAGCCGCCGCGATCCGCCGCGGCCCTCGTCGTCGACGTGCTCGTCCCGGTCGCCGTCGACGTCGCCTATTCCTACGCGGCCCCGGCCGGGATGGAGCTGCGCCCGGGCGACTTCGTCGAGGTCCCGCTCGGAACCCGCCGCACGGTCGGCGTCGTCTGGGAAACGCGCGCGGGCGGCCCGGGCGCCTCGAACCTGAAGCGCGTCGAGGCCCGCCTCGACCTCGCCCCGCTCCCCGACGCGCTGCGCCGCCTCGTCGATTTCGTCGCCCGCTGGACGCTTTCGCCGCGCGGCATGGCGCTGCGCCTCGCTGCCCGCGCGCCCTTTTCCGGCGCACCGGAGCCGGTCCGCTTCGGCCTGCGCCCGACGGGGGCGACGCCGGCGCGCATGACTCCCGCGCGCGAGAAAACCCTCGCGGCGGCGGGCGAGGCGCTGGCGCGGGGCGAGCTCCTGTCGAAGGCGGCGCTGGCTCGGGCGGCGCAGGCCTCGAGCGCCGTCGTCGACGGCCTCGTCCGCGAAGGCGCGCTGACGCTCGAGCCTCTGCCGCCGGCCCCGCTCGCCGGCGCGCCCGACGCCGGTTTCGCGCCGCCGATCCTCTCGCCCGATCAGGGCGCCTGCGCGCAGGTCCTGGACGAAGCGCTCGCGAGGCGCGCGTTCGACGTCACGCTGCTCGAAGGCGTCACCGGCTCGGGCAAGACCGAAGTCTATATGGAGGCGATCGCGAGCGCCCTGCGCGCGGGACGCCAGAGCCTCGTCATGCTGCCCGAGATCGCCCTGACGGGCGCCTTCGTCGAGCGCTTTGCGGCGCGGTTCGGCGCTGCTCCGCTCGAATGGCACTCGGGGATCGCGGCCGCGCGGCGGGCGTGCATCTGGAGCGCCGTCGCCGCGGGCGAGGCGAAGATCGTCGTCGGCGCGCGCTCGGCGCTGTTCCTGCCGTTCCGCGACCTCGGCCTCATCGTCGTCGACGAGGAGCACGAGGGCGCCTACAAGCAGGAGGACGGCGTGCCCTATCACGCGCGCGACATGGCCGTCGCGCGCGGCAGGTTCGAGCCTTGCGCCGTGGTGCTGGCGAGCGCCACGCCCTCGGTCGAGACGCGGGTCAACGCCGATCAGGGGCGCTATCGCCGCCTTGTCCTCAAGGATCGCCACAGCGGCCGCGCCACGCCGGGAATCGAGGCGATCGACCTGCGCCACTTTCCTCCGCCGCGCGGACGCTTCATCTCGGGCCCGCTCGCCGCGGCGACGGCGGAGGCGCTGGCGCGCGGCGAGCAGGCGCTGTTTTTCCTCAACCGGCGCGGCTACGCCCCGCTGACGCTGTGCCGAAGCTGCGGCCATCGTTTCGAATGTCCGAACTGCTCGGCCTGGCTCGTCGAGCACCGTTTTCGCGGCGCGCTCGTCTGCCATCATTGCGGCCATGCCGAGCCCCGCCCGCGGGCCTGCCCGCAGTGCGGCGCGGCCGACGCGCTCGTTCCGTGCGGGCCCGGCGTCGAGCGTCTCGCCGAGGAGACGGCGGCGCTGTTTCCCGACGCGCGGCTGATGGTCCTTTCATCCGACGCGCCGGGCGGGGCGGAGCGGATGCGCGCCGAGCTCGCGGCGGTGGCGGACGGCGCCTGCGACATCGTCATCGGCACGCAGCTCGTCGCCAAGGGGCATAATTTTCCATTGCTGACGCTGGTCGGGGTGATCGACGCCGACATCGGCCTCACCTCCGGCGATCCGCGCGCCGGCGAGCGCACCTTCCAGCTCCTGCGCCAGGTGGCCGGCCGCGCCGGCCGCTTCGAGCGCGAGGGGCGGGCGATGGCGCAGACCTACGAGCCCGGCCATCCGGTGACGCGGGCGATCCTTTCGGGCGAGTCGGAGCGCTTCTACGCGCAGGAGATCGAGGAGCGCCGGCGCGCCGGCCTGCCGCCCTTCGGTCGCCTCGCCGCGCTGATCGTTTCGGCCGATACGGCGCAAGCCGCCGAAGGCTTCGCGCGCGCGCTGGTCCGCGCGGCGCACGCGCTGCCGCCGTCCGACAAATGGCGCCTCGCGCCGGCGCCCGAGCTGGCGCAGGAGGACGAAATCGCCCTTTTCGGACCGGCCGAGGCGCCGCTCGCGGTCCTGCGCGGGCGCCGGCGGGTGCGGCTCCTCGCGCGCGCGCCGCGCTCGGCCGACCTGCAGGATTTCCTGCGCGCCATGCTGGCCGCCGGCCCGCGCCAGCGCGGCGGCGTCAGGGTCGAGGTCGACGTCGATCCGCAGAGCTTTCTCTGATGCGCGCTATGTTATAATACACAATTTAAGTGTACACAATTTAATATGTGATAATCAATTTGCGTCTACTCCATGAGCTGCGCCCGCAACGCCTGGACGTCGCGCGCCGGCGGCGAGCATGCGCCTTCGGCGCAGACGAAAGCGGCGGCTTCGCCGGCCGCCGCCAGCTGCGCCCGCGCGGGATGCCCTTCGGGAAGCGCCTCCGGCCGGTCGACGTCCATCACGAAGCGGCCGATGAACGGCGCGGCGAGCGCCGCTTCGTAGAGCGGCCGGCGCAAAGGTCCGGCGGTGACGATCTCGCGTCCGC
The DNA here is from genome assembly GCF_041905455.1 of Methylocella sp. Taxonomy (GTDB): domain Bacteria; phylum Pseudomonadota; class Alphaproteobacteria; order Rhizobiales; family Beijerinckiaceae; genus Methylocapsa. The sequence continues at coordinate 23,579 of NZ_JAYRLA010000011.1, read as the reverse complement.
GCAGCCGCAGGTCGAGCGCGTTGAGGACGCCGGCGTGGCCGACGACGTTCTCGGCGATCGCCGGCTCGAGCGCCGCAAGGAGCGCGTCGGCGCGCCGCAGCGGCTGCGGATCGCCGGCGATCGCGGAAAGACGCAGCAACGCGTCGAGATAGACCGCATGGGCGTTGGGGATGGCGTCGTCGCCCGTCGGCGCAAGGCGCAATGGAACGTCGGCGGCGTCGCTGGCGGCCATCGCGAGAAGGCCGGTCTCGGGGATGACGTGATATGTCTCGAGCGTCTGCGCGAAGGCGCGCGCGTCGGCGAGGCAATCGCGGCCGCAACCGGCTTCGGGCAGGCCGCGCGCCTCGTGCAAGGCGAGCGCGGCGCGCATCATCGCGGCGTAGTCGAGGGCGAGTCCGGGCCTCACGAACACGCCGGCGCGCCAGCTGTGGGCGAGCCGCGTCGCGCCATTTTCGTCGCGATAGGACATCGTTTCGAGGATGAAGCGATAGGCGCGCGCGGCCGTCGCGATCCACGCTCTTTGGCCCGTCAGCGTTCCGGCGTTGACGAGGGCGGCGATCATCAGCCCGTTCCAGTCGGCCATGATCTTGTCGTCGAGGCCGGGGTGGGGCCGCGACGCCCGCGCGTCGAAAAGCTTCTGGCGTAGCGGCGCGAGCCGCGCCTCCTCCTCCATCGTGGGACGTTTGGCGTCAAGCCGGTTCAGGACGATGACGCCATCGGGATAATGGGCGTCCACCCAGTTGCCGATGGGGCCGGCGTTGTAGAATTTTCCGAAGACGCGGGCGTCCTCCTCGCCCAGCGCCGCGACGATCTCGTCCCACGTCCAGACGTAGAACTTGCCCTCCTTTCCTTCGGAATCGGCGTCGAGCGCCGCGCAGAAGGCGCCGCCCTCATGGGTCATCTCGCGCTTGAGCCAAGAGACCGTCTCGCGCGCGCGGGCCAGGAACAGATCGTCCCCGAAGGCGTCGAAGCACAGCGCCAGACATTCGAGAAGCTGGGCGTTGTCATAGAGCATCTTCTCGAAATGCGGCACGAGCCAGCGTTCGTCGGTCGAATAGCGCGCAAAGCCGCCGCCGAGATGATCATAGATTCCGCCCTCCGACATTCTTTCGAGCGTCAGGCGCATCGCTTCGCGATAAGCGGGGATTTGCGTGCGCAGCCCGGCGCGCCAGAGCAATTCAAGGATCGGCGCATTGGGGAACTTCGGCGCGCCGCGCAGCCCGCCGTCGACCGTATCGATCGCCGTGACGAGCTGCGCGGCGATGTGGTCGAGCTGGACGAGCGAAAGTTCGAAGCCGCCGCGCGCCGGAGCGCGCGTCAGCGCGCGCCGGACCGCCCCGACATTGGCGGCGATGCGCGCGCGGTCCCGGTGGAAGGCCGCGGCCACGGCGCGCAGCACAGTGACGAAGGAGGGGCGTCCGTATTGCTCCACCTTGGGGAAATAGGTGCCGCCCCAGAACGGCTCGCCCTGCGGCGTCAGGAACATGGTGAGCGGCCATCCGCCGCGCTCGCCGAACGCATGCAGCGCCTGCATATAGATATGGTCGATGTCGGGGCGCTCCTCGCGGTCCACCTTGATATTCACGAAAAGCTCGTTCATCACCGCGGCGGTGTCCGCGTCCTCGAAGCTTTCATGCGCCATCACATGGCACCAGTGGCAGGCGGCGTAGCCGATCGAGAGCAGGATGGGCCTGTCCAGCGCCTGCGCCTCGTCGAGCGCCGCCTGGGACCACATGCGCCAATGGACCGGATTGCCGGCGTGCTGAAGAAGATAGGGGCTCGCCGCGCGCGCGAGTTCGTTGGCTGACATGAGAGCGATCCTTCAGATTTCATGCGCCCCCGGGCTTGAGCGCGCATGAGCGCGACTGTCGATCGGCAGGGGACGATCTACGCCGTGAGCTCGGGAGCGGGCCGGTCCGCGATCGCGGTGCTGCGCCTATCGGGACCGGCCGCCGTCGCCATTGTCAAGGGCGTCGCCGGCGCGCTTCCGTCGCCGCGCGCGGCGCGCCTCATGCGGCTGCGGCATCCGCGGACGGGCGAAACGCTCGATCGCGGCCTCGTGCTGTTCTTCCCCGCGCCGGCGAGCTTCACGGGCGAGGATTGCGCTGAATTTCACGTCCATGGCGGGCGCGCCGTCATGGAAGGCCTGATCGCCGCGATCGCTGTCCATCCCGAGGCCCGCCCGGCGGAGGCCGGAGAGTTCGCGCGCCGCGCTCTCGCCAACGGCAAGCTGGATCTCGCGCAGATCGAGGGTCTTGGCGACCTTGTCGCGGCGGAGACGGCGCAGCAGCGCCGTCAGGCGCTGCGCCAGAGCGAAGGCGCGCTCGGCGCGCGCGCGGCGCGCTGGCGCGCCGTGCTGATCGAAGCCGGCGCGCGCCTCGAGTCCCGGCTCGATTTCGCCGACGAGGCCGAGGTTGCGAATGCCGGCGAGGACGCGCTCGCGCCGCTCATAGCTCCGCTCATCGCCGATCTCGAAGCCGAGCTCGCGAGCGCCAAAGCCGGCGAACGGATCCGGGAGGGCCTTTCGATCGTCATCGCCGGCCCGCCCAACGCCGGCAAATCCACTCTGCTCAACGCGCTGGCGCGGCGCGACGCGGCGATCGTTTCGCCTGAGGCGGGCACGACGCGCGACTGCGTAGAAGTGGCGCTCGATCTTGGCGGCTATGCCGTGACGCTGACCGACACCGCCGGCCTGCGCGAGGCCGACGGGGCGGTCGAACGCATCGGCGTCGCGCGCGCGCGCGAACGGGCGAGACGGGCCGATCTCGTGCTATGGCTGAGCGCGGCGGACGCGACGCAGGCGCCGGAAGCTGGCCTTTCCGACGCGCCGGTGTGGCGCATCGGCGCCAAGGCCGATCTCGGCGCGACCGTCGAAAACGTCGATCTGACGCTCAGCGCCGCGACGGGCGAGGGGCTCGACGCGCTGCTCGCGCGGCTCGAAAGCTTCGCCGCCGCTACGGGCGGTTCGGGCTGCGAGGGGGTGGTGACGCGCGAGCGTCACCGTCTGGCGATCCTCGACGCCGCGCAGGCGTTGCGGCCGCTCGTCGACGCGCGCCTGCCCGACGAGATCGCCGCCGAGCATCTGCGCATGGCGCTGTTCGCGCTCGAAAGGCTCGTCGGCCGCGTTGACGTCGAGGACATTCTCGACGAAATCTTCTCGCGTTTCTGCATCGGCAAATAGCGCGGACGAGCTGCCTGTTTCACGTGAAACAGGCGAGGGGTCGCATATGACGCATAAATTTGACGTCGTGGTCATCGGCGGCGGCCACGCCGGCTGCGAGGCGGCCGCCGTCGCCGCGCGCATGGGCGCGAAGACGGCGCTGCTCACCCTGTCGATCGACCGCATCGGCGTCATGTCCTGCAATCCGGCGATCGGAGGCCTCGGCAAGGGCCATCTCGTGCGCGAGATCGACGCGCTCGACGGGCTGATGGGCCGCGTCGCCGACGCCGCCGGCATCCAGTTCCGACTGCTCAACCGCGCCAAGGGGCCGGCGGTGCGCGGGCCGCGCGCCCAGGCCGACCGCAAGCTCTATCGCGCCGCGATGCAGGCGGCGTTGCGCGACATCGACGGACTTAGCCTTCTTGAAGGCGAGGCTGGCGCTCTTCTCGTCCACGGCGGCGCCGTCGAGGGCGTGACCACGGCCGCGGGCGAAGAGTTGCGTTGCGCCGCCGTCGTCGTCACCGCCGGTACTTTTCTGCGCGGGATGATTCATCGCGGCGCAGAGCGCACGCCCGCCGGACGTCTCGGCGAGCGTCCGGCCGCGCGGCTTGGCGAAACGCTGGAACGCCTCGGCTTCCGCATGGGCCGTTTGAAAACCGGCACGCCGCCGCGCCTCGACGGGCGCTCGATCGACTGGTCCGGGCTCGAACGGCAGAAGGGTGACGACGAGCCCGAACCCTTCTCCACGCTGACGGGGACAATCGCCAATCCGCAGGTCGATTGCTTCATCACTCACACCAATGAGGCGGCGCATGCGGTGATTCGCGCCAACCTCGCCCGCTCGCCTCTCTTCTCCGGGGCGATCAGCGGCCGGGGGCCGCGCTATTGCCCGTCGATCGAGGATAAGGTCACGCGCTTTTCCGATCGCGGCGCGCATCAGATCTTCCTCGAGCCGGAAGGGCTCGACGATGACACCATCTATCCCAACGGCGTCTCGACCTCGCTGCCGCCCGACGCGCAGCAGGATTTTCTGCGCGTCATTCCGGGTCTCGCCCATGTGCGGATGATCGAGCCGGGCTACGCCATCGAATATGATTATGTCGATCCGCGCGAGCTCACGCCCGGCCTCGAGACGAAGCGCCTGCCGGGGCTGTTTCTCGCTGGCCAGGTCAACGGCACGACAGGCTACGAGGAGGCCGGCGCGCAGGGTCTCGCCGCCGGGATCAACGCCGCCCTGAAAGCCGCCGGTTCGCCGCCGCGCCATTTCTCGCGGAGCGAGAGCTATCTTGGCGTAATGATCGACGATCTGATCTGCCGCGGCGTCAGCGAGCCCTATCGCATCTTCACCTCGCGCGCGGAGTTTCGTCTTTCGCTGCGCGCCGACAACGCCGACCAGCGCCTGACTCCGGCGGGCGTCGCGCTCGGCTGCGTCTCACGCGACCGTCGTGACGTTTTCACGCGCAAGGCCAAGGCGCTCAATGAAGCGAAGGCGCTGCTGACCGCACGCAGCCTGACGCCGAACGAGGCCGCGCGCCACGGCCTCGCCGTCAATCAGGACGGCCAGCGCCGCTCCGGCTTCGACCTCCTGGCGCTCGAAGGTATCTCCATAGCAACGCTCGCGCGCATCTGGCCGGAGCTCGCCGCCGTCGCGGCGCCGACTGCGCGACAGATCGAAATCGACGCCAAATACGCCGTCTATCTCGACCGGCAGGCGCGCGAAATCGCCGCCGCGCAGCGCGATGAGGAGCTCAAGCTTCCGGCCGATTTCGACTATGAATGCGTGCCGGGGCTTTCGAACGAGATAAGGGCGCGGCTCGGCGCGACGCGGCCTGCGACGCTTGGGCAGGCCGGCCGCATCGAGGGCGTGACGCCGGCGGCTCTCACGCTGCTCGCGGCGCGGCTGCGCCTGCTGAAGGCCGCGTCTTGAAGCGTCCGCGCCATCCGCTGCTCGACGGGCTGCCGCCCGAGACGCTGGAGCGTCTCGCCGTCTATGAGGCGCTATTGCTCAAATGGGTGCGCACGATCAATCTGGTGTCGCCCTCGACGCTGTCGGAAATCTGGGTGCGGCATTTCGCTGATTCGCTGCAGGTTTGCGCCGCCGCGCCCGCCGCGCGGCGCTGGCTCGACCTCGGCTCGGGCGCGGGCTTTCCCGGTCTCGTGACGGCGATCCGCCTCGCTGGCGAGCCCAGCGCGGAAGTGCATCTCATCGAATCGGATCAGCGCAAATGCGCCTTCCTGCGCGCTGTTTCACGTGAAACGGGGGCGGGCGCGATCGTCCATTGCGGGCGCATCGAGGCCGTCGTTCCGCAGCTTGCGGTCGACATAGAGGCGGTCAGCGCGCGCGCGCTGGCGCCGCTGCCGCAGCTCGTCGCCTACGCCGAGCCGTTCCTGCGAAAAGGCGCGGTCGGCGTCTTTTCCAAGGGCGCCAACGCACAGCTTGAATTGACGCAGGTCGAGGCCGCCGGTACATATCAATTGCGTTCCGCGCCGAGCCTTACGCGCGATCTGGCGCAGATCGTCGTGGTCGAGCGGCGGGACGCTCGCGCCGTTCCGACGGGCGCGTCGTCGGAGCCCTCGTTCTGACGCCGGAAATCCGCTTTCGGAATTTCCTTCCTGACGCCCGAATTTGTTTCCTGACGCCAAGGACGCCATGGCTGCTCCGCCTGAATTGCGGATTCTCGTGCTCGCCAACCAGAAGGGCGGCGTCGGCAAGACGACGACGGCGATCAATCTCGGCACGGCGCTCTCGGCCATCGGCGAGCGCGTGCTGCTCGTCGACATCGACCCGCAGGGCAACGCCTCGACCGGGCTCGGCGTCGACCGCAAGAGCCGCAAGATCTCGACCTATGACGTGCTGATGGGCGAAAAGTCGCTGAGCGAGGTGCTGCAGCCTTCCGCCGTGCCGGGCCTCTCCATCGCCCCCTCGACGCTCGACCTGCTCGGCGTCGAGCTCGAGATCGCCGCCCGCAAGGACCGCGCGACGCGCCTGAAGTCGGCCTTCGCCCGCTTCGCGCAGGAGGAGGCCGGACGCCCCGAGGGCGAACGCTTCACCTATGCGCTCATTGACTGTCCGCCGTCGCTGAATCTGCTCACCATGAACGCCATGGCCGCCGGCCACGCCGTGCTGGTGCCGCTGCAATGCGAATTCTTCGCCCTCGAAGGCCTGTCGCAGCTGCTCGCCACCGTCGACCAGGTGCGCGCCGCGCTGAACCCGGGCCTCGCCATCCACGGCGTCGTGCTCACCATGTTCGACGCGCGCAACAGCCTCGCCTCGCAGGTGGTCGCCGACGTGCGCGGCTTCATGGGCGACAAGGTCTATGACACGGTCATTCCGCGCAATGTCCGCGTCACCGAGGCGCCTTCGCATGGCAAGCCTGTGCTGCTGTACGACCTCAAATGCGCCGGCAGCCAGGCCTATCTCCGGCTCGCGTCGGAAGTGATACGGCGCGAACGGCTTTATCGCGCCGCCTGATCGGGAGAGCACGGCGATGAGCAGACCCAAGGGACTCGGGCGCGGGCTCGCCGCGCTGATCGGCGAGGGCGAGGCGCCTGGCGCGCCGCCGGTGCGGGCGCAGAAAAAGGCCCCGATCGAATTCCTGAGGCCCAATCCGCGCAATCCGCGCCGGAATTTCGACGAGGCGGAGCTTGAAGATCTCGCCGCCTCCATTCGCGAGAAAGGGCTGCTGCAGCCGATCCTGGCGCGCCCGCTCGCCGGCCTTGACGACGCCTATGAGATCATCGCCGGCGAGCGCCGCTGGCGCGCCGCCCAGCGCGCCGGGCTGCACGAGGCGCCGATCCTCGTCGTCGAGGCGAACGACTCCGAGGCGCTCGAGCTCGCCATCGTCGAGAACGTGCAGCGCTCGGACCTCAACGCGCTGGAGGAAGCTGCGGGCTACGAGCGCCTGTGCGCCGAGTTCGATTATTCGCAGGGCGATCTCGCGCGCGTCATCGGCAAGAGCCGCAGCCATGTCGCCAACACCCTGCGGCTCCTGAAGCTGCCCGAGCGGGTCAAGGCGCTGCTGACGGAAGGTCTCCTGTCGGCGGGCCACGCCCGCGCCTTGCTCGGCGTCGAGAATCCGGAAAGACTCGCCGAGCGCATTCTCGCCGACAACCTGAGCGTGCGCGAGGTCGAGCGCATCGCGCAGGAGGAGGCGGCGCAGGCGGAAGCAGCCAAGGCGGGCGAGGCCGCGCCGGCGCGCGCCTCCGCGCGACGCGAGAAGGACGCCGACACGCGCGCGCTCGAATCGACGCTTTCGACCGGCCTCGGCCTCAGGGTGACGATCTCGGGCAAGGGCGAGCGCGGCGAATTGCGCATCGCCTATCAGAGCCTCGACCAGCTCGACGCCCTCTGCCGGCGCCTCGATCCCTCGCTCTGACGCCTCGCTCAGCGGTCGACGAGCAGCCGATAGCCCGCGCCGCGCGCCGTCTGCAGGTGCAGCGGATTGGCCGGGTCGCGCTCGATCTTGCGCCGCAGCCGGTTCACCTGCACGTCGACGGTGCGCTCGTTGCCCGCCGCGCCCGAGCCTGCGAGCGCCTCGCGCGGCACCGTCTCGCCGGCGTGCTCGGCGAGGAGGCGCAGCATCTCGCGCTCGCGGTCTGTGAGGCGCACCACCTCGTCGCGCTGACGCAGCTCGCCGCGGTCGATGTCGAAGCAGAAGTCGGAGAAGCGCACCTGCGTCGCCGGCCCGTTCGTCGGCCTGGGCTGGGCGCGCCGCAGGATCGAGGCGATGCGCAGCGCGAGCTCGCGCGGCTCGTAGGGCTTGCCGAGATAGTCGTCGACGCCGGTCTCGAAGCCGCGCACGCGGTCGTCCGCCTCGGTCTTGGCGGTCAGCATCAGGATCGGCACCTGCGCGCCCTCGCCGCTCTCCTGACGCAGGCGCGCGGCGAAGTCGAACCCGTTCTCGCCCGGCATCATGACGTCGAGGACGATGAGGTCGAAGGTGAGGCTCCTGAGGCAGGCGCTGGCCTCCGCGGCGGATCCGGCGATGGTGACGCGGTAGCCCTGATCGGAGAGGAAGCGCGAGAGCAGCGCGCGGATGCGTCGGTCGTCGTCGACGACGAGAAGATGGGCGGCGTCGTCCGCCGGCGCGGCCCGGCGCGGAGTTTCGGACATGTCAGGCCTTTCTGGCGCGTCGCGCAGGCGCGCCGGGACGCGTCGCAGCGCTCGCAAGGACGTCGCGCCCGCCCTCGTCGATCATGGCGAGGAGAAAGGAGAGCGCGGCCGCCCGGCTCGGCGCCTGCGGCCCGTCGAAGACGCGCGCGAAGCGCTTCGACTGGACGCGCGCCGCCTCGCAGGCCAGCGCGCGTCCCTGCGCCGTGGCGTAGAGCCGCCTCTGGCGGCGGTCGCTCTCGCCGGGCGCCGCGTCGACGTAGCCCTGGTCGAGCAGGTCCTTGAGGACGCGGTTGAGGCTCTGCTTGGTGATTTGCAGGATGTCGAGCAGCTCGGCGATCGAAAGCCCCGGCCGGCGGCTGACGAAATGCAGGACGCGATGATGCGCGCGGCCGAAGCCGAAGCCTTCGAGCAGCAGGTCGGCGTCGCGCACGAAATCCCGATAGGCGAAGAACATCAGCTCGATGAGCTCGAAATCGACCTCGCCGGACGTCTCGCGCGTCGACTGCGAGCTCCATGCGTCTTGCGGGCGCAGATCCCGCAGGCGGGGGTCTCGCAAGGGCTGGTCCACGTTTGCTCCCGTCCGCCGCGGCGGCTTATAGTTCCGCACAATTTCAGGCGGGTCAATATATCGCGCCCTCAGCGGTCCGAGCGCGCCTTGGAGGTTTTCCAACGCCGTATTTTTGGATATGGTGCGCCGCGCTCCCCCCGCCTCCGAAAACGGGCCTGCGCCGCGCCCATCCCGGCGTAGAGCGCGAGCCAGGCGCATGGCGCGAAGATCCAGCGCGCGACGGCGTCGCCGCGCGAGATTTAAGGAATTGAGATCAATGTCGGTTCTGCCCTTCGATCAGCGCGACGGCTTCATCTGGTTTGACGGCGATTTCGTCGCGTGGAAGGACGCGAAGCTGCACGTGCTGTCGCATGGGCTGCACTACGCCTCCTGCGTGTTCGAAGGCGAGCGCGCCTATGGCGGACGCATCTTCAAGTCGCGCGAACATTCCGAACGCTTCCGCGCTTCGGCCGAGCTCCTCGATTTCTCGATCCCCTATTCGGCCGCCGACCTCGACGCGATCAAAGCGGAAGTCGTCGCGCGCAACAATTTCTCCAACTGCTACGTGCGTCCCGTCGCCTGGCGCGGCAGCGAGATGATGGCCGTCGCCGCCCAGCACGCGAAAATCCATGTCGCGATCGCCGCCTGGGACTGGCCGAGCATGTTCGACATCGCCACCAAGATGCGCGGCATCAAGCTCGACGTCGCCGAGTATCGCCGCCCCGATCCCGCCACCGCGCCGTGCCGCTCGAAGGCGGCCGGGCTTTATATGATCTGCACCATTTCAAAGCATCGCGCCGAGCGGCGCGGATACGCCGACGCGATGATGCTCGACTGGCGGGGGCGCGTCGCCGAATGCACCGGCGCCAACATCTTCTTCGTCTCCGGGGGGGCCCTGCATACGCCGATCGCCGATTGCTTCCTCGACGGCATCACGCGCCGCACGGTGATCGACCTCGCCCGCCGCCGCGGGATCGAGGTCGTCGAGCGCCGCATCATGCCCGAGGAGCTCGAAGGCTTCGAGGAGTGCTTCATCTGCGGCACCGGCGCGGAGGTGACCCCGGTCGCCGAGATCGGCCCCTACCGTTTTCTCCCCGGCGCGCTGTCGCGCGCCATGATCGACGACTACGCCGCCGAAGTTCAGCCGCAGCAGAAAGCCGCCTGATCTCTCCGCCAGTCCGCGTCCTGCCGAAAGGGCCGCCGTGGCCTTCGCCGTCTCCAGCGTCCCGCTCTACGGCCTGCTCCATGTCGCGTCCGATCACGGCGCGCACGCCAATCTGCGCGCCGGCGCCGCCGATCCGATCGACGTCTACCTCAAATGCGCGGCGCTCTGCGCGGCGTCCGTCGAGGCCGCCGGCTCGACCTTCACGCTCGTCACCAATGACATGGCGCGGCTCGAGACGCGGCGCGCCGCGCTCGGCCTCAGCGGGCCCAGGATTGTCGCGCGCGATTTCGTATGGCCGGTGCCGCGCGGAATCGCGTTCTACTCGGCGCATTACAAGCTCGAGCTGATCGAGGCTTTCGGCGCCGGCGCCTATGGCGAGCGGGTCGGGCTCATCGACGTCGACGCGCTGCTCACGAGCCCTTTCGCCCTCCCCTCGCTCACGGACGAAGCGCTCGCGGTCTACGACATTACGGCGATCGAGTCGGCCTCCTATGGCGCGGCGCGCGTCAGGGCCGATCTCGAAACCGTCGCCGGACGCCCCTTGACCGATCCGCGCTGGTACGGCGGCGAATTCATCCTTGGCGCCGCCGGAGCCTTCATGGCTCTCTTTGAGCATGTCAGGGCGTGCTGGGCGCGCTACGAGGCGGCGATCGGCGACCTGCATCATGTCGGCGACGAAATGATCGTCTCGGCGGCGCTCAATCTCGCGCGCGCCGACGGAATGAAGCTTCTGAACGCCGACCAGCCGGGCGGCGTCGCGCGCTGGTGGACGGCGCGCACCGACGCGCCCATTCCGCCCTTCTCGGCGATCGCCGACCGCAGCCTCCTGCATCTTCCGGCCGACAAGGAGTTCCTCGCCGCCTATCCCGCCGCCGGCTTCGACGGCGCCCGCTTCCTCTCCGGCTTCCGCGCCTACGCCGCGCGAAAACTGTTCGCGCGGCGGCTCGTCAACGTGGGCGCGGCGCTGCTCGGGCGCGGGCGCAAGCATGTGGCGCGGCTCAGCTGAGCCTGTCAGGGCGCCTTGAACTTCGCCCATTATCCGTCTCTATGGCGGCGTCGGCTCTTTATCCAGCGAGGCGCATGATCTTGCTCAACGCGAACGACAGGGCTCGGGCGCGCTTTCCTTTCGCGCGCTGCGCCGGCGCGGCCGCCGCGCTGGCGCTTTCGGCTTGCGCCGCCGCGCCGCCCCCCGCCTTCGACCTGTCCGCCGCGCCGGGCGGCTATGGCGCGCGGCAGGCGCGCCGGGCGCAGATCGCCGTCGCCGAGCCGACCGCCCTGCCGCTTCTCGACTCCAACCGGATCGTCGTGCGCCAGGGCGGTTCGGAGGTCTCCTACCTCGCCGGCGCCCAATGGGCGGAGCGCCTGCCGGCGCTGCTGCAGGCGCGGCTCATCGCGAGCTTCCAGAACGCCAGCCTGATCCGCGCCGTCGTCGCGCCTGGCCTTCTCGCCGACTACGAGCTGCGCAGTCAGTTGCGCCGCTTCGAATACGACGCCACGCGCGGAGCGGTCGAGGTCGAGCTCGCCGCGCAGATCTTCGGCGCGGCCGGGCGCATCGTCGCCGGGAAGATCTTCGCCGCGACCGCGCCGGCGCCGGGCGGCGGCCCGGAGGCCGTCGTCGCCGCCCTCAACGTCGCGAGCGCCGACGCGATGCGCCAGATCGTGCTGTGGACCGCGCCGAAGATCTGAGGCGTCAGCCCGGGCCGAAGCCCTCGAGCACGATCTTGCCGCGCGTCGTCCCGCTCTCGATCGCCTTGTGGGCGCGGCGCAGATTGGCGGCGTTGACCGGGCCGTAGCGCTCGGCGAGCGTGGTGCGCAGCTCGCCCGCGTCGACGAGGCGCGACACCTCGTTGAGGATCGCCCCCTGCTCGTCCATGTCAGGCGTCGCAAAGGTCGAACGGGCGAACATGTTCTCCCACACGATCGTCGCGCATTTGCGCTTGAACGCCATGACGTCGAGGCCGCCGGCGGGGTCGTCGATCACCGCGAAGCGTCCGAACGGGGCGATGAGCTCGACGATGTCGGCGAGATGTTCCCCGGTCTGCGTCGTCGAGAAGACGAAGCCCGGCGCGCCGAGGCCGAGCGCCTCGACTTGCGGCGCGAGCGGCCTTGAATGGTCGAGGACGTGATGCGCGCCAAGGGCTAGCGCCCAGTCGCGCGTCTGCGGCCGCGAGGCGGTGGTGATCACCGTGAGGTCGGTGAGCCGGCGCGCCAGCTGCACGGCGATGGAGCCGACGCCGCCGGCGCCGCCGATGATGAGCACGGCGTTCGCTGCGCCGGGGACGGGATCGCGGACCCGCAACCGGTCGAACAGCGATTCATAGGCGGTGAGCGAGGTCAGCGGCAGGGCCGCCGCCTCGGCGAAGCCGAGCGTCTTCGGCTTCGCCCCGACGAGGCGCTCGTCGACGAGATGAAGCTCGGCGTCCGCTCCCGGGCGCAGCTGCGCGCCGGCGTAGAACACTTCATCGTCGGGCCTGAACAGGCTCGCCTGCCCGCCGGCCGCGCGCACGACGCCCGCCGCGTCGAAGCCGAGGATCGCCCATTGGCCCGGGGGCGGGGCCCCCCGCTTGCGCATCTTCGCGTCGATCGGGTTGACCGAGACGGCGCGGACCTCGACGAGGAGGTCGCGGCCCTTCGGCGTCGGCGCGTCGATCTCGATGTCGACGAGCGCTTGCGGGTCGTCGATGGGCAGGGACGCCTGATATCCGACTGCGCGCATGAAAATCCTCCAGTTTCGTCGCCGAGCCCCGCTCCGGCGAACTGCGCCGGAACTCTCGACGCCCGACGTCGGCTCCCCTCAGAGCCGATCGGCGATGGAGTTCTCGGCCGGCGCGTTGGCGAGCTGCGCGAATCCGCGCTCGCGGTCGCGGTCGCCCATCAGCTCGAGCGCCGACTGGGCGAAGCGCGAGGCGTCGCCGAGCGCGGAAAAGGGACCGGTGGCGAGGCTCATCCTGCGCCACAGCGCCTCGTCGCGGTCGAGAAGGCCCATGAAGAAGGCGAGGCCCTGCGGATTGTCGGGTTCGACGACGAAGCCGTTGACGCCGTTGCGCACGAGCAGATCGCGCGCGCCGCAATTGTCGGAGACGATCACCGGCAGGCCGAGCGCCTGCGCCTCGATGACCACATTGCCGAACTGCTCCTGAAGGCTCGGCAGGATCAGCGCCAGGCTGGAGCCCAGCAGCGGGCAGACCTCCTCGATCTGCAGGAAGCCGTGGAACACCACCATGTCGGCGACGCCGAGCCGCTCGGCCTGCGCGCGCAGCTCCTGCTCAAGCGGGCCGGAGCCGCAAAGCCGCAGCTTGCGCGGGGCGGCCGAGGCGGCGCGGTAGAGCGCATAGGCCTCGAGCGCCATGCCGATGTTCTTCTTCGCGATCATGCGCGCGACGATGATGAAATCGCGTTCCGCGAAAGGGGGGCCGCCAGGGGCGCGGTCGACGCCGGCGAGGCGCCGGATGCGGTCGGTCGAGAGCGCGTCGTAGTTCAGGACGATCTGGCGCGCAGGCAGGCCGAGGAAGCGGAAATAGTCGGCCGAGCGCGCGCCGGCGGCCATCGCGCCATTATAGGGAAGGTAGAACAGCTTCTTGATGAGTTCGCGCCCGACGTAGCGGCGATAGTCGTCGAATTTCGAGTCGTTCATGACGAAGACGCGGCTGCCGGTGAGGCGCAGCAGCAGGGCGGTCATGAAGACGTGGGGCGTCTCGTAGTGGCAGAAGAAGAAATCCGCCGGACGCAGCCCGAAGCAGGTCTTCAGGAGGGTCGTGAATTTGCGCCAGTTCGAGACGTCGTCGATCGAAACGCCCTCGAACAGCGTGCGCTTCTCGAAATGCGCGCCGTCCTCGGGCCGCCAGTCGTAAACGACGCTCGAGCCGCCGAGCTCAACGCCAATCACCTTGCGGCGGTCGCCGAGGCGCAGCGCGAGGGCGTCGCAGCGGTCGGAGTGGACGGGACCGAAATTCTCCCAGACGAAGACGACCAGGGACTTGCTCATGCGCGAAGGTCCGTCCGCGTCGGGAAAGCGCGGAGCCGCCCGGCGCGTCGGGGCACCGAACGCCATTTTCCCGTCGCGACGGCCGCTCCTGGCGCAGCGCTCTCCAAATTCTTTTTCCTTACGCGGAGCGGAACGACCGCCGGCGTCGCCTGGAGATTTTCAGACGCTTCGGCGCGTTCGGGCCCGAGGCGTTCGACGTCTGCATTCCGCGCAAAGCATGTGCGGGAAAGCGCCGCCGTCGTCAATACGGCGCAGGTTGCAACGCACCGGCCCGGCGCAAGCTTAGCGCGGGTCGAGGCCGCCCGCCGTCCGTTCGCCGCGCATCCGCTAGTCCGCCTGGAGCCGCCGCGGGAAGCTCTAGGCCTTGGGGCCGCCGCGCGCGACGCCGACCTTGGCCGGGCGAAGGACGCGGTCGGCGATGACATAGCCGGGCTCGACGACCTGGGAGACCGTGCCGGCCGGCACGGAAGGGTCAGGCTGCTCGAACAGCGCCTCATGCAGATTCGGATCGAATTTCTGTCCCGCCGGGTCGATCTTTTTGACGCCGAACCGTTCGAGCCGCGAGGCGAGGTCGCGCTCCGTGAGCTCCAGCCCCTCGACCAGGGTCTTGAGCCCGCCCTCGGCGCCGGCGCGCGCTTCGGCTGGAACGCTCGCCAGCGCGCGGGAAAGATTGTCGGCGACGGTCAACATTTCGCGAGCGAAGGAGGCGACGCCATAGGCCTTGGCGTCGGAGACTTCCTTCTCCGTGCGCCGGCGCAGATTCTCCATCTCGGCGAGCGTGCGCAGCACCCGGTCCTTGAGCTCGGCGTTCTCGGTCTTCAACTTTTCGAGGACTGCGAACGGATCTTGCTCCGCCTGCGCCTCCGGCGCCGGCTCGCCGGGCTGGCCCGCGCTTTGGTCGCCCGCCTCGCGCGGGCCGTCGTCGGCGTTCCTGAAATCGCTCATGGCTCAATCTTCATCTGACGCGCTTCGTGTGAACGCGCTTCATCCGCAGCCTGTCGGCAAGTCGGCCCGCGGCGCCTCGGATATCAGCCCTGCCCGCGAAAAATCAAGCGGCGCGCGCCGTTTCAGGCGTGAAGACGGCGAGCAGCTTGCGCCGGATTTCGTCGTGGACGCTCCGGTCGACGATTTTCTCGCCGGCAAGGTCGGTGACGTAGAAGACGTCCGCCGCCTTCTCGCCGAAGGTCGCGACATGGGCCGAGCCGATGTTGAGCTCGAGCTCGGAGAGCGCCGCGGTGAGGTCGAACAGGAGGCCCGGACGGTCGAGCCCGGAGGCCTCGACGACGGTGAAGCGCTTGGAGAGCGAATTGTCGATCACGACCTCCGGATGCACCTTGAAGGTCTTGAGCCGCCCGGCGGCCGGGCCGGCGCGCGCGGCGACCATCTCCTTGATCGTCATCTCGCCGGCGAGCGTCTTCTCGACGGCGTAGGCGATGCGGCTCGCGCGGCGCAATTCGTCCTCGTCGAAGTCGAACTCGCGCGAGATGACGATGGTGTCGAGGGCCATGCCGTCGGTCGTCGTGAACACCTGCGCGTCGACGATGTTGGCGGAGGAGGCGGCGCAGGCGCCGGCGATGATCGACAAGAGGTGCGGCGAATCCGGCGCGATGACGGTGAGGGCGGTGACGCCGCGCAGCGGGTCGATGGAGACATGCGTCACCGGCGCCGGCATCTCGACTTCCGTCATGTTGAGAAGCTTGGCGTGCAGGATCTGCTGGTCGAGGTCGGCCTTGAGCCAGTAGGCCGGCGGATGGCGCTGCGCGTAGGCCTCGAAGTCGAGGTCGGACCAGTTGGGCAGGCCGCGGCGCAGCTCGAGCTGCGCCTGCGCCACGCGGCGGCGCCGGTCGATGGTCGAATGTCCTCCGGCGAGGAACATCTCCGTCTCCCAGTAGAGGGTCCGCATCAGCTCGGCCTTCCAGTGGTTCCACACGCCCGGGCCGACGGCGCGGATGTCGCAGACGGTGAGGATGAACAGCATCTTCAGCCGCTCGAGCGTCTGCACCTTGCGGGCGAAGGTCGAGATCGTCTGGCGGTCGCCGAGGTCGCGCCGCTGCGCGGTGTCCGACATGACGAGATGGTGCTCGATCAGCCAGGCCACCGTGTCGGTCTCGGCCTCGCTGAGGCCGAGGCGCGGGCAGAGCTCGCGGGCGACGCGCGCGCCGGCGATCGAATGATCCTCGACGCGGCCCTTGGCGACGTCGTGCAGGAACAGGGCGACGATCAGCGCCGTGCGGTTGGCGATCGACTGCAGGATCTCGCTCGCCAGCGGGTGCTCGCTCGAAAAGCGGTTCTGCTCCATGCCGACGAGATTGCCGACGGTGCGCAGGAGATGCTCGTCCACCGTGTAATGGTGGTACATGTTGAACTGCATCAGCGCGACGATGCGGCCGAAGTCGGGCACGAAGCGGCCGAGCACGCCGGCCTCGTTCATCTGCCGCAGCACGATCTCGGGCGTGTTGCGCGAGGTCAGCACGTCGAGAAAAAGGCGGTTGGCCTCCGGGTCGGCGCGCAGCTTCGCGTCGATGCGCTTCAGCGAGCGGGTGACGAGCCGCGTCGCGTCGGGATGGATGGCGAGGCCGTTGCGGTCGGCGACCCAGAACAGCCGCAGGAGGTTGACCGGCGCCGTCTCGAAGACGTCGAGCGAGGAGACGGTGACGCGGCCGTTCTCGATCGCGAAGTCGCCCGCGGCGATGGACGAGGGCGGCGGCAGGAACGGGCCGAAGCGGTCGAGCATGGCGGCGGGCTTGGCGTGGCGCTCCTCAAGCGCCGCGCAGAGGATCGCCGTGAGGTCGCCGACGTCCTTCGCCACCAGGAAGTAATGCTTCATGAAGCGCTCGACGCTGGCGAGGCCGCCGCGCTCGCTGTAGCCGAGCTTGCCGGCGATCGGCGGCTGCAGGTCGAAGGAGAGCCTCTCCTCCGCGCGTCCGGCGGTGAAATGCAGGTGGCAGCGCACCCGCCACAGGAAATCCTCGCAGCGGCGGAACAGGCGGGCTTCCGCCCTGGAGAACACGCCGGCGGCCACGAGGTCGGCCGTCTCGCGCGCCCGGTAGACGTATTTGGCGATCCAGAACAGGGTGTTGAGGTCGCGCAGGCCGCCCTTGCCGTCCTTGACGTTGGGCTCGACGAGATAGCGCGAGCGTCCCGCCTTGGCGATGCGCGCGTCGCGCTCGGCGAGCTTGGCCGAGACGTATTCGGCGGCCGAGCCCTCGACGATCTCGCGCTGGAACCGCTCGCGCATCGCCTCGAAGGCCGCCTGGTCGCCGAGCAGGAAGCGCGCCTCGAGCAGGGCGGTGCGCACGGTGAAATCCGAGCGCGCCTCCGAAACGCATTCGGCGGCGGTGCGCGCCGAATGGCCGACCTTCTGGCCGATGTCCCACAGGACATAGAGGACCGCCTGGACGATCGCCTGCGTGCGCGCCGTCGGCTCGTCGGGCAGCAGGAACAGGAGATCGATGTCCGAGCCCGGCGCGAGCGTCGCCCGGCCGTAGCCGCCGACCGCCGCCAGCGCGTAGTTCTGCTCGCTTTCGCCCGCCGGGAGCGGGTGGACGAACGTCACCACATATTCGTGGATCGCGCCGATCAGCGCGTCCTCAAGATGGGAGAGCTGCGCGGCGCAGGCGTAGCCGCCGCCCTTGGCCTCCAGCGCGGCCCTGGCCCGGGCGCGGCCGCGCTCCAGAGCCTCGCGGAACGCGGCGAGCGCTTCGGCGTGGCCGACGCGCGCCGCGGCGGCGACGGAGGCGCGCAGGGCGGCGGCGTCGATGAGGAGGGCGGCCGCCGACGCGGACGAGGGTCGGCGGCGTTTGACGGGAGAAGGGGAAACGTCCAGCGTCACGCAGCGAGAATCCGGTTGGCCGCTTTCAGCGGCGCATGAAAGATCATCCGCGCGCCCTCAGCCGCGCCTCGATCGCGTCCCATGCGGCGACGGCGAGATCGGGGCCGCCCACGCGCCTGATCGCGCGCACGCCGGTGGGCGACGTCACGTTGATCTCGGTCAGGAATCCGTCGATGACGTCTATCCCGACGATAACGAGACCTCGGCTTTTTAGTTCCGGTCCGATCGTCGCGCAGATCTCGCGCTCGCGCCCGGTCAGCTCCGTCGCCAGCGCGGCGCCGCCGCGGACCATGTTCGAACGGATGTCGTTCTCCGCCGGCACGCGGTTGACCGCGCCGAGCGCGAGGCCGTCGATCAGGATGATCCGCTTGTCGCCGCGGCTGACCGCCGGCAGAAACTGCTGCGTCACCCAGGGCTCGCGGAACGTCGCGGCGAACAGGTCGTAGAGCGAGCCGAAGTTCGGGTCCTTCGGCGCGACCTTGAACACGGCCGCCCCGCCATGGCCGAACAGCGGCTTCATGACCACCTCGCCATGCGCGTCCCGGAACGCCTCGATCGCCTTTCGGTCGCGCGAGATCAGCGTCTTCGGCATAAGTTCGGGAAATTTCATCACGAACAGCTTCTCGGGCGCGTCGCGCACGCTCGCCGGGTCGTTGACGACGAGGACATGCGGCGGCAGCGCCTCGAGGAGGTGCGTCGTCGTTATATAGGCGAGGTCGAACGGAGGATCCTGGCGCAGCAGCACCACGTCGACGTCGGAAAGGTCGAGGGTCCGCGCCGCCTTCTGCGAGAAGTGGTCGCCCGGCGCGTCGCGCACCTCGACCTCGCGCGCGCGCGCGGTCACGACCCCCTCGCGCAGCGAAAGACTTTCCGGCCGATAGTAGAAGAGGCGATGGCCGCGCGCCTGCGCCTCCAGCATCAGGGCGAAAGTGGTGTCGCCGGCGACGTTCAGGGACTCGATGGGGTCCATCTGGACCGCGACGGCGAGAGGCATTCGGGCGGTTTCCCGGGCCGGCGGAACGAGCGGCCCTTCGGCTCTTCTTTTAAGCCTGCGTCGGCGTCGCGCAAGCGGCGGCCGCGGCGTTGTAGCTTATATGTGACGACAAGCGTCAATCCTGCGCCCACGCCTCCCATTCGCCGCAATTCACGTCGCGCGGGCGAGCGCCGCGCTCTAGACTTCGGCCGTCCGCTCCCATCTACGGGTTTCGCCCATGCCGAGGCAACGCATTCGTCCGAAGACCGCAAGCTGGACGCTCGCGCGCCTTGCGCTCGCCCTGCTGCCGCTCGGCGCGGCCGCGCCCGCCGGCGCGGTCGAATACGGGCTGAGCCTCTACCAGCTCGGCCTCGTGACGCCTTCTCCCGGGGTGACGCCGCCGCCGGGGCTCTATTTCTACGACGTCTTCGCCTATTATCGCGGATCCGGCGAATTGCACGAGCACGCCCGCGTCCCCGATCCCACGCGCGTCACCTACAAGATCACCGGCGACCTCGCGATCTTCGCTCTCTACACCGATTTCGAGCTTTTCGGGGGCACGCTCGGCTTCGCCACGACCAACGCCGTCGGGGCGCAGCAGACGAGCGTCGCGACCCCTTACGTCGACGCGCAGGGCGTTCCGTCCGTCCTGCGCGCCAGCAGGGAGATCAACGGCTTCGCCGACAGCGAGCTCACGGCGCTTCTGGGCTGGCGCGCCGGCGACAATCATTTCAAGCTCTACGTCAGCGGCTTCATCCCGACGGGGAACTACGATCCCGCGCGCATCGCGCAGACCGGGCTCAACCGCCCGGCGCTCGACGTCAAGGGCGCCTATACGTTCATCGGCTCCGACACCGGCTTCGAGGCCTCGGCGGCGCTGGGGATGACGCTCAACGCCACCAACGTCAAGACCGATTACACGAGCGGCGCGGAGCTTCATTTCGAGTGGACGCTCGGCCAGCATCTGCCGCAGGGCCTGTTTCTCGGCGTCGGCGGCTATTTCTACCAGCAGGTGACGCCCGACAGCGGCCCAGGCGCGATCTACGGCGGGTTCGAGGGGCGGGTGGCGGCGGCAGGCCCGGTGGTGAGCTATCGGCTGCGGCTGGACGGCCAGGAGGCCTATTTCTCCGCCAAATGGTACCATGAGTTCGCCAATTACAATCGCGTCGCCGGCGACGTGCTTTTCGCGACGATGGGATTTCCGCTCTGGTCTCCGCCGCCGGCGGTTACGGCGAGCCGCTGACGCGGGCGCGCCGGACCGGGGAGACGCCGTCGCCGCAAAGCGTCGCCTGCGCCGCGCGCGGGGCTTGCGCGGCGCGGCGCAAGCGGCTAAGTGTGCCCCGCCTTCGGACGGCGCGGATCAAACGCCGCCCCGGCATGCGCGCCCGTAGCTCAGCTGGATAGAGCACTAGACTACGAATCTAGGGGTCAGGAGTTCGAATCTCTTCGGGCGCGCCATTCCGGTCCTAAACCACGAACCAGTGCGTTCGGGGACCGATTGCCGGAAATTGCCGCATGCAGCACGTCCTTGCTGCCGATAATGCGGACGGTTTTCTCGCCAACGACGATCGCGCTCAACAGGCTGCGCAGATAGGCCTTGCGGGCCGGCGTCTCGCCATTGTCGAGCAGTTCGTTCATCAGCGCCGCGAATTTCGCGACCTTCTCTGGATCGAGGCTGGCGGAACTTGTCCCATGCGCCTGGGCCCGTTCGAACGCGGCCTTGGCCTTCTCGCGTTCTCCCTTGAGGCAACCGATTCGATCCTTGAGCAGGTCGTCGATCTCGACGACGCCCTCTTCAAGGCTGCGATAGAGGCGCTTGAGGCGATCCTCGACCTCAACGATCCGGGCCTGCAGCGAAACCAGCCGCTGGTCGATTTGAGCGTTGCGAAGCTGCCTCTTCTCGACAAGGCCGGCGAGGCATTCGACGAGCCGCTCGGGCGTGAACAGCTTTTCCTTGATCGCGCGGAGCACGAGATCGTCGAGGAAAGCCATTCGAATGGAATTGCCCTTGCAGGCGGTCGGCCCCTTCTGGGCGCGGCTGGCGCAGGCGTAATAGGTGTAGACCCGGCCGGACCTCGAGGTGCCCGTGCGCTGGGTCATGCCGCCGCCGCAATGCGCGCAGGAAGCGAGGCCCGTCAGCAGGATCGGTCCATTGACGACGCGCGGCGCAGTAACGCGGGGATTGTTGGCGGCGAGCTTCGCCTGGACGCGGTCGAAGGTCGACTGGTCGAGGATCGCCGGCACCGCAATCTCGACGATCTCGGCTTCCGGCTTTTTCTCGCGGGTTTTGGCGCTCCGGATGTTGTAGCGCCATCGGCCGACATAGGCGGTGTTGGTCAGAATGTGGTGCAGTGGGCCGATGCCGAAGGCACCGCCTCTCTTCGTGCGATAGCCGCGGCTGTTGAGCCAGTTGACGGTCTGCTTCAATCCGAGGGCGGGCGTGTTCGTTAGGTGATCGCCTTCAATGCAGAGCCGATAGATCAAGCGCACGGTCTCGGCCTCGACCGGATCGACGGCGAGCCGCTTCTTGATTTTCTGGCCGCGCTTTTCCGCCTCGACGATGGTGTAGCCGAGAGGGGGCGAAGCGCCGTTCCAGAAGCCCTGCCGCGCATTCTCCTTCATGGCACGGGTGACGTTCTTGCCGTTCTCCTTGGATGTGTATTCGTCGAAGATGCCGATGATCTGACGCATCATCTCCTGGCTCGGATCGCTGCCCGTTGGCTGTGTCATCGAGACCACTTCGACGCCATGCCGGCGCAGCTTGCGGACAGTCAGTTCCATTCCCACGCCATCGCGGAAGAAGCGTGAGAAGGCGTGAACGACGATCACGTCGTAGGGGCGATCGGCATCGCAGGCACGCTCCAGCATCGCCTGGAAGACCGGACGGCGATCGTCCGTAGCGGTCGCTCCGGGTTCGACATACTCATCGACGATCTGCCAACCGTTGCCGAGGCAGTACCGGGTGGTAAGGTCACGCTGAGACGGCAACGAGACCTCGCCCTCCGCCTGACGCCCGGTCGAGACGCGCAAATAGAGCGCTGCCCGCAGCGGCCGGACGTTCGGGATGACTTCAGCAGTGGCCGTTTGTTTCGTAGCTCTTTTCATCGTCTCTCTATCCACACCCGGTCCGGAGTCTTGCAGCATGGGACTCGAGACGCAACGTCGGATGCGCTTCAACTTAACTTATTGGTCCAACAACTCATCCAAAGCCCGCCCCAGATAGGTTTCCAGGACGCGAAGTTCCGCGTCTGAAACGGGCAACGGGTCCGGTAAATCCAATGTCACGGACCAGTCCGCAGGAGTTTGAGGAGGAAGATGCTCTCGGCGATCGGTCCGACGACGCCCACGGCCCAGCCCTTCCTTGTTCTGATCTTTCAGCGCAGGCACCGCTCGCCCCCGGTTTTTCGGAGGCAAACAAATGATGGATTTTCAGGCCGGTCGGGGAAGCGATAAGTGGGAAGCTCCCAGAATGCTCTCGCGCCGGCTTCGCGGTCGCCTCAGCTTCTGATATCGCTGACCAAACGAGGATGACGTTGGTTTGCAGCCTCTTTTTCGCTCAACAGGGCGCGCAGCCAGTCGCGGAAGCTGACAATCTCAGGGCAATCCGCGGCGCCTTCGGCTGCAATTAGCCAATCACCCAGACCAGCTCCCTCATTGACCCGGTCGCAGCGATAGCCCGGATGGTGACCAAGTCCCCGAGCTATCAGCAGATCGATCTTGCCCTCCACCAACTCGTGCAGACCGGCGGGCTGCAGCACCCGCAAACCGATTTCCGCGTGTTCACTGCGAAACTCTGCCAAAGCAAGGCGGCGAAGATCGAAGCCGCCGTGGACGCCCAAATGCAGTTGCGCCGCGCCTATCGGTTTCAATTGCGCGGTTGCGTCCGCAATGCGGCGAAAGCCACCGGATATCTCAGGCAGATAGGACTGCCCCGCGGGTGTCAGGATAAGCTGCTTATGCAGCCGCTCGAACAGGCGCACGCCAAGGCGTGCTTCCAGTGATTTCACCTGGTGCCCCACGGCGGCCGGCGTCACGTGCAGCTCGTGCGCGGCCAGCTTGAAGCTGAGGTGCCGAGCGGCAGCTTCAAAAGCGCGGAGCGCGTTGAGAGGTGGGAGGGCGTAGGTCATCGCATATTGTGGCACTGACCGGCTGCGGTCTTGCAATAGATCTTCTAGGGCTGAACCGCAGGAACTGTGCTTTGCGCCGATTTCCTGCCCACAGTTACCGTCTGGCTTCCCAGTGTCGTGAGGACTTTCCTGCATGCGCATTGGCGCGGAGAGCCAGATTGCCTACTTCTTCCGATCGAAGACCGACCGTTTCGACCTTTGTGCCGGATTCATCGGCGGCCTGGCGGCGATTGCTGATCACGCTTGCCATAGCCACGATCGGCAGCGTCGGCCAATGGTCGGTCGTGATCGTGCTGCCCCAGGTGCAGGCCGATTTCGGTGGCACACGTGGCGCCGCTTCCTTGACGTATACCCTCACGACGATCGGCTTTGCCCTCGGCGGCCTCATCACTGGCCGTCTGACGGACCGCCTCGGCATCGTCCCCGCGATGGGGATCGGCATTCTGTTCCTGTTGCTCGGCTACCTCGCGGCCGGCGCTTCGGCGGCGTTGTGGCAGTTCATCGCCGCGCAGTTCGTCATCGGACTGGGAGCATCATCGACCTTCGCGCCACTAAGAGCGCCTAACAAAACCGTCTCAAGGCCCTGAAGCAAATGATAGCGGCGGCGAGGACGATAAAGGCGCGGTAGAGGTCGGCGTGTCGCTCATAGCGGACGACGAGGCGACGGAACTGATTGA
>NZ_JAYRLA010000034.1:0-12520 GCF_041905455.1 Methylocella sp. | reverse complement strand
CGGTCCTCAGCTACGTCGGCGCCTACGGCCGCCGCACCATCTACCAGAACCAGGTGCAGGCCGGCTTCAGCTACAAGTTCGATCTCGCGCCGCCCCCGGCCCCGATCGTCGCAAAGTACTGAGCATTACATACGCTTTGAGGAAAGCCCGGCGATTCGCCGGGCTTTTCTGCTTTGCGGGAGAGGATTCGCCGCCCTTGCAAGGGCGGCCCCCACATGGCAATCAGCGCCATGACCAAGGAACCTGTCCTTTCAGCCCCGCCGCCGCGCGGCGACCACGCGCCGAAGATCGCCTTCGTCTCGCTCGGATGCCCAAAGGCGCTCGTCGACAGCGAGCAGATCGTCAGCCGCCTGCGCGCCGAGGGTTACGAGCTCACGAAAAGCTACGCAGGCGCCGCGGCGGTTATCGTCAACACCTGCGGCTTTCTCGACAGCGCCAAGGCGGAATCGCTTGAGGCGATCGGCGCCGCCCAGGCGCAAAATGGCAAGATCATCGTCACTGGCTGCATGGGCGCGCAGCCGGGCGACATCGACGCGCGCTTTCCCAACCTTTTCCGCATCACCGGACCGCAGGACTTCGACGCGGTGATGCAGGCGGTGCACGCCGCGGCGCCGCGGCCGCACGACCCGCGTTTCGACCTGCTGCCGCCGCAAGGCGTGAAGCTGACGCCGCGGCACTACGCCTATCTCAAGATTTCGGAAGGCTGCAACAACCGCTGCAGCTTCTGCATCATTCCGAAGCTGCGCGGCGATCTGGTCTCGCGCCCCGCCGCCGACGTCCTGCGCGAAGCGGAGAAGCTCGTCGCCGCAGGCGTGCGCGAGCTCCTCGTCGTCTCGCAGGACACCAGCGCCTACGGGCTCGACCTGCGCTATTCGGAAAGCGCCTTCCGCGACCGCGCCGTGCGCGCCCGATTCGTCGACCTCGCCCGCGAACTCGGCGCGCTCGGCGCATGGGTGCGGCTGCACTACGTCTACCCGTATCCGCACGTGGACGACGTCATCGAGCTTATGGCGCAGGGGCTTGTGCTTCCCTATCTCGACATGCCGCTGCAGCATGCGAGCCGCGACGTTCTGCGCGCCATGCGCCGCCCGGGCGATCAGGACAGGACGCTCGACCGGTTGAGATCCTGGCGCGCGGCGTGCCCCGACCTTGCGATCCGCTCATCCTTCATCGTCGGCTTCCCCGGGGAGACGGAGGAGGACTTCACCCGCCTTCTCGACTGGCTGGAGGAAGCCAGGCTCGACCGCGTCGGCGCGTTCAAATACGAGCCCGTGCAGGGCGCGGCGGCCAATGATCTCGGCCAGTCGCCGGTGCCCGCCGAAACGACGCAGCGCCGCTACGACCGCCTGATGGAGGCGGCGCAGCGCGTCAGCGCGCGCAAGCTGAAAGAGAAGGTCGGCAGGCGCGTCCAGGCGATCGTCGACGTCGGCGGCAAGGACGCCGTCGGGCGCAGCAAGGCCGACGCGCCCGACATCGACGGCAAGGTGTTCATTTCCGCGCGCCGCCCTTTGCGCGTCGGTGAGATCGTGCGCGTGAAGATCGAACGCAGCGACGCCTATGACCTGCACGGAACGGCGGTCTGACGCGATCCGCCAGGTCGCGGCGCCGCCCGACTCGCGCGTTCAGTTCGGCAGCGCCATCTGCTTCGCGTTCGGCACCGTCTTGGCGTAGTTCAGATCGTAGGTCGTGTCGCGCAGCGGATCGAGCGGCGTGCCTTCCGAAACGTCGTAAATCCGCGGCCGCTGCGGCTTCGCTTCGGAAGCGGCCTCAGGCGCCGGCTCGGGACGCGGCTCCGCCGTCTGCAGGCTCAGCGCCGCCGTCTCGAGAGCAAGGCCCGGATCGGCGCGATCAGGCGCGCCGCCCGGCGCGTCGCCCGCGGCGGCCGCCGCGTCCGGAGCGCGCGCCGCGGACGAAGCCGCCTGCTTCGACCATGGGTCCGCTTTCGCGAACGTCGCCGCCGGCGCCGCGCCGGCTGGGGCGTCTGAGTCTTCCGGCCCGTCGAGCGAGGCCGCGGCCGGCGCGCCGGCGCCGGTGCGGCCGAGCTCGGCGAGGCCAGGGCCCAGGGTCAGCGGAGCGCGCGCGTCGGCGAATTTGCGGTCGCGCCCGGCTTTCGCGCGTCCTCCCGCGTCCGTCTTCAGCGTCGCGCTCCAGGGAGCCGCGACCGAAAGCGGCGGGCCGAGCGCGGCGTAGACGCGTTCAAACTCGGAGGCCGCGACTTC
The DNA here is from genome assembly GCF_041905455.1 of Methylocella sp. Classification (GTDB taxonomy): domain Bacteria; phylum Pseudomonadota; class Alphaproteobacteria; order Rhizobiales; family Beijerinckiaceae; genus Methylocapsa. The sequence goes on along the minus strand of NZ_JAYRLA010000034.1, from coordinate 10,301 downwards.
CTGCGCCGCCGGCGCGGCGAAGGACGGAAGCGCGCCATAAACGCGGCCCTCGCGCTCGCCGCGCTGATCCGGGCGCGGCGGGGCGGCCCGCCCGCCGGCGGGAGGGGACGCGGCCGGAGCGGCCTGCGGCGCGCGGTCGAGATCCTGCGCAGCGCCGGCGGCGGCCTTGTCTTTCTCGATCTGCCGCCAGCGCTGCACGTTGCGCGCGTGCTGGTCGAGCGTCTCGGCGAAGACGTGGCCGCCGGAACCGTCGGCGACGAAGTAGAGATCCTGCGTGCGGGAGGGATTGGCCACCGCCTCAAGCGCGGCGCGTCCCGGATTGGCGATCGGGCTCGGCGGCAGCCCGTCGATCGTATAGGTGTTGTAGGGCGTCTGCCGCTCGAGCTCGCTGCGGGTTATCCCGCGTCCGAGCGTGCCCTTGCCCCCGACGAGCCCATAGACGATGGTCGGGTCCGACTGGAGCCGCATATGCTTGGCGAGGCGGTTCATGAAGACGCTCGCGACGCGCGGGCGCTCGTCGGCCTTGCCCGTCTCCTTTTCGACGATGGAGGCGAGGATCACCATCTCATAGGGCGAGTGAAGCGGCAGATTGGGGGAACGCTTCGCCCAGATCTGGTCGACCGCGCGCTTCTGGTCGTCCTGCATCTTCTTGACGAGGTCGCCGCGCGCCCAGCCGCGCGTCACCTTGTAGGTGTCCGGCATCAGGCTGCCTTCTTTCGGCAGGTCCCGAAGCTCGCCGGAGAGCACGTCGTTCTCGAGCAGGCGCTCGACGATCTGCTGGCTGGTGAGGCCTTCGGGGATCGTCACCGCATGCAGCACCTGCTTGCCGCTGACGAGCGTGTCGATGACCTTGCGCAGGCTGGCTCCCTGCTTGAACAGATACTCGCCCGCCTTCACCTTTGAGCGGTTCTGCTCGACGGTGAGCGCGACGTTGAGCAGGAACGGGCTGTCGATGACGCCTTCGCGGTCGAGCTCGTCGATGATCTCGGAGAGTTCGGCGCCCGGCGCGATGTTGAGCACCTTGTCGGCGGAGAGGGGTCCTGGCGCGTTGATGCGCTGCTCGCCCCACACCGCCGCCAGCACGCCGCCGAGCGCCACGATCACCAGAAAAGAGAGGAAGCCGCTGACCGCCGACATCACCGGGCGCCTCCGGCTCGGAGGGACCGGCGGCGGCGGCGGCGGCACTTCCGGCTGCAGCGCTTCGTTCGGACTCTGCGGACCGGCGCGGTAGGAGCCGCGCCCCCCCTCAGGCGCGGCCGGGCGCTGCGCGGGATCGCCGGAGCTGGGAGGTGGCGCGCCCATTGCTGATCCTCATTCGCTTCTCACGCGCGCACGTCGCCCGCGATCCGGACGGCGACGCTTCGTCGTCAAGTTGCGCCGATCCGACCAAGCAGGAAAATATGGCGAAATCGTCGCCGCCGCCACCTCAGTCGACGCGCTTGAGGATGAGGCAGGCGTTGGTGCCGCCGAAGCCGAAGGAATTCGACAGGACGAATTCGATCTCGCGCCGGCGCGCCTTATGCGGCGCGAGGTCGATCGACGTCTCGACGGAAGGATTGTCGAGGTTGAGCGTCGGCGGCGCGACCTGGTCGCGCAGCGCGAGCGCGCAGAAGATCGCCTCGACGGCGCCGGCGGCGCCGAGCAGATGGCCGATCGCCGATTTCGTCGACGACATGGTGAGGCCGGCGGGCTTGTCCCCGACGAGCCGATGCACCGCCTGCAGCTCGATCTCGTCGCCGAGCGGCGTCGAGGTGCCGTGCGCGTTGATGTAGTCTATGTCTTGCGCCGCGATCCCGGCGCGCTTGAGCGCCGCGGCCATCGCCCGATAGGCCCCGTCGCCCGTCGGTTCAGGCGCGGTGATGTGATAGGCGTCGCCCGACAGGCCGTAGCCTACGACCTCGGCGTAGATCTTCGCGCCGCGCGCCTTGGCGTGCTCGTAGGATTCGAGCACCACGCATCCCGCCCCCTCGCCGATCACGAAACCGTCGCGATCCTTGTCGTAGGGACGCGAGGCCGCCTTCGGGCGGTCGTTGAAGCCGGTGGAGAGCGCGCGGCAGGCGGCGAAGCCGGCGACGCCGATGCGGCTGATCGGCGATTCGGCGCCGCCTGCGACCATCACCTCGGCGTCGCCCAGCGCGACGAGCCGCGCCGCGTCGCCGATGGCGTGCGCGCCGGTGGAGCACGCCGTCACCACGGCGTGGTTGGGGCCGCGCAGCCCATGCTGGATCGAGACATAGCCGCCGGCGAGGTTGATCAGCCGGCCGGGGATGAAGAAAGGCGAGACGCGCCGCGCGCCCTTCTCATGCAGGATGACGGCTGTCTCCGCGATTCCGGTGAGGCCGCCGATGCCCGAGCCGATGAGCACTCCGGTGGAGATCTGCTCCTCGTAGGTCGACGGCTTCCAGCCGGCGTCCTCAAGCGCCTGCGTCGCGGCCGCGACGGCGTAGACGATGAACAGGTCGACCTTGCGCTGCTCCTTCGGCTCCATCCACGCGTCAGCGTTGAACGTGCCCTCGGCTCCGTCGCCGCGCGGAATCTGCATGGCGATCCTGCACGGCAGGTCGGAGACGTCGAAGTCCTCGATCGCGCGCGCGCCGCTCTGGCCGGCGATCAGCCTTGTCCAGGTCTCCTCGACGCCGCAGGCGAGCGGCGAGACCATGCCCATTCCGGTGACGACAACTCTTCGCATGTCCTGCGATCCGGCCGATGGCCGCCCCGCGCGGGCTGGGGCGCCCGGCGCCTGCGGCCTTCGCCGTCACCAGCGCCGCCGCGCGGGCGGCGTCTGTTTGCGGGAAATCAGGCGGCGGTGGCCTTCTCGAGGAAATTGACGGCGTCGCCGACGGTGACGATCGTCTCGGCGGCGTCGTCCGGAATCTCGACGCTGAACTCCTCCTCGAAGGCCATGACCAGCTCAACCGTGTCAAGCGAATCCGCGCCGAGGTCCTCGATGAAATTGGCGCTGTCGACGACCTTGTCGGCGTCCACGCCCAGATGTTCGATCACGATTTTCTTCACCCGCTCGGCGACATCGCTCATGGCGTTCCGATCCTTGTCCTGTAAAATTTGCCGAAATGGCCGACGTCGACGCGCAGCGTCCAGCAGCCTCTTCCTCGCCGCCGATGGCTCACCGGCGCCTACGATTGACCCAGGTCATGTGCGGCTGTCGATTTCGAGAGCTCCGAAATCGAGCGAAGCTCGCTCCCCCTCACAGCTTGACGCAGGCTTGGTAACACACTTCAATCCCCTTGGCGAGAGCCTGCGCACGTCCCCGAAGATTGAACCTAAGCCTCTCAGATCATTGCCATTCCTCCGTTGACATGCAGCGTCTGTCCGGTCACGTAGGAAGCCTCCGGACTGGCCAGATAGACGACCGCGGCGGCGATCTCGGCGCCTGTTCCGAGCCGTCCCATGGGCACGGCCGCGAGCGCGCCGGCGCGCTGCTTTTCGTTGAGGACGTCGGTCATCGGGCTTTCGATGAAGCCCGGCGCGACGCAGTTGGCGGTGACGCCGCGGCTCGCCACCTCGGCGGCGAGGCTCTTGAACATGCCGATCATGCCGGCCTTGGACGCGGCGTAGTTGCCCTGCCCCGGGTTGCCCACGACGCCGACGACGGAGGTGATTCCGACGATGCGGCCGAAGCGCTTGCGCATCATCGGCTTGAGGCAGGCGCGTGCGAGCCGGAACGTCGCCGTCAGATTGACGGCGATGACCTTCTCCCACTCCTCGTCCTTCATGCGCATGAAGAGATTGTCGCGCGTGACGCCGGCGTTGGCGACGAGGATGTCGAGGCCGCCGAGCGCCGCCTCGGCGGCCGGGACCAGCCCTTCGACGGCCTGCGCGTCCGAGAGGTCGCAGGGCAGGACCGCGGCGCCTTCGCCGAGCTCGCCCGCCAGCTCCTCGAGCGCCTCGCGCCGCGTGCCCGAGACGGCGACGCGCGCGCCCTGCGCGTGAAGCGCGCGGGCGATCTCCTTGCCGATGCCGCCGCTGGCTCCGGTGACAAGCGCGGTTCTGCCCGAAAGGTCGAACATGAAGGAGAACTCCAAAGCTTTCAGGCGATGGCCCGGTAGGCGTCGAGATCGGCCGGAGCGCCGACCGAGAGGCCGCTCGCGCCTTCGACGACCCGCCTGACGAGGCCGGACAGCACCTTGCCGGCGCCGCATTCCACGAAGGCCGACACGCCGGCCCCGGCCATATACACGAGGCTCTCGCGCCAGCGCACGGCGCCGGTCACCTGCGCCACCAGAAGCCGGCGTATCTCGTCGGGTTCGACGACGGGGGCGGCGGCGACATTGGCGACGAGCGGCGCCGCGGGGGCGCGAAAGGAGACTTCGGCGAGCGCCGCCGCCATCTTCTCGGCGGCCGGGCGCATCAGGCTGCAATGAAACGGCGCGGACACCGGCAGCAACACCGAGCGGCGCGCTCCCCTGCCCTTGGCGATCTCGATCGCCCGGTCAACCGCTCCAGCCGAGCCGGAGACGACGACCTGGCCGCCGCCGTTGTCGTTCGCGACCTCGCAGATCCCGCCGGACTCAAGCGCCGCCTCGCGCGCGATCTCAGCCGCGGCCTCCGCCTCGACGCCGAGCAGCGCGGCCATGGCGCCGACCCCGACGGGAACCGCGTCCTGCATCGCCTCGCCGCGAAGGCGCAGAAGGCGCGCGGCGTCGGCGACGCCGATCGAGCGCGCCGCCGCCAGCGCCGAGTACTCGCCGAGCGAATGGCCGGCGACGAAAGCCGCGTCGCGGGCGATGTCGAGACCTACCTCCGCCTCGAGGACGCGAATCGCGGCGAGGCTCGTCGCCATCAGCGCCGGCTGCGCGTTGGCGGTGAGGGTGAGCTCCTCCTGCGGGCCTTCGAACATCAGCGTCGAGAGCCTCCGGCCGAGCGCGTCGTCGACTTCGGCGAGGACGTCGCGCGCAGGCGCGAAAGCTTCCGCCAGCGCCTTGGCCATGCCCGCCGACTGCGAGCCCTGTCCGGGAAAGATGAAAGCCTTCGTTGGTCCGCCCAAAGCGTCGTTCCAAATGTATTGCGACTTGCGGCGGCAGCGAGTGACATCGCCGCCAAGCCCTGTCAAGCCGTCAACGCAATTCTTTCTTGCCGCGTCTTTTCTTGCCGCGCCGCGCCATTGACCGACGCAAGACTTGCGCAGCCGCCTCCGTCGCGAGCGGACGAGACTTGCAGGCGGTGAAATTCCCGTTATAAAGCGCGCTTCGCGTTCCCGGCTGGGGGCTGAACGGAAAGGCGCGCGCCGCGCGCCGGACCCTGTCGGGTCCATTCCCGTGTCTCCGCCTTCGTCGGTCTCGTCGGGCCTTTCCGGGGCTCGAAGGGCTTTGCGCCGGACGCGACGCCGACTCCTCGGCATTTTCGAAAGGCAGGATCATGGCTCTTTACGAGCATATTTATCTTGCTCGCCAGGACATCTCCGCCCAGCAGGCGGAAACCCTGACCGAGCAGTTCAAGACGGTCCTCGAATCGCTCGGCGGCAAGGTCGAGAAGGTCGAATACTGGGGCGTCAAAACCCTGGCGTACCGGATCAAGAAGAACCGCAAGGCCCACTTCACCCTGCTCAACATCGACGCGCCGCCGGCGGCGATCGCCGAAATGGAGCGCCAGAGCGGCATCAACGAGGACGTCCTCCGCTTCCTGACCATCCGCGTCGACGCGCTCGAGGCCGGCCCCTCGGCGATGATGCGCAAGCGCGACGACGACGACCGCGGCGAGCGCGGCGAGCGGCGCGGGCCCCGTCCCGACCGCGGACCCCGCCGCCCGCGCGAGGAAGCCCCGGCCAGCGAAGAAGGAAGCCTTTGATGACGACTCCCGCCGCTCCGCGCCGTCCGTTCTTCCGCCGCCGCAAGACCTGCCCGTTCTCCGGGCCGAACGCGCCGAAGATCGACTACAAGGACACGCGCCTGCTCTCGCGCTACGTCTCCGAGCGCGGCAAGATCGTGCCCTCGCGCATCACCGCCGTCTCGGCCAAGAAGCAGCGCGAGCTGGCGCAGGCAATCAAGCGCGCCCGCTTCCTCGGCCTGCTGCCCTACGTCATCCGTTAAGGCGCCGAATCCTCCTGATCGAGCGGGCGGAGCCACGGCGCCGCTCGCGCAAGGCGAACATCGCCCCTTTCCGCCGCATGAGCCTTTCCGGCTCCTGCGCTTTTGTTGGGACGGGCGGGCCGAAAGCCCGACCCGCCTCTAACCGCCGCCGCGCGGGACAGCACGTCGATGGCCAAGGCACCTTCTTTCTTTAGCGCGCAGCTCGCGGCGATCTTCGGCGCCGGCGCCGCCTCCGCGATCCTGTTCAGCCTGATCGGCAAGGGAACCGCGCTCGCGATTTCGCTCGCCTATCTGTCGCCGCTGCCGCTCATGATCGCGATGATCGGCTTCGGCCTCGCCGCCGGCCTTGGCGCGGGCGCCCTCGCCTGCCTTGGCGTCGGCCTCGTCGCCGTTCTGCAGTCTGGCGACCTGCTCAATGCGGGCGCCTCGGCGCTGACCTTCGCGACGGCGCTCGCCGCCCCTTCGCTGTGGCTCGCCTTTCTCGCCTTGCAGGACGTCGGCCCTGGCCCTTCCACGCCCTCGTCTCCCCCGGCGACGGCGAGCGCGCCGGCGTTTGAAAAAATCATGTCCTCCGTCGTCGTCTGCTCCGCCGCGGTCGCGGTCGGAGCGGGGGCCTTCGTCGCCGCGCGCCACGGAGGCTTTGAAGCCGCGCTCGCGCGCGCCGTCGCGATTTTGCAGCCGACGCTTGAATCAGCGGTCGGCGAAGCGCAATTGCCCGATGGCGTCGACCTCGGCCGCGTCGCGCGGGCGATAGCGCTCGCCGCGCCGCCGGCGATCGCCGCCTCGACCCTTCTCATGCTGCTGGTCAATCTTTGGCTCGCCGCCCGGGTCGCGCAAAAATCCGCGCAGACGCGGAGACGCTGGCCGGATGTTCCCTCCGGACTGCGCCTGCCCCGGATCTGCGCGCCGATCCTCGCCGGCGCGCTCGCGACGGCTTTCCTCGGCGGCCCTGTCGGCGTGATCGCCGCGACGATCGCCGCCGCGCTCGTCATGGGTTTCGCCCTGCAGGGCCTCGCCGCGATTCATTACCTCACGCGCGGCCACAAGCATCGTCCGCTGGCGCTCGGCCTTCTCTATCTCGCCCTTTTCGCCCTCGCGCCGCCCTGGCTGCTCATTCCCTGCGCCGCGCTCGGCGTCGCGGACTCGCTGTTCGGGCTGCGCGCGCGCAAGAAAGCTGCGCCCGCGCGCCGCCCCGGGTGATCCTCGAAAACCTCACACCAACAAGGATGAACGCAATGGAAGTGATTTTGATGGAGCGCGTCGCCAAGCTCGGCCAGATCGGCGACGTGGTGCGCGTGAAGGACGGCTACGCGCGCAATTTCCTGCTGGCGACGGGCAAGGCCCTGCGCGCGACGGAAGCCAACAAGGCGCGCTTCGAAGGCCAGCGCGCGCAGCTCGAAGCGCGCAACCTCGAGCTCAAGTCCGAGGCCGAGCGCGTCGCCGAGAAGCTGAACGGCCAGTCCTTCGTGATCGTGCGGCAGGCTGGCGAAACCGGCCATCTCTATGGCTCGGTCTCGCCTCGCGACATCGCCGAGGCGGCGTCCGCGGGCGGCTTCGCCCTCAACCGCAACCAGATCGTCCTCGCCGCGCCGATCAAGACGATCGGTCTCGTCGAGGCGCCGGTGCATTTGCACCCGGAGGTCGTCGCCGCCATCACCATCAACGTCGCGCGCTCGCTCGCGGAAGCCGAGCGCCAGGCGGCGGGCGAGGAGGTCAACACCGTCGAGGAAGCGACGATGGACGATCTCGGCCTCGAAGTCGGCGCGGCGCTCGCCGACGCGGGCGGCAGCCTCGGCGACCGCTGAGAACGGAAGCCGGGCGTTGCGGCGCAGATCTCCAGGCGCCGCGGCGAAGCCGCCTTCCTCGGGAAGGCGGCTTTTTTGATCGCCGCAGCGCGCCGCGCGGAAATTCCGGTCTGAATGGCGCAATTGCGTCGGCGGCCTGAGGATCCCTAGCCAGAACGCAGAAAGGCCCGGCGCGAAGCCGGGCCTTCCGAAGCGAAGCGCTTTGGGATCAGAAGGCGCGCTGCACGCGCACGCGGCCTTCGTACATGTTCTGCGTGCCGCGGAAGCCAGGCAGGCCATACGACTGCAGCACCGCGTCGGAGGCGAGGCCGACAGGACGCGAGATGGTGTTGTTCAGGTAGAGGAACTCGGCGCCGATGTCGAAGCCCTTGACCGGGGTCCAGACGAGGTTGGTGCCGACGCGGGCGACGCCGACGTTGGAGACGCCGACAGCGCCGCCATAGCCCTGCAGGGCGTTGTAGGAGTAGTTGATCTTGGCGTAGGAGCCGAAGAACGCCGAAGCGAGGGTCGGCAGCCAGTAGTGCTTGTAGGCTGCGACGATCGACCAGCCGCTCTGCTGCTCGCAGACGCCGCTCAGGGTGAACACGCAGTCGGCCGGGGTATTGGCGTTCCAGCCGGTCGAGCTGTCGCTCGGCGTGAAGCCCGAGCCGTAGAAGCGGTTGCCGCTCACCGCGCCGTAGCTCGAGGCGAGGTTGTTGCCCCAGATATAGCTGACGGCGCCCTTTTCATAGGCGGCCTGCAGCCACAGCTTGTCGCCCGGCGAGAGATAGTCGGCGTTCAGCTGAACGCCGCCCTGGACGGCCCAGCCGTAGGTGTCGCTCGAAGCCGCCGGGAAGCCGTAGCTTGAGCCGTATCCCAGACCAGTGGTGTTGGACCAGAGGCTCGCGCGCGCCTGATGACCGGCGGCCGAGATCTGCGCCGAGCCCCATTTGTCGTCGATGCGGACGTTGGCGACGACGTCGGGAAAGCGCATGCCGGCAGGCTGGCCAGAGAAGGACGTGCCGGAGTAGCCGTTGACGAAATTCGGCTGGAGAGCCGCGCCGGTGGCGTTGGTGTAAAAGCCCGACACCGTGCTGCCGACCGCGCCGGCGCGCGCCGACTGGTCTTCGACCGACAGGGTCGTCGACCACACGTCGGCGAAGCGGAACGTGTAGGCGGCCAGCTGGGTGGTGGCGCTGGAGCCGTTCAGGTTCTGATAGTTGTAGGCGTTGGCGTAGAAGTCGAACATCGACTGCGCGCGGCCGGCGGTCAGGCCGGCGAACTGGATGAAGGCGCGGTTGACGATGGTCGTCTCGCGAGTCGCGCTGTTCGCGGTGGCGGTGTAAAGGCCGGTATTGTTGAAGCTGCCGCCGCTCTGCAGAGAACCGGTGTTCGCATAGCCGGTGCCGACATAGGAATCGACGCGGACGAAGGTGCGTAGCGTGCCCCACGGCGTGCCGGTGCGGGCGTCGAGCTCGACACGGCCGAGCGTATCCCAACCGTACGAGTCGCGCGTGCGGGCGTTGGTGTATTGGCCCGGCGTCGGCACGTAGCCATAGGGCGTCTGTCCGCCGCCGGCGACAAGCGCCGCGCCCGGGAGGCCGAGGCCCGACGGCGTGCCCGAGCCGACGAAGGCGTTGCTCATCGAATAGCTGCCGTCATAGAAACGAACCTGGCCGAGGACCAGGCCGCCGACCTTGAGGCAGGTGTCGGTGCCGGGAATATAGAAGAAGCCCGCGCCATAGGCGTCGCAGACGCGCACATATTCGATCGGCGCGGCCTGACGGGCCGGCAGGTCGGCGGCCTTGACGCCGGAGACGCCGGCCATCACGGCGGCGGATCCCAGGAGAAGGCCCTTAAACGCTTTCATTTCAAACCTCCGCTTCAAAGACCTGACCAGGACCGCTCCATGGCGCGACGTCGGCGCGTTTTCCCGCTTTTGCGCCGCGCCGGGCCACCTTTGCAGGCTGCATCCCGCTTTCTACCGGTCCAGAGACGACGGCCGATTGTCCGCATCTCTGGTCGGGGTCACGATCGGGTCTTGGCCCCCCTCTCGCTCGCCATTAGACACTAGCGTCGCGCAGTCGCTGGGAAAACAGCTTTGAGACCCGAGTCTTCGGTTCGGCCGCAGACTGTGGCGCCAGCGCAACCATTTGCGGGCGAAGGCGGCCGGGCGAAGCGAGGCGGCCCTCGAAGGAGCGCTTGCCTTCGCCAAATCCGTCGGGCATATCTCCCCGGCGTCGCCCGTTGGGCGCGGGCGTCAAGCGGAGACGTGGCCGAGAGGCTGAAGGCGGCGGTTTGCTAAACCGTTATAGGGTTGCAAAGCCCTATCGAGGGTTCGAATCCCTCCGTCTCCGCCAACTAAACTTCCCGAGCCCTCCCGACTAGTCCCGAACCTCTTGAATTAGCGCCGGCTTTCGGCGATAGGCTTTCCCGAGCAGTCCCGTTCAATCCCGTGTAATCCCGGCAA
>NZ_JAYRLA010000010.1:0-125237 GCF_041905455.1 Methylocella sp. | reverse complement strand
GGCGAGCCCGGTCAGGAGGGAATAGAGGTGCGATTTCCGCCCAGAGGGCGTCGGGCAGCAGCTTCTTGGCCATCCCTCACGGTCAACCAAACATGGTTAACAAAGGGTTTTGTTAGGGCCTCTTAACGCTCCATATGCTGCTCACGGCTCCTCCTTCAGCCTTCGTCGCGGCGAGGTTCGCGCGAACGGCGCTGATTGTCACGCAAGAGAGATATCGTGCAAGAACGTCGCCGCCGGCGGCTGGCGGATGCGGAGCGAGGAGCGCGATGAACGACGAATCGGCCGATTTCGACGTGATCATCCTCGGCGCCGGCGCGGCGGGCCTTTCCGCCGGCCGCATCATCGAGGCGGCGCAGCTCGCCTTCGTCATCCTCGAAGCGCGCCAGCGCGTCGGCGGACGCGCCTTCACGCAAACCGTCGAGGGCTTCGCGCTCGACCACGGCTGCGCCTGGCTGCATTCGGGCGACCGCAATCCCTTCACGCGCGTCGCCGCCGAGCTCGGCTTTTCCGTCGACCGCTCGCCGACGCGCTGGGGAGCGCAGGATTTCGATCCGTCCTTTTCCGACGAAGACAGGAGGGGCGCCCGCGCCGCTTCGGAGCGCTTCTTCGCGAGCGTCGAAACCGCCGACCTCTCGGGCGGCGACTTCGCCGCGGCGCGCCTTCTCGAGCCGGGGAACCGCTTCAACGCGATCGTCGAGGCGCAATGCGCCTACATCAACGGCGACGGGCCGGCCAAGGTGTCGGTCCTCGACTGGCGACGCTACAAGGATAGCGGCGTCAACTGGCGGCTCGAGCGCGGCTATGGCGCGCTCGTCGCCGCTTTCGGCGCCGGCCTGCCCGTGCGTCTCGGCGCGCAGGCGACGCGCGTCGACCATTCCGGCGCGAGGATCGTGGTCGAGACGCCGCGCGGACGCCTGAGCGCGCGGGCGCTGATCGTGACCCTGCCGGCGAGCCTGATCGCGCAGGAGGCGCTGTCCTTCCATCCCGCCCTGCCGGGCAAGAGCGCGGCCGCCGCCGGCCTGCCGCTCGGCGCCGCGAACAAGCTCACGCTCGCCGGCGATCCGGCCGACCTGCCGCCGGAAGGCCATTTCCTCGGCGATCCCTTCGCCGGGCGCACGGGCGCCTGGCGGACGCGCCCCTTCGGCCTGCCCCTGATCGAAGGCTATTTCGGCGGCGACCTCGCGCGCGAGCTCGAAGCCGGAGGCGAAAACGCCTTCCTCGACTTCGCGAGGGGCGAGCTTTCGCGCATCTTCGGCGCCCGTTTCGCGCAGCGGCTGCGCGTCGTCGGCGCGACCGCCTGGACGAACGATCCGTTCTCGCGCGGCGCCTATTCCTACGCCTCGCCGGGCTGCGCCGACAATCGCGCCAGGCTCGCCGCACCCGTCGACGGGCGGATCTTCTTCGCCGGGGAAGCCTGCTCGATCGGGAGCTTCTCGACCGCGCACGGCGCCTATGAAACGGGCCGCGCGGCGGCGCGCGGCGCGATCGCGGCCTTGAAGGCGACGGGCGCGCCGCGCCCTTGACCGGCCGGGCGCGGGCGTGTCTGCTCGGCCGCGCCCCGCTCCCGACCTCACGGGCAACGAACGAGGCGCATGGAAGACGCCCTGAAAATCGAGATCGCAACGTCCATCGCCGCAATCGACGCCGCGCAATGGGACGCCTGCGCCAATTCGGGCGACAGCTACAATCCCTTCGTCTCGCACGCCTTTCTGAAGGCGCTGGAAGCCTCGAAGTCGGCCTCGCCCCGCGCCGGCTGGGCGCCGGCGCATGTGCTGGCGCGGTCCGGCGCAACGCTCGTCGGCGCCGCGCCGACCTATGTGAAAAGCCATTCGATGGGCGAATATGTCTTCGATTTCGGCTGGGCCGACGCCTATCTGCGCGCAGGGCTCGACTATTATCCGAAGATCCAGGTCGCCTCGCCCTTCACGCCGGCGACGGGGCCGCGGCTGCTCGCCCTGCCTGGCTGCGAGGCGCGTGCGCGTCCGGCGCTGATCGGCGGCCTGCGCGCGCTGCGCGGCAAGGCGGAGGCGTCGTCGATCCACGTCACCTTTCCGACCCGGGAGGAATGGGAGGCGCTAGGCGCCGCCGGCTTCCTGCTGCGCACGGGACAGCAGTTCCATTTTCTCAACAAAGGCTACGGCGATTTCGCCGGCTTCCTCGACGATCTCGCCTCGCGCAAGCGCAAGATGATCAGACGCGAGCGACGCGAGGCGCTCGCCGGCGGGATCGACATAGACCTCCTCACCGGCGCCGACATCAAGGAGCGCCACTGGGACGCGTTCCACGAATTCTACGAGGACACCGGCGCGCGCAAATGGGGCCAGCCGTACCTGACCCGCGCCTTCTTCTCCATGGTCGGGGAGGCCATGCCGGAGCGCATCCTGCTCGTGATGGCGCGGCGCGGGACGCGCTACGTCGCCGGGGCGATCAACTTCATCGGCTCGGACGCCCTCTATGGCCGCAACTGGGGCGCGATCGAGGACGTCCCCTTCCTGCATTTCGAGGTCTGCTATTATCAGGCGATCGAATTCGCCATCTCGCGCGGCCTCGCGCGCGTCGAGGCGGGCGCGCAGGGCGAGCACAAGCTCGCGCGCGGCTACGGTCCCGTCCCGACCTATTCGGCCCACGAGATCGCCGATCCGCGGTTCGCGAGGGCGATCGGCGAATATCTGCGCCGCGAGCGCCTTCAGGCGGAGCTGGAGCTCGAGGGCTACGCCACGCTGACGCCGTTCAGGCGCGGCGAGGCGACGCCGGAGCCCGACGGCTTCTAACGGGCTTGACGACCGCCCGCGACGCCCTATTCCTGCGCGAACCGAGAAGCGGAGGAACGCCGTGACGACGCCCTATGAGGACTCCAATATCTTCGCCAAGATCCTGCGCCGCGAAATCCCCTGCGTGAAGGTTTACGAGGACGACGTCGCGATCGCCTTCATGGACGTCATGCCGCAGGCCGACGGCCATGTGCTCGTCGTTCCGAAGGCGCCTTCGCGCAATTTTCTCGACGCCGATCCGGCGACGCTCGCCGCGCTCGCCCCGCGGGTGCAGAAGATCGCCCGCGCCGTGAAGGACGGCCTCGGCGCCGACGGAATCACCATCATGCAGTTCAACGAGCCGGCTAGCGGGCAGACGGTGTTCCATCTGCATGTCCATATCCTGCCGCGCTGGGAAGGCGTCGAGCTGCGCCGCCACAGCGGCGACATGGTCAAGGCTGACGCGCTGGTCCCGCTCCGCGACAGGATCGTCGCGGCGCTCGAGGCCGCCTGAGGCGCGGCTGAAGCCGGCCGCCGGAAACGAAAAGCCGCGGCGCAGGCCGCGGCTTTTTCTATTTGCGCCAGGGACGCGGCCGGAGAGGCTTCCTGTCCGATGCGGTTCGCGAAGCCTCAGTGCTTCGTTTCGGACTCGTCGGCGTAGGGCTCGGCCTCGTCGTCGTCGTCATAGTCCTCGTCGATATCCTCGTCGTCCTCGCCTTTCAGCTTGCGCGAGCGGGCCCGGCGCACCTCCGGCTCGGAGCGCACGCGCTTCCTGCCGGCCTCGACGATGTCCTTCTCCGGGCGCGGCAGCACGGGACCTTCGGGGAAGACGAAGCCGAGCTTCTTGACCCCGTCCTCCTCCTGCACGACCACGCGCACCGTGCCGCCGTTCTTGAGGCGCCCGAACAGCACCTCGTCGGCGAGCGGCGTCTTGATCGTCTGCTGGATCACGCGGGCCATCGGCCGCGCGCCCATGTGCTCGTCATAGCCGTTTTCGACGAGCCAAGCTCTCGCCTCGTCGGCGAGCTCGATCGTGACGTTGCGGTCGGCGAGCTGCGCCTCGAGCTGCATGATGAACTTGTCGACGACCTTGACGATGACGTCATGCGGCAGATGGCCGAAGGCGACGACCGCGTCGAGGCGGTTGCGGAATTCGGGCGCGAACATGCGGTTGATCGCCTCGACGTCCTCGCCCTTCCGCTTGCCGGCGGTGAAGCCGTAGGATTCGCGCGTCATGTCGGCCGCGCCCGCGTTCGTCGTCATGATCAGGATGACGTTGCGGAAATCGACCTGCTTGCCGCTGTGGTCCGTCAGCTTGCCGTGGTCCATCACCTGCAGAAGGATATTGTAAAGGTCCGGGTGCGCCTTCTCGATCTCGTCGAGCAGCAGCACGCAATGCGGATGCTGGTCGATCGAGTCGGTGAGCAGGCCGCCCTGGTCGAAGCCGACATAGCCGGGAGGCGCGCCGATCAGCCGCGAGACGGTGTGTCGCTCCATGTACTCGGACATGTCGAAGCGCACGAGCTCGACGCCGAGCGCGGTCGCGAGCTGGCGGGCGACCTCGGTCTTGCCGACGCCGGTCGGGCCCGAGAACAGGTAGCTGCCGATCGGCTTCTCGCCGTCGCGCAGGCCGGCCCTCGCCAGCTTGATCGCCGAGGTGAGCGCGGCGATGGCGCTGTTCTGGCCATAGACCACCCGCTGCAGCGTCTCGGTGAGATGCTCGAGCACCTCGGCGTCGTCCTTCGAGACGGTCTTCGGAGGAATGCGCGCCATCGTCGCGATGGTCGTCTCGACCTCCTTGATTCCGATCGTCTTCTTGCGCTTGGCCTCGGGCAGCAGCATCTGGCTCGCGCCGGTCTCGTCGATCACGTCGATCGCCTTGTCCGGCAGCTTGCGGTCATGGATGTAGCGCGCGGACAGCTCCACCGCGGCCTTGATGGCCTCATTGGTGTAGCGGATCTTGTGGAACTCCTCGAAATAGGGCTTCAAGCCCTTCATGATCTCGATGGCGTCCGGCACCGACGGCTCGTTGACGTCGATCTTCTGGAAGCGGCGGACCAGCGCGCGGTCCTTCTCGAAATACTGGCGATACTCCTTGTAGGTCGTCGAGCCGATGCAGCGCAGCGTGCCCTGCGCGAGGGCGGGCTTCAGCAGGTTCGACGCGTCCATGGCGCCGCCCGAGGTCGCGCCGGCGCCGATCACTGTGTGGATCTCGTCGATGAACAGGATCGCGTTCCTGTGGTTCTCGATCTCCTTCATCACCTGCTTGAGGCGCTCCTCGAAGTCGCCGCGGTAACGCGTGCCGGCGAGCAGCGTGCCCATGTCGAGCGCGAACACCGTCGCCTCGGAGAGCACCTCAGGCACTTCGCTCTTGACGATCTTGCGCGCGAGGCCTTCGGCGATCGCCGTCTTGCCGACGCCGGGATCGCCGACGAGGAGAGGATTGTTCTTGTGGCGGCGACACAGCACCTGGATCGTGCGCTGGACCTCGGCCTCGCGGCCGATGAGCGGATCGATGCGGCCCTCGCGCGCCTTCTTGTTCAGGTTGACGCAATAGGCGTCGAGCGCGCCTTCCTTCTTCTTGGCCTCGGCCGTCTCCTTCTCCTTGCCTTCGCGCCCTTCGGGCTCGTCCTCGGCGCCGCGCGGCGTCTTGGTCGGATCGGAGAGGCCGGGGCGCTTGGCGATGCCGTGGCTGATGTAGTTTACGGCGTCGTAGCGCGTCATGTCCTGCTCCTGCAGGAAATAGGCGGCGTGGCTCTCGCGCTCGGCGAAGACGGCGACGAGCACGTTCGCGCCCGTCACCTCCTCGCGGCCCGAGGACTGCACATGGATGACCGCCCGCTGGATCACGCGCTGGAAGCCGGCCGTGGGCTTGGCGTCCTCGCGGCCGTCGCCGACGAGATTGTCGAGCTCCTGCTCGATATAGTCGCGCAGGCTTTTCTTGAGCTGGTCGAGGTCGACGGAGCAGGCCCGCAGCACGGCCGAGGCGTCGGAGTCGTCCGTCAGGCTCAGGAGGAGATGCTCAAGCGTGGCGTATTCGTGATGCCGCTCATTGGCGACGGCGAGGGCCCGGTGGAGCGACTGCTCCAGATTGCGTGAGAAGGAAGGCATGGGCTCCTACCTCATTTCTTTTCCATGATGCACTGCAGGGGGTGCTGGTGCTTGCGGGCGTAGTCCATGACCTGCGTTACCTTGGTCTCGGCGACTTCGTAGGTGAAGATCCCGCATTCGCCGACCCCATGCTGGTGGACATGAAGCATGATGCGCGTGGCTTCTTCCGGCCCCTTGTTGAAATATTTCTTCAGGACGGCGACGACGAACTCCATGGGCGTATAGTCGTCATTCAAAAGAAGGACCCGGTACATGCTGGGTTTGCGGGTCTGCGTCTTCGTGCGCGTGATGACGGCCGTGCCCGAGCCTCCGTCGCCCGGACGTTTCTCGTCCTTGCCCGCGTCCCGCGGCGCCGAAGCCGCCGTCAGGCGCGGCGCCTGCAAGAAACCGGAATGCTTGTGCGCAGCCTTCGCCACGATTGGTCCCGCCTTCGCCATCCGCCCTATTTAGGTGCGGCGGACATGAAGCTCCAGTGAACAACGCCCCGAATGTTCTCGCAAGGGCGAATTGGCTTCGCCTCCCGCGCATCGGACAAACGAACGAAGCTCGCGCAAGGTTCGTCGACGCGGGCGCGCGATGGACGGCGCGCGGCGCCGAAAGCCGGCGAGCAAGAACCGCGCCGTCTCGACGGGGCTCCTCCGGCCGCCGGAAGTAGGGGACAAAAACACAAAGCCCGGCCAAGGCCGGGCTTCGAAGTTGCGCAAAAGCGGAGAAGCGGAGAAGCGCGTCGAGCGTCCGATGCGGACGCCCGCCGGGCCGCGGCCCTTATCCCGTTCGCGCCATCGCGGATTGACGCTCAGTTCTTGACCGGCTGATACTTGGAGACGATCGACTCGAGCGGCTTGAACGCCTCCTTGGCCAGCGCGGTGTAAAGCTCGCCGAGCTT
Source organism: Methylocella sp. (assembly GCF_041905455.1). Lineage (GTDB taxonomy): Bacteria > Pseudomonadota > Alphaproteobacteria > Rhizobiales > Beijerinckiaceae > Methylocapsa. Next base: position 118,490 of record NZ_JAYRLA010000010.1, on the reverse strand, counting down.
GGTCGATTCGGCGACGAAATCGGCGTAGGCGGCCTTGGCGTACTCGGTCTGCAGCTGGATCGCGCTCTCGAGCGACTTCGCGCCAAGGAGCTTCTCAAGGAAGGCGGAGCCGTTCTCGAAGCTCTTCTTGGAGAAGTCGGTGGTCTCGGCGGCGATGGCCTGGAAAGCCTTCACGACGCCCTGAGAAGAAGCCGTGGCCGTCTCGAACTGCGACTTGCCGAACTTCTGAAAGTCTTCGATGGTGTTCGCCATATTCATGTTCCCTAGGTCGAGCTTGCGCCGACTCTCGTTTTCCTCAAGGCGGCTGTTGTGGAGCTGCGGATCGAGCTCGCAGGTCATGTATAGTGCGACGCACAATTCACGTCAAGGTTATATTGCGCTGCAACATAACGCGCCCGCGCCGGCTCCGCCGCTGCGGCTGCGCTTTTAACCAACGGGTAACTAAGGAGAATTAGCGTCTCGCGCTTGAGACATGCGCGGAAAGGCGGGGCGCGGCCAATGTTCTATCGGGATGCGGCGCTTCGCCGCAAGCTGGCTTGCGCAACGAAGCGCCTCCTGCGCGGCGGCCTCGGGGCGGCCGTCCTGGCTGCGCTTCTGGCGCTCGGCGCGGCGGCGCTTGCGCTCTCGGGCGAGCCCGCTCAGGCGCGCCAGCGCGCTCATTCCTATGGCCATCACGCCCATGCGGCGAAGCATTCTCACGGCAGTCGTCACGCGCACGCGGCGCGGCCCCGCTCCGTCCGCTACATGCATGCGCGCCCCTACGCCCAGGCGAACAATTTCGCGGCGGTCGTGATCGACGCCAACAGCGGCGAGACGCTGTACGGACGCAATGAGGACGAGCCGCGCCATCCCGCCTCGATCACCAAGGTGATGACGCTCTACCTCCTGTTCGAGGAGCTCGACGCCGGCCGTCTCAGCCTCGGCAGCGAAATCCCGGTCTCGCGTCACGCCGCGGCGCAAAAACCGACCAAGCTGGGGCTGAAGCCCGGCCGCACGATCCGCGTCGAGGACGCGATCAAGGCGATCGTCACGCGCTCGGCCAACGACATCGCGGTGGCGGTCGCGGAGGCGATCGGCGGCGACGAGGACGCCTTCGCGGCGATGATGACGCGCAAGGCGCGCGAGCTCGGCATGAACGGCACGACCTACGTCAACGCCTCGGGCCTTCCAGCCGACGCGCAGATCACCACGGCGCGCGACCTGACCATCCTCGGCCGCGCCATCGAGGAGCGCTTCCCGCGCTACTACCGCTACTTCGCGACGCGCGCCTTCTACTGGGCCGGCGCGACGATCATGAACCACAACCATCTCATGGAACGCGTCGAAGGCATGGACGGCATCAAGACCGGCTACACCAACGCCTCCGGCTTCAACCTCCTGACCTCGGTCAAGCGCGACGGCCGCTACATCGTCGCGGTGGTGATGGGCGGCGTCAGCGCGCCCGCCCGCGACCGCATCATGGCCGACCTCATCGAAGACCAGATAGACAAGGGCTCCACGGTGAAGGTCGCCTCGGCGCTGCGCGAGGCGCAGGCGAAGCTCGCGCTCGCCGGCGCGGCGGCGACTGAAGCTCCGCTCGCCTACGCCGACGCAAGGCCCGCGCTCGCGCAGAACGAGGCGCAGCGCGAGGCGCTCGCCGTCGTCTCGGGCGGGCGGCAGGAGCTTGATCCGGTCGCCGTCGCCTCGATCGCGCCTTCCGCCGCGCCCGCCGTCCCCGCTTCCGCCCCCGCTCCGGCGGCGCCGGCGCGCCAGCACGTGAAACTTCTGGCGGGCGCGCTGCTGCCGCAGCCTTTCGCCGCCCAGGCGCCGAACCCGCGCCAGAGCGCCGTGCGCACGGCCTCGCTCGACGGCGCCGGCGTCGGCGCGGTCCTGTTCGCGCCGCCGACCGTCGAGCCGTCCGCCCTGCGCTGGAACGCCGGCCTCGCCCCGGGCAAGACGCCGCGCTCGTTCGAGAAGCCCGCGGCGGGCGGACAGGCCGCGAGCCTCGCCCCTCCGCCGGCGCCCGGCGCGCCGAAGATCGCGATACGCGTTCCGATCGAGGAGGACGCGCGCGCCGCCAGGGCCGCGCGGGACAAGCTCGACGTCGAAGGCGAGGGAGAAGGCGACGCGGCCGACCAGACGGACGCGACCGGCCCGGAGACCCGGCCTGCCGCGCGCTCCGGCTGGCTGATTCAGGTCGGAGCGGCCGACGACGAAGACAAGGCGCAGGCGCTTCTCGCCAGGGCGCGGACGCAGGGCGGCGGCGCCCTGGCGGCGGCCGAGCCCTTCACGGAAAAGCTGCGCAAGGGCGAGGCGACGCTGTACCGCGCACGTTTCGCCGGACTTGAGGAAAAAAGCGCGAAAGAGGCCTGCAAGGCGCTGAAGAAAAGCGGTTTTTCATGCTTCGCAACGAAAAACTAACCCTTTTTCGTCATCATCGCGCTGTGATCGAAGAGCGCTCCTGACGCCGCGGGGCGCCGCACTCCGGACGCTCACAGATGACGCCGCATCAGAACTTCCTTCGCTTCATTGACACGCGCCGCCAGGTCGGTGGTCCCGCCATGATCTGGATGAAGCTTTTTCATAAGCGAGCGGTGCGACCGGACGACCTCCTCCCGCGACGCGCCCTTGCGAAGTCCCAGGACTTCATACGCTTCATCCTGGGTCATGGCGCCGGCGCGGGGACGCGATTCGAAGCCCCCCGCGTCGCCTTGAGCCTTGCGTGCCTGACGCCAGCCGGCAAACCGGCGATCGAGATAAGCCTCCAGAAGCCGGGCGCCCTCAGGATCGTCTCGACGGCAAAGCTCGTGGAGGGCTTCGCACTCCGCGCGAGTCAGCGACTCTAGCTCCCGCCCCTCCAGCGCGCCGGCCAGCACCGTTCCCGACATCCGGCCGGAGTCATGATCGAGCTGCATCTCGATCATCGCCGATCTGACGCAGGAGACGCGCGGCGCGGCTTTGCCGGAGGCTGAGGACGCCGCGCCGCCGGGAATAGTCCAGAACGGCCGCCCGCCGGCGTTGAGCAGCCAGAAGCCGAGGCCGCCGAAACCCATGGCGAAGGAAATCGCGCCGCGCGCCGCCAGAAACGCGGCGAACAGAAGCAGCGCCGCGCCGCCGCCGCGCCGGATGACGCGGGCGAGAGACGCAGGATCGGCGCGAGCGAAGGCGCGCAGGGCCGTCGTCGCGAGCCAGAAGATCAGGAGAGAGACGATCAGATAGATCATCGCGGCCGGTTCTTCAGTCTTTGATCTCTCGGCGCCGACGCAGGCCCGCGGCGCGATCCGGCGCGCCGAGCCCCAGGTCGACGGCGCTAGCGCAGCTGGGCAAGCAGAAGCTCCGCAGAAGCGCCGCGCCGCGCTTCCAGCTCAAGAGCCGCGCGGCCGCCGGCGGCGTAGGCCGCGGCGGCCGACAGAAGCGCGGCGAGCCGCTCCGCCGCGCTGGCGTCGAATGTCGCATAGGCGCCGCCGGTCAGCAAGGCGATCTGGCGGAACGCCGCCTCCGCCGCGCGATCGCGCCCCTCCTGAAACATGAACGCCTTGACGCCGAGGAGGCCGAGCCGCCCGGCGAGGTCGGCGAGCTCGTCCGGACGCTCCTCCATCGCGTCGCCGACGAAGACCAGCACAGGCGCGGGCGCGGTCTTCGCCTCGTCGAGGACATGGCGCAGGACCCTGCCGATCTGCGTCAGCCCCGCCGCGACGCGGACCCGCGTCATCGCGTCGGCGAGCGCCTCGCCGCCGCTCATGAAGCGCGAGGCGCGGCACTCGCGAAAGCCGCGATAATAGACGAGTTGCACGACGAGCCCGCCATGCGAGGCGGCGGTCCGGAACATGCGCGCCTGCAGGTCCTGGGCGAGATCCCAGGTCGGCCGCCGGCTCATCGTCGCGTCGAGCGCGAAGATGAGGCGTCCGCGCCCGCGCTCCGCCGGGAGGCCGGCGGCGGCCAGAAACGCGTCGATCTCGGCCCGGGAGGCCGGCGCCGCGACGGCGCGGCCGCGCTTGTCCTCGCCCGCGCCGCTCAACGCCCGCGCCCCGCCGCGCGGAAAACGTCAATCCTTTTCATAGTCGTCGATGATCCAGTGTTCGGCGAACGCCCCTTCGACCCACTCACGCCATGCGGGAAGGGTCATCATCGCCTCCATATAGGCGCGAGTCGGCGCGCCGACAGGGATGGCGTAGGCGTAAAGCCGGTTGACCACGGGCGCGAACATCGCGTCGACGGCGCAGAATCGTCCGAACAGGAACGGACCGCCCTCCCCGTGCGCCGCCCGCGCCCGCGCGAAGGCGTCCTCGAGACGCGCGACGTCGGCGCTCGCCTCCGCGGTCAACGGCCGCGCGGAGGGCGCGCGGCGCATGTTCATCGGGGCGAGCGCGCGCAGGCCCGTGAAGCCTGCGTGCATCTCGGCCGAGAGCGCCCGCGCGTGCGCCCGCGCAGCCCGTTTGCGCGGCCAGATGGCGAGGCCGGGAAAGCTCTCGGCCAGATATTCGACGATGGCGAGAGACTCCCAGACGAGGATCTCGCCATCTTTCAGGATCGGGCATTTTCCCGCCGGCGAATGGCGCAGCATCTCGGCCCGCGTCTGCGGCCGTCCGAGCGGGACGACCGCTTCCTCGAACGGGATTTCGAACTGACGCATCAGGATCCAGGGCCGGAACGACCAGGACGAATAGGCCTTGTTGGCGATGACAAGGGTGAGGGCCACGGCTGTCCTCTCGGGCCGGTCAGACGACGGATCCGCCAAGGCGGCGGCGGGACGCCTTCCCTATGTGGCCTGCCCAAAACTTCGTCAATCGAGGACAGCGCGGCGCACACCCGCCGTTAAGCCGTCCGGCCTTAAGCTTTTTCCTTCCAAAAGCGATTTCATCCCGGCGCTCAGGAGACGCATGCATGGCCGGCCTCTCGACGTTCGACGCCTTCGCCGTCGCCTTCTTCGTCGGCGCGTGGATCGCCTACCGCTTCGTCAACGAGCACGGGGTGCGCGGACAGCCGGGCCTTTCCGTGCTGATGAACGAGCACCGGATCGGCTGGATGAAGGCGATGGCGTCGAGAGACTCCCGCATCGCCGACGCCAACATCATGTCGAGCCTGCAGAACGGAGCGGCGTTCTTCGCGTCCACCTCCCTGCTTTTGCTCGGCGGCGTCGCGGCGGCGATGCGCGCCGCCGACGACGTGCTGAAGATGGTCGGCGACCTTTCAGTCGGCTCGGTGGTCGCGACGCGCGGCGCCTGGGAGACGAAGGTGCTCGGCCTCGCGCTCATCTTCGGCTACGCGTTCTTCAAATTCGCCTGGGCCTATCGCCTGTTCATCTACGCGGCCATTCTTCTCGGCGCGACGCCCGGCCCCGAATCGCCCGACGCGCGGGCGCGCGAGGCGGCGAGCAGGCGAGCCGGCCTCATGACGATCGACGCGGGGCTGCATTTCGCCAAGGGCCTGCGCAGCTTCTATTTCGCCTTCGCCTATCTCGGCTGGTTCATCGGCCCGGCGATGCTGATCGCGACGACGATCGCCATTTTCGTCATTGTCATGCGGCGGCAATTCTTCTCGGCGGCCTACCGGGCGCTAACGTCCGAGGACGTCTGAACGCGGCGGTTCGCGCGGCCTAAGGAGCCGGAAACAGCGTCGCCGTCTTGCCCGTCGCCCAGTAGACGAAGAGGCCGATCCATTCGCGCACGGCGAAATAGACGAGCGGCGCCCGTTCGAAAGCCGTGTGCAGGAGCGACCAGTCGCGCCAGTCGCCGTAGGTGCGGTAGGCCACCGGATAGGCGACGACGTCGAAACCGACGCGCCGGAAAATCCCGATCGAGCGCGGCATATGCCAGGCCGAGGTGACGAGGAGCCACACTTCGCCCGGCTTGGGCTTGAGGAGATTACGGGTGAAGACGGCGTTCTCCCAGGTGTTGCGGGAGCTGTCCTCGAAGCTCATCCGCTCGGCCGGCCCCCCGAGCGCCTCCCAGAAGCGGCGCACCCCGACCGCCTCGGACGCGTCGCCGGAGATCAGCGCGCCCGAGCCGCCCGTGAAGATAAGCCGCGCCTGCGGATAGCGCCGCGCGAGCTCGAGCCCTTCGGTCAACCGCTCGCCGTCGCCGCTGAGCGAGCTCGGACCGCGCGCTTCGGTCAGCGAAGCGCTGAGCGCGCCTCCGAGCACGATGATCCCCGTCGGATCCGGAAGATTGGCGGGCGGCGGCGGAAACCGGTTTTCGAGCGGACGCATCAGCGCGACCCCGAGCGGCGTCAGGAACAGAACGATCAGCGCGGCGGCGCCCAACGCCGCGATGCGCCGCGCGACGCGCGCGTATCGAGTGAACAGGAGGCCGACGCCGACGCCGGCGACGACGATCGATAAGGTGAGCGGCTCGAGAAGAAGCCAGGCGACTTTTGAGACGGGAAAGAACATTGGCCGATCAGACAAAGGAGATGAGGCCGGATGTGGCCGATGGTTCAGCTAGAGCATCTTCAGCAAAAGTTGCAGACCGTTGCGTTGAGAAAATGCGCTTAAACAAGTAGTTAGAGCGCGTTCAGCGAATATGGTTTCGCTGAACGCGCTCTACTTGCGCGGTTCGCCGGCGAGCGGGGGCGCTTCGTCGGAGTCCTCGGCCGGGATGGCGTAGACGCCGCCGAGCCAGCGATGCAGATCGACGTCGGCGCAGCGCGCCGAGCAGAAGGGCCGATGCCGCGGCGTCGCCGGCTTGCCGCAGATCGGGCATTTGCGCGCCTTCGAATCGCCCCGCCCCGCGTCGCCGCCTTTCCCTGCGTCTTCCTCTTGGACCAAGGCCGTCCCTCACGTCGGCGCAAGCCAGCCGGCCAGCGTCGGAAACCCTTCCCCGGCGAGCAGCGACATGGTTTCATAAAGCGGCAGTCCGACGACGGACGAGTAGGAGCCGATCAATTTGATCGCGAACGCGCCGGCGAGGCCCTGGATGGCGTAGCCGCCGGCCTTGCCGCGCCATTCGCCGGAGCCGAGATAGGCTTCGATCTCGGCCGCCGACAGCCGCTTGAAGCGCACGCGCGTCTCGACGAGGCGCGCGCGCTCCTTGCCCGACGGCGAGACGAGGCAGACGCCCGTATAAACGCGATGGGCGCGGCCGGACAAAAGCTCGAGGCACTGGCCGGCCTCGACGCGCGTCTCGCATTTCGGGAGAACGCGTCGCCCGACGCTGACCACCGTGTCCGCGCCGAGGACGAAAGCCTCGCCGACGTCGGGATCCGCGCGCGCGAGGCGCGCGGCCTCGCGGGCCTTCTCGCGCGCGAGGCGGGCGGCGAGCAGGCGCGGCGCCTCGCCCTTCACGGGCGTCTCGTCAAGGTCGCAGGGGAGAAGAAGGTTCGGCTCGACGCCGATCTGCTGAAGAAGCTCGAGCCTCCGCGTCGACGCGGAGGCGAGCACGAGGAGCGGCCGTTCGAGGCCGCGCGCGGAGCGGGTCATGAAGGGCGCCCGGGCGGAAAATCTTCGCGGTCAGGCTGCGCCGTCATCGCCGCGGCTCACTTGAAGCGATAGGTGATGCGTCCCTTGGACAGGTCGTACGGCGTCATCTCGACGAGGACCTTGTCGCCGGTCAGGACGCGGATGCGGTTCTTGCGCATCTTGCCCGCGGTGTGGGCGATGATCTCATGCTCGTTTTCGAGCTGGACCCGGAAGGTGGCGTTGGGCAGGAGCTCCACGACGACTCCTGGAAACTCGAGCAGTTCTTCTTTCGACATTGGCGTCCTTGTCTCTGCGCGCCGGCCCGCCCGGCGCGCCCGGCCGCGGCGGCCGGAGCGTCGGCTGGCGCCAAGCTCGGCCACGAAGGAAGGCGAGGCTCAGGATTTCGGCGCAATCATCATTCGCCGGAAGGCCGCAAGGCCGCCGGGCGTCAGTCGGCGCGGACCCTAATCGAGAACGTCGAATTTGTGAACAGCCGGCGCGCGAAAACGCCTCATTTAGCAGCGCTGGCCGGCTCGGCCGGCGGCTTGTCTCCGTCCGCCGCCTCATAGGCCCTGAAACGCCGCATGGCGAAGGGAATGGAAGCCAGATAGGCGAGCGAGAGGCAGATGAGCATCTCCATCGGGAAGGTCGCCAGCAGCAGCAGGAGGGCGATCGCCCCGAACATGACCACGACCACGTAGTCGCGCGGCACGCGGCCGATCTTCTTGCCGGAGAAATGCGGGATGGCGCTCGCCATCAGGAGGGCGACGGCGATCACATAGATAATGTAGACGAAGACGACGGGCTTCGTCGCCGGGACGCCGAACACCGACAGGTTGAGGTAGATCGGCAGCAGGCCGACGATGGCCCCCGCCGGCGCCGGCATGCCGGTGAAGAAATGCGCGCGCCAGGCCGGGCGGTTCGGATCGTCCGCCGAGACGTTGAAGCGCGCGAGGCGCAGCGCGGCGGCGATGGCGAAGACGAGCGCGGCGAACCAGCCGAAGCTCTTGATTTCGTCAAGGCCCCAGAAATAGAGGATCAGCGCCGGCGCGACGCCGAAATCGACGAAATCCGCAAGCGAGTCGAGCTCGGCGCCGAAGCGCGTCGCTCCGCGCAGCGCGCGCGCGATGCGCCCGTCGAGCCCGTCGAGTACGGCGGCGACGATCACGGCGATCACCGCGAACTCGAAATTGCCCTCCATCGCGAAGCGAATCGCGGTGAGCCCCATGCACAACGCGAGCAGGGTGACGAGGTTGGGCAGGATCACCCGCAACGGCACAGCGCGGAAGCGGCGGCGCGGCGGCTCGGGCGGATCGAAGGCGTCGGCCGCGGGGCCGAACAGGGAGGGCGCCGCACCGCGGCGGCGCGGCCCGGCGTCGTCCCCGGAGGGCGGGTCGAGGGGGCGGTTCATGGCCGCCAAAATAGGGGCGCGGACAGAGCGCGGCAAGCAGGCCGGACTACGACGAAAGCCGCGCCCGCGCCTGCCGAAGCAGCGCCGCGCCGCGGGCGCGCAAGCCCGCGCCAGCCTCGGCGAGCCGCAGGCGCGCCCGCTGCGCGAGGGGCGCGAGGCGGCGCTTCGCGTCCATGAAAATCCCATAGGCGCGGGTCGCGCGCGCGAAGGCGAGGAGCCGGTCGCGCAGGTCGACGAGCCAGTCCATCAGCCGCGCGAACCATGGAATCGTGCGCAGCTTGGCGCGGCCCGCGGCGTAGATGCGCTCGACGACGAGGAGGCTCACGACATAGGCCGCGCCCATTACGATGGCGCCGGCGAGCCAGCGTCGGTCGGCGATCAGCACGAGCGCGTAGAGCTTGGCCGGCTCGGCGACGGCGAAGGGAACGGCGAGCGCCACGAGGATCGCGTAGGGCGGCAGAGCCGCGATCGCGTCCTGCAGGCGCAGGACGATCCGCAGCCGCGCCGCCCAGCGCGCGAGCGGGCGGAACAGCGGCGTGAAGACCGCGTCGAGCGCGAGATAGAAGACAACGAGCGCCTCGAACAGCCTGACGGCCGCACGGCGAAGAAGCTGGACGAATGGCGGCATGGCGCGGATCCGGGGACAATTTCGCCTATATGGGCGTCGGCGCGCCGGGTTTCAGCCCGCGAGCCGGCGAAGGCGCGCCAGCGTCCAGGCGGCGGCGTCCTCGCCGCAGAACGACCGGGAGAGGAAGTCCGCCAAAGACAGAAGCTCGGCGAGGTTCGCCGCCCGACGCCAGTCTTCCGGCAGTTCACGCCCCGCCTCGCGATAGGCGGCGCACAGCCCCTCGAGGAACGGCGCGCTTTCGCCAAGCGGCGGGCGCAGCAGATGGCCGAAATCGAAGGCCGGGCCGCCGGCGAAGGCGAACTCCCAGTCGAGCGCGACCGCCTCGAGTCCGCCCGCGGCGTCCGCGCGCAGAATGATGTTGGCGGCGTCGAAGTCGCCGTGCGAGAGGCAGGGCCTCGCCGCCCAGCCGGCGGCGAGGCTCGCGCCCTCGCGCGCGACGGCGCGCAGCATCGCCGTGCGCAGCGGCGCGTCGAGGCGCGACGCCGCGCGAGGATCGGCGAACACGGTCTCGAGCCACGCCGCCTGCTCTTCGACGCTGACGTCATAGACGCTCTCAGGGCGCAGATCCGCGCCGAAGAAGCCGAGACGCTCGAACTCGACGCCATGGATCGCCGCCAGCAGGCGCCCCGCCGCGCGCCCGAGCGGCGCGAGGTCGCCGGCGCGGTCGACCGCCTGGTCGAGGCGCTCGCCCTCGACCCATTCGAGAAATCCGTAAGGCAGATAGAACTCCGGATCGGCCTCGCCATAGCCGAGCACGGCCGGAACAGGCGGGCCTCCGACGAGGCGGCGCAGGAGCGCGGCCTCCGTGCGCGCCTGCCCGAGCCCGCGCCGCCAGTAGCGCAGCAGGACGACGCGCGGCGCCTGGCCTTCGAGCTCGACGCGAAAATTGTCGTTGACGACGCCGGCCGCGATAGGCCGCACGCCAAGCGGACGCGCGCCGGGAAAGGCGGCGGCGACCATGTCGTCGAGCGCCGCAAGGCTCGGAGCGAGCGGCTTTCGCGTTTTTGACCAGGCTTCGCGCACTATTTTCGACGCGGCTTGCTGTCGGCGTAAGGATTGTCGCCCATTCTCTTCGAAATGCGGATCGGCGCGCCCGGCAGATCGAAGGCCTGGCGCAGCCCGTTGACGAGATAGCGCTCGTAGCTCGCCGGCAGAGCGTCGAGCTGGTTGCCGAAAAGCAGGAAATAGGGCGGACGGGCGCGCAGTTGGGTAATGTAGCGGATCTTGATCCGCCGGCCCGAAACGGCGGGCGGCGGGCTCGCCTCCAGCGCGCCGGCGAGCCAGCGGTTGAGCCGCGCCGTCGAGATGCGCCTGTTCCACACCTCATGCGCGGCGAAGACCGCGCGCATGAGCTTGTCGAGTCCCTCGCGCGTCGCGCCGGAAAGAGGAACGACGGGCGCGCCTTTCACCTGCGGCAGAAGGCGGGCCGCCTCCTCCTTCAGCTCCGACAGCTTCGCGCCGCGATGCTCGATCAGGTCCCATTTGTTGAGGCCGATGACCAGCGCCCTGCCCTCGCGCTCGACGAGGTCGGCGAGCGTCAGGTCCTGCTTCTCGAACGGGATGGTCGCGTCGAGCAGCAGTACGACGACCTCGGCGAATTTGATCGCGCGCAGCGCGTCCTGGCCGGCGAGCTTCTCGAGCTTGTCCTCGACCTTGGCGCGGCGGCGCAGCCCCGCCGTGTCGAACATCTTGACCTGCCGCCCGTTCCAGTCGAACTCGACGCCGATGGTGTCGCGGGTGAGGCCGGGCTCTGGCCCGGTCAGCAGGCGCTCCTGCCCGAGAATGGCGTTGAGCAGCGTCGACTTGCCGGCGTTGGGGCGGCCGACGACAGCGACGCGCAGCGGCTTGGTCGGGTCGAGCTCGGAGCCGTCCTCGTCGTCGCCAAGGACGAGCGGCGCCTGCGCATCTTCGTCCTCGGCCGGCGCCGCGGTCTGTTCGGGCAGCGCCTCGAGCAAGGCGGCGTAAAGTTCGGCGAAGCCGTCGCCATGTTCGGCCGACAGCGGCACCGGATCGCCAAGGCCGAGATCATAGCCCTCGAACGCGCCGGCCTCGCCGGCGCGCCCCTCCGCCTTGTTGGCGACGAGGATCAGCGGCTTGTCGGCGCGGCGCACGAGGTTGGCGAACATGCGGTCGTCGGGGGTCAGTCCCTGGCGCGCGTCGAACAGGAAGAAGATGGCGTCGGCCTCCTCGATGGCGCGCTCGGTCTGCGCGCGCATCCGCCCCGGCAGCGACGCCTCCGGTCCCTCTTCGAGCCCCGCCGTGTCGATGATCGAGAAGACGAGGTCGCCGAGCTTCGCCTCGCCCTCGCGCCGGTCGCGCGTGACGCCCGGACGATCGTCGACGAGCGCGAGCTTCTTGCCGACGAGCCGGTTGAACAGCGTCGACTTGCCGACGTTGGGACGCCCGATGATGGCGATGCGGAAGGTCATTTCTGATCGGGCGGCGGCGCTGCGGCGGGCGTCTCGGGCGCGGGCGCGGGCGCGGCGGCTTCCGGCGCCGGCGGCGCTTCAGGAGCAGCCTCGCCCGCAGGCGGCGGAGCCTCGGGCTCGGAAACAGGCGCCGGCGGCTCGGCCTGCGCGGGGGTCTCAGGCTTCGGCTCGACCGCAGGCGCAGGCGCGGCGGCTTCCGGCGCCGCGAGCGCGGGAGCAGGCGGAGCTATAGGGAGCGAAAGCGTCGGGGCCGGCGGAACGACAGGGAACTCGGGCGCCGGCGCGGGCGCGGCCGGCGCAAGCTTGCCGGCCTGCACGATCCCGAGGAAAGCCTCGGCGCGCTGGCGCAGCGCGCCGGTCGCCTGCGGGTCGGCGACGATCATGTCGAGCCAGCGGCCGGCCGCTTCATAGTCGTCGCGGCGCAGCGCCGCGAGCGCCAGCAGCTCGCTCATCATCCCGTGATACATGAAGGCGGGCGAAGCGAGCGAACGATACCTGTCCTCGAAAGCCTTCGGATCGTCGAGGTCGATCCGCAGCGCGGCGGCGCGCAGCTGGGCGAGGTCGCGGAAGGACTGATCGAGCCGCTGGTCGGCGGCGAGCGCGTCATAGGCCGAAACGCCCGCCGAGGGGTCGCGCGCGGCGTCGGCCTCGGCGAGGCGCAGGCGGGCGAGCGCCGCATATCCTGCGGGGCCGCTCGCGGCGATGTCGGCGAAGGCGACCCGCGCCTCCTCGCCCTTGCCGTCGGACGAAAGCCGCATGGCGGCCTGATAGCGCGCTCCCGCCGCCTCGGCGGCGCGGTTCTTCATATAGTCATAGAGCCGCCAGGCCGCCGTCCCCACGACGAACAGCGCCGCCGCGCCGATGATGAGCGTGCGGTGCTTCCTCCAAAGCAGGAGAAGACGTTCGCGGCGGTAGTCCTCGTCGACTTCGCGGAAAAATTCGCTCATGGGGTCTCTTGCGGCTCTGATCGCGTTCGCGGGCAGTCAGCTAGCATGGGCGCGCGCGGATTGCGACCGAAGAGAGCCACGCCCCCGCCGCGCGGCTCATGCGGCCTCCCGGCCCTGCGCGTCGAGGAGAGCGAACTCCTCGTCGGTGAGCGAGACGGCGGCGGCCGCGACGTTCTCCTCAAGATGGCGGACCGAGCCGGTGCCCGGGATCGGCAGCATGACGGGCGCGCGCTTCAGCACCCAGGCGAGAGCGATCTGGCCCGTGCTCGCCCCCTTCGCCCGGGCGATCTCGTCAAGGACCGAGCCCGGCTGAGCGAGCTTGCCGGCGGCGAGCGGGAACCAGGGGATGAAGCCGATCCCCTCCGCCGCACAATGATCGAGGACGGCCTCGCTGCGGCGCTCGACGAGGTTGTAGAGGTTCTGCGCGGAGACGACCTTGAAATAGGCCTGCGCCGCCTTGATCTCCTCGACCGAAACCTCGCTCAGGCCGACGTCGCGAATCAACCCCTCCTTCTGCATGTCGGCGATGACGCCGAACTGCTCCTCGCGCGGAACTTTCGGATCGACGCGATGCAGCTGCCAGAGGTCGATGCGCTCCACCTTGAGGCGGCGCAGGCTCATGAGGACGCACTGGCGCAGATATTCCGGCCGCCCCACCGGCGCCCAGACGTCGGGCCCGAGGCGCGTGAGGCCGCCCTTGGTGGCGATCAGCAGCCCGTCATACGGGTGAAGCGCCTCGGCGATCAGCTCCTCGCTGACGAACGGCCCGTAGCTGTCGGCGGTGTCGATGAAGTTGACGCCAAGCTCGGGAAGGCGGCGCAGCACGGCGAGGCGCTCGCGCCGGTCGGCGGGCTCGCCCCACACGCCCTTGCCGACGATGCGCATCGCGCCGAAGCCGAGACGATGAATGGTGGATCCGCCGAGGCGAAATTCGCCCGAGGCGGCCGCAGGACGCTCGCTCATGCCTTTAACTCCGTGGAGACCATCGCCGCGCCAGTTAGGCCGGCGCCGCGGGCGCAGGCAAGCGCGGCGGTTCTGGTCTGCGCCTTGCCGCGCTAAAGAGGATGAGGGGCGCAGCCTGTGGACGACGCAGGACGGGCGATTTGCGAATTGGCCCGATTAGCGTATGCTTCAGCCATCGTCAACGCATCGGAAGGAGGTGATCCAGTGTCTATTCGTTCTCCGCTTGACACGGCCTGGATTGGAGGTCTGCGCCTTCCCGCCTTCTGACGGCGTCAGGTTCGAAAAGCGGACATGACAGAGGAAGGGTCGCCTCGCGGCGGCCCTTCTTTTATGTTTACTGCGCGTATGTTTCCTGCGCGGCGCGTCACGCCTTGGGCGGGCTCGTGGCCGCGGTGACCCAGACCTGCCAGTCCTTCGGCGAGCCGTTGAAGGCGTTGCGGTCGACATAGCCCTTGATCCCGGCGACTCGCCCTTCCGCCGTGTGCTGCCAGAAGCGCCACCTGCGCGCGCCGTATTTCAGCGCGGGATGCGACTTCACGCTGCGCACCCAGACCGGATAGTCGGTGAACTCGCCCTGCATCACGTCGCGGTGGAAATCCACGGTGACATAGATGATCGGACGCTTGCCGTAGGTGCGCTCCATCGCCTCCAGAATGGTCCGCATCTCGGCGATCGCGACCTCGCGCGGGACCTTGCGCGGGCAGGTCTTGGAATGGCCGTTCCATTCGACGTCGAGCACCGGCGGCAGCGCGTCGGGATCGTTCGGGACGTTGGCGGCGAACCAGGCCGCCTGCTCGGCGGCCGGGCGGCACCAGTAGGCGAAATGATAGGCACCGCGCGGCACGCCGGCGGCCTTCGCCGCCTCCCAGTTGCGGCCGAACATGTCGTCGACATGATCGCCCCCCTCGGTCGCCTTGATCCAGGCGAATTTGACGCCCGACGCCCGCACCGTGTCCCAGTCGATCTCGCCCTGGTACTTGGAGACGTCGATGCCGTGGATCTGGTAGTCCGAAGGCGCCGGGAAGGGATCGTCGCCGAGCCCCCCGCCCGCGCAGCCCGCGAGCAGAGCCATCATTCCGAGGCCGGACAGAAGAAAAACGAAGCGCCGCATGGCCACTGAACCGAGTGTCGATCTACAGCGAATACCGCGGAAAGAGTAAAGCCTCGTTAACGCGTCGAAAAAACGGCGGAACGCGGCGAAACTGCGGCGCGGGCGCTTCTTCAGGAATCGCCGGTTTCATCGAACAGTCAAAAACTTCACGGACTATTGCGGACGCTCGCCCGCGACGCCGTTTCTAGAATCGGCGCAAAACTCCTATGGTCGCGCGAGGGCTGACGCCCCGCTCAAGCTTCTCCCTTTCCCGCGCGGAAGCGATCCATGCTCTTTCGGTCCGGTCCGTTCGCTCCGCTCGAGCGCCGCGTTGCGCTCAACGTCTACGACCTGCTGTGGATCGCGCTGATCTTCTCGGGATTCATCGCGATCGGCCATTTCTCGCAGGGCCTCACCCTGCCGATCGAGGCGCCGCAATCGACCGTCTCCTCGCTCGACTATTCCGGCCTGCCCTACTACGCCATGCGCACGACGCTGCGCATGTTCGCGGCGATGGCCGCCTCGCTGCTCTTCACCTTCACCTACGCGACCCTCGCCGCCAAGAGCGAGCGCGCCGAGCGCGCGCTGATCCCGCTGCTCGACATCCTGCAGTCGGTGCCGATCCTCGGCTTCCTGTCCTTCACCATCACCTTCTTCCTCGGCCTGTTTCCCGGCTCGATCCTCGGCGCCGAATGCGCGGCGATCTTCGCGATCTTCACCTCGCAGGCCTGGAACATGGCCTTCTCGTTCCATCAGTCGCTGCGCAGCGTGCCGCGCGACCTCGTCGAGGTGGCGCGCGGCTTCAGGCTCACGCCGTGGCAGCGCTTCTGGCAGCTCGAGGCGCCCTTCGCCATGCCGGCGCTGATCTGGAACATGATGATGTCCATGTCCGGCGGCTGGTTCTTCGTCGTCGCCTCCGAGGCGATCTCGGTCGGCGACACGACGATCAAGCTGCCCGGCGTCGGCTCCTATCTCGCGCTCGCCATCGAGCAGAAGAGCGTTCCGGCCGTGCTCGCCGCCGTCGCGACGATGGCCGTGGTCATCCTGCTCTACGACGTCCTGCTGTTCCGTCCGCTCGTCGCCTTCGGCGCGCGCTTCCGCGTCGAGCTGTCGGCCGGCCAGACAGAGTCGCGCTCGGCGGTGCGCGACCTGTTCCTGCGCACCAGCTTCCTGCGCGCGCTGATGCGCCCGCTCTCGGCCGCCTTCCAGTCCTTCGCCCTGTGGCGGCTCGACTGGCTCGCGGCGCCGCGGAGCGAGGGCGAGCGGGGGGCGCTCGCCTCAAGGCTCGTCGACGTTCTTTGGTACGGCGGGCTCGCCCTGCTGATCGCGTGGGCGGGCTGGCGCATCGTCGACTTCGTGCGCGCCGAGATCGCCCTGTCCGAGGTCGGCGAGGCGCTGCTCTACACATTCTACACGCTCATCCGCGTCGTCGCGCTGATCGCCCTCGCCTCGCTCGTGTGGGTTCCGATCGGCGTGTGGATCGGCCTTCGCCCGCGCATCGCCGACCGCGTGCAGCCGCTGGCGCAGTTCCTCGCCGCCTTCCCCGCCAACGTCGTCTTCCCGATCGCCGTCATCCTCATCCTGCGCTTCTCGCTGAATCCCAACGTCTGGCTCAGCCCGCTGATCATCTTCGGCACGCAATGGTACATCCTGTTCAACGTCATCGCCGGCGCGGCGGCCTTCCCCAACGACCTCAAGGAGGCGGTGGCGGGCTTCCGCATCCGCGGCTGGTCGTGGTGGAAGAGCGTGATGCTGCCGGCGATCTTTCCGTTCTACATGACCGGCGCGCTGACGGCTTCGGGCGGCTCGTGGAACGCCGCCATCGTCGCCGAATATGTGCGCTGGGGCGACGACCTCGTGCGCGCGCAGGGGATCGGCGCCTATATCGCGCAGGCGACGGACGCCGGCGACTATCCGCGCATCGTCCTCGGCGTCGCCCTGATGTCGGCCGTCGTCCTGCTGTTCAACCGCATCTTCTGGCGCCCGCTGTTCGGCCTCGCCGAACGCCGGCTTCGTCTCGATTGAGGCTCCCCATGACGCATATCGCTCCCGCCTCGGCCAAGGCCGACGACGCCGGCGCCCCGCTCATCGAGGCGAAGCATGTCGTGCAGCATTATCAGACCGGCTCCGGCGAACAGGGGCCCCGCGTCCTCGACGACGTCTGCCTGACCCTGCGCAGCAACGAGATCGTCGGCCTGCTCGGCCGCTCGGGCTCGGGCAAGTCCACGCTGCTGCGCATCGTCTCCGGCCTCACGCGGCCGGCCTCGGGCGAAGTCTCCTATCGCGGGCGCCCCGTCGACGGCCCGGTCGACGGCGTCGCCATGGTGTTCCAGAGCTTCGCGCTGTTCCCCTGGCTCAGCGTGCTCGCCAACGTCGAGCTCGGCCTGCGCGCCAAGAAGACGCCGGCCGCCGAGGCGCGCCGGCGCGCCCTCAAGGCGATCGACGTGATCGGCCTCGACGGCTTCGAATCGGCCTTTCCCAAGGAGCTGTCGGGCGGCATGCGCCAGCGCGTCGGCTTCGCCCGCGCGCTCGTCGTCGACCCGGACATCCTGCTGATGGACGAGCCCTTCTCCGCGCTCGACGTGTTGACCGCCGAGACGCTGCGCACCGACCTGCTCGACCTGTGGGTCGAGGGCCGCATGCCGATCAAGTCGATCCTCATGGTCACGCACAACATCGAGGAGGCGGTGCTGATGTGCAGCCGCGTCCTCGTCTTGTCCTCCAACCCCGGCCGCATCGCCGCCGAGATCAATATCTCGCTGCCGCATCCGCGCAACCGGCTCGACCCCGAGTTCCGTCAGCTCGTCGACCGCATCTACGCGCTGATGACGCAGCGTCCCGATCCGGCGACGACGCGCGAGGGCGCGTTCGCGGGCGTCGGCGTCGGCATGGCGCTGCCGATGGTGTCCACCAACACGCTCGCCGGCATGATCGAGGAGATCGCCGCCGAGCCCTATTCGGGCCGCGCCGACCTGCCGGCGCTCGCCGACAGCCTGCAGATGGAGATCGACGAGCTTTTCCCGGTGGGCGAGACGTTGCAGCTGATGCGCTTCGCCGAGCTCGAATCGGGCGACATCAGGCTGACGCCGGCCGGCCTGCGCTTCGCCGATCTCGAGACCGACGCGCGCAAGAAGCTGTTCGGCGAGCATCTCGTCGCCTATGTGCCGCTCGCCGCGCGCATCAAGGCGGTGCTCGAGGAGCGCCCGAGCCACAACGCCCGCGCCGCCCGCTTCCTCGAGGAGCTGGAGGACCACATGTCCGAGGAATACGCCGCCGACACGCTGCGCAGCGTCGTCAACTGGGGCCGCTACGGCGAGCTGTTCGCCTACGACGAGGCGACCGAGACCTTCAGCCTCGAAAATCCACAGTAGCCAGCTCACTCCAGCTTGAACCACAGCGTCGCGAAGCCGAGGAACGAGGCGAAGCCGACGACGTCCGTGACCGTCGTCACGAAGGCGCCGGAGGCCACCGCCGGGTCGACGCGCAGCCGCGCGAGAATCTGCGGGATGACGATGCCGCCGAGCGCGCCGGCGACGAGATTGGTCACCATGGCGAGGGCGATGACGACGCCGAGCCCCGGCGACTCGAACCAGTAGCCGGCGACGATTCCCGTCAGCACGCCGAACGCGACGCCGTTGACGAGGCCGACCATGGCCTCGCGGAAAATAATGCGCATGGCGTTGGCGCGGGAGAGCTCGCGCGTCGCGAGCGCGCGCACCGCGACCGTCATGGTCTGCGTCGCCGCGTTGCCGCCCTGGCTCGCGACGATGGGGGCGAGCACGGCGAGCGCCACCATCTTCTGCAGCTGGCCCTCGAACAATCCGAGCACCGACGAGGCGATGAAGGCGGTGAGGAGATTGACGAAGAGCCAGACGAAGCGGCTCTTCGAGGTGGACAGCACCGTGTCCGACAGCTCCTCGGTTTCGGAGACGCCGCCGAGCGCCTTCAGGTTGGCGTCCGCCTCCTCCTGAATGACGTCGACCACGTCGTCGATGGTGACGACGCCGACGAGCCGTCCGCCCTCGTCGACCACCGGGGCCGACACCAGGTTGTAGCGCTCGAACAGCCGCGCCACCTCCTCGCGGTCCTCGTCGACCTCGATGCGGCGCCGGTCGGCGGACATGATGTCCTCGAGCAGGGCGCGGCTCTTCGAGCGCAGCAGCGTGTCGAGGAACACCGCGCCAAGCAGCCTGTGGCCCGGGTCGACGATGAAGATCTCGAAGAAGGAGTCGGGCAGCAGCTCCTCGTCGGTGTCGCGCATGACGTCGATCGCCTGCCCCGCCGTCCAGTAGGGCGGCGCGGTGACGAAGGTCGTCTGCATCAGCCGGCCGGCCGAGTGGTCGGGATAATGCAGCGAGCGCTGGAGCTGGGCGCGGTCGACCGCCGGCAGGGCGTCGAGGATCTCGGCCCGATCCTCCGGCTCGAGGTCTTCGAGCAGAGTGACGGCGTCGTCGTTCTCGAGGTCGCGCACGCCCTCCGCGACCTCGCGCGCCGGCAGCTCCTCGAGGATTTCGTCGCGGATGTTGGCGTCGATCTCGGTCAGCGCGGCGAAGTCGAAGCTGTGCCCCATGAGGCGCACGAGGCGCACCCGCCGCTCGGGGTCGAGCGCCTCGACGAGCGCGCCGAGGTCGGCCTCGTGCAGGTCGGCGGCGAGCGCGGTGACGCGCGGAGCGTCCTCGGCGTCGACGGCGGCGACGACGTCGTCGAGGAACTGCGGACGCACCGCTCCGCCCTCGTCGTAGAGCGACTCCGCCTCGGCGTCGGCCGCCCTCAGTTCGTTCGCGTCGACCATCGCCGCTCCTCGCCGCCCGAGGCGCCGCGGCGGCGCCCGCATGGTTCATAGGGCGGTTTCGGCGCAGGGCAAGCCCGCCTGCGCGGCGCTCGCGCATTTGCGTCTTGACCCGACCCGGACGCGCGCCCAAACCCTGCTCCAGCCGTGGAGCGCCGCAGTTGAAGAATTTTTCCGCGATGGCGCGAAGCGCGCTTCTCCTCTGTGCGCTCGCTTCCGCTTCCCCGGCCCTCGCCTGCGGGCCGGAGGCGCTCGGCGTCGCCCGCGTCCTGACCCTCGCGGCGAAGCCGGGCGAAGCGCCTGCGGTCGGCCTCAAGAGCTATCCGCAAACGCTCGACCTCAAGCCGCGCGAGGTCGTGCTGACCTTCGACGACGGCCCCCTGCCCGGCCCCACGACGAGAATTCTCGACGCGCTCGACGCGCAATGCGTCAAGGCGACCTTCTTCCTCATTGGCCGCAACGCGCAGGCCAATCCGCGCCTCGCGCGCCGCGAGGCGCAGGCCGGGCACACCATCGCCCACCACAGCTTCTCGCACCGTCTCATGGGCCGGCTCGCGGAAGCGGTCGCCAGGGAGGACATCGACAAGGGTTTCCGCGCCGACGACCTCGCCGCCTTCGGGACGGCCGGCGAGCAGCCCCGCGCGCCTTTCTTCCGCTATCCGGGCTTCGTCGATTCGCCCCAGCTCAACGCCTGGCTCGCGTCGCGCGGCGTGATCGTCTTCGGCGCGGACGTGTGGGCCTCAGACTGGGAGAAGATGACGCCGCAGGAGGAGCTGGATCGCACGCTCGCCCGCCTCGAAGCGTCGAACGGCGGGATCCTGCTGCTGCACGACATCAAGGCGCAGACCGCCGCCATGGTCCCGGAGCTGCTCGTCGAGCTCAAGCGGCGCGGCTTCTCCATCGTGCATGTGAAGCCGCGCGAGACGCCGGCGCCCATTCCCTTGCGCGCGGCGCCGCCGGGATGGAAATCCGAGACCGCCGCGATCCTCGCCGGCGCGGCGAAGAAAGCCGTCCCGGACAGGCCGCATTCCGCCCAATAAAGCGCCCGCCGGCGCCGTCGGCGCGTCGTTCAGCATTTATTGAACAGCCGGGAAGAACAAAATCTGAAGAGAGTTCGTGACGGCTTCGCCGTTCACCTGAACGCGGCCTCATAAATCTCCGGCCTGAAGCCGACGACGAGGCGGTCTCCGATCTCGAGCGCCGGACGCCTGATCATCGTCGGCTTCTCCAGCATCAGGGCGATCGCGCGGACTTCGTCGATCCCCTCGCGCGCCGGTTCGGGCAGGCTGCGGAAGGTCGTCCCCGAACGGTTCAGGAGCTTCTCCCAACCGACCTTGCGCGACCATTCCTCGAGCTTGTCGCGAGTAAGGCCCTGCGTCTTGTAGTCGTGGAAGGCGCAGGCGATCCCCCTCGCCTCGAGCCAGGCGCGCGCCTTCTTCATCGTGTCGCAATTCCTGATGCCGTAGATGGTCGCGGGTTCGGTCATGGGGGCCTCCTGCGCCCGCGTCATAGCGCGGCGGCGCCTCGACGCGAAGGGCCAAAGGCGAAGGTGGCGAGACGCGCCGCAAGGCGTTAAGACGGCGCGAGAAGAGGCCGCCACGGCCGCGTTCGTCGGATCTTCGCGGATCCTCCCTGGAGAACGTCATGCAGACAAAAGCCTACGCCGCGCAATCGCCGACCGACCTGTTCGGACCCTATGAGATCGAGCGCCGCGCGCCCGGGGCGAGGGACGTCGCGATCGAGGTCCTCTACTGCGGCGTCTGCCATTCCGACCTGCACACCGCCCGCAGCGAATGGCCCGGCACGCGCTACCCCTGCGTTCCCGGCCATGAGATCGTCGGCCGCGTCACGGCCGTCGGCGCCGACGTCGCCAAATTCAGGGTCGGCGACGTCGCCGCCGTCGGCTGCATGGTCGACAGCTGCCGCCATTGCCCCTCCTGCGACGACGGACTCGAGCAATATTGCCAGCACGGCTTCACAGCCACCTACAACGGCAATGTGTTCGGCGGCGGCGAGAACACTTTTGGCGGCTACTCCGCCTCGATCGTCGTCGACGAGCGCTTCGTGCTGCGCGTCAGCCATCCCGAGGCCGATCTTCCCGCCGTCGCGCCGCTGCTGTGCGCCGGGATCACCACCTGGTCGCCGCTGCGCCGCTGGGGCGCGGGGCCCGGCAAGAAGGTCGGGATCGTCGGCATCGGCGGCCTCGGCCACATGGGCGTCAAGCTCTCCCATGCGCTCGGCGCTCACACCGTCGCCTTCACCACCTCGCCGGGCAAGATCGACGCGGCGAAGGCGCTCGGCGCCGACGAGGTCGTCGTGTCGAAGCATCCCGACGAGATGGCGGCGCACGCCGGCTCGTTCGACTTCATCCTGAACACCGTCGCCGTCTCGCACGACCTCGACCCGTTCGTCGCGCTGCTCAAGCGCGACGGGACGATGACCCTCGTCGGCGTGCCGGCGACGCCGCACCTCTCACCCAACGTCGGCGGCCTCATCTTCGGCCGGCGCTCGATCGCCGGTTCGCTGATCGGCGGAATTCCGGAAACGCAGGAGATGCTCGATTTCTGCGCCGAGCGCGGCGTCGTCGCCGACGTCGAGATGATCGCGATGCAAGAGATCGACAAGGCCTACGGCCGCATGGTCAAGAGCGACGTGAAATATCGCTTCGTCATCGACGTCGATACGCTCAGGAACGCCGCCTGACGGCGGCGCCCGTTCATGGCGGCGGCCTCAAGCCGCCGCCGGCTCCGGCTGAAAGGCCGCGATCATACGCTTCATCTCGGGGATGCAGGAGCCGCAATTGGTCCCGGCCTTGAGCCGCGCGCCGATCGCCGCCGGATCGCGGCAGCCGTCCGCGACGGCGGCGAGGATCGCGCCGTGCGGCACGCCGAAGCAGGCGCAGACGTTGGGGCCGAGGTCGGGCGCGCCGGAAAGGCCCCGCCCGGACAGCATCAGCCGCCGCGCCGCGCCGTCGAGCCGCTCCGCCGCGAAGGCTTCGCGCATGACGCCCCACCGCGTTTCGTTCGGCGCGGGGCCAAGGAACATCGCGGCCGTGAGCCTGCCGTCCGACACCAGCGCCGCGCGAAAAACGCCGCGCGTCGCGTCGCTGAAGGAGACGAGCTCGGCGTCCTCCGGCGCGAGGGCGCGCAGCGCCGCGAGCCAGAAGCCGTCCGCGCCGTCGACCTCGACGCGCGCGGCGTAGCCGCCTTCGATCGCCTCCCAGGCCCAGTAGGAATCGCGCGGCAGCGGCGTCCGCCGGCGCGACAGGACGAAGCCCGCGCGGGCGAAGGAGACCGGCGTCATCGTCGCCGGCGTCGCCTTGGAGTCCGGCTGCTTCGACACGGGATCGACGAAGGCGTGGACGAGGGCGCCGGCGCGCGCCGCGCTCGCCGTCTCGTCGCTCCAGTGGATCGGCGCGAAGATGTCGCCTTCGTCCTGCGCCGTCGTCGCCTTGACGCGGAAGACGGCCGAGCCATGCGCGCTGGAAACGCGCGCGAGGCCGCCGTCCCTGAGCGCGAAGCGATCGGCGTCCGCCGGGTTCACGAGCAGCGTCGGCTCGCTCATATGGCCGCCGAGGCGCTGCGAGAGGCCGGTGCGGGTCATGGTGTGCCACTGGTCGCGCACGCGCCCGGTGTTGAGCAGCAGCGGAAATTGCTCGCTCGTCGCCTCGGGCAGGCGCGGCGGCGCGATGGCGACGAAGTTCGCCCTGCCGCCGGCGGTGAAGAAGCCGCCCTCCGAGAAGAAGCGCTTGCGCCCCGCCGGCTCGCCCGCCGGCAGCGGCCATTGCGCCGGCGCCATCCGGTCATAGTCCTGCGCGGCGAGGCCGACGAGGCCCGAAAGGTCGAAGTCGCGCGTTCCGTCGTTCTCGAAGGCCGAAAGGGCCGCGTGCTCGGCGAAGATCTCGGCGGGAGAGGAATAGTCGAAGCCCGAGAAGCCCATGCGGCGCGCGACTCCGCAGATCGCGCGCCAGTCGGCGCGGACCTCGCCCGGCGGCGGCAGGAAGGCGCGCTGGCGCGAGATGCGCCGCTCGGAGTTCGTCACCGTCCCGTCCTTCTCGCCCCATCCGGCGGCGGGAAAGACCACGTGCGGGCGCGCGCCGAGCGTGTCGTTGGAGGCGACGTTCTCCGAGACGACGAAAAGCTCGAGCCGGCGAAGGGCCTCGCGCGCATGGTCGGCGCGCGGCAGGCTGACCGCCGGATTCGTGCCCATGACCCAGAGCGCCCTGACCTCGCCGCGGGCGATCGCGTCGAACATCGAGGTGGCGGTGAGCCCCTCTTCCCGCGCCATGTTCGGCGCCGACCAGAAGCGGCGCACGCGGTCGATCTCGGGCGGCGAGAATCCCATGTGCGCGGCGAGCTGGTTGGCGAGGCCGCCGACCTCGCGTCCGCCCATGGCGTTCGGCTGGCCGGTCAGCGAGAAGGGCCCCATGCCGGGCCGCCCGATGCGTCCCGTGGCGAGGTGGCAGTTGAGGATGGCGTTGACCTTGTCGACGCCCTGCGCCGACTGGTTGACGCCCTGGCTATAGAGCGTGACGACGCGCTCCGTTCCCGCCCACATCTCGAAGAAGCGGGCGACGTCCGCCTCGGCGAGGCTGGTCCGCGCCGCGGTCGCCGCAGCCGACGGGGCGATCTCGCGGGCGCGGGCGAGCGCCGCCTCAAAGCCCTGCGTGTGAGCGTCGATGAAGGCGCGGTCGAGCCGGCCGGCGTCCGCGAGATGGACGAGCAGGCCGGAAAACAGCGCGCCGTCCTCGCCAGGCCGGACCGAGAGCTGCAGCGCCGCGGCCTCGCTCGTCGCGGTGCGGCGCGGGTCGACATTGACGAGCTTGCCGCCGCGCGCGTCCATCGCCCTCGTCATGCGCTGGTGAAGGATCGGATGGCACCACGCGGCGTTCGAGCCGACGAGCACGTAGAGGTCGGCCTCGTCGAGATCCTCGTAGCAGCCGGGGACCGTGTCCGAGCCAAACGCGCGCTTGTGGCCGGCGACCGAGGACGACATGCACAGGCGCGAGTTGGTGTCGACGTTGGCCGAGCCGATGAAGCCCTTCATCAGCTTGTTGGCGACGTAATAATCCTCGGTCAGCAGTTGGCCGGAGAGATAGAAAGCGACCGCCTTCGGACCATGCCTTTCGACGATGCGCGAGAAGCCGGAGGCGACATGGTCGAGCGCCGCGTCCCAGCCGCAGCGCGCGCCGTCGAGCAGCGGAAAGAGCTGGCGCGTCTCCAGCGCCAGCGTCTCGCCGAGCGCCGAGCCTTTCGAGCAGAGCCTGCCGAAATTCGAGGGATGGTCCTTGTCGCCCTCGATCGCTGCGCCGCCATAGCCGTCGGGCGCAGCGAGCACGCCGCAGCCGACGCCGCAATAGGGGCAGGTCGTGCGGGTTGCGGCGTCGCCCGCGCGCCGGGCGGCTCCTGAGACGGGGCTCAGCTCGTTCATGCGGCCTCGCTTTCAACGGCCGCGCGCCCGAAAATCAGGCGTTCGCGGAAAGCCTCGATCGGCCTCGCGTCCCGGATCAGCGCCTGCAGCCAGAGCCCGTCCGCCGCGTCGCCGTAAAGGACCGCGCCGATCAGTTTTCCGTCCCGAACCACCAGCTTCTTGTAGGTTCCGGCCGCGGGATCGTCGAAGACGATCGCCTCCTTGCCCTCCCCCTCGCCCATGAAGTCGCCGACCGAGAACAGCGAGACGCCGGCGACCTTGAGGTTGGTCGCGAGCACTGTCCCCTCGAAGGCGGCCTCGGCGTCGCCGGAAAGGCGGCGGGCGAGCACGGCCGCCTGCTGATAGGCCGGCTCGACGAGCCCATAGGCGATCCCGCGATGCTCGGCGCATTCGCCGAGCGCGAAGATGTCGGGGTCGGAGGTCGTCATGCCGTCGTCGACCAGCACGCCGCGGTTGACCTCGAGGCCGGCGGCGCGGGCGAGATCCGCGTTGGGCCGCACGCCGACGGCGCAGACGACGAGGTCGGCCGGGATGCGCCGCCCGTCGGTCAGGCGCAGCGCCTCGACCCTGCCCTCGCCCTCGACCGCGGCGGTGTCGGCGCCGAGCAGGGTTTCGACGCTTTTTTCCTCCATCGCCTGCAAAAGCAGCTTCGCCGCCGGCGCGTCGAGCTGGCGCTCCATCAGCCGGTCCATGAGATGCAGCAGCGTGACCTTCGCGCCCGCCTTGGCGAGGCCATAGGCGGCCTCGAGCCCGAGCAGGCCGCCGCCGATGACGATGGCGCGCTTGCCCGGTCCGGCGCCCGAGAGCATGGCGCCGACGTCGCCCATGGTGCGGAAGGTGATGACGCCCGGCAGGTCCATGCCGGGCTTGGGCAGGCGGATCGGATGCGAGCCTGTCGTCAGCACGAGCTTGGCGTAGGAAAGGACGACGCCGTTCGCGAGCCGCACGGTCTTCGCCGCGCGGTCGATCGCGTCGACCGGAGCGCCGTGGAGATTGGTCACGCCCTGGCGCGCCCACCAGTCGGCGCGCTTGAGCTCGATGTCGGCGGCCGCGACCTCGCCGGCGAGCAGCGAGGACAGCATGACCCGGTTATAGGCCCGGAACGGCTCGGCGCCGATGACGAGCACCGCATAGCGCCCGAGCGCGCGCTTGCCGAGCTCGTCGATGAAACGGGTCGCCGCCATGCCCTGGCCGACGACGATCAGCGCTTCGCCCATGTCTCACCCCGCGTTCGCAGGTCGCAGCAAAAAAGCGCCGCGTATCGAACGCCCGCGATGGACGCGATGACGCGGCGCTGAAGTTGGGGACCTGCCATTGAACGTTTTTTCTCAAGCAAGCGCGGCGCCACGCCTTGCTCCTCCCGGGATGAAAGGCGCGAAAATGAAGGGAGGACATGGAAGTGGCCGCTCGGCCACATTTGCGGGCGAAATGACTACCGGGCGCGCAGAAGGCTTCCAAACGCCGCTGGAGCTTCAGCTTGCGCCTTGCCCCTTCCGGCGCGTCGTGACAAGATCGCGGCGGCTTTCCTTAATCAAACACGCGGATTTCGGCGATGGCGCGCAGCAAGCTTCTTCCGGCCCTCTTCGGCCTCGCGCTCGGCGCGGCGGCGCCTATGGCCGCGAACGCCAACTCGCTCGGCGACGTCGACGGGATGCCCTTCTTCGGCCGGCCTTACCCCTACGGCTACGTCTACCATCGCCCGCCCGTCGAGTGCTACGACGTGCAGCCGGTCAATACGCCCGACGGCTGGCGCTGGAAGGTGAGCTGGATCTGCGACGGCGGGCACGTCAGCGCCCGCTACTGACCGGCCGCCCGCAGGCGGAACGGCCTATCGGAGCGGCGCGTCTTTCAGCGCCGCCGCCCTTGCGAGCTCCGCGCGAAAATCCTCCGGCGAGGCGATCCTGAATCGCGCGACGGTCGGCGCGTCCGTCTCGGCGATCCGCACGGACACGCCGCCGAGCCCCTCCGCGAAGGCGAAACCGGCCTCGTCGGTCAGATCGTCGCCGACGAAGGCCGCGAGCCGCCCGGCGAAGGGCGCCGCCGCCATCAGCGCCGCCGCCCCCGTCGCCTTGCTGAAGCCCGCGCGCTTGAGCTCGACGACCATCTTGCCGGGCTGGACCGCGAGCTCGGGGCGGTCGACGAGCGATTCCATGAAGGCGAGGACGTCGGCCGCAAGGTCCGGCCGCTGGCGGTAATGCAGCGCCAGCGCCGCGCCCTTGTCCTCGACGCGCAGTCCCGGACGGGCGGCGGCGAAGGCGCGAAGGCGCGGGCGCGCGGCTTCGACGGCGCCGGGTGAGGCGTGAGTGCGCGCGCCGTCGGGGAAACGGATTTCGCCGCCGTGCAGCCCGGCCGCCGGCAGGACGAGCGGCGCGAAGATCCGGTCGACGTCGTCGATCGCGCGCCCGCTGACCAGCGCGAGGGCGCCGCCGCACGCCGCCGACAGCGTTTTAAGAAGCGCGATCAGAGCGCCGTCGGCGCGCACGTCTTCCGGGCGGGGACGAATGTTCAGGAGCGTGCCGTCGACGTCGAAGAAATAGGCGCTTCGGCCGGGCGGCGCGACGCGGGCGAAATCCCCCTGCGGCAAAAGGGCCGGGACGCGCGCCTCTACCATGCGCCGAGGTTCTCCATCGACGCCCACGGCTCGCGCGGCGCGAGCGGGGCGCCCTTCTGCAGAAGCTCGATCGAGATCGCGTCGGGCGAGCGCACGAAGGCCATGCGGCCGTCGCGCGGCGGCCGGGAGATCGTGACGCCGGCCTTCATCAGCCTGTCGCAGACGGCGTAGATATCGTCGACGGCGAAGGCGAGATGGCCGAAGTTGCGCCCGCCGCCATATTCCTCTCTGTCCCAGTTATAGGTCAGCTCGAGGAGCGGCGACTTCGTCTCCCTGGCGCGCGCCGCGTCGCCCGGGGCCGCCAGGAAGACGAGGGTGAAGCGTCCGGCCTCGTGCTCCGATCGGCGCATCTCCTGAAGCCCCAGCGCCTGCGTGTAGAAAGCGAGCGAGGCGTCGAGATCCGTGACGCGCACCATCGTGTGGAGATATTCCATGGCGAGGCTCCTTTTCGCGCGCGCCGCCGCGGGCGCGCGAATGTTGCGCGGGCGGGCGTGCTATAGCATGAAATCGCCCGGCGCCGGCGGGGAGAGGACATGACGGAGCGGGTCGATCAGGGCGCGGCCAGGGCGCGAACCGACCAGCGGGCCGACCAGCAGGCCCGCAAGGAGCGGGTCGCCCTGATCTCGATCTTCATCAGCCTGTCGATGGCCTGCCTCAAGCTCGTCGCCGGCATCGTCTCGGGTTCGCTCGCGGTGATGTCCGAGGCGGGCAACAATTTCGGCGACGTCGTCACCACCGTCCTCACCTATTACGCCATCCGCGTCTCGCACAAGCCGGCGGACGCCGAGCATCAGTACGGCCACGGCAAGGTCGAGGCGCTGACCGCGCTGATCGAGACGGGCTTCCTGTTCGCGCTCGCCGCCTTCATCCTGATCGAGGCCGTGCGCCGGTTCTTCTCGGGCGACGTCGACGTGGAGGCGAGCCCGCTCGTGTTCGCCGTGCTGATCGGCTCGATCTGCGTCGATTCCTGGCGCTGGCGGGCGTTGAGCAAGGTCGCGCGCGAGACCGGCAGCGAGGCGCTGGCCGCCGACGCGCTGAACTTCTCAAGCGACATGATCGCCTCCTCGCTCGCCATCGTCGGCCTCCTCGCCGCAGACTTCGGCTATCCGCAGGGCGACGCGCTGGCCGCGCTCGGCGTCGCCGGCTTCATTGGCTTCGCCGGCTTCAACATCGGCAGGCGCACCGTCGACGCCTTGACCGACGCCGCGCCAAAGGGCCTCGCCGAGAAGGTGACGAGGGTCGCCGCAGCCGCGCCCGGGGTGATCGCCGTCGATTCGGTGCGGCTGCGGCCGGCGGGGACGGAGGTTCTGGGCGACCTCGAGATCGCCGTCGCCCGCACGCTGTCGCAAGAGAACGTCGCGACGATCAAGGCGCGCGTCGCCGAGGCGATCAGGGACGCCCACCCGGAAGTGTCGTTGACCGTCGCCGTGCGGCCCGTCGCGCTCGACAGCGAGACGATCCTCGAACGTGTCCTGCTCATCGCGGCGAAGCGCCTCGCGCCGGTCCATCATGTCACGGCGCAGGAGATCGGCGACAGGGTTTCGATCAGCTTCGACATCGAGCTCGACGGGCGCATGAGCCTCGGCGCCGCGCACAAGATCGCCTCGCGTCTCGAGGCCGACATCCAGCGCGAGCTCGGCTCGGACGTCGAGGTCGACAGCCATATCGAGCCGCTGGAGCCGCGCCAGCTGCCGGGCGAGGACGTCGACGCCGCCGCGCGGGTGGCGATCGCCGACACGCTCGCGCGCGCGGCGAAGGCGAAGGGCGCGCCGCACGAAATTCACAACGTGCGCGCGCGCCGCACACCGGCGGGGCTGATCGTCAACTATCATTGCCGCGTCGACCCCGCGCTCAGCGTCGACGAGACGCATGAGATCGTCGACGCGGTGGAGCGAGAGGCGCGCGTCGCCTATCCGGAGATCACGCGCATCGTCAGCCACGCCGAGCCGATACGGCAGGAGAGCGCGAAGGCGCCCCACGCGGCGGCGGGCGCCTGACGCGGCGGCTCAGGGCGTCCTGCGCAGGAACAGTCCGAAGGCGCGCGGGCCGTCGCCGACCGGGATTTTCCTGACCACGACCAGCTTTTCCGCGTCGATGACGCTCACGTCGTTCGATTCCCAGTCCACCGCGTAGAGAAGCTTCCCGTCGGCGCTCGCCTGCAGGCCCTCGGGATAGTCGCCGACCGCGACCTTGCCGGCGAAAGCGAAGGTCGAAAGGTCGAAGGCGGAGACGGTCCCCTCGTACTGATTGGTGACGAAGCCGCGTCCGCCGGCGAGCGCGACGACGTAGGGGCGCTTGCCGGCCGGCGCCTGCCCGACCTTCGCCTTCGCCTTGAGGTCGACGACCGAAACGTCGTCGCTCTCCACATTGGCGGCGTAGGCGCGCGCGCCTTCGGCGTCGATCGTGACGCCGAACGGGTGCTTGCCGACAGGGATCGTCGCGAGGAGATTAAGGCTTGCGGCGTCGATGAGGACGAGCGCGTCGTCGTCGCGCGCGGCGACCGCGAGCAGGCGTCCGTCCGGCGTCACGGCGACGCCCGAGGGCGAGGCGCCGACGCGCCCCTTCGCCACGATGGAGAGCGTTTCGACGTCGATCTTGTAGACGAACGGCTCGAAGAAGCCCGTCACATAGATAAAGCGTCCGTCCGGCGCGGCGGCGACGCCGATCGGCGTGTCGGGGATGGCGATCGACGCGCGCACGCGCCGCTCCCGCGCGTCGATCAGGCTGACGAACTTGCCTTCCGTGCTGGTGACGTAGACCGTCGCTCCGTCGGGTGAGACGGCGACGCCGGCCGGGCGCCCACCCAGCGGAATGCGCGCCGCCACCTCGCCGCGGTCGAGGTCGAGGACGCTCACGCCGTCGCCGACCTGCTCCGTCACGAAGGCCTCGTCGGCGCGCGCGCCGAAGCCGGGGACGACGAGCGCGAGCACGGCGAGCGCGACGCGGTGGAACGCCGCCTCGCGACGCATGGGCGAGCCTAGTTGGTCGCCTCGACCTTCTTCTTCAGCGCCTGCAGGCCGGCCGTATAGATGCCGGTGACCGCCTTGATCGCCGCTTCCTCGTTGAGCTCCGGCGGCGGGTCGTTGTTGGGATAGCCGCGATAGAACGCGCCGTGCCATTCGACCTCGGAGCCGTCGGCCGTGGGCTTCACGTCGATCATCGAGGAGTAGTTGTTGACCGGCAGGATCTTCACGTCGACTTCGGGAATGCGATACGAATACGTGTGGTCTGCGGCGTCGTATTTGGTCAGCTCCTCGTGGAGCGCGGCGCCGCCGCCAAGGTCGATCGTGCGCTTGGCGCCCACCGTGTTTCCGCCCTCGCCGGTCGTCCCCTTGACCGCCGGGTGCCAGCTCATGTCCTGAAAATTGCCGATGACCGCCCAGACCTTGTCGGGCGACGCCTTGATGTCGATCTTCTCGACCACTTTCTGGCGGGTCGGGCCATGCGCCAGCGCCGCCGCCGAAAGCGAGGCGGCGAGCGCCGCGCCGACGAAGGCTGATTTCAGGAGGATTCGAGCCATGGTTTCCGTCCCTGCAAGATGTCGTTACGCGCGGCGCGGTCCGTTGCCCGCCCGCGCAGGACTCCCTGCACTTTGCGCCGCGGCGGCGCAAGCCCTATGATCGGGCGACGCTGCGGCGAGGGCGGCGGCCGCGATCCCGTTCGAGGTCCCGATGCGCACTGAAAACGCCGAACCCGTCCGCCTGCAGGACTACCGGCCGCCAGACCATCTCATCGATTCCGTCGACCTCGTCGTGCAGCTTCACAAGAGCGCGACCCGCGTGCGCGCCAGGCTGTCGATCCGGCCCAATCCGGCGGGACGCGCGGAGGCGCCTCTCGTCCTGGACGGCGACGGCCTGAAGCCGCTGCGGGTTTTCCTCGACGGCGAGACGCCGGAGCCCGAGGAAATCTCGATCGGTCCGCAGCGGCTCGTTCTCTATCGCCCGCCGCGCCGACCGTTCACGCTGGAGGTCGAGACCGAGGTGGACCCGACCTCCAACACGCGGCTGATGGGCCTTTATCGCTCGGGCTCCGCCTACTGCACCCAGTGCGAGCCGGAAGGCTTCCGCCGCATCACATATTTTTGCGACCGGCCCGACGTGCTCAGCGTCTATCGCGTGCGCGTGGAGGCGCGGCGCGACGAGGCGCCTGTCCTGCTCGCCAACGGCAATCCCGTCGAATCGGGCGAGTTGCCGCCGGGCGAGGACGGCGCGGCGCGCCATTACGCGGTGTGGAGCGACCCCTTCCCCAAGCCGAGCTATCTGTTCGCCCTCGTCGGCGGCGACCTCGGCGCGATCCGCGACGAATTCACGACCATGTCCGGCCGCCGAATCGCGCTGGCCATTTATGTGGAGCACGGCAAGGAGAGCGAGGCCGCCTACGCGATGGAGTCGCTGAAGCGGGCGATGAAATGGGACGAGGACGTGTTCGGACGCGAATACGATCTCGACGTGTTCAACATCGTCGCCGTCTCCGACTTCAACATGGGGGCGATGGAGAACAAAGGGCTCAACGTCTTCAACGATAAATACGTGCTGGCCTCGCCGAGGACCGCGACCGACGCCGACTACGCCAACATCGAGGCGGTGATCGCGCATGAATATTTCCACAACTGGACGGGGAACCGCATCACCTGCCGCGACTGGTTCCAGCTCTGCCTCAAGGAAGGGCTGACCGTCTTCCGCGACCATGAGTTCTCGTCGGACATGCGCTCGCGCGCGGTGCACCGCGTAGCCGACGTGCGCGCGCTGCGCGCCGCGCAGTTCCCCGAGGACGCGGGGCCGCTCGCCCACAACGTACGCCCCGAATCCTATCGCGAGATCAACAATTTCTACACGGCGACCATCTACGAGAAGGGCGCCGAAGTGATCCGCATGCTGAAGACGCTGATCGGCGACGACGCCTTCGCGCGGGGCATGGAGCTTTACTTCACGCGCTGCGACGGCATGGCGGCGACGGTCGAGGATTTCATCGCCTGCTTCGCCGACGCCTCCGGCCGCGACCTTGCGCAGTTCTTCCGCTGGTACGCGCAGGCGGGAACGCCCCTCGTCGGCGTCAAGACGGCCTACGATCCTCAGGCGAAAACCTATGCGCTGCGCCTCTCGCAGTCGACCAAGCCGACGCCGGGGCAGGAGCGCAAGGAGCCCTTCGTCATTCCCGTGGCGCTCGGCCTCGTCGGCGCGCAGGGCGATCTTCCGCTTCGCTCGCCCGACGCCGCCGCGCATGAGCTTGAAACCGGCGTGTTCGAACTCTCGACGCCGCGGCGCGAGATCGTTTTTCACGATGTCGAGGAGCGTCCCGCCCTCTCGATCCTGCGCGGTTTCTCCGCGCCCGTCCGGCTCGAGCACGACGCCAGCGAGGACAACCTCCTGCGCCTCATCGCGCGCGACGGCGACAGCTTCAACCGCTGGCAGGCCGCGCAGAGCTACGCCGGGCGCTTGCTCGTCCGCTCCGTGGCCGCGGTCGCCGCCGGCGAGGGCCCCGTCAAGCCGGACGAGGCCTTCGTTTCGGCGTTCGCGCGGCTGGTCGGGGAGTCTTCCGACCCGGCCTTCGCCGCGCAGATGATCTCGCTGCCGAGCGAGGGCGACGTCGCCCGCGACATCGGCGAGAACATCGATCCCGACGCCGTCCACGCCGCGCGCGACGGACTGCGCCAGGCGCTCGGCGCCCGCCTTTCGGACGTCCTTTCCGCCGCCTATGAACGGCTCGCGCCGCAAGGGCCCTATTCGCCGGACGCGGAGGCCGCCGGCCGGCGCGCGCTGCGCAACGCCGCGCTCGACCTTCTCGTCGCCGGCGATCCCGCGCGCGGCGTCCCGCTCGCGGCGCGCCAGTTCGCGCAAGGCGCGGTCATGACCGACGAGCTCGCCGCGCTCGGCGCGCTCGCCCTCGCCGGCGGGCCGGAGCGCGAAGAGGCGATCGAGGAGTTCTACCGCCGCCACGCCGGCGAGCATCTCGTCGTCGACAAATGGTTCGCGCTGCAGGCGGCGATTTCCGAGGCCGGAACGCTCGCGCGGGTCAGGACGCTGATGGCGCATCCGGCTTTCAGCCTCGTCAACCCGAACCGCGCCCGCTCGCTCGTCGGCTCCTTCGCGACGGCCAATCCGACCCAGTTCAACGCCGCCGACGGCTCGGGCTTCGAATTCCTCGCCGACGTCGTGCTGGAGCTGGACCCGACCAATCCGCAGGTGGCCGCTCGCCTCCTGTCGGCGTTCAAGAGCTGGCGGACGCTCGAGCCGGGACGGCAGGCGCGAGCCCAGACGGCGCTGAAGCGCGTCAAGGCGCGCGGCGCGCTGTCGGCGGACGTGCGCGACATCGTCGACCGCTCGCTCGGCTGACCGCTCTCGCCAACGTCAAGTGGAACTCAAAGGAAATTCGCCATGACGGAAGCCGTCTGGACGGAGGTCGACGCCTATTTCAGCAGCCTCTACGCGCAAGAGGACGACGCGCTCGCGGGCGCCGTGCGCAGCGGCCTCGAGGCCGGGCTGCCGCAGATCCAGGTCTCGCCCAACCAGGGCAAGCTTCTGCAGATCCTCGCCCGGGCCATCGGCGCGAGGCGCATCCTCGAGATCGGCACGCTCGCCGGCTACAGCACGATCTGGCTCGCCCGCGCGCTGGCGCCGGGCGGTCGGCTGACGACGCTCGAATTCGACCCCAAGCACGCAGCCGTCGCCGCGGAGAACTTCGCGCGCGCGGGGCTTTCCGACCGGATCGAACTGCGCGTCGGCGCGGCGCTCGACACGCTCCCCGCGCTCGCCGGCGAGGCGCCCTTCGACTTCGTCTTCATCGACGCCGACAAGGAGAACATCCCGGCCTATTTCACCGCGACGCTCCCCATGACGCGGCCGGGCGGGCTCATCGTCGTCGACAATGTGGTCCGCGACGGGCGCGTCGCGGACGCCTCCAGCGAGGACGGCGCCGTTCAGGGCGTGCGCGCGTTCAACGCCCTCGCCGCGCGGGAGAAGCGCGTCAGCGCGAGCGCGCTTCAGACGGTCGGCGCCAAAGGCTACGACGGCTTCTGCGTCCTTCTCGTCGAGGGCGCGGCCTGAGCCGGCCGCCCTCCCCGTTTGTGGACATGCTGTTGATCGGGAAGTCTACCCGCTTATTTTTCCTCGACTATTCTTGCCCGCCGCCCCTTGGGAAACAACCGCCCCTCACCGCAACGTCATATTTTTCAACCGCTTAGAGACTAAGCTCGCGCAAACCTTTGAATTTTAGCGTCAAGCTCAAAATTTACATTCTTTGTTAATGTTCCTCTGGACAAGGCTCGCGAGACGGAGTCTCATGATTCTCGGCGGGGGGAGATGCGGCACATTTGCCCCCGTCAGTTTCGAGGGGCGGTGATGGCGCGCGCAAATGCAGCCAGTGCCTCCGCGCACGCGGAGGCACTGCGTAGTTTTGCTGGCGCGACGGCGGGCGACGCCGTCGCCGACCGTGTGGGCGTTCCCGTCATCAGCCGCCTTGAGATCTGGGTGCGCAGGGCCGTCCCGGCGATGGTGGTCCTGTTCATCGCCGCGCTCGGCGCGATGACCGTCGCCATGGCGCGCGACGCGCACGAGCGGGCCGTCGCCGACGCGACCGCCGAGCTCGAGCAGCTCGGCGCGCTGCTCTCGCAGGATCTGCGCGAGGCGGCCAAGCGCTTCCCCAAGGCCGATCCGAACGCCCTGCTCGCCGACGCCATGCCTTCGCGCGCGCTCGCGCGCGGCGCGCAGGCGTTCATCTCCAACGCGGCGGGCGACATCGTCGCCGCCGCCGGCCGCAAGGCGCCGCGCGGCGCCCTCAACGACTATCTCGGCCCGACGCAGCCGCTGACGATCTTCGCCGAGAAGGCCGGGGTGCTGCGCATCGCCCTGCCCGACGGCGCCGAGGCGCTCGCCGGCGTGCGCACGCTGGCGGCTCCGTTCAGCCAGCTCGCCCTCGTCTATCCGATGCAGGCCGTCCTCGCGGACTGGCGCACGGCCTCGCTGCGCACCGGCGTGCTGTTCGTCGCGACCGCCCTGGTGCTGGCGGCGCTGGCGTTCGCCTATTTCTGGCAGGCCTCGCGCGCGCGCGAATCCGACCGCGTCTGCGACCTCGTGCGCGACCGCATCGACACCGCCCTGTCGCGCGGGCGCTGCGGCCTGTGGGACTGGGACCTCGCGCGCGGGCGCATCTACTGGTCGGACTCGATGTACGAGATCCTCGGCCTCGCCCCGATCGGCAACTATCTATCCTTCGGCGACGTCAACGCGCTGGTCCATCCGCAGGACGGCGACCTCGCGGCGATCGCCGAGATGATCACCGCCTCGCGGGCCGAAAGCGTCGACCACGCCTTCCGCATGCAGAACGTGCGCGGCGAATGGGTGTGGCTGCGCGCGCGCGCCGAGCTGGTGCGCGAGCGCGCCGGCGCGACGCCGCATCTCGTCGGCATCTGCGTCGACATCACCGAGCAGAAGACGCTCGCCGAGCGCACCGCCACCGCCGACATGCGCCTGCGCGACGCGATCGAGTCGGTGTCGGAGGCCTTCGTGCTGTGGGACGCCGACAACCGCCTCGTGATGTGCAACTCCAAGTTCCAGCGTCTGCACAACCTGTCGGCCGACGCGGTCACGCCCGGCGCGCCCTACGTTCAGGTGATGGAGAAGGGCACCCCGCCGATGATCCAGACCGAGACGGCGCTCGCCGGACGGCCGCAGGCGGGCGCGCGCACCTATGAGGCGCGGCTCGGCGACGGCCGCTGGCTGCAGATCAACGAACGCCGCACCAAGGACGGCGGCTATGTCTCGGTCGGCACCGACATCACCGCGCTGAAGCGCCATGAGGAGCAGCTGATGGAGAGCGAGCGGCGGCTGATGGCCACCGTCGCCGACCTGCGCCGCTCGCGCCAGACGCTGGAGCTGCAGGCGCAGCAGCTCGCCGACCTCGCCGAGAAATACCTCGAGCAGAAGGCCGAGGCCGAGACCGCCAACCGGGCGAAGTCGGAATTCCTCGCCAACATGAGCCACGAGCTGCGCACTCCGCTCAACGCGGTGATCGGCTTCTCCGACATGATGCGGCAGGAGACGTTCGGGCCGCTCGGCGCGGGTAAATACGTCGACTACGCCAACGACATCCACCAGGCCGGCGAATATCTGCTCGGCGTCATTTCCGACGTGCTCGACATGTCGCGCCTCGAGGCCGGCCGTTTCACCATCGCCAAGGCCGACTTCGAGCTCGACGCCGGGCTCGCCGGCGCGCTCGCCAGCGTCGAGCAGGCGGCGCTCGAGAAGAACGTCGCGCTCACCGCCGAGGCCATGCCCGGCCGGCGCGCGCACGCCGACCGCGCGGCGTTCGAGAAGATCCTTTCGATCCTGCTGCGCAACGCCGTCAAGTTCACGCCTCCGGAAGGGCGCGTCAGCGTGCGCGCGCGCTTCGTGATGGGCACGCTCAACATCTATGTCGAGGATTCGGGCGCGGGGATCCCGGCGGCCGCGCTGGCCAAGATCGGGCGTCCGTTCGAGCAGCTTTCCGGCGGCCTCGACAACGGCATGAAGGGCTCGGGGCTCGGCCTCGCCATCGCCCGCTCGCTGGTCGACCTGCACGGCGGCTCGATGCGCATCCGCTCGACCGTCGGCGTCGGCACCATCGTGATGGTGCGCCTGCCGCAGACGCGCGACGCGCCACGCCAGAAGCTGCTCATGGCCGCCGCGGCGGCGAGCGCCCCGCGGCGCGCCTATGCTCCGAAGCTGCGCGCGGCCGCACGGCGCTGAGGCGGGTTCGCCTATTTGCCGATGAAGCTCGAAAAGCCGGCGACGAAATCGGCGAGCCGCTTGCGCGTCGGCTCGTCCGTCAGGACCCCATTTTCGCTGTAGAGGGCGCCGGCGCGCGAGACTGCGAGCGCGGACCCGAACCATGGGCGCATGTTCAGAGCGCGCAGCACGGGAAGCCACGCCGTCTGTGAGAGGATGGCGCCGAAGCCGCCGGGCGAAGCGCTGACGAGCGCGACGGGCCGCCCGCCGAAGACGCGCGGAACGTCGCTTGGGGGGCGCGAGGCCCAGTCGATGGCGTTCTTGAAGACGCCGGGAATTCCGTTGTTGTATTCCGGCGTCGCGAGCAGCAGCCCGTCGCAGGCGGCGATCGCGTCCTTGAGGGCGACGACCGACGCGGGCGGTCCATGCTCGGCCTCTACGTCGCCATTGTAGAGCGGCACGCCGTCGAGCGTCATGACGTCGATCGAAACGCCGTCGGGCGCGAGCTCCGCCGCCGCGCGCAGAAGGCCGGTGTTGAACGAGAGGCGCCTGAGGCTGCCCGAAATCCCGAGAATGCGGGTCATAAGCCTTCTCCCTTCCTGCGACGCCGCCGTTCAGGTCTCCGCGGCCTCGTGCTTCAGGACGCCGCGGAAGGTCGAGCGCGTGGCGGCGCGCGTCTCCTTCAGCGCCGCCTCGAGCGCGCTCAGCGTCGGCGCTTCGCCGGCGGCGGCGAGGCGGCGCTTGACGCCCTCGCTCGCCTTGCGCGGATCGGCGTCGCGCTCGAGCGCGAGGCGCAGAACCTGCGTGACGTTGGTGAGCAGCGCATGGCCGGCGAGGAGCGCGGCGCGCTGTCGCGGCGAGATGAGGCCGAGGTCGCCGGCCTTCGCGACGATCTGCGGCGTCGAGATCGAGATCAGCTCCGGCAGATCGGCGGCGTGGCGCAGCACGAGATATTGCGCGCAGAACTCGACGTCGACGAGCCCGCCCTTCGCGAGCTTCAGGTCCCAGGGATCGGAATCGCCCTTCGTCCTGGCGATGAGCGCGCGCATCTGCGCCACCTCCTTCGCGAGGCCGTCGCCGCGCGGCTTGCGCAGCACGGCCCGGATCGCCGCCTCGACGTCTCTCTTCAGGCTTTCGTCGCCGGCGACGACGCGGGCGCGCGTCAGCGCCATATGCTCCCAGGTCTCGGCGCTGGCGTTCTGATAGTCGACGAAGCTCGCGAGCTGCGTCGCGACCGGCCCCTGCCGCCCCGAAGGGCGCAGCCGCATGTCGACCTCATAGAGCGTGCCGCGCCGCGTCGCGGAGGTGAGCGCCGCGACAAGGCGCTGCGTCATGCGAGTGTAGTATTGCGCGGCGTGCAGCTTCTTCGGCCCCTCCGACTCCGGCGCCTCGCGGTCGAAGTCGTAGATCAGCATCAGGTCGAGGTCGGACGACGCCGTCATCTCCTGCGAGCCGAACTTGCCGAGGCCCAGCACGCACACGCGCCCGCCGCCGAGCGCGCCGTGCTCTTCGATGAACATGCGCTCGACGAAAGCGAGCGAGGCGGCGACGATGGCGTCGGCGAGCGCCGAATAGTCGCGGCCCGCCTCCAGCGGCGTCACGGCGTCGGAGAGCAGCTTCAGGCCGATGCGGAACGTCTCCTCCCGCGCGAAGTCGCGCAGCGCGTCGAGGAACTCCTCGAAGACTTTCGTGCGCCCGACGAGGCGCAGCGCGCGCGCGGGATACTGGCTCGCGTCGACCGGCGTCTCGAGCACGCGCGGATCGACCGTCGCGTCGAGGATATGCGGATGCGCGGCGATCATCCGCGCGAGCCGCGGCGCGCCGCCGAGGATGTCGGCGAACAGCTCGCAGATGCGCGGATTGGACTTCAGCAGCGAGAACAGCTCGACCGCGCCGGGCATGCGCGCGAGCGCGTGGTCGAGGCCGGCGAGCGCGGCGTCCGGCTCGCCGGATTTGGCGAAGGCCTGCAGCAGCGCGGGAGTAAGCTCGGTCAGGACTTCCCGCGCGCGCGGCGTGCGCACGGCCGGGCGGCGCCCGAAATGCCAGCCGCGGATGGTCTCGAGCGCCACCGGCGGGTCCTTGAAGCCCATCCGCGCCAGCGTCTGAAGCGTCTCCGGGTCATGCTCGGAGCCGGCGAAGACGAGGCTGCCCGCGTCGGCGTCGAGCGAAGGCGCGTGCTCGAACAGGCGCGCGTAATGATGCGAGACGCAGCTCATGACCTGCGTCATCGCCGCGTCGAAGCCGGCGCGGCCGTCGTAGCCGCAGAAGGCGGCGAAGCGGTCGAGCTCCCCCTCGTCCTCGGGCAGGCGCTGCGTCTGCTCGTCGGCGACCATCTGCAGCCGATGCTCGACGCCGCGCAGCGCGCGGTAGGCGGCCGAGAGGTCCTCGACGGCGTCCGGCGTCACCCAGCGGTCGGCGCCGAGCTCGGCCAGCATGTCGAGCGTGCGCGAGCCGCGCAGACGCGGCCGCTTGCCGCCGAAGATGAGCTGCTGCGTCTGGACGAAGAACTCGATCTCGCGGATGCCGCCGCGGCCGAGCTTCACGTCGTGGCCCGGCACCGTCACCTCCGCGTGGCCGCGCACGGCGTGGATCTGCCGCTTCATGGCGTGGATGTCGGCGAGCGCGGCGTAGTCGAAATATTTGCGCCAGATAAAGGGCGCGAGGGCGTCGAGGAATTCGCGCCCGAGCGCGAGGTCGCCGGCCATCGGCCGCGCCTTGATGTAGGCCGCGCGCTCCCAGTTCTGGCCGAGCGTCTCGTAATAGGAGAGCGCGGCGCCGAGCGAGATCGCCGCCGCCGTCGAGCCCGGATCGGGCCGAAGGCGCAGGTCGACGCGCAGCACGTAGGAATCGACCGTCGTCTCCTGCAGGAGCTTCACGAGACGCTTGGTCACCCGCAGATAGACGGCGGCGGGCTCGGCCTTCAGAGCGGGCGCCTGCGCGTCGTAGAAGACGACGAGATCGACGTCGCTCGAATAGTTGAGCTCGTTCGCGCCGAGCTTGCCGAGCGCGAGGACGACGAGGCCGCAGCCCGCCTCCGGCGCTTTCGGGTCGGGGAGCGCCAGCTTGCCGGCGCGATGCGCCTCGCGCAGCAGGAAGCGCAGCGCGGCGCGGATGAAGGCGTCGGCGGCGCGCGAGAGCATCGCCGTGGCGGCGACGACGTCGACGACGCCGCCGAGGTCGGCGAGCGCGATCAGCAGAGCGCTTTCCTGCTTGGCCTTGCGCAGCGCGCGCATCGCCTGCGCCTCGTCCTCCGTCGCGTCGACTTCCGCGTCGAGGCGGGCGATCAGCTCGTCGAGGCGCGTCCGCGGATCGCCGTCGAGACAGCGCGCGAGACGGGCGGGATCCCGCAGCGCGAGGCGCCACAGGAACGGCGAATGATCGGCGACGCCTTCGACGAGGCGGCGCGCCGCGGGCGCCTCGAAGATCTCGCGCAGGCGTCCGGCGCCTTCGAGGCCGAGCAGCTCGTCGAGGCGCGCGCCCGCCTTCGCCTCGTCGAGGACGACCGGGGCTGCGGCGAGACGCCGCCACAAGGGGCCGAAGGCTTCGGGCGCGTTCACGCGGCGGCTCCCGGCGGGAGAACGGCGGGCGCGGCGACGACGTCCTTCGGACGGGCGACCGCCGGCAGGCGCAGCACGACGCGAAGGCCGGGCTCGTTGTCCTCGAGCCGCAGCGAGCCTTGATGCAGCCGCGCGACGGCGGCGGCGAGCGAAAGGCCAAGCCCCGAGCCCGGCCGCGAACGCGAATTCTCGAGCCGCACGAAGCGGTCGAGCACGCGGGCGCGGTCGGCTTCGGGCACGCCGCGGCCGTGGTCGGCGACGACGACCTCGATCGCGCCTTCCCCCCGTCGCGCGCAAAGGCGCACGCGGCGCAGGGCCGCGGACTCGCTCTCCATCGTTTCGTCCCCGCCAGGCTCCGCGCCATATTTGAGGGCGTTGTCGACCAGGTTGACCACCGCCTGCCCGATCAGCTCGCGGCTGCCGTGGGCGTAGAGATTTGGCGCGATGTCGAGGTCGAGCGCAAGGCCCCGCTCCTCGACGGCGGGCTCGTAGAGCTCGCCGACGTCGGCGACGACCGCGCCGACGTCGAAATCCTCCATGCCCTCGGGCGCCGCGCCCGCCTCGGCGCGGGCGATCTTGAGCAGCGCGTCGAAGATCTGGATCAGCCGGTCCGATTCCTCGATGACCTTCTCGAGCGCGCCGCGATAGTCCTCCGCCCCGGCGCCGAAGCGCAGCGCCGCCTCGGCGCGCCCGCGCATCCGCGTCAGCGGCGTCTTGAGGTCGTGGGCGATGTTGTCGGTGACCTGCTTCAGCCCGCTCATCAGGATCGAGATGCGGTCGAGCATGGCGTTGAGGTTCATGACCAGGCGGTCGAGCTCGTCGCCCGTCCCGGCGACGGGAAGGCGCCCGGAAAGGTCGCCGCCGACGACGATCCCGCGCGCGCGGGCGTTGATCGCGTCCACCCGGTTGAGGACGCGCCGCGCGACCCACAGCCCGCCGACGGCGCCGATGGCGATCAGCCACAACAGCGAGGTGAACAGGGCGTCGCGCAGGATCTTGCGCAGGCTCTCCGCCTCCTCGAGGTCGTGGCCGACGACGAGGCGGAAGCCGCCCGGCAGGCCGAAGATGCGCGCCAGCGCGCGGCGCTGATGGGAGCGGTCCTCGCCGGCGGGCTGATAGACGATCT
Source organism: Methylocella sp. (assembly GCF_041905455.1). Classification (GTDB taxonomy): domain Bacteria; phylum Pseudomonadota; class Alphaproteobacteria; order Rhizobiales; family Beijerinckiaceae; genus Methylocapsa. The sequence continues at coordinate 76,433 of NZ_JAYRLA010000010.1, read as the reverse complement.
CGACGAGGCCGGAGCGCTCGAGCACCTCCGGCGGCAGGCTGGCGATGTTGCCGACCATCGGCACGCCGGCGCTGGTCGTGAGGAGATAGAGATCGGCGCCGGGACGCTGGATGCGCGCGTCGAGGCTGCGGGCGAGGCCGTTGACGCCGCCCTGCGCATATTGCTCGGAGAGGCCGGAGATGTCGGCCGCGACCGTGTTGGCGATCTGCTGGTCGACCAGCATCTTCACATTGTCGCCGACGCTCGAGAGCACGAGCCCCGCGCCGATCGCGGTGATGATGAGATAGGCCAGCGAGACCTTGAAGACGGTGGTGCGGAAGAGCTTAGCGAGCGCCGTCACGAATCATGTATCCCGCGCCGCGGATGGTCTGCAGGAGCGGCGGCTCGAACCCCTTGTCGATCTTGCTGCGCAGGCGCGAGACATGCACGTCGATGACGTTGGTCTGGGGGTCGAAATGATAGTCCCAGACGTTCTCGAGCAGCATGGTGCGGGTCACCACCTGTCCGGCGTGGCGCATGAGATATTCGAGCAGGCGGAACTCGCGCGGCTGCAGCGGGATGTCCTTGCCCTCGCGCGTGACCTTGTGGGCGAGGCGGTCGAGCTCCAGGGCGCCGACGCGGTAGACCGTCTCCTCGCCGGAGCCGTTGACGTTGCGCCGCGCGAGGGCCTCGACGCGGGCGAGCAGCTCGGAGAAGGCGTAGGGCTTGGCGAGATAGTCGTCGCCGCCGGCGCGCAGCCCCTTGACGCGGTCGTCGACCTGGCCGAGCGCCGAGAGGATCAGCGCCGGGGTCTGGATCTTCTGCGAGCGCAGGCCGCCGATCAGGGACAGTCCGTCGAGCTTGGGCAGCATGCGGTCGACGATGAGGACGTCGTAGCCTTCCTCTCTGGCGCGCGCATAGCCCTCGAGGCCGTCGCCGACGTGGTCGGCGACATGGCCGACCTCGCGGAACGCCTTGGCCATATAGGCGGCCGCCTCCGAATCATCTTCGACGATGAGAATGCGCATGGCCGGCATAATACGCGTTTCCCGAAAAAAGACAGGCCGGGCGTCGCCGCCCGGCCCGCTGGCTCGTTAAGCTGCGAAGGCGCTCCGCGTCAGCCCGCGGGCGTCGTCGCCACGGCGACGAAGCGGGTGCCGTCGTTGTTCTTGACGCGCAGGAGCACCGCCTTGCGCCCTTCCTTCTTGGCGTCGGCGATGACCGCCGAGATGTCGGAGGGCTTGCTCACCGCCTTGCCGCCGGCCTCCATGATGAGGTCGCCGACGCGAATCCCCTTCTGGCCCGCGGCGCCGTCCGGATCGACGTCGGCGACGACGACGCCCTCCGAGCCCGCGCCCTGCACGGAGGACGCCGGCGCGAGCTTGAGGCCGAGGCCGGCGAGCGCCGAGTTCTCGGACTGGCCTGTGGCGCGGGCGACCTCGCTGCGCTCCTCCGGCAGCGAGCCGAGCTTGACCTGCACGGTCTTCTCGGCGCCGTCGCGCCAGTAGAGCAGATCGGCCTTGGCCCCCGGCCCGAGCGCCGCGACGCGCTTGGCCAGATCGCGCGGCCCGTCGATGCGCTCGCCGTTGACGCCGAGGATGACGTCGCCGGAATGGATGCCGGCCTGCGCCGCAGGGGCGTTCGACTGCGCGTCGGCGACGAGCGCGCCCTTCGGCGCCTTGAGGCCGAGGCTGTCGGCGACCTCGTCGGTCACGGGCTGGATCTGCACGCCGATCCAGCCGCGCGCCACCGAGCCCTTGTCCTTGAGCGTCGCGACGATGTTCTGCGCGGTCTCGGCCGGAATGGCGAAGCCGATGCCGACGCTGCCGCCCGACGGCGAGAAGATGGCGGTGTTGACGCCGACGACCTCGCCGAGGGAGTTGAAGGCCGGACCGCCCGAGTTGCCGCGGTTGACCGGCGCGTCGATCTGCAGGAAGTCGTCATAGGGTCCGGCGCCGATGTCGCGGCCGCGCGCCGAGACGATGCCGGCCGTCACCGTGCCGCCAAGGCCGAACGGGTTGCCGACGGCGATCACCCAGTCGCCGACGCGCGGCGTCGCGCCCGCGAACTTCACGTAAGGATAGGAGCCCTGCTCCTTGATCTTGAGCAGTGCGAGGTCGGTCTTCTTGTCGGTGCCGACCACGGTCGCGTGCAGCGTCTTGCCGTCGTCGGTCGTGAGCGTGACGTCGCTCGCCTTCTCGACCACGTGGTTGTTGGTCACCACATAGCCGTCCTGCGAGATGATGAAGCCGGAGCCCTGCGCCTGCGCCTGCTGGTGCGGACGGCCCTGCTGGCCGAACGGGCCGCCGGGGCCGCCCGGACCGCCCGGCTGGCCGAAGCGGCGGAAGAAGCGCTCCAGCGGATCGCCCGGCTCGAGGCGCGGAATCTGGCCGCCGCGCGGCTGGTCTTCGTCGTCGGCGTCGTCCTCGGCGACGTTCATCTTGACCTTGACCGAGACGACCGCGTCGCGGACATGGTCGACGACGTCGGCGAAGGAGGTCGGGTGGGCGCTGGCCGCCGGGACGGCGGTCTCTGCGACCGCGAACTGGTGCGGCAGGAAGGCGCCGGCGATCGAGCCGGTCACCGCCGCCGCGGCGACGGCGCCGAGAAGGGCCGCGCGCAAGCCCGCGCGCGGGCCGCGCGTCCGGTCGTTCCGCTCGGGGCCGTCGATCATGGGAAGAGCCATCGGTTTTATCACTCCATCGGAAACTGGCGAAAGGCTGCGGCCGCGGCGGCCGTGCAGCGCATGAAGACACTTTGCGAGAGCGAGGCTTACGTCTCCGTTTCGCGGGGATGAAACTTAGGAAAGGTTCACGCCCGGCCGAGTCCTGGGCCGCGCTCCTGCGCTCGAACGAAAGATTTGGATCGAAAGAGGCGAAAGCAAGGGCGCGCGGACGATGCGAGGACGCGTTGGCCGCTCAGAAACGCCCGTCCGGGATGTCGCCCGGCGGGACCGGCGCCTCGAAGGGGTCGGGCGCGCTGCGACGGCGGCGCGGCTGCGCGGGGGCCGGCGCGTCGAAGCCCGGAGGCGGGGCGACCTCGACCGGACCCTCGCCGCCGCGTCGGCCGCCCTGCTCGGGGAACGCCGACTCGCCGGCGAAGGGATCGACGGGCGGCTGCGGCGCGTGCGGCTGGACGCGCCGCGGCTTCGTCTTCTTGGGCTCGGGCGCGGCCTGCGGCGGCGCCGCGTTCTCAGGGGTCGGCGGCGTCTGCGCGCCCGGCGCGTCGGGCGCCGGCGTCGCCTCCTTGCCGCCGCGGCAATCGGTCAGCCAGACGTCGTAGATCGGATGCTCGACGCCATGCAGGCCGGGGCTCGCGGCGAACATCCAGCCCGAGAAGATGCGCTTGTACTGGTTCTTGTCGTCGACGTCGTCGACCTCGAGGAAGGCGATCGTCTGCGGCGTCTCGGTCGCCGGCCGCGTGTAGCAGGCGCGCGGAGTGATCTGCAGCGAGCCGAACTGCACCGTCTCGTCGATCGCGACCTCGAAGGAGATGATCCGGCCGGTGATCTTGTCGAGGCCGGAGAAGACGGCGACCGGATGCTTGATGCGATCGGCGAGCGCGCCCGACGCGAAGGAGCACAGGGCCGCCGCGCCGGCGAGGGCGGCGAGAAGGCGCGCGCGGAAAGCGCGCGGCCGCGCGGCGGTCCTCGTCATTTCACGGGCCTTAAGCTTCAGGGCTCCAGGCCTCATAGTCGCCGGTGGCCTTCGGCCGCGCGCCGGCCCGCAGCGTCGAGCCCGGCGGACGCCAGGCCTCGGGCGTGCCGGTGAGGTTCGGGATATAGGGCAGCTGCCACTCGCGCGGCTCGTATTTCTCGTCGGTCGGCGGAACGTCGACGGTGTGATGCAGCCAGCCGTACCAGCCGGGCGGGGTCGCCGAGCCCTCGGCGTAGCCATTGTAGATCACCCAGCGCCGCTCGAAGCCGAGCGCCGGGTCGATCTTCTTGCCGCGGTAATAGAGGTTGCCGAATTCGTCGGTTCCGACGAGCGTCCCGTGCAGCCAGGTGTAAAATCGGGAGTTCAGCGTCGCGCCGTTCCACCACGTGAAGATCATCAGCAGATATTTCATCGGCCAGGCTCTCGGTTCGGGCGGCGCGCCAAGCGGCGTTCGTCAAGCGTCAAGGCGGCTTTATGGCGGCGGCGGCGTCCGCTGTCCAGCCCGGCGCCGGCGAAGGCTCGGCCGCGGGCTCCGCCGAGCGCCGGGGCGAATCGGGGACAAGTCCCTTTTTTTCGTGTCAAGGCCTCGACTCTGCGCGCGAAACGGCCAATCCTTCCTACATATAGGAGCAAACTCCGCTTCAATCCACAAAATCTAGTCAAGCTTCAGGACGCCACCCATGCAGATCGCGCGCCGCTACACGAGGGAAGGCCAGTCGGCCTACGCCGACGTCGAGTTCCGCCTCGCCGACAGCGAGATCCGCAATCCCGACGGCTCCCTCGTGTTCCAGCTCAAGGGCGTCGAGGTTCCCGCCGCCTGGAGCCAGGTCGCGACCGACGTGCTCGCCCAGAAATATTTCCGCAAGGCCGGCGCGCCGGCGCGCCTGAAGCGCGTCGAGGAGAATTCCGTCCCCTCCTTCCTGTGGCGCTCCGTCGCGGACGAGGAGGCGCTGGCCGCCCTGCCCGCGGGCGAGCGCTTCGTCTCCGAGATTTCGGCGCGGCAGGTGTTCGACCGGCTCGCCGGAACCTGGGCCTATTGGGGCTGGAAGGGCGGCTATTTCGATTCGGAGGCCGACGCGCAGGCCTTCTTCGACGAATTGCGCTTCATGCTGGCGAGGCAGATGGCCGCGCCGAACTCGCCGCAATGGTTCAACACCGGCCTTTTCTGGGCCTATGGGATCGACGGGCCGGCGCAGGGCCATTTCTACGTCGATCCCTTCACCAAGGAGCTCGTCGCCTCGGCCTCGGCTTATGAGCATCCGCAGCCGCACGCCTGCTTCATCCAGTCGGTCGCCGACGACCTCGTCAACGAGGGCGGCATCATGGACCTGTGGGTGCGCGAGGCGCGCCTGTTCAAATATGGCTCGGGCACCGGCTCGAATTTCTCCAAGCTGCGCGGCGAGAACGAGAAGCTCTCGGGCGGCGGCAAGTCCTCGGGGCTGATGTCCTTCCTGAAGATCGGCGATCGGGCGGCCGGCGCGATCAAGTCCGGCGGCACGACGCGGCGCGCCGCAAAAATGGTCGTCGTCGACGCCGACCACCCCGACATCGAGGACTATATCGACTGGAAGGTGCGCGAGGAGCGCAAGGTCGCCGCCCTCGTCGCCGGCTCGAAGGCCGTGCGCAAGGCGATGCGCGCGGTCGCCCGCGTCTGCCTCAACTGCGAGGGGCCGGGCGACGACTGCTTCAACCCCGAGAAGAACCCCGCCCTAAAACGCGAGATCAAGCTGGCGCGGCGCGCTTTCGTGCCCGACGCCTCGATCAAGCGGGCGATCCAGCTCGCGCGGCAGGGCGTTTGCGAGATCGAGGTCGAGACCTTCACCACCGACTGGGACAAGGAGGCCTATCTCACCGTCTCCGGCCAGAACTCCAACAATTCCGTGCGCCTCACCGACGAATTTCTGCGCGCGGTGGAGAGCGACGGAGAATGGCGGCTGACGCGCCGGCTCGACGGCAAGACGCACAAGACGCTGAAGGCGCGCGACCTGTGGCGCAGGATCGCCGAGGCCGCCTGGGCCTCGGCCGACCCGGGGCTGCAATATCACACGACGATCAACGACTGGCACACCTGCCCGGCGGCCGGCCCGATCGTCGCGTCGAACCCCTGCTCCGAATACATGTTCCTCGACGACACCGCCTGCAATCTCGCCTCGCTGAACCTTCTCCAGTTCCGCGACGCCGCGAGCGGAGCGATCGACGTCGCGGGCTATGAGCACGCCTGCCGGCTGTGGACGGTGGCGCTCGAAATCTCGGTGATGATGGCGCAGTTCCCCTCGAAGGAGATCGCCGTCAACTCCTTCAAATACCGCACGCTCGGCCTCGGCTACGCCAATATCGGCGGCCTCCTGATGTCGGCGGGCGTTCCCTACGACAGCGATCAGGGCCGCGCCGTCTGCGCCGCCTTCTCGGCGATCCTCACCGGCGCCGCCTACGCCGCCTCGGCGCAGATGGCGCGCGAGCTCGGGCCCTTCGAGGGTCACGAGGCCAACGCCTCCGCCATGGCGCGGGTGATGCGCAACCATGCGCGGGCTGCGCGTGGCGAGGCGTCGGGCTATGAGGCGCTGTCGATCCTCCCCGTCCCGCTCGACCATTCCGCGCTCGGCGCCTTTTCCGCGCTCGGGGAGCGGGCGAAGACGGTGTGGGAAGAAGCCGTCGCGCTTGGCGAGGCGCATGGCTATCGCAACGCGCAGGTCTCGGTCGTCGCGCCGACCGGCACCATCGGCCTCGTGATGGACTGCGACACCACCGGCATCGAGCCCGACTTCGCCATGGTGAAGTTCAAGAAGCTCGCCGGCGGCGGCTATTTCAAGATCATCAACCGCGCCGTGCCCGAGGGTCTTCGCGCGCTCGGCTATGCGCCACACGAGATCACGGCGATCGTCGACTATGCGGTCGGGCGCGCGAGCCTCAAGGGCGCGCCCGGCGTCAACCACGAGAGCCTCAAGGCGAAGGGCTTTTCGGACGATAAGCTCGCGGCGCTCGAAGCCTCGCTCAGGAGCGCCTTCGACATCCGCTTCGTTTTCAACAAATGGACGCTCGGCGAAACTTTCCTCACCGATGCGCTGAAGATTCCGGCCGAAAAGCTCGAAGACCAGAACTTCAGCCTGCTCGCCTTCCTCGGCTTCTCGAAGGCCGAGGTCGAGGCCGCCAACGTCTACGCCTGCGGCGCGATGACGGTCGAGGGCGCGCCGCACCTCAGGCCTGAGCACTACGGCGTGTTCGACTGCGCCTCGCCCTGCGGGCGCACGGGCAGACGCTATCTCTCGACGCAAAGCCACATCCGCATGATGGCGGCGGCGCAGCCGTTCATCTCGGGAGCGATCTCGAAGACCATCAACATGCCGAACGAGGCCGCGATCGAGGAGTGCGGCGAGGCCTACATGCTGTCGTGGAAGCTCGGCCTCAAGGCCAACGCGCTCTACCGCGACGGCTCGAAGCTGTCGCAGCCCTTGAACAGCCAGCTCATCGACGACGGAGAGGACGAGGACGAAGCGCTCGAGGCGCTCGTCTCCGCCAGCGCCCCGGCGCGCGCCGCGACGGTGGCCGAAAAAATCGTCGAGCGGATCGTCGAGCGCATGCGCGAGCGCGAGCGCCTGCCCGACCGGCGCAAGGGCTACACGCAGAAGGCGGTGGTCGGCGGCCACAAGGTCTATCTGCGCACCGGCGAATATTCCGACGGGCGGTTAGGGGAGATCTTCATCGACATGCACAAGGAGGGCGCGGCCTTCCGCTCGCTGATGAACAATTTCGCCATAGCGATCTCGGTCGGCCTGCAATATGGCGTGCCGCTCGAGGAATATGTCGAGGCCTTCACCTTCACGCGCTTCGAGCCGGCGGGCCTCGTGCAGGGCAACGACGCGATCCGCAACGCGACGTCGATTCTCGACTACATCTTCCGCGAGCTCGCCATCTCCTATCTCGGGCGCAACGACCTCGCTCATATCGACCCCTCCGACATCGGCCATGACGTGCTCGGCAAGGGCGAGGCGCAGGGCAAGGACCCGAAGGCCCCGCAAGGCGCCGGCGCGGCCAAGCTGATCTCGAGCGGCTTCGTCCGCGCCAAGGGCGACAAGCTCACCCTCGTCGCCGGCGGCGTCGCGGTCGCGCTGAAGGAGCCGGCGTCGGTCGAGGCCGAGGACGCCTTCGAGCGCCTCGGCTGGTCCGAGCCCGCCGCCCCCGCCCCGGCGGCGAGCGACCGCCGCGCCCAGGCGCGAATGAAGGGCTACACGGGCGAAGCCTGCGGCGAATGCGGGAATTTCACGCTGGTGCGGAACGGCACGTGCCTGAAGTGCGACACGTGTGGCGCGACGACGGGGTGCAGTTGACGCAAGTTGAATGCCACTTAAAACCAACCCCTTCCTTTAGAGGCCACCGCATTGTTCACCTTTATGAATCCTGAGGTCGGATTTACTTCTGACGTTATAAAAGACCCAAATCGCTTTGTCGGTCGCGCGGACCTCGTAAGTGAGGCAATCGCTGCGTTAAATTCATCGCTTGGATTAATAGCGATATATGGAAAGAGAGGCGTTGGAAAATCCTCATTAACACGTCAGATCCAAGCACTCGCGAATGGCGATTATGAACTCGTTAGACGTGCGGGCCTAAATCATCTTCTTCCTAAGACGCCACGTTCTTACTATACTGTATATTATCAATGCGATTCTATGATTAGCGGAGCCAATGATCTTATTACGCGCTTGTGTAATGATACAAACGAAGAGGACGGGCTACTGCGTCTAGTACCTGACAAAGGTAAAGCCCTAACTGAATTTTCGCGCACAAGCGAAGGCTCGGTAGGGTTAGATCTCAAGGTACTTAATTGGGGTGCAAAAGGTCAAGAGGCGGCAAAATATACAAACGCTATTCCCGGAGATATTATCCAAACTTTCCGAAATTTTGCAAGCTCAGTTGTTGACAATAACAATAGGATATTCAGAAAACGCGACGCCCTACTAATTTTACTTGACGAATTTGATGTTATAAAAGATAAATCAGGATTGGGATCGTTGATTAAATCCCTTTCGAGCGACAAAGTAAAATTTGGAATTTGTGGTATTGGTCAAGATCTTAGTGGTCTTATCTCCGATCATGGGTCGATTGGTCGCTTAATAGAACAAGGCTCTATCTTTGTAAAGCCCATGTCTCGTAATGAAACAGAAGAAATATTTAATGTTGCCACTAAATTATTTTCTAATACGGTGACGTTTTCGAAGGAATGTATAGGAGAAATTTCTGATTTATGCGAAGGTTACCCATATTTTGCGCAGCTTATTGGAAAATCGTGTGTCAACGAAGCGAATACGCTCGGTACAAATCATGTTGATATTAAAATACTAAAAATAATAAAAAATAAGATGTTGTCTGGACAAGCTTTCCCAAGTTTGGAAGAAACATACCAACGGGCCATTGGGCAGTCAGAGGATCGGGCCATGCTTCTTGCCCTATTAGCAGAACAAAAGGATAATCGTGCGGAATATGATGCTCAACTCGGGCAGGTTTTCCTAGCTAAAAGCCGCTCTTCGGCACAAGAGCTTGGTGTCGAATATATGGATCAACTCCTTCCGCGATTGATTGAAGAGCGCTACGGACCAATTTTAGTAAAAGTTCCCGATACACGTGGCTCATACGAATTTGCTGATCCAGTTTTCCGGGCATATGTTAAGCTTCGACGGCCGGGTCGATTATAAGGTATATTTATAAACCTCTGAATAAGATTTCCTCTTCTGCCGAATGCCACTACCAAAACAGTTTCGGAACCTAGTCCTTAAGGCGGCTCACTAGAGAGATAATATTCAAGTGGCGAAAGAAATATCGCTTATGCCTCCCATCGAACAGATCGAAATGGACCGCCACCGCGCCCAGCTCGCCGGCGACGTCAAAGCCCTCGTCGATAAATATCGCGCGATCTTCGACTGGGACGCGCCGGACGTCGACCAGGGCGCGGCCGACCGGCTGATTTTCGCCGAGATCAGGACCGCGCTCGACGCTGTCGAGAATGAGATCGCGCCCAATCCCTGACCGGGACATGACGCCCCTTTCCGAATCGCCCATGCGGCCGGTAGCATCGCGTCATGAACGAAGCCTCCGGCCTCTCTATCCTGCGCGAACTGCGCTCCGACCGCGCGCTCGCCGCCATGCTCGGCCTCGGCTTTTCCTCCGGCATTCCCTTCCTGCTCGTCTACGCCACGCAATCGGCATGGCTGTCGGAGGCCGGCGTCTCGATCGAGACGCTCGGCCTGATGGCCGAGATGACGCTCGCCTATAAATTCAAGTTCCTGTGGGCGCCCTTCCTCGACCGCTACGACGCGCCGATCCTTTCGCGTCTGCTCGGGCGAAGGCGCGGCTGGATCGTCGTCTCGCAGATCGGCGTGGCGCTCGCGCTCGCCGCCGTCGCCTTCGGCGATCCGGGCCAGCGTCTCGCCTGGACCGTGCTGTTCTCGCTGGCGCTCGGCTTCGTCGGGGCGACGCAGGACACGGTGATCGACGGCTGGCGCATCACCGTCGCTCCCGCCGAGCGCCAGTCGCTGATGTCGTCGACCGCCGAGATCGGCTGGCGCGTCGGCAACCTCGCCGCCGGCGCCGGCGCGCTCTACCTCGCCGACGCCTTCGGCTGGCGCGCCGCCTATCTCGCCATGGCCGCGCTGATGGCGCCGGGCGTGATCGCCGCGCTCGCCGCGCCCGAGCCGCCCTCCGACCTCGCGCCGCGCCGCAAGCCCAAGAGCGTCGGCGAAACCATCGTCGAGCCGATCCGCGACCTGACCGGCCGGCTCGGACGCATGGCCTTTCCCGTGCTGCTGCTGATCGCCGGCTTCCGCATGCCGGGCTATGTCTCGAACGCGATGGCGATCCCGCTGTTCAAGGAGCTGCACTACTCCAATTCCGACATAGCGACTGTCACGAAGCTGTTCGGCTTCTGGGTCGGGATCGGCGGAACGGCGCTCGCCGGCGTGCTCACGCTGCGCCTCGGGCTGATGGCGAGCCTGCTGATCGCGACGGTCTCCGCCTCGGCCTCGCATCTCGCGCTCGCCTATCTCGCCGCGCATGGCGATCACGGCGGCGGCGAGTTCTGGCTGTTCGCGACGACGGTGTCGATCGACAGCTTCGCCTACGCATTCGCCTCCGTCGTGCTGATCACCTATATGTCGAGCCTCGTCTCGACCGAGCACGCGGCGAGCCAGTATGCGCTGATGACCTCGCTCTGCGCCTTTCCCGGCAGCCTGCTCGCCGGCGCCTCGGGCTTCTTCATCGAGCGGACCGGCTTCACCTGGTTCTTCGTCGGCACGTCGCTGATCGGCGTCCCGGTGGCGCTGCTCGCCTTTTGGGTATGGCGCCGGCACGCCATATCGGACTTGCGCGCCCCGGACGGCGCAATCCCGTAAACGCTCGGAAAACCAGAAAGGACATCCATGAGCGAGATCGAACAGGTTGAAATGGACCGCCATCGCAAGCAGCTCGCCGGCGACGTGAAGGCGCTCGTCGAGAAATATCGCGCGATCTTCGACTGGGACGTGCCCGACGTCGACCAGAGCGCGGCGGACAGGCTGATCCTCGCGGAAATCCGGACGGCGCTCGACGCGGTCGAGAAGGGCCTTCCCGGCGGATGAGCCGTCCGCCATGCGTATTCATCAAGATATTGTTTTATCTGAATAAATCGAACGGTCTATTTTTCTGGCCCCACTTCAGGCCCTACTTGCGGATTTAGAACGGATGATTTGGCATGACCGGCGATGCGTCGTTTTGACGTGGCGCACGCGGCGGAATTTCGCGCGTCAGGCGGCTCTTGCCAAGCTTGGCTGAAGAGCCGCCCCACGGCGTCGACGCTTCGTACAGCAATCGGATAATACGCCATTGACGTACTACGTCAGCGGCGTATTATCCGCCCATGGCGAGAGCGCTCCACACCGTCATGGAAACCGAAGCCTTCATCTCGAAGGCGTCGCGGATCATGTCGGACGAAGAGCGCGCCACGATCGTCGACATAATCGCGGCCGATCCGATGGCTGGCGTTCTCGTCAAAGGCACGGGCGGCCTGCGCAAGCTGCGCGTGCCGCTTGAGGGCCGCGGCAAGCGCGGCGGCGGACGGGTGATCTACTGGTTTCACTCCGCCCGGTTTCCCGCCGCCCTGCTTTGGGTCTTCGCCAAGAACGAAGCGGCCGATCTGACGAAGGAGCAGGAGGCGACGCTGGCGAAAGTCGCGGCGTCGCTCGTGCGCGACCTGGGAGGCGCAAATGAAGGATGAGGATTTCGACGGGCTCCTGCGCGGCATGGGCGAAGCCGCCGCCTTCCTGAAGGGCGAGGCGAAGGCGGCGCGCGTGCATATTCCGAAGGAGATCGACGTCGCGGCGATCCGCGCGAAGGCGGGCCTCTCCCAGGCGCGCTTCGCCGAGACGGTCGGCGTTTCGCTCGGCACGCTGCGCAATTGGGAGCAGGGCCGCCGCGTCCCCGAGGGCCCGGCGCGCGTGCTGCTCGCCATGCTGGCCAAACGGCCGGGCATCGTCGAGGAAGTGCTCGCCGCGTGAAGGCGACGAGCTGGCGAGCTGTCAGTAGCCGAACTGTGCGACCAGATCGTCGCGCTTGAAGTAGAAGCTCGGCTTCTCGCTTCCACTGGACGACGACCCAGGGTCCATGGAGATCAGCCGCATCTCGAGAAGCTCACGGCAAGCTCGCTCGGCGTCGTCGCCGTCGAGAAGATGCATGCGCTCTGCCGAGTCACCGGCGGCGCGCCGCACGTCGATGGCGGTGAAGCCTTTCACGGCCAGCTCGGGCGAGCGGATGAGAAGGTGCGCCAGCGCCACGGCTCGCGGGCTGAACATCTCGATGGCTTCCATCTCAAATCCCCCAAAGAAGCCCGCTGGCGGGCTTTAACGCCTGAGCGCTATCTTCAGCCATCATATCACAGAACGCCCGCCAGCGCCCCTGTTTTGGCGGTTAACATCCATTGACGCTCCCCATGTGCGTGCAGAGGGGGGAACACGTCTCGGCGGCGAGACGGGCGTCATTTTTTTCGCCAATTCGCCACCTGGGGCGCGAAGCCGCGCTCTATGCATAAATCGAGCCTTCCGAGAGCGGGAAACGGCCGATCACACCTTCGTCATTACGTCGCGGCGCTCGGGGCGAGCCGCAACGGAAAGGCGGACTTATTTCACAGATGTATCGTGTTAATTTGAGCTTCCGTCTTGAGCTTGGCTATATGGCGAGGTGGCGAAGAGGCAGCCCGTCAAAAGCGTAAGCCGTATCGCCATGGGCATCGCTCATGTAGCCGATTTAGGGCGTCAGACCCTTCTTTACCTTTTTTACCGCACCTCTCTATAAGCACACCCAAACCATAGGTATCAGCCTATCAATATCGCAACATTGATAGGCAAAACCTATCAATCATGCATGGGTGCGGTAAAAAAGGTAAAGAAGGTATAAGAAGATATATATTATATATATATCAATCACTTATGAGCTGACCTTCTTTACCAAAACCGCGGTAAAGAAGCGGTAAAAAAGGGTAAAGAAGGTAACTAGGCCTTAACCGTATGAGGGTGACTTCTTTACCGGGCCCGGTAAAGAAGTTGGAAAGAAAGCCCCCCCCCCCCTGGGACGCCCTCAAACCTGACCGTGGCGCAAAAAAAGAGCGCCCCGAAAGGCGCCCTTGATGGTCGGCTTGGCGGCGGGTTTAGCGTCCGCGTCTGTAGACCTTGCGCGGCCGTCCTGAGGTCGAGACGGTTTCCTCGATCACGTCGCCAGCCTCCCGAAGGCTATCGAGGATTTCCTTCAAGTCGCGCGCCCGGAACTTGTGCTTCAACTTCAACAGAAGCTCGCTATGAGAGATAGGCCTGCGCGCCCCGACGATGGCCCGTAGCACCTCCTTCGCTTGCGCCTGCGCCAGATTGTCGGCGATCCGAAGCTCAGCCTCACGCGCCATGCGCTCGGCGGACCAGAGCGCCACGCCCGCGCCCCAATCGAGATCAGCCGCCGTGACGCGCGCCTCAAGCCCGTCGCGGCTGACGGCGCAGATCGTGGCAAGCCGAACAGTATATTCCGCCGTCCGCGAAAACAGCGGGCCGCAGTCGTCCTCGTCTATGCGATCGACCATCTTCTCCCGCAGATCGTCAAAGGCGTCGGCGACGACATCATCAGCCCACGTGAGCTGAATTTGATCGTTTTCGTTCAGCTCGGCGAGCGGCTGTTCGCCAAAATCGACGCCATACTGGTCGCCGCGGCATTGGTCGTAGAGGTTCTTGAGCCAGTAAACGATTTCTTCCGGCGGACGCCGCTTGTCGGCCGTAGGTCTCGCGCTCCGCCCCTTGACCGCGGTCTGAAAGATCAGGAAGCGGTTCAGGAACCCGTCAGTTGCGCTCTTGGACGAAAGAGCGTCGAACATCTCGCCCGGCGTCGATGAGCCGATCAGCGATAGCGCTGGCCACTTCATGGACGGGGCGACCTTATCCACGCGCTGCAAACCGCTGTATTCTGCGAAGGCGTCCCATGCGCGACGGAGGACTTTGGTTATTTCCTGCTGGTATGAGTTTGACCTTTGATGTGTGACTTTCGCAAGAAATGACCCGAATTCATCCATGATGCAAAGCGAAAGCGGCTTGTCCGCAAGATGACTTTCGATTGCATAGCACGACGTGAAGTCGCTTGGTCCGAGAAGTTTACTTTCAACTGCGGAGATTAGACTATGCGCGCATTGCTGCGGCGCGGATTTGCCCGCGCCTGTCGGCGCGACGTTCAGAGCATAGATTGAAGTATCGGAGCCAGTCGGCCCGGCGACGCGCCGTCCGATCACGGTTCCGAGCACGGCGATCGCCGCGGACAGCGCAAGAACGCGGCTCGGATATTCCGACGAGGCGACGATCCATTCGACGATCTCATCGAGAAGGCCGCCCGGCCGTGTCAAATGGTCGGGCATTTCATCGTCGCGCGGATCGGGCGGCGTCTCGCCGACGATCTCGCCCGTTTCCGCGTCGGCGAGCGAGCCATCGTCTAGGCGCATCAGCATCCGCGCCTGCTCGGCTCCATTGATGCGAGCGCGTTCCTCCTCCGCCTCGAATTCCTCTACGATCTTGCGCGGCTGCGCGAGGCCGGCGCGGTGGCCGGAGGCGATCGTCTTGAGGACCGACGAGCGCCCGTCGCTGCGGATCAAACCGCAGGCGTCGGCCGCAGCGACGAGCTTGAGATGCGCCTCATGGTCTGAGAGCAGGCCCGCGCCGACGAACTGATAGAGGGCGAAGGCGGAGGCATTGAGCTGGTTGTTCCGGCCGCCCTCGCCGGTGTTGGCGAGCTTCGAGATCTCGTCATGGACGGCCTGCTCGACATAGGCGCGAACGCGAGGATGCTCGATCGTGATCGGCTCGACGCCGCCGGCGAGCGCAGGAGAGATGGTCGGCAAAGGTGTCGGCTTAACCGATACCCTCGGCTCCTCCTCCGGCTCTGGCGCTTTACGCTCGAAAGCTTCAGCGGCTTCTGGAGCCGAGCACGTCGCCGGGCCGCCATAGTCGAAGGGTTCGCTCTCGCCCTCGTCGAAGGCGGCGCGGATCGTCGCCTCGACGCACTGAACGCCGAAATCCTCGACAAGCTCGTTGATCGTCGCAGCGTCGAAAAGACGTTTCTCGGCAAGTCCGCGATCAAACCGCGCCGGTCCCGCGACATGGCGGCCGGCAAGCCTCGCAACAGCGCGCAGGCGCGCGGCGCGCGGACCGTGCTCGCCCATCTCGGCAAGATCGTCGAGCAGCTCGTCGAAGTCGCGGGCGAAGTGATCGCGGAGCGCCGCGCGCCCGGCCTCGTCGAGAGCGTGGATGTTGTCATTCGACGGCTTGCCGAGCAGCACGTCGCGCAGGGCGTCGGGGAGTTCCGGCGCGTTCAGGATCGCAAGCGGATCGCCGCCCTCGATCGAATAGGCGTCGGCGATGGCGTCGTCCCATTTGATCGTGCCCGGCGCGATCGTGTAGCCGACCGCGCCGCGGACGTCGACGTTGAAAACACTCTTGGGCGGCAGTGCGCCACGGCCGTTGCCGAGCCTGTCGCCTTCGCGCTGGCGAAAAAAGTGGTGAGCTCCGCCGCTCGGCGTGTAGACTGTTGGAACGCCCTTGAGCGAAATGCCGCGCGCGGCGCAAAACGCCCTGAAGGCCCAAAGCCCGGCGCGACCATCGGCGTCGACGACAAGGAAATGAGCGGAGCCAAGGTGCAGGCCGACGAGATAGTCGGGATTGTGCGCCCACATGCGGGCGATGACCTCGGGGTCACTCGTCGCCGTCGTCGGCCAGCTTCCGACGCCCGGCGCCGGACGCTTGGTGTTGTCGCAGGCGAAGACGCGAAGGCCAGCCGCGACGAGCTTGCACGCCACGTCGAAGTTGTGAAGAAGGGTTGATGGATCGAAGGTGAAGTCGAGGGCGGTCATCAGCGCACCTCCCCCGTCACGGCGAACTCGAAACACGCCGCCGCCTCGGCCTCGGTCAGGCGATCAGGATCGAACGTCGCGTTCGCGCCAAAAAACTTCCGGGCTCTGACGCCGGGCGCAATTTGATGAATGGCGACGAAGATGGCCTTGCCGGGTGGCGGAGGCGGAACGAGCGCGGCTTCGGCGACGTCGGCGAACCGCACGTAAAAGCACCGATCGGAGAAGCGCGCGAGGAAGCGTCGATCACTCTCTGGACCGCGCTCGATCGCGTTTTTCGCGATACGCGACTTGCCCGCCGAAGCGGGTTGAGGTATGGATTTCATGTCAGGTTGTCTCCATTCCGAACGCCGTCCGCTTGCCACGGGCGGCGTTCACTTTTTCGGGGGTGTAGGCGCGCGCCGAGGCGCCGCCTGCCGATTTCAGGCGTCGAGGCCGTTGAGGTAGGCCTCGACGTCGGCGAGCCGAAAGCGCGTGCTGCCGCCGAGCTTTATGCACCGGAGGCGTCTGGACGCCATCTCGACGTAAACCTTCGACCGACTGACTCCGAGCAGTTCGCATAGCTCCTTGACGGAGAGCAAACGCAAGCTATTGACCGCGACGGTGCTGTTGCTTTCGGAGGATGTTTTTGCGACGGCCATGACAAGGCTCTACATTGGGGAGCCGGCCGATTGCATCCTGCATAGGCAGCCGGCCCTGAAAAAGGGCGGCACCTCCTATGCCTCTACCAACAATACGAACGCGGGCGGAAGTGTCAATACACCCACGGATGATTTTGGCGAAACCTGCGGAAAAGCCTCAATCGTCGATGAGGCGATCAAGGTCTTCCGAGGTGACCATCTGACGCCCGCACAACCGTCGCCGGTTGGGCGAACCCGCGCGCAGGTTCGCGAAAAACCGCAGGCGATCTCCCTCGCCGATCACGATGTGCTGCGCCTCAAACAAAGCAAGCTCCGGGTCGCCCAGACGCAAGACGCGGCGGCTCCAAAGCGGCTTCCATTCATTGCGTCCCATCTCGGTCATGGCCTCATGCTCCTTTCGTTTTCCTCGATGATCCGTTCACCGACCATACGGAGGGCTCGCTCGATCCTGAAGCCGAAATAGATTAGCAGGGCAACCCACAGCGGTGGGTAGATCAGGCACACGGCTACCGCAACGGCGAGCTTGATCGCCGCCCATAGGTAGGCGGCTATAAAGAAGGCGATCACCACGAGGCCCCGCCTGACGTCCCGCCACTTCACACGATTCTCTTCCGCGTACTGCGCGCGCAGCGCCTCGACCTTCGGCCAGTCCAGGCCATCGCAGGGCATGCCACCAAACCTTGCGGCGATTTCCTCTTTCGTCATCACAAACACCCCAATGGGGCGCCCCGCCGGAGCAGAGCGCCGCGTTTCCCCTCACACCTGCGATGTTGGGAGTGTCCAATCCGGGCGAGGCGGTTCGCCGGCTCCCCCCGACGCCGAGCGCCAGATGTTGACGAGTATCCGGCTCAACGGATCGGAGCGGTCGAGCTCAATGTCGCCGAGGCAGGAGCAATCAAGCGCCGCCTGGGCGAGGATCGCGACTTCAGCTTGCGTCCGCGGCGTCATGTCGGCCAGCGCTTCAAGGGCGAGGTCCCGTCGATCAATCGCGGCTTCGCCAAGAGCGCCATCGCAATCGAGCGCGTCGTCGATCCTGTCATACTCGGCGGCGGCGGCCGTGAATTGGGCGTAGAGCGTCGCGATATCTTTGATGATGATCGTCATTAGATTACTTCCATTGCCATGATAACAGTGAGTTGCGCTAGCGGACCGTCAGTAATCTACTGAGCGGGCCGCGCCACGGATAGGCTGGCGATCCAAGCCTGAACGTCTGACTGACGCCAGCGCTTCATTGCCGTGCCAGACGCTACGGGGCGTGGAAACGTCCCGTCAGCCATCTTGCGGTAGAGCGTGGCGCAACTCATGCCCGCCATCGCCTCGACCTCCTTTCGGCGCAGGAGCCGGTCAGGCTCCGACATTGAGTTCGCCCTGCATCGCCATCACGTCGCGCAGGACGGATGCAGCCAACCGCATATCCGTCGTCCCCCGCCCGCCGACGAAATCATCGTCGAACGGATCATCATCACGGCACCATGCGATCGCGCGCGCCTTTGCCTTGAGGCCCGCCACGGTCGTCGCCGAAAGCCGCTCGATCTGGTCGACGATCGCCGAAGCGGCGTCGAGTGCGGCGTCGAAGTTGGCGCGATCTCCGCCCGAATGGTCGTCGTGAAGCTCGGCTTCGAGAGCGATGGTTTTCCGGCTCGCTTCGTCGAGCATAGCGCCGAGGCGGATCAGTTCGGCGTCGGGATGTGCAATCTCGGAATTCGTCATACCTACACTCTCCTTTGTCGCGATTTTCACGACGTTCTGTGTCGCGAATTTCGGGATTTTGGTTGCCATTCATGGCGGCATATGGGATACGTTTTGAATCATGGGTCATGAGTCAAAACAGGTCAAGTCCTTTCTTCCGTCGCCAGCACAAACGCGAGGCGCACGGGCGATGCTCGGTTGGTCGCAGGAGCGGCTGGCAACAGCCTCCGGCCTTTCTGGACCAACAGTTAAGCGTTTCGAGACGGAAGGCGCACGGGTTTCAGACGAAGCTGTTGCAAAGATGCGATCCGCTCTCGAAGCCGCCGGCGTGATCTTTTTGGACGAAGGCGAAATGCGCGACGGCGGGCCGGGCGTGAGGTTGAGACGATGAAAGAATTTCTTCCATTCGACGAGGCCGCCGAACTCCGCACCACGATGGGTCGCGCTCAGGACATGATTTGCACCGTCAACGCGGTGCTTGAGCGGCCATTTGATCCCGAAGACTGTCAGCGGGCGTTTGAGGCCGCGATCGACGCTCTCAATGATGTCGTCGCAATCGGCGAGCGGATCGAGGCGACGTCGCGCAATTCCGCGGCTCGGCGCATGGCGTCGATCATGGCTGAAAGCGCCGAAGCATCGGCCATCCGCCTAATCGACGATTATCAGGCAATTTTTGGCTGACATGGGCAAAATCCCAAGTGACTTGAGAAATCGGTCCGCAGCGTGTTGCAACCATGCGCTGAAGGCCCTTTCAAATCCTGCCTCCGCAACCAATCGCCTCCCGTTATTGCCCTGTCCATCTTCCGGCCTGCGCTCCGGGCGTCGCGTCGATTTCTGCGATCAGGTCGAGCGATTGCTGTCGCTGGCGGACCAGAAGCTCGCGCAAGTAGATCATGATGTCGGGCGGCGGCCGATGGCGGCCTTTGACCATGTGATTGACCCACTGGCGCGATTTGCCGAAGTAGCGGGCCATCTCAGACTGCCAGTGCTCGCCCCAAGCCTGTTCGGCGCATCGGAGCCAGAGAGAATCATCGGTCACGGTCATCTCCCCTCACGCCGGATTAAGGGCGGCGAATAACTCAATGCAGCGTGTTTGCAGGGCGGCGTGGCGCGCCCACGCCACATCGAGGCCCTCGCCTGTCGCGTCCCATTGCCATGCGGCGTCCTCAAGCCGCTTCACAAGATCGGGGCGGCCTGCGATGTAAAGCGTGGTCTCGGCGTCGCGGTCGACCTCCATACGTCCGTTTTGCTCGAAGATGAGCGTGCGCATGTTGGGCGGCAATTCCGCGGCGAGTTTGCGCAGGGCGGCGTTTCGCTCGCTCTCGCGCCGGGCTTCGATCACCCTGAGCGCGCTCGCCAGATCGGAAAGCTCGCCGAGATTGGCGTCATATTCAACCTGTGGCGTAGGGTCCGCCATCTTCATCCCCTCAACCTGTAGCTTCGACCTTGCGCCGATAGGCGCGCCGACTTCCTGCGATCCGCTTCGCCGCCTTCGTCTCGAGAAGCACGCGCGAGCGCCTGTCATTCTCGCTCTCCGCCTCGCGCTCGGCGGCGCGGCGGGCCTCATAGGCTGACCACCAGTCGCGAGCGAGGCGCGAGACGCCCCGCTCGTCGATCTCGCCCCGCTGCGGAATGAGCAGGTCGCGCACGCCATCGAGGTCGACGACCTCGCCCGTCATCATCCGGCCTTTCTGCGGTCGCGCAGATCGTAGACGACGGCGGGCGGCGCGCCGATGAAGACCTCGTTCTCAATCCCGGCCTCAACCTCCGCCTCGCCACACCAACGCGTCGGACTGATCTCGGGATAGACCGCATCGCCTTCATGCGTGATGTGCGCCGGCGCCCGAAGCCGGCACGCATGAGCGCCCGCGGACGAATGCCGGCACAAGGCGCACAGAAGGCGCTCCGGCGCGCCATTCCCGTCGCGCGGCTCGTCGACCTTCGCTACCCATTCCGAGCAACTTCCCGCCGGCCCGACCTGCGGGAAGTGCCACTCGCGGCGGCCGTTGGAGATCGGCGGGCGGCGATGGCAATGCGTCGTCGCCGCGGCGTTGTCGCGCTGCATGACGCCTGAAAACTGGCACGTCGAGCAGCGACGGGCGTCGTTTTCCTTCACGCGGTAGGTGTTTCTGGCGAACGACATTTGATGATCCTCAAGGTTCAGGGATTGGAGCCCGACGAAGGTCGGGTGATGGAGGGAAGGACGGCCGAGCGCGTAAGGGCGGCCCCGAGCCCTCGGGCATGGGCGGCCTGCTCGCCTCTGGTCTGTGCGGCGCGTTCGAGCAGGCGTTTTGCGAGCTGCGGGTCGAGCAATGCCTGCTTCACAACATCGTCGACGCGCTGAAGTCCTGCATGCCGGAACGAAGCCACGACGCTCGCCGCGATGGCGGGCGCGCCGAAGGCATGACCAAGCATCGTCGCCGCGATCATTCCGCCGGGGGCGTCCTTGGCCGCAAGCAGCGTCTCGAGGATCGAGGGCCTACCGCGGCTGACGGCGAGCAAGTCCTGGCTGGTGTTCGACTGGTTCGGAATGCGCACGGCGTTGAGCGAGCGGCTCGCCCTGCGCATGTCGCTCGCGACCGCGGTCATGCTTTCCAGCTCGGCGTCGTTGAAGACGTGGCGCATCGCCTGTCGGTTCTGCTTCAGGAAGGCGCTGAACTTGTCGGCCGAGAGCTGGTCGCGCCCGCTCGTCGCCGCCTCGCCGGTCAGACTCGCCTTCGAGACGATGATGTCGGCGACGGCCTTGCGCAGGCCTTGGCGCGCCTCGACCTTGCCGGCGGTCAGCTCGGCAAGGTGGCGCATCTGCTTCGCCGCGTCCTGACGCGTGAACACGCCGCCGATGACGCGCTGAACGTCCGCCGGATCGTCGATCCCAAGCAGCTTGCCGACCGCGCCGAAGCTGAACGCGTCGGCCGCCTGACGCTGGCGCACGGCGACGTCGCCGATCGCCTCGGCGGCCTTCTGCGCGTCGGCGAACTTCGCGTCGAGGCCCGGCAGCGCGCGCAGGGCGTCCTGATGCTTGTCGCGCCATGTTGCGACCTTCGCCGGATCGAGCACGCCGTCAACGCGCTCCGCCGCGCGACGCAAGCTCATGGCGGCGTAGTCGGCGAGCCCGGCCGTCGCAGTCTCGTCGCCGACCGCGCGCCTGTAGGCGCTCGCGCTCTCGAAGCCCTTCGGCCCCGACTGGAAGATCTTGCCCGGAACCACGGCGTCGGGCGTGCTGAACGGGCCGGACTGGCCGGAACGGCGCGTGATGTCGCGCAGCGCGCCGAAGGTCTGCGCGCGGTCCTTCGTCGCCGCCGACGCCGCCTGAAGGCGCGAAGCAGCTTCGGGGTCGAAATGCGGCGCATCAGCCGCGCCGGTGATGTCGTCCTCGATCGCCCCGCGCAGCCGCGCCAGACGGGCGTAGCTCGGCGTCTGGCCGCTGGTCGAAAGCTCGTCGCGCATCGCCGTCGAGACGCGCGAGCGCAGCGCCGTCAGCTCGCGGAAGGGCGTCTGCTCACCATAAGACCGCGCAACATCGAAGATCGCAGCTTCCTCACCCTGCATCGGCTTGGCCGACTTCGGCATGTCGCCGACGATCTTCGCGGCCGCGCCCGTCGTCGAGGCGGCGGGAAGGGTGAGCGTCCCATTGGGGTCGACGGCCGACCAAAGCTGGCGCTCGTTGTCGCGCGCGGCGCGCTCGGCGGCGAGGGCTTCGGCGCGCATGGCCTGCCCGGCGGCTTCGGGCGGGAGGTCGCCGCCCAGGGTGCGCGTCGCCTCCGCCGCCTTGCCTGTCGCCGCGTCGAGGGCGCGCGTGGCCTCCGCATCCATGTCGGCGCGGGACTGGCGCAGATGCGCAGGAACGGCCTCCGGCGAGCCCTCGGGGGCGATGGCTTCGAGGGCGTCGAGGCGGGCGGCGTTTTGATCAGCGCGCCTTTGCTGGAACGACACCGGGTCTTTCGTCGCCGCCGCGCGCTCAAGCGAGCCGAGCTCCATATTGCCGGAAGCCTGAAAGGCTGTCGGCTCCGAACCGGGAACAAGAGTTTCGGCGTATCGAAGATCGTCGGCGACGCCCTTCGCGGCTTGCTCGCCGCCAACAGCCCGTTCGAGCTTCCGCGCGGCGGCGTCGTAGATCAGCCCGCCCTCGACGGCGGAACCCGTCTCTCCGGCGCGACGCGCCTTCCTGCGCGCGATGTAGCCGCCGGCCTCCTCCGCCGCCTTGCCGACTGCGGAGGTCGCGACGCCCGCGGCGAGGCCGCCGGCCAACCCTCCGACCGCGCCCGCGATCGCCTGCCCGCCCGGACCATAGCCGCTCTCCTGCGCCGCGTCGCCCGCCAGAGAGCCGCCGCCGCCGGACGCCGCGCCGATCGTCACATCAGCCGCGGCCTGGCCCAACGTCGCCGGCTGGCCGATGATCGAGCCGAACGCTTCCATCGCCGCCGGCGTCAAAGCCCCGGCTTTGGCCAGCGCGCCGAGCATGGCCTGCGGCGCGACGGTTGCCCCGACGCCGGCGCCTGCTGCGCGCGCGGCGCGCTCC
Source organism: Methylocella sp. (assembly GCF_041905455.1). Classification (GTDB taxonomy): domain Bacteria; phylum Pseudomonadota; class Alphaproteobacteria; order Rhizobiales; family Beijerinckiaceae; genus Methylocapsa. Next base: position 53,561 of record NZ_JAYRLA010000010.1, on the reverse strand, counting down.
ATCGGGCCATTCGAGACGACATCCGCGCCGGTCCGGACGCCGAAGAAGCGCGCCAGATTAGCGAGGTTCTCGCTGCCGCCGTAAGGATGCTGGATGATGTCGCGATCGAAGCCGAGCGCGCGAGCGCCTTTGTTGGCGGCCCACGTCACCGCGTCGACGGGCGCGCCGAGCGTAGCCGCGAGCCCCTCGTTCACACCGGCGGCGACGTTCGCGGCGACGCCAGAGGGCTTCTGCGGAGCGAGATCGGCAAAGAGCGCGTCGGCCTCATGGTCGCTCATGGGGCGATAGGACTCATCCTGCGCAGCCTGCGCTGGCAACTGATCCGAACCGCCCCCCATTGGCTGCTCCGCCTCGGGAGCGCGGCGCGCCGGAGCGAGATCGGCAAAGAGCGCGTCGGCTTCCTCGTCGCTCGTGGGGCGATCGTCGGTCATTGCTGAAGCTCCTTCGGATCGAAGCCCATGCCGCGCAGGCGCTCGGCGACGACATCGGGATTTGCGCCGCCCGCAATCGACCGCCGCGCAGCGGCCAGCACGCTCGCGCGCTGCGCCGCACCCGTGGGAGCCCTGAAACCTCCGACGCCAGAAGCAGCTTTCGGAGCGGCAGGCGCCAGCGCGCTTCCGCCTGCCTCGTCGGGATTTTCCCAACCCCTTGGCGGCCGGTACGACGGCCCGGCCTCGCGCATCAGCCCCTTGATCGCCGCCACGCGGTTGGCGCGCTTCTGCAAGATCGTGTCGGAATTGTCGCCCGGCTGCGGCAGGAACTGTTGCCTGTAGTTCGCAAACTCGCTATCGGAGATCGCCGCGCCGGATTCGCGCCGGAGAAGCGCGTTGATGAAGCCGCGCGCCGCCTGATTGAACTTCTGACGCTCGGGCGACGCGATGATGTTCCCAACAGCGTCGGGAGCCACATCGTTGATCAAGCCGCCGGAGCCGCCCGAGACGCCGCGGTTCACGCCCTCTGTCTCGCGCAGGATGTTTTCGGCCTCAGCCGCGCGATCGCCGAAGCTCGCCGCCTTGCCCTGCGTCTCATTGAACGAGCCGCTGGCATATGGGTTGCCGGAGCCCTGCTCCTCGCGCTTCAGCGCCATCTCGGCGCGCTTTTTGGCGACGTCGAGCGCCAGCGCGCGGCGATCATTCGCGTCGGCCGCGGTGGCTTCCTGCTCGGCCTGAATGCGCTGAAGCCCGAACTTCACGACCTGATCGGGCGCGAGCGTATTGACGGCGTTGTTAAGGAAATCGTTCATCGTCACGCCAGTCTTGGCGTAGTGTTCTCCGGTCGCGTCGTTCTTGAATACGATGTCTACCGAAGCTGGCTTGCCGTCCTGATCACTGTTGATTTTGACGACACGCGACGAGTACCCGTTTTGCAGATAGTTCGGATCGTTATAGGCCGAGCTGAAATCGTCTACAGCGCCGGCGAGGTCGCCTTGATGCCATTTTGCGACGCCAGACGAGAAATGCTTCACGCCGTCCTGAACCTGCTTTTCCTGAAGCCACCTCGAATAAATTTCGGCGAACTGACGATCGCCCGCGTCAGCGGCCGCCTTTACGACGCGATCGACATGCGGCCCAGTGATGAAGCTGTAGATCGAGCCCGCATGTTTCTCGGCCTCCTCGCGCGCCTGTTCCTTCGTGTCATAGTATTTTGAGCCGACGCGATAACCGTCCGGCAATGGCGCGCCGTCTTGCGTCGGACCCAGCGTCGGCGCCGGGAAGATCGAGCGGCCGATCGTCTTCTCACGCTCGGCGCTGCCTGCGTTGTAGGCAGCGTCCTGCGCCTGCCGAAGGGCGTCTTCCCGCCCCCATTGCCCTTGCTGGCGAGCACGCTCGTTCGCGAGCCATCCCGCGTTGGCGCGCTCGTTTGCGAGCCGCGTCGCGCGATCCTCATCGGCCTGCGACCACGCCTTCTCCTGTTGCGCGCGCGCTTTCTCATTCCACGCTTTGTTTGCAGCCCGATCCTCGTCGGCCTGCCGCTGCTCGACTTCCTGCCGAGCGCGCGCCTTCTCCTGCCACGCCGCGTCGTCGAAATCCTGCCGCAGCTTCGCGCCATTGGCGAAGCCGGTCAGAAACGAGCCGATGCCAATCCCGAGCCCTGCGGCCATTACGAATTCCTCCATTTCTTGGCGTCGCTCGGCCAAAGCCGCTTGAGCGTCGGAATGATGCAGTCGGCCTCGCTAGCAGGCGGGTCGCCGGCCTCCGACCAAGGATCGTCATTGCTGTTCAGAATTTTGCGAAGCTCGCGCCACGTCTCGCCATCGCCAACAGGCCCCGGCGCAGGGCGTGGCCCGCGTTCCATCTCGACTTCGCGCCGAAGGCGGCGAATGGTTTCGCGCTCGACACGCTCCGAAATCAGGCCGAGCGCGCGGGCTTCGGCCGTGCTGTCACGCTGAAGGAAATCCAGCATGGCGCGCCGCTCAATGTTGCGAATGAGGCGCTTTTGCTCCTTCGCCGTGAGGGTCGCCTGCATCGCTTCGTGAAGGCCGAAGGCGATCAACTCGACGCGCACCGCGATCATCGGCCCCTTCAAGGCGAGGCGACGCAGAGACGAGTATTTCACGTCATAAAATCGTGAAATAGCCGATAGATTGGCAAGCTCGCCGGCGGCGAGCACGGTCGCCTGCGACGGCAAGAAGCTGAAATCGACGGGCAAGCGCATCGCCTCGCGCTCGTCGGCGATGTGTTGACGGGCGATAGCCAAGGGCGTGTGGATTTTGCGCGGACCGAGTTGGGCGAACATCGCCTCGAAGCCGCTTCGCCGCCCTTCGAGGATGCTCGCCATCCGAGCATTGAAGGCGTCTAGAATGGTCAGCGCCGCCGCGCGCACGGCAATTGTCATGCTGGCGAATTGCGCGTCGAGTTGGGCGATGATCTCCGCGCGCGGGTCGCGGGCGTCGGGATCGATGTTGAGGCGATGCTTGACGACTTCCAAGGCCGCCTGAAGCTTGGGATTGTCGGCGATCGCCGATGTCAGCGCGGCGTTCATTACTCGCCACCACGAGCGAGGCGGGCGATTTCGGCCGCGGAGACGTAGGTCCGGCCGTTGATTTTCGTCAGCCTGAGGCGGCCCTCCAGTGCGTCGCGATAGAGCGACGCAAGGCTTCGCCCACCAAGAAGGTAGCGCGCTTCCTTGAGCGGATAGAGCGCACGATTGGGAACCGCGGCGGGTGATTGCTCGTGACTCGACAAGATCATGGGACGGCTCGCTTGATCGACTACGATGCGATCAAGCTAGCGCCACGTTTTGGGACACTGGCTGGCAGTGTCCCGATTATTTTTGCCGGGCGAGCAACTTTTTATTGGCATCGAATGACGGGCCGAAGCCGCGATTGAACGCAATTCTCGCCGCCTGGCCCTTACTACGTCCCTCGGCGATTAGCCGGCGCATCTCGGCGACGGTCTCGCTCGTCCGATGCTTCATCATCCTCGCGCGGGCCTTCCCGCCTTCCGACGCCGCCGCGAGACTCTTGCGCCCGCGAACAGCGTCAAACTCGACCGGCTTCCCAAGCGCCGCCTGCATATGACGGCCCGCCGTGAAAACTTCTACGGCGACGGCGGCGATTGTTTCCGCCAACCAGTCGCGGTCGTCGTCGCTGTCCATCTCGCGCCCTGCCCATGCAACAAGAAGGTTGAACCTTTCGAGCGCGCCAACGGCTTTCTCGGCGTGCCATTCCTCTGACAACTCTTTCAATTTCCTGCGCCGAGGCCGCGCGGCAAACGGCGTCTCGGCGTCTATCCGGGCGTGAAGGAGCGCGTCGGCCTCGGCGCGCAAGTCGTCCCATCTCGCGTTCGCCGGTGGTGGGTCGCCCTCTACGGCCGCCTCAAGCTCGCCAAGGGCGACGATTTTCGCCGCGCCCTGCCATTCCTTTTCGCCGTCGCCTAGCTCCCGAGGAAGCGCATGGCGCTCCACGCGCTCAACGCCATCCTCGACGACGACTTTCGGCACGTCGCGGCGCAGCGCATCGAGCAGATCGCGCTGATCCCCGACCGGAAGGTGCCGCCATAGCCCTTCGAGCGCTTCCCATCTGCGGGACGTGAAAAGCGCGCGCCAATCGCCGGCCGATGCGCCGTCTTGAATGCGCCCGGTCATTTTCCGCCTCCGCAGAGTGTGGCCCATGCGTCCATGAGGGCGCGCCGCTTCTCGATCGCGTCGCCACGGCGATAGGCTTGCTCGGCCGCGTCGCCGACGACATGGGCCAGCGCCGCCTCGGCGAGCTCGCGCGCAAAGTCGGTTTCCTCACCGCACCAGTCGCGGAACGTCGAGCGGAAGCCGTGCGGCGTGGCGTCGCCAACCTTCAGGCTTTGCATGGCGTCGCGGATCGCCGTGGCGCCAAGCGGCTGGCCCGACCGCCGGCCCGGAAAGACGAAATCGCCGCTTCGGACCTTCGCCATCGCCTCAAGGATCGCCAGCGCCGGTGCAGACAACGGGACGCGATGCTCGCGCCCGGCCTTCATGCGGGCGGCGGGGATCGTCCAGACCTTGGCCTTTAGGTCGATCTCGTTCCACATCGCGCCCAGCACTTCACCGGAGCGGGCCGCCGTCAGGACCGCGAACTCAAGCGCCCGGGCGCCGAAGCCATCCGCCTGCCGCAGGCGGGTGAGGAAGGCCGGAAGCTGCGCATAGGGCAGCGCCGCATGATGGCCGCGCGAGAGCTTGGCGCGCCTCGGCAAGAGCGCCTGAAGGTGACCGCGCCAGCGCGCAGGATTGGCAGCGCCGGTGGAGATATGCCCGCGCGCCCGCGCTGCGTCGATCACGGCCTCTATCCGTCCCCGCAGGCGCGAAGCCGTCTCGGGCTTCGTCGTCCAGACCGGCTGCAGGACGGAAAGAACCGCCCCTGTGTCGATCTCGTCGACGTGCTTCGACCATATCGTGGCGCAGTAGGTTTCGAGCGTCGACGTCCATTGCGCCCGATGCTTGGCATTGCGCCACTCGCCCGACTTGGACGCGATAAGGTCCGCAGCCGCCTCGCCGAACGTCGGCTTTTTGGCCAGCGCCAGACGGTCATCGTCGCGCGCGGCGATCGGGTCGCGGCCTTCGCGGACGAGACGCTCGGCCTCGTCGCGCGCCTTGCGGGCGTCGGCGAGCGAGACGGCCGGAAAGGCTCCAAGGCCCATCTCGCGCCGCCTGCCGCGCCACTGGAAGAAGAAGGACCATCTCCGGCGCGACCCCTCAACGGCGAGATAGAGCCCTCCACCATCCGAATGTCGGCCCGGCTCGGAGAGCGCCGCCACTTGCCGCGCCGACAGTTTGTTCCTCGCCCTCGTCATCGCCAGCCCCATGTGCCCCCACTTCAGGCCCCACTTCAGGATTGCGATTATATGAGACGGTCTGATTCTTGGCTAGACGGTATGCTGGAGAAAACTCCATAAAATCATGGGTGTCCACATAGGCTATGCGTTTCCATGAAATGACGTGAAAAACCACAATGGCGGATGAGCCGTCCGCCGGGGTGGTCGTGAGCGGCTTACCTCGACTGTCCCTGCCCCGTCAGCCGGCCGGACGTCGTAAGCTGCTCCGCCGCTTCCTGCGACGACGGCGCGGGCGCGGCGCTGGCGGGAAGCAAATCCCCTTGAATATAAAGGCGAGAGCCGCCCTTGCCGGAGTAAATAAAGGAAAGCGCTCCTGACGCGACAAGAATTCCGGGAGCGAAACTGGCCGTCTGGCTTTCGGCCACGTGAAGTCCTTCAAAATTGAATTTTACATTCGATTTTACATCATATAAATATGCATAACTGTTGTTTCCTTCCGTATCGCTATAGTAGCTCCACGATATAGACCTGATCAACAAGGTCTTGCCGTTCGGAACTGTGTATATCGGGTGAAATCCGCTCGCGTTTGTGGAGAAATCAGCAATATTGACGATGTTGCCTGGATCGTTCGTATAGCCCGCGACCGGATCGACGACGAACAGCCTTCGGGCGCCGTCGACGTGGGACTGTTTGCCCGTTCCCGGGTCGACGATGGCGACGGGCTGGAACGTCACGGCGGCCCCGAGCGCGCCCGGGACCAGGATCGCCGCCAGCGCGACAGCCGTAAGCTGCCGGCCGGAAAATTTATCCAGAAGCTCGCGAAACATGGTTCTTCTCGCCGGTTGAATTCTGTTTCGGGCGGACGCCACAGCCGCGAGAACGGGCTTTGCGCCGCTCGCGCAGATCATCGCATGATTTCGCGTCAGGCGGGAGACGCGACGGCGCAGCTCGCACTGGCTCCAGCGCTCATATCGCAATCGACATGTGAGATTTTTTGAGTTCAAACCGCCGTGAAGCAGGCGACCAAAGGGCGCGCCGAGTTGTTTTCCGCAAGGCCGCGCCGTCGCCGCGGGATCACGCGCCGACGATCGTCAAATTCGGCGCCGCCCGGCGGCCTCGGGCGGCGACGCGCCCTCCCCGCCTAGAACAACGTCTCGCGGCCCATCAACCCCAGCACGAGGAACACGAGGAAGACGACGAGCACGATGTAGAACAGGATGCGCGCGATGTCCGCCGTCGCCGCGGACACGCCGGAGAAGCCGAAGAAGCCGGCTATGATCGAAATCACCAGAAATATAAGCGCCCACCTCAGCATCGCGCCCTCCCTCGGCTCGCCGCCGGCGGCGGCTCTACGAATTTTCGCGCGGGAAACGGCGCGGCCGCGCTCTTCGTTCCAGATACGGATTCGTCCGCGTGACGACGCGACGATTTCGCCGCGCGCGGCGTTAAGGGCTTATTAGGATTGATCGACGTCGAGGCTAGCCTTTCGCCCGCATTGGCTTAAGTCACCTCGCAAAGAGCTCGCAAAGAGAGAGTGCGCCCGTCTTTACTCTATAAAAATTATCAACTATTCTGGCCATAAATTCGCAGCGCGACGGTCAGGTTGGAAACGCCCTCGTCTGCGTAATTTTGTTGCAAAATTGGCGTAAAATCGCCTTCTTCAAAGCAATCCGCCCGAACCAACGGATCGAGATCATGGCGCCTTCAACGCACAGCGAGCCCAGAGGAAGCGACAGTTGGAGCGACGAAGGCTGGGGCCAATCCTGGCGCGACGCGTCAGGCAGCGGGCTGCCGGCCGTCGTCACCGTCTCGTCTCGCGTCAGGATCGAGGAGCGGCGCGCGCGCGCCGGGGCCGGGGCGGAAGGCGCGACGCCTCGCGACGCCGCGACGCTCGTCCGCGGCGCGGCCAAGTTCTAGAGCGCTCGCACGTCGCGGACGGAGCGATCAGGCGCGCGACGGATTTTCTGCGGCGCCGTTTCAACCGGAGATATGTATGGCGGAAGGTTTGAAGCCGGAGACTCTGGCGTTGCATGCGGGCTGGCGCGCCGACCCCGCGACCGGCGCGGTGGCGGTGCCGATCTATCAGACCACCTCCTACCAGTTCCATGACACGCGGCACGCCGCCGACCTCTTCGCCCTCAACGAGCTTGGCAACATCTACACCCGCATCGGCAATCCGACGACCGACGTGCTGGAGCAGCGCGTCGCCGCGTTCGAAGGCGGCGTCGCCGCGCTCGCCCTGGCCTCGGGCCAGGCCGCCTCGGCCTTCGCCGTGCAGAACGTCGCCCGCGTGGGCGACAACATCGTCAGCGGCACAGACCTTTACGGCGGCACCTGGAATCTCTTCGCCAACACGCTGAAGGATCAGGGGCTCGAGGTCCGCTTCGTCGATCCGAGCGACCCCGCCGCCTTCCGCGCCGCAAGCGACGAGCGCACGCGCGCCTATTACATTGAGACGCTGCCCAACCCGAAGCTGATCGTGCCGCCGATCGCCGAGATCGCGGCGGCGGGACGCGAGATCGGCGTTCCGCTCATCGTCGACAACACCTCCGCTCCCCTGCTCTGCCGCCCGCTGAAGCACGGCGCGGCGATCATCGTCTATTCGGCCACGAAATATCTCGGCGGCCATGGCAATTCGATCGGCGGCCTGATCGTCGACGGCGGCGATTTCGACTGGGAGGCGCACGCCGCGCGCCAGCCGGCGCTGAACACGCCCGACCCGAGCTATCATGGCGCGGTGTGGACGCAGGCGGCGAAGCCGATCGGCCCCGTAGCCTACATCATCAAGGCGCGCACCACGCTGCTGCGCGACGTCGGCGCGGCGATCTCGCCTTTCAACGCCTTCCTGCTGCTGCAAGGGATCGAGACGGTCGCGCTGCGGATCGAGCGCCATTCGCGCAGCGCCGAAGCCGTCGCCGGCTGGCTTTCGCGGCGCTCCGGCGTCAGGGCGGTCATCCATCCATCGCTGCAGTCGGGCGCCGCTCGCCAGCGCGCCGACCGCTATCTCGCGGGCGGCTACGGCGGCCTCGTCGGCTTCGAGCTGGCGAATGTTGAAGAGGGGCGCGCCTTCATCGACGCGCTGAAGCTGTTCTATCACGTCGCCAACATCGGTGACGCGCGAAGCCTCGCGATCCATCCGGCGACGACGACCCATTCGCAGCTTTCCGCGCAGGACCAGTTCCTGAGCGGCGTCACGCCGGGCTACGTTCGGCTATCCATCGGGCTGGAGCATGTCGACGACATTCTGGCCGACCTCGATCAGGCGCTTGTCGCCGCGACCGGCCTCGCGGCGCGAACGGGCGACGCAGCATGAGCTTCACAATTATTGACAAATTTCCTAGGCTTTATAGATTGCGCCGATGGCCACGCGTTTCGCGCGGCGGCTGGCCTGACGCGCGCACGCAGCCTGAGCGGCCGACGGTCCGCGTCACGTCAGGCTTCCTCACCCAGAAGATCATGACGCCGGCGGTCCGCAAGGACAGGCCGGCGCGCAACAACGGCATGGAGTAAAGATCATGGCGCAGAGCGCTGCCCGGCAGGCCGACGCCCCCGAGCACATCCCGGGACGCGGCCGCATCTATAACTCGATCACGGAGACGATCGGCGACACGCCGCTCGTGCGCCTCGCCAAGCTCGAGAACGAGAAGGGGCTCAAGGCGAAGATCCTCGCCAAGCTCGAGTTTTTCAATCCGCTCGCCAGCGTCAAGGACCGCATCGGCGAGCACATGATCTCGACGCTCGAGGCCGAGGGCAAGATCAGGCGCGGCGAGACCACCCTGATCGAGCCGACCTCCGGCAACACCGGCATCGCCCTCGCCTTCACGGCGGCGGCGCGCGGCTACAAGCTCATCCTCGTCATGCCGGAGTCGATGTCGATCGAGCGGCGCAAGATGCTCGCCCTGCTCGGCGCCGAGCTGGTGCTGACGCCCGCGGCGCAAGGCATGAAGGGCGCGATCGCCAAGGCGGAGGAGCTCGCCGAGGCGACCCCCGACTCCTGGATTCCGCGCCAGTTCGACAACCCCGCCAACGTCGAGATCCACAAGAAGACGACGGCCGAGGAGATCTGGAACGACACGAACGGCGAGATCGACTATTTCGTCTCGGGCGTCGGCACCGGCGGAACGATCACCGGCGTCGGCGAGGTGCTGAAGCCGCGCCGGCCTGGCCTCACGGTCGTGGCGGTCGAGCCCGAGGATTCGCCCGTGCTCTCCGGCGGACAGCCAGGGCCTCACAAAATCCAGGGCATCGGCGCCGGATTCGTGCCGTCGATCCTCAACACGTCAGTGATCGACGAAGTCGTCACGACGGGCAACCAGACGGCGTTCGACACCGCCCGGCTCGTCGCCCGCCTCGAGGGCGTGCCCGTCGGCATCTCGTCCGGCGCGGCGCTCGCCGCGGCGATCGAAATCGGCCAGCGCCCGGAAGCCGAGGGCAAGACGATCGTGGTCGTCATCCCCTCCTTCGCCGAGCGCTACCTGTCGACCGCGCTGTTCGAAGGGCTCTGAAAACCGGCGGCGTCCGCCGCGGGCTCTCCGCGGCGGGGCTCCGGAACTGCGCGCCTGCGTGACGAGTTGGTCGCGCGGGCACCGCGAACGCGCGGCGCAGCCAAACGCAGGATTCCGGAATGCGCAGTCTCGTTCTTTTCGCCGCCGCGCTCGTCTCGCTCAAACTGATTTCCAATCTGATCTATAATTGGCGGTTCATGGCCCAGCCCGAAGCTACGCGTAAATTGACCAGGCGATGGCTGTGATTTTTTTGTCGCACCTAAGCAAAAACGCTTAGATTGGATGCGTTGCACAGCAGGCGCGGCCGTTTGTGCAAGCTACGCGCGTATATCGGATGGCGACGCCGATCTAGCGAAGCATTCGCCTAATAAACTGAACGAAAAAGAATTTTCGCCAAAAAGGCGTGGGCCCCCGAGCCTGCGCCTTTCGCGTGCGTGCTTCGTCGGCGCTGCAAAACAGCGCCCCTGTGCGCGAGGCGCGGCTTTGAATGCGCTTTTCTTGCCGCGACGCAGCATCGAATGCGGGTTGCTATGACGGATAAAGCAGTTCTATTGTGATGAAGTATGAAGTTTAACACTTCAGCAATGGTCTGGCGTCGCCGCGAAACGGAGGGTCCGCCCGTCCGGCGAGCGTTGAAATGACGTAAAAAGAGGCTTTCGAATCCGCGTAGGCTGAAGCAAGTTGCCGCTGAAGCAAGCGTCTTGCGATTGGCGATCAACGATAAAAAGACTCGCCGGGAGACATCGAGATGATCAACCTGCTTTTGGTCGGACTATTACTGGGGATGGCGCTCGGCCGGTTCTTCCGCGTCTACGTCCTTATTCCAGGCTGCGCGCTGGCCGTTGTGCTCGCGCTGTCCGGCCCGACCGTCTTCTCCACGTCGCTCCTTCAGGCGGCCGCAGAACTGGCCGTCGTTCTGGCTTCCGTGCAGGTCGGTTACGTGGCTTCGCTGGTCATGGGGCGCGGACCGGCGCTGCTGCCGAGCCGTCGCCTGAAAGCGCGGCATATTTGATCTTTAAAGACCCGTCAGCGCAAGAGCGGACGCCTGCGAACAAGAAAACTTGATTCGCGCGCCATGCGGTCGACGTCCGCGCGGGGCTTTCTCACTGGCCGACTTCCTCCTCGACACGAGCGCCGGTCCGACTATGATCGCGCGCCGAAACGCTCGTTAGAGTTACGGGAGGAAAAATGAAGCGCTTGATCCTGACGGCCCTCGCCGCCGGCGTCCTCTACGCCGGGCCGGCGAGCGCCGACCCGACCGGGGAGTGGCGGGTCGCCGACGGAAGCGCGACCGTGCGCATCAGGAAATGCGGAGCGGCCCTGTGCGGCTCGGTCGCCTCGACGCGCGGCGCGCCCGGCAAGGACGAGCGCAATCCCGATCCGAGCAAGCGCAACCGGTCGGTGCTCGGGATCGAGGTCCTCATCAACCTGCGCCCGAACGGCGAGAACGCCTGGACCGGCACGACCTACAACGCCGAGGACGGCCTGTTCTACAACGCCACCCTGACGCAATCCAACGAACGTAGCATCGTCATCAAGGGCTGCGGGCCGAACGGCGGCATTTGCGGCTCCGAGACCTGGACCCGCGTCAGGTAGCAAGACCTGGACCCGCGTCGAGCAGGCGGGGCGCGCCGCTTGCGGAAAAGTCAGCTTCGCCATTGCCTCTCCGGCCGTCGTGCGGTTAAGAGGATGCCGCCGTCCGGCCGGTGAGAGTTGAATTGATGAAGATTCTTGCGGGGAACTCCAACCGTCCCCTAACGGAGGCGATCGCCGCCTATCTCGGCCTGCCGATGACGAAATGTCAGGTGCGCCGTTTCGCCGACATGGAGATCTTCGTCGAAATCCAGGAGAACGTGCGCGGCCAGGACGCGTTTATCGTCCAGTCGACGTCCTATCCGGCGAACGACCATCTGATGGAGATGCTGATCATGACCGACGCGCTGCGGCGCGCGTCGGCGCGGCGCATCACCGCGGTCATTCCCTATTTCGGCTATGCGCGGCAGGACCGCAAGCCGGGCCCGCGCACCCCGATCTCGGCCAAGCTCGTCGCCAATCTCATCACGAGGGCCGGCGCCGACCGTGTGCTGACGGTCGACCTTCACGCCGGACAGATCCAGGGCTTCTTCGACATACCGACCGACAATCTGTTCGCGGCGCCGGTCCTCGTGCGCGACATCCGCGAGCGGCTGCGCGGCGACGACGTCATGGTCGTGTCGCCCGACGTCGGCGGCGTCGTGCGCGCCAGAGCGCTGGCCAAGCGCATCGACGCGCCGCTCGCAATCGTCGACAAGCGGCGCGAGCGCGCCGGCGAATCGGAAGTGATGAACATCATCGGCGAGGTCGGCGGCAAGACCTGCATCCTGATCGACGACATCGTCGATTCCGGCGGCACCTTGTGCAACGCCGCCGACGCGCTGCTCGCGCAAGGCGCGCGCGAGGTCTACGCCTACATCACGCATGGCGTGCTGTCGGGCGGCGCCGCGGCCCGCATCACCGCTTCGAGCCTCAAGGAGCTGGTGCTGACCGACACCATCCAGACGACGGAGGCGATCCGCGTCTCGAAGAACATCCGCGTCGTGTCGATCGCGCCGCTGATCGGCGAGGCCATCGCCCGCATCGCCAAGGAAGAAAGCGTCTCGAGCCTGTTCCTCGACTGACGACCTTCCGCCAGCCGAAGGGCGGCTTTTCCCAAAATTTCTTCGCGCGGGCGTCGCGCAAAAGACGTGAGCCTCGCGCAAGTGTGCGTCGGCATACGGACGTCGCGCGCGGATCCTTCCACGTTCGTCGGAATTGTCATTACGCGCGAAGGATGGCGGACGGCCCTTCGCGCGGCTTGATCGAAAGCAAGCCATTTTGTCGCAGGTCATGTAAGATGCCGGAGACATTTGAAAGATCGCCTTGGAAAGGCGCGAAACATGCTTGGTGCGCAGCGCCGGTAAGGCTGTTTAAAAGTATATAAATTTTGTGTACTATTGGTCGTTCAGCGCGTGAGGACGCTGTTTCAAAATGCGCAACGCCTATGTCATCCAGATCGGCGGACGCACCGCAGGAATCGTCGCCCGCGACGGCGCCGACCGATCGTATAATTTCTTCGCCGCCTCGCACGCCTTCAACGCGATGGAAGGCCTGCATTTCGACGATCCGGCGGCGGCCGAAAGAATGGCCCGCCACCTCGCCCGCCACGGCGGCCTGCCGCGGCGGACCACAGCCGAGCCGCCGGCGGCTCCCCGGCGCGACGCTGCGGCGGCCGCCGTCTGACGCGCCGGCCTGCCGTCACGCCGCCGCCTGCGTCTTGCGCGCCAGTCGCGGCCGGCCCGACGCGCGCGGCGCCGCAGCTCGGGCGAGCCGCGCGAAAGTCAGGAGGCCGCCGACCGCCAGCACGAACCAGGCCGGGCGGACCATGTAGGAGAAGTCGAGATTGGAGGCCAGCGCCCGGTCGAAGGGCGCGCCGGCCGACCATGCGAACCAGCCTGCCTCGAAAAGCGCCGTCGTGGCGGCGCAGGCCGCGCCGACGAGCGCGATCATCCCGGCCGAAAGATCGCCGAAGGCGCCGGCGGCGAGCCGGAACGCGAGCAGCAGGGCGAAAATCCCGGACATCATGATCGCTTGGCTGACGTCGAGCTTCGATTGCATGAAGAAATGGACGCAGCCGAGAACGGCGATGGCGTACACGGCGCGATGCAGCCTTCTCCAGCGCGCGGAGCCGAGCCGCGCGATCATCGCGTCGGTCGAGGTGACGGCGAGCGCGCTCAGCATGAGGAAGGCGCAGACGCCGATCGCCAGATAGACGCGCCGGACGATCTCGTCGCCAACGCGCCAGAGGTCGAAATGCTGGCTCGCGACATAGAAGGCGACATGGGCGAGGCCATAGGCGAAAGCCCAGACTCCGAAGATGCGCCGCGTCGAGACGAGGTTGGGGCGGCGGAGCGCGAGGCGCAGCGGCGTGACGGCGAGCGTCAGCGCGACGAGCCGCAGCGTGGCGAGCCCCGCCTCATGCGTCGCCGCCGACAGCGGCCGCGGCCCGAGGCCGGGCCCGGCGACGAGCGCGACGAACCAGAGCGTCGGCGCCGCCGCCAGCGCGAAGGCGCCGGTCTTGAGCGGAGAGAACCGACCGGCGCGGTCGGCGAACGGGCGCAGAAAGGGCGACATGCGTCTGGCGTTGTCCTTAACTTCTCGCGGTCTATTCGTTTCAGCCGGCCTTTGGGTTTCGCCGGGGCTGTCGCCGAGGTCGTCACATTGTGTTGACGGGCGCTCCTGCGCCCTTTCGCATGGAGCCTTGCTTGCGCCACGCTCGCTTGCTACCGAGCGATCCGCCCCGGTTCCGCTTCCCTGCGCATCGCGCCCTGGGGCACGGCGCCAAGGATGAACGAGGCCAGGTGCCGATCCCGCCGTCGATTTCGCCTGTTCGGCGCGCTCTCGCCGCCCTCGCGCCCTGCGTCGCGCTCGTCGGCTGCGCCGTCGGCCCCGATTATGTGAAGCCCCCCGCGCCGACGCCCGTCGCCTATAAGGAGATGAAGGGGTGGAAGCGGGCGACGCCGCTCGACGACATGCCGCGCGGGGAATGGTGGCGCCCGTTCAAGGATCAAACCCTCTCCGGGCTGATCTCGCAAGTCGCGGTCTCGAACCAGAACGTCGCCGCCTCGGACGCCGCCTATCGCTCGGCCAAGGCGCTGGTGCGCGAGGCGCAGTCGAGCCTCTATCCGACCGTGTCCGTCGCCTACACGGGAACCGGCGCGCATAACGGGTCGCGCACGAGCGGCTTCTCGACCGGAACCGCGACGACGCTTTACACTTTCGACGCCGGGCCGCAGGCCGCCTTCACGCCGGACATCTGGGGCAAGGTGCGCCGCGCGGTGGAGAGCGACGTCGCCGGGGCTCAGCTTTCGGCCGCCGACGTCGCCGAAGCGACGCTTTCGGCGCAGGCGCTCCTCGCCGTCGCCTATTACAACCTGCGCGCGTCCGACGCGCTGAAAGATCTCTACGACCGCACGGCGCGCGACTACCAGCGCACGCTGGAGATCACCGAGCGCCAGTACGCCGCCGGCGTCGTGTCCAAGGCCGACGTCGCCACGGCGCGCACGCAGCTCCTCAACACGCAGGCGCAGGCGATCAACGTGGGGGTCAGCCGGGCGCAATACGAGCACGCCATCGCGGTCCTGATCGGCCGCCCGCCCGCCGAGCTCGACGTCAAGCGCGCCGCCTTCGCCGTGACGCCGCCGGGCGTTCCCGTCGCCCTGCCCTCGACGCTCCTCGAACGGCGGCCGGACATCGCCGCCGCCGAACGCGCGATGCAGCAGCAGAACGCGCTCATCGGCGTCGCCATCGCCGCCTATTATCCCGACATCAGCCTTTCCGCCGCCTATGGCTTCGCCGGGCGCGGGCCGCTCGCCGTCAGCGCCGCCAACGAGCTGTGGAGCGTCGCCTTCAGCGCGGCGCAGACCGTGTTCGACGGAGGGCTGCGCAGCGCGACGGTCGACGCCGCGCGCGCGACCTACGACCAGGCCGTGGCCACTTACCGCCAGACGGTGCTCTCCGCCTTCCAGGGCGTCGAGGACCAGCTCGCGGCGATCCGCATCCTGGCGCAGCAGCAGAAGGTGCAGGACGAGGCGGTGAAGGCGGCGCAGGAGCAGGTCGACGTGCTGCTCAACCAGTACACGGCGGGCACCGTCGCCTTCACCGCCGTCGTCGTCGCGCAGGCGCAGCTCCTGTCCAACCAGATTTCGTCGCTGACCGTGCGCCAGAACCGCTTTCTCGCCACGGTTCAGCTGATCGAGGCGCTCGGCGGCGGATGGAGCGCAGACGATCTCCCGAGCGCGCAGGCGCTCGAGGCCGCCGGCGGCCTCGTCCCGCGCCTGTGACGCCGCGGTACGAAGAATTGATTCGGTCGGAACGACGCCTATGTTTCACTGGCGCGGCCGCGCAACCCCTGGATACGCCTGATGGATGACCGCTCGCGACCCGCCGCTCAGGAGACGACCGACACGGTCTACATGCGCGCTGAAGACGCCGAACACGGCCTGAAGGAGGCCGAGCGCACGCGCGAGGCGCCGGGCGCGCCGCCCGCTGCGCCCGGCCCGACCGAGCCGAAGAAGTCGCCGCTGAAGCGGGCGATCCTGATTTTGCTGGCCGGCGTCATCGCCTTCGGCGCCTATCGCTTCATCACGCGCGAGCGCTCCGCCTCCGAGCAGCCGCCCGAGCGCATATCCGTCTCGCAGCCGGTCGGCGCGGCGACCGTCGGGCGCGGCGACGTCAGGGTGATCGTGAACGGGCTGGGCGCCGTCAATCCGCTCGCCACGGCGACGGTCAAGACGCAGGTCAACGGTCAGCTGACCGAGGTCGCCTTCAAGGAAGGCCAGATCGTCAAGAAAGGCGATTTCCTCGCGCAGGTCGATCCGCGCCCCTTCGAGATCGCCAAGGCCCAGTATGAAGGCCAGCTCGCGCGCGACCAGGGCCTGCTCGACCAGGCGCGCAACAACATGCAGCGCTTCCAGAGCCTCCTGAAGCAGGATTCGATCGCGCGCCAGACCGCCGAAGACCAAGTCTACCTCGTCAAGCAGTACGAGGGCGCGCTGAAGGCCGACCAGGCGCTGATCGACGCGCAGGCGCTGAATCTCGTCTACGCCCACATCGTCTCGCCGATCGACGGGCGGATCGGGCTGCGCCTCGTCGACGTCGGCAATTACGTTCAGACGAGCGATTCCTCCGGCATCGCCGTGGTGACCCAGCTCGATCCCATCTCGGTGATCTTCACCGTGGCCGAAGACGAGCTGCCGGCGATCCTCGAGAAGCGCGCCGCCGGCGCGCAGATGGAGGTGTCGCTGTTCGACCGCGCCAATGTGCGAAGGCTCGCCGTGGGCAAGCTCGACACGCTCGACAACCAGATCGACGCGACGACGGGCACGCTCAAGCTGCGCGCGATCTTCGACAATCCCGACGGGCGGCTCTACCCGAACCAGTTCGTCAACGCGCAGCTCCTCGTCGACCTTCTGAAAGACGCGGTCACCGTCCCGACCACGGCGATCCAGCGCGGCGCGCCCGGCGCCTATGTCTATCTCATCGGGGCCGACGGCAAGGTCTCCATCCGCAAGGTGAAGCTCGGGCCGCAGGACTCCGGCCGCTTCGCGGTGCTGGAGGGCCTTTCGCCCGGCGACAGGGTCGTCGTCGACGGCGTCGACCGCCTGCGCGACGGAGCCGAGATCTCCATCGCCGCGCTCGACGGCAAACCGGTCGACGCGCCGAGGCCCGCGGGCGCCGCCGCGGGCCAGCATCGCCGGCGCGCGGCCTCGCCGCCGCCATGAGCCGGATCATGAGCCCGCCGACGCGGAGAACGCTCCCTTGAATCCGTCGCGGCTTTTCATCCTGCGCCCGGTGGCGACGACGCTGCTGATGGCGGCGATCCTCATCGCCGGCGCGGTCGCCTACCGCTTCCTGCCGGTCGCGGCGCTGCCGGAGGTCGACTATCCGACCATCGAGGTGCGCACCTTCCTGCCCGGCGCGAGCCCCGAGGTGATGACCTCTTCGGTGACCGCGCCGCTCGAGCGCCAGCTCGGCCAGATGCCGGGCCTCAACCAGATGACCTCGGCGAGCTCGGCGGGCGCTTCGGTCATCACCCTCCAGTTCAACCTCGACCTGTCGCTCGACGTCGCCGAGCAGCAGGTGCAGGCGGCGATCAACGCGTCGAGCAGCCTTCTGCCCGCCGACCTGCCGGCGCCGCCGATCTACTCCAAGGTCAACCCCGCCGACGCGCCGATCCTCACCCTCGCCGTCACGTCGAAGAGCCTGTCGCTGATCGACCTGCAGGACGTGACGCAGACGCGCATCGCGCAGAAGATCGCGCAGCTTCCGGGGGTCGGCCAGGTGAGCGTCGCCGGCGGCCAGCGGCCGGCGATCCGCGTGCAGTTCAACCCGCGCGCGCTCGCCGCCTACGGGCTCAACATCGACGACCTGCGCACCATCATTGGCAACGCCAACGTCAATTCGCCCAAGGGCGGATTCGACGGGCCGGCGCAGTCCGCGACCATCACCGCCAACGACCAGCTGTCGACCCTCGCCGATTTCCGCCAGATCGTCGTCGCCTACCGCGACGGCGCGCCGGTGCGGCTGTCCGACGTCGGGCAAGTCGTGCGCGGGCCGGAGAACACGCAGCTGCGGGCCTGGGCCGACGGCGAGCCGGCGATCATCGTCAACGTGCGCCGCCAGCCCGGCGCCAACGTCATCTCCGTCGCCGACTCCGTGCGCGCCCTGCTCCCGACGCTGCGCGCGAGCCTGCCGGCGGCGCTCGACATCAAGATCCTCTCCGACCGCACGACGACGATCAGGGCTTCCGTCGCCGACGTGCAGTTCGAGCTCGGCCTCGCCGTCGCGCTGGTGGTGGCGGTGATCTTCATTTTCCTGCGCAACCTGCCGGCGACATTGATCCCCAGCCTTTCCGTGCCGGTCTCGCTCGTCGGCGCGCTGGCGGCGATGTATCTGCTCGGCTTCAGCCTCGACAACCTTTCCCTGATGGCGCTCGTGATCTCGACCGGCTTCGTCGTCGACGACGCGATCGTGATGATCGAGAACATCGCCCGCTACGTCGAGGACGGCGAGGAGCCGCTGGAGGCGGCGCTCAAGGGCTCGGGACAGATCGGCTTCACCATCATTTCGCTGACGGTCTCGCTCATCGCCGTGCTGATCCCGCTCCTGTTCATGGGCGACGTGATCGGCCGGCTGTTCCATGAGTTCGCGGTGACGCTCGCCGTCACCATCGTCATCTCCGCGGCGGTGTCGCTGACCCTCGTGCCGATGATGTGCGCGCGGCTCATCCGCCTGCGCCCGCGCGCGCGGCGCGCCCGGCTCGACCTCTTCGCCGAGCGCGCCTTCGACGCCGTGGTGTCGGGCTACGGCCGCACCCTGCGCGTCGTGCTGCGCCACCAGCCGCTGACGCTCGCGCTCGCGATCGGCGTGCTCGCCCTCACCGTCGCGCTTTACGCCGCGATCCCGAAAGGCTTCTTCCCGACGCAGGATTCAGGGCTGATCCAGGGCGTGTCCCAGGGGCCGCAAGGCATATCGTTCGAAGGCATGGCGCAGCTGCAGACCCGCCTCGCCGAGCTTATCGCGCAGGACGAGGCGGTCGAGAGCGTCAGCTCGTTCATCGGCGTCGACGGCGACAATTCGACGCTCAACAGCGGCCGCTTCCTCATCAACCTCAAACCGCGCGCGCAGCGCGCCGGCTCGCGCGAGATCATCGCGCGGCTTCAGGCCGAGGCCGCGCGCATCCCCGGCGCGCAGCTCTTCCTGCAGCCGGTGCAGGACCTCACGGTCGATTCGACGATCGGCCGCGCCCAGTACAGCTTCATCCTGCAGGACGCCGACCCGGACCAGCTCGCCCGGTGGCTCCCCCGCCTCGTCGAGAAGCTGAGGGAGAAGCCGGCGCTCGCCGACGTCGACAGCGACGAGCAGGCGAAAGGCCGGGCGATCGACCTCGTCGTCGACCGCGCCAGCGCCGCGCGCTTCGGCGTGACGCTGGCGAGCGTCAACAACGCGCTCTACGACGCGTTCGGGCAGCGCATCGTCTCGACCATCTTCACCCAAGCGAACCAGTACCGTGTGATCCTCGAGGTCGACCCGAAGCTGCAGCGCGGGCTCGCCGACCTCTCGGCGATCTATCTGCCCTCCTCCGCCGCGGCCAACGCGCAGACGCCGCTCTCCGCGGTGGCGCATTTCGAGGAGACCGAGAAGCCGCTTCTCGTCACCCATCTCAACCAGTTCCCCGCGGCGTCGATCTCCTTCAACACGGCGCCCGGACGCTCGCTCGGCGAGGCGCTGGCCGCCGTCGACGAGGCGCAGGCCGAGCTCGACATGCCGCGCGGCCTGCGCGTGTCGATGCAGGGCGCCGCGGCGGCCTTCGGCTCATCGTCGACGAACGAGCTCTACCTCATCGTCGCCGCGATCGTGACGATGTACATCGTCCTCGGCGCGCTCTACGAGAGCTTCATCCATCCGATCACCATCCTCTCGACCCTGCCGTCCGCGGCGGTCGGCGCGCTGGTCGGCCTGATGATCGGCGGCTACGACCTCGACGTCGTGGCGGTGATCGGCATCATCCTGCTGATCGGCATCGTCAAGAAGAACGCGATCATGATGATCGACTTCGCGCTCGAGGCGGAGCGCGAGCGCGGCCTCGATCCGCAGAGCGCGATCTTCGAAGCCTGCATGCTGCGTTTCCGGCCGATCCTGATGACGACGCTCGCCGCGCTGTTCGGCGCCCTGCCCCTCATGCTCGGCCAGGGCGTCGGCTCGGAGCTGCGCCAGCCGCTCGGCGTCGCGATCGTCGGCGGCCTTCTCGTCAGCCAGCTGCTCACGCTCTACACGACGCCGGTGATCTACCTCTACTTCGACCGGCTCGCCGTGCGCCTGCGCGGACGCGCCGCCCCCGAGCCCTACGTCGGGCCGGCGCAGTGAACATCTCGGCGCCCTTCATCCGGCGCCCGGTGGCGACGACGCTGGTCGCCCTCGGCGTGGCGCTCGCCGGGATTCTCGGCTTCCTCAACCTGCCGGTGGCGCCGCTGCCGCGGGTCGATTTCCCGACCATCATGGTGCAGGCGACGCTGCCCGGAGCCAATCCCGACACGATCGCCGCGACGGTGGCGAGCCCGCTCGAGCGCACGCTCGGCCAGATCGCCTCGGTCACCGAGATGACCTCGAAAAGCTCGATCGGGCAGACTTCGGTCACGCTGCAGTTCGACCTCTCCCGCGACATCGACGGCGCCTCGCGCGACGTGCAGGCGGCGATCGTCGCCGCGCGCGCCGACCTGCCGTCGAGCCTGCGGTCCAATCCGACCTACCGCAAGGTGAACCCGGCCGACGCGCCGATCCTCATCCTCGGGCTCACCTCGAAGACGCGCACGCCCGGCCAGCTCTACGACGCGGCCTCCAACATCCTGCAGCAGCGCCTGTCGCAGATCGACGGCATCGGCCAGGTCACGCTCGCCGGCTCGACGCTTCCGGCGGTGCGCGTCGAGATCAATCCCAACGCCCTGTCGAAATACGGCGTCGGGCTCGAGAACGTGCGCGCGGCGGTCGCCGCCGCCAACGCCAACAGCCCCAAGGGCGCGCTCGGCGGCGACGCGCGCAACCTGCAAATCTACACGAACGACCAGGCGCTCGTCGCCGCCGAGTACAAGTCGCTCGTCGTCGCCTGGCGCGACGGCGCGCCGGTGCGCCTCACCGACGTCGCCGAAGTGGTCGATTCGGTCGAAGATCTGCGCAATGAGGGCTTCGTCAACGGCGAGAGCGGCGTCATCGTGCTGATCAACGCCCAGCCGGGCGCGAACATCATCCGCGTGACCGACGCGGTGAAGGCCGAGCTGCCGTATCTGCGCGCCTCGCTGCCGGCCGACGTCGACATGATCATGGCGGGCGACCGAAGCACCACGATCCGCGCGAGCGTCGCCGACACCGAACGCACGCTGACCTTTTCGATCGTCCTCGTCACCCTCATCGTCTTCCTGTTCCTTCGCGACCTGCGCGCCGCCGCGGTGCCGGCGATCGTGACGCCGCTGTCCATCGTCGGCTCGTTCGGCGCAATGTATCTCGCCGGCTTCAGCCTCAACATCCTGTCGCTGATGGCGCTCACCGTCGCCACCGGCTTCGTCGTCGACGACGCCGTCGTCGTGCTCGAGAACATCAAGCGCCGGATCGAGGAGGGCGAGAGCCCGCGCGCGGCCGCCTTCGCAGGCGCCCGCGAGGTCGGCTTCACGGTGATCTCGATCAGCGTCTCGCTCGTCGCCGTTTTCATTCCGATCATGTTCATGGGCGGCATCGTCGGCCGCCTGTTCCGCGAATTCGCGCTGACGCTGACCTTCGCCATCGCCATCTCGCTGGTTCTTTCCCTGACGCTGACGCCGATGATGTGCGCGCTCATCCTGAAGGCGCGTCCGCGCGAGGCGCGCCCGCCCCGCTTCGATCCGTTCGCGGCGCTGGCGCGCGGCTACGCCCGCTCCCTCGCCTTCGCCCTGCGGCATGGCGGAGCGGTGATGCTGATCCTGTTCGCCGTGGTGTGCCTCAACGTCTGCCTGTTCACGGCGGTCCCCAAGGGGTTTTTCCCGCAGGTCGACGCCGGCCGGATCATCGGCTTCATCCAGGCCGACCAGAGCACCTCCTTCCAGGCGATGCGCGAGAAGTCGCGCCGGCTGTTCGAGATCGTGCAGGCCGACCCGGCCGTCGAGTCGGTCATCGGCGTCACCGGCGGCGGCGAGACCAACACCGGCCGGACGTTCGTCGCGCTGAAGCCGCTCGCGCAGCGCGACGCGAGCGCGCAGGAGGTCATCGACCGGCTTCGTCCGAAGATCGCGACGGTGCCCGGGGTCACGCTGTTCATGTTCCCCGCGCAGGACCTGCGCATGGGCGGGCGCATGGCCAACGCCCAGTTCCAGTACACGCTGCAGGGCGACGACGCGGCCGCGATCTACGCCTTCACGCCGAAGCTCGTCGACGCCCTGCGGGAAAGCCCGCTGCTGACGGACGTCAACGCCGACCAGCTGCAGGCCGGCCTCGCCGCGAAGGTGGTGATCGACCGCGACGCGGCGGCCCGCTTCGGGCTCGACATGAACGTGATCGCGCAGACCCTCTACGACGCCTTCGGCCAGCGGCAGGTCTCGACGATCTATTCTGCGGTCAACCAGTACCGTGTGGTGATGGAGGTCGCGCCGCAATACTGGCAGGATCCCGAGATCCTGAAGAGCCTTTACGTCAGCCCGGCGGGAGCGGCCGCCGGCGGCGCGGCGACGACCAACCTGCCGTCGGGAACGGTCGTCACGCGCGCGAACTCGTCCTCGACCCAGGCGGAAGACGCGGCGCGCGACGCGGCGACCAACGCCATCGCCGCCAAGGGCTCGTCCTCGGCCTCGGCGGCCGGGGCGGTCGCCACCACCAACGAGCTCATGATCCCGCTGTCGGCGATCGCCAGCTTCGAGCCGAGCAAAACGTCGCTCAACGTGAACCATCAGGGGCTTTTCGTCGCGAGCACGATCTCCTTCAATCTGCCGCCGGGCGTCTCGCTCGACCAGGCGCTCGCGGAGGTGAACCGGACGGCCGCGCGCATCGGCATGCCCTCGACGATCCGCGGCGTGGCGCAGGGCACGGCGAAGGCCTTCCAGGATTCGCTCGCCAACCAGGGCTTGCTGATCCTCGCCGCCCTGGCGACCGTCTACATCGTGCTCGGCATGCTCTACGAGAGCTTCGTGCATCCGATCACCATCCTTTCGACCCTGCCGTCGGCGGGCGTCGGGGCGGTGCTGGCGCTGATGGGCTTCGGCCTCGAATTCTCGGTGATCGCGATGATCGGGGTGATCCTGCTCATCGGCATCGTCAAGAAGAACGCGATCATGATGATCGACTTCGCGCTCGTCGCCGAGCGCGAGCGCGGCCTTTCCCCGCGCGAGGCGATCTTCGAGGCCTGCCGCCTGCGCTTCCGGCCGATCATGATGACGACGGCGGCGGCCATCCTCGGCGCCGTGCCGCTGGCCCTGAGCCAAGGCGACGGGGCGGAGCTGCGCCACCCGCTCGGCGTCGCCATCGTCGGCGGGCTTATCGTCAGCCAGCTGCTCACGCTCTACACGACGCCGGTGCTCTACCTCTACATGGACGGCTTCCGCCTCGCCGCCAAGGCGCGCTTCGCCCGCGCCTTCCCGAGGTTCTCGGGCCTGCGCGAGAGGCGCGCAGGATAGGCGTCGGCGTCACGGCGAAGCTCGACGAGCGCAAGCGCACGGCCACCCTGATCAAATCCGTCAAGCAGCCCGAGCGGTTGATCGCGCCCTCGCAAGGCGACGCCCAGACGATCGCGAGCGGCCATCTCGTCGTCGGCCGGGGCTCGCAGCCCTATTTCTCGGAATTCAACGCGGTGGGCCATCTTCTGTTCAACGCGCAGTTTGCAGCCGGCGTGAACACCTACCGCGTCTATCCGTCATCATGGCGGCCCGGCCAGGATTGATCCGCCCCTCGCTCCTTCGAGGGCGCGCGAACTCCGTCCAGGCATGACCCGCCTTGCGAGCGCAAACGCTCGCGAGGCGGGTTCAGGCGTCGCGCGATCACGGTCTTTTCCGCAAGGGCGTCCGGAGAGCGGGCGCGATTTTAAGCCGTTTCTTGACTTGGGCAGGCAAAATCGCCAGTTTCCGCGCTTTCCGGCGTCCAACCCGCAGATCATGACCTTCCCCGTCTCCGCAAACGACTCCGCCGCGCCGCGCGCGCCCGCGACGAGAAGCTATCTCGACTTCGAAAAGCCCGTCGCCGAGCTCGAAGCGAAGGTGCAGGAATTGCGCGCGCTCGCCGTGAACGGCGACGCGGTGCAGATCAACGAAGAGCTCGCCCGCCTCGAAGGCAAGTCTGAGAAGGCGCTCGCGGACATTTACGCGGCCCTGACGCCCTGGCAGAAGACGCAGGTCGCGCGCCACCCGCAGCGTCCGCATTTCGTCGACTATGTGAAGGGCCTCGTCACCGACTTCGAGCCCCTTTCGGGCGACCGCCATTTCGGCGAGGACGCCGCCCTCGTGTGCGGGCTCGGCTGGTTCCGCGGCTACGCCGTCTGCGTCATGGGCCAGGAGAAGGGCGCCGACACCGCCTCGCGCATCAAGCACAATTTCGGCATGGCGCGGCCGGAGGGCTACCGCAAGGCGGTGCGGCTGATGCAGCTCGCCGACCGCTTCAATCTGCCGGTCGTCTCCTTCGTCGACACGCCGGGCGCGTTTCCCGGCGTCGACGCCGAGGAGCGCGGCCAGGCGGAGGCGATCGCCCGCGCCACCGAGGCCTCGCTGGCGCTGGGCGTCCCGAACGTCGCGGCGATCGTCGGCGAGGGCGGCTCGGGCGGCGCCGTCGCCATCGCCACCTGCAATCGCGTCGTGATGCTGGAGCATGCGATCTACACCGTCGCCTCGCCGGAGGCCTCCGCCTCGATCCTGTGGCGCGACGCCGCCAAGGCCGAGGACGCGGCGACGACGATGAAGATCACCGCCCAGGACCTCCTGCGCTTCGGCGTCGTCGACGCCGTCGTCCCCGAGCCGGTGGGCGGCGCCCACCGCGACCCGGCCGCCGCCGTGCGCAGCGTCGGCGACGCGGTGCAACGGGCGCTCCAGGACCTGCTGCCGCTATCGCACGCGCAGATTCGCGAGGCGCGCGCCGACAAGTTTCTGGCCATGGGCCGCACGCTCTGACCCGACGCCCCCGCGCCTGAAGTCCGGTTCGAGCCCTTCCCTCGACGCGAGCGAGCGCCGCCGCCGGCTGTTGCCGAAGCGCCACGGCGCGGCGATTTCGCCTGAGGCGCGGCGCAACGTCTCACCCGACGCCAAGTCGAGCGGCGGCGTGGGACAAGTTTCGCGCAAGTCGAGCGAAGGCCCGATGGGAATCGCGCGACGACGAACAGTCGTGAATTCCGGCGCAAGCTCCGGTCTTGCGGGCCCGCCGCGCCTTGCGCCAAGCTCTCCGCGCCCTGCGGCCGGCGGCCCGGCCGCGCCTCAATCCCGCCGCTTTGGCGATCGAATGTCCGCGCGCGCCGCGTTCGGCGAAGATTTCGAGTCTTTCCAAGTCGATCCCGGCCGCCTCATCGCGCCCGGCGTCCCGCTTCGATTGCGGACGGGCGGTTCGCGCGCTGACGATTACTGGCGATTTTAATGATCTGTTTACCTATTTGCTTAAAATTGTCGCGTCTTGACTGTCTTGCCATCAAGAAGACGCGGCTGTAGATTGCTGTAAAGTTAAGAAGCCGGGCTTGGTTTAACGCGCGAGACGTCCATGAGGTTAAGCCACATCTCCTCCCTTCGGGTCGGCCTCCTTTCCATGTCCGCGGTCGCCGCCCTCGGCGTCGCCGGATGCGAGGGGCCGGGCGCGGACGACGTCAGCGCCAGGGCGAACGCGCCGATCTCGAAGGAGACGCTCGCCCTGATGCAGGAGAAGGGCACGAGCCCGAGCGCCCCCGTCCTCATCCGCACTTACAAGAAGGAGGCGGAGTTCGAGGTCTGGAAGATGAAGTCGGACGGACGCTACGCGCTCCTCAAGACCTATCCGATCTGCCGTTGGTCCGGCCAGCTCGGGCCCAAGGCGCGCGAGGGCGACCGGCAGGTTCCCGAAGGCTTCTATTCCGTGACGCCGGCGCAGATGAAGCCGAACTCGGCCTATTACCTCGCCTTCAACGTCGGCTACCCCAACGCCTACGACCGCGCGCTCGGCCATGACGGCGGCTCGATCATGGTGCATGGCGTGTGCTCGTCGCGCGGCTGCTTCTCCATGACCGACGACCAGATGCGCGAGATCTACGCCGTCGTGCGCGAGAGCTTCGCCGGCGGCCAGCGCGACCTGCAGCTGCAGTCCTATCCGTTCCACATGACCGCCGAGAACATGGCGAAATACCGCGCCGACCCGAACATCGCCTTCTGGCGCCAGCTCAAGGACGGCTCGGACAATTTCGAGACGACGAAGAAGGAGGTCGCCGTCGCCGCCTGCGGCGGGCGCTACGTCTTCAACGCGACGCCCGTGGACGGACGCTTCGACGCCTATAGCCCCTGCCCGCAGTTCCGCCAGAATGAGGAGGCGCGCTCGCTCGTCGCCGCCAAGCAGGCCGAGGATGACGCGAAGATCGCCGAGCTCACGGCGCAAGGCGTCAAACCCATCCGCACCATCTACGCCGACGGCGGACAGCATCCGAAGTTCGCGGCGCTCGCCGTCGCGTCGAGCCGTCCGGACACGCTGGCCATGGCGCCGACCGACGTGCCCGTCGAGGAGAAGCGCGTCAGGGTCGCGCTCGACGACAAGAAGGGCAAGAGCCGCGTTTCGCCGGTCGCGCAGATGGCGACCGCCGCGCCGGCCAGGGCCGCCGACGCCGAACCGATGATCGGCGTCGCGGCGCCGGCGGGCGAGGTCAAGCCCACCCCTTTGACCGGATGGTTCGGCGGACTGAAGCCGGCCGAGGGCGCGATCTCCGTCGCCGCCAAGCAGTCGGCGCAGCAGGTGGCGCAATAATAATCGCTCCTGCGCCCGCGCCGCCGCTTGACGAGGCGCGGCGCTCGCCCATCTCGCCCTCATGAGCAAGGCTTTCACCCGCGAGAGCGACGCCGACGACCTCGACGACGAGATCGAGGCGCCCGCCTCGCCCGTCGGCGCGAAGAATTACATCACGCCAGACGGCTATTGTCGGCTGCAGGCCGAGTTCGACGCGCTGATGCGCGACGAGCGGCCGAAAGTCGTCGAGACGGTCGCATGGGCCGCCGGCAACGGCGACCGCTCCGAGAACGGCGACTACATCTACGGCAAGCGCCGCCTGCGCGAGATCGACCGGCGCGTGCGTTTCCTGCGCAAGCGCATGGAGGCGGCCGAGATCGTCGACCCCGCCCGCCAGACCAACCGCTCCAGAATCTTCTTCGGCGCCACGGTCGACTACGCCGCGGCCGACGGCGAGGAGAAGCGCCTGCGCATCGTCGGCGTCGACGAGGCGCGCTCAGAGCTTGGCGAGGTGAGCTGGCTCTCCCCCATCGCCCAGGCTCTGCTCAAGGCCGAGGAAGGCGACGAGGTCGAGGTGCGCACGCCCAGGGGCGTCGAGCGGATCGAGGTGCTCAAGATCAGCTATTGAGCGGGCGCGGCGTCGATGCGGACCGGCGCGCGGCTTGGGCGCCACAGCAGGCGCCGTTCGCGTCGTCGGCCTTCGTCGAAAGCGCGACGCGCATTGACCGCAATATTTTTCGGCGCCGCGGTCAAATGGATGGCTCCCCTTCGGGGATGAAAAGGAACTCCGGTGCGGCCGCTTGCGCCAAGGCCGGGGCCGCCCCCGCAACTGTAAGCGGCGAGCCGCGCGCCATGACGCCGCTGGGCAACCGGGAAGGCGGCGCAAGACGAAGACCCGCGAGCCAGGAGACCCGCCATCGACCGTGGTCACGCACGGGCGCGTCGGGCGGGGTGTCGCGATGGAAGCTGGCCTGACCGCCTGACGGCGTCGGTTCGCTTTGGCTCGCAGTGACGCGCCACGTCGTCGCGGGCCTCATGATCGTCAATCGCCTCGGCGCCGCGGATCGCGCTCGCCCGTTGAGAGGAGCGCCGGTCGCCCGGCGCCGCCCGGCTCTCACCCGAGATTGAGCGTCTTGAAGAAATCCTCGCCCTTGTCGTCGACGACGATGAAGGCGGGGAAATTCTCGACCTCGATGCGCCAGACCGCCTCCATGCCGAGCTCGGGATATTCGAGCGTCTCGACCTTCCTGATGCAGTCCTGCGCGAGGCGCGCCGCCGCGCCGCCGATCGAGCCGAGATAGAAGCCGCCGTGCCTGGCGCAGGCCGCGCGCACGGCCGGCGAGCGGTTGCCCTTGGCGAGCATCACCATCGAGCCGCCGGCCGCCTGAAACTGCTCGACGTAGGAATCCATGCGTCCCGCCGTGGTCGGGCCGAAGGAGCCCGACGCCGCGCCCTGCGGCGTCTTGGCGGGGCCGGCGTAATAGACCGGATGGTTCCTGAAATAGTCCGGCATCGGCTCGCCGCGCTCCAGCCGCTCGCGAATCTTGGCGTGGGCGAGGTCGCGCGCGACGATCATCGGGCCGGTCAGCGAGAGCCGCGTCCTGATCGGATATTTCGACAGCGTCGCGAGGATTTCCGGCATCGGCCGAGTGAGGTCGATCTCAACCACCTGCCCGCCGAGCGCGTCGCCGTCGACGGCCGGCAGGAAGCGCGCCG
Organism: Methylocella sp.; assembly: GCF_041905455.1. Lineage (GTDB taxonomy): Bacteria > Pseudomonadota > Alphaproteobacteria > Rhizobiales > Beijerinckiaceae > Methylocapsa. Next base: position 25,126 of record NZ_JAYRLA010000010.1, on the reverse strand, counting down.
GATCGTGCTCCAGCTCCTCGAGGAAGACGCCGTGGCGGTTGATCTCGCCGAGCGCCTGCCGGTCGGCCGAGCAGGAGACGCCGATGCCGATGGGCAGCGAAGCGCCATGGCGCGGCAGCCGCACGACGCGCACGTCGTGGCAGAAATACTTGCCGCCGAACTGCGCGCCGACGCCCGAGGCCTGCGTCATAGCGAGGATTTCCGCCTCCATCTCGAGGTCGCGGAACGCGTGGCCGTCGTCGCCGCCCTGCGTCGGCAGCTTGTCGAGGTAGTGGGTCGAGGCGAGCTTGACCGTCTTGAGGTTGATCTCCGCCGAGGTGCCGCCGACGACCACGGCGAGATGGTAGGGCGGACAGGCGGCGGTGCCGAGCGTCAGGATCTTCTCGGCGATGAAAGCTTTCAGCCGGTCGGGCGTCAGCAGCGAGGGCGTGCCCTGGAACAGGAACGTCTTGTTGGCCGAGCCGCCGCCCTTGGCGATGAACAGGAATTTGTAGGAGTCCTCGCCCTCGGCGAAGATGTCGATCTGCGCCGGCAGGTTGGTCTTCGTGTTCACCTCGTCGAACATGGTGAGCGGGGCGAGCTGCGAATAGCGCAGGTTCTTCTTCTCGTAGGCGTCTCTGATCCCTTCGGCGAGCGCGCTCGCGTCGTCGCCGTCGGTGAAGATGAAACGCCCCTTCTTGCCCATGACGATCGCCGTGCCGGTGTCCTGGCACATCGGCAGCACGCCGCCGGCGGCGATGTTGGCGTTCTTCAGGAGGTCGTAGGCGACGAACTTGTCATTGTCGCTGGCCTCCTTGTCGTCGAGGATCTTCGCGAGCTGGGCGAGATGGGCGGGGCGCAGCAGGTGATTGACGTCGATCATCGCCGCCTCGGCGAGCGCCCGCATCGCCTCCCGCTTGACGACGACGAACTCATGCGGCCCGAAACGCTCCACGCTCACGCCGCCGCAGTCGAGCTTGCGGAACGGAGTCTCGTCCTTGCGGAGCGGAAAAGGCGGATGATATTGAAACGTCATGAGGAAAGCCTCGTGTTTGGAGCTCGCCCTATTTTAAGTCAGGCGCGCGCGAAGGTCAGCGCTTTCCAAGTCCTCTACGACATCTTTACGAGCTTCGACATAAGCGCGAGCCTTGGAACCTGCGCGGCGCTCGAGGTTTAACCGGAAGCCTCCGCCCGCGCGCAGGAGAAGGAGCCGCCCTTGGATTTTCCGTTTCCGCTCGTCCTGTGCGACATCGGCGGCACCAACGCGCGCTTCGCGCTGAAGTCCGCGCCCGACGCGCCCCTCCTGCCCGGGCCTCCCGTCAAGACGGCGGATTATGGAACCTTCGAGGCGGCGCTCGCGGCCGCCGTCGCCGCCTTCGGCGCCAGGCCCCGCTCGGTCATCGCCTGCGCCGCCGGCCCCGTCGAGGGCCGCTCCGTCAAGCTCACCAACGCCGGCTGGAGCGTCGACGGCGAGGCGGTCGCACGCGAACTCGCGCTCGACCAGGGGCTGCTGCTGAATGATTTCGAGGCGCAGGCGCTGTCGCTGCCGGCGCTACGCGAGGACTGGACGAAGCCGGTCGGCGCCTCCCCGCCCCACGCGCGCGGGACGCGACTCGTGATCGGCGTCGGCACCGGGCTCGGCGCCGCGGCGCTCGTCGAGGTGGAAGGCCGCTGGCTCGCCTTGCCGACGGAGGCCGGCCATGTCGATTTCGCGCCCGTCGGCGTGGACGAGGCGGCGATCTGGCCGCATCTGTCGATCGGCGCGCTCGGCCGGATCAGCGCGGAGACGGTGCTCTCGGGTTCGGGGATAGCGCGCCTGCACCAGGCGCGCTGCGCCGCGCTGGGCCACGGGCCCTCCCCGCTCGACGAGATCGGGGTGGTCGCCGAAGCTCTGGCGACGCCGGGCGGAGAGGCGGCGCGCACGCTCGCCATGTTCTGGAGCCTCGTCGCGCGCTGCGCCGGCGATCTCGCCCTCGATTTCCTCGCCAAGGGCGGCGTCGTCTTCTCGGGCGGCGTCCTGCCGAAGATCGCGCCTTTCCTCGACGAGACGAAGTTCCGCGCGCGCTTCGAGGACAAGGCGCCGTTCGGCGAGTTGATGACGACGATCGCGACGAGGCTCGTCGTCGCCGGCGACGTGGCGCTGCCGGGAATGGCGGCGATCGCCGTCGCGCCGTCCGCCTACGTCATCGACTATGCGGCGCGCGCCTGGCGATGACGCCGGCGGTCACGCGGCGTGCGAGGTCGTCTCCTCATTCAACACGGCGTAGAGCGCGTCGCGGTCATGCGCCGCGCGCAGCTTGGTCTTGACGGCCGGGTCGCGCAGCATGCGCGCGAGGCGGGCGAGCGCCTTGAGATGGTCGGCGCCGGCCGTCTCCGGCGCGATGAGCGCGAAGATCAGGTCGACCGGCTCGTTGTCGATCGATTCGAACTCGATCGGCCGCGCGGCGCGCGCGAACAGGGCGAACATGCCGCTGGCGCGCGCGAGCTTGGCGTGGGGAATGGCGACGCCCTCGCCCGTTCCCGTCGAGCCGAGCCGCTCGCGCTGCAGGAGCGCGTCATAGATCTCGCGCGCGGAGAGGCCGGTCAGGAACGCGGCTCTCTCGCTAATCTCCTGCAACGCCTGCTTCTTTCCGGCCGCCTTCAAGGCCGGGATGATCGCTTCGGACGAGATCAAACTGCTCAATTGCTTTGTCCAGACTGCGCCCGGCCGCTCATGCGCGCCTTCGGCGTGAAAATTGTCGGGCGGCCGTCGTTCATCCGCGTGGGCCGCGGCGGCGCCTCCCGACGCCCCGACGAGGGCTCCGGCGGGCGCGCGAGCTCGAACCTGCATCGCTGCGGAAGATGGCCCGTCCAAGGCCGATTTGAAGAGACGCTCTGTCGCAGCCCCGCCTCGCGCATGCGTCCGGCCGAAACCTGAAGCCGGCGCGCGAATCGCAGACGCGCGCCGCCGTCGCGATGGCGCATGTTCACCGCCAGTCTCCTCCCCACGCCGTCACCGGCGCGCTGTTTTCCGCAGGGTTAAGCGGCGGCGCCGGCGAAGTCAAGGCCGCCCGACGCGCGCTCAGGAGACCGCAAGCTGAACATTGCTCACCGCCGCAGCGGAACAGCGAGCGCCGCGAATCGAGATGGACGCATTAGAAGACAAAAAGCTGTTTGACCTATTCTAATCAGGGAGGCGTCGTCGCATCCTGCAGTTGCGCTGAATTCTTGAAACGCGCGGCGCTGTGCGGCGCCGGCGCGATTCAATACATTTGCGCCATATGCGCCTTCTCGCGCCGCCGCTCGACCGATGAGCGGATCTTAAGGCTTTCGCGATATTTGGCGACCGTCCTGCGGGCGATGTCGATATTGATTTCCTTGAGCCTCGCCACGATGGCGTCGTCGGACAGGATGTCGTCGGGGCGCTCCTGGTCGATCATGTGGCGGATGCGGAAGCGCACCGACTCGGCGGAATGGGCGTCGCCGCCGTCGTTCGAGGCGATCGAGGCCGTGAAGAAATACTTGAGCTCGAACAGGCCGCGCGGCGTCGACATATATTTGTTCGAGGTCACGCGCGAGACTGTCGATTCGTGCATGCCGATCGCCTCGGCGATGGTCTTCAGGTTGAGCGGGCGAAGATGCTCGACGCCGTGGCGGAAGAAGCCGTCCTGCTGGCGCACGATCTCGCTCGACACCCTGAGGATCGTCTTGGCCCTCTGTTCGAGGCTCTTGGTCAGCCAGTTCGCGGTCTGCAGGCACGACGACATGAAGCTCTTGTCGACGTCGGCGCCTTGCGCCTTGCCGACCCGCGCGGCGTAGCTGTTGTTGACGAGGACGCGCGGCAGCACGTCCGTATTGAGCTCGACGTGCCAGGTCGCGCCGGGCGCCGCGCGCACGATCACGTCCGGGACAAGGGGCTGGACCGCGCCGCCGCCGAAGGCGCGGCCGGGCTTTGGATCGAGACGCCGGATTTCCGCGGCCATGTCGGCGAGGTCTTCGTCGTCGACGCCGCAGATCCTGCGCAGCGCGGCGAAGTCGCGCCTGGCGAGCAACGGAAGGTTGGCGACGAGCGCCTGCATCGCCGGATCGAAGCGGTCCTTCTCGCGCAGCTGGATGGCGAGGCACTCGGCGAGGTCGCGCGCGCCGACGCCGGACGGCTCGAAGGTCTGGATCACGGCGAGCGACCGTTCGACGCGCGCGAGCGGCGCCTTCAGCCGCGCCGCCATGTCCGCGAGGTCGTCGACGAAATAGCCGGCGTCGTCGACCGAATCGATGATCGCGAGGCCGATCAGGCGATCGACGGGATCGGCGACGGCGAGGCTCAGCTGCGCCTCGAGGTGATCCTTGAGATTGGTCGGGGCCGCGGCGTAGGCTTCGAGATTGGGCGCCTCGCCGTCGGCGGGACCGCCGGCCGAGCCTGTCCAGGAGGTCGCGGAAAGTCCGGCCGCCGCCTCGCTGAAGCCGGCGCCAGGCTCGAGCGCCGGCGCCGACCGGTCGTCGTCGAAAGCGTTGGCGAGCTCAGTGCCGAGGCTCGCCTCGAGCGCGCCGCAGTCGACGGCGAGAGCGCTGGAGCTCCAGTCCGCCTCGTCCGCCTCGTTGAAGCTGCGCCCGAGAAGATCCTCGGGGCCTGCGGGGTCTGACAGCGGAAAATCCATGTCCGCCGACGCGAGCGGCGCCTCCGGAACGTCGTCGCCGCGCTCAAGCAGAGGATTGCGCTCGAGCTCCTCCTCGACGAAGGCGGTGAGCTCCATGTTGGAGAATTGCAGAAGCTTGATCGCCTGCAGCAGCTGCGGAGTCATCACCAGGGACTGTCCCTGACGCATCACGAGCTTCGCGCTGAGAGCCATGCGGAGAAGACCTTTAGCGACGCCGGGCGGAACGGCCCGTTTCTTGCTTGGTGATTATTGACGCCTTCGTCAGCTTGGCAAGAGGATAATTCTCGCAGTCGGCGCACGCCCGCGTGAAACTTCGTCGCACGCTCGAAGGCGCGCCTTCCCTCACGGAAAACGCAGGTCCGCGACGCAAGCGGACGCGCTGCGTAAATTGGCGGCGCCCCGCCCAAGACGCGGTCGGCCGCCGGCGGCTCAGAGCTCGAAGGAATCGCCGAGATAGAAGCGTCGCGCTTGCGCGTCGGCGACGATCGTCTCCGGCGCGCCCTGCGTCAGCACCTTGCCGGCGTGGATGATATAGGCGCGGTCGATGAGGCCGAGCGTTTCGCGCACGTTGTGGTCGGTGATGAGCACGCCGATCCCGCGCGTCTTGAGATGCTGCACCAGAAGCTGGATGTCGGCGACGGCGATCGGATCGATGCCGGCGAAAGGCTCGTCGAGCAGGATGAACGCCGGCCGGCAGGCGAGCGCGCGGGCGATCTCGCAGCGCCGCCGCTCGCCGCCCGACAGGGCGATCGAGGGCGAATGGCGCAGCGCCTCGATGTCGAACTCCTTGAGCAGCGCGTCGAGCTCTCGCTCGCGCTGGTCCTTGTCCTTCTGGGTGATCTCGAGGACGGCGCGGATGTTGTCCTCGACGGAAAGACCGCGGAAGATCGAGGGCTCCTGCGGCAGATAGCCGATGCCAAGGCGGGCGCGCCGGTACATCGGCAGCCGCGTCACATCGTGGCCGTCGAGCTCGATGCGGCCCGCGTCGGGCCGGACCAGCCCGGAGATCATGTAGAAGAGCGTCGTCTTGCCGGCGCCGTTGGGGCCGAGCAGCCCGACCGCCTCGCCGCGGCGGACGGTCATGCTGACGTCCTCGATGATGCGGCGCAGTTTGTAGGCCTTGCGCAGCCGGGTCACCGAGAGCACCCCGGCGCGCGGCGCGACGGCCGCGCTCTCGCGCGCGGGGGCGCGCTCGGAGGCGCCGGCGATCGGCGGACGCGACGCCGGCGGCTCGGGAACGCCTCCAGCGGCCCCGCCGTCAATGATGGCGCGCGGCGGAACGTTCATGAAATCAGGGAGGAGGCGCAGCGGCAATCGCGACAAATCCCGTGGCCTCGCCAGTCGGCCGCCCGCGGCGGGCCTTCAGCCGGTCGGACGGAAATGCGCTTGAGCCGAGCGCCGCCATGACGCGGCGCGCTCGTTCTGACACAGGCGCGGGACGAGGTCCAACGCCGCGGCGCCTTGCGCAAAGCTCAGTCAGTTCTTCGGCTTCTGCTTCTTGTCGTCGTCCTTCGGCTGGAACATGCTCTTGACGCGCCCGACGATGACCGCCTTCTTGGTGGTGAGGTCATAGGCGAGCTTGTCGCCCTTGGTGACGTTGGTTCCCTGCGTCACCGTGACGTTTCCATAGAGATAGAGCGTGTCCTCGCCCTTCTCGTAGACGCCGCGGTCGCCGGTCGAGACCTGATCCTTGGTGATCAGCGTCACCGGCCCCGTCGCCTCCATGCGCTTCACGTCGCTCGTCGAGGACGGCGTCGACTCCGCGCCCTCCGGCTTGGGGGCAAGGTAGAGAACGAGGACGCTCGACTTCAACGTGCTGCCGCCCTGCCGCGCGACGACGTCGCCGGTGTAAACGAGCTTCTGCTCCTTGTCGTAATAGTCGAGCTTGGCCGCGTCGATCTGGATCGGCTCCTTGTCGTCGCCGCCCGGCAAAGCCGCGCCCGAGTCTTTCGCCTTTCCCTGCGCCAGCGCGCCGGAGGCGAGGACGCTCCCCGCGATAACGAGGGCCGCGAGGCCGCGCGCGCAGGCGGGCAAGGTCACGGCAGCTTCTCCTGCGCGAGGCTCGCGCCGGCCGGCGCCGGCGCGTCGACGTCGGCTTCGCCAGGCGGCAGCGCGAGCGGAAGCTCCTTTTCCTCCTTGCTGGAGTCGAAGGTCGAGCGCACGCCGCCGACGAAGGAGACCATGCCATCGCCGCCGATGTCCATCCGGTCCGCGGCGATGAGGCCGCCTTTGAGCAGCACCTTGACCGGCGTCGGCGACACCAGCCCGCCGGTCTTGAAGTCCATCTGCGCGGACTTCATGAAGATCGCGTAGCCCGCCTTCTCGTTGCGGATCTGCGGGGCGCCGTCGAGGGTCAGGCTGTCGGTCAGATTATCGTAGGCGCCGTGGCGCGCCGTGACCTTCAACGCCGTCTGGTCGCGCATCCCGATCAGCGCGTCGATGCCGGCGAGCTCGACCCGATCCGGCGTCGTCGTATCCTGATGGCCGGAGGCGGCGGTGATCTCGTACGGCCGGCCGTCCTTCTGGAAGCCCTTGATCTTCGGCGCGTCGACGGTGATCTGCGTGCCGTCGAGCTTCACCTGGCCGATGGTGATGTTGCGCGGAATGCGACGGAACGGATCGAACACGGCGTAGACCGCCGCCGATCCGGCGGCCGCCAGGCAGAACGCGACGATGGACCAGCGCAGAATCCGCACGCGCAGGGAATGGCGGCGCGCCGCGCTGAAAGCGCCTCGCCATGGCGAATGCGACAGTTCGAGCACATCGCCAAGGCGCTGGCGCTCGGCGCGACGCGGGGCGTCGTCGGACCGGGCCGCGTCGTGGGAGATCCGCCGGCCCCATGGGGCGTCGCTTGGGACGTCCGTCATCAATGGTTCTTTCAGGTTCAAGACCGGCGCGCGGGGGAAGCCCCGTCCCTCGGTTTCAGACAGCAAGCGAGCGCGGCGAAGTCAAGGCGCGCCGCAGCGAGCCGCGGCGACGCTTGAGCGGGGCGTTACGCCTGAAAATGGCGACGGCCGCTCCAAAATCCAGCCGGCCCCGGCGAAAATAGCCCTCGCCGCGGCGCTTCGTCACATCGACGTCAGGCGGACCCGCCGCGCGGCGCGCGTCGATAATTTCTCATTGATGGGAAAAAATGTCTGAATCTCCCCATCCCAGCAGGTCGAGCTTCGCGCGCGTCGGCAGAAAGGCGAAGCTCGCGGCGGCGAACTCCTGCCTGCCCTCTCGCGCGAGCATCGCGTCGAGCCGAGCGCGCAACGCATGCAAGTGAAGCACGTCGGACGCCGCATAGGCAAGCTGGGCGTCGGTGAGGACGTCGGCTCCCCAGTCCGACGACTGCTGCTGCTTCGAAAGATCGACGCCCAAAAGCTCGCGCGAAAGATCCTTGAGGCCGTGCCGGTCGGTGTAGGTGCGCGTGAGCTTCGAGGCGATCTTGGTGCAATAGACCGGGCCCGGCATCACGCCGAACGTCTTGTAGAGGATGGCGAGGTCGAAACGGGCGAAGTGGAACAGCTTGACGACGGAAGGGTCGGCGAGCAGCCGTTCGAGATTGGGCGCGCGCGCCTGGCCGCGCGCGATCTGCACGAGATCGGCCGAGCCGTCGCCGCGCGAAAGCTGCACGAGGCACAGCCGGTCGCGTTGCGGCAGGAGGCCGAGCGTCTCGGTGTCGACGGCGACCGCGGCGCCGAAATCGGCGTCCGCCGGCAGGTCGCCCTTGTGAAGCCGAATGGTCACGACGTCGAGGCGGGAGAGCGCGCTATGGTCATGGCGCGCGCCTAGCACCGCGCGCGACTTCAGGCAAGACGAAAACGGGAACCGTCGCGAGGCGGCGACATTATATAGAAAGCTTCTAGGAAACGCGCATGAACAGAAGGCTCGGCGTAGCCGTCCTCGCCGCCCTCATCGCTCCCGTAAGCGCCGCCAAGGCCCAAGCGCCCGCCCCCGACGCGAAGGCGCGCCCGGGTCAGGTTCTGACGCCTGAAAGCGGACCGCCGCGCAGACCTGTCGAAGGCGCGCCGGCCGCCGGGGTCCTCGGCGCGGATCAGGCGCCAGCCTTCCGGCAGCGCGCGTTGCAGGATCATCGCTCGAACGCGCATGTCGACCGGGAGCTCGCCGTCGGCGGGCGGCTTCCCCCGGCCGGGATCACCTACCTGCCCATCCCGCCGGAATTCGGAGTCCCGCCGCGTTACCGCTACGCGGTCGTGAACGGCCAGCCGGTGATCGTCGATCCGACGACGCGCGAGATCGTCCAGATCGTCCGGTGACGCCGCGCCGCGCTCATTGCGGACATGAAGCGGCTTCCCCCGTGGGAGGGACGTAGCCGCGCGGCCCCCATCCGCGCGGGGGCGCGGCGTAGCCCGCGCGAAAAGCCGGAGAGCGCTCCGAAATGCGATACAGCGATCCGCCCGAGCAGAGCGGATCGCGCAGCATCGGCGCCGAGTCGCCCTGCATCACGACGCCAGCCGTGTTCATGATTCCGCCGGCGTAGTTCCAGTAGACGTTCGAGACGACCTTGGGATAGGCAGGCTGGACGTCCCCGGAGTAGAAGCTTTGCGCGCCGGCGGCGCCGGCCCACTCCGTCCGTTGCGCGCCGCGAAAGCCGCCTATGACGATGTTGCCAGCGAAAGCGTTGCCGGTCATGGCGCTTTTGCGCGCCGGAGGATCGCATCCGCCGTATTGATAGGTGATCACCTTGCCGGAAGAGCCGAGGTCGAACACGTTCTGCGTCACCAGATTGTCCGCGCCGCACAGGAAGATCACGCTAGCGTCGCCGGCGACGTCCCGCGATCCCGGGTTCGCGCAGATGTTCTGGCGGAATATGACGTTCGACGTCGCCGCGTCCCCATAGAAGCAGCGGTTGTTGCTCCCTGCCCCGTTGCCATAGTCCTTGACGTAATTGTTCTCGATCACGATGTCGGTCGAGGTTGACAGATAATCCTGCATATAGATCGCGCCGCCGTCGCCGTTGCGCTTCATGCAGCGCAGAAAGACGCTGTTCAAAACCCTGAAGCCGGAGATGTCGTCGCGCCCGCCATGCGCCGATGCGCGCACGCACATGCCGTTCGAATCGGCGACGAGGACGTTCGACACGACGGTGCCGCGCACCTCGCCCTCCGCAAGCACGCCGCCGGTGTCGGAATAGCGCGCGGCGTCGGGCACGATAATGTTGACGACCTCGACCTCTCGGACGACGTTGCCCGAAGCCGGCCGCGTCGTCGCGCCGCGCGTGCAGTCGTTCGGCCCGAACCCCGCGCCGCCATGGATCATGACGCCGCCATATTCGACGTCGCGGATCTTGAGGTTTTCGATCGTGACGTTCGAGGCGCCGCGCAGGCAAATGGCGCTTTCGAGCCGTCCGCCGGCGTCGATCACCGCCGCGTCCCAGCGCTGATCGGGCGCTCCGCTGAGCCTCGCGCCGTCGTCGGCCGGGCCGAGCTCGACGACCGACTTGAGCGCATAGGTTCCCGGCAGCAGATAGACGGTCTTGACCTTCGAGGCGCGCATTCTGTCGCGGGCCTTTTCAAGGCTCGCGCAAGGATCCGCGCGCGAGCAGCCTGCGGCGTCGGAGCCGTCCGGCGAGAGGTAGTAGGCCGACGGCGCTTCGCCGGCGGGCGCGGCGCGGCTCGCGGCGAAGACTCCGCACGCTGCGGCGACGATCGCCGTCAGAACGCGGACTACGCCGCGCCGAAGAGGAGGTTCATACGCGTCGCGGCGCATCGACAGGCGAACGGAGGGCGGCGTGAAAAGGGCCGGCGATAAAAGGCCTCATCGCAATCGTCCAAATCTGGCTTGAAGCGAGACTAAGCTGCGCCGTTGCTGCGGCGCAAAAAAATACGCAGCGACGATAAAATAAGCCTACCGCGGCCGTCAAGGCGCGCCTCGGTTTCCACCGCTCGGCGGCGGCCTTTTTAGGCCGGCCGCGATTTAGCGCTCGAAATGCCGCAGCGCCCGCTCGAACGGCGCTTTAGAGACCTTGACCAGTCCGGACGCCGGCGTGTCCATGTCGAGGATGAGATAGAGCGCTGCGGAGATGAGAAGGGTCGACAGGACGAAGGACGCGGCCACGGCCTTGCTGCGCGGCGCCTGGTAGCCGTAGCTGGCGACGATCATGGCGAGCCAGACGATCAGCATGACGATGAGCGGCGCGGGGATGGTTCCCCCGGCGTCGTCGACGGTGATCCAGCGGTCGCGCACGGCCCGGCGATAAAGCTCGCGCGCGTCGTTCCACAGCGAAAGCTGCTGCTCGTCGGCGAGCTTCATCGCCCTCAGACGCGCGCCGGCGGCGTCCAGAATCGCCTCCGCCGCGGGATCTTCCTCGACGATGTCGGGCTCGGCGATCGAGGCGCGCAGATAATCCGCGAGCAGGCGTCGCGTCTCGTCGGCGGGCGGACCCGGCGCCTTGAGGGTCCGGTCCAGAAGAATGAGGTCCGTCGCGAGCTCGTGGAGATGGCGGGTGTCGGCCTCGAACGTATTTTTCGCCGAATTGAGCATAAGACTCAAGGCGATCGTCGTCATCACGACGAGGATGCTCGCGACGAGCCGGACCGTCGCGTTGACCTCGCTTTGCGCGGGTCCGTTGTCGGCCCTCGCGGCGAAACGGCCGGCGAGGGCCGCCGCGCTCATGCAGACGAAGGCGGCGAGCGTGGCGAGGACGATCGCAAGCTGGCTCAGGGCGACGCGCTCCCGACGGGTTTCGGTCTCTGCGCCTTTCTTACTCCGCCACCATTAACGGGGCTTTTTCGTCGCGTGGTCGCCTGCGCGACCGCGCTTGCCGTCCCCCGCCCCGGATGGCAAAGCGAAGGCGCGCCATGAGCGCAGGCGGGGCGACGGCAATGGGCGTAACGATCGAATTCGCTGCGGCGGCGCTTTCCCTCCTGCTCGTTCCCGGCCCAACCAACACTCTGCTCGCCGCCTCCGGCGCGCTGCGCGGCTTTCGCGCCTCGCTGCCGCTCATAGCCGCCGAGGTCGGCGGGTACATGGCCTCGATCTGCGCTCTTCTCGCCGTGTTCGGCTCAGGCGCGGCGCAGCGTCCCACCCTCACGCTCACGCTCAAGGCGGCCGCCGCGCTCTGGCTCTGCTCTTGCGCCCTCAAGCTCTGGCGCGAAGCGCGTCAAGACCTCGCCATCGCGGACGAACCCGCCGGCTTCGGCCGTCTGTTCGTCGCGACGCTGCTCAATCCCAAGGCGCTCATTTTCGCCTTCGTCATCGCGCCGACCGCGGGGCTCGCCGGCGCCGCGCCCTGGCTCGCCGCGCTCTGCGCCATGATCGCGGCGGCCGGCCTGTGCTGGATCGCGCTCGGCGCATGGCTTGGCTCATCTTCCGGCCCAGGGCTCGCGCCCGGCCTCATTCGCCGCGCCGCGGCGCTCGTCCTACTCGCCTTCGCCGGCGCTCTCGCGAGCTCCGCGGTGGCGGCGCTGTGAGCGTCCGCCGCCTCGACGCCGCCGCGTCCGGCTAGGCGGGGTGAAACAGCGCCGAGAGGACATAGCCTTTCGGCAAGGCCAGCGTCGGCGGCGCGTCGAACCCTTGCGCGACGAGGCCGGGCAGAAGATGGGTGTACGGGCCCTCGGGCGAGGCGCCGTCGGGCGGCGGGATCGCGGCGTCGACTTCGGCGCGAAGGCGCGGCGCTTCGACGACCCGCACCGGGCTCTCCTCCACCACCGCCGCACGAATGCGCTCGAGACATTCCGGCCACGGCGCGCCGCAATGCGCGCCGATCCGCGCCGCGAGCGACGCGGAACAGCGGATCGAGAAGCGCGCCGCGCTACGGCCGAGGCCGACGTCGAAGCGCGCTCCTCCCGCGTCGCGGGCGAGGAGCGCGTCGTGGTCCGGGCCGAGCGCCGTCAGCGCGCCCGGGCCGGGCGGACCGACGCGCCCGGCGGGCGCGGCCAGCGCGACGAGCGGCGGCCCGGACGGGCGCGTCATCTCGAAGGCGGTCAGATAGTCAGGCGCCTCGACGCGGAGCGCCGCGCGGCGCGTGCGCAGCGTCAGGAAAAGCCCGCGGCGACGGGCTTCATAGGCCTCGCCGGGTTCGCGCAGGACCTCCGCCACCGCGCCGTAGACGCCGACCACAAAGACGCCGGAGGCGTCTGAAAAGCGCCGCTCGACTTCGTCGAGCAGTTCGGCGCCGCGCCAGCTCAGACGTCGCGCGGCGAGCCCCGACGCCGCGGCGCGCGACGCCAGCGCGGCCCAGACGCGCCTGCGAAAAGCCTCGTCGGCGCCGCCCCAGGCGGCGATCTCGTCGCGCGTGCGGGCGCAGCCGACGCAAAGCCCGCTGGCCTCGTCGATGGCGCAGGTTCCGACGCAGGGGCTCGCCGGCCGGGAACGCTCGACAAGGACTGGCTGACGTGGATCGACGCTCAAACGACGCTCCGCTCTGAACTCGCGCCCGCGCCCCGGCGCGCGTCCTTGCGCGGCGGCGTGGTCGACGAGGACGGCTTCGCGCACTTCGCCAATCGCCGTAGAGATGTCAATGAAGAACTGCGCCGGGACGGCTGGGCCGCGTCGATCAAAACGACAAGCGACCAAAAGCATTCGCGGAGCCTGAGCGCCCGAAAATCGCTTTATCGTCAAACTTTCTGGCTACTGTACGTCAGTATCTGGCTTCGATATCTTCGCTCCATTACAAATAGAAAAACTAAGAATGTTCGCGGAGGAAACGATGACCAGCGCCTACGCCGCCGTTTACAAGGAATGGCGGGACGATCCGGAATTATTCTGGCGAAAGGCCGCGAAGGCCATCGACTGGATCAAGGCGCCGCAAAAAATCTTTGACACAGGCGCAGGAGTTTACGGCCTGTGGTTTCCCGACGCGGTCTGCAACGCCTGCGCCAACGCCGTCGACCGCCATGTCGAGGCCGGGCGCGGCGATCAAGCGGCGGTCATCTACGACAGCCCGGTCACCGGGACGAAGCGCACGCTGACCTACGCGCAGCTTCAGGAGGAGGTCGGAACGCTCGCGGCCGTCCTGCGCAAGCACGGGGTCGAAAAGGGCGACCGCGTCGTCATCTACATGGCGATGATTCCCGAGGCGGTGATCGGGATGCTCGCCTGCGCGCGCATCGGCGCGATTCATTCCGTCGTGTTCGGCGGCTTCGCGGCGCAGGAGCTCGCCAAGCGCATCGACGATTGCGCGCCCAAGCTCGTGCTCGCGGCCTCCTGCGGCGTCGAGCCGAACCGCGTCGTGCATTACAAGCCGCTGCTCGACGAGGCGATCGAGCTCGCCGCGCGCAAGCCCGCCGCCGTGCTGATGCTGCGGCGTCCGCAGGAGCCGGCGACGCTGACGCAGGGCCGCGACTTCGACTGGACGGCCGAGGTCGAAGCGGCGCGCGCGCAGGGCCTCTTCGCCGACTGCGTCCCCGTCGCCGCAATCGATCCGCTCTACATCCTCTACACTTCGGGGACCACCGGCGCGCCCAAGGGCGTCGTGCGCGATACGGGCGGCTATCTCGTCGCGCTCGAATGGACGATGAGCAACGTCTACGACGTCAAGCCGGGCGAAGTGTTCTGGGCCGCCTCCGACGTCGGCTGGGTCGTCGGCCACAGCTACATCGTTTATGGTCCTCTGATCCATGGCGCGACGACGATCATCTATGAAGGCAAGCCGGTCGGCACGCCCGATCCCGGCGCCTTCTGGCGGGTGATCGAGGAGCATGGCGTCGCCAGCCTGTTCACGGCGCCCACCGCCCTGAGGGCGATCAAGAAGGAAGATCCCGCGGGGACCTGGCTCCAGCGCTACGACGTCTCGCGCCTGCGCGCGCTGTTCCTCGCCGGCGAGCGCGCGGACCCGGACACGATCCAGTGGGCGGAGAAGATCCTGAACGTTCCCGTCGTCGACCACTGGTGGCAGACGGAGACGGGCTGGGCGATCGCCGCCAATCCGCTCGGCCTCGGCATGGCGCCCGTAAAATACGGATCGCCCACCTTTCCGATGCCGGGCTACGACCTCAGCGTCGTCGACGACCTCGGCCATGACGCCGGCCGCAACGAGATGGGGACGATCCTTCTCAGGTTGCCGCTGCCGCCCGGCAATCTCGTCGCGCTGTGGAACCAGGAGGCGCGCATGCGCGCCGGCTACCTCGACGACTTCCCCGGATTCTACAAGACCGGCGACGGCGGCTATGTCGACGACGACGGCTATGTGTTCGTGATGGGCCGCATCGACGACGTCATCAACGTCGCGGGCCACCGCCTGTCGACGGGAGGCATGGAGGAGGTGATCGCCTCTCACCCCGACGTCGCAGAATGCGCGGTGATCGGGATGAACGACGCGATCAAGGGCGAGCAGCCGTGCGGCTTCATCGTGCTGAAGGCCGGGACCTCCGGAACGCATGAGCGCATCGAGAAGGAGCTTGTCCAGCTCGTGCGCGACAAGGTCGGTCCCGTCGCCGCCTTCAAGACGGCGATCGTCGTCGACCGCCTGCCCAAGACGCGGTCCGGCAAGATTCTGCGCGGCGCGATGAAGAAGATCGCCGACCACGATCCGTGGACGACGCCGGCGACGATCGACGATCCCGCCGTCCTCGACGACATCGCCGACGCCCTCAAGGCGAAGGGGATATAGCCGCGCGGGCCTCGGCCATCCGTTCCATTTGCGGGTGTGCCGCGGCGCGCCCGACGCTTTACGCCGGCCAGAGCCACGCCGCGCCGCGCACGCCGCTCGAATCGCCATGCGCCGCCTTGCGCA
Source organism: Methylocella sp. (assembly GCF_041905455.1). Taxonomy (GTDB): domain Bacteria; phylum Pseudomonadota; class Alphaproteobacteria; order Rhizobiales; family Beijerinckiaceae; genus Methylocapsa. The sequence continues at coordinate 9,832 of NZ_JAYRLA010000010.1, read as the reverse complement.
CCTGCGTCGCCAGCGCGTCGGTGAAGGCGTAGCGCGCGATGAGGTCGGTCAGGCCGTCATAGAGCGCTTCGATGTTGGAGACGCCGCCGCCGAGCACGATCACATCCGGGTCGACGATGTTGACGATCGTCGCGAGGCCGCGGGCGAGCCGGTCCCTGTAGCGCGCGAGCGTGTCGCGCGCCGCCGCGTCCGCGGGCGACGCCGCGGCGATCTGCGCCGCGCTCAGCCGCGCTCCGGTCGCCTCGAAATGATCGCGCGACAGGCTCGGCCCGGCGAGGAACGTCTCGACGCAGCCGCGCCTGCCGCAATAACAGGCAGGCCCCGGACGTTCGGCGTCGGTCGGCCACGGCAGCGGATTGTGGCCCCATTCGCCGGCGATCGCGTTGCGCCCCTCGACGATCCGTCCCCCCACCGCAAGGCCGCCGCCGACGCCGGTGCCCAGAATGACGCCGAACACAACCTCCGCGCCGACGCCCGCCCCGTCCGTCGCCTCCGACAGGGCGAAGCAATTGGCGTCGTTGGCGATCCGCGCCGGCCGGCCGAGCGCGGCGGAAAGATCGCGGTCGAGAGGCTCGCCGATCAGCACGGTGCTGTTGGCGTTCTTCATGCGTCCCGTCGCGCGCGACAGCGCGCCCGGCGTCGCGACGCCGACGGTGGCGGGCGCGCCAATCTGCGCCTCGACGCCGGCTACGAGCGCGGCGACGGTTTCGATCGTGCCTCGATAGTCGCCGGCGGGCGTGCGCACGCGCCGACGAACCAGCTCCACGCCCCGTTCGTCGAGCGCGATCGCCTCGATCTTGGTGCCGCCGAGATCCACGCCGATGCGCATCGCGCCGCCTCATCTCAAATCCGGCTAAGAACGCAAAAGGCCGGCGCGAGGCCGGCCTTCCAGCTGCGACAAGACGCGCCTCAGCGGCTTGCGCCGCGGCTCGTCTCGAACAGGAACCAGGTGCGCCGCTCGGACTCGTCGATGAAGTTCTCGAGCAGGCTCGCGGTCGCGACGTCATTATGCTCGTCGCACACTTCGTGCGCCTTGCGCATCGCCGCGGTGTTCGCCTTGTTGTCGGCGATCAGCTCGGCGATCATGTCCTGCGGCGACACGAAAGCCTTGTCATTATCCTTGACGCTGGAGAGCTTGGCGATCTCGCCGATCGAGCGCAGGGTCGTCTGGCCGAGCTTGCGCACGCGCTCGGCGAGCGGATCGATGCTGGCGAAGATTTCCGCCGCCTGCTCGTCGAGCAGCAGGTGATAGTCGCGAAAATGCGGTCCGCTGACGTGCCAGTGGAAGTTCTTCGTCTTGACGTAGAGCGCGAAGGCGTCCGCGACGAGCTTGTTGATCTCGGTGGCGATCGCCGCGGCGGCATTGCCGCCAAGATCGTTCGGCGTGCGCAGCGGGGCCACGCTGGCGTCTTCGGCGCGAGCCGCCTTGGTGTTCGTGGACATTCCTTAAACGCTCCTTTCGGCAGGTCGCCGCTCATCCTGCGGCGCGTATGGCCTCAACGCGGCGCGTCGCGCTCGTGCGCGCCGCAGTCGAAAAAATGCGTCAGGCGGCGGGCGGCGTGAGCGAAGCGGCGGTCGCGTCGATGTGGGCGACGAGCTGCGGATCGAGCGCCAGCGCCTGCGCGAGCCTCGCCAGAAACGCTTTTTCCGGCGCCGAGTCGGCGACGAGATGGGCGGCGGCGTAGACCTGGAGGGCGAGCTCCTTCGACGATCCGACTTCCCTCGCGATCTCCTGCGCGCTCGCCGGCGACCTGATCTCCGCGTCGATGAACTGCGCCGCCTCCTCCTCCATGCCGGCGGCCTTGAGCTGGCCGACGATCTGGGCGCGCTCGGCTTGATCGACCGTTCCGTCGGCGGCGGCGACAGCGACGAGGGTGCGCAGGAGCAAGGTCGCGGTCTCGTTGGTGTGCGCGTCAGCGGAGAAAGGCGATTCCGCCGGCGGCGCGCCGAGCTGATCGAGGCCGGGCACGCCCGCCGTCAGGGGCTTGCCCTCCTGATAGTTGCGGAAAGCCTTGTAGGCCAGTCCGCCGATCGCAGCGAGGCCGCCGACCTGAATGAGGCCGCCCGTCGTCTTGCGCCCGCCCGGGGTGCCGAGCAGAAGCGCTGCGAGGCCGCCGAGCGTCGCCAGCGTGCCGCCGGGGTTCTGCTCGACGAGCTCCTTGGCCTTGGCGATATATTCGCTCGCGGCGGTGTCCTTGAACTGGTCCTGCGCCTTTCCGAGAACGTCGGAGATCGCCGACGCCGTCTGGTCGGCGACGCCCGAGGTCGCCTGCTGCACCGAAGCGCCGGCCTGCTCGGCGGCGGCCCGGCCGCGCTGCAGAGCGTCATTGGCGTTGGCGGCGAGGGCGTCGCCGCCCGCGCCGAACTGACCGCTCGTGATAAGATCCAGAATTCGCTTTGCGTCGAACATGCGGTTTCCTCCAGCGGCCCGCGTGCGGCTCGGGCTAAACGCGCGGCCGGACGAGCGTCTCCGATCCGGCGCCCGTTTCCGGCCGAATCGTCAAGCTAGATGTAGCGCGCGGCCCTGCTCCGTCAATGCGCCGGAGGCGTCGCGATCGGCCGCCCTCGCGGCGCCGAATATGCTAATCTCGAAGGAAGGGCGCAGCCGTCCAGCGGATTCCCATCCTTGAGGAGATTTTCATGCAGGAGCTGACCCCAGAGGGCCGAAAGCTTGTCGAAGAGGCCGCCGCGCGGCGCGGCTTCAGCGGCGAGGCCGCGGCCGAGCTGTTTCGGGCGCTCGCGCTCGGCGATGGAGCCCAGGCGCAGTTCAACAACCCCGAATTCGGCGGCATGGGCCAGTGGTCGCACGGCGGGATGATCATGATCGGGGACATGTTCAACGGTGAGCTCAAGCAGCGGGTCGCCGCCCTGTGCGATGATCTCGCGCCGCTGACCCGGCGCGGAGAGCTGTTCGCGCCGTCGCCCGCCGCGCCCTCCTCAGGCCAATGGCAAGACCAGAGCTACGATGTGTCGGGGGCGAGCGTCAGCGTGTTCGCTCAAGGGTTCGGCCGCGACTGGTGGCCGCAGGAGCTCGGATCGCCGTCGTCTTCGGGAGGCCAGAACGACCTGCAATACGCCTGTTTCCCGCAGGCGCGCCGCCTCGCGGTCAAATCGGGCGGCCATGTCCGCATCTATGATTCCGGCGACCACCGGATTTCCGGCGTGTCGCAGCAACAGGGCCACGGCCAGAGCCTGATCTTCACAAGCCAGCTCGGCGTCGTCGACGTCGCCTCCCTGCCGCTCGTCGCGGACAGCGCCGCCGCGTCGGCGCCGCAGGCTGCGCCGGCTCCGGAGACGGCGCCCGCCGCGCAAGCTGAGCCTTCGGGCCAGAAGTCCGCCGAAGTGTTCTCGACGCTCGAAAAGCTCGCCGACCTGCGTCAGAAGAACATCATCACCGACGCCGAATTCGCCGCCAAGAAATCGGAGCTGCTCGCCCGGATCTGAAGTCCCGCAAGGCGCCCCCCGCGGCGCGCATCGCCCGCCATCCATCAGGCCGCGGCGCCAGCGCCGGCGCAATTTTCGGCGCGTCCCTCTCTGATGGCGACGAAGATACGTCATCACATTGCGGGGCTAAACACCCTAGGGGAAGAGCGGGCGACGGAGCGCAGGCTCCGCCGAAGCCGCCGCATGTTTGACCGCGGACAACTTCAAAGTCCCCGACCCTGATAAAAGAGGCGCGCGATCCTTCCCCAGGAGCGATTTTTGCTGCTTGTAGCCACAACCTTCTCAGACTTCACAGCAGGCCGCCCAAAATCCCAAGGGGTCTTGAGAACTTTATCTCAGGCCCGCCGCTCGGAAAGCCAACTGCTTACGGCTTGACGAATATGTACAGGGCTCCGCCCATCAGCCGAAACGGCTCAGCAGATCGAGCAGAAGTGGCTTTAGCCGGCGGATTTCTTCCCGATGCGAGGCGGACAGCTCTGCGAGAAGCGCGTTGGCGTGATCGCTGAGAACGAGGATAGTCTTGCGCCGATCCCCTGCAGCCGCCTTGCGCATGACAAGGCCCATCGCGTCAAGCCGGTCAACCAGTTCAGACGCGCTGTGCGGTTTCAGAATCAGCCGGTCGGCGACATAGCCGATCGTCGCCTGTCCAGACGTCTCACCCCGGATCGCAAGCAGGGCCTGATGCTGTCGCGGCGTCAGCCCGACTTCGGCCGCCTTGGTTTCGCTGAAGGCGGTGAAACCTCGCAGCGCCGCCCGAAAATCGGCGAGCGCGGCATAGTCGCTGTCGTGCAGGACCGCAGATTTTCTTGACATCGCCACATCCGTGGTTGAGATTTATCGTAATGCGATATAATTGGAGCGGTCCATTCGGAAACGACCAAGATGAGCCTCTTAGCCCTGCGCCCCGCCGAAATCTATCGCCTCTCCGACTACAGCGCCGATTGGCGCATGATTTTGCTAGCCGCGACGGCCTTCGCTGTGGGCACGGGCGGCGCCTGTGGCAGGAGTCAGAGCGGCGCCGCCGAATATAGAGGCGAGAGATGAAAGAGATCATTCGAACGCTCACCGTAGGAGAGCGGCAGGCGGCTCTCGCGATCGCGATAGGCGTCACTGTCGCCGGGCTGGCGATGGCTGCATTGGGAAACGGCGATCCCTTCGGCGTCCACGGCTACGTAGTCGCGGCATATGGACTCGTCGCAACGATATTCCTGATCCGGTGCTACAATTTGTCGCCGTCGAATGTGGATCGCGCCGACTCGTATTACGACGAGCCAATCAAAGTCGCGGTTGTCTTTTCGCTCGCTTGGGCCGTCGTTGGCATGCTCTTCGGCCTCTGGGCGGCGCTTCAACTCGCGTGGCCGAGTCTCAGTTTCGATCTGCCTTGGTCCTCCTTTGGTAGAATCCGGCCCGACCACACGACTGGCGTCATCTTCGGCTTTGGCGGCAACGCTCTTATCGGGACGTCCTTCTACGTCGTTCAACGAAGCTCGCGCGCGCGTATGCCGGATCAGGTGGCGCCGCTGTTCGTGATTCTAGGATACAACCTCTTCTGCGTCCTCGGCGCCACCGGTTATTTGATGGGGGTCACAAAGTCCAAAGAATATGCGGAGCCGGAATGGTACGCTGGCCTTTGGTTGGTGACGGTCTGGATCGTTTATCTCATCGTCTATTTGAGGACGCTCGCAAGACGAAAAGAACCGCATATCTATGTTGCTAACTGGTATTATATTGCTTTCATCGTTATCGTCGCAATACTGTACATCGTCAACAACCTCGCCGTTCCAGTCGCTTTCACGCGCGCTAAAAGTTACTCTTTATTCGGGGGCGTTCAGGACGCGATGACGCAATGGTGGTACGGCCACAACGCGGTGGCGTTCTTCCTGACAGCCGGCTTCCTCGGCATGCTCTATTACTTCATGCCGAAACGGGCGGGGCGGCCGATTTACTCCTATCGAATCTCCATCATCAGCTTCTGGGGAATCACGTTCTTCTACATCTGGGTGGGTTCGCACCATCTCCACTACACGGCTTTGCCGGAATGGGTGCAGATCCTGGGGATGTCGTTCTCCCTGATGCTCCTCGTGCCCTCGTGGGCGTCCGCGGGGAACGCGCTGATGACCCTCAATGGCGCGTGGGACAAGGTTCGCGACGATGCGACCTTGCGCTTCATGATGGTTGCGGCGGTATTTTACGGCCTTACGACGTTCGAGGGATCGTTCATGGCGATCCGGCCCGTGAACTCGCTCTCGCACTACACCGATTGGACGATCGCCCACGTGCACGCCGGAGCACTCGGCTGGGTGGCGATGATCACGTTCGGGTCGCTATACGCGATGGTGCCTTGGGTTTGGAAAAAGCCGTCGATGTACTCGCCGCGCCTCGTCGAAGTACACTTCTGGTGCGCGCTGAGCGGCGCCCTGATCTATGTGCTCGCGATGTGGAATTCCGGCATCCTGCAAGGGCTTATGTGGCGAACCTACAATGAGCACGGCACGCTCGCCTATTCCTTCGTCGACAGCGTCGTCGCGATGCATCCCTATTACATCGCTCGCGCCCTCGGGGGCCTCATTTTCCTGGTCGGAGTTTTGGTCTGCTGCTTCAACGTTTTCATGACAACACGCACGCCTGTTGACGCCTTCGCGCCGGCACGCCACAAAGTAGATGATGCGCTCGGCCCCGTCCCGTTACCCCGGCCTGCGGAGTGATCCGAGATGTTGTTCAACGTCCACTATCGCCTTGAGCGTAGAACGACAACGCTTCTCATCGGCATCGTCGTCGCCGGAAGCATCGGCGGTTTGGTCGAAATCGCGCCTTTGTTCACGATCGAGGGCACGGTCGAGGCGGCGCCGAATATGCGACTCCTGACGCCTCTCGAGGTGGCCGGCCGCGATATTTACATCCGCGAAGGTTGCTATCTCTGCCATTCGCAAATGATCCGAACGCTCCAGGACGAGGTCGATCGCTACGGTCATTATTCGCTTGCGGTGGAGTCGAAATACGACCATCCGATGCTTTGGGGCTCAAAGCGCATCGGGCCCGACCTGGCGCGGATCGGCGGAAAATATTCCGACGAGTGGCATGTTCGGCATTTGATCGACCCACGCGCGGTCGTCCCTCAGTCGATCATGCCGCGCTATGCTTTTTTGACGCAAAGGGACTTGAAGACAGCCGAGTTGGGCGAAAATCTCGCCGCCCTGCGCGCGGTCGGCGTGCCCTATACGCGAGAGATGATCGACAACGCGTCCGCCGACGCGATCTCCCAGGTCGCCGCCGATTCCTCGGCCGCCGCCGCGCTCCTCAAGCGATATGGCGAGGCGACAAACGTCCGCGAATTCGCCGGTTCGACGTCGAGGGTGACCGAAATGGACGCGCTCGTCGCCTATCTGCAGATGGTCGGCAAACAGATCAACATCGAGGATCACGCCGGCGCAAATAAAAAGCCGCCAGACAATGACTAACCTTTACGCAATGCTGGCGATATTCGCCAGAGCCTACGGACTTTTCCTCTTCATCGGCTTGTCCATCGCCGTGGTCGCGTACGTTTATTGGCCGACCAACCGCGAACGGTTCCGAAAGGCGGCGAAGGCCGTCCTCGACGAAGGAGAGGAGGACAAGCCGTGGCGGTAGAACAAGAACGAGATCCGTTCACCGGCCATCTAACGACCGGTCACGAATGGAATGGCATCATTGAATTGAACACAGCCGTTCCGAAAGTGATCTACATCATTTTCGCAATCTTCTTCGCTGTCGCGGTTGTACTTTGGATTCTGCTGCCCGCTTGGCCAACAGGCAAGAGCTTCACCAAGGGATTGCTCGGCGAGGACCAAAAGACCGATGTCGAGGCCGCCTTGGCGAAGGCGGCCGCGAGGCGGCGCGACTGGGCGGAGCAGATCGCGCAAAAGCCTTTCGCCGAGATTCAGAAGGATGCGGCGCTCATGAGCGCGGTGCGCGACGTCGGGCCGGCGCTGTTCAATGACAATTGCGCCGCTTGTCATCGGCGGGATCTCAAGGGTCAGAAGGGATTTCCGAACCTCACGACGGATCATTGGCTGTGGGGCGGTTCGCCCGATGCGATTTTCGATACGATCAGTTACGGCGTCAACTCGGCGAATCCGAAATCGCGAACGTCGCAAATGCCGGCCTGGGGCCGGGACAAGATGATCACCGAAGCTGACGTCAATGATGTCGTCGCCTATGTCGCGAGCCTCTCCAGCCGCGCTCCTGACGGCTCCTCTTCAGCGGTTACGGCAGGGAAAGCTGTCTTCGCGGCCAATTGCGCCGCCTGTCACGGGGAAAATGCCGAAGGCAATCCCGACATGGGCGCGCCGACGCTTCGCGACCACGCGTGGCTCTACGGAGGAGACTTGGCGACCTTGCACGAAACGGTCTGGGGCGGACGCCAGGGTCATATGCCAACGTGGGAGAGTCGGCTCTCTGTGACGCAACGGAAGATTTTGGCGCTGTACATCGTCGACATGCGAGGCAAAGCGCCGTGAAAGCCAAGGTCTCGGCTCTTCGGGGGCACGCTGTGACATGGATCCTTGTGGTCGGCGCGACATTGTTGTTCGCCGCCGCCAATTGGAGAATGATCCACGTCGCGTTCGCGACCAATCCACATTGTATCCCTCATAAACAGCTCGGCGACGGCTCTCTCCGCGATGGCGTCTTCAGCGCGGCGGAATCAGCCTGCGCGCCATAGGGTGAGATTCAGCCGGGAATGGAGTGAAACGTGTCGATCAGCCTTCCTCCCGTCTCTCCGCCGTTGCCGCACGTACAACGATGGAAGCGCGACGTCTCCGCAAAGTCGGCCCTCGACTGGTTGGCGGCCGGCTGGCGGGACTTCACCGTCTATCCAGGCCAAAGCCTGGCGTACGGCGTCCTCGTTTTTTTTATTTCAGACGCCGTTGTGTTCGGTCTATTCCGCTTCGGCGCGGATTACATCCTGCTCCCTGCTGTGTCGGGCTTCATGGTCGTCGGACCGCTGCTTGCGCTCGGGCTTTACGAGAAGAGCCGTCGTCTCGAGGCCGGCGCACGGCCGACTTTCAAGTCGATGATTTTCGTGAGGCCGGCGTCGGGCGGACAGGTTCTTTTTACCGGCGCGCTTCTCTCTCTCTTGATGCTGACATGGCTTCGCGCGGCCGTGATCATTTACGCGCTTTTCTTCGGAGTGCGGCCTTTTCCTGGTTTTCAAAACATTTCGCAGATCTTGTTCACAACTGAGGTTGGCTGGACGATCTTGATCGTGGGAGCGTTCGTCGGCGCAATTTTTGCCGCTTTCTCCTTCGCGATCAGCGCCTTCTCGCTGCCCATGCTGCTCGACGAGCGGGTCGACGCGTTCACGGCGATGGGTTCGAGCATGGCGTTGGTGTGGAATAACCTCGGCGCAGCGCTCGCGTGGGGGGCGATCGTCTTGGCGTTGATGCTGATTTCCCTGGCGATGGGCTTCGTCGGACTGATCGTTCTTTTCCCGATAGTCGGCCACGGCGCGTGGCACGCCTATCGAGCTATGAACGCCCCGCCGGTGGGCGTCGCATCGGCTTCGGATATTGGGCGAACGATTGCGTGAGCGCGACATGCTGCTCTTGATAATTGTCTCGTTGTTCATGGGCGTGATCGGACTAGCCGCCTTCTTTTGGTCGCTTGACGATGGCCAGTACGATGACTTGCAAGGGGCGGCGGAGCGTATTCTCCATGATGACGATCGGCCGCTTTAGGTCTGGACCGATGGTTCGGGAGACGAAGCGATGAGTCTAGCGCGGGTTCTGTTTAAACCGGTTCATATCCTGCGTTGGCGAAGAGGTTTGCGTATTCGGCTGGAGTGAAGAGATCGATTAGGCGTCCGGTGGCGCGCCAGAGTTCCTCGACGGTTCGCTCGGCGGCCTTGCGCAGATGCGCCTTGAGTTTCGAGAAGGCGTTCTCGATCGGATTGAAGTCGGGGGCTATAGGGCGGCAGATAGAGGAGGCTGGCTCCGGCCGCCTCGATCGCCCTGCGCACGCCGGCGCCCTTGTGGCTGCCGAGATTGTCCATGATCACGACGTCGCCGGGCTTGAGTTCGGGGACGAGGACCTGATCGACATAGGCCTGGAGCCAGCGGCCGTTAACCGGCCCGTCGAGAACCATGGGCGCCGCCATTCCTGTCCGCCGCAGCGCGCCGACGAAAGTGGTGGTTTTCCAGTGGCCATGCGCGATGAGCTTCTCAACGAAAGCCTGTTCCTTGGCCTCGATCATGCCCGGGCGAAGATCGCGACATGGGCCGACGACTATCCGGTTGCGGCGGTGGCGGCCCGGCTTGGGATCAGCAAATACTCGCTCTACGAGTGGAAGAAGCGGTACGCGAAGCCTGCCTCGGCCCATTATGACGATCAGGCTGCCGAAGTCCGCCGGCTG
>NZ_JAYRLA010000033.1:0-15353 GCF_041905455.1 Methylocella sp. | reverse complement strand
TCCACTGAGCCTCGTTCAGCTCATAGCGTCGCACGCCCATCGATGCGCTCCGAATCAAAAAAATCCGCAGCCCATTGATTCCGCGCCAAACGCAAAAATGAACCCTGAATGTCGATTGGTCCTAGACCTTCGGATGAGCGCTTTCTACTGCTCCATGCCGTTACCCATCCCATTCGCCGCCGTTCAGGCTCAAGCAGTTCCGCCGCGTCGCCACCCGCTTCGAGAAGACGGTCAGGAACTGCCTCGCCGTCGTCATGATCGCCGCCATCGTCCTATGGCTTCGCTAGTGTCCACAGAGCCTAAGGCGAAAGCGCGCGCCAGCCGATGTCGCGCCGGAAGAAGCCGTCCTCGTAGCGGAGCTTTCCGAGCGCGCCATAGGCGCGCGCGGCGGCCTCGCGCACGTCCGCGCCGAGCCCCGTGACGTTGAGCACGCGCCCGCCGTCGGCGAGCAGCCGTCCGCCCTCGCGCCGCGCGCCGGCGATCGTCACGACGGCCTTCTTCGCCGCCTCGTCGAGGCCGGAAATCTCGCCGCCCGGCTTCGGGGCCGCCGGATAGCCCTTCGCGGCGACGACGACGGTCAGCGCCGCGCGCTCGGAGAGCTTCGGCGCGGCCTCCCCGAGCCGCCCCTCGGCGCAGGCGAGCGTCAGCGCCAGAAGATCGTCCTCGAGGCGCGGCAGCATGGCCTGCGTCTCGGGATCGCCGAAGCGCACGTTGAATTCGATGAGCTGCGGCCCGTGCGCGCCGATCATCAGCCCGGCGAACAGGACGCCCCTGAACGGAGCGCCAAGCTCGGCCATGCCGGCGAGCGTCGGCTCGACGATCTCGGCCATGACGCGCGCCTCCATCGCCGCGTCGACGACCGGCGCCGGCGAATAGGCGCCCATGCCGCCGGTGTTGGGCCCGCTCTCGCCCTCGCCCACGCGCTTGTGGTCCTGCGCCGAGGCGAAGGGGACGGCGCGCGTCCCGTCGCACAGCGCGAAAAAGGAGGCCTCCTCGCCCTCGAGGAAGGCCTCGATCACGACGCTCGCGCCGGCCGCGCCGAACGCGCCCGCGAACATCATGTCGACCGCCGCCTCCGCCTCCTGAAGCGTCTGCGCGACGATCACTCCCTTGCCGGCGGCGAGCCCGTCGGCCTTGACGACGATCGGCGCGCCCTGCCGGCGCAGATAGTCCTTCGCCGGCTCCGCCGCCTCGAAGCGGGCGAAGGGCGCGGTGGGGATATGAAATTTCGCGCAGAACTCCTTGGCGAAGCCCTTCGAGCCCTCGAGCCGCGCCGCCGCCCGGCTCGGCCCGAAAGCCGCGACGCCCTCGTCCTCCAGCGCGTCGACGAGGCCGGCGACGAGCGGAACCTCGGGCCCCACGACGACGAGGCCGATGTCGTTCGCCTTGCAGAAGGCGACGACGGCGGCATGATCGGCGACGGGAATTTCGACGAGCTCGGCCAGCGCGCCGATCCCCGGATTGCCCGGCGCGGCGTAGAGCTTCGACAGAAGCGGGCTTTTGGCGAGCGCCATGGCGAGGGCGTGCTCGCGCCCGCCCGAGCCGATCAGCAGAACGTTCATCGCAGGCCCCTTCCGACCGGCCGCCGCGGCCGCGGCGCCTTTATTGTGGGCCGGCCGCAGGAATTCAAGTTTTTCGCGAAGCCCTGTTCGCGCCCGCGCGCGGCGCTAGGATGGCGCGTCGATTCTCAAGGGGACCGCGCCCATGCGTCTGTCGCTTTCCTTCGCCCTCGCCGCGGTTTTTCTCGGCGGCGCCGGCCATGGCGCGCTGGCGCTCGACTGCGCCAGGGCGAGCGCGCCGCTCGAAAAGGCGATCTGCGCCGACCCCGCCGCGCAGGCGGCGGACGACGGCATGGGCAAAGCCTATGCGGCGCTGGCGGCGAGCCTTTCGCCCGCTCATCGCGGCGCGCTCATCATTTCGCAGCGGCGCTGGATCGAGCTGCGCGGCAACCTCTGCTCGGGCGAGAAGGATCAGGGCGACGCCGCCTGCGCCCTCAAGATGACGAGAGAGCGCGAGGCGTTCCTGTCAGGCCGGCCGGAAAGCGGCCCCGGCGCGCCGCCCGGCTTCGCCGCGCTGTTCGTGCAGCATGTCGGCAAGGACGGCGAATACGACATCGGCGTCGACGCGCTGAAATACGTCGACCCCGCGCGCAAGGGCGAGGCCGCCTTCAACGCGCGGATCGACAAATTACTGAAAGACGCGCCGGCGATCCGCGACAAGGACATTCCGAAGGACCGGACCTACACTTATTTTCTCGACGTCGCGGCGACCTACGCCTCGGACAAATTCGTCTCGGCGAAGGCGTTCGTCTATGAGTATTCGGGCGGCGCGCACGGCAACTCCGGAACGTCCGCCTTCGCCTTCGACGTCGCATCGGGCCGCGAGCTGAAATTCGACGATATGTTCGCGGCGGACGCCAGGACGCGGCTCGTCGACGGATGCTTCGCGCAGATCGAGGCGCAGCGTCGCGAGAAGGGCGGCGACGACGATCCGTCCGGGCCGTTCGGCCCCGACGCGATAAAGAAGTCGGTCGGGGAGGGCGTCGCCGATCTGTCGCAATGGAGCTTCTACGCCGACCGGGGAGCGGTCAATTTCGACCCCTACGCCGTCGGCTCCTACGCCGAAGGCTCGTATTCGTGCGAATTTCCGCTCGACGTCCTGAAGCCGCTGCTCAAATACGACTATGTTTCGCCCTGATCCTCAGCGCCGACGAAACAGCCGCTCGACGTCGGAGAGCTTCAGCTCGACATAGGTCGGGCGGCCATGATTGCACTGGCCCGAGCCCGGCGTGCGCTCCATCTCGCGCAGGAGCGCGTTCATCTCTTCGGGGCGCAGCCGCCGGCCGGCGCGCACGCTGCGGTGGCACGCCATGGTCGCGAGCGCCAGCTCGAAGCGCCGCCTGACGCCCGCCCCTCCTTCGTCCTCGGCCAGCGCCGAGGCGAGGTCGCGCGCGAGCTTTACGGGATCGGGGTCGTGCAGCAGCGCCGGAACCTCGGTCACCGCCGCAGCGCCGGGGCCGAACGGCTCGACGATCAGGCCGAATTCGGCGAGCAGCGGAGCGGCGTCGAGGAGCGCGTCAAGCTCCGCCCGCGCCAGCTCGACGACGGCGGGAATGAGCAGCGCCTGGCGCGGCGCGCTCCCGCCCTCGCGCGCCGCCTTGAGCCGCTCGTAGACGAGGCGCTCATGGGCGGCGTGCTGGTCGACGATGACGAGGCCGTCGCGCGTCTGGGCGATGATGTAGGTCTCGTGCAGCTGCGCGCGCGCCGCGCCGAGCGGCGCGTCGAGCGCCGGCTCCGGCGCGCCGGGCGCGGGCTCGCCCGCAGGCGCCGCGCTGCGCTCGGCTGCGAGCACTGCGAAATTCGCCGCCGCTTCCGCGAGCGCGTTTGGGGCGGCTTCGTCGGACGAGAGCGGCCGCGCCGGCGAGGCGCGCCAGTCCCAGCCCTGCCGCGGGACCGGCGAGGGGCGCCGCGCCATCAGGCCGAGCGCCGCGACGCCGCCGGCCGGGCTCGCGCGATGGACGGCGCTCGCGAGGGTCTGCTTCAGCGCGCCGACGACGAGCCCGCGCGCGAGGCCGGGGTCGCGGAAACGCACCTCGGATTTCGCCGGATGGACGTTGACGTCGACCTCGCGCGGCTCGCATTCGACGAACAGCGCGAGCGCGGCGTGCCGGCCGGGCGGCAGGAGATCCATGTAGGCGACGCGCGCGGCGCCGGACAGCAGCCGGTCGCGCACCGGCCGCCCGTTGACGAAGAGATATTGCGCCGAAGCGCTCGCCCGGCTCCAGGTCGGCAGGCCGGCGAAGCCCGAAAGACGGAGCCCCTCGCGCCCGGCCTCGACGCGCAGGGCGTTCGCCTCGAACTCGGCGCCGAGCACGGCGCAAAGCCGCGTGAGCCAGCCTTCCGGCCCTTCCTCGCAGGCGGGCAGGTCGAAGCCGCGCATGTCGTTCGAGGCGAAGGAGAAGCGCACGTCCGGCCGCGCCATGGCGAGGCGCTCGAGGACGTCGGCGCAGGCGCGCGCCTCGGCGCGGTCGGTGCGCAGGAATTTCAGCCGCGCCGGCGTCGCGGCGAACAGGTCGCGGACCTCGATGCGCGTTCCGGCCGGCTGCGCCGCCGGGGCCGGGCCGCTCTTGTCGCCGCAATCGACGACGACGCCCGCGCCGTCCTTCGCGCCTTGCGCGCGCGAGAAGATCTCGAGCCGCGCCACGGAGCCGATCGAGGGCAAGGCTTCGCCGCGAAAGCCGAGCGTCGCGATCGCGGAGAGGTCGCCGTCCGGCAGCTTGGAGGTCGCGTGGCGCTCGACGGCGAGGTCGAGATCGGCGGCGCTCATGCCGCAACCGTCGTCGACGACGCGGATCAGCCTGCGCCCGCCGGCCTCGAGCGCGACGTCGACGCGCCGCGCGCCGGCGTCGAGCGCGTTCTCGACGAGCTCCTTCAGCGCCGCGGCCGGCCGCTCGATCACCTCGCCGGCGGCGATGCGGTCGATCAGCAAAGGCTCGAGGCGGCGAACGGGCATGGTCTTCGTCCTTCGCGGGCGGCGCTTATGCGTGAGGGCTTATGGATTTTACGGCCGCCGCGTTGATAAGCTCGCGGCCATTCCCCTTGTCCACAGAAGACGAGGGAGCGTCCACGAAAACCCGGGGATCCGCTCATGACAGCTTTTTCGGCGCCGCGGGCGCTGCTGGCGCTCGCGCTCTTCGCCGCCGGCCCGGCGCTCGCGCAGGACGCCGCGCCGGGAGACTGGCCGACGCATGGGCGCGATCTCTCGAACCAGCGCTTCTCGCCGCTGAAGGAGATCGACGTCGCCAATGTGCGCGCGCTCGTCCCCAAATGGATCTACCAGACCGGCAAGGCCGCGACCTTCCAGTCGACGCCGCTCGTCAGGGACGGCGTGCTCTACCTGTCCGAGCCCTTCTCCAGCGTCGCCGCGCTCGACGCCAGGACCGGCGAGCGGCTGTGGCGCTACGAGCACAAGCCGAAGACGACGAAGCTGTGCTGCGGCCCGGCCAACCGCGGCGTCGCGCTCGGCGACGGCCTCGTCTTCGTCGGCGCCGTCGACGCGCGCCTCATCGCCCTCGACGCGAAGACCGGCGCGGTCGTCTGGGAGCGCGACCTCGATCCCGCCGACCCCAAGGCGGCCGAGGAGAGCGCGGCGCAGCTCGGCGAGCGCTTCGGCGGGCGCGCCGCCACCGGCCAGAGCGGGCTCGGGGCCAATTCCGCCCCGCTCTACCATGACGGCAAGGTCTATGTCGGCGTCTCCGGCGCGGGCTATGGGCTGCATCTCGAAAGCGCGCGTCCCGGCGCGCCGCTCGGCGCCGTCGTCGGCTTCGAGGGCGCCTATGGCGCGACAGGCTTCCTCGCCGCCTTCGACGCGAAGACCGGCGAGGAGCTCTGGCGCTTCGACACGGCGGGTCCCGGCTGGGAGGGCGATTTCGTCGAAAAGACCGCCTATGGCGCCCTGCTCCACCGCGACGTCGCCAAAGAGAAGGCCGAGGCGCCGGCGGCGCGCGAAGCCTGGCGCCACGCCGGCGGCTCGGTCTGGCACGCGCCGGCCTTCGACGAACAGCTCGGCCTGCTCTACTTCGGCACCGGCAATCCCTCGCCGCAGGCGACCGGCGACGGAAGGCCCGGCGACAATCTGCACACCGTGTCGCTCGTCGCGGTGGACGCCGCGACGGGGAAGCTGCGCTGGGCCTATCAGCAGGTTCCGCATGACGTGTGGGGCTATGACGTCGCGAGCCCGCCCGTCCTGTTCGACCTCGAGGTCGACGGCGCGAAGATCCCGGCCGTAGGCCAGGCGAGCAAGCTCGGCTGGTATTTCGTCCACGACCGGCGCGACGGCAGGCTCGTCTACATGTCGCCGGCCTTCGTGCCGCAGGCCAACATGTTCTCGCCGCCGACTCCCGAAGGCGTCGTCATTTCGCCCGGCGTCGGCGGAGGCGTCAACTGGTCGCCGACGTCGGTCGACGCGCAAAAGGGCGTCGCCTACCTCGCCGCGATGAACCTGCCGACGCGCTACAGGAGCGCCGAGCTGCCGGCCCATGACGGCAAGCCGCCGCTGCCCTACGCCTCGATCGAACCTGCGACGGACGGAGCCTCGGGCGTCGTCGCCGCCCTCGACCTCAACAACAAGGGCGCGATCCTGTGGAGCCACGAGACGCCGCAGCCGATGGTCGGCGGCGTGCTGGCGACGGCGGGCGGCCTCGTCTTCGCCGGCGAGGGAAACGGCTGGTTCGACGCGCTCGACGCGGCGAGCGGAAAGACGCTGTGGCGCTTCAACTGCGGCGCCGGCGTCAACGCGCCGGCCGTCTCCTATGAGATCGACGGCAGGCAATATGTGGCCGTGGCGGCCGGCGGCAGCGCCATCTGGGGCTATCCGCAGGGCGACGCGCTGATCGTGTTCGGACTGCCCTGACGGGCGCGGGCTACGGCGGCTCGGGGGCGCAAGGACAAACGCCGGCCGCGGCGCAATCCTGCTGCGCGCCGTCGAGGATGGCCTTCGTGCGCTCGTAGAGCGCCTGCGCGCGCTCCGGGCTCGCGCCGACGCAGACGACGCCGAGCTTGCCGAACTCCGACAGCGCGCCGATGAGGTGGAACACCACGCCCTCCTGCACCGAGCCGTCGAAATGCAGGCCCTCGAGCACGACGAGGTCGACGAGGTCCTGCGGCGTCAGCCCGCGGTAGCGCTCGGACTCCAGATTGTCGGAGGCGACGTAGTAGCGCGGATGCCCGAGCGGCGTGAGGAACAGGCCGCTCTCGCGCTCGAGCGCGCCGTCGGTGAGAAACTCCAGCATCAGGAACGGATGCGTCGCGCCGCCCTTGCGCAGGTTGATCTCGATGGCGTAGGCGCGCCATTCGCCTTCTTCGCGCAGGCACAGGAAATCGACGCCGAAGCGGCCGATCACGCCGCGCCGGGCGAGGAGCCGCGCGACCTTCCCGCCCTCGGCCGCGACCAGCGCGCGATAGGCGCCGTCCGCCGGAAAGCTGCAGCCGAGAAACACCTGCCCGCTTGGGCCGCCGAGCATCTGGTCGTGCGTCGACACGCATGAGGGCGCGCCGGACGGGTCGACGCGGAATTGCGCGGACGGCGAGGTCTTCCCCTCGCCGTCGAGGAAGGCCTCGACCACCGCCCCCATCTCGCGGATTTTCGCGCCGAAATCGGCGAAGGTCATGCCCGGCGCCTCGAAGGCGAGGTTCTCGAGCCGCGCCTCGACCCAGCCGTCGAGCGTCTCGTCGGAAGGCGCGCCCTCGAAGGAGAACAGCGCGTTGCCCTCGCCCGAAAAACCCTCGTTGAGCTTGACGACGGCGCGGCGCAGGCTCGGGCGCCGGCGCTTGAGCGCCGCCAGCGCCTGCGCCACCTGCGCCTCGTCGGCGAGGTCCTCGGCGCCGTCGGGGACGGAAAGCCCCGCCTCGCGCATGATCTTGCGCCCGCCGCTCTTCGAGCCCAGCGCCGCGAGGTCGGGGTCGCAGCCGTTGACGGGCAGGCCAAGCCGCACGGCGAGGGTTCGTTCGAGCGGCGTGACGGCGTAGGGCGCGATATGGGCGCTCGAAGGATCGCCGACCGCCTCGCGCAGGCGCGCGAGAAGGCGCGGCCGCTCCAGCACCTTTTCGGTCAGCGGCCGCAGCGAGCCGTCGTGACAGCATAGCAGGCGGAGGCGGGCTCTGGCGTGCGCGCTCGGCACGCCCTGCAGGAAATGCAGGTAATAGTCGATCACCGTCTCGGGGATCGGCCGGCTCGTCAGATAGATCACGCGCGCGCGGGGCAGCCGCAGCAGCGTGAGCATGCCGAGCATGCGCTCCTCGTAATGGTGCACGCCCTTGATGCGGGCCATCACCTCGGCGTCGAGGCTGAGGCTCGGCAGCACCACGATGGTGCGCGGCGCGAGGCGGTCGGGAATGAGCCGCGCGAACATGCCGGGCAGGCTCGCCTGCAGCGCGCGAAACGCTTCGCGCTCCGCGTCCGAGCCGGGTGAGGCCTCCAGCGCGTCGAAACGACCCGTCACCGCGCCTTCTCCCTTCAGCCGGCGCGGCGCGCCGGAGCGCGGATCATCGCCGCGCGCGCGTCGAATGTCACGCGGTCGCGGCCTCGGCCGGCGCCTCCCCTCCCGCGACGAGTTCGTTCAGCGCGCGATAGTCGACCTTGCCAGAGCCCAGCAGCGGCAGCTTCTCGACGACGAGGACCTGCGCCGGGATCATCAGGTCGCCCGCCCCGCGCGATTTGGCGAAGCCCTGGAAATCCGCGCGCGCCGCGCCCTTGCGTTGCGTCACGAGCACGAGCTTCTCGCCCTTGCGCGCGTCGGGGACGGTCGCCGCGGCGGAAGGATCGTCCGGCCACAGCTCGGCGGCCAGCGCCTCGACGGCGGCGAGCGAGATCATCTCGCCGCCGATCTTGGCGAAGCGCTTGGCGCGCCCCTTGATGAAGACGAAGCCTTCGGCGTCGATCGCGACGATGTCGCCGGTGTCGTGCCAGCCTTCCGCCGGCGGCTCGACCACGCCGGGCTTCTCGGCGCGCAGATAGCCGAGCATGACGTTCGGCCCGCGCACGTAGAGCCGTCCGCCCTCCGCGACGCCGGGGACGGGCTCAAGGCGCGCCTCGATCCCTGGCAGCAGCCGGCCGACCGAGCCGAATCTGGTGAACATCGGCGTGTTGAGCGCCAGCACCGGCGCCGTCTCGGTGACGCCATAGCCTTCGAGGATGCGCACGCCGAATTTCTCCATGAAGGTCTCGCGCGTCGCCGCCTTGAGCGGTTCGGCGCCGGCGAGCACATAGCGCAGCGAGCGGAAGTCGTAAGGGTGCGCGGCCCGCGCGTAGCCGGAAAGGAAGGTGTCCGTGCCGAACAGGATGGTGGCGTTGGAGTTGTAGACGAGCTCGGGGATCGTCCGGTAGTGCAGCGGGGAAGGGTAGAGATAGACACGCACGCCTGAGACGAGCGGCAGGATCAGCCCGGCCGTGAGGCCGAAGGAGTGGAACAGCGGCAGCACGTTGAACAGCGTGTCCTCGCGGCCGAAATCGATGCGCGCCGCCGCCTGCGCCGCGTTGACGAGGATATTGCGGGAGGACAGCGCGACGCCCTTGGGCGCGCCCTCCGTGCCCGAGGTGAACAGCACGACGGCGAGGTCGTCGGGCTTGCGGGCGCTCAGCGGCTTGCCGGCGCCGAGCAGCGCGCGCAGCCGGTCGAGGGCGCCGATGTTCTCGCGCATGTCCTCGAGATAGACGATTGCGAGGCTTTCCCTGAGCTCCTCGACGAGCGGGGCGAGCCGTCCCTTCTCGACGAAGGCGCGCGAGGTCGCCAGCGTCGA
Source organism: Methylocella sp. (assembly GCF_041905455.1). GTDB lineage: Bacteria > Pseudomonadota > Alphaproteobacteria > Rhizobiales > Beijerinckiaceae > Methylocapsa. The sequence goes on along the minus strand of NZ_JAYRLA010000033.1, from coordinate 6,057 downwards.
CACCTGCGCCGCCTTGCAGGCCGAGCGGATGTTGGCCGCGCCCGCCGTGAAATTGAGCATGGCCGGGACGCGTCCGGCCGACTGCAGCGCGAGGAAGGCGAGCGCCGCGCCATTGGCGCTCGGCAGCATCAGTCCGACGCATTCGCCTTCGCGCGAGACGCTCATGAACGCGCGGCCGAGCGCATGGGCGCCGACGAGGAGGCGTCGGTAGGTGAGCGCGCCCGAGACCGGGTCCTCGAGCGCGATGCGGCCGAGGCCCTCGCGCGCGCCGGCCGCCGCGACCGCCGCAAAGATCGTCCGGTCGACGTCGGCGGTGCGGTAGACGAGGCCGGACATCACGTCGTAGAGCGCCGCGCCCGCGGCCTGGCGCCGCCGGCGGCCCTTCAGCGCCGGATCGATCTGAAGCCGGACCGGCTCGAGCACCGTGACGACGACTTTCGGGAACCAGCGCCGGCGCACCTGCGCGCGCGTGAGATAGGAGAAGGGCGTCGCCTCGAGCCCGTCGATATGCACCGGCACGACCATCGCCTCGGACTTGTCGGCGATGAGCCCGGCGCCGTCATAGACCTTCATCAGGCTGCCGGTGACGGTGAGGCGCCCCTCGGGGAAGATCACCAGCGTCTCGCCGTCCCTGACCGCCTTGATCAGCGTGCGGGTGGCGAGCGGCTTCAGCGGATTGAGCGGCATGGCCCGGGTGAGCTTCAGGAACGGCTTCACCCACCAGCGCTCGGCGATGCCGCTGTCGATGGCGAAGACCGGATCGACGTCGAGCAGCGAGAGGGCGAGGCCGGCGTCGAGGAAGCTCACATGATTGAGGGCGACGATGCGGCGCGGGCCGGCGCGATTCAGATTCTCCGCGCCCCTGACCTCGAGCCGGAACACGGCGCGGTAGAGGATCGACAGGAAGTCGCGGAAGGCGCTCGTCGGCAGGGTCAGGGCCAGCGCCGCCGCCGCCGCGAGCGAAGCGCCGCCGAGGATCATGAACTGGCCGGCGGCGGAGACGCCGGCGCCGGCGATGAGCGCGAAGACGAGCGCGCCGAGGACCATGGCGGCGGCGTTGAGCACGTTGACGCCGGCGATCGCCCGCGCGCGCCGGTCGGCGCCCGCCCAGGTCTGGATGGCGGCGAAACAGGGCACGATGAACAGGCCGCCGGCGACGGCGAGGCCGGCGAAGTCGAAGGCCGCGCGCAGCCCGAGCGGCGTCGAAAGCAGCGCGCCGACGCTTTTCAGCTCCTCGCCGGGCGCAGCGCCCGACGCGGCGAAGCCGAGGTCGAGGGAGAAAAGCGCGAGCAGGACGGCGCCGACGGCGGTCGGCAGCAGGATGATGCGCCCGTGCGCGAGCCATGAGGCGAGGAAGGAGCCGACCGCGACGAAGATCGAGAAGACGGCGAGGAAGAAGGTGATGGCGAGCTCGTCGCCGCCGAGCTCGTGGCGCGTCAGCGGCGGCAGCAGGGCGAGCGTCACCGCGCCGGCGAGCCAGAACCAGCTCGAGGCCAGCGCGCCCCACAGGAGCCGCCTGTCGGCGCCGACGTAGCCGATGAGCGAGAGCGTCGAGCGGGCGATGTTGGAATCGACGCGAAGGCCTGGAGCCGCCTCGCCGGTCGGCGGGATCAGGAGGCTCGCCCCCCACGAGGCGAACGAGCAGGCGAGCAGGATCAGGCTGTAGACGAAGGCGTCGCCGCCGCCGCGCGAGGCGAGGCCGCCGGCGACGGCGCCGAGCAGGATGGCGAGGAAGGTCGCGCTCTCGACGAGGGCGTTGCCGGCCGGAAGCTCCTCCCGGCGCAGATGGTCGGGCAGGATGCCGTATTTGATCGGCCCGAACAGGGCGGACAGCGCGCCGAACAGGAACAGCGCGACGAACAGGAGCGGGATCGACTGCAGCGCGAAGCCCGCCGCGGCGAGCGCCGCCGCCGCGATCTCGGCGAGCTTGATCTTCTGCGCGGCGCGCGCCTTGTCGTAGCGGTCGGCGAGCTGGCCGGCGAGCCCCGACAGAAAGAAGAACGGCGCGATGAACACGCCGCCGGCGAGCGTGATGAGCGAGGACGCCGCGCCTTCCGCGATCTTGAACAGGATGAGGAAGACGAGCGCGTTCTTGAGGAAATTGTCGCTGAAGGCCGCGAAGAACTGGCACCAGAACAGCGGCGCGAAACGGCGGGAGGTCATCAGCGCGCGGAGCATGGCGGGTCCTTATGCGATTCGCGCGACCATATCAGCCGGGCGGACGAGAAAAAGCCCGGAGCTTTCGCTCCGGGCCTTCCTTGTCGATTTCGCGGCGACGAGTTCGATCAGCCGAACTGGTTCATCGTGTTGTGGACGCCGCCGGCCTTGAGGGCCGCTTCGCCGGCGAAATATTCCTTGTGGTCGTCGCCCATGTCGGAGCCCGCCATGTTCTGGTGCTTGACGCAGGCGATGCCCTCGCGGATCTCCTTGCGCTGCACGCCCTTGACGTAGCCGAGCATGCCCGCCTCGCCGAAGTACTCCTTGGCGAGGTTGTCGGTCGACAGCGCCGCGGTGTGGTAGGTCGGCAGGGTGATGAGGTGATGGAAGATGCCGGCGCGCTTGGCGCCGTCCGCCTGGAAGGTGCGGATCTTCTCGTCTGCCTCGGCGGCGAGCGGGGTGGAGTCGTAGTCGACGCTCATCAGGTTGGCGCGGTCGTAGGCCGAGACGTCCTTGCCCGCCGCCTTCCAGGCGTCATAGACCTGCTGGCGGAAGTTGAGCGTCCAGTTGAACGACGGCGAGTTGTTGTAGACGAGCTTGGCGTTCGGGATCACTTCGCGGATGCGGTCGACCATCGAGGCGATCTGCTCGACGTGCGGCTTCTCGGTCTCGATCCACAGGAGGTCGGCGCCGTTCTGCAGCGAGGCGATGCAGTCGAGCACGCAGCGGTCGGCGCCCGTGCCGGGGCGGAACTGGTAGAGATTGGAGGCGAGGCGCTTCGGCTTCACGAGCTTGCCGTTGCGGGTGATGACCACCTCGCCGTTGCCGATCTCGCCGGGCTTGACCTCCTCGCAGTCGAGGAAGGCGTTGTACTTGTCGCCGAGGTCGCCCGGCTCGCGGCTGACCGCGATCTGCTGGGTGAGGCCGGCGCCGAGCGAGTCGGTGCGGGTGACGATGATGCCGTCCTCGACGCCGAGCTCGAGGAAGGCGTAGCGACAGGCGCGGACCTTGGCGAGGAAGACCTCGTGCGGGACGGTGACCTTGCCGTCCTGATGGCCGCACTGCTTTTCGTCGGAGACCTGATTCTCGATCTGCAGCGCGCAGGCGCCGGCCTCGATCATCTTCTTGGCGAGCAGATAGGTCGCCTCGGCGTTGCCGAAGCCGGCGTCGATGTCGGCGATGATCGGCACGACGTGGGTCTGGTGGCCCTCGATGGCGGCGAGCAGCTCCTTCTCCTTGGCGCCGTCCTTCGCCTTGCGGGCGGCGTCGAGCGCGCGGAAGAGGCCGCCGAGCTCGCGGGCGTCGGCCTGGCGCAGGAAGGTGTAGAGCTCCTCGATCAGCGCCGGCACGGAGGTCTTCTCATGCATCGACTGGTCGGGCAGAGGGCCGAACTCGGAGCGCAGGGCGGCGACCATCCAGCCCGACAGATAGAGATAGCGGCGCTCGGTCGAAGCGAAGTGCTTCTTGATCGAGATCATCTTCTGCTGGGCGATGAAGCCGTGCCAGACGCCGAGCGACTGGGTGTAGAGGGAGGGGTCGGCGTCGTAGGCGGCCATGTCGCGGCGCATGATCGCGGCGGTGTAGCGGGCGATGTCGAGGCCGGTCCGGAAGCGGTTCTGCAGACGCATGCGCACCACGGCTTCCGGATTGATCCCGTCCCAGGTGCCGTTCTTGCTCTTGATGAGCTGCGCAACCTCGGAGATCTGCTCCCGATAGGCGCGGGGCTGCTCGGCCGGGGTGATGGGACCTTGATGGGACATTCGCTTGAGCCTTGTCTGTCAACGAAACGGTACGGCGCCTCCTAGCACATTGAGTCGGCTCATGTGAGTAGGCGTAAGGCAAATATGTCATACTTTACAAAATCAGTTTGTAAAGATGTGAATTGCATTACTGGCCGCGCCGCCGCCATGGCCCTCGCCCAGCCTGCGCGCCCTCCGCAAGACGCGTTCGGGCCGATTCGGCGCGCGGCCTGCGGCGTCTCGCCGCGTCGGCCCTTGACGCGCGCCGGGAGGCGCCGGACGATGCGGCGTGTCCGTTTTCACCGCTCCCGCGTGTCGGGGCGAGCTTCGTTCCCTCTCACCCGTCCCGCGCGCGCGGCCGGCCCTCGTCGCCGCATGGCTCCTCTGCGCCGGCCCCGCCTGCGGGGAGATCGGCGCTCCGGCGCCCGCGCTGAAGCTTCCGTCCCTCGAGGCGCCGGCCTTCGACGGCCTTGGCGTCGACGCGCGCGCGGCCGCCGGCGAACGGGCGATGGTCGTTCACTTCTTCGCCACCTGGTGCGCGGCCTGCCGCGCCGAGACGCGCGCCCTCGCAAGCTTCGCCCGGCGCTTCGGCGGCGGAAAGCTCGCCGTCGTCGCCGTCGACGTCGGCGAGCCCGCGGCCCGCGTCGCCGCGTTCTTCGCGCGCGAGTTCCCCACCGGCGCGCCTTTCTCCGTCCTGCTCGACGAAGGCCGCTCCGCGTCGAAGGCGTGGGGCGTCTTCGGCCTGCCGACGAGCTTCGCCGTAGATCGTCGCGGGCTCATGCGCGCGGCCGCCGCCGGCGCCGTCGACTGGGACGCGCCGCAGATGGAGCGCGTCCTTGACGCTCTCTCGTCCGACGCCCCTGCGGCGTCCGGCCCCCTCGCATTCCCCCTCCTCGCCCCGATCCCGGAGACCGAACCATGACCAGCCGCCGCGACGCCCTGAAATCCGCTGCCGCCTTCGCCGCGCTCTGCGCCCTGCCGCGCGGCGCCCGCGCGCAGGCGCTCTCCCTCTCCGGCGCGCCTTTCGCGCCGCGTCCCGGCGACTGGCGCGCCTTCTCAGTGACGACGCGGCTCGACGTCGCCGCGCCCGCCGGCGCCGCGCCGGTCCAGGCCTGGGTTCCGCTGCCCTCGATCAAGGCCGCCGAATGGCAGAAGCCGCTCGGGAACGAATGGACCCTCACCCCCGGCGCGAGCGCGACCGAGGTCGTCGACCCGCGCTACGGCGCGAGGATGCTGCACGTCGTCTTCGCGCCGGGCGCCGAGGCGGCGCGCGCCGAGGTCGTCTCGAAGGTGGCGACGCGCGGCAGGGCGACCGATTTCGCGAAGCCCGAGGCGGCGGAGCTGAGCCCGCAGGAGCGCAGCCTGTTCACCGCGCCGACCGAGCTGATCCCCACCGACGGGATCGTCAAGACGACTTCGGACCGGCTGACGGCGGGCCTGGCGGACGACCGGGCCAAGGCGCGCGCCGTCTACGACTTCATCGTCGAGAACGCCTATCGCAAGGCATCGACGCGCGGCTGCGGGGTCGGCGACGTCGCCTCCCTGCTCGCCTCCGGCGATCTCGGCGGCAAATGCGCCGACCTCAACGCCCTGTTCGTCGGCCTGCTGCGCGCCGCGGACATCCCCGCCCGCGACCTTTACGGGCTGCGCGTCGCCCCGTCCGCCTTCGGCTACAAGAGCCTCGGCGCGAACAGCCCGACGACGACCAAGGCGCAGCACTGCCGCGCCGAGGTCTGGCTCGAGGGCCTCGGCTGGGTCGCGGCCGACCCCGCCGACGTGCGCAAGGTCGTTCTCGAGGAGCCTCCGGGAAACAACGCGGTCGACGCGGACAAGGTGGTCGCGGCGCGCGAGGCGCTGTTCGGGGCGTGGGAAGGCAACTGGATCGCCTTCAATGACGCCCACGACCTCGCCCTGCCCGGCTCGCGCGGGCCGAAGGTCGGATTCCTGATGTATCCGGAGGCGGAGGTCGCCGGGGCGCGGCTCGACTGCCTCGATCCCGACGGCTTCAAATACTCCATCACGGCGAGCGAGGTCGCCGTCTAGGACCAATCGACATTCAGGGTTCATTTTTGCGTTTGGCGCGGAATCAATGGGCTGCGGATTTTTTTGATTCGGAGCGCATCGATGGGCGTGCGACGCTATGAGCTGAACGAGGCTCAGT
>NZ_JAYRLA010000032.1:0-15401 GCF_041905455.1 Methylocella sp. | reverse complement strand
GGCGAGCCCGGTCAGGAGGGAATAGAGGTGCGATTTCCGCCCAGAGGGCGTCGGGCAGCAGCTTCTTGGCCATCCCTCACGGTCAACCAAACATGGTTAACAAAGGGTTTTGTTAGGGCCTCTTAACTTCACCCTCATCGACGAGGCGGTCATCGAGCCGCCTCCGGCGCTCTACGCCGCGCTGTTGCGCACGAAGCGGGAGGCGCGCGGCGGCGAAGCGGAGGCCTGGCGGCTGGCGGCTCCGCTTCACGCGCAATCGCCGCTTCCCTCACGCGTCGATCTTGTCGAGCCGGCGCGCAGCTTCCGGCGCGCCATGATGCGGCGGCGCGCGAGCTTCGTCTGGACGCTCGTCCGCCCCCGGGCCGAATTTGACGACAAATGCGTCACCGTCGTGAAGTCGGACAGAAACGGACAGACCTATCTTCCGGAAAAACTGGATGAGTTTATTCAGCCGGAGCGTTATCGCGGCCGTGATAGCGCTTGATGGCTAACCGTATATACTACACCTTGTGTGCGGGCGAATTTCGTTAGGGCAACGAACTCCGGCGGTTGTGCAGTAACGCTTTGACCGCGTGGAACCGGGAAAGCGCGTTGGGTGGTCGAGGGAGGGGACCATGTCGGACGACGTGACAGGATGGCTCGGCGCAATGGTCGCGTCGGCGGGCTTCGCCTTTGGCCTCTACCAATATCGTGTCAACAGCTTCAGCGCCGCCCGCGCGCGCTGCCGTGAGCAGGCGATCAAGGCCGCCGACGAGCTCGAGGTGCTGGTCACCGACCCCGATGTCGAGATCGTCCTGCGCCTGATCGACTATAGTGGCGGAACGATCCCGATGCGCAACCTGCAACAGACCGACGCCGTGGAGAGAGTGAACCGGCACATTCTGCTCGCCGCGCTCGATCATCATGGCGATCGCTGTGGGCGCGCAAACGAACGATCGAGCGAAGAGGGGGCTTTCAACCCGGTCGAAGTGCAGATCAGACGCCTTTTCGACCGCTTTCTGACCCGCCTCGAGCGCATCGAGACTTTGATCAGAAACGGCGTGATCGCGCGGAACGATTTCGAGGCGCTGTTCTCTTATTGGCTTGAGCTGATCGGCGAGCGTCCAAAGCCAGGCGACGCCATCGCGCATGTGGACGACGAGCTTCGCGGCAAGCTGTGGGCGTATATCCGCAGACGATCCGGGTCGACAACGGCAGCGAGTTCATCAGCCGCGACCTCGATCTGTGGGCCTATGCCAATGCCGTAACCCTGGACTTCTCACGGCCCGGCAAGCCGACTGACAATGGCTTCATCGAGGCGTTCAACAGCAAGCTCAGGACGGAATGCCTGAACGCCCACTGGTTTATGGATCTTGCCGACGCCCGCGAAAAGCTGGAGACTTGGCGAAGAGACTACAACGAGGTCAGACCCCACAGCGCGATCGGATACAACGTCCCGATCGACCTGCATAATCCCGGTGGCGCACCCAGCCCGTCATCGTGATCAGAGCCGGAAAACTCCAGCCGCCGGCGATCCAAGGTTGGGGAGCGGAGCAAGCGAGATGCCGCTGGAGTTGTACGTGGCTGTGATAGTGGAAGCGTTTGACGGTGGCGTCCTTGATCGTTCGGTTCATCCGCTCGACCTGGCCGTTGGTCCATGGATGCTTTGGTCTGGTCAGCCGATGATCGACGTCGGCGAGAGCGCAGGCGGATCTCGGCGGGGCTCCAGGCGCCGCCCCCGGGGTCGGTGAAGTGGACGCCGTTGTCGGTCAGCGCCGTATGAATCTCGTAGGGCGCAGCGTCGATCACGGCGCGCAGAAAATCGGCCGCGATGCGGGTCGTCGCTTTGGCGTGGAGTTCTGCGAAGGCGAATTTGCTCGTTCGATCAATGGCGACGAAGAGATAGAGCTTGCCTTCGGCGGTCGGGACCTCGGCGATGTCGATGTGGAAGAATCCGATCGGAGTGACCTTGAATTTCTTCTTCGCCGGCCTGTCGCCCCCGACGTCGGGCAGCCTCGAAATCCCGTGGCGTTGCAAGCAGCGATGCAGCGACGAGCGAGAAAGATGCGGAATCGTCGGCTGCAGCGCGTAAAGGCAATCGTCGAGCGGCAGCAGCGTATGCTTGCGGAAGGCGACGACGATCGCCTCCTCTTCCGCTGAAAGGACGGTCGATCTGGGCTCTTTCGGCCCGGTCGGCAGATCGGCCGCCGAGGTCCGCTTCTTCCATTTGACGACGGTTTTCTGGTTGATCCCGTAACGCTTGGCCAGCGCCCTCAGGCTCTCTTGACTATTCTGTATCGCTCGACGCACCGCCGCCGTCGTGGCGGCGCATCCGTGCAGAACCCGGCCCATAGCGCATCCTTCCATTCAGACGAAAAGATCGCACCATCAAAACCCGGGATCAAACACCTAGACGTCATCGACATCGACTGTTTCGCCGACTCTTACTGAGTAATTCTCGTTTATGATAGTCCAAGGCGAGTCAGCCCTCATCTGTGCGAAGATATCGACGTCTCCAGTCGAGCCATCGTTGGTTGCAACCTCCACAGTCGCCACTTGGCCCGGGTCTAAGAATTGATTGAACGCTTGGACGCCGCCGATTCGATCGTTCACCCTAATGCGCTTGCCGCCGCCTTTTGCGCTAACTGCGAAATTCATATTACCGTCCTCCAACAACTGATCTTAGTCGATCCTAGGATGGCGATCGCTGTAGCTCCGCTCGAAGCGCGCGCGTGGCCTTGGCGCTCCTCTGACGACTCTGGCCTATAGCACATCCCTCTGTGGTGACGAAAAAGACGTGCTGTCACGTAGCCGGACTAAACGCCTATGCGCAGCGCCGACGGCGCGCTGAACTTGTCTGTCGCACAAGCCGGATCGTCCGCGCCGGAGAGAGCGAGGAACGCGAGGGAAACGCCGCCGCCTTCGGCCCTCGCCGTGACCCAGCCCGCATCGAGCGGCGCGACGCCGTCGGTCTCGCCGCTTTCCGAGGGGCTGACCAGCTCGATGCGCAGCGCCTCCTTGGGGATCTCCATGTCGCCGAGCGCGGCGGGGCTGGCGGCGCCGAGGTCGACGCGCCAGCGGAACGCCGGAATACGGCCGTTTCTCTGCCCCTCGATCCGCAGTCCAGCCAGACGTTCACTCTGCTGATCGCCCGGAATGATGGCGCGCCAGGCCTTCAGCCACTGCGCCTCCGCCTCCGCCGTTCCGGCGGAAATGAGCGTCAGATAATAATCGTCGCCGTCGCGCGAGCAGAACGCGGCCGACGAGGTTTCCGGCGTTTTGCGCACGCCCGGGAAAGGGCAGGCGCGCGAAAAATTCGACGCCGTCTGGAACGAGCCATAGCCGGCCGACGCCATCGGGCTTCTCGCCGCCGTCGATGTTCAGGCGCCGCAGCCAGCCGAGCGGGTCGGGCTTCGCCGGCGTAGGCTTGGAAAAATAGACCTGCAGGCCAACCCGTCCGGCGACGAGCCGCATGGGGGGAACCAGGATCGCGTCGGCCGTGGTGAAAGGCGGCCATTGCCCGTCGCCTTCGCCGTCTGGCGTCGGCTCGGCGACGACGCGCACGAACGGCGCCTTCGATTCGGCGCCGTCGTCCGCTTCGACCAGCGTTCTGAGGCCCTTCCCGTAATTCGCGGGGATCAACGCGGCGCCCTTGAGCGCGATGGTCAGGCCGTCTTTGTCTCCATCGCGCTCGCCATATTTTTTCTGCTGGGCGCCGACGAGAAGATGGACGTCGAGCAGCCGCGGCCGTCTCCAGTCGGGGCCCGCGGCTTCGCCCTTGCGCGGAGCATCGACCGCAAGCACGCGCAGCGGGTGAACATGATCCGCCGTGACGCCGTCGCGCGCGTCCGTGGCGTCGTGGGCGTAGCCCACGCCGAAATGGGGAGAGGCGGCCGAAAGGGTCCACAAGAACGCCGGCGCGCCCTGCGTCGAGTTGGCCAGCGGCCCGCCGTTGAGGGTGATCTTGCGCAGCTCGGTCGCAGCCATCACTGTCCTCCGGAGGCGTATTCGGTCCACGGCGGCGATTTGACGTCGACCGTAATTTCACCGACCGCGTCGAGCCTGCGCGCATCCGGGCCGCCGACAAATGTCGCGGCGTTGCGTCCATCGACGGCGCGCAGCCTGAACTTCGACGCCGCGCCCATGAGCCGTTCGCGCGACAGTCGCCAGAACGCTCCGCCTGGCTTCGAGAAAGGATGGGCGTCCAGCACGCTCGTCGCTTCGCCGTCTTCCGGCAGGCCAAACACCACAAGGGCGTCGACGCCGTTTGCGGCGCCGGCCTCGATCGTCACGAGCTTCGGCGCGCCATCGCCGGGCGCGCCAACGGCGGGCAGGTTGGCGCCCGCGTCGCGCAGCGCGACGACCACGGGGCGGGTGCGACCAAGATCGGGCAGGGTCGGCGGCGCCGTCAAGCCCGCCGCCTCGGCCTTGAGCGCGGCCGCCGCGGCGCGGAGCGCTGCGGACCACGCCTCGGCGTCGTTGTCGAAGGCGTGTTTGCCGGCCGCATGTAATGCGTCCGCGGCGTCGCTCAGCGCTCGAGCGGCGTCGTCGAGGCGTGTCCTGGCCTGCGCCGCGTCCATGCCGTCGTCGAACTGCACCTTGATGGAGACATTGCGCTCGGCGCAAATGGCGGCGAATTTTCCGTCGGCGTGAGAATTGAACGCCTTGCGTTCATTGTCCGTGGCGCTCGGCATGCGCGCCCATTGAGCGGCTTTCGGATCGATCGGGCCGTCCTTGCGCGGCGCGAGGGGAAGGTCGAGCTGGAAGTTCCGGCAGGGCAGCCCCGCCCGCCGCTCCCACTGGCCTTGCGACGCGGCGATCGTCGCAAGCGTCGCCGCCGCGTCGAACCGCGTCCCGCGGCAGCGCAGCACGACGGGCGCGGTCGCCTCCTCGCCCGCGGCGAGGTCGATGACGGCGTCCTCCTCCTGATAGGGCGTCGGGCCGCCGGCGCCCTCGCGCAGCAGCGTGTATCTGACGCCGGGATCGGGCCACCAGGCGATGTCGTCGACGGGCGCCTCGCCCGTTCCGATCCAGGCGGCGGCGTTGTCCGGCGTCACATCGGCGTAGGAGACGAGCCGGACCTTCTGAAGCGCGAGCACATAATCTGCGCCCTGAACGCGCCGGATCGCGATTTCCGGCTGGCCGAGCAGGGCGTCGCGGTTTTTGAGGTCGAAGCGCCGCGGATCGTGCGTCGCCGACACGACGCTGGAGACGACGACGCCGGCCCGCGCGACCGCCAGCGCCGTAACCCGATAATGCGGCGGCAGCGGATCGATGATCCTGACGTCGGCGCCCTTCCACAGCGAGGGATGTCGCCGGGCCAAATCACGCAACGTCGCGCCGTCGATCTCGCTGTTGCGGGCGGGCGCCGCCGGCGCGACGACCTCGCGCGTCGGATGGAGGACCGCGTCCGGCCACGCGGCGCCGCCTGCTGACTTCAGTTTTCCGGGCCATGCAGGTTCGCGGTGCTGGCGGACGAAGGCGAGCGCCACGCCCTGCGTTTCGAGCCGGGCGAACAGCGGACGGTTCGAGAACGCCAGCGATTCCTCGCCGTGACGCGCCAGCACGAGGCTCCAGGCGCCTTCGGGCGTGAGCGACGAGCCGAGAATGACGGGCGGCTCGATCTTCTCCGTGCGGGAGGAGACGGCCAGCGCATAGCCAATGTCGACCTCGGCCTTGAAATCTTCGCCGTTCATGAGCGAAGGCGTCACGAGACGTTCGCTGTCCTGCGGGTCGGCGAAATAGCCGGCGCCGAGCGCGAGATTCTGGTAGCGCGGCGTCGGACGGACGGCGTAGGCGCGCGCATGCGCCCAGCGGTCGGCATGCAGGAAGGACAGCGCGATCATGCCGCGCGAATCCGCCGCGAGCTGCCAGGGATGCGCCTTGATCGGCGCGGCGAGGGCGAAGGGGATCGCAGGCTCGCCCGCTCCCGCCTGAGCGTCGATTTTGCGCTCGATCGGGCCATGGTCGAGCATGCGCTGCGACCAGGCGAGATAGGTTCCCATGACCTTGGCGTAATCCGCAGAGGTAGGCGTGCTCGGCGCCCCGGAGGCCGGCTGCGGCGGCCAGTCGAATTTCGGAAGCGCATGGCGCAGATTGCGCCACAGCGACAGGAACGGCGCCGCGGGCGTATCCCTGTTGGGGTCCTCGGGCGTCGCCGCGACGGCCGACCAGTGGAGCGCGTCGATCTCCTTGAAAAGTCCGTAGGGCGAGGGGCTCGCGCCTTCGCCAGCCGGTCTGGGTCGTGGCGATGGCGCCGACGCGACGGCCTCCGGCGTGTCCGGAAAGCCGTCCGGCGCGGCGCCTGTCACGTCCTTGATCGCGTCCTTCAGCTCCGCGAATTCGACAATCTTCTCGTCGCGCTTGACCGGTGTCTGTTCGGCGCCCGCTTGCGCCGGCGCGGCGCCGCGCGTCTCGACGGCGATCCTCGCCTTCATTTTGAACTGCTTGAACGGACCGACGTCGAAACCGCCCATCGAGCGGATGTAGAAAACGAGGCCCGGATCGGCCTTCGGATCGTCGATCGCGCCCCGCGGCCAGCTGATCGCCGGCATGCTCGCCGTCCCCGCCACGATGAGGCGCCCGTCGGCGACACGCAACGCCTCGTAGGGGGGCTTGTCCTCCGGCGGCGTCGAGAAACACAGCTCATAGCCAAGAATGGCCAGGGTCTTTTCGCCGGAAGGGCTCGCGAATCTTGGCGCCGGCCAGTCGCCCTTCGTCCATTTCGCCTCGACGCGCTGATAGGTCCATACGGGCGCCGCCTGCGGACGCAACGAAATCTGCGCCATCGCCAGCGCATCGTCGTCGAGGTCGACCGCGCCGCTTTCCGGCTCGGATCCGTCCGGCTGCTGCACGGCGTCGAACGGCCCGGCGACGCGGTCGCGCGTCGGCTTCAGCAGAACCTCGATGATCGGCGGCCATTCCCTTGCCCACCCGTACGCCTCGACATAGCGCTTGAACGCATTGCGCAACGCCGGCTCGATCCGCCTCAGGAGGTCGCGCGCCGAGACAAAACAATCCTCGTCGCGGTCATAGAGCCTGAGCGTCGTCGCGAGTCCGAGCTGCTGCAGCGCGGCCCAGCCGTAAGGATCCTTCTCCGGGCTCGTCGAGGCGAGAAATCTCGCGAGATCCTGCGAGTCGCTCGGGAGAACAGATTGCGCGGTCACGACATACCGCCGGTAAAGCGCCGAAAGCGTATTGTCGTCGTCGGCGGCGGCGGCGTATTCGAGTTCGCCGAGAACCTCCTCGAGAAGACCGTGGCGGAACGTTCCGAACGTCAGCGTCTCGGACGCGACGCCGGTGCTGCGCAACTCCAGCTGGTTATTTCCGTCGCGCTGGGTTTCTCCTTTCCAGTTCCTTTTGCAGGCGAACCCCTCGATCGTCAGCACGGCACCGTCCAGCGCGCCGGGATTGTCGGCGAAGCGGTCCTTGATCGTCTTCGTCGGGGTCCACCCCAGACGCAACAGCGCGGCGCGAATCAGCGCGGGCGTCAACGGCGCCTTGGCGGCGTCCCAGCCGGAAAGGCCGAACATCTTGCCTTTCGGCGTGTCAATGACGGCGAGGTCCGCAGCGAGCGCGCCAAAACGTCCAAGCTCTAAATAGGCGAGTTGCACCGCGTCGGCGTCGGGCGCCGCGCCCGGCAGGCTCAGCGTGCATTTCAGCAGGCTCGGCGCGCCCTCGCGCATGAGGTCGGCGACGGCGCCTTCCGGCGCGGTCGGCAGCAGGCGAAGCCGCGGCGCGCGCTCGGCGAAGCGCAAGGTCGATTCGGCGGCGGAATACCACGGCGCCCTGATCGGCTGCGACTGTCCCTGCCGCCCGGCGCCGCGATTGAGGAGCCGCCACGTTTCGCTTGGATAATGCGCCTGCCATCCCTGCCAGTCGCGGTTGTTGTCCGGCGTCAGGCGGGCCATCTGCGGCGACACGCGCTCGATCCGCGCGACGCGGCGAGCCCGCCGCCAGCTCTTCGCGTCCCTGCCGAGCCCGGCGCCGGTCGTGTCGAGGCGCGCCAGATCGTCGAGGTCGAGTTCGTGCAGGTCGTAACCGGCGATCGACGAGGCGTGAACCGCATCGACGCCGGTGGCGCATTTCGGCCCGAGCGTCGCTCCCGCCGCGAAGGCGATCTGGGTGAGCACGCGCCGTTCAGGATCGCGCACCAGAACGGTATTCGCACCGTTTAGCAGATCCGCGAGGCTTGCGCCCGCCGCCGGCGGGACCTTGAAGCGCGCGAAGCCGGACTCGGCGCGCACCTGGCCGGAGATGTGCGGCGGCAGGTCGAGATGCACGGGCCATTCGAACGCCTCCGGGCGCATCAGGGAAATTTCCGTGCTCGAGTCGAGCGGCTTCGAATTTCCCTTCGCATCCCAGCGCGCCGCGCGCTCGATCCGCACCTCGATCGCCACGGGCGTGCGTTTGGAAAAGGATGTCGCGACCAGCTTCGGCTGCTTCGGATTGCGCACGTCATAGATCATGTGGGCCGTCTGCAGCGAGAACCTTGTGGCGATGCGGCGATTCCCGCCGTCGCGGCTCCACAGGGAATCGAGGAAGTCGTCCGCCGACGGCGACGCGTCCTTGCGGGACGGCGGGTGGACCGCCATCAGCCCGGCGCGTTGCACGGCGCCGACGTCGCCGGCGAGGCGCCGCCACATCGGAAATTTCTCCAGCGCGTCGCGGTCCGGTTCGATCCACGCGACGGATGGATTGTCCACCAGCTTGCCGTTGTCGCGCATGTCGTCAAACAGCTTCGTGTCGCCGTCGGCGAAGTTCACGATCCAGCAGATTTCGTCGGCGCTTGGAACGACGCCGGACGGCGGCCCGAGACGGCGGTCGGTCAGCCCGTCGGAGCCGTAGTGGCCGGAGGGGCGGATGTCTTCGGGATCGGCGAACAGAAGGTAGTTGCGCGCGACGGCGTAGTCGACTGTCAGATTTTTGAGGATGTCGTTCGACCGGAAGGGATCGCGCAGCGCCATCATCACGCATAGCGCCGGCTGGTTCGGCGCGTTCTTTGGCCGCCCGGCCTGCGTATGCGGCTTCGCGTCGGCGTCGCCCATCCGCGAGACGATGAAACGCAACTCCGCCTCGGCCGGACGCACCGGGACGTTCGGCCTGTTCCGCTCGACGAGGAAGCTCTTCGGCAGGCCCCGCGCGCCGGCGACGTCCACCGGCGTGACCGAATAGGTCAAGGTGACGCTATCCTGCTTGATGAGGCGATCCCAGTCGATCGCCGCCTGCAGCGCCTGCGCCTCGTCGCTGACCGGAAGCAGCGCGCGGCGGTATTCGGCCGAAAGATCGGCGAGATCGTCGACGAACTGCCACTCGGGATGAATGAGTCGGACTTTCCCGTTGTCGCATTCGCCGATCGTCGAAGCCGGCTTGACCTTGATCATGCGCGGCTCGAACTCATGTCCCTCGATCGTGCGCAGGATCTCGTAGTGATGCAGGACATGCTCGAAGCCCGGCGCATCCTGCTCGCCGGCGCCCGACCAGGGCCGCTGCAGGATCCAGTCGAGCTTCACGCCGTCCGGAGCGAATGTCGAGCGGCCCGCGGCGAGGATCGGATCGACCATGTCGAACCAGGTCTCGCGCGGATTGAGGATGCGTACGCCGCCCGTCTGGGCCAGCGGCGCGCCGGTCGAGTAATCCTGCTTTTCGACGTTAACGCGCTCGAGCTTCTCAAGCTCTTCAACCGGACCGTAGAACAGGAGGCCGAGATCGGACACATGAGCCTTCGCCGGGCGCTGCGGCAATCCGTTCTCGCAGACCGCGACGAACTGGTCGACGAAGGCCGCCAGGACCGTCGAGCGGGCCTGATGGACGGCCTCAACAAAGGGGTTCGCCTGCTCGCTCGCGAGCCGCGCGCGCTGCGCCGTGTCGCGCGCGGCGACGCGTTCCTGCTCGGTCGATCCGGCGACCGGCGCGGCGGCGGCGTGGCTGCGGGCGGCGGGCTCCGTCCAGGCGGTCGTCTTGCGCGTCGTGGCGTTCACCCATTCCGTGTCCGTCAGAAAGCACTCGTCGAACAGGACGGCGAGGGTGAAGTCCTGTTGCCGCTGCTCGGCTTCGACTTCGGCGCTCCAGCGCACCCTGCATTCATGGGCCAGGGTGTGGTCGGGCTGTTCGACAAACTGAAGAGCGGCGAAGCCGGCGGCGGCGCCGGTCGGCGCCCAGATTTTGGTGTTGGGAAGGGAAAGGTCCTGCGTCGGGCGCAGGACGTGATAGGCGACGCTTTCGTCTCGATCGCCGGTCGCCGTGAATTTCGTCGGCGCGGCGTAAAAGCCTGCGCGCGTCGCATCCGCATCCACATCGTTCGCTTGCCCGACCTGCGTCGGCTCGCGCGGCAGCAGCAGGGCGTAGGCGCTTGTGCGGGGCGGAGATGTAGAGGTAGCCGCGCAGGCCGGGATTGGAACGCAGGCCGTCCTTGTCGTTGAGATAGTCGATGTAATTGACGCCGAGCCAGCCTCTAAGGCCCATAAACAGCGTGAAATCCGAACGAATGGCGGCGACGAGATCGAATAGGAACGGATTTTCGGCCTCTCGTTCTTCCTTCTCGTTCCAGGTCTTGCTCGCCGGGTAGGCCTGGATCGCGCCCTTGAGCGCGAGCGTCACCCTGTCGCCGTCCGCTTCGGGACGCCAGGCGGAGAATTTGTGCAGGTCGCCCGAGCGCTTCGAGACATCGTCGAGGGCGGCGATCAGTTTCGGGATCGAGGGCGCGTCGTCGGCGGCGCGCAGCGCCTCCAGCGTGTAGCGGAAGCCGAAACCGAAGCCGACGTCACGCAGGTAGAAGGTCCATATGACCGCCGGAATCTCGACCGCGATCTGTCGTTGCTCCGCATAGAAAAAGAAGGATTTGCGTCGCGCGCCGGGATTTTCCTTGCGCTCGATCTCGAGGAAGCCGAGGCTCGCGGCGAGATCGCCCCAGCCGGGAATCGCGAGCTCGCCCTCGCCGAGAAAGCCGTAGGCCTGATATCCTTTGGGCGCGAGATCCCCGCCTTCGACCGTCGTGCCGGGATCGACGGCGAGCACCGCGCCGCGCACGTGGATCGACCCCTTGAGATTGAGGTCGACGCCAAGCCCGTCGGCCTTGATGCGCGGCAGCGTCTTGCCCTTGGCCGGCGGCGCGATCCACAGCCCGTGGAAGTCGATCTTCGGCTGCATCACGTCGCCGATTTCGACGAATTTGATCTGCCCGGAGATGTTGACCGCGGGCGGGGCGCCGTCAAATTTCGGCGACGCGGGATGGTAGCCGAAGCCCCTGATCTCGAAGTCGAACAGGTTGAACAGGTTGAACGATTTCTTCGGGTTGAGCGCCTTCTGGAAGAAGATGTGCTTGAGCAGCACGCGCGGGTCGGCGGAGAGCGGCGCGCGTTCGAGGTTGAGCTCCACCCCGTCGAGAAATTTGAGCAGGCCATCCTCGAACTCGCCCGACTTCGGCGAAAAGCGCAGCGAGCCCGTCACGAGATAATAGAAGTGGTATCCTCCGTCCTTGACGAAGGCGATGTCGAGGTCGCTGATCGTCAGGTGAACGGCGTGGTCGAGAAGCGAACCTCGACGATGCAGTCCTGCGCGGCCGCCGTGAGCGCATCGAGCTTTCCCACCAACGCCGTGACGAGCTCGGCGACGCCGTGCAGCGCCTTGTCGAGGAGGCGCCCGGCGTCGTTGAGGGCGGCCTCGCCGGCGTCGCCAGCGGCTTCGCCGACGATGACCGCGGACCGCGCCGCCGCGGTCGCCATTTTCCCGAGGATGCCGAGCAGTCGCGCGAGCTGCTCCGCCGTCGCGGCGGCGAAGCCGAATACGGCGGACGCGATCGGCGCGGCGCCTTGCGCGATCTCCGTCGCGACGTTCCTGACCAGTTCGATCGGATAGGGCTCGACGAGCCGCAGGCCGGCCATCGACGCGCCGGCCGGCGACAGGAAGACCTCGCCAGCGAAAGCGAGGACGGCGTCGGGATCGTCATGGGCGCGCAGCGTCAGCCGCTGAAAGCTCACCTTCGTCGAGATTTGCTGCCTGCCGGCGGAGGCGACGGCTTCGAGCTGCGCGTCGTCCCATGCGATCTCCAGCGGACCGAGGCGGCGCTTGCCTGCCTTGATCGGCGCATGGGCGCCGACGACGAGCGCGGCTTGGAAGACCGATTGTGCGCCGGCCTGCGCGAGCGTGATGTCGTTGATCGTCGCCACGACGGTCGCAGCGTCTTGCGATATCGTCGCGTTAAATTTCGCGAGCTTAGGGGCGAGGTTGCCCCAGTCGGCGTCGACGAAGGCGGTGTCGACGAGCGCCCATTCGATCGCTCCCCAGTTCACGCGAATGGCCAGCTTTGCGGGCGCTCCCGCCGACACCTGAACGAAACGCGCCGAAATCTGCGCCGCTCCGGACAATCCGGAGAACGCGCCCGCGCGCGCGGACAACGCTGGCATGTCGAGCAGATGAAGCGTGGAAAGATCGAGCGAGGGAAGGGTGAATTCGGGCAGGCTGACGTTGAGATCGTCGAGATCGATCCGCAATGCGGCACCGGCCGTGGCCTCCAGCGTGCAGACCAGCGCGATGGAGCGAGTGAGGCCTGCGACGGCGACTTGCGCGCGCACGCCGACTTCGACGCGTCCATGCGCGTCGACGAGCGTCAGACTATGCGCGTCGACGCGGTAGAGTTCGAGAAGGAGATGGCCGCCGATGAACGCGCGGCCTGCGCCGAACGGCGCTTGAAGACCGAGGAAGACGGCTCCCGTGGCGCCGCATTCAACCGTCAGGAAACGCCGTCTCCATTCGTCGACAAGCGCCAGAAACTGCGTCCGGAGCGTATTGGCCGCCACGCCCAGGTCGCTGTTGATGTCGCCGAACGAGCGGAACGCGTCGCCGTCTGGCCCGTTGAGCAGGCCGCCGGGAATTTCGATCGGGGCGGCGAAGGACGCCGCAAGCCGCACGACATGTGGATCAGCGGCGCCGACCTCAACGGAAATGGACCGGGCTGTGAAAACGGACGCTCCGAGACGGACGCCGTTCGCGTCCGCCACGAAAATCTTTCCGGCCTCCTCCGCGGAGGCGGTGAACTCACCGCTGACGAACAATGTCCAGGGCTGGCCCTGAACGTCGCCGCTGAAAGCGCGGAAGCGTGTGCTGCTCGTCGCCGCCTCCTGTCCTGAAATCAATAGATGCTCAAAATGACGTCGCCAATGCCAAAGGACGGCAGGCGAGCCATGCGTCGGACAACAAACTTATGTCGCGCATGCTGCGACGCACGCGCTGAAAACGCCGGAAGCGTCAATGCCTAAAGCGTCGATATATGAAGGCGTTCCCCACAGCGATCATTTTTCAATTGCAATTCCTATTGCATCATACATCATCAACTCTGGCTAGAGGCCGAAGATTTTTTTTTTAAGATTGCGCCACACAACTTTTCCCGGGGAAGTCCGCCATGGCGAATGACGACGTCGCCGTACTTTCACCCTATGTCTGGGGCGAGACGCGAGGCCTGGCGCCTCAGGGCTCGCAACAGGCGGCGACGCAAGATCGGCTGTGGTCGGTCGTCGCCTATCTGGCCATCAAGGCGCGTGAGCGCGGACAGCTTGACCAGATGAAGAACGCCGGCGCGACGGTCGAGGCGCCAAGCGCCGCCGCCTATGCGCGCATGCAGGACGCGATCGGAGCTGTTGTCGAGGGGCGCTACTCAAGTCCGACGCCGCTCCCTCTACAGGCTGCTCTTTGCCGCGTCGACGCAGAAGGTCGCCCGCTTTCGGACGGCCCGGCGTGGATCTTCAGCCCCGGCGCGCGGCCGACAGGCGATTTCGTCGACGCCGCAGGGCGCGTTTTTAGACTGTTCGAGCTTGTGGATCCGCCGTCGCCCGACCGGCTCGGCCTGACGTCAGGCTACACCTCAACCGGTTCGCTGGTGCGCCGCTGGCAGGTCCCGCCAAATGTCCGCAGGATCGCCTGGCTCGTCGGGATCGCCGCCGCCGTGATTTTTCTTTTCGGCGGCGCATGGAGCATCCTGACCGGGCTCAAGGCGGGCTTCCCGCGTGAAAATATCGTCGATAGCGCGTTTCAGGGCAGGATCGTCCGCGCCCTCGAGGCCAATTGCCTCGCCGGCCAAAATTCGTTTCCCGGAGTCAAGCCAACCGCATGCGCCTTTCTCGTCGACGACAAGGGCGTCTATGTCGCGTCCAACCGCGAGAGCGGCACGGGCGCGTTCGGCCCCAAAGTCGGCATGGTGGCGTCGCTTATCGAGACGTGCGTCGCGCCGGGAGGCGTCCTGCGGGCGCAACCCGAGTCGGACGAGGCGGGCGACAAGGCGGCCCAGGACGCCGTCCGGGCGTCGTGCGAGCTTGTCTTTCGCAGCATGGCGAGCGCCGGCGTCGCGCCGCCGGTCGTAAGGAGCGCGATCGAGGCCACGGTCACGAAGTGGTTTGGATTTCGCGCCCCGGCCAATGCGATGACGGCGCTGACGCAATTCCTTCTGATCACGCTCGGGATCGCGGGGCTCGCCGCGGCGCTCGGCCTTGGCATGAAAGGGCGGCTCGCCGGAATCTGGATCGACGAGCGCAATCGCGTGTCTCTGGCGCGCGCGCAGGTGACGCTGTGGACGGTCGTCGCGCTCGGCGGCTTCGCGACGATCGCCCTTGTCAACATCGGCCTCGGCGGCGCCGCCACGTTTCCGTCGATGCCGTGGCCCGTCGCCGCCGCGCTCGGCATAGCGTTCGCCTCGCCAATGCTCTCTGCTGTGATCTTGAAGGCGAACCCCGCCGGCGTCGCGCAGAGCCCTCAATCGCTGATCACGTCAGTGTTCGGCTTCGCGCCAGATACGACCGATTTCTCCGCTCGCACAAGCGTTCATGAGGTGAGCAACTCGGCGCTCGAGGCGCGTTCAGACCCTATGAAAGCCTCTATTACGGATATATTTTTTGGAGAGCAGGTCGGCGACGCCGACACGGTCGATCTTTCCCGACTGCAAAACGTCGTGCTCACAGTTGTCTTGGTGATGGGTTATTTCGCGATGCTCGGCGCGCAACTCGCGGCGATCGGCCCAGTGTCGCTCATCACAGGCGTCGCCAGCCTTCCCGATCCCGGATCGTCATTCACCTCGGTGCTTCTGCTCAGCCACGCCACCTATCTGGGCACCAAGGCGTACAATAACGCGCCAAGGAAGAACAGCGGCTCACCGCAAGCCTAGGCGCACGAAAATAGCGCGTGGTTCACTGCTCCTGCGCGGCAGAACAATCATCATCTTATTCTGAGGATTCGCACATGAGCACCGACTACCACTTGCGGCTGACGGCGTCCGACGGCTCGCAAGCCGTCATCACGATCGCGGACAGCATAAGAGGCCCTAACAAAACCCTTTGTTAACCATGTTTGGTTGACCGTGAGGGATGGCCAAGAAGCTGCTGCCCGACGCCCTCTGGGCGGAAATCGCACCTCTATTCCCTCCTGACCGGGCTCGC
>NZ_JAYRLA010000001.1:290075-465018 GCF_041905455.1 Methylocella sp. | reverse complement strand
GGCGAGCCCGGTCAGGAGGGAATAGAGGTGCGATTTCCGCCCAGAGGGCGTCGGGCAGCAGCTTCTTGGCCATCCCTCACGGTCAACCAAACATGGTTAACAAAGGGTTTTGTTAGGGCCTCTTAACCCACGTCAGGATAAATTCCTATTTCAAATAGGAATTTTCTCATATCCGCTATGGTCTATTTCGTATTCCACTATAAGATCGTGATAATTAGGCAACATCCTGTCTAATGCGTCTCTTCATGTCGCCGAAACGCTTGGCGTCAGCTGACCCCATGCCTAACCTCCCCGAAAATCCAGAATGGCGCGCGACGCACGCACGCGAGGAGGCTTCGCCATGCGCAAGAAATCCGAACTTACTCTCACTCTGATGATGGCCGCCTCGTTCGGAACGCTCGCGCTCGCAAGCGCGCTTGCGCAATCCGCCGCGCCCGCGCCGCCGCCCGCCGACGCCAGCGCGGCGGCGGCCATCGCTCCAGTCGCCCTGCCCGAGGTCGACGTCGTTTCGCCGACCCCCGTGCCGGGCGCGGTCGGCGTCGACCGCAACACGCAGCCGGCGTTCATCTCCACCGTGACGGGACAACAGTTCACGGAAAAGAAATCGCCCGCCGTGACTGACGCGCTCACCGCGCACGTCCCCGCGGCGATCGGCATAAATGTCGATGGAACCGACCTTTCGCCGGACTTTTTCTACCGCGGCTTCGACGCGTCGCGCATCTCCGGCACCGCGCAGGGCCTCGCGATCTACCAGAACGGCGTCCGCATCAACGAGGCGTTCGGCGACTCCGTCAATCTCGACCTCATTCCGCCGATCGCCATCGACCGAGCCGACGTCTACACCAACAACCCGATCTTCGGCCTCAACGCGCTCGGCGGCGCGGTCAACTTCACGATGAAGAACGGCTTCACCTATCAGGGCGGCGAAGCCTCCGTGATGGGCGGATCGTACGGGCGCGCCTACGGCACGCTGGAATATGGCAAGCAGTTCGGCGATTACGCCGTCTACTTCGCGACCGACGCGCTGAGCGACGGCGGCTACCGGCCGTTCGGAGCGCAGAACCTTCAGCGCGCCTATCTCGACCTCGGCTACCGCACCCAGGACGCCGAGCTTCACGCGATCGGCTCATTCGCCCGCACATGGCTCGGCGTGCAGGGCGTGACGCCCATGGTGCTCGTCGACCAGCAATATAATTCGGTGTTCACGACGCCGCAGACGACCAACAACCAGGCAGGCCTCGCACAGCTCACCGGCCTCTTTGACCTCGGCGCGAAATGGTCGCTCGCCAGCAATTTCTACTTCCGTCAGTTCGATCAGTACCACGTCGACGGCAACGACGCCGACGTCACCGACTGCGACGAGATCGGCGGAACGCCCGGCACGGCGTGCCTCGACACCGACGGCTTCACCGGCAAGCACAAGCCGAACGATTTCCAGTTCACCAACCATGGCCAGCCGATCCCGTTCATGACCGGCGTCGGCATCGACGGAAATTTCCCCTACGGCACGACGGCCTTCACGGCGACGCATACGTCGACCTTCGGCACGCAGCAGCAGCTGACGAACAAGGAGAAAGTGTTCGACCTCGACAATTATTTCGTCGTCGGCGGCAGCGTCGACCAGAGCTATACGCATTTCTCGTCCTACACGAAGCTCGGGCAGCTCAATTCCGACTTCCAGAACATCTTCACCGGCTTCCCCGGCTCCGGAGCCATCCTCGAGACGCAGGGCGACGTCGGTTTCGCGCCGGTCTGGGTCCACGCCCAGGCCACCTATTTCGGCGTCTTCGCGCTCGACACGGTCAACGTCACCAAGGAGCTCGCGCTCACCGCCGGCGCGCGCTTCAACGTGGCCAACATCGCCCTGATGGACGCGAGCGGCCAGCAACCCGAAAACAACACGAATAATTCCTATAACCGAATCAACCCGGTCGTCGGCTTCACCTACACCGTGTCGCCGGCGCTGACCTTCTACGGCGGATACTCCGAAGCGAACCGCGCGCCGACGCCGCTCGAAAGCCAGTGCTCCAATCCGAACCTGCCCTGCGTGCTCGAGACGGCGCTGGTGTCCGATCCTCCGCTGCAGCAGGTCGTGTCGCACACATGGGAAGGCGGCGTGCGCGGCGCGCTCGCGATTCCCGGCGGCGACTACGGAACGCTTTCCTACAACGCTGGCGTCTTCCACATCGTCAACAAGAACGACATCGTCAACGAGGCGAGCCCCATTTCGGGCCAGGGCTATTTCGCCAACGTTCCTTCGACGTTGCGGCAGGGCGTCGAGCTCGCCCTGCGGTACGACTACGGCCCCGTGAGCGTTTACGCCAATTACGCCCATATCAACGCGACCTATCAGTTCGACGCGACCATCTCCTCGCCGAACAACCCTTACGCCAACGACGACGGAAACATCTTCGTCCACCCCGGAAACCATATTCCCGGCATTCCCAGCAATCTCGCGAAGTTCGGCGTCACCTACGCCGTCACACCGCAGATCAAGCTGACGGCGGAAGCCGTTCTAGTAGGCGCCCAATACTACGTCGGCGACGACTCCAACCAGAATCCACGCCTGCCGTCCTACTATTACGTCAACCTGAGGGGCACCTACGACGTCACCGACCAGATTCAGCTGTTCGGCCTGATCAACAACGTGACCAATAATCATTATGCGACTTACGGCGCCTTCTACGGCACGGACACGACGGGCGGCTACGTCAATCAGACGCTGTTCAACAACAACCCCGACAACGGGCTGGTGAAGGTCGGCGACGCGAGGGCGGTCACGGTGGCGCAACCGATCTCGGTTTACGCCGGGTTCAAGGTGAGGTTCTGAGAGCCGCCGGCGTCGACGCGCCTTTTGAATAATTCCGTCGACGCCAGGAATAACTCCCAAGCCGCGAACTTCCATTCGCGGCTTTACTCTCTCGTGGCCGCGCATATAGTCTTGAAGCCTTGCAGCAACTCGAGCCTAGGCGGTTCGCGTCGTGTCGATACACGCCCGCTTCGCGCTTTCGGTCTCGCTTGTGCTTCTCGTCAGCCTTCTCGTCGGCGCGGCGCTCACCTACGAGCATGTCATCGACAAGGTGCGCACCGAGATACAGGCGGCCCTTTTGGTTGGCGCGCATACGGCGGCGAACGCGACCGACGACCGGGAGGAATCGATCAATCCGGAGAGCCGGCTCCGACTGGTGGTCAACGACTTCAACGGCGACCGGCATCTTCGGGCGATCCTGTCCGCGCCTGACGGGACCATCCTCGAGCAGTCCACGCTAAGCGCGCCCGACGACCCGGCGCCGGACTGGTTCTATCGCCTCGTCGCGGCGGCATCGCCCGCCCGCATGACGCTCGACCTTCCTGCACCCTTCCGTCCGGTCGGCGTGCTCGAGCTTGAGGCCGACCCGCACAACAAGGTCGCGGAGGCCTGGGGCGACCTTCGTCTCACCCTGACGATCATGGCCGTCTTCTTCGGCATGGTGCTCGCCCTCGTATTCGTCACGGTGAGCGGCGCGCTGCGTCCGCTTCGCGACGTGTGCCGCGCGCTCTCGGGATCGGCGAGGGCGAATATGAGACACGCATCGCGCCGATGGCGCGCCCCGAGCTTGAGCCGCTGCGCCAGGGCTTCAACCAGATGGCGGCGCGCCTCGAGGAGATGAGCGCGCAAAACCGCCTGCTCCACGAGCACGCCCTCACGCTGCAGGAGGAGGAGCGCGCCGACGCGCCGCCGCTCGACGCCGTCGTCTTCCGCATCGTTCAGGAGAGCCTGAGCAACGCCGTCCGGCACGCCAATCCGCGGGTCGTCGACGTCAGCGTCGAGATCGCCGGCGGCGACGGGGCCGGCTTCGATCCAGCGCGCAAGCGCAACGGCTTCGG
The DNA here is from genome assembly GCF_041905455.1 of Methylocella sp. Taxonomy (GTDB): domain Bacteria; phylum Pseudomonadota; class Alphaproteobacteria; order Rhizobiales; family Beijerinckiaceae; genus Methylocapsa. The sequence continues at coordinate 461,151 of NZ_JAYRLA010000001.1, read as the reverse complement.
CCTCGCCGGCATGAGGGAGCGAGTCCGCTCAGCCGGCGGCGTGATGAGCGCCGACAGCCGCGCCGGCGGAGGCGCGCGCGTCGCCGCGACGCTTCCGATTCGTCCAGACGAGCCGACCGCGCGCGGCATGGCGGGCGTCCTGACATGAAGCTGCTGCTCGTCGACGACCACAGCGTGGTGCGCGCCGGCATCCGCCGCCTCCTGTCGGTCCTCATGAACGCGGAGGCGATCCTTGAGGCCGGCTCCACGCATAAGGCGCTCTCGATCTTTCGCGTGGAGCGGCCGGACGTGGTCGTGCTCGACCTCAACCTTCCGGGCGCCGGCGGCCTCGACCTGCTGAAGCGCCTGCTGATCGAAGATCCCCGCGCGCGTGCTGATCTTCTCGATGCACACCAGCGCCCTCTACGTCACGCGCGCGCTCCAGTGCGGCGTGAAAGGCTACATCAGCAAGAGCGCGGGCGCCGAGGAGTTCGTCGAAGCCGTCCGCCAGGTGGCGGCCGGGGGCCGGTACGTCGAGCGCGACCTCGCCGTCGATCTCGCCTTCAACGTCGCCGGATCGGACGAGCCGGGCGCCGCGCTCTCCACGCGCGAGCTCGATATCATGCGGCTGCTCGCCAAGGGAGAGAACCTCTCGGCCATCACCGAGCGGCTTGGCGTTTCCTACAAGACGATCGCCAACAGCTGCACCACGATCAAGCACAAGCTGCTCGTCCAGCGCACCAGCGACCTCATCCGCATCACCGTCGAGATGCACGCGAGCTGACGCGTCGCCCTGTCAGGGCCTGAACGCGAGACCCCACGGCAGACGTCCGACGGGCGCCGAGCGCGTCACCTTGAGGGATGGGACGTCGATGACCGAAAGGGCGTTGGTCAGCCCGTTCGCCGCGTAGAGCGTCTTGCCGTCCGAGTTGAGGGCGAGCTGCCAGACGCGGTCCCCGACGAGCAGATATTGACCACCTTGCGGCTCGCGACGTCGATGACAGCGACCCGGTTGGCGCGCCGAGCGCCACGAACGCCAGCTTGCCGTCGAGGCTGAACTTGAGGCCGACCGGCGAAATAAGCTCCTTACGCACGCCGGGCAGCTCGAACTCGATCTTTCCTGTGACGGCGCGGGTCGCGGCGTCGATGATCGCGACCGTCCCGCCAACCTCCGACGTCACCCACACCTGCGCGCCGTCAGGCGAATATTCCGCGATGCGCGGACGTGTGTCGACGAGGACGTTGGCGACCATCTTCTTCGAGAGCACATCGATGAAATGCGCCAATTCGTCGATTCGGAGACGTCGACGACCGTCTTGCCGTCGGCGCTCACCGCGAGGCCCTCGGGCTCGATGCCGACCGGCACGCGGGCGATCGTTTCGCCGTCGGCGCGCCGGAGCATCGTCACCATGGAGTCGTCCTCGTTCGAGACGTAGCTGACGCTCCCGTCCGGCGACAGCGCCAGCGTCTCCGGGTCGGAGCCAGCATCGAGCGCACCGACCACCTCGAGCTTCTCGGCGTTGATGACGGAGATCGTGCCGTCGTCGCCGTTGCACACCAGCACGTCGCGATGGTCGAGCGTCAGGACGATGCCGCGCGGGCGCACGCCGACCGGAATGGTCTTGACCACCGCGAGCGAGACGCTGTCGAGCACGGTCACGGTGTTGTCGCGCTCGTTCGAGACGAAGATCTGTCCGGCGCCGGCGCCGGCCGGGGAGAAGAGAATGACGGCGAGCGCGCCGGCGCCGCTAGCGCGTGAATCGACATTTGGTTTCAGGCTCGTCGTAGCCGAGGGTGTCGGTCAGAAATTTCGGATGGAGGAATCCCTCCTGCGGCGACATGGAGACGACCATCAGCGCCGAGGCGAGCAGCAGGGGCTGGCGCAACTGCTGATCCCATTTGCGGAACGTCAGCGGCTGGCCCTTGAAGCCGGCTACTCCGAACTCGTCGCCGCGAAGGAAGTCGCCGAGATCCTTGACGTCCGTCTTGCCGGACCTCAGCGCCGCTTCGCCGATCGCGCGCACGGCGAGCCAGCCGGCGTAGTCGCGCTCGGTCATGGGCCGGCGCGCGACGCGCAGAAACCGGCGCTGCATCTGCAGCGCGGAATATTCCTGGAACGCGGGATGCCAGGCGAGCGGAACGAGGCCCTGCGTTCCGACGACGAGGCGCGATTCGAACGTGTTGTATGGCAGATAGTCGCCAAAGAGATCCGCCGCGTCGGCGACGACGACGACGTCATGGGCGGGCGCGCCCGCCGTGGCGAGCGGCATCTGCGCGGCGATCTGCTGGTAGCCCGTGTCGACGCGCCGCGACCCGACGTCGTAAGCGTAGCGGCGATCCTCGACGACCTTGCCGCCGAACCGCGCGGCGGAAAGATGAATGTCGTCGGCGAAGGCCGCGTCGGCCTCGCCCGGGCCGCGCAACACCAGCCAACGCCGCCAGTTCTTGGCGACGAGGAATTGCGCCAGCGCGTCGGCGCGCATCGCCGTGTTGGGGGGGATGTGGAAGGTGTTGCGCGCGCAGCGCTCGCGTCGCAGCGCGTCGTCGCTGGTGCGCATGTCGAGAATGACGGCGTCCTGCGCCTGCGGCGCGGCGGCGACGAGGTCGGACGCCTCAAGGTTTGCGACGACGAGCTTGTATTTGGACAGCAGCGGCGCCGCCTGCCCGGCGACATTGGCTCCCGGCTTGACGCGCGCGAACTCCATACTGAATTCCCGCCCGACGAACTTGCCGGTCAGGTTGATTTCATCGAGCGCGATGCGCACGCCCGCTTCTCCCACGTCGGCGGCCTCCGACTGCATGAGGGAGAGAAACTGAGCCTTCGGATAGGCGCCGGCGAGGTAGAGAACGCTTATCGGCGCGGACGCAGCCGACGCCGCGCTCTCGTCCGCCTCGGCGCGGGAGGCGTGCGGAGCATGGACGAGGAGCGCCCAGAGCAGCGCCGCCAGAGCCGAAACACCTCGCGCGCGGCGACGCATGCGTTCACCAATTGACCCGGCTCGGCGACCCCCGATAGAGGGTGCGGACATAGGCGAGCAGCTCGAACAGCTCCTCGTCGCTCTTGATCAGCTCGCCGAACGGCGGCATCGGCCCGACGATATTCTCCATGCCGATGCGAATGAAGCTCTTTTTCTGCAGGCCGTCGGAGTCGAGCGTGATCAGCCGGAACAGCGTGTCGTCGTCGCTGCCGTAGACCCAGATGTCGTTGGAAATCGGCGGCACATGCCGCCGCCACCGGAGCCGCCGTGGCAGCCTGGGCAGCCCTTGCCCTGGAACACCGCCTTGCCCGCCTCGATCTTGTCGGCTTCGCCGGTGAACGAATTGTTGATCGTCGCGAGCGGCGCGGCCGCCTCGACCTCGATCGGCGATTTTCCGTCACCGGCGATTTCGGAAGCAGCGCGGAGGGACTCTTGGCCGGGTCCGAAAGGGACGGCTGACGCTGGTTCGCCGGCCCGGCGGGATCGGCTTCGACGCCGCCGCAGACGGCCAGCAGGGCTGCGGCCAAAATCAGCATCCTCGTCTTCATCTTCATTTTCCCTTGCTTCGAGGATCGACGCCGCGGCGTCTCAATTAGCTGAGCCTCCAGCGACGAGGTCGAGCATGCGCGTCGCTGACTCGCTGTTGTTCTTCACGGCCGCGTCGCGCGCCGTGTCGCCGTCTGCGTTGCGCGCCGCGGCGACGGCGCCGGACTGGACGAGCAGACCGACCATCGACGCGTTGTCGTGGGTCGCGGCGATCATCAGCGGCGTCACGCCGTCACTCGTGGCGGCGTTGACGTCGGCGCCCTTGGCGATCAACTGGCGCGCGACGTCCATGGAGTTGGCGCTCTGCACCAGCCGCGCCGACGCGCTCTGCGGCGGCGGATCGCTCGCTGCGATCATCAGAGGCGTGATCTTCTTGGCGTGGACGCGCGCGTCCACCTTCGCGCCGTTCCTGATCAGCGCCGCGGCGGCGTCATATTTCCTTTCCTCGAGCGCGATGGAGAGCGGCGTGTAGCCGCCAGGAGCCGGCGTCTCGAGATTGGCGCCGCGCGCGGCGAGCAGGTCGATCGCGGGAATGTCGTTGCGCAACACCGCGTGCAGAAGCGGCGTCCATCCGTCGTGATCGGGGAGCTCGACCTTTGCGCCGCGATCGAGAAGGAAGCGGGTCATCTCGAGCGACCCCAGCCGCGCCGCGGAGGTGAGCGGCGTGTAGCCTTGCGGATCGCTGGCGTTGTCGACGTCGGCGCCCTTGCCGAGAAGATACGCGGCGCGGTCCGTGTCCGAGGCGATGACGGCGTCGTCGAACTCGCGGTTGACGTCCGCTCCGTCGGCGAGCCAGGCGTCGAGCCGCTCGCGCGTGACGCTCGGATGCTCGCGGCGGATCTTTTCGAGCTCCTCGGGCGAAATCTTCGGCCGCGTGTAGAGGCCATGCGCCTTCAGCGGGCCTGAGATCAGGCACTCGGCGCATTCGACGAGGGGAACGCCATATTCGTCGAGAATATTGCGGATTTCATCCTTGCTCGCGTTCATCGCGTTCTCGATCGCGTATTTCGTGACCGCGTCAGTCTTGCGCACGCCGACGCCGACATCGAACTCCATCGGAATTATGTCGTCCATCAGATTGGTCGGTTGCAGGACGATCGGCGCGCCTTTCGCCTTGAGCCATCCGGCGAAGGGGCCCCACACTCCGGCGACGTCGAGCTTGCCGTCGACGACGTCCTGCACCTGCCGCCACGGCTGGTGCTCCTCGACAAGGTCGCCGTCGTGGCTGGCCTCATGCACCTTGACGTTGGCGACTACGCCATGGTTCGCGAGGGATTCGCGGAGCGCCGAAAGCTCGTAGACGCCGACCTGCAGCCGCCTCAGGCGTGGATTGGAGAGGCTCTCGAAATCGTAGCCGCGGTCCTTGCGCGAGGCGAGCACATAGGTCGAGCGATAGAGCGGCGTCGTCAGGAGCGTCGGCTCATAGCCGACCGGCACGTCAATGAGGATGTCGCAATCATTGGTGTCGAACGTCTGGCGCGTCATGCCCCGCTCGATATAGGGCCGCCAGAAATAGCTGACCCGCGTCCCGAGCGCGCCGGCGATGACCTCGGCGATCTTGTTCTCGTAGCCCTCGCCTCTGATGTTCGACAGCGGCATGTTGCCGGGATCCACGCAGACCCGGAACGACGAGAAATGCGCCTTGCGCGCGGCCGCCTTCGCGGCGTCGCGCTCGATCTGCGTGTAATTCTCGAATTCCTTGTCGTTCGCGGCGCCCCTGGCGCAGAGCGGCGCGGCGGCGCATGCGACGACGGCCAGGGCGATGAGCGGCAGGCGGCGGACGCGTGTTTTCATGATGGCGCGATCCGGTTGTGCGAGCGCGGTTGCGGTGAACGCTACAGCGTTCTCCGTGCTCCGGGAAGGCGCGCTTGATGACCCATACCTCTTTGCCGGTCTTGGCGTCGAGGGCGATGAGGAAACCATCGAGCGTGTTGAAGAGAACCTTGCCGTCGGCGTAGTTGACGCCGCGGTTGACGACGTCGCAGCAGGCGCGCGGCGCCGCCGAAAGATCGCGATCCGTCCCCTTGTTGTAGGACCAGACCTGGACCGGGTTGTCAGGATCGGACAGGTCGAGCGCCTGCACGATGTTCGGCCAGGCGCTGACGAAGAACATCATCGGCTTGCCGTCGACCTCGACGACGACCGGCTGGCCCTCGTGGCCGTGCAACGCCCCGTCGACTGCGCCCAAGCGAGTTGCAGGCGGCCGACGTTCTCCTTGTTGATGTCCTTGAGGTCACTGTGACGCTGCAGGCCGAGCGTCCTGCCCATGCCCGGCCACAGATCTGGATTCTTCACGTTCTTCGCGAATTCCTCGTCCGAACCCGCCTGCGCGGCGACGACCGAAACTGACGCGACGGCCAGCGTAGCGAAAGCGGTTTGACACAAGAGACGCCAGCGCGAGTTCATGTCCGTTCTCCCTTTTGGCCGGGACATCGCGCGGAGCCCCTCGTGAGCGGCGGCTTTCCGTCGTCGCGCCTCGATCCCGTCCTTGAGGCAAGATATCGGATTGCAGCCAGCGCAGTAGGGCGGGATTTCCTGAAGAAAGCGGGAGGTTTTTCCCGATTTGCGGCCGCGCTCCGCTGTTCTCAATCCCGTCGTAAAGCCGAACTCGCCGGGCGAGGATCGTGGCCAAGATCAATCGATTTAAGCGTCTGGAATTATTCCTGATTGAATTGGGGTATTTTCTCTGCTTGCGCGCCGGCGGCTGAAGTGGAACTTTTGTCCGAAATCATCCCGTCGTTAGATCGTTTTCAATTTAATTCGGGTCGTATCCAGAAGTTTGCACATTGGGTTGGGTGAAGCGGTCGCTGATGCGGCCGATGGCGGTCCACAGGCCGTCCCGGGCCTTTCGGTCACGCCGCGCGCGGCGTCCGACTGCGCTCTCAACCGACGCGGACACGCTCGCCCGAGGACGGCTCGAGCGCTCACACCGCCATGCGCATTCTTTTTAGAACATCGCTCGCGTGGATAATCTACTCTGGATAGGTTTCAACGCCTTCCTGCGTCGCCTTGTTGAAAAGGATGAACGCCAAAGGGTCGCCAGGCTCGGCCATCGCATCGCTGCGCTGACCCGTTATCACTCCGGCCACTCCGCTTGTATACTCTGCGACCACTTCGCCGAAGCTGTTGCGCTGGACGGCCACCTTCTGTCCAGCTTCAATCTTGTCATTGAGCTTGACCAGATGCTCGACAAGGCCGCCCGCGGCGGCGAGGATCGGGAACGCGCTGTTGCCGACGAAGACGCTCACATCCTTGCCAGTGCGCCCCATTGGTCCGGCGACGACGCCATAATGTTTGAGGACGTTCATCGTGCCTTCCACGAACAGGTCGATCATCTTGACGTCTAGAACGCGCGCAGCGCCAATCTCGGGCGTAAAGGACGGGATGCCCACGTCCATGAACGCGTTATGCAAGACGCCAGGATACACATGATTGTCGAAGATCTGGCCGACCGGATAAAGCTCTGCCATCGCCTTGACCTCGGGCGCGTCCATGCCGGCGATATTGAATGCGGCGACCTCGAATCCGGTTGTCCCGGTGTGGAAGTCGATCGCGAAGTCAGCGTTCGGCCGCAGCAATCGGTTGAACAGAAGCGCGGCGTGTCGGCTGACCGCGGTGACGCCATTCTCGTTCCCGGGCCATTCCCGATTCATATCTATCAGATCAGCGCCTCTGCCCGCATTGGGCCATCTGCGTTGCATGCTTTCCATGGCTGGGCGAGACACGTCCGTCACCGCCGTCACCACGCCCGACATCTCCGCCGGATTGAGCTGGTTCATGACGGTCTGGACCGTATGAACGGAGCTCATTTCGTCGCCATGAACGCCGCTGACCAAGACGCCGCGCTTGCCGGGCTTCGCCCCCTTGACGACCGTCACGGAGACATACCAATGCTGTCCGGTAGGCGTCTCGACCCCCTGAAAATACAAAAGATGCCTCTGTCCGGGCGCGAGGTCGTCGACGTCGAGCCTGCTGACGACTTTCTTCCCGTCGACAACATCTCCAGTATAGAGCGTCCCGCGCGGCCCGCCTGACGCCGACGCATCCTGGGCTTTCGCAGGACCGGCGTTGCTGGCGAGAACGGCGGCCGCGCCGGCCGAAGCGATAGACGCCGTCATGAAACCGCGACGATCGAGACCCTCCATAGCTTTTTCCGGCATGACAGGCCCTCTGTCGTTGTGAGGCGCGGCGTTCGCGCCCCGGCGCGCGCGTCGGTCAAAAATCCCCTTCGACTTCGTCGCGGGGCATGCCGCCGAGGCTCGCAAGGCGTATGGCTGCAATAGCTATAACGACAATGGGAGAGTCGAGCCATTGCGCGTCGTTCGGCGAGTCCCGAAACGGCGCAGCCGCGACCTCCCGTCGCTGCGCCGCGCGAGGCGGCGCCTTGTGAGGTTGGCGGAGAAGCGTAAGGGGATGTGCGTATAGGCGCCCGACGAAGCGGTCACGCTGCGCGTCGTCGCCAGCGCCCTTCCCGTTCCGGCTGACGGGCGCGGCCAGGGCCTTCCGCGTCCGTCCGGCGCCGTTCGCGCCGTGTCAGACGCGAATGGTCAGGCCTGCGTCATGCGGGTCGATGAGATGGACAAGCTCGACGCCTTGCGCGCGGGCGACGACGCGGATTTTCTCCGGCTCCATGAAGCAAAAGGCGGTCGACAGCGCGTCGGCGACGGTCGCGCTGGAGGCGACGACGCTGACGCTCGCATAGCGCGCCGCGCAGGTGCCGGTCGAGGGCTGGAACAGATGGTTGAACCGGCCGGCGGGATCGAAGCGCAAGCCATAGGGGCCGGAGGTCGAAAGCGCCCGATCGACGAGCGGCAGAACCTTCGCCACGCCGCCGGAGACGATAGGGTCTTCGACCCCGGCGCGCCACGCCTCGCCGTCCGCGCGCCGTCCGATCGCGCGCACCTCGCCCATGTCGACGAGGCTGTTGACTACGCCGTGGGCGCGCAGCAGATCGACGATCTTGTCCGTGACGAAACCCTGCGCGACGCCGTTGAGCGTCACCGCCGCGCCGCGCGGCAGCGCCACGCGGTCGCGGCCGACGACGAGCTTTTCGAATCCGACGTGGGCCAGCGCTTCGCGCAGAAGAGCCGCGCTCGGCCCCTCGGGATCGGCGTCCGGTTGCGAGAAATGCGCTTCATAGAGCCGCCACAGCGGCTGAACGGTGACGTCGAAGGCGCCTTCGGTGGCCTGCGCGAAGCGCGTCGCGGCCTGCATCAGCTCGACGAATTCGGGCGGCGGCGCCTCGAGCGCGCCGCAGCGGTTGAGGCGGGTGAGCAGGGAGTTCTCGTCGTAGAGGCTGAACATGGCCTCGAGCCGGCGCGTCCGCGCGAGCGCTAGGCGGATCAGCTCCTGCGCCTGCTCAGGGTCATGGTGGTGGATCTGCAGCTCGCAGACTGCGCCGAGCGCCTGCCCGCGCCAGGAAACGAGCGAGGAGCCGTCCGGAACGCTCAAAGCCCTCCCGGGGCGCGCGAACGGCATGACTGCGAGACCGGCGGCTGCGGCGCTCACGCTCAGAAAACGACGGCGGCTCATGCTGCTCATGTCGGCGCCTCAGTTGGGTTCGCGGCTTGGGGGCTCTTCCCCCGACGCAGGCTCGGCGGCGAGCGCGGCGGACGGCGGCACCTCGTCGAACGCCATCACCGTCCCGCCCTTTTCAGCGGCGAAACGCTCCGCCGCGGCCTTTTCGCCGAAGGGCACGAGCTCCGCGACGCCCATGCCGCCGCGCGCCGAGCCGCCGACCACGAACCAGGCCTTGCGCGCCTCCACCCAATTGTCGGCGCCGGGCGCGTCCCAGCTCGGCGCGCGGCCCATGTCGGAGACGTAGATGGCGGCGATGTCCTTCGGCTCCTCCGGCAGCATGGTGAAGGCGAGCGCGTCGCGCGCCGACGAGAACCAGATGGGTTCGGGATTGCCGCGCAGGAGGATCTGACCTTTGGGGCCTGGATGCTCGAGCACGTTCATGCCGCAGTAGCGGCCGATCGCCTGCGCCGTGAGCGAGGTCGGCTTCGGCGCGTCTCCGGCGTTTCGATCGCCGCAGCCGGCGAGCGCAAGGGCGGCGAGCAGAAGCGCGGCGAACGGCTTCACAGCTCCCTCCGCATGAAGACCGCCGCGGCCGCGGCGAGCGGGAGGGCCGTCCACAGGATGAGCGCGGCGACGAGCGCGACAGGACTCAGCGTCGCGCTGGCGGTCAATCCCGCCATGCCCGAAAAGGCGCCGACGTCGGCGAAGGCGCCAAGGTTCAGCAGACGATAGGCGTCGGCGGGGTTGAGCAGCAGCAGCGCCTCGAGCGCGCGGCCCGTCACGAAGCGACCCTGATCGGCGACGAGCGTCGCGAGCAAGGCCATGTCGTAGACGAGCGCGAAGACGAGCCATACGCCGATCGCCGCGCCCGCCGCCATGCCCCGGCTCGAGGCGAGCGCGCTCGCCAGATAGCCGAGCGCCACGAAGGCCGCGCCGAGCGCGATCGAGGAGGCGATCATCGCCGCGAAGGCGAAAAGGCCCGCGCGGTCGATCGCCGCGCCAGACAGCCAGAGCGCCACGCCCGCCGCGCCGTAGCCGACGAGCGTGGCGAAGGCGAGGATCGCCACGTGGCCCGAGAATTTGCCGAGCACCACCTGCGCGCGGGAGACGGGATAGCTCAACAGCAGCAGCATCGAGCCGCGCTCGATCTCGCCGATGATCGCGTCGTGCGACAGCAGCAGCGCGATCAGCGGCGCGAGGAAGATGGTGAGGCTCGACAGGCTGACCACCACGACGTCGAGCGCGCTCGCGCCGACCGCGCCCGTCGGCGCGCTGCCGAGAAAGGTCAGCGCGAGGGCGAGCGAGGCCAGAAGCAGCGTCGAGGCCAGAACCCAGCGATTGCGCAGGCCCTCCTGCGCCTCCTTGGCGGCGATGGTCAGCACGGCGTTCATGGCGCGACCTCCCGCTGCGACAGGAAATGGGCGTAAAGCTCGTCGAGCGAGGGTGGAATCACCTCGACGTCGAGAAGGCCGCCCTGCCCGTCCAGCAGCGCGCGCAACGTCTCGATCTTGCGCGCTTCGGGGATCTTGAGCTCGAACAGGCCGGGGCCGCAGGCGCGCGGCGGGCCAAGGTCCTCGGGCAAGGCGGGCAAGGCGCCGTTCACGCGCGCCCGCACGCGCGTCGGCAGCCGCGCGAGGCCGCGCAGCGCGTCGAGCGAGCCCTCCGCCTTCTTCAAGCCGCGGTCGAGGATGATCACGCGGCCGACCTGATCCTCGAGCTCGTCGAGCGCGTGGGAGGACAAAAGCGCGACCGCGCCGCGCGCCGCGCATTCGCGCACGATCTCGTAGAAGGTCCTGCGCAGCGCCGGGTCGAGCCCGGTGGTCGGCTCGTCGAGCAGCAGGATGTCCGGCTCGCCGATCAACGCCTGGGCGAGGCCGAGACGCTGGCGCATGCCCTTCGAATAGGTCCCGACGCGAAGGTTTGCGGCGTCGGCGAGGCCGACGCGCTCGAGCAGCGGCGCGCAACGCTTGTCCGGGCAACCCTTGAGCCTCGCATAGAAGGCGAGCGTCTCGCGGCCGGTGAGCGCGCCGCTGAAGGCGATGGATTCCGGCAGGTAGCCGAGCCTGCGCCGCCCGGCGAATTCGCCGGCGGTCGGATTGTCGCCGAGCACCCGCACGGTTCCGGCGGTCGGCCGGACGAGCCCGAGCATCAGCTTCATGAGCGTCGTCTTGCCGGCGCCGTTGTGGCCGACGAGCGCGATCGCCCCGGGCTCCAGCGTAAAGCTCACGTCGCGCAGCGCGACGCGCGCGCCATAGGCCTTGGCGACGCCGCGCAGCTCGACCAGATGCGCCGCGTCGGATCTGGTCACGACGCGGGGCCTCGCGGCTTCGGTTTGGGCGGCGGCGCGATCAGCGGCTTCGAATCGATCACGCCGCCCGGAAGGAGAGCTGGAAACTGCGCCTGCGCCCATCTGATCGCCTGAATCGCCGGAGAGTTGAGGAGAATTTTGGCCGCCGGCGCCGTCCACAGCGCCTTGTCGACGATGTCGTTCGGCCGAAAGGCGGTGTCGGCGATCCCGTCGCCGTTGAGGTCGAAGCCCGGATTGTCGCTCCAGTAATTGCCGCGTCCGTCCTGCGACCAGTCGAGAAAGCGCGAGCCGACATATTTGACCTGGTTGCGGTTGCGCACGAAGGCGTTGCCGGACATGACGTTGCCTTCCGAGCCGGCCGTGAAATGGACGCCGATCTCGCAGCCCTCGAACCAGTTGTCGCGAAACCTGTTCTGGTTGGAGTTATAGATGAAGACGCATTTCTCCGGCCCGACGCGGGTCGCCGTCGACGCCTCCTCCGGGTCTGAAGCGGGGCCGACGCCGTGCTCGGAGTCGAGGCGCGCTCCGCGGGAGAGCCATCGCGCGATCGGCTGCGGACCGCCGACCGCCAGATTGCCGCTCACCTGCGAGCCGTTGGCGTAGTTGAAGACGAAACCCTGGTCGCGGTCGTGATCGGAGGCGTTGCCGCGCACGACAAGCCGGTTCGAGAACATCAACGCGTAGCCGACGGCGTTCCCCGTCGAGACGTTGTCGGAGATTTCGCTGTCGTTCGTGTACATGTAGTGCACGGCGAAGCGCAGATCATGAAAGCGGTTGCGGGCGAAGAGATTGCGGCTGCTGCTGATCGAGAAAATTCCGTCCCGGCCGAAGCTCATGTCATTGTCCGTGACCTCGGCGCCCGGCGCGTTCCACACCGAGACGCCGTTGCCGGCCTCGTTCATGCGTCCCGAGCGCAGCCCGACGATGACGTTATGCGCGACGACCGCGTTCTTCGCGCCGTGCACATAGACGCCGAACAGATTGCCTTCGAGGCGCGAGCCCTCGACGCGCGCGCCGATCGCCGTCCGTTCGATGAACACGCCGGAATCCATGGCCTCGAGGTCGGTCCCGGAGCCGCGCACGCCAAGGTTCCGCATGGAGGCGCCCGCCGCCTCGATCCGCACGACGCTGCCACGGCCAGGCCCCTCGATCCAGGCGCCGGGCTCGCCCTCCAGCGTCAGCCGTTTGCGCACCACGATCGGCCCGGCGTGCGTCCCCGGCGCGAGGACGAGCGCGTCGCCGTCCGCCGCCGCGTCCAGCGCGTCCTGCAAGGACGCCGCGCCGGATGAAACGGCGACACGCTCCGCTTCGGCTCGCGACGCGGCGAGGGCCGCGGCGCAGGCGGCGAGGGCGACGAGCGCCCGGCGCGCGCAGGGTCGTGCTTCGGCCATGGCCTCAGACGTGTTTCGGCTCGACGAACATGCGGCCTTTCATCTCCATGTGCATGGCGTGGCAGAACCATGAGCAATAGTACCAGTAGACGCCGGCCTGATCGGCCATGAAGGTGACCGACGCGGTGGCTTGCGGCGCGACCTCCATCTGCACGCCGTAGTTGGTGATGCAGAAGCCGTGGGTGAGGTCCTCGACCGCGTCGATGTTGGTGACGAAGACCGTGACCTCGTCGCCCTGCTTCACCGAGAAACTCTCGAGGCCGAACTGCGGCGCCGTCGACGTCATGTAGACGCGGACCTTGCCGCCGTCGCGGACGACCTTGCTCTCCTGCTCGAGGACGACGCCGTCGGCCTTCGCCTGCCTGACGGCGTCGGCGAAGAAGGGGTCGGCGCGGTCCCAGATCGAGACCGGGTTGATCTTGGAGCGATGCACGATCGTGGCGTCATGCGGCTCGGCGAAGCTCGGGCCGTCGTGCACCAGCACCATCTTGTCGCCCGAGATGTCGATCAGCTGGTCGTTCTCGGGCTTGAGCGGGCCGACGTTGAGGAAGCGGTCCTTGGAGAACTTGTTAAGCGAGATGAGCCACTTGCCGTCGGCCTCCTTGGTCTGGCCCATGGAGGTGTGGTTGTGGCCGGGCTGGTACTGGACGTCGATCTTCTGGATGATCGGATCGACCTTCTCGCCCTTGTAGGCGCGACGCGCCTTGTCGATGTTCCATTTCACGACCTGACTGTCGATGAAGACGGTCGTATAGGCGTTGCCGCGTCCATCGTAGGCGGTGTGCAGCGGCCCGAGGCCGAGCTCCGGCTCGGCGACGACGACGTCTCGCGGCTTGATCTTGTCGTCGAACAGATCGTCGAACAGGCGCACGTCCATCACCGTAGCCGTCGGCGACAGCTTGCCGTTGGCGACGACATGGATGCCGTCCGGCGCCGTGTTCATCCCGTGCGGGCTGTTGGAGACCGGCACGTAGCGGGTGAACGGCGAGCCGTGCCGCCCGTCGACCATCGGCACGCCGCCGACCATCTTGGCCTCGCCGCGCTTCACCGCCTCCTCGATGCGCTTGATGTTGAAGATCGTCACCCAGTCCTGCTCGTTGGCGGTCATCTCGGCGAGGGTGACGCCCTCCTCCGAGTTGTAGCAGGTGGCGAACGCGTATTTGCCCTGGTAGTCGGCGTCGACGTTGTCGAGATTGCCGTCGACCATCACCTGCCAGGCGACCTGCATGGTGTCGCCGTCGACCGCCGTGAAGACGGCGTGATATTTCTTGTTCTCGTCGAGCACCGAGCCGTCGTTGGGGATCGGAACGCGGTCCTCGCCGTTGCAGAACACATAGCCGGTGCGCGGATATTTCTGAACGCGCAAGCCGTGCACGGTGTACTGGTTGGGCAGCTGGATGATCTTGTCGCAGCGCATCACGTCGAGCCGGATGCGTCCGACGCGCGAGTTCGCCTTGTCGTTCACGAACAGGTAGCGGCCGTCATAGGTGCCGTCCGTGAACGAGAGATGGGGGTGGTGCAGGTCGCCGTTGAGATAGGAGCCGCCGCGCGTCTTGAGGAACTCCTTCGTCTGCGGCAGCAGTCCTTCGGTGAGAACCTTGCGGCTCTGGTCGGTCTGGCCCCAGCCGGTGGCGCTGCAGCGGTTGAAGACCGGAATGCGTATCAGCTCGCGCATGGACGGAAGCCCGACGATGCGAACCTCGCCTGTCTGGCCGCTGGAGAAGAAGACGTAATATTCGTCGAGTTCTCCAGGCTTCACCTCGAGCCTGTTCGGACCGCCGGCCGGGCGCGCCGTCGGTTGCGCGTCGGCCGCCGCGATCACGCCCTTCTGGCCGGCCGATCCTGCGACCGCTCCGACGGCGCCGGCGGCGGCGACCGCCGCCGTCGTCCCGAGCATGCGACGTCTGCTAAGCTTCTGGCTTTCTTCGTTCTCGGACATGTCGTGCTCCTTGGTCATGCGCGCTCCGCGGGCGAATCGGACGAGGCGGAAAGAGCGGCCTGACCTCCCATGCGGCGTCCGCCGGCGCCTGGCGACATGGACGGCGAGGAGAGGGCCTCGCGCTTCTCGCGCTTGAGCCTGATCTGAATCATATGAGGGCATCGCCTGTCGTCATGGTAGAGCTCCTGGCAATGCATGCAGTAGATGCACTCGTTGGGATTGATGTGGCCCTCGGGGTGGATCGACTGGACCGGGCATTCCTTGGCGCAGCGCTGGCAGGGCGAGCCGCACTCGGACCAGCGCTTCAGCCATTCGAAGGTGCGCATGCGTCCGGGAATGGCGAGCGCCGCGCCGAGCGGGCAGAGGTAGCGGCAGAAGAAGCGCTCCACGAACAGGCCCATCGCCAGAAGCGCGACGGCGTAGAGCGCGAAAGGCCAGCTGCGCATGAATTTCAGGATGATCGCGGTCTTGAACGGCTCGACCTCGGCCAGCGTCTCGGCCAGCGAGAGCGAATAGAGCGAGACGCCGAACAGGCCGAGGAAGATGATGTATTTCACCGGCCACAGGCGCTCGTGCAGGCCCCATGGAATCTTGAGCTGGGGAATCTTGAGCCATTGCGCGAAATTGTTGAGAAGCTCCTGCAGCGCGCCGAAGGGGCACAGCCAGCCGCAGAAGGGCCCACGGCCCCAGAACAGCAGCGCCGCCGCGACCGCCGCCCACAGGATGAATATGAGCGGCGCGGCGAGGAAGAACTCCCAGCGGAAGCCCGAGATGAGGGCGTTGGCGAAGGTGAGGACGTTGACCACTGAAAGCTGGGCGTTGGAGATCCATCCGAGCCAGACGAGCACGAAGGCGAGAAAGGCGCGGCGCGTCCAGACGTGGACGCGCGGCCGCTTCACCAGCATGTCCTGGAAGAAGAAGATCGCCGTCAGAACCAGCAACATCGCCGCGGTCACGGCGATCGAAACCGTGTTGGACTGCCAGATCTTCATCCACAGCGGTTCGGCGAGCGCGTCGGGCGGCGCGGCGCCGGGCTCGACCGCCGGGGTCGTCGCCGTCTGCGCCGGCGGCTTCGGCGCCGGGCGCAGATAGGCCTCGGGCAGGGAATAAGGAAGGTCGAAGGTCAGGAACGCCTTGTCGCGCGCGCCGATCGAGCGCTGCACGAGAAGCTGCAACGTCCAGGGCTCGGCCGGATCGAAGGCGAAATCGGCCGGAACGGAGAACAGCGCGATCTCGCGCAGCGACGGCGCCCCGGCTGCGGCGAGGTCGCCGAGGCGCGTGTGGTCGCGATCGCGAAAGCGCACGCCCGTCCCGTCCTGCAGGAGCTCGATGCGGTCGAAGATGCCGCCGCGGACGTAGCCCGAGCCCTTGAAGGAATAGAGTCCGTCGCCGGCGACGAGGATCGCCTGTCGGCCCGGCTTCAGCTGGGCCTTGAGGCGCGCGTAGCCGTCTTCTCCAAGCAGGCTGCGGCCGATGGTCGGCGCCGAGACCAGAGCGACGTAGAGATCGATGAACGTGTCGTCGTCCGCGCCGGGTTCGGGGTTCTGCGCCGCGCGGGGATCGTCCGATTTGGCGAAGGCCGCGTTGATGTCGGCCACGCTCAGGCGCAGGCGTCGGACCGAGCCGTCGCCGAGCAGGCTTTCCCAGTCCTTCGTCTCGACCTTGTCGAGGTCGACGCTTCGCAGCGCGGCGACGGCCGTCGCCGCGGTCGCGCCGGCGCCGAGGCGGCCGCTGCGGATCAGCTTGACGGCGGAGCGCACGACGCTGTCGCCGATCACGAGCGCCGTCACCGTCGCGCCGCTGACGATGTCGACCTGCGGCGGCGTCTCGGCGCCGCTCGCGACAGGACGCATGTCCTTGCCGATCAGCTTGTTCATAGCCGCGACGAGGCGCTGCTGCGGGATGCCGATGAGGACGATCGGCTCCTTGTGGTCGACGAGTTTCAGCCCGGTCACGCGCCCTTCGAGGTCGATCCCGACGAGGACGGCGATGGGCTTGCCGGAATAGCCGACGGCGGCGGCGAAATCCGTGTTGAGATAGACGTAGCCCTTGAGCGCGTCGCCGGCGAAGACGGGCGCGAGCGGCGGCTCGCCTTGCGGCGGGCCGAGGCGGTCGGCGCCCGGCGCAAGCTCGGAAAGCTCGGCCTTGGGTAGATAATCGGCGAGCGCGCCTTGAACGGCGGCGGCCGCCGCCGGCCCCGCCATGACGGCGACGACGGCCAGAAGCGCCATGAGCGCCGCGAACGGCCACGTCCTGCGCTTTCTCCCAAACGGTCCGCTTCCGCCCATCGTCCCCCGCTCCGCCCGGCGCCCGCGAAGACGGCACGAACAAGCGGCAGCGGGCGCAAGGCGTCTTTGCGCCTCCGCAAAGTGTTGGCCGATCAATGCGCCAATGGCCTCGACGGCGCCGGGGCGCGACGTCAGTATCAGCTCGAAAGGAGCGCTCCATGGGCGGCTTGACCGACGGGCCCGCGGGGGCCCTGCGCTCGGCGGAAGACGCCGTCGTGCTGGCGCGCGCCATGGCGCGGCGCGCGGCGCTGGCCTATCGGCGCTGCGCCGAAGCGACGCGCCGGCGCGGGCGCGCGGACGTCGCCGGCATCCTCGACGAGCTTGCGGAGGCCGAAAGCGCCCGCGACGACGCGCTCGCCGCCGGCGCGCCGCGCGAGAGCGGCGCGGCTTCGCGATCCCTCGCGACGCCGGAAACGCCCGCGCCGTTCTCGCCCGACGACGCCGAGGCGTTCGAGCGCTCGGGCCTGCTCACGCCGTACAAGGTCCGGGCGGCCGCCGTGCGGGCCGCCGAGCGCGCTTTCGCTTTCTGGTCCTATCAGGCGGCGCAGGCGCGCGGGGAGGCCGCCCGCGCCGCGGCCGAGGAGATGGCGCGGCGCGCTCTCCACGAGGCTGCTGCGCGGCGGCGCTCGCGCCGGGCGGCGTTCCATGCGCAACGGGGGAGCCTTGCGCGCCTCCCGGCGCAGGCGCTCGAGCGCCTGCTCGCGCAACGCCTGCGCGCGGCGTCCGGCCTCCTGCGCCCTGACGCCGCGGAGGCGCTCGCGAGGCTTTCGGACGAGCTCGCCGGGTTTTTGGGCGCGACGAAGGTCGGCCTCGACGCGCCCGCCGGAGCGTCCCCTCCGTCACTCGCCGAGGCGTTGCTCGACGGCTATCTCGCCGCGGCCGCGGCGACGCGCGACGAAGCCGCGCAGACGCTGCTGCAGGAGGCGGCGCGACGGGCGGTCGACCGCCTCGCGGCGCTACGCGAGGAGCTGGCTTCGGACCCCGCCGCTTTCGAACGTTGGACATGACTTAAGTCGTCGAGACAGGGCCGTAAGACGAAACGCGCCGCGGCGCCCGCAAGGTCTCGGACGGCGATTCCCCGTACGCCTCGCGATACCGGACCGAGAATCGACCGAGCTCCCAGAAGCCGTGAGCCAGGGCGATATTCGCGACGGTCGTTTCGCGCGCCTGCGCTTCGATCAATGAACGCCGGGCGAGAATGAGCCGGCGCAGCAGCAGATAGCGCTTCGGGCCCACGCCGAGAACTTCGTGACAGGCCCGCTCGAGGGACCGCTCCGGGATCTTCAGGGCGAGGCACAGCTCCGCCACATAGACCGGACGATGGGAGTTCGTCGCAAGATATTCGTCGACCGCTCCCACAATCGCCTTGCGGCGCTGCGAGGTCAGGGCGACCGACGGCGGACGGGCTTCTGTCACAGCTCGCACCATGGCCGAGATCATGGCGTTGTCAAATCCTCGAGCGACCTCGGGATGGTCGAGCGCGTCCGGCCTGGTCCGAGCGAGACGGATCGCGGCGTCATGCAGAAACTTCAGCCGGGCCAACGCGGCCGCGTGGGGCCGCAACGCCGAGGATCGCCTCGGCGAGGAAACGTCGCGCTCGGCGAGAAGGCTCGCCGCCGCCGCAAGATCGACGGGAGCCAGCGACATCGACGCCAGTCCGACTGCTCCGCCTGTGACCTGAGCATCGGTCGACCCCGCGCCCAGGAACAACAAAGTGTGGTCGTCGACCTCAAACCCGCCATGGCGAAGGGCGCCCCGGTCGGCGCCGGCGCGAAAGACGATGATGCTTCGCGAGGAATGGCCCGAGGTGCGGGCGAGGCGGGGAGCGGTGTCCCGGAACCGCTGCATCCAGACTTTTCCGACGTCGACGCGGGTGAGATCAGCCGCGAATTCCGCCCGCCGGACGCTCAGGATGTGAATGTCGGCGGCCCGGATCGCAGCTTCGTATGCGAACGGGTCGGAAAACGACCAGACAGCGCTGCGGCTGCTCACAATGGGAGACATCGCTCGGCCCAAGGCGCCCCGCTTTGTTTGCAGGCAGACTCGCGGGTGGCGGAAAATGCATAGACGATTTCGCCGGCCTGCGCGAGGAATACCAACGTCCCGGCGGGCAATTCGGGCATGACCGCTTCGTCTCAGTCGGCTCTCAATCGGACGAACTCTTTTCCCGGGAGGATCGCTTGGACGTCGATCGCCGCAGCTTCGTCGCCATCGTCCTCTCCGCCGCCGCATTCGCGCCCGCTCTCAATGCGGCCTCCGCGCAGACCGATCCCCTGCCCTCCTGGAGCGAGGGGCCGGCGAAGCAGGCGATCCTCGCCTTGGTCAAGGACGTCACCACCGAGGGCGGCGCCGGATTCGTCCCGCCGGCGGAGCGGATCGCGACCTTCGACCAGGACGGCACGCTCTGGGTCGAGCAGCCGATCTACAGCCAGATCGTCTATTGCTTCGACAAGGTCCCGGACGTGGCGAAGGCGAAGCCAGAGCTCGAACATGTCGAGCCGTTCAAAACCGTGCTCTCCGGCGATCGCAGGGAAATCGCGAAGCTGTCGATGGACGATCTCGTCAAGATCGTCGCCGCCACCCTGACCGGCATGGACGTCGAGGCCTTCCAGAAAGAAGTCTCGGACTGGATCGGCAAGGCGCGCGATCCGCGCTGGAGGCGGCCGTTCACCGACCTCGTCTATCAGCCGCAGATCGAACTGCTGGCCCATCTGCGCGCCAACGGCTTCCGGACCTGCATCGTCACCGGCGGAGGACAGGATTTCGTGCGCGTCTACTCGGACCGCGTCTATGGCGTGCCGGTCGAGCAGGTCGTGGGGTCGGCGGGCGAGGTCAAGTATCAGTATGACGCGCACGGCGAGCCGATCCTGATGAAGGAGCCAAAGCTCCTGCTCAACGACGATCACGCGGGAAAGCCGGAAGGCATTCATCTCGTCCTCGGCCGGCGCCCGATCTTCGCCTTCGGCAATTCCGTCGGCGACCGGGAGATGTGCGAATATGCGACGGCCGGCGACGGGGCCCGGCTCGCGATGCTGGTTCTCCATGACGACGCCGACCGCGAATACGCTTATGGCCCCGCTCAGGGGCTGCCGCCCTCGAAGGTCGGAACCTTCACCCAGGCCCTCTACGACGAGGCGAAAGCCAAGGGCTGGATCGTCGTCAGCATGAAGAAGGACTGGAGCCGCGTCTTCGCCTTCGCCAATTGAGGGACGGCGGCGGCTCAACCGCGGGGCGTCACGGCGCCAGGGTCAGCTTCGAGAGCTTCTTGCGCGCCGAGCCAAAACTGCCGAGTTGGTAGACCGACGCGCCGGCGGCCGAGAATGTGAACGCGTCGAAGGGCTCGGCCAGCATCTTGTTGAGATAGTCCTCCGTCGCGACGCCGATCGTGACGTGCGGATTGAAGCGCTCGCCCGCGGCGTCGGCGACGAAGTCGGCCACGTATTTGATCAGGGACGCCTGGATGTCGCGGCCGCCCTCCGTGCTGAAGAAGGCCGCGCGGGACCCGCTCTTCACGGTGAAGGGTTCGACGGCCTTGACGAGTTCGTCCTGCAGCCGGCGCAGATCTTTGGTCGGCCGGACGACGATCCCGGCGAGGCCGATCGGCGGGGCCGGGATATAGTAGTATTTGTACGCCGTCAGCGTCCACGTCTGTGGCTTCTCCTTGGCCAGAACCGCGTTCGCCGCCGTGAACGCCTTGCGGAGATCATCCGTGCGTACGAACTGCTGCAAGATCGAAATGTGCGGGCGATGCGTCTCGTCGAGCGTGAAGCCCTTCGGAAAGCTCTTGAGCAACCGCGCATTGGCGGCCGTCGCGCGCTGGATCATCGTCGCGTCGGGTTCGAGCGCGATGTCGATCGCCGTCACCGGATTCGGCTGGGCGGCGGCCGCGCCCTGAACAAGAGAGACGGCAAGGGCCGCCGCCACGCCAGCGGCTTTGACGGCCTCGAAACGCTTGCTCATGCGCCGCGCTCCTCCGCAATCATCGGCCTGGCCGGGCCTTCGCCGGGGCGCGGGACGCGGCGTCCAGGCGCCGACGGCCGGGGCCGCTCTCGAGTTCATCGGGCCTGGCGAGGCGTTCCTAAACCCCGCCAGGCCCTTGAACGTCTACTGCCCTTCGTGCGCCTTGATCGTTTCCTCGATCTGCCTCTTGACGGATTCGAGGTTGAACGTCGCCGGCGCCTGCATGGGCGGGAAATCGATCGCCGTCTGCGCCAGTTTCGCGACCGCCTGCTGGACCAGCACGAAGCGCCAGAATTCGCGGGCGTAGAACTCGTTCATGTAGCCGCCGCCCATATCGTTCAGCGTCTCGCCGCGGACCGATGGAGTCCGCTCGAACGGGTCCTGACGCAGGTTGACGATTCCCGGCATGTCCGTCGTGATCTTCTCTCCGGGCCAGCCATAGGGCTGCTGGATGAACTGGAACTTCATTTCGTCGTAACGCAGCGCGCCGAGCTGGGCTCCGCCGAAGTAGAAAAGCTCATGCCGCTTGGAGGGGCCGCGTCCGGTCAGCACGTCCATCTGGTCGTAGCCGTCGAGATGGTTCTTGTAGGCGCGTCCTTCGAGCGTCACGCCCTTCAGCAGCTGGTCGGCGATGTTCGGGTTGCCGGCCGCGTCAGCGAGAGTGGGCAGCCAGTCGAGACCCGAGAAGATGCCGTTCTCGATCACGCCCGGTTTGACGTGGCCCGGCCAGCGGATGATCGCCGGAACCCGGAAGCCGCCCTCGAAGGTCGTTCCCTTGGTGGCCTTGAAAGGCGTCATCCCGCCGTCCGGCCAGGTGAACACCTCGGCGCCGTTGTCGGTCGTGAAGATGACGATCGTGTTGTTCGCCTCGCCGATGTCGTCGAGATGCTTGAGCAGGTCGCCGACGCTGTCGTCCATCTGCGCCATGCCGGCTTCCTCGACGCCGTAATTGCTCGTCGGATTCATCAGCGCCTGATATTTCGGCGGGATGTAAGTGAAGACGTGCATGCGCGTCGTGTTGTGCCAGATAAAGAAGGGCTTTCCGGTCTTCTTGGCCTTGTCCATGAAGTCGTCGCTCGCTTTCACGAGCACGTCGTCGAAGGTCTCCATGTCGTATTTGGCCGGCCGCCCGGTCTGCCAGTTCTGCATGTTCTTCATGTCCGGGAACGGCGGCAGCGGACCTTCGTCGACGATGCGCTGCTTGCCGATCCTGCCCCAGCGCGGCTGTTCGGTCGGATCGTCGACGTCGGTCGCCCACGTATGGATCACGTCGCGAGGCCCGTATTTGTCGATCCAGTCCTGCGGATAGCTGTACCAGTAGGGGTCCGACATCGCGTCGAGATGGTAGAGGTAGCCGAAAAATTCATCGAAGCCGTGAACCGTCGGCAAATATTTGTTGAGATCGCCCAGATGGTTCTTTCCGAACTGCCCCGTCGCGTAGCCCTGCGCTTTAAGAACGGTCGCAAGCGTGACGGCCTGATCAGGCATGCCGACATCGGCGCCGGCCTGCCCGACCGTGGTCAGGCCGGTGCGGATCGGAAGCTCTCCGGTTATGAAATTGGCGCGGCCGGCGGTGCAGCTCGCTTCGGCGTAATAGTCCGTGAAGCGCATGCCTTCAGCGGCGAGCTTGTCGAGGTTCGGCGTTTTGCCGGACATGACGCCCTGATGATAGGCGCCGATGTTGAACCAGCCGACGTCGTCGCCCATGATGACGAGGATGTTCGGCGGCTTCTGCTGCGCCTGCGCCGGCGCGCCGGCGAACGCTGTGGAAAGCGCCGCGAGGCTGGCGGCCACACAAGTCCTGATGGCGTGTCGCATGTACAACCTCCCCCATGGCGGCGGGGTTGCGCCAATCCAGGCCGCCTGGCTTGCGGACCCCGAAATTCACAAATCTACGTCTCCACGTATGGCGCGGCCCAAAAACGCCGTCTATGCAATTTCCGCCAAACGCCGCCGGCTCGCCGGGAGGTGATTTCCCGCCTTCGGTCATTTTCCGGGCGCAAGGATGCAGCCCGCGATCGACGCTGGCGACGTCGCCGGCCTCCGGCCGAACGAACAGGGTTCCTGATCGAGACTGCGTCGGGCGGGGACCGGCCCGCCGAACTCGACCATCGTCGCCATGATGGACGCGCAGACGCGGCTCAAGGCTGGGGAAGCGGTCGCCAAGGGCTTCGCCGACGAGATCATGAGCAAGCGCGCGAAGGCGTCGCGGCCCTTACAGCGGCCTTTGAGGGCTACCTTACAGCGGCCACGCAGGCCTTGAGATCACCCCGCTGCGCCGCAGGCCGCACTAGCAGCCTCTAGCGCTGGCTTAAGGAAGCACCTGGGAAGGAGCTTTCCTTGGCACTTAAAATCCTTAGGTATTTAGCGTCTCGCAACTATCTAATTTTATTTGGAGAACGGTCTTTGGTGGAGCTGAGGGGAATCGAACCCCTGACCTCTGCAGTGCGATTGCAGCGCTCTCCCATCTGAGCTACAGCCCCGGCCGCCGCTCTTTACGCGACTGCGCGGCGGGGCGCAAGAGGAGCGGCGGCGTTATCGCCGCTTAGGCGGCGCTCCCACAGTTGCCACCGCAAGCCAAGCCGCGTAAAGCGAACGAGCCCTGAAAACACGGCCGTTCGGGCGAAAGTCGCCCGGCGCGGACGCGGAAGCGCGGCTGGCCTTCGCGTCCCGAACCGGCCACGGCGCGGCAGGGACTTTTGGCACGGCCGGGCCGCTTCGCGCGATCGGCCGAGCCGCCGGAGCCTTTGCGGAGTTCAAATGCGCGCGATACTCGACGTCGTTCTGCTTGTCCTCGACCTTTACGTCTATGTCGTCATCGCGGCGGTGATTCTGTCGTGGCTCATCGCCTTCAACGTGATCAACACGTACAATGACGTCGTGCGCGCCATCGTCAACGGCGTCAACGCGCTGACCGAGCCGGTGCTGCGGCCGATCCGTCAGGCGCTGCCCAGCTTCGGCGGCCTCGACATCTCCCCTATCGTGCTGTTCCTGATCATCTTCCTGATCCAGCGGATCATCGTCCAGTACATTTATCCCAACGTCTTTTGAGCCGGCGCCCTTCGCTCGCGCCGACCTCTCCGCCAACGTTCGGCGCCTGGGCGGCGCGTCCGGGCGCGGTGGCGATCCGTGTCCGCCTCACGCCCAAAGCCGCGCGCGACTCCCTCGAGGGCGTCGGCCTCGCGCCGGACGGGCGCCCCGCCCTTCTCGCCAGGGTGCGCGCCCCGCCGCAGGACGGCGAGGCCAATCTCGCCCTTGTCAGGACGCTGGCGAAAGCGTTGCGGCGGCCGGCTTCGTCCATCCGCGTCGAATCGGGAGCGGCGTCGCGGCTGAAGACGATCGTCGTCGACGGCGAGCCTGACGAGATCGCGGCGGCGCTCGCCGCGCTGTTCGCGCCGCCCGAGGGAAAAGCCTAGCGGGCGGCGCGGCGGAAGAAATCGAGAATCGTCTTCGAGCCGACGACGTCCGCCGCCTGCGCGCCGGCGCGCGGGGCTTCGCCCGGCTTCGGCTTGCCGGGCGCCGACTTGTCGACCTCGACGCGCGCGAGCTCGACGGGAACGGAGCAGCCGTCGAGCCTGTCGAGCCACGCGCGCAGCCCGTCGCGCGGATCGCGGTCGGGGATCGCCGTCGTCGCGCGTCCCGCGCCGCACGGCGCGGCCCGCGCGACGACGGCGACCACCGCCTCGGCCGGAGCGGTCTCAGGCGTCTCCGCGCCGGCGCCGGGCTCGGGCGGCGCGACGAGCATGAAGGGAAGCGGCCCCGGCGGCTTGCACGCCGCAGGCAGCGAGGACGGCGCAGAGCCCGCCGCCGCGACGGCGGCGAAGGGAGACGGATCGCCGCACGCGACGCGAAACGCCGGTCCGGCGCCGTCGGCGATTCCGAGCACGACGATCCTGCGCCGGTCGACCATGCCGTCGGCGACGATGCGCGCGACGAGGTCGCGGATGAAGGCCGCGTCCTGCTCCGCCTGCGCCCCGTCGGCGGCCCAGCGTCCGCCGGCCGGATCAGGATAGACGAGCGTCGCGCCGGCCCAGCGCCTCATCTCGTCGAGGCCGAACAGGCGGCGCTGGCGCGGCCCGCGCTCGCGCCCGCTCGCCCGCAGGATGACGACGAGCGGCCGCAGCGCCTGCTTGAGGCGCCGTTGCTGAATCAGGATGGCCGAGCGGCTGACGCCGCCCGAACGGACGACGACGCGGCCGGTCGCCGCCTGCGCGGAAGCGAGCGGCGCGAGGAGAAGCGCGGCGCAGGCGGCGATCGCGGTCGGCGCTTTCGACGCCCGACGCCGCAGGCGAGCCGGCCCGCCTTCCACTTCACGCGCCGTATCGCTCGCCTGCATCTCTGCCGCACCCGCCTGAAAGCGGACGCGATTCGCGCGAAAGCGCGGCGGCCGCAACGCATTCTTCGCCTTCGCAGGCGCTTTTGGCAATCGCGCCGGCGCAAGCTGGAAGACTTCTTGGAAACACGATTAAAAGCGCTCAGGACAATGCGTCGCCGCAGGCGCGTCGCCCGCCTTGGCAATTGCGAGCGGCGGCGCTTTGGGTTAAGGGGAGCAGTCAGCATCATGACGATCGGACGCTTCATTCATGACTGAAGTCGAGCTTAAATCCGGCCGTCCGGCGAGCCGGCCGCTGTCGCCGCATCTGCAGGTCTGGCGCCCGACGCTGACGATGACGATGTCGATCATGCATCGCATCACCGGCGCCGCGCTCTATTTCGGCGCGCTGCTGCTCGCCTGGTTCCTGATCGCCGCCGCCTCGGGACCCGAGTCCTTCTCCTACGCGTCCGCCTTCGCCAATTCGTTCATCGGCAAGCTGATCCTGTTCGGCTTCACCTGGGCGCTCTACCATCATCTTCTCGGCGGCGTGCGCCATCTCGTCTGGGACATGGGCTACGGGCTCGACCATCCGCAACGGGAATGGCTGGCCTGGGCTACGCTCATCGGCGGAATTGCGCTGACCCTGCTCACATGGATATGCGTCGCGCTGCGCGCCTGACGCGAACATCCGCTTCGCGCCAGCGACTTCTGGAGCCTGCCTCAAGATGGCGAACGATCCCACCTCCACCCGCCGCGCGGTCGGCCGCAGCTTCTTCGGCTCGGCGCGTTCGGGCGCCTCCGCCGCCTGGGCGACGCACCTGACCTCGGTCGCCCTGCTGATCCTGACCTTCTTCTTCGTGTCGGCCCTGCTCGCCTTCGTCGGACGCGACTACGCCGGGGTCCGGGCGACGATGAGCCATCCGCTGCCGGCGATCGCCCTGCTCCTCTTCGTCCTCGCGAGCGCCTGGCACATGAAGCTCGGGATGCAGTCGATCATCGACGACTACGTCCACGACCAGCATCTCAAGGAATGGGCGCTCGTGGGCAATTTCTGCTTCAGCGCGGCGATCGGCCTCGCGACGGCGTTCGCGATCGTCAAGCTCAGCCTGAGCTAGGCGCGGCCGTCCAGATCCAACCATCGCCAAATCCAACCATCGAAGGGCGACTATCATGGCGGCAGACGGCGTTGCGAACGGAGCGGCCGGACCGGGGCGGCTCGGCGCAGCCTATCCGATCATCGACCACACCTTCGACGTGATCGTCGTCGGCGCCGGCGGCGCCGGCCTGCGCGCCACCGTCGGCTGCTCGCAGGCGGGCCTGCGCACCGCCTGCGTCACGAAAGTCTTTCCGACCCGCTCGCACACGGTCGCGGCGCAGGGCGGCGTCGCCGCCTCGCTCGCCAACATGGGTCCCGACAACTGGAAATGGCACATGTACGACACCGTCAAGGGGTCGGACTGGCTGGGCGACCAGGACGCCATCGAATATCTCACCCGCAACGCGCCCGCCGCCGTCTATGAGCTCGAGCACTGGGGCGTGCCCTTCTCGCGCACGCAGGACGGCAAGATCTACCAGCGCCCCTTCGGCGGCATGACCACCGATTTCGGCAAGGGCCCGCCGGCGCAGCGCACCTGCGCCGCCGCCGACCGCACCGGCCACGCCATGCTGCACACGCTGTACGGACAGGCGCTGCGCTACAACACCGAATTCTTC
The DNA here is from genome assembly GCF_041905455.1 of Methylocella sp. Lineage (GTDB taxonomy): Bacteria > Pseudomonadota > Alphaproteobacteria > Rhizobiales > Beijerinckiaceae > Methylocapsa. The sequence continues at coordinate 434,214 of NZ_JAYRLA010000001.1, read as the reverse complement.
ATCGAATATTTCGCCATCGACCTCATCATGGAGGACGGCCGCTGCCGCGGCGTCGTCTGCCTGAAGCTCGACGACGGCACGATCCACCGCTTCCGCGCCCAACTGGTGATCCTGGCGACCGGAGGATACGGCCGCGCCTATTTCTCGGCGACCTCGGCGCACACCTGCACCGGCGACGGCAACGCCATGGTGCTGCGCGCCGGCCTGCCGCTGCAGGACATGGAGTTCGTGCAGTTCCACCCGACCGGCATCTACGGCGCGGGCTGCCTCATCACCGAGGGCGCGCGCGGCGAGGGCGGCTACCTCACCAACGGCGCCGGCGAGCGGTTCATGGAGCGCTACGCGCCCTCCGTGAAGGACCTCGCCCCGCGCGACATGGTCTCGCGCGCCATGACCATGGAGATCCGCGAGGGGCGCGGCGTCGGCAAGGGCAAGGACCACATTTTCCTGCACCTCGACCATCTCGACCCGAAGATCCTGCACGAGCGCCTGCCCGGCATCTCCGAGAGCGCCAAGATCTTCGCCGGCGTCGACGTCACCCGCCAGCCGATCCCGGTGCTGCCGACCGTCCATTACAATATGGGCGGCATCCCGACGAACTATCACGGCGAGGTCGTCATCAAGAAGGACGGCGACCCCGACGTCATCGTCCCCGGCCTGATGGCTCTGGGCGAAGCGGCCTGCGTCTCCGTGCACGGCGCGAACCGGCTGGGCTCGAACTCGCTGATCGACCTCGTGGTGTTCGGACGGGCCGCCGGCATCCGCGCCGCCGAGATCGTGACGGCCGGGGCGAAGCAGGCCGAGCTGCCGGCCGATTCCGCCGACCAGGCGCTGTCGCGGCTCGACGCGACGCGCAACGCCAAGGGTCCGATCCCGACCGCCGAGCTGCGCGGGCGCATGCAGCGCGTGATGCAGAACCATTGCGCCGTCTACCGCACCGGCGAGGTGCTGGATGAAGGCTCGAAGCTCATCCACGAGGTCTGGGACGTCAAGGACCAGGTCGGAATCGTCGACCGCTCGCTGATCTGGAACTCCGACCTCGTCGAGACGCTGGAGTTCGACAACCTCATCATCCAGGCGGTCGTCACCATGGACGGCGCGGTGAACCGCACCGAGTCGCGCGGCGCGCACGCCCGCGAGGACTATCCGAACCGCGACGACGTCAACTGGATGAAGCACACGCTGGCGAGCATCGACCAGGAGGCCCGCTCGGTCGCGATCGACTATCGCCCGGTGCACAGCTACACCATGACCAACGAGATGCAGTACATCGAGCCGAAGGCGCGCGTGTATTGAGGGCCGCCTCTCGCCTCTCAAGCCCCTTCGTCTGACAACGGGAACGCCCTCATGGTCGAATTCGCCCTGCCCAAGAACTCGCGCGTCACGGCCGGCAAGAGCTGGCCGAAGCCCGCCGGGGCGACCCGCCTGACGCAGTTCGACATCTACCGCTGGAACCCGGACGACGGGAAGAACCCGCGCGTCGACACCTATTACGTCGACCGCGACGACTGCGGCCCGATGATTCTCGACGCGATCATCTGGATCAAGTCCAAGATCGACTCGACGCTAACCTTCCGCCGCTCCTGCCGCGAAGGCATCTGCGGCTCCTGCGCCATGAACATCGACGGGTCCAACACGCTCGCCTGCACCAAGGCGATCGACGACGTGAAGGGCGTCGTCAAGATCTACCCGCTGCCGCACATGGAGGTGGTGAAGGACCTCGTGCCGGACCTCACCCGCTTCTACGCCCAGCACGCCTCGATCGAGCCCTGGCTGCACACGAAGTCGCCGACGCCTGAGAAGGAATGGCGCCAGTCGCCGGCCGACCGCGCCAAGCTCGACGGACTCTATGAATGCATCCTGTGCGCCTGCTGCTCGACCTCCTGCCCGAGCTACTGGTGGAACGGCGACCGCTACCTCGGCCCCGCCGCCCTCCTGCAGGCCTATCGCTGGCTGATCGATTCGCGCGACGAGGCGACCAACGAGCGCCTCGACAACGTCGAGGACCCATTCAAGCTCTACCGCTGCCATACGATCATGAACTGCGCCAAGACCTGCCCCAAGGGCCTCAATCCGGCCAAGGCGATCGCCAACATCAAGAACATGATGATCGAGCGGCAGATCTGAGGCTCCGCGCATCGCGCGCGTGTCTTCCAAAGCCGGCCCGTCGAGGCCGGCTTTTTTTTCGCCTGAGGAACAGCTTTCGCGACTCTTAACCGCGCTGCGTCCGAAGCGCATTCAGCAGCCTTGTGGCTAACTTGCCACAGCGCCCGCGGAACGACGGCGGCCCCGCGCGGCGCCACTTTCCCGCCATGTTCAGCCCCCAGCGTCCTCGCCACGAGGGGGACTTCGAATGCGTCGTATTTTTTTCGGATTGTCCGTCGCGGCCGTAGCCTGCGCGCCGTTCTGCGGCCAGGCGCTCGCCGCCGCAACTCATCCGGAAGGCTATGACGCCTTCATCGCCGAGCAGGCGAAGAAGCATGGGGTGCCGGAGCGCCTGATCCATCGGGTCGTCAAGCGCGAGAGCGGCTATAACCCCCGCGTCGTCAGCAAGGCCTGCTACGGGCTCATGCAGATCAAGCAAAATACGGCGCGCTCAATGGGCTACAAGGGCGACGCGCGCGGCCTGCTCGACCCTTACGTCAACATGACTTACGCCATTCCCTATCTCGCCAACGCCTATCGCGTCGCCGGCGGGAACGAGGACCGCGCAGTCGCTCTGTACGCCGCGGGCTTCTATTACAACGCCAAGCGCCAGGGGCTGCTCGAGGACATGCGCACCGCCGATTCGCCCGACGAGTCGCCCGCGCCGCCGCCGCCAGCTCCCGCCCCCGCTCCCGGCCTGCTCGCCTTCCTCGCCGGATCGCCGCCAAGGCCTGCGCCCGCCGCCGATTTCGCGCAACAAACCGCCCCGCAGCCGGCGGCCGTCGCCGCGCCCGCCGAACCCGCGCCGGCGCAGCAGATCGTCGTCGCCGAAACCGAGCCGGTCGAAGCCGACGTGCCGCTGCCGCCCGAGCGCCCCGCCTCTCTGCGCGCCGCGACCAAGGCCGCGCACGGCGAAGCGCGGACGCAGGTCGCCGCCAAGGCGAAGGACCGCGCCGCCGCAGCGGCCATCGCCGCCCTTCCCGAAGACCTCAGCTGGAGCGCCGCGAAAGCCCTCGAATCGAACTGAAGGCGCGTTGCGCCGCGTTGAAAACTCTATACGCTCCGGCGCAGCTTCGATTGCGTGGGAACAGGCTTTTGGGTCCAGTCTACAAGACGCGCGCAGGCGCCTCGCTCGCAGTCGCTTTCTTCGCGATCGGCGAAATCCTCGCATGCGGCGCCTTGGCGCAAGCCCCCGGCGGCCCGCCTCCGAGCGTGGGCGTGGCGCGCGTCGAGATGCAGCCGATCACTGAAACCTCGAACTTCATCGGCCGCGTCCAGGCGATCGACCGCGTCGACGCCGTCGCCCGCGTCACCGCCTTCCTCGACAAGGTCGAATTCGCCGACGGCGCCGAGGTGAAGCAGGGCGACGTGCTGTACCGGCTGGAGCGCGGCCCGTTCGAGGCCGACCTCGCCGCCAAGCAGGCGATCGTCCAGCAATATGAGGCGCAGCTCGAGAACGCCAACATCCAGCTCGAGCGCGCGCAGAAGCTCCTGCAGACCCAGTCCGGGGCGCAGGCGACGGTCGACACGGCGCAGGCGACGCAACGCAGCCTGCAGGCGCAGCTCGCGGGCGCCAAGGCGAACGTCCAGCAGTCGCAGATCAACCTCGACTATACGGTGATCTCCTCGCCGATCGCCGGCAAGCTCGGCCGCACCGCGGTGACGCCCGGCAACGTCGTGACGCCCTCGAGCGGCACGCTCGTCACGGTCGTCAGCCAGGACCCGATGTATGTGCTCTTTCCGGTCGCCGTGCGCACGTTGATCGCGTTGCGCGAGCGCTACGTGCCCCTCGGCGGCTTCAAAGCCATCGTCATCAGGCTCGGGCTTCCGGACGGGCGCATCTACGACCAGCCAGGCAAGCTCGATTTCGTCGACAATGCGGCGCAAGCCTCGACCGACACGGTGATGGTGCGGGCGGTCGTGCCCAATCCGCCGCTGAAGATCAGCGCCCCCGGCGGGCGCCCGGTGCGCGAGCTGATCGACACGCAGTTCGTCAGCGTGTTCCTCGAGGGCGCGAAGCCGGTCGAGTTCATGGCCGTGCCGCGCGCGGCGATCCTCGCCGACCAGCGCAGCGACTTCGTCTATGTCGTCGACGCGCAGAACAAGGTCGAGCGGCGCGACGTGAAGCTCGGCCAGTCGACGCCGACCATCGCCGCCGTCCAGCAGGGCCTCAAGGTCGGCGAGCTCGTCATCGTCGACGGGCTGCAGCGCGTGCGCCCTGGCGTCGTCGTGCAGGCGAGCCCGGCGACGCCGGCGCCGCCGACGCCGGAGCCCTCGCGCTAGCGCCGGCGCAGCCGACGCCGCAGCACTCACGCCGCATCCGCAAAAGCGCCGCCCGGGGCCCCGCATGATCTCCTCCGTCTTCGTCGACCGGCCGCGCCTCGCCATCGTCATCTCGATCGTCATCACGATCGCCGGCGCGCTCGCGCTGATGCGCATTCCGGTCTCGCAGTTTCCCGACATCGTGCCGCCGCAGGTGCAGGTGTCGGCGACCTATCCCGGCGCCTCGGCCTCCGTCGTCGAAGCCTCCGTCGCCCAGCCGCTCGAAGCGCAGATGGTCGGCGTCGACCGCGCGATCTACATGAAGTCGTCGAGCGGCAACGACGGCAGCTACAACCTGACGGTGAGCTTCGAGCTCGGGGTCAATCCCGACATCGCCACGGTCAACGTCAACAACCGCGTGCAGACCGCCCTCGCGCAGCTGCCCGACACGGTGACGGCGCAGGGCCTCACCGTGCAGAAGCGCTCCTCGGCGGTGCTGCAGTTCATGATGTTCTACAGCGAGACCGGCGAGCAGGATCCGCTGTACATCACCAATTTCGCGACCATCAACGTCCTCGACGAGATCGCCCGCACGCCGGGCGTCGGCCAGGCCTCGCTGTTCGGCAAGCTCAAATATTCGATGCGCATCTGGTTCGACGTCGAGCGTCTGACCAGCCTCAACCTCTCACCCTCCGACGTCATCGCCGCCGTGCAGTCGCAGAACCGGCAGGCGGCGATCGGGCGGCTCGGCGCGCGGCCGATCGAGAACGACCAGCAGTTCCAGATCAACCTTCAGACGCAGGGGCGCCTGACGACGCCCGAGGAGTTCGGCGCCATCGTGCTGCGCGCCAACCCCGACGGCTCGCTGGTGCGCATCCGCGACGTGGCGCGCGTCGAGCTCGGCGCGCAGAACATGGACAGCGAGAGCCGGCTCAACGGCAAGCCGGCGGTCGCCCTCGGCATCTATCTCTCGCCCGGCGCCAACGCGGTGGCGACCGCCGCCGCCGTGCAGAAGACGCTCGACAAGGTCGCGCCGCGTTTCCCGCACGGGCTGAAGACCAAGATCGTCTATGATTCGACGACCTTCGTCACCGACACGATCCACGAAGTGCTGAAGACGCTCGTCGAGGCCTTCGTGCTCGTCGTCGTCGTCGTCTTCTTCTTCCTCGGCTCGTTGCGCGCGACGATCATTCCGGCGATCGCCGTGCCGGTCAGCCTGATCGGCACCTTCGCCGTGCTGCTCGCGATCGGCTATTCCGCCAACACCGTCTCGCTGCTCGCGCTGGTGCTCGCCATCGGCATCGTCGTCGACGACGCCATCGTCGTCGTCGAGAACGTCGAACGCGTGATGGAGGAGGAGCCGGAGCTTTCGCCCAAGGACGCGACCAAGAAGGCGATGGGGCAGATCACCGCGCCGATCATCGCCATCACCCTCGTGCTGCTCTCCGTGTTCGTGCCGATCGCCTTCATCCCCGGCGTGTCCGGACAATTGTTCCGCCAGTTCGCCGTGACCATCAGCGTCTCGATGCTGATCTCCGCGCTCAACGCCCTGACGCTGTCGCCGGCGCTCTGCGGCGTGGTGCTGCGCCACGGGGGACACAGGCGCGGCGTGTTCGGCAAGATCATGGACAAGGTGCTCGGCGCGATCGACCGGACGCGCGACGGCTACGCCAACGTCGTCTCGCATCTCGTGCGGCGCGCGATGGTCTCGATCCTTCTCGTCCTCGCCATCGGCGCCGGCGTGTATTTCCTGTCGGGACGCACGCCCGTCGGCTTCCTGCCCGACGAGGACCAGGGCGCGTTCTTCGTCGTCGTCCAGCTTCCCGACAGCGCCTCCGTCGAGCGCACCAGCGTCGCGATGAAGGACGTCGAGGCGATGGCGCTGAAGATGCCGCAGGTCGACGCCACCTTCGCCGTCATCGGCTATTCGTTCATCGACGGCGTGGCGCAGTCGAACGCCGGCTTCATCGTCGTCAAGCTGAAGCCCTTCGAGGAGCGCCACGGCGCGGAGAATTCGGCGCAGGCGCTGATCGCCAAGCTGACGCGGGAGGCGGCGGCGGTGAAGACAGCCTCGACCATCGCCTTCAACCTGCCGCCGATCATCGGCCTTTCGACCACGGGCGGCTTCGAGTACCAGCTCGAGGCGCTCGAGGGACAGGACCCGGCGGCGATGGCGAGCGTCGCGCGCGGCCTCATCGCCGCGGCCAACGGCGATCCCGCCCTGTCGCGCGTGTTCTCGACCTTCAGCGCCACCAATCCGTCGATCTTCCTCGACATCGACCGCGAGAAGGCGCAGGCGCTCGGCGTCGAGATCGGCGACATCTTCACCGCGCTGCAGGCGACGCTCGGCGGCGCCTACATCAACGACTTCAACCTCTACGGGCGCACCTGGCAGGTCAATCTGCAGGCCGACGCCGCCGACCGGCGCGACTACTCCTCGATCTGGCGCATCTACATCCGCAACAAGCAGAACACCATGGTGCCGATGGCCGCGCTCGCCTCGCTGCGCACGGTCGTCGGGCCGCAGGTCATCACCCGCTACAACAACTATCGCGCGGTGACGATCAACGGCTCGCCGGCCCCGGGCGTCTCCTCGGGCGGGGCGCTGCAGGCGATGGCCGCGCTGTCGGCGAAGACGCTTCCGGCCGGCTATTCCTTCGAATGGACCGGCACCGCCTATCAGGAGGCGCAGGCCTCGGGCCAGACCGGGACGATCCTCGCTCTCGCCCTCCTGTTCGCGTTCCTGTTCCTCGTCGCGCTCTACGAAAGCTGGCTCATCCCGGTTCCGGTGCTGATGTCGGTGTCGGTCGCCGTGCTCGGCGCCTTCGCCGGCGTCATCGTGGCGAAGCTCTCGCTCGACCTCTACGCGCAGATCGGCCTCGTCGTGCTCATCGCGCTCGCGGCCAAGAACGGCATCCTGATCGTCGAATTCGCCAAGGAAGAGCGCGAGAAGGGCATGGACATCGAGGAGGCGGCGACGCTCGGCGCGCGCATGAGGTTCCGCGCCGTCATGATGACCTCGATCGCCTTCATCCTCGGCCTCGCGCCGCTGATCGTCGCCACCGGCGCGGCGCAGGTCAGCCGGCGCGGCGTCGGCACGCCGGTGTTCGCCGGCATGCTGGCGGCGAGCGCGATCGGCGTCTTCATGATCCCGATGCTCTATGTCGCCTTCGAGCGGATGCGCGAGGGCCAGTGGCGGCGCCGGCCGGCGCCCGCCGCGCCGCCGGACCACGCCGGATGAAGCCGCTTCCGCTGACCCGGCGCGGCTTCGTGCTGCTCGCCGCCGCCCTCGCCGGGACGGCGCGGGCGCAGGAGGCGGCAGAGACCGCCGCCTTTCTGGCCTTCCTGCGCGCGCTGCAGCCGCGCGCGCAGGCGGCCGGCGTGAGCGCCGCGACCTTCGAGGCGGCGCTCGCCGGGCTGACGCCCGATCCCGCCGCCCCGACCGCCGCCGCCGCGCAGCCGGAGTTCGACAAGCCTATCAAGGCCTATCTCGCACAGGCCGTCTCTTCCGCGCGCGTCAAGCGCGGGCAGGCCGCGCTGGCGCGCTGGCGCCCCGAGCTCGCGCAGATCGAGAAGCGTTTTGGCGTTCCGCCGTCGATCGTGCTCGCGGCTTACGGGCTGGAGACCGATTTCGGCGCGGCGGGCGGCGGGCGCGACATCGTGCGCGCGCTGGCCACCCTCGCCTTCAGGCGCCCCGACCGGCCGCTGTTCGTCGACGAATGGATCGCCGCGCTGGTCATTCTGGAGAGGGACCACGCCCCGCGCGAAAAGCTGAAGGGCTCATGGGCGGGGGCGATGGGCGGGCCGCAGTTCATCCCCTCCGCCTATCTCAAATATGCGGTCAGCTACGACGGCGCGGGCTATCCCGACATCTGGGACAAGACGCCGGACATCCTCGCCTCGATCGCCAATTTCCTGCGCCAGTCGGGCTGGACGCCGGGCCTGCCGTGGGGCATGGAGGTCGTCCTGCCGAAGGGCTATTCGCCGGCGGCGCTGCGCCAGAGTTTTTCCGCCTTCGCCGCGCAGGGACTGAAGAACGCCGACGGCGCGCCGCTGCGCGCGCAGGGCGAGGCGACGCTGTTCCTGCCCTCCGGCGCGGCGGGGCCGGCGTTCCTGCTCTCGGCCAATTACTGGGTGCTCAAGGCCTACAATAACTCCGACTCCTACGCGCTCTCGCTCGGCCTGCTCGCCGACCGGATCGACGGCGCGGGCGCGCTCAAGGGGCGCTGGCCGGAAGGCGAAGTCTTTTTGTCGCGCGCGCAAAAGGCCGACATCCAGCGCGGGCTGGAGCGGCGCGGCCTCTACAAGGGAACGATCGACGGGCGCTTCGGCCAGGCCTCGCGCGACGCGATCCACGCGTTTCAGCGCTCGAGCGGGATAGCGCCGGCCGACGGCTTCGCGACGCCCCAGATTCTTCGCGCGCTGGCGCAATGAGCGCTCAGAACGGATCGAGGTCGAGCGTCATGCGCAGCGGGGCGCGGCCGAATTTCGCCTCGAAGGCGAACAGCGAATAGCATTCGGCGATGCGCGGGCGCTGCGCGGGGCTGAGCTTGTCGATGAACGACTGCGCCGACGAGCGCCCCGGCGGGTCGTCGATCATCCCCGGCCCCTGCTCGTCGCCGACATAATGCGCCATCTCATGGATCAGCGTGTCGATCATCAGGTCTTCGGTCGCGAAGAAGAAGACCACCTGAAGGACGATCTTGTCGCTGCCGAGGGTGAAGCGCGTCCCGTTCTTCAGCGTGATGTTGTATGTCTGCCCCTTCATCCGGCTTCCACCCGAGAAGGTGAGCGCGAGCACGCCGCTGTGGGCGATGTCGGCGAGCGCATAGCTTCCCGGCGCGCCGATGAAGGTCTGCTCGGCGATGGCGGCGTTCCTCGCGAGCAGCGTCGAAATTTTCTGGAAGGTGCGCTTGATGAGGCCGAGGTCCGCGACGGCCGAAGGATTGGCGTCGAGCTGGAAATGCTTGTCGAGCAGCTTGCGCTGCGGGCTCAATGAGGGCGTCTTGCTCCTGATCCCGTCCTCAGCGGCGGCGATCGCCGCGAGCGCCGCGAAGACGCAGGAATGGGCGACGGGCACGAGGTCGAGATAGACCCGGCGCATGTTCTCATAGGTGACGGTGAAGCTCGGCCCGCCGCTCGCAGCGCCGCGGCCGGCCGGCGGCGTCGGCGCGAGCGCCTGCGCCATGTTCGGGCCGCAGCCGAGGCGGTTCAGCGCGGAGATCGTGCGCTTGCCCGGATCGACCCTCCCATCGGCGAAGCCGATCTGCCGCATCTGGAATTTCGAGATCGCCGCGTTGGTCTTGGGCCCGGCGATGGAGTCGGGCAGCAGCAGCGGGCCCGGGCCGCCGTCGGCCTCGCGCACGCGGTTCAGAGCCTGCTGGATCGCGCGCACGTCGGACGGCGCGTTGGCCCCGCCGTGCCCAACCGATTTCGCGATGGCGATCGGAAACACGAGATCGTCGGCGGCGCTCGGGACGGGAGGCGTCTCGCGGCAGCTGGAATCGAGGCACAGGCATCGGACATTCATGCCGCTCTCCGGATCATGACCTTTCGCTACCAGCGCCGACGCGCGCGGCGTGGAAGATCGCGCACAGCTGGGGCGGCGCTTCCGTCAATGCTGCTTAGACCAGCTTGCGCATTGCCCATTAGGCAAACGATAGCCCGGGCCACCTCGGGAGCCACAGCCATGTTTCGGACGGAACGTCGGGCGCTGACGCGGTGTGGTTGGTTCGCGTGAGTTCTGAACTACGGTGAACGCTGGCGGCGGTATGTCAATGGAACGCTGACGGCTTAAAAAAATTGGCCTCGTTTCTGTGGTCGGCCATCCAGGATCTTCAGCACTTGAAAACGCCGCGCCCGCCGCTGAAGATACTTCTTCTACCTTGGGCGATCGCATAACTTCATAGGACGATGAGAACAAAAATGCTGACATAAAAGCAAGTAAGAATATTCCACACACAAAAACAGTTTTGCGCGCAAAGCGACAATAAGTGTCCTTTTGAGCCCTTATGCGATCAATGCCATCTCGAATAAATACGTTTCGTCGTATCAATTCGCGAAGCATCTTAATTGCTGCGGGGAAAGCGATGATGGCAATTAGCCCGATCAGCGCGACAATTTCCGTGCCCGCGCCAGCGAACCGCACATCGCATCCTTTCGCTGGTGGCGTGACACAAGCTTAAGCAAGCTCTGGATAGCAGGGCTCCGATCGCGGTTCAATTCGACCGCGTCCGTCACAGGCGAAAGGCCGTCGCTCGCCAAAGGCCGCCGAATGCGGCTCAGCCGCCCCGCGCGAAACCCTCTTTCGTCGCCGCACGAAACTCGTCGAGCCGACCCGCCGCGATCGCCGCGCGCAGCCCTGCCGTCAATTCCTGATAATAGGCGAGGTTGATCTCGGTCAGCAGCATCATGCCCAGAATCTCGCCGGCCTTGACGAGGTGATGCAGATAGGCGCGCGAATAGGTCCGCGTCGTCTCGTTGGGAGATTCGGCGTCGACCGGCGCCGGGTCGTCGGCGTGGCGCGCGTTGCGCAGGTTGAGCTTGCCGAAGCGCCCATAAGCCAGCCCATGCCGGCCGGCGCGCGTCGGCATCACGCAGTCGAACATGTCGATCCCGCGCGAGGCGGCTTCGAGAATGTCGTCGGGCGTGCCGACGCCCATGAGATAGCGCGGCCTGTCGACGGGAAGCTCGGGAACGGTCGTCTCGATGGTCGAAAGCATCACCTCCTGCGGCTCGCCGACGGCGAGGCCGCCGAGCGCGTAGCCGGAAAAGCCCATCGCCACCAGCGCGCGCGCGCTTTCAAGGCGCAGGCCCGGCGAGGCGCCGCCCTGCACGATGCCGAACAGCGCGCGGCCGGGGACTTCGACGAAGGCGCGCTTCGAGCGCTCGGCCCAGCGCAGCGACAGCTCCATGGCGCGGCGCGCCTCGTCCTCCGGGCACGGCAGGCGCACGCATTCGTCGAACTGCATCTGGACGTCGGCGCCGAGGAGATGCTGGATCTCCATCGAGCGCTCAGGCGTCAGCATGTGGCGCGAGCCGTCTATATGCGACTGGAAGGCGACGCCCTCCTCGCTGAGCTTGCGCAGCCTGGCGAGCGACATGACCTGGAAGCCGCCCGAATCGGTCAGGATCGGCCGCGGCCAGTTCATGAAGCGATGCAGCCCGCCGAGCGCGGCGATCCGCTCGGCCCCGGGGCGCAGCATCAGATGGTAGGTGTTGGCGAGCACGACGTCGGCGCCGGTCGCGCGCACGCGTTCGGGATGCATGGCCTTCACCGTCGCCGCGGTGCCCACCGGCATGAACGCGGGCGTGCGGATTTCTCCGCGCGGCGTGGAGATTTCCCCGGTCCGCGCCGCGCCGTCCTGCGCGAGAAGCCGGAAGGAGAAATTTTGGCTCATGCGCGGTCCGGGAACAGCAGGCAGGCGTCGCCGTAAGAATAAAAGCGATAGTTGTCCGCAATCGCGTGGGCGTAGGCGGCGCGCATGGCGTCGAGACCGGAAAAGGCGCTGACCAGCATGAACAGGGTCGAGCGCGGCAGGTGGAAATTGGTCATCAGCACGTCGACCGCCCGGAAACGATAGCCCGGCGTGATGAAGATTTTCGTCTCGCCGGAGAAGGGCGCGATCGTCCCGTCTTCGCGCGCCGCGGATTCGAGGATGCGCAGCGAGGTCGTGCCGGCCGCGACGACGCGTCCGCCGGCGGCCCGGACGGCGTTGAGGCGCTGCGTCGTCGCGACGGAAATCTCGCCCCATTCGGCGTGCATCTCGTGGCCGCTGGTGTCTTCGGCCTTGACCGGCAGGAAGGTGCCCGCCCCGACATGCAGCGTGACGCGCTCGAGCGCGACGCCCCGCGCCTCCAGCGCCCCGACGAGCGCCGGCGTGAAATGAAGGCTCGCGGTCGGCGCCGCGACGGCGCCGGACCTTTGCGCGAAAATGGTCTGGTAGTCGGCGCGGTCGCGCTCGTCCTGCGCCCGGCGCGAGGCGATATAGGGCGGCAGCGGCATCTGGCCGACGTCCTCGAGCGCGCGGTCGAGCGCCGCGCCCGACGCGGAGAAGCGCAGCAGCAACTCGCCATCCTCGCCCTTTTCGACGATCTCGGCGTCGAGCCGCGCCGTTCCGCGCGAGAAGGCGATGGTCTCTCCCGCGCGCAGCCGCTTGGCCGGCCGCGCGAAGGCGCGCCAGAGGTTTTCGCCCTCGCGTCTGTGCAACGTCGCCTCGACGCGGGCGGCCGCCGCGCCGCGCCGGCGCTCGCCGATGAGGCGGGCGGGAACGACCTGCGTGTCGTTGACGACGAGAACGTCGCCGGGCCGCAGGAGGAACGGCAGGTCGCCGACGCGCCGGTCCTCGAGCGCCGGCGCGCCGGCCGGCCGCACGACGAGCAGCCGGGCGGATTCGCGCGGCTCCGCCGGCCGCAGCGCGATCAGGCGTTCGGGAAGCTCGAAATCAAAGAGGTCGACGCGCATCAGAAGCCCGCGCGCGCCGCGCGCAAAAACTCAGCTCAGGGTGGCGTGGAGGATCTTGTCGGGATCCTTGACCGGCTCGCCGCGCTTGATCTTGTCGACATTCTCCATGCCGGAGACGACCTTGCCCCACACCGTGTAGTTCTTGTCGAGGAAGCGCGCGTCGGTAAAGCAGATGAAGAACTGCGAATTGGCCGAGTTGGGGTCGGAGGCGCGCGCCATCGACACCGTGCCGCGCACATGCGGCTCGGCGTTGAACTCGGCCTTGATGTTCGGATATTTCGAGCCGCCCGTGCCGGTGCCGTGCGGGCAGCCGGTCTGCGCCATGAAGCCGTCGATCACGCGGTGGAAGACGATTCCGTCGTAGAACTTCTCCCCGACGAGCTTCTTGATGTGCGCGACATGGCCGGGGGCGAGGTCGGGCCGCATCTCGATGACGACGGGGCCTTGCGTGGTTTCGAGCGTGAGGGTGTCGCCGGGATTGGCCATGGGAGCTCCTGGTCGGGATTTTCGCCGCCGTGCGGCCGAAGAGGCGCCTCGTCAATGCCCTCGCCGAGATACGGTTCGGAAGGAGACGCGCTTTGACGCCGGCGATGGACATAGACGAAGCCGGCCGCCGCGTAAACCGCGGCCGGCGCCGGCGAAATCTACTTCTTGTCGGCGTCCGTCGCCATCTGCATCTTGACGATCTTGTCGGGATTGGCCGGCGGCTCGCCGCGCTTGATCTTGTCGACGACGTCCATCCCCGCCGTGACCTTGCCGACGATGGTGTACTTGCCGTCGAGGAAGCCGGCGTCGGCGAAGGTGATGAAGAACTGCGAATTGGCGGAATCGGGGCTCGCCGCGCGCGCCATGCCGACCGTGCCGCGGGCGAAATGCTCCTTCGAGAACTCTGCCTTGACGTCAGGAAGGTCGGAGCCGCCGCGCCCGGTGCCGGTCGGATCGCCGGTCTGGGCCATGAAGCCGTCGATCACCCGGTGGAAGACGATCCCGTTGTAAAATCCCTTTTTGATCAGGGTCTCGATCTGCGCGACATGCTTGGGCGCGATGTCGGGGCGCAGCTCTATGGTGACGCGGCCGTCCTTGGTGTCGAGATAGACGGTGTCCTTGTCGGCGGCGAGCGCCGGAAAGGCGGCGCACGCGAGCGCGAGCGCTCCGGCGAGGGTCAGGCGGGTCTTGTTCATGGCTTTTTCCTCTCCTTGCGGTCTCTTATGGCGCGCTCCGGCGCAGCTTCGCGCGCAGCGCCTCGACCACCGGCGCGGGCGCGAAGGGCGAGACGTCGCCGCCCATCGTCGCGATCTGCCGCACCAGCGTCGCCGTGACATGGCTGACGCCGGGCGAAGCGACAAAGAACAGGGTGACGATTTCAGGCGCCATCGCGGCGTTCATGCCGGCCATCGGCGCCTCGTAGTCGAGGTCGGCGCCATTGCGCAGCCCGCGGATCATCATCGAGGCGCCCGCCTCCCGCGCCGCGTCGACGGCGAGGCCCGAAAAGGGACGCACGTCGAGCGAGACGCCGCGGGCGGAAAGAAGGCCGGCGCAGCAGCGCGCGACGAGGGCGGCGCGCTCCTCGAAGCTGAACAGCGGCGTTTTCGAGGGATGGACGCCGACGCCGACGACGAGCGCATCGCACACGGACGCCGCCTTGACGACGACGTCGAGGTGGCCGTTGGTCAGGGGATCGAAGGAGCCGGCGTAGAAGCCGATGCGCGGCATGGGATAGCCCGTCGAGCTGCGTCCTGGCTGTTCAACCCGATGTTCAGCCCTGGCGCTCGGGCGTGCGCACGAGCAGCCCGTCGAGCTCGGGCGTCACGGCGATCTGGCAGGACAGCCGCGAGTTGGGCTTCACCTCATAGGCGAAGTCCAGCATGTCCTCCTCCTGATCGGAGGGTTCGGGCAGGCGCTTGATCCAGGCGTCGTCGACATAGACGTGGCAGGTCGCGCAGGCGCAGCCGCCGCCGCATTCGGCGGCGATCTGGGGAACCGCGTTGCGCACCGCCGCCTCCATCACGGTCGAACCCACCTCGGCCTCGACCTCGCGGGCTTCGCCGAAGGAATCGACGAACGTTATCTTCGGCATCGGGTCCCGCCGCTCCTTGCAACCTTGCCCGCCGCGGACGCCGGCGGCGGGGAGCGACGCGCGCCGCTTCATTCGGGCCGTTCATGGCCGAACTTCAGGCGATCCGCAAGCCTCGCCGCAAGGACCATCCGATGGAGCCGAGGCGCCGTTAACGATGATTCCACACGCGCGCCGACCTCGGGTTTTAATCGCTCCGGGGGGCATGTAAGGTAAGGATTGGTTAACTACCGCCTGCGTCTGCGCCGCGCCAGGGTCGTCCGCGCCCTCGCCCGCGGCGGCTGAAACGAGGAACCAGATGGCGAGCTCCCCCAAGATCCACGACGCGGCCGCCGAGGCGCTGCTCGCCATCGAGGAGGCGCTGAACCTGCGCGCCGGCCTCGACGAGGCCGAAGGAACGCCGGCGACGCGCGATTTCGAGGGATCGGAGGACGAGGGCGCGGCCCGCCGGGCGCAGGCGACCCGCCTGCCCTCGACCAGCGAGGATCCGGCGCTGACGCCGGCCGAGGCTTTCCTTGACGCCGGCGCGCGCCGGGGCGCGCCGGCCAACGACGACCGCTTCGCCGCCGGCGAGGCGTTGCGCCGCCGCCAGGCGCAGCCGAGCCGCGCGCCGACGCTCGTCGCCGCGCTCTGCGCCGCCGCCTGGACGGCGCTGACGGTCGGCTATCTTCTCCTCCACCGGGACGCGCTGTCCTCCGGCGCGGAAGGCTCGGCCGCTCCCGCCGCGGCGCTCTATTTCCTGGCCGTCGCCGGCCCCGTGGCGTTCTTCTTCGTGACGGCGATGCTGATCCGCCGCGCCCATGAGATGCGCGGCGCCGCGCGCGCGATGAGCGACGTCGCCCTGCGCCTCGCCGCGCCGGAGACGGCGGCGACCGAGCAGATGGTGACGCTGTCGCAGGCGATCCGCCGCGAGGTCGCCTCGATGGGCGACGGCATCGAGCGGGCCCTCGCCCGCGCCGGCGAGCTCGAGACGCTGGTGCGCTCGGAAGTCTCGAACCTCGAGCGCTCCTACGCCGACAACGAGCGGCGCGTGCGCGCCCTGATCGACGAGCTCGTCGCCGAGCGCGACGCCGTCGTCGCCAACGCCGAGCGGGCCCGCGCCGCGCTTACGCAGTCGCAGCACGAAGCCTCGCGCGACATGGACTCCGCCGCGAGCCGCTTCTCGGCCGAGCTCGGGGTCGCCTCCGCCGCCGTGGCCGCCGCCCTGTCGGCGCGCGGCGACGACATCCGCGTCAGCCTCGAGCGCGGCCGCGACGAGCTGAGCGAGCGCCTGACCGTTCAGGGCGGCGAGTTCGCCGAGCGGCTGTCGCAGCGCGGCGAGGCCGCGGCGGAGTCCGTCTCGCGCGCTGGGGCCGAGGCCGCGCGCCTCATCGACGAGCGCCTCGCCGCGCTCGAGACGCAGCTTTCGCAGGCGCAGGAGCAGATTTCGTCTTCGCTCGATTCGCGCGCCGCCGCCCTCGCCTCGCGCGTCGAGGCCGCGGGCGAGACGATCGCCCGCACGCTCGCCGAACGCGGCGACGGCGTCGCGTCGCGGATCGAGACCGCCAACGCGCGGCTCGAGGCCGCCTTCTCCGGCGACGGCGAGGCGCTCGCCGAGCGTCTGTCGCAGTCGGGCGAGCGCTTCGGCGCCCTCATCCGCGAGCAGGTCGGGACGACGCAGGAGCTCGTCGACCGGTCGACGCAGGCCGTCGCCGCCCTGTTCGAGGACGGCCGCGCGCGGCTCCAGGACGCCTTCGACCGCGACGGCGGCGCGCTGCGCGAACGCATCGAAGCCGCGACGCAGGCGAGCGCGGCCGCCCTGTCCGCGCATGGCGAGGACGTCGCCTCGCGCCTCGCGCATTCGCGCGAAGAGACTCTCACCCTGCTTTCCGCGCACGCCGATGTCGTCCGCGAGCGGTCCGCGCAGGCCGCGCAGGAGGCCGCCGCGGCCTTCGCCGGCCGCGCCGAGGACGTCGCCGCTCATCTCGCCGCGGCGCTCGACGGCACGCTGTCGGCGCTGAACGAGCACGCCGCGCTGATGGGCGAGCGGCTCGACGCCGCCGCCGAGCATTCGGCCGCCGATTTCGCCGGCCGCTCGGAGGCGCTGCACGAGCGCCTGACGGCGGCGATCGAGGACACGCTTGGCGCTCTCGCCGAGCGCTCCGAGCACGTAGCCGGCGAGCTCGAGGTCGCCTCGCAGCGCTCGACCGCCTTCCTCGGCGAGCACGCCGAAGGCCTTGGCCAGCAGATCGGCGCGATGCTCGCGCATCTCGAGCGTCACGCGGAAGAGCTCGGCTCGGCCCTTGCCGCGACAGGAACCCAGTCGCTCGGCGCCTTCGAGACGCAGGCCGCCGCGCTGCGCGAGCGGCTTTCCGCCGCCTTCGCCGCGATCGACGGCCACGCCGACGAGATCAGCCGGCGCCTCGCGCAGGGGGCGCAGGAGCAGGACGGCCTCCTCGCCGACCGGACGCGCACGCTCGAGGAGCGGCTCGCCGCCGTGGCGCGCCTCGTCGACGACCACGCCTCGGAGATCGGCGGCCGCCTCGCCGCGAGCGCGGAGGCGTCGGTCGGCGCGCTGTCGACGCGCGCGGGAGCGCTCGAGGCCCGCGTCGCCGAGGCGCAGCGGCTCGTCGACGCGCATAGCGAGGGCATGGGCGAGCGCGTCGTCGCGGCGGCGCGCCGCGCCGCGGCCGAGCTCGACGGCGAGGCCGGCGCCCTGCAGGAGCGGCTCGAGGCCGCCGTCGGCGCCGCCAACGCCCGCGCCGAGGAGCTCGGCGCGCGGCTGGCGGCGAGCGCGCAGGGCGCCGCGAACGTCCTCTCCGTCGAGGCCGTTTCGCTGCGCGAGCGGCTCGAGGCCGCGATGCGGCTCGTCAACGAACAGACTGCGCAGGCCGCCGCGCTTCTGGCGGCCTCCGCGCGCGAATCCGGCTCGGCGCTGACCGAGCGCACGCACGGCCTCGAGCAGCGCATCGACGCCGCCTTCGGCCTGCTCGACGAAAAGTCCGGCGCGCTCGGCGACCGGCTCGCCGGCGTCGCGCAGGACGCCGCCGCGGCCGTCGCCGGCCAGTCGGACGCGCTGCATGAGCGCCTTTCCGCCGCCGCCGCCGCCCTCGCCGACCGCAACGAGGAGATCGCCCGCCGCGTCGAGACGGCGGCCTCCGCCTCTTCCGCGGCGATCGAATCGCAGGCGAGCGGCCTCGCCGAGCGCGTCGCCGCCGCGGCGGCCGCGCTCGAACGGCGCGCCGGGGATGTCGCGGCGCGCCTCGCGGAGGCCGCGCAGAGCGGCGCCGGCGCGCTCGACGGGCAAGTCGAGACGCTGCGCGAGAAGCTGCGCGAGATCGTCGCCGCGGCCGCCGGAGAAGCCGACGCGCTCTCGCGGGCGATCTCCGCGGCGGCGGAAAGCGGCGCCGGCGCGCTCGCCGCGCAGGCGCGCGGTTTCGACGAGCGCATGACCGCGGCGCTGGCGGCGCTCGGCGCGCATGGCGAGGAGACCGCCGCGCGCGTCGAGACGGCGTCGCAGCGCTCGGCGGGCGCGCTCGCGGAGCAGACGCTCGCCCTGCGCGAACGGCTCGAGACCATCGTGGCGACCGTGGCCGACCAGGCCGAAATGGCCGCGCGGCGCATCGATTCCGCGGCGCAGGCCTCGACCGGCGCGATCGCCGGCCAGTCGGACGCGCTGCGCGAGCGTCTCGCCGACGCCGCCGAAGCGCTCCTTGCGCGCGGCGCGGATCTGCGCCAGCGGCTCGACGAGTCGATCGCCGGCTTCGCGCGCCAGGGCGAGGAGACGGCGGCGCGCGTCGAAGCCGCCGCGGCGCGCTCGGGCGACGCGCTCACGGGCCACGCGCAGACCTTCGACGACCGCCTCTGCGCCGCGAACGCGCGGTCGCAGGACATGGCGCAGCGCCTCGTCGAGGCGGCGACGCAGTCGGCCGACGCGCTCGCCGCGCCGAGCGAGGCGCTCGGCGAACGGCTCGGCGCGATCGTCGCGGCGTTCGACGAACATTCCGAGGCGCTGGCGCAGCGGCTCGCGGGCGAGGCCGAGCGCTCGGCGACCGCTCTCGCCGAGCGCGCCGAGGCGCTCGACGCCAGCCTCGCGGCGGTCGTCGGCTCGCTCGACGCGCACGCCGCCGAGATGAGCGAGCGGCTGGAGGCGACGGCCCATTACTCGATCGGCGCCTTCGCCGAACACATCGAGGCGTTGCACCTGCGCCTCGACGAGGCGCTGTCCGGGACCGCGACCGCCCTCGACCAGCACGCCGACGGCATGGCCGCGCGCCTCGGGTCGAGCGCCGAGGCGGCGGCGGGCGCCTTCGGCGAGCAGGCCGAAGGCCTCAGGGCGCATCTCGACGCCGCCCTGTCGGGCGCGGCCGGGAGCCTCTCCGCCAAGGCCGAGGAGATCGCCGCCCGCCTCGAGGATACGGCGCGCCGCTCGGCCGAAGGGCTCGACGCGCCGCTCGCGGCCCTGCTCGAGCGCCTCTCCGGCGCGGTCGGAACGACGCTCGAGGCCCTCGACGCGCGGACCGGCGAAATCGGCGAACGCCTCGCCGCGGCCGCCGACGGTTCGTCGCAGACGCTGACGACGCAGACCGGCGCGTTGCGCGAAAGGCTCGACGCGGCGCTCGCCGGGCAGGTCGCCGCGCTCGAACGCCACGCGACCGAGACCGGCGAGCGGCTGAAGGCCGAGGCCGAGGCCGTCGCCGCCCTCGTCGCCGAGCGCGCGCAGGCCCTCGAGGCGCGTCTGTCGAGCCTGCGCGAGGACACGCTCGGCGCCCTCGCCCGCCACGCCGACGACGTCGGCCGCACGCTCGCCCTCACCGTCGGCGACGCGGTGACGAATCTCGACGCCCAGACGAGCCGGCTCAACGAGGAAGTCGAACGCAGCGCGGCGCGCTCGAGCGGCGCGCTCGCGAGCCATACGCAGGCGCTGCAGGCGAAGCTCGCCGAAACGCTGGGCGAGACGCTCGGCGCGCTGACGAGCTATTCCGACGACATGCGCGAGCGGCTCGACGGCGTCGGCCGCGCCTCCCTCGCCGCCTTCGGCGAGCAGTCTTCGAGCCTCGAGCAGCGCCTTTCGGCGATGCTCGGCGAAGCCTTCGGCGCGCTGAACGGCCGCGCCGAGGATCTCGCCGAACAGCTCGCCGCGCGCAGCCAGGACGCGGCGCTCGCCTTCGCCGGCCAGGCGGAGGCTCTGCAGGAAAGCTTCGACGCCACCGCGCAGCAGGCGGCGGCGGCGATCGGCTATCACGCGAGCGACCTCAACGAACGCTTCGCCGAGACGGCGGCGCAGGCGATCGACGCCATCGCCGTCCATGGCGATCGCGTCAATGAATCGCTCGCCATGCGGCTCGCCGCCTTCGAGGAGACCTTCGTCGGCCAGGGCGGCGCGACGGCGCAGCGCATCAACGACCAGGCCGAGCGTTTCACCGCGACGCTCGCCGACCGGCTCGGCGCCATCGAGGCGACGCTCGGCGAGCGCGGCGGCGACCTCAACGAGCGGCTCGCCTCGCGCGCCGACGAGACGCGCCGCGCCCTTGAAGGCCAGATCGGCGACTTCGAGGCGCGCGCCGCGGCCCGCGCCGACGCGCTCGCGAACCTCGTCGCCGGCCTCGCCGCGCGCGTCGACGGCGCCCTGTCCGAGCGCGCCGGCGAGCTCGACGCGGCGCTCGGCGCGCGGGCGCAGGAGATCGCGCGGATGCTGAACGAGGGCGGCGCGGCGGTGGTCGCGGCGCTCGACGGCAAGGCGCGCGAGATCGAGGAGATCCTCGGAGCCCGCGCCGCCACGGTCGCCCAGGCCCTCGCCGACAAGGCGTCCGAGATCGACGTCGCGATCGGCGGCCGCGCGCAGTCCGTCGCCGCCGCGCTCGAAGCGCGCGTCGCGGACTTCGAGACGCGGATCGCGCAGCGGCTCGAGACGGCCGCGGGCGAGATCGACCGCAGCGGCCGCTCGATCGCGGAAACCATCTCGGCGCGCGTCGCGGACATCGACGGCGCCCTCGAGCGCCATGCGGGCGACATCAACGCCGCGCTCGACGTCGAGAGCGGCCGCATCGCCGCGTCGCTCAGCGGGCGCGCCGAGGAGATCCGCGAACTCGTCGGCCAGGCGGCCGAGGACCTCGACGCGACCCTCGCCGGCCGCGCCGGCGAGATCGGCGACGTCCTGGGCCATCGCGTCAACGAGATCAGCCAGACGCTTGCGAGCCGCCTCGCCGAGATCGACGCGGCGCTCGGCGGACCCGGCGCGAGCCTGCAGAAGGAGCTCGCCGAGCGCTCGGACGCCCTGCGCGAACTCATCGAGGGACGCGGCGCGGCGATCGCGCAGGATCTCGCCGGCGTCGGCGAGGCGATCGTGGGCGAGCTCGACCGCAGCGGCGCCGAGCTGGCGCGCGGCCTCGAGGAGCGGCGCGCGCAGCTCGCCGCCACGGTCGAAGGCTCCGCGCGCACGCTGCGCGAGGTCATGCAGGACGGCGCGGCCGAATCGCTCGCCGCGCTCGTCGAGGCCAACGACAAGCTCGGCGCGCAGATGCGGGAGCTGTCGCAGCGCCTCGCCGACGGCGGCGGCGCCCTTCGCGAACAGATCGAGGCGGCGGGCGCCGATTTCCTCGCGGTCGACGACGCGCTCGCACAGCGGGTCGACGAGATCAAGAACGTGCTCGCGGTCGTTTCGGGAGAGGTCGCCGAACTCAACGAATCCGCCGGCCGGACCGTGCGCGAGGCCGGCGGCCTCGCCGCCGAGCTCGCCGCGCACAAGGAGAAGATCGCCCAGTCCGCCGAAGGGCTCGTGCGCTCGCAGCGCGATCTCGACTGCTCGCTCGAGGCGCGGCGCGAGGCGCTCGAAAGCCTGGTCGACGCGCTCGAGCGCCGCCGCCAGGACTTCGAGAGTTCGATCGGCGCCTTCGCCGGCGTGATGCAGGACGCCTTCGAGACGGCCGAGGCGCGCGGGCGCGAGTTCGGCGCCTTCATGGCGGAAAGCGCCGAGACGGCGGCGGGAACGGTCGACCGGCAGTTCTCGGAGCTGCGCGCGAATGTCGCCGAACAGCGCGAGCGCGCGACGCTCGCGGTGCGCGTCGCCTGCGAGGACGCGGCCACGGACCTCGAAGCCTATTTCGTCCAGACCTCCGACCGCTACCGCAGCGCCGTCGGGGAGCTTCGCGAGATGGCCCGCGCCGTCCAGGACGAGCTCGCCGCGACGCGCGAGGCGCTGCGCGCCGGGGTCGCCGACCTGCCGCACGAGACGGCGCAGCAGGCGGCCGCCGTCCGCAAGATCGTCGGCGACGAGATCAAGGCGCTGAAGGAGCTCTCGGACATCGTCGGCCGGTCGGGGCGCGCGCTCGACGTCTCGGCGCCGAGCGAGCCGCGCAGCACGGCCGCGCCCCGCCGCCCCGCCGCGCCGGCCGAGCGCGCGGTCGATCCGGCGCACGCGGCGGAGCGGGCGCGGCCGTCGACGCAGCAGGAACGAGGCTGGCTGTCCGATCTGCTCGCCCGCGCCTCGCATGAGGACGCCTTGCGTCCGCAGCGCGAGGAGCGGCCGCGGACGACGTTCGGGACGTCAGGGGCGAGGCCGCTGGAGGCGATCTCGCTCGACATCGCGGCGATGATCGATCCGAACGTCTTCGCGGAGGCGTGGGAGCGGCGCCGGCGCGGCGAGAAGATGTTCTTCGACGACATCTACGTCGGACGCGGCCGCCAGACCTTCGAGGAGGTGCGTCGGCGCTACCGCCTCAATCCGGAGTTCCGCGCCACCATCGACCGCTACGTTCATGAGTTCGAGCGCCTGCTCGGCGACCTCGAGCGCGACGGCGCGGACGAAAGCGCCGCGCGGACCTATCTCAACTCGGAGACGGGGATGGTCTACACGCTGCTCGCCCACGCCTCCGGGCGGCTCGGCTGAGACGTTTCGGCCCGGAGCGCCTGAGGGCGCGCCCGGGCCGGAGACTTCTGTGAAAAGATGGAGCCAGCCGGCCTGTAAGCCGGGTTCTGTAGGGCGCCGCATCGCTGCGGCGCGTGACGGCCATTCCTCTGGGGCGGCCGTCGCCGGCCGCCTCTAGCAACCAACCCGGGCGACGATCCAGAGAAGATCCGGGAAAATCCCTTGTCGCCCCTATTCGGTCTTGCTCCCGGCGGGGCTTGCCATGCCGCCCATGTCGCCATGGACGCGGTGCGCTCTTGCCGCACCCTTTCACCCTTGCCGTCCGGCGCGCCGGACGGCGGTCTGCTTTCTGTGGCGCTTTCCCTGGGGTCGCCCCCGCCGGACGTTATCCGGCGCCGTTTCTCTGTGGAGCCCGGACTTTCCTCCGCGCTGACGCGGCGGCCGTCCGGCCGACTGGCGC
The DNA here is from genome assembly GCF_041905455.1 of Methylocella sp. Lineage (GTDB taxonomy): Bacteria > Pseudomonadota > Alphaproteobacteria > Rhizobiales > Beijerinckiaceae > Methylocapsa. The sequence continues at coordinate 410,963 of NZ_JAYRLA010000001.1, read as the reverse complement.
GCCGGAGATAGGCGCAAAGCCGCGCCCCGTCAACGCAGGCCGGACTCGTCCATGTGTCAAAAAAAGCGCAGGACGATAGCGAATCCTTAATTCTCCCGGGTTGTAACTTGACCCCTTCCCCGACCTTGGGAGAGTTGCGAAAGTCCACGCAACTCAAGGATCATTGATGAGCAAGCTCGTTCATATCGCCGTCGCCGCCGCGGCGGCGCTCGCCCTCGCCGGCTGCGGCTACACGCCCGAGCAGCGGGCGCTCAGCGGCGCCGGCCTCGGCGGCGCCACGGGCGCGGCCATCGGCGGGCTCGCCGGACGCAACGTCGGCACCGCGATCGCCGGCGGCGTCATCGGCGCAGCGGCCGGGGCGGCCGTCGGCGCGAACACGCGCGGACCGCAATAGCCGCCGCCCAGTTCCTCAAGCGCCAGAGCCCGCCATGAAGAAAAAGGCAACTCCCTTCATCGTCGTCCTGACGGCGACGGTCGCCCTCGCCGGCTGCGGCTACACGCCCGAGCAGCGGGCGCTCAGCGGCGCCGGCCTCGGCGGCGCCACGGGCGCCGCGATCGGCGCGCTCGCCGGCCGCAACGTCGGCACCGCGATCGCCGGCGGCGTCATCGGCGCCGCGGCGGGCGCCGTCGTCGGCGCCAACACGAGGCCGCCGAACCCGCCCCCGCCGCCGCCCGGCTACTATCCGCCGCCTCCGCCGCCGCCGCGCTGCGGCCGCGTCGTCTGGGATCAATATGGCAATCCATTCTGCGCTGGCTATTGAGTCGACCGCCCTCCCGCCAAGGCGTTCCTTCTCCTCCCCGAACCATGGGGAGCGCAAGAACGGCAAGACGCCGAACGCCCTGATCCTGCATTACACGGGGATCGCCACTGTCGAAGCGGCGGTCGCCCTGCTGTGCGATCCGGCGAGCGAAGTCTCGGCGCATTACGTCGTCACGCCGCAGGGGGAGATCCTCTCCCTCGTCGCCGAGGAGCGGCGCGCCTGGCACGCCGGGCGCGGCTCCTGGGCCGGCGAGACCGACATGAACGACGTCTCGATCGGCGTCGAGATCGCCCACGCCGGCCACAGGGACGGGCGCGCCGCCTATCCCTATCCGGGCGCGCAGATCGAGGCGGTCGTCGCCCTGTGCAAGGAGATCGCGGGCCGCTGGCCGATCCCGCCGCAGCGCGTGCTCGCCCATTCCGACGCCGCGCCCGACCGCAAGATCGATCCCGGCGAATTCTTTCCCTGGGCGCGCCTCGCGCAGGCGGGCGTCGGCCATTACGTCGCGCCCTGCCCGATCGTCGAGGGCCCGCGCCTTTCGCGCGGCGACGAAGGCCCGCAGGTGGCGGCGCTGCAGGCGGCGCTCGCGAACTACGGCTATGGCGCGCCGCAAAGCGGCGTCTATGACGCCATGACGGAATTCGTGACGCGCGCCTTCCAGCGCCATTTCCGGCCCGAGCTCGTCGACGGCGTCGCCGATTTCTCGACGATCGCCACCTTGCGGAAGCTGCTGGCGGCGCTGCCGCCGGCGTAGGCGCAAACGCGGCGTCGCGCCGACCGGCTATTCCGCCGCATCCGCGCGGCGTCCCGCCGGATCGTAGTTCAGGATCGGCGCAAGCCAGCGCTCGACCTCGGCGGCGCTCATGCCCTTGCGCCTGGCGTAGTCCTCGACCTGGTCGCGCTCGATCTTGGCGACGCCGAAATAATGCGCCAGCGGATGCGCGAAATAGAGGCCCGACACCGAGGAGCCCGGCTGCATGGCGAAGCTTTCCGTCAGCGTCACGCCGATACGCGAAGGCGCCGAGAGCAGCGAGAACAGCGTCGCCTTCTCGGTGTGGTCGGGCTGCGCCGGATAGCCCGGCGCCGGCCTGATTCCGCGATAGGCCTCCCGCACGCGCTCCTCGTTGGTCAGCGCCTCATCCGGCGCGTAAGCCCAGAACTCCTTGCGCACGCGCTCATGCATGCGCTCGGCGAAGGCCTCGGCGATGCGGTCGGCGAGCGCCTTGACGAGAATGGACTGATAATCGTCATTCGATCGCGCGAAGCGGTCGGCGATCCTGTTCTCCTGCGCTCCCGCCGTGACGACGAAGGCGCCGATATAATCGCGCTCGCCGCTCGACGCCGGCGCGATGAAATCGGCGAGCGCGGTGTTGAACTTGCCGGCGCGCTTGACGAGCTGCTGGCGCAGCGTGTGGAACGTCGCCAGACGCTCGGTCCGCGACTCGCCCGTGTAGAGCGCGATGTCGTCGCCTTCGGCGTTGGCCGGCCAGAAGCCGATCACCGCCTTGGGATCGAACCAGCGCTCCTCGACGACCCGGCGCAGCATGGCCTGCGCGTCGTCATACAGGGCGCGCGCCGCCTCGCCGTATTTCTCGTCGTCGAGGATCTGCGGAAAGCGTCCGCGCAGCTCCCAGGTCTGGAAGAACGGCGTCCAGTCGATATAGGGGATGAGCTCGCCGACGTCGTAGCTGCGGAACATGCGCGAGCCTGAGAATGTCGGCTTCGGCGGCTCATAGGCGTCCCAGTCGATCGAGAAGGCGTTGGCGCGCGCTTTCGCGATCGGCAGGCGCTGCTTGTCGGCCTCGGCGCGCCGGTGCGCCTCGGCGAGCTTCTCGTATTCGACGCCGACGGCGGCCGCGGCCTCCTTCGCGTTCTCGCCGAGCAGCGACTGCACGACGCCGACGGCGCGGCTCGCGTCGGTCACATAGACGGCCTGGCCCCGCGCATAGTTGGGATGGATCTTCACCGCCGTATGCACGCGGCTCGTCGTCGCGCCGCCGATCAGCAGCGGCAGCGAGAAGCCCTCGCGCTCCATCTCGGCGGCGACGAAGCACATCTCGTCGAGCGAGGGGGTGATGAGGCCCGACAGGCCGATGGCGTCCACCCCGTGCTCCTTGGCCGCGGCGAGGATCTTCGCGGCGGGGACCATGACGCCGAGGTCGATGATCTCGTAATTGTTGCAGGCGAGCACGACGCCGACGATGTTCTTGCCGATGTCGTGCACGTCGCCCTTGACGGTCGCCATCAGGATCTTGCCGGCGTTCGCGCGCTCGGCCCCGCCCGCGCGCTTCTCCTTCTCCATGTAGGGCAGGAGGCGGGCGACGGCCTGCTTCATCACACGCGCCGACTTGACGACCTGCGGCAGGAACATCTTGCCGGACCCGAAGAGGTCGCCGACGACGTTCATGCCGGCCATCAGCGGCCCCTCGATCACGTCGAGCGGGCGCGCCGTCGAGAGGCGCGCCTCCTCGACGTCCTCGTCGATGAATTCGGCGACGCCGTTGACGAGCGCGTGCTCGAGCCGTTTCTCGACGGGCAGCTCGCGCCAGGCGAGGTCCTTTTCGGTCTTCTCGCGTCCCTTGCCCTTGAAGCCCTCGGCGATCTCGAGCAGCCGCTCGGTCGCGTCGGGGCGGCGGTTGAGCACGACGTCCTCGCAGGCCTCGCGCAGCGCAGGCTCGATCTCCTCATAGACCGCGAGCTGGCCGGCGTTGACGATGCCCATGTCCATGCCGGCCTGAATGGCGTGGTACAGAAACACCGCGTGCATCGCCTCGCGCACCGGCTCGTTGCCGCGGAACGAGAAGGAGAGGTTCGAGACGCCGCCGGAGATGTGGACAAGCGGGAAGCGCCGGCGGATCTCGCGCGCCGCCTCGATGAAGTCGACGCCGTAATTGTTGTGCTCCTCGATGCCCGTCGCCACCGCGAAGATGTTGGGATCGAAGATGATGTCCTGCGGCTCGAAGCCCGCCTGCGTCGTCAGCGCCTCATAGGCGCGCGCGCAGATCTCGACCTTGCGCGCGAAGGTGTCGGCCTGGCCCTTCTCGTCGAAGGCCATGACGACGACGGCCGCGCCATAGAAGCGCACGGTCCGCGCGTCGGCGACGAACTTCTCGACGCCCTCCTTCATCGAGATCGAATTGACGATCGCCTTGCCCTGCACGCATTTGAGGCCGGCCTCGATCACCGAAAACTTCGAGGAGTCGATCATCACCGGCACACGGGCGATGTCCGGCTCGGAGGCGACGAGGTTGAGGAAATCGACCATCGCCTTTTCGGAATCGAGCAGGCCCTCGTCCATGTTGACGTCGATGACCTGCGCGCCCATGCTCACCTGGTCGCGCGCGACGTCGAGCGCGGCGGCGTAGTCGCCGTCCTTGACGAGCCGGCGGAACCTGGCCGAGCCCGTGACGTTGGTGCGCTCGCCGACGTTGACGAAGCGGATCTCCGGCGAGAGCGTGAAGGGCTCGAGGCCGGACAGGCGCAGCAGCGGCGCGACTTCAGGGATCGCGCGCGGCGCGACGCCCTTCACCCGCTGCGCTATGGCGTGGATGTGCGCCGGCGTCGTGCCGCAACAGCCGCCCACCACATTGACGAGCCCCGAGTCGGCGAACTCGCCGACGAGTCCCGCCATGAATTCCGGGCTCTCGTCATACAATCCGAATTCATTGGGCAGGCCGGCGTTCGGATAGGCGCACACGAGCGCATCGGCGACGCGGGAGATCTCGGCGAGATGGGCGCGCATCTCGCGCGCGCCGAGCGCGCAGTTGAGCCCGATGGTGATCGGATCGGCGTGGCGCAGCGAATGCCAGAAGGCGGTCGGCGTCTGGCCCGACAGCGTGCGGCCGGAAAGGTCGGTGATGGTGCCCGAGATCATGATCGGCGTCTCGACGCCGAGCGCGGCGAAGGCGTCGCGCACGCCGCAGACCGCCGCCTTGGCGTTCAGCGTGTCGAAGATGGTCTCGATGAGGAGGAGTTCGACGCCGCCTTCAATCAGCGCGCGCGCCGCCTCGTCATAGCACGCGCGAAGCTCGTCGAAGGAGACGGCGCGGAAGCCCGGATCGTTGACGTCGGGCGAGATCGAGGCGGTGCGGCTCGTCGGCCCCAGCGCGCCGGCGACGAAGCGGCGACGTCCGTCCTTCGCCTGCGCCGCGTCGGCGGCGCGGCGGGCGAGCCGCGCGGATTCGCGGTTGAGCTCGACGACGAGCTCCTGCATGCCGTAATCGGCCTGCGAAATGCGCGTCGAGTTGAAGGTGTTGGTGGCGATGACGTCGGCGCCGGCGTCGACGTAGGCGCGATGGATCGCCTCGATGGCCTCGGGCTGCGTCAGGCTCAGCAGGTCGTTGTTGCCGCGAAGGTCGCTCGGCCAGTCGGCGAAGCGCTCGCCGCGGAACTGCGCCTCGTCGAACTTGCGCTGCTGGATCATCGTGCCCATGGCGCCGTCGAGCACCAGGATTCTTTCGCGCGCGAGATCGAGGAAAGCCTGGCGCGTCTCGTCGCCGGAAAAATGATGGGTCATCACGCCGCCTTCTGCTGCTCGCCCTTCGGCCGCAGCCCGAGGAGGCGGCAGATCGCATAGACGAGGTCGGCTCGGTTGTTGGTGTAGAAATGAAAGTCGCGCACGCCGTGGTCGACGAGGCCGAGCACCTGCTCGGCGGCGACGGTGGCGGCGATGAGGCGGCGCGTGTCGACGTCGTCGTCGAGCCCGTCGAAACGGTCGGCGAGCCAGCCCGGCACGCTGGCCCCGGCCTTCCTGGCGAAGCCCGCGGTCTGCTTGAAGTTCTGCATCGGCATGATTCCGGGCACGATCGGAATGGTCACGCCGGCCGCGCGCGCGCGCTCCACGAAGCGCAGGTAGATCTCGTTCTCGAAGAAGAACTGGGTGATGGCTCTCGTCGCCCCCGCCTCCTGCTTGGCGCGCAGGAAGGCGACGTCGGCCTCGATCGAGACGCTTTCGGGATGGCGCTCGGGATAGGCCGAGACGGAGACCTCGAAATCGCCGATGCGCCGGACGCCGGCGACGAGGTCGCAGGAGCTCTTGTAGCCCTGCGGATGCGGCTCGAAGGCCGCGCCGAGGCCGGCCGCCGGATCGCCGCGCAGCGCCACGACATGGCGCACGCCGGCGTCCCAGTAGCCCTGCACGATCGCGTCGATCTCGGCGCGCGAGGCGCCGACGCAGGTCAGGTGCGCGGCGGGACGCACCATTCCCTCCCGGGCGAGGCGGGCGACGGTGTTGTGGGTGCGCTCGCGCGTCGAGCCGCCGGCGCCGTAGGTCACCGACATGAAGCTCGGACCGAGCGGGGCGAGCCGGTTGATCGACTCCCACAGCATCGCCTCCATCGCCACGGTCTTCGGCGGGAAGAACTCGAAGGAGACGCGGATGTCGGGAAGCTGGCCGCGGCTCGCGCGCGGCAGTTCGCAGGTCTGATGCTCGTTCATGCGACGTCTCGCGCGGCGTTGGATTGGGCAAGGGACTGGGCGTGCGGAACGGGATCGGACTGGACTCGCCGGTCGCGCCCGAGCCAGATCGACACGGTGAGCTTGCCGCCGCGAGGCTCGTCCGGCGCAAGGTCGAGCGGCGGCCCCGCCTCGAGCCCCGCAGCCTCGAGGCAGCCGACGATTTCCTCGGCCGAAAAGCCGAGGCGGCGATGCGCGTGGACGGCGCGCAGATGCTCTTCGGCGTGCGGCGCGAAATCGACGATGATCATGCGGCCGCCCGGGGCGAGCGCGCGCCGCGCCTCGCGGATGGCGCGGGCGGGGTCGTCGAGATAGTGCAGCACCTGATGGATCACGACGAGGTCGTAGAGGTCGCGCTCGACGGGCAGGGCGTAGATGTCGCCCTGCCGCAGCTGGACGTTGCGCAGCCCGGCGCGCTCGAGCCGCGCCCGCGCGAGCGCGAGCATCTGCGGCGACTGGTCGACGCCGACCGCGCGCGCGGCCTGCGGCGCGAGCACTTCGAGCATGCGGCCGGTCCCGGCGCCGAGGTCGAGCAGGGCCTCGACCGGATCGGCGCCGACGATCTCGCGCACGGCCGCCTCGACCCGCTCCTCGGGCAGATGCATCGCCCGGATCGCGTCCCAGTTGGCGGCCTGCGCGGCGAAATAGCGCGCGGCCTGCTCGGCGCGCTGGCTGCGCACCTCGGCGAGCCTCGCCCGGTCGGCGGCGAGCAGCGGGTCGCCGGGATCGAGCCTCGCCACGACGTCGCGCGCCAGCGCCGCGGCGGGACCGCTCTGGCTCATGAGGAAGAAGGCCCAGGAGCCCTCGCGATGGCGATCGACGAGCCCCGCCTCGACGAGGAGCTTGAGGTGGCGCGACACGCGCGGCTGCGACTGGCCGAGAATGGCGACGATCTCGCTCACCGCGAGTTCGGCTTCCGAGAGCAGGGCGAGGAGGCGAAGGCGCGTCGCCTCCCCGGCCGCGGCCAGCGCGGAGAGGATGGGCTCGAACGGCGCATGCGCGTCGGGGGCTAGGATCTGCGACATGCGAAGAGCATATATGCAGATATCTTTATATGTAAAGCGCAAAGAGCGGCGCCCACGCAAAACGGCGCGCCCTTCGCCCTTGGCGCGCCGCCTTGGTTTTGACGCCGCGGCGCGGTTTAAGGCTGTCCCGTCGTTTCGCCGGATTCGGGCGCCCGCTTTATGCGGCGGTCCGGAATCGCCATATCAATCCCGGCGCGCCGGCGGTCTTCGTCCGGGCGCGCGCCAAGCTTGCGGCCCCATGATTGTTCTTCGCTCGATCGTCTTCAACATCTTGTTCTACGCCAACATGACGGCGCTCGCCCTCGCCGGCCTGCCTACCCTGGCGTTCGGACGGCGCGCGGTGCAGGGCCTCGCCCGGCTCTGGGCGCGCAGCTCGCTGCGCCTGCTAAGCCTTGTCTGCGGCCAGAGGGTCGAGTTTCGCGGCCTCGAGAACCTGCCGTCGGGAGGCTGCCTGATCGCGGCCAAGCACCAGTCGGCGCTCGAAACCTTCGCCATGACGACGCAGCTCGGCGACTTCACCTTCGTGCTCAAGCGCGAGCTGACGTCGATCCCGTTCTTCGGCTGGTATCTTAAGGGAGCGGACCAGATCGCCATCGAGCGCGCCCGCCGCGGCCAGGCGCTCGCGGACATGGCGCGGGCGGTGAGCGCCGCCCTCGGCGAGGGACGCCAGGTGCTCATCTTTCCGGAGGGCACGCGGACGGCGCCGGGCGCGGCGCCCGCTTATAAGGCCGGCGTCTCGCATCTTTATGTGGAGACCGGCGCCGTCTGCGTTCCGGTCGCGCTCAACACCGGCCTGTTCTGGCCGCGCCGCGGTTTGATCCGGCGTCCGGGCGTCGCGGTGATCGAGTTCCTGCCGCCGATCCCGCCCGGCCTCGACAAGCAGAAATTCATGACGCAGCTTCAGGCGCGCGTCGAACAGGCGTCGGATCGTCTCGCCGACGAGGCGTTCAAGGCCGATCCGGCGCTGGCGGACGCCCCCGCCGTCCGTTCTCCGTAACGCCGCGCCGCGTTAATCCCCTGTTGACCATGCTCCACATTTGTTCCATATTTGTTCTGGACAAACGGGAGCCGGGCCGATGGTCGTCCTCGTCACATTCTCCTCGCCCTGCGCAGCAGAGCGCGCGCGCCCGGTTCTGACGCGGATCCGTCTTTCCGGTCCGCCCGAGCCCGCCAGCGCTCCCGCGCTTCCAGCCGCGGCGCGCGGGGCGCCGCTGCGCTGCCTCGCCGGCGAAGAGTTCGCCGAGCATTTCCACAAGTGGCGCGCCTCGTCCGGACGCCGCTGCGTCTTCTCCGTGTTTCCCGTGCGGCGGGACGCGGCGTGGTTCGGCCTGCCCGAGTTCGAAAGCGCCGTCGCTCTCGGCGTCGCCGTCGAGGCGAATGGAGAGAGACGGCGCGTCGCCGCCTTCGAGCTGCGCTGGCGCGACGGGCGTTTTTGCGGCGATCGCGGCGCGCCGGAGCGCGCGCTCGCGGCGGGCGCAGTCGAGTGGCACGTCCACCTTCTCGCGCGCGAGCCTGCGGCGCGCCGGGCGCTCCTCGCCGATTTCCAGTCGGGAGCTTGAGCCGTGACCGCGGCCTGCGGGCGCGGCCTAAACTTGCAGCAGCAGCGCGACGAGTTCGCCCTGCCGGTGGGTGGCGGTCTTGGCGAAGATGGACTTCAGCTGGTTGCGCGCGGTTTCGCGCGAGATGTTGAGTTCGAGAGCCGCGGCGTCCGGGCCGGCGCCGCGCGCGATGATGCTGGCGAGCTTCGATTCCGAGGGCGTCAGCGAGAAGATGCGCGCGAGCGAGGCCGGCGGCGGTCCCGGGCGTGGCCCGAGCGGCGCGAGCGTCAGCAGCGCGCGCACGTCCGGCGAGGGCCAGCGGCAGTTCGCCTCGAGCGGCCAGACGCGGATGAGGACCGGCAACCGCTCCTGGCGCGTGACGACGATCGGATCGTCCGAAGACGGCGGCCGCGCGGGTCCGTGCTCGAGCTGCTCCACATAGGCCCGCAGCCGCGCGCGCGCCTCGGCGTCGCGCACGCACAGGCGGCGCTGGCGCACGCTGACGTCGTCGTCGAAGAGCGCCTCCGCCGCCGCGTTGACGCGCACGACGGCGCCGTAGAGGTCGAGCAGGACGGCGGGCAGGCGCACGGCGTCGAGTGGATCCGTCGTCTGGCCGCAGGCGGGCGCGCGCGCCATGACGGCGATCTCCGCGGCGCGACGCGCGAACGTGGCTCGCGTCCTGTTTTCGACGTGATCGCGATCGAAGTCGTCGGGATAAAAGGCGAAAGAAGTCATAGGCGTTTCTTCAAATTCGAAATTCGGCGCCGGTTGCGCCTCAGGTTCGAGGATCGGGCCGCTGACGCTTCGCCCATGAAAAGAACGCAGTTAAAAGTCGAGCTTTCTTCCGAAATAGGCGCGACGGCGCGTTGAAGCCTGATCATTCCGTCTAGCAGCTCCGCGTTCTCATGCTAGCGGCTTAATCTGCGCGCCGCCAGACCGATGTGCGTCATCGCACATCGGTCTGGCGGCCAAAGCGACGGCGAGGGTTGAGCCCGGCGCGTAAAAAGCCTATGTCGGCGCCGTGCGCCGCCCCGCCGCCAGGCGCATGCGACCTGAATATTATTCATCCGGACGGCTTCGCCGTCCCTGCCCGGCGCTTACGCCAATTGGTCGTGGCGAGTGAGAGCCGCGGAGCCTACGCCATGATCGACGTCTCCTTCCCCGACGGCGCGCGACGCGCCTTTCCCGCCGGCTCCACCGGCGCCGAAGTCGCGCGCGCCATTTCGCCTTCGCTCGCCAAGAAGACGGTGGCGATGATCGTCGACGGGGTCCTTTCCGATCTCGCCGATCCCGTGCGCGACGGCGCGCGCCTCGAATTCATCGGCCGCGACCATCCGCGCGCGCTGGAGCTGATCCGGCACGACGCCGCGCATGTGCTCGCCGAAGCGGTGCAGACTCTCTATCCGGGCACGCAGGTGACGATCGGCCCGGTGATCGAGAACGGCTTCTATTATGATTTCTATCGCGACGAGCCGTTCACGCCCGACGACTTCGCGGCCATCGAGAAAAAGATGCGCGAGATCATCGCGCGCGACCGGCCGTTCGCCAAGGAGGTGTGGACGCGCGACGAGGCGAAGTCCTACTTCGAGACGCGCGGCGAGGCCTTCAAGGTCGAGCTCGTCGATTCGATTCCCGGCGGCGAGGACCTGAAGATCTATCGCCAGGGCGACTGGCTCGACCTGTGCCGCGGGCCGCACATGACCTCGACCGGCAAGGTCGGCGACGCCTTCAGGCTCATGAAGGTCGCCGGCGCCTACTGGCGCGGCGATTCGAACCGCCCGATGCTCCAGCGCGTCTACGCGACCGCCTTCGCGACGAGAGCCGAGCTCGACGCCTACCTCAAGCGGCTCGAGGAGGCGGAGAAGCGCGACCATCGGCGGCTCGGCCGCGAGATGGACCTCTTCCATTTCCAGGAGGAGGGGCCGGGCGCGGTATTCTGGCACCCCAAAGGCTGGACGCTGTTCCAGACGCTCATCGGCTACATGCGCCGGCGCATGCAGGCGGCGGGCTACGTCGAAGTGAACACCCCTCAGGTGCTCGACCGCGCCTTGTGGGAGACTTCAGGCCACTGGCAGACCTATCGCGAGAACATGTATGTCACGCAGACCGAGGACGACCGCGTCTTCGCGCTGAAGCCGATGAATTGCCCGGGTCATGTGCAGATCTTCAAGAACGGCCTCAAGTCCTATCGCGACCTGCCGCTGAAGATCGCCGAGTTCGGCGTCGTCCACCGCTACGAGCCCTCGGGCGCCCTGCACGGCGTCATGCGCGTGCGCGCCTTCACTCAGGACGACGCGCATATCTTCTGTACCGAGGAGCAGATCTTCGACGAGACGCTCAAGATCAACGAGTTTCTTCTCTCGATCTACAAGGCGTTCGGCTTCGAGGACGTGGTCGTCAAGCTGTCGACGCGGCCCGAAAAGCGCGTCGGCGGCGACGAGGCCTGGGACAAGGCCGAGGCGGCGCTCGGGCGCGTGCTCGAGCGCCTCGCCGAGCAGGGGCTGCAGACCGAAGTCAATCCGGGCGAAGGCGCCTTCTACGGCCCCAAGCTCGAATACACGCTGCGCGACGCCATCGGCCGCGAATGGCAGTGCGGCACGACCCAGGTCGACTTCAATCTGCCGGGCCGCTTCGGCGCCTTCTACATCGGCGCGGACAGCGAGAAGAAGACGCCGGTGATGATCCACCGCGCCATCTTCGGCTCGCTCGAGCGCTTCGCCGGCATATTGATCGAGCATTTCGCCGGCCACCTGCCGCTCTGGCTCGCGCCGACGCAGATCGTCGTCGCCACCATCACGCAGGAGGCCGACGACTATGCGCTGGAGGTGGCGGCGCTCGCCAGGAAGCGCGGCCTGCGGGTCGAGCTCGACCTGCGCAACGAGAAGATCTCCTACAAGGTCCGCGAGCATTCGCTCGCCAAGACGCCCGTTCTGATGGCGCTCGGCAAGCGCGAGGCGCAGGAGCGCGCAGTTTCGATCCGTCGCCTCGGCGCCAATGAAACGAGCGTCGTGGCGCTTGACGAGGCGCTTGACCGCCTCGTCGCCGAGGCCGCGCCGCCGGACGCGCGCGCCTGCTGAAGGGAACTGCTGCGCCGCCGTAGGACGGCGGCGCAGCATGAATTTTGCCAGATGGAAGCTGCTCGTTCAGCTTCGATTCATGACGCGAATTTGACTGTCGGCTGTAAGCCGCGCGCCCGAGACGCCCTTTCGACGTGTCGCAGCGCACAGACCGCGCCTGGAGCATCGACTTAAGACGGCTCACGGTGGTTTTAAGTTGATTTTTCGGGGTTTTCGTAGCCTAATGCTGACGCCGTCGGCGCACTTGCGGGTCTCGGATATGTATTTCAACAGACTGAGCCACATCGCCGAACCGGAAATCGACAGCGCCCCGACCTCGCGCGTCGCGAAACTGAAATTGTCTTATAAAAATATTGAAACTCTTGTCTGCCTCGCCGACATTTTAATGATAACGCTTTCGAGCGTATTGGGCGTCCAGCTCTACCAATACTTGTGGTCCGGAGAGACCATCTCCCTGGTGACGAGCCTCGGCGTCGGCCTGTCACAAGCGCTGCTATACACTTATGTATCGAGTTCCCGCGGCCTCTACCGGCTGCCGGTCCTGCTCTCGCCGTCGCGCTACCTGGCGCGCATCCTCACGACCTGGGCGATCGTCGTCCTGTTCGTCGTCGTCTTCCTCGTGTTCCTGCGCGGCGGAGCCGTGGTGCCGCGCGGCTCGATGGTCACCGCCGCGACGCTTCAGATCTCGTTTCTCCTCGTCGCCCGCTGGCTCGCCGAAAAGGCGTCGCGTTCGCTGATGGCGCGCGGCGCGCTCGCCGGCCGCAAGGTCGTCACCGTCGGCGAGCAGTCCGAGCTGATGCGGCTATCCACGGCGGTGCTGTTCCGCTATTTCGGCTTCAACGAACTGACCCGCGTGTCGCTGTCGACCGCCGGGGGCCCCGCCTCGAACGACGTGCTCGTCGACCTCGACCGCGCCATCCACGAGGCGCGCGAGCGCGGAGCCGACGAGCTCATCCTCGCCTTGCGCTGGAACAGCCGCGAGCTGCTCGAGACCGCGCGCGAGCGGCTGCGCGCCTCGCCCCTGCCCGTCCGCCTCCTGCCCGACTACACCATCCGCTCCGTCCTCGGCCGGCGGCTGCTCTCCACCAACGGCCCCGGCCTCGCGCTCGAGGTCCAGCGCGCGCCTCTGACGCAGATGGAGCAGGCCGCCAAGCGCACGCTCGACGTCGTATGCTCGGCCGTCGGGGTCGTCCTGCTGTCCCCGCTGCTCCTCATCATCGCCGCGCTGATCAAGCTCGACAGCAAGGGGCCGGTCATCTTCAAGCAGCGGCGCAACGGCTTCAACGCGAAACAGTTCTATATCTACAAGTTCCGCTCGATGACGGTGCAGGAGGACGGAGACAAGATCGTCCAGGCCAAGCGCAACGACAAGCGGGTGACGCGCGTCGGCCAGTTCCTGCGCAGCTCCAGCATGGACGAGCTGCCGCAGCTCTTCAACGTCCTCAAGGGCGACATGTCGCTGGTCGGGCCGCGTCCGCACGCCCTCGCGCACGACAATGAATACAAGGTTCTGATCGCCAAATACGCCTTCCGCCACCACGTCAAGCCGGGCATCACCGGCTGGGCGCAGGTAAATGGGCTGCGCGGCGAGACGGGACGGCTCGAGCAGATGATCGAGCGCGTCAAGCTCGACCTCTGGTACGTGAACCACTGGTCCTTCGCGCTCGACGTCAACATCATCATTCGCACCTGTTTCGAGGTGCTGCGCCACAAGGCCTATTGACCGCCCGCTCGGCGAGGTCCGCGCCGGCGTCGCGCGCCTCAATAAAGCGGCGGCAACCGCAACGAAGGCAGGCGAAGCGGGCCGACCGACACGACGCCGTCGGCGAGGCGCACGGGCAGCCGGATGGTCTTGGTCCGGTCCTCGCGTCCGGGCGAACCCGTCAGGAAGCTCGTCAGCAGCGAGCCGCCCGCGATCAGCGCCGGGCTCACGCCGAACCGGCGCAGCGTCGCCTCAAGCCCTGAAAGGCGCGCGTCGAACTCGCCGCGCGGGCGTCGCGCTTCGTCGAGGTCGAAGCCGCCCTTCGCCTCGAGCAGCGCCTCGCCGCTGACGATCCTCACCTGAGAAAAATCGACGCGCCCGCCGGCAAGCCGCCACCGCTCGAGGCGCTCGAGCAGGCTCCCGCCCTTCGCAAGGTCGAGGCCGACGATCGCGCCGGAGACGTTCGCGTCGACCGGCGCCTTGAGCGCCAGAAGGGCGGCGAGCGTCGGCGCGCCGGCGCCGGCGACCTTCGCCTCGAACTCATAGGACGGCGGCGCCTCGCCCGGCGCGCCGGGGCCCGGCCGCAGCGAGGCCTGCGCGGAGGCGGCCGAAAAATCGAGCGGCGCGCCGGACGCGTCGGCGCCCGACAGCGAGAAGCCCTCCCCGCTCACGGCGACGGCGCGAAAGCCCTGCGCCGCGCCGTCCAGGACGAGGTCGAGCCTGCGCCAGTCGAGCGTGAAATGGTCGCCCTCCGGCGTCGCCGCGCTGAACGGAGCGGCGAGCTGCGCTTCGACCGTCTGCGGCCGCCACAGGCTCGCATGCGCCGTGAAGCCGCCGACCGAGCCCGCGAAAGGCCGGTCCAGCACCGCGCCCTCGAAGCCGAGCTTCGGACAGACGATCTCGAGGCGGGTTGGAAAACCCTGCGTGCGGCGGTCCGGGCAGCTCCAGACGCGCCCCGCCGCCGCCTCCTGCGCGATCCACGAGGAGATCGCCGCGTTCGCGCGGCCGGCGGCGAAGCTCCAGCCTCCTCCTGCGACGGCGGCGGCGAGCGCGAGGCCGACGAAGGCCGCCCCCGCGATGCGGGCCGGTCCAGCCGAAGCGATGGTCATGCCGTGCTCCCGAAATGTCGGAACCCCTCTTGCGCGACGCGCGGAAAGAGGCTCTATCCTGTTGTTCTAGCGACGCAAACTCTTCGGCCCGAACGATCGGCGGCGCCGCGCGCCGGCCTTTCCTATCGCGCGCGCCGGCGTCGGGCAAACCGAAGGGGCGAAGCCGCGCGGGATCTGGCATGACGCAGGACATGTGGGTGTTCGGCTACGGCTCGCTGATGTGGCGGCCCGACTTCGAATTCGTGGAGCGCCGGCCCGCGCTGGTGCGCGGCTACCATCGCGCGCTGTGCGTCTACTCCCACGTCCATCGCGGCACCGTCGAGCGTCCCGGCCTCGTGCTCGGCCTCGACCGCGGCGGCTCCTGCCGCGGCGTCGCCTTTCGCGTCGAGGCCGCGCGCGCGCCGGCGACGCTCGCCTGTCTGCGCGCCCGCGAGCAGGTCACGGCCGTCTATCGCGAGCTCGTCCTGCCGGCGCTGCTTCCCGGCGGCGAGAGCGTCGGGGCGGTCGCTTATGTCGCCGACCGGCGCCATCTTCAATACGCCGGCGGGCTCGGGCGCGAGGATCTGCTGCGGCTGATTCGCCAGGGCGTCGGCCTTTCCGGGCGCAACGTCGACTATGTGCTCAACACCTGCGGCCACCTCGCCGAGCTCGCCATCCGCGACGAGACGCTCGAATGGCTCGCCCGCGCCGTCGCCGGGGACGCCGCGCGCGGCTGAGCCGGACGCGATCCGCGCATCGCCTGCGCGCCCCGCGCGTGCTAGGCTCGACTCATGAGCGAGACGGAACTCAAGCTGACCGCGCTCGACGGCGTGGCGCCGCCGCTCGACGCGTTCGAAGCGCTGCGGCCGGGCGCGGCCTCCATGCGCAAGCAGCGGCTGCGGAGCTGGGTTTTCGACACGCCCGACGGCACCTTGCGCCGCGCAGGGTTCGTGCTGCGCCTGCGTCAGGCCGGCGACGCGTTGCTGCAGACCGTCAAGACGCCGGGCGACGGCGCCTTCGAGCGCGGCGAATGGGAGGCGCCCGTCGCCTCCCCGCCGCCGGCGGACGGAAGCGTCGACGCCGGCGCGCTCGATTTCGCGATGATCGCGCAAACGCCGCTCGGCCCGCTCGTCGAAGAGGCGCGCGGCGAGCTCGTCGAGGTTTTCCGCGTCGACGTCGAGCGCGCGACGCTGCTCGTCGAAACCGGAGGGGCCGTGGTCGAGGCCGCCGCCGATCAGGGCGAGATCGTCGCGAAGGCCTCCGGCGCGCGCGCGGCCGTCGCGGAAATCGAGCTCGAGCTGAAGGGCGGCGACAAGCGCATCCTGTTCAAGCTCGCGCGCGAGCTCGCCGCCGCGGCGCCGCTGTCGCTCAGCCTGATCAGCAAGGCCGAGCGCGGCTTTCGCCTCGCCGACGGACGCGCCGGGCAGGCGCAGAAGGCGAGCGCGCCGCGGATCGGCGACGACGCGAGCGCGGCCGACGCCTTCGCCGCGATCTGCCACGCGTGCCTGCGCGACTTCATGCTCAACGCCGCCATGCTGGGACGCGGGGCTCGGGCGAGCCCGGACGCCGTGCATCAGGGCCGGATCGCGCTGCGCCGCCTGCGCGCCGCCTTCGCCCTGTTCAAGCCCATCGTCCGCGACGACGCGTTTGACGGCGCGGCCGCCGAGGTGAAGCGGCTCGCGCGGCTCTTTGGCGTGGCGCGCGACCGCGATGTCATGACGCAGGCGGCGCTCGAAAAAGGCGAGGGCGGAGAGGCTTTCCGCCGCTGGCTCGCCGACGAGAGCGCGCGCCTGCATGATGAAATCTCGCAAGAGCTCGCGGCCCCGCGCTGGCGCCTGTTCCTGATCGACTTCTGCCTCTGGCTGGACGACGGCGCGTGGCGCGCCGCGGCCGCCCGGCGCCCGAAAAGGATCGCCAAATTCGCGCGCAGGCGGCTGCGCCGGCGCCTCAAGGCTCTGGCGCGGCGAGGGGCCGCGCTCGAGGCTCTGAGCCCGGACGATCGCCATGAGCTGCGCATCGACGCCAAGACCCTGCGCTACATGGGCGAGTTCTTCGCCGGCGCGCGCGCCGTCGCGCCGCATAAATCAATGAGCAAGTTCCTGAAGCGGCTCGAAATCGTCCAGTCGGCGCTTGGCGAGATGCATGACGAGGAGGCGAAGACGGAGGGCGGAGCGGCTGACCTCGCGCGCTGGCGCGCCGAGGCCGGCGAGGTCGCCCCCGAGGAGGCGGCCGCCGCCGAGCGTTTCTTCGAGCCCGCGCAGGACGACGGAGCGCGCCTCGCCGCAGCGGCGAAAGCCCTGGGCAAGCTTGCGCGCGACGACCCGTTCTGAACGCGGGCCGCGCCACGCTCTCTCTTTATCTCCTTGTTAAGACGCGCATAGGCTTGGCGTCTCCACGCTTCGACGCTCTATCGCGGCGCGACGAAATGCTCTAACTCTGCCGTGCGACCTGCGCCGCCCGCGCGGGAGCTCCAGGGCCGCGGCCGCCGCGGCGGACATACATGTGGAAGCCCCGTCCATTCGCGAACGCCGCGCCGGCGGCGCCGACGCTTCCGCCCGGCGTGCGGATCTACGCCACGGGCGACGTTCACGGCCGCGACGACCTGCTCGAACCGCTGCTCGAGCGCATCGACGAAGACATCGCGCGGCATCCCGTCGAACGGCCGATTTCGGTGTTCCTCGGCGACTACATCGACCGCGGACCGAAATCCGCCGAAGTCGTCAGCCGGCTGATCGAGCGCTGCGCGCAGGGGCGCACGATCTGCCTGCGCGGCAACCACGAACTCTACGTTCCCGAATTCCTGCGCAATCCGCCCATCCTGCGCTCATGGGGACAATATGGCGGCCTCTCGACGCTCCTGTCCTACGGGCTCTCGCCGAGCCTTTCGCCGGCGCCCGAGGAGGAGGAGGAGCTCGCGGCCGAGCTCGACCATGTCCTGCCGGACAGCCATCGCCGCTTTTACGAAACGCTGCCGCTGTCCTTCTCCTGCGGCGACTATTTCTTCGTCCATGCGGGCGTGCGGCCCGGCGCCGCGCTCGCCCGGCAGCGCGACGAGGATCTTCTGTGGATCCGCGACGACTTCCTGACCTGCGAGGAGCCGTTCGAAAAGATCATCGTCCACGGCCATACGCCGGTCATGGAGCCGGACGTGCGGCGCAACCGCATCAACGTCGATACGGGAGCCTATGCGACCGGGCGGCTCACCTGCCTGCGCCTCGAAGGCCGCGACGTCGCCTTCCTTTAGGGCGTAGCCCGAGAGTGGAATATGCGCTGGATTTTTTCAGGCGCAGCCTATTCAATCGCGCCGCGAAGGAAAGAATCTCCGCGCGGAGGGAGGCGCCAATGAGCCTGGAGACGTCTCGAGCGAGCTTTCCGCCCCCGGGCGCCGAGCCTTCCAGGGAGCTCGCGGCGCCTGTCGTCCCGCGCCTCGGCCTTCTCGCCCTCTCCGCCGCCCTCGCCCTCGCCGGCCTTTGGGGACTGACGTCGGCGATCCTCGCTCCCGCGCCCCTGCCCCTGCCGCTCGACCGGGAGAGCGCGGCGGCCTCCGCCGCGTGGCGCCAGAGCGCGCAATGGGCCGCCTGGCTCGGCGTGCTGCGCGGCGACCTCTATGCGCGCGCCGCCTTCGCCGGCGGCGAGGCGGCCTTCCTCGAAAAGCCGGCGTCGTCGGACCCTGAAGCCGCGGCGCGAATCGCCCGCACGCGCGCGAACGCGCTGTCGGCCGTCTCGCTCGCGCCGATCAACGGCGCGGTCTGGCTTCTGCTCGCCGAATTGCCCGCCGGCCCCGACCGCAAGGTCGAGGACGCGGAGCGGGCCAACGCCGTGCTGACCTCCTATTTCACCGCCCCAAACGACCCGCGGCTCGCGTCCGCGCGGCTCCAGCGCGCGCTCACCCTCCCGCCCGGCGCGAACGGCGACCTCATCGAATTCATCAAGGCCGACCTGCGGCAGGTCCTCGGCGACGGCGCGCCCGCCAAAGCCGCGCTCGCCGCCGCCCTGAAGACGGCGCCGCAGGCTTCGAAGGACGCGTTCCTCGCCGCCATCGCCGAGATCGACCCGAATTTCGCGCGTCAGCTGCGGGGCGAGCCCGCCAGATGAGCGAAGCAAGCGCGCCGCGTCCGCCTTTCATCCCGCGCCGCCGCGCCGCGTCGCGCGCCCGCCAGATGAGCGAAGCAAGCGCGCCGCGTCCGCCTTTCATCCCGCGCCGCCGCGCCGCGTCGCGCGCCCGCGATTTCCGCACTCGAAGTGAATAAGGCTGGGCAATGAGCAAGATCAAGGTCGCAAATCCCATCGTCGAGCTCGACGGCGACGAGATGACGCGGATAATCTGGAAGCACATCCGCGAGAAGCTTGTCCTCGCCTATCTTGATCTTGATATCGACTATTACGACCTTTCCGTCGAGAATCGCGACGCCACCAACGATCAGGTGACTGTCGACGCCGCCAACGCCATCAAGAAGCACGGCGTCGGCGTCAAATGCGCGACGATCACGCCCGACGAGGCGCGCGTCAAGGAATTCAACCTGAAGCAGATGTGGCGGTCGCCCAACGGCACGATCCGCAACATCCTCGGCGGCGTGATCTTCCGCGAGCCGATCATCTGCCGCAACGTGCCGCGCCTCGTGCCGGGCTGGACGCAGCCGATCGTCATCGGCCGCCACGCCTTCGGCGACCAGTATGCGGCGACTGACTTCCGCGTGCCCGGCAAGGGCAAGCTGACCATCAGGTTCGAGGGCGAGGACGGAACGGTCATCGAGAGGGACGTCTACAACTATCCCGGCGCCGGCGTCTCGCTTTCGATGTACAATCTCGACGACTCGATCAGGGACTTCGCGCGCGCCTCGCTCAACTACGGCCTCGCGTCGAAGTATCCCGTCTATCTCTCGACCAAGAACACTATCCTCAAGGCCTACGACGGCCGCTTCAAGGACATCTTCCAGGAGGTGTACGACAACGAATTCAAGGAGAAGTTCGAAGCCGCCGGCCTCGTCTACCAGCATCGCCTGATCGACGACATGGTCGCCTCGGCGCTGAAATGGTCGGGCGGCTACGTCTGGGCCTGCAAGAACTATGACGGCGACGTGCAGTCCGACACGGTGGCGCAGGGCTTCGGCTCGCTTGGCCTCATGACCTCCGTGCTGCTCAGCCCCGACGGCAAGACGGTGGAGGCGGAGGCCGCGCATGGCACGGTGACGCGCCACTACCGCGAATATCAGAAGGGCAAGGAGACCTCGACCAACTCGATCGCCTCGATCTTCGCCTGGACGCGCGGCCTCACCCATCGCGCCAAGCTCGACGACAATCCCGAGCTCGCCGCCTTCGCCGCGACGCTCGAGAAGGTGTGCGTGAAGACGGTCGAATCCGGCTTCATGACGAAAGATCTCGCCCTCCTCGTCGGCGCCGACCAGCGCTGGCTCTCGACCACCGGCTTCCTCGACAAGGTGGACGAGAACCTGCGCAAGGCGATGGCGTCCGCAGCTTAGGATCATCTCGGCGGCGGCGTCGATCGATGCCGCCGGACGACGTCTCATCGGCGAGCCCGCGCCGCCGGCGCGGCGCCGGCCTTTCGCAGGGAGCGGATATCAGGCGAACAACTATCGGCGGCGGCGCGAGTTGGATTGAACGGCCGCGGCGCAATATGTATAAGGGCGGCGCCCGGTTCGAGGACACGGAGACTTCCCGTTGGCTGCCGATACGCTTGAGGACGGCTACTCCCCTTCCGAAGACGAACCGTTCATGAACGAGCGTCAGCGTGAGTATTTCCGCCGAAAGTTGCTTGACTGGAAAGAAGATATTCTCCGGGAAAGCCGCGAGACGCTGCTCGCGCTGCAAAGCGAGAACGAGAACCATTCCGACGTCGCCGACCGCGCGTCGTCGGAGACCGACCGCGCGATCGAATTACGCGCCAGGGACAGGCAGCGCAAGCTGATCTCGAAGATCGAGGCGGCCCTCGGGCGCCTCGACGACGGCACCTACGGCTATTGCGAGGAGACGGGCGAGCCGATCGGCCTCAAGCGGCTCGACGCGCGTCCCATCGCGACCCTGTCCGTCGAGGCGCAGGAGCGGCACGAGAAGCGCGAGCGTGTCTACCGCGACGGCTGAGAGCGTTTTCAGCAAAAGTTGCAGACTTTTGCGTTGAGAAAACGCGTTTAAACAAATAGCTAGAGCCGCCTGCGGCTCGGCTGCGCCGGTCCCGCCTTCCCGTCGCCTGCGAACGAACGACGCGCGGCGTCAGCGAGGCTCCCCGGCGCGCGCTCCAGCGGGGGCTCAGGCCGGACCCGCCCCCCGCCCCAGCAGCCGGGCCATCTCCTCCTCGAGCGAATCTTCATCCAGCTCGTCGCCCGCCTGAGCTTGCGCAGGCTCGGCCGCCTGCGCGGGCGGCGAAGGCGCGGGCGGCGGCGCGCTGACCGCGAGCGCCTCTTCGAGCGCCGCGGCGATGTCGAGCGCCGGCCTCGCCGAAAGCTCGGCGGCCGCCTGCTCCGCCGTCTCCGGCGCGGCCGCGGCGGGCGGCGGACTCGCCATCGGACCTGCCGCATCCTCCCCGCTCGAATCGATCGCAGCCGTCGGTTCGTTCTTCGGCGCCGCCTCCTTCGCCTCCCTCTCCTCCATCGCCTCCTGCAGGGGCGCCGCCGGCGGCTGGGCGGGACGCGGCTCGGGCCGCTTCGCCAGCGTTTCCGCGAGCTGGCGCGGCGCGCTCAGCGGGCGCAGGAAGGGCGTCGCCAGAGGCGCGCGGGGGAACGGGCTCGCCGGCGGACCGGCCTCGGGCCGCGGCGCGGGCTCCGGCCGCAGGAAGGATTCGCGCGGCGGGCGCGGCGTGAACGCGCCGATCGGACGGCGCGGCGGCGTCGGAAAGCCCGGCGCCGCAGCGGGCGCCTCGTCGACGCTCGCGGCCGCTTCGCCCGCCTCGTCCCGCGTCCGCTCGCGCGCGAGGCGCGCCGCCGGCTGCGGCTCCGGAACGGGGGTTGGCGCGGGAACGGGGACAGGAACAGGCGCGGGAATGGCCTCGGGCGCATGCGCCGGAGCGTGCTGCGGCGCGGCCTGGGCGGACGTCGGCGCCGGCTCCTTGTCGCGCAGCCGCTCGCGTCCTTCGGCGCGCACGATCTCCGATTCGATGAGCACGTCGTTGGGGCCGCCGATCATCACGAGATGCTCGACGTTGTCGCGCCGGACGAGAACGAGCTGGCGCGTGCGGTCGACGTCGAAGACGTCGACGACGCCGAGCCGCGGCGCCCGCGTTCGTCCGTTGGGCGCCTTGACGCGGCGTCCGACGAAGGCGCGGAACGCGAACAGGGCGACGGCGGCCGTCGCCAACAAGGCGACGGCGACGGCGAGAGCGGTCAGGCCTTTGCTATCCAACATGCTGCCGACGAGACCTTGCCGTGAGGCCGGCCACGAGGCCGAGCCATGAAACCTGCGATGAGACCTTGCGTCGGGCGCCGCCCGCGCCGGAAATCGGCGGCGCCGACCGCAGCTTTCTCGCGGCGGCGCCGACGCCCGGCGAACGCCGAGTCTTGATAAAGAGACGGCGCACCTTAAAAAATGCCGCTGCGCCGATCAAGGCTCGCAGGACGGCGCGAAGCATCGGGGAAGACGCGAACATGTCCGATCGCCGAAACGACGACGCGCCGGGCGCGGCCTCGCGCCGCTTGCGCGTCGCCTCCGCGCTCGCGGCCGCCGTCCTCGCCGGCGCGGGTTTGCTGGCGCTCGCCGCGCCCGACACGGCCTCGCTCGCGCTGCTCGCCGTCCTGTCCGCCTTCGGCGTCTTCTGCGGCCTCGCCTTCGCCGCCGGATGGCTCCGCTTCGGCGCAGGCGCAAGCCCCGACGACCTTCGCGCCGCCGCCTTCGAGCGCAGCCCGCACGCCATGGCCGCGCAGGGCGAGAACGGCGAGATCCTGCGCGCCAACGCCGCCTATCGGGCGCTATGCGGAGCGCGCGGCCTGCGCCGCGTCGAGCGCCTGCTCGAGGACGCCGGCGGCGACGCGGCGCAGGCGTACCGGCTGGCCCAGAACGCGCGGAGCGGCGGCGCGCCGGCGTGCGACATGCCGGCGCCGCCGACCGACGGCGCCCCGTCGACGCGGCTGCGGGTCGAGGCGCGCGCCCTGCCGCCCGACGGGCGCACGATCCTGTGGACGCTCGCCGCCCTCGCGCCGACGGACGCCGCGCGCGCGGACGGCGCGGAAATCTTGCTCGACGACCTGCCGGTCGCAGCGTTCCGGCTCGACGCGCGCGGCGCCGTCGAGGTCAACGCCCTGCTCGCCGCCCTGACCGGGCGGGAGCGGAACGCGCCGGCGCGTCTCGACGACCTGTTCGGGCCGGACGGAGCGAAGGCCCTCGGCGCGGCCGGCGAAAACCGGACGGAGACTCTCGATCTCGACCTCGATCTCTTGCGCGGCGACGAACGCCAGCCCGTGCGCGTCGTCCGCCGCCTCGCTTTCGACGCGGACGGCGCGGCGCGCGCCGCGCCCTGCCTCGTGCTGGAGCGGGCCGCGGAGCAGCGCGTCGGCGAGGCCCGCTCCGTCGCCGTGCGCTTCGCGCGCATGTTCGAGGCGACGCCGATCGCCATAGCGAGCCTCGACGCCGGGGGCGCGATCCTGCGCGCCAACGCCGCCTTCGGGCGAATCGCGCCCGAAGCCCTGAAGCCTGCGCCGGGCTCGATCCTGCGCGCCGTCGCCGACCGCGACCGGCCGGCGCTGCAGGCCGCGCTCGCGGCCGCGGCGCGCAACGAAGCCGAAATCGGCGCGCTCGACGTCGCCCTCGCGGGGGAAGGCGAGCGCTCGGCCCGCTTCTTCCTCTCCTCCGCCGGACCTGGCGAAAGCCCAGGGGCGACGCTGTTCGCCCTCGACGCCACCGAGCAGCGCGCGCTGCAGAACAATTTCGCCCAGTCGCAGAAGATGCAGGCGGTCGGCCAGCTCGCCGGCGGCGTCGCCCATGATTTCAACAACGTGCTGACCGCGATCATCGGCTTCTCCGACCTGCTGCTCGCCAACCACCGGCCGACCGACCCCTCGTTCCGCGACATCATGCAGATCAAGCAGAACGCCCTGCGCGCGGCGGGCCTCGTGCGCCAGCTGCTCGCCTTCTCGCGCCGCCAGACGCTGCGCCCGCAGGTGCTGCAGCTCGGCGACGTGCTGAACGACCTGCAGATGATGATGCGCCGCCTCGTCGGCGAGAAGATCCACCTCGAGCTGCGCCATGGGCGCGACCTGTGGCCGGTCAGGGCGGACCTCAACCAGCTGGAGCAGGTCATCGTCAATCTGATCGTCAACGCCCGCGACGCCATGCCGGACGGCGGCGACATCGTGCTGAAGACGCGCAACGTCACGACGCAGGAGGCGGCCTCCTTCGAGGAGGCCTCGCTCGCCGGCGCCGATTATGTCGCGGTCGAGGTCGAGGACCACGGCCATGGCGTTCCGGCGGAGGTGCGCGAGAAGATCTTCGAGCCCTTCTTCACCACCAAGGAGGTGGGCAAGGGCACGGGCCTTGGCCTCTCGATGGTCTATGGCATCGTCAAGCAGACCGGCGGCGCGGTGTTCTGCTCGAGCCCGCCGGGGGGCGGGGCGACCTTCACCGTGCTTCTGCCGCGCGACGTCGCGGCGGCCGAGCATGCGCCGGCCGCGCCGGAGAAGGCGAAGCCGGCCGCCGACCTCACCGGCCGCGGCGTCATTCTGCTCGTCGAGGACGAGGAGGCGGTGCGCGCCTTCGGGGCGCGGGCGCTCGCCTCGCGCGGCTACAGCGTGCTGCAGGCGGCTTCGGGGCTCGAGGCGCTCGAGGTCGCCGACGAGAACAGGGGCCGCATCGACCTCGTGGTGTCGGACGTGGTGATGCCGGAGATGGACGGGCCGACCATGCTCGGCGAATTGCGCAAGCGCGGCGTGTCGGCGAAAGTGATTTTCGTCTCGGGCTACGCCGAGGAGGCTTTCGCCCGCAACCTGCCCGAGGGCGAGGATTTCGGCTTCCTGCCGAAGCCCTTCTCGCTGAAGCAGCTCATCGAGGCGGTCAAGCAGGCCGCCGCATGAGGCTTCGGCGCGGCGCTTTCGCGTTAACCCTGAAATTTATTTTCGCCGGGTCGGCGGCGCGACCGCAGGTCGGCCGTTTTCACGTCGCGCGCGCCCGCTCCGCGCGCGATGCGCGAACCTTCCCCGAAAATGCGCCTCGAACCGGCCGACCACTGCGCGCAGGACGGGAAAACGTGAACATAAATAGAACTTGCTTATGAGAACAAAACAAATACATTCGAGGTCAGCGACAGCCGGCGCATTGCCTCCCGGCCACCCTCATGTCAGATGAGTCGATCCGATGAGCCAGACCAATCTTCGCCTCGTTGAAGGAACGTCCGTGGACAAGACCAAGGCCCTCGACGCCGCCCTGTCTCAGATCGAACGCGCCTTCGGCAAGGGCTCGATCATGCGGCTCGGCAAGAACCCCAAGGCCATAGAGGTGGAGACCGTGCCGACCGGCTCGCTCGGCCTCGACATCGCGCTCGGCGTCGGCGGCCTGCCGCGCGGCCGCGTCATCGAGATCTACGGGCCTGAATCCTCCGGCAAGACGACGCTGACCTTGCACGTCATCGCCGAGGCGCAGAAGCGCGGCGGCGTCTGCGCCTTCGTCGACGCCGAGCACGCCCTCGACACGGTCTACGCCCGCAAGCTCGGCGTCAATCTCGACGACCTCCTCGTCTCGCAGCCCGACACCGGCGAGCAGGCGCTCGAGATCACCGACACGCTGGTGCGCTCGGGCGCGGTCGACGTCCTCGTGATCGACTCGGTCGCCGCCCTGACGCCGCGCGCGGAGATCGAGGGCGAGATGGGCGACAGCCAGCCGGGCCTGCAGGCGCGCCTCATGAGCCAGGCCCTGCGCAAGCTCACGGCCTCGATCTCGCGCTCCAACACAATGGTGATCTTCATCAACCAGATCCGGATGAAGATCGGCGTGATGTACGGCAGCCCGGAGACCACGACCGGCGGCAACGCGCTGAAGTTCTACGCCTCCGTCCGGCTCGACATCCGCCGCATCGGCTCGATCAAGGACCATGACGAGGTGATCGGCAACCAGACCCGCGTCAAGGTGGTCAAGAACAAGGTCGCCCCGCCGTTCAAGCAGGTCGAGTTCGACATCATGTACGGCGAGGGCGTCTCGAAGATCGGCGAACTGATCGACCTCGGCGTCAAGGCCGGCGTCGTCGAGAAGTCGGGCGCATGGTTCTCCTACGACAGCCAGCGCCTTGGCCAGGGGCGCGAGAACGCTAAAGCCTTCCTGCGCGCCAACCCCGAGATCGCCGACAGGATCGAACGCGCCATCCGCGAGAATTCGGGCATGATCGTCGACAAGATCCTCGAGGCCGCCTCCGACGTCGACGAGGGTTGAGCGCGCCCATCGGGCCGTCGGCCGCAGCCGTGCGCCAGGAAGACCTTCCGGGCGCGCCGCTTGCGTTTTGACCTTGCGCCGCTCATTTTGCGCATAGCCTCGTCAAGGGCCGGCCGGAGCGCCAAAGGGCGTTCCGGCGAGGGTGACGAGCGCAGCCTCAAAAACGGAACGGCAGATGAACGGCGTCAACGAAATTCGGGCGTGCTTTCTCGATTTCTTCAAGAAGAACGGCCACGAGATCGTTCCGTCGTCGCCGCTCGTCCCGCGCAACGACCCGACGCTGATGTTCACGAACGCCGGCATGGTGCAGTTCAAGAACGTCTTCACCGGCCTCGAGAAGCGTCCGTATGCGCGCGCCGCGACGGCCCAGAAATGCGTGCGCGCCGGCGGCAAGCACAACGACCTCGACAATGTCGGCTACACCGCGCGCCATCACACCTTCTTCGAGATGCTCGGCAATTTCTCGTTCGGCGACTATTTCAAGCCGCTCGCAATCGAGCTCGCCTGGAAGCTGATCACGCAGGAGTTTCAGCTTCCGAAGGACCGCCTGCTCGTCACCGTCTACCACACCGACGACGAAGCCTTCGATCTGTGGCGCAAGATCGCCGGCTTGCCGGAGTCGAAGATCATCCGCATCCCGACGTCCGACAATTTCTGGGCGATGGGAGACACAGGCCCGTGCGGCCCCTGCTCCGAGATCTTCTTTGACCAAGGCGACAGGCTGCAAGGGGGGCCGCCCGGGAGCCCCGACGAGAACGGCGACCGCTTCCTCGAGTTCTGGAACCTCGTCTTCATGCAGTTCGAGCAGCTCGCCCCGGGCGAGCGCGCCGACCTGCCGCGTCCCTCGATCGACACCGGCATGGGTCTTGAGCGCATCGCCGCCCTTCTGCAGGGCGCGCCGTCGAACTACGACATCGACCTGATGCGCGCCCTGATCCTGGCCGTCGCCGGCCTCGTCGACGTCGACCCGGACGGGCCGCAGAAGGCGAGCTGCCGCGTCGTCGCCGACCATTTGCGCGCCTGCGCCTTCCTCATCGCCGACGGCGTGACCCCGTCGAACGAAGGCCGCGGCTACGTCCTGCGCCGCATCATGCGCCGCGCCATGCGCCATGCGCAGCTTCTCGGCGCGCGCGAGCCGGTGATGTGGCGCCTCGTGCCGACGCTGACGCATGAGATGGGACAGGCCTATCCAGAGCTCGTCCGCGCCGAGCCGTTGATCGTAGAGACGCTGCGCCTCGAGGAAGGGCGCTTCATCGACACGCTCGCCCGCGGCCTGTCGATCCTGGACGACGCCGTGCGCGACCTGCCCGAGGGTGCGGCATTGCCCGGCGAGACCGCCTTCCGGCTCTACGACACCTATGGCTTTCCGCTCGACCTGACGCAGGACGCCCTGCGCGCGCGCGGGCGCGCCGTTGACGTCCCCGGCTTCGACGCCGCCATGGAGCGCCAGCGCGCCGAGGCGCGCAAGGCTTGGGCGGGCTCCGGCGAGGCGGCGACCGACGCCCTTTGGTACGCCCTGCGGGAAAAGACCGGCGCGACCGAATTTCTCGGCTACGAGGCCGAGGAGGCGGAAGGCGTCGTCGCGGCGCTGATCCACGAAGGGCGCGTCGTCGACGTCCTGCGCGTCGGCGAGGCGGGGGCGGTCATCCTCAACCAGACGCCATTCTACGGAGAATCCGGCGGTCAGGTCGGCGATATTGGAGTCATGACCGCGCCGGGCGTGAAATTCCGCGTGACCGACGTTCAGAAGAAGCTCGGCGACCTGTTCGTCCATGAAGGCGTCGTCGAGGAAGGCGAGATCCGTGAGGGGCAGGCGCTCGAGCTCGTCGTCGACCACGCCCGCCGCTCCGCCGTGCGCGCCAATCATTCGGCGACCCATCTCCTGCACGAGGCGCTGCGCATCGTCCTTGGCGACCACGTCGCGCAGAAAGGCTCCCTCGTCGCGCCCGACCGGCTGCGCTTCGACTTCGCCCATCCAAAGCCCATCGCGCGCGAGGAGCTCGCCCGCGTCGCCGACATCGCCAATCGCGCGGTCCTCGAGAACGCGTCCGTCGTCACCCGGCTTATGGCTGTCGACGAGGCGATCGAGTCGGGCGCGCGAGCGTTGTTCGGAGAAAAATACGGCGACGAAGTGCGCGTCGTCTCGATGGGCTATCCGCAGGAGGCTTCGGCCGGAGCGGGCGCGAACCGCGCCTTTTCGGTCGAGCTGTGCGGCGGCACCCATGTTTCGCGCACCGGCGACATCGGCCTCATCGCGATCACCGGCGAGTCGGCGGTCGCCGCGGGCGTGCGGCGCATCGAGGCGAAGACCGCCGACGAGGCGCGGCGCTGGCTCGGCGCGCGCTCGGAGCGGCTCGACACGCTCGCCGCGCTGCTCAAGTCGCCGGAAGGCGAGGCGGAGCGTCGCCTCGCCGCGCTCGTCGAAGAGCGGCGCCGTCTCGAGCGCGAGCTCGCCGACGCGCGCAAGAAGCTCGCGATGGGCGCGGGCGCCGCGGCGAGCGAAGGTCCACAGGAGATCGCCGGCATAAAGTTCCTCGCCCGCGAGGTCGCCGGAGTCGAGCTCAAGGAGCTGAAATCCCTCGCCGACGAGACGAAGCAAGGTCTGGGTTCGGGCGTCGTGGCCATCGCCGGCGTCGACGGCGACGGCAAAGCGGGCGTCGTCGTCGCGGTCACGCCCGATCTCGTCGACCGTTTCGACGCGGTCGCTCTGGTGCGCCTCGCGGCGCCGGCGCTCGGCGGCAAGGGCGGCGGCGGCCGGCGCGACATGGCGCAGGCCGGCGGCCCAAACGGCGCCGGCGCGACCCAGGCGCTCGCCGCCGTCGCCGACGCTCTGCGCGGCGCGCGGATGGTCGGCGACGACGCGGCCTGACGCCGCTTAATCGTCGGCGGCGAAGATAATTCGCCACCGGCCGCAACGTGCGGTATGTTCCAAGGTTCCTACTAGGTTTATTTGTGCGGAAGGAACCCGCATCATGACCGACGTGAACCTGCAATCCGCCGAGCGCGCGATAGAACGGTCCGGCGAGGCGATGTCGACGGCGACGCAAGGCTTCCAGGCGTTCGCCGCCGAATGCGCCGAGATGTCGCGCCAATCGCTCGAGCACGCCACCGAGACGCTCGAGAAGCTGCGCCAGGCGCGCAGCCCGTCCGATATGCTGGCGATCCAGACCCTCTACCTGCGCGAATGCTTCGAGAACTTCGCCGCACATTCGCGCCACTTCGCCGAGCTGCTCGCCACCATGCCCATCGAGGCGAGCAAGAGCTACGCGGACCTCTGGACAAAGAACGTGAACTGCGCGGTGGACACCGCTCGCTCCGTAGGGGAACGAGCGGCCGGCGAGGTCGAGAAGCTCGGCAAAGCTCCGTGAAGACGCCGTGAACGCGCCTTTGCGGGCGAGACGCGACGCGTGATCCATGTCATAAGCTCAGGGGCCGCCGCGCCGCGTTCTGTTTCGACCCGTGAGCACTCGACCGCATGCTTCGGCTTCTCCTTCTTCGCCACGCCGAGGCCACGCCGGCCGCCTGCGGAGGCGACCTCAATCGAGAGCTCACCCCTGCGGGAGAGGAGGCGGCGCGGCGGACCGGCGTCTTTATGAACACGTCGCCGTTTTTTCCCGAACTCGCCCTTGTCTCGCCGGCGAAGAGGGCGACGCGGACCTTCGAGCTTCTGTGCGAAGGCGCCGGGCGCGCCGCGCCGCGCGTGATCGCGCCCGCCCTGTACGACGCCAGCGCCTCGACGGCGCTCGCCCTGCTGCAGACCGTTCCCTCGCTCGTCAAGCGCCTGCTCGTCGTCGGCCACAATCCCTCGCTCGCCGAGGCGGCGGTGACGCTCGCGCGTTTTGGCGCCGCCGCCGACCTGACGCTGCTGCGCAAGCAGTTTCCAGCGCCCGCGCTCGCGGCCATCGACATCGAGGCCGACGACTGGCGGGCGGTCGGGCAAGCCCCCAGCCGGCTCGAATTCTTCCTCACCCTCGTCTCGAAGGAGCTGCAGGGCGGCCCGTGAGGGCAGGCGAACGGAGCGTGCATGATCGTCGAGCTTGCAGCCTTCGTCGCGCTGGCGCTCTCGCCGGGCGACGCGCCGCTTCGGGATTTCGGCGATCTCGTCGCAAGAGCGCGCGCCGCGACGCCCGATCCGGTCTTTCTCGAAAAGCCGCGCGCGGTCTCCAACTGGCGGCTTGAGGCGGCGCGCCATCTCGACGCGCCGGCGCCCGAGCTCGCGCGACGTCTGGACGAGGCGGCGCAGCCGCCGCGCTGCGTCAAGCTCAACAATTACTGGTGCGTCAAGCGCGCCGGCTGGGACGGCGAGATCGCGTCGGACGGCGAAGGCCATGTCGCCTTCGCCTCGGCCCCCGAAGGCGCGCTCGTCGCCATCGCCCTGCTGCGGCGCTATGCGCTCTCCTACAATCTGCGCTCGGCGCAGGCGATCCTGGCGCGCTGGGCGCCGGCGCAATGCGGCCTCGCCGCCTCGCGCGGACGCGTCGCGCCGCCCCCCGTTCGCCTCGCCGCCCTCGCGCCGCGCGGGATCGGCTCGACGCTGCGCGCGCGCTGGCTCGCCGGGCATCGGCCGGGCGGCGCGCCGAAATCCGCCGCCGCCGCGCGTCCCCGCGTGTCGATCGTCATCGACCGCCGCACGCGGATGATCGAGGCTCCCGAGATCGCCGTCGGCATGGGCGAGCGCTCCGCCTCCGAGCCGCCGCGCGGCGCCGTCAGGCTCGTCTCGCTCGACGGCGCGGGGCTCGGCGCCCTCGCCCCGTCCGCGCCCG
Organism: Methylocella sp.; assembly: GCF_041905455.1. Classification (GTDB taxonomy): domain Bacteria; phylum Pseudomonadota; class Alphaproteobacteria; order Rhizobiales; family Beijerinckiaceae; genus Methylocapsa. The sequence goes on along the minus strand of NZ_JAYRLA010000001.1, from coordinate 380,194 downwards.
CCGCCGGCGTGAGCTGCGCATCCGAGGCCGCGCGCGTGCGCGCCTACGCCGCGCGCGCCGTCGAAGGGCTCGGGATCGGCCCCGACGACGACCTGCTGTTGTTCTCGCCCGACGGCGCCGCCGGTCCGCGGCTCGCTCCCTTCCTGCGCAACATGGCGCGGGTCGAGATCGGCCCGCTCGGCGCGCGCGAGGATCTCATCCGCGACGCGATCGCCGCCGACGCGGCCCGGCGCGCCGAACGCCCGCCGCCGGCGCCGCAGCCGCGCCCGAACTTGTGACGCGACGCTTGCGGGCGCGGCCAAGGGCGCCTATTCCCTGTGGCGCGCCCTCGTCCCGCCGCCCTCCCCTCCGGAACCCGCCTTGGCCCTTTTCTCCGATCTGCTGTTCGAAGCCAAAGCCGTCGCCAAGAGCCTCGTCGACCTCACCGCCGGCGCTCACGTGCGCCTTGGCGTCACCGGCCTGTCGCGCGCCGGCAAGACGGTGTTCATCACGGCCCTCATCGAGCACCTGACCAAGGCCGCCTCCCCTTCCCTGCGCGGGCGCAAGAACACCCTGCCGGTCTTCCGCGTGCACGCCGACGGGCGGCTGATCTCGGGCGACCTCGAGCCGCAGCCCGACGACAACGTCCCGCGCTTCGCCTACGAGGAGCACCTCGAGGCGCTTTCAGGACCGGACGGGGATTCGCAGGCGCGCATCTGGCCGCAGTCGACGCGGCGCATCTCGGAGCTTCGCCTGCGCCTGCAGTTCCAGCAGAAGGCGGGGCTCAATCCGGGCCGGCGCGCGCTCACCCTCGACATCGTCGACTATCCCGGCGAATGGCTGCTCGACCTGCCGCTGCTCGAGAAATCCTATGCGCAATGGTCGCAGGAGTCGCTCGAGGCGGCCTCGAGCGCGGCGCGCGCGCCGCTCGCCGCGCAGTTCCGCGGCTTTTGCGCGCAAAAGGACGCCAAGGCGAAATTTCGCGAGGAGGACGCGCGGCGCGCGGCCGAGCTGTTCACCGCCTATCTGCGCGCCTGCCGCGGCGAGGCCTTCAGCTTCTCGAGCCTGCCGCCCGGCCGTTTCCTGATGCCGGGCGACCTCGCCGGCTCGCCGGCGCTGACCTTCGCGCCGCTGGCGCTCGACCCTTCCGGCCTCTATCCGCCGGATTCGCTGGCGGCGATGATGGAGCGGCGCTACGAGGCCTACAAGGCGCATGTGGTGAAGCCGTTCTTCCGCGACCATTTCTCCCGCCTCGACCGGCAGATCGTGCTCGTCGACGCGCTCGCCGCGCTGAACGCCGGCCCCGCCTCGATGCGCGACCTCGAGCAGGCGCTCGGCGACGTGCTCGGCGCCTTCCGCGCCGGGCGCAGCAACGCGCTCTCGGCGATCTTCCGTCCCAAGATCGACCGCATCCTGTTCGCCGCCACCAAGGCCGACCACCTCCACCACACGAGCCACGACCGGCTCGAGGCGATCCTGCGGCTTTTGACGGCGCGCGCGATCGCCCGCGTGCAGGGCGTCGGCGCCGAGATCGACGTGATCGCCATGGCCGCCGTGCGCGCGACGCGGGAGGCGCGCGTCGAAAGCCACGGCGGTCCGGCGCTCGACGCGGTGGTCGGCACGCCGCTCGACGGCGAGCGGATCGGCGACGAGGTGTTCGACGGCAAGACGGAGGCGGCGATTTTTCCCGGCGAGCTGCCCGAAGATCCGAAGGCCGTATTCCGCGACGCCGTCACGGCGCCAGCGCCCGACGAGGCCGACTATCGCTTCGTGCGCTTCCGTCCGCCCATGCCGACGCGCGCCAGGGACGGAACGCTCGCGCCCCCGCCCCATATCCGCCTCGACCGCGCCTTCCAGTTCCTGCTCGGCGACAAGACGGCCTGACCCATGGCGAACGATCCGAAGAAGCCGCGCGCCTTCCGCCTCTCCGACATCGCCGCCGAGGAGACGGGGACGCGCGAGGCGCCGCGCGCGCCGGTGCTGATCGAGCCGGCCAAGGATCCTTATGAGGCGGAGGCCGAGGCGCTGCTCGAGCCGGCGCCGGCGGAAGCCGAGGAGGCGGCGATCGAGATCGCCCAGAAGAAGGGCCTCGGCCGGCGCTGGCTGCTCTCCTGGGCCGGCGTGTTCTGGTCGGCGCTGTCCGGCCTCGTCCTGCTCGGCGTCGGCGTCTGGGTCAACGCGCTGATCGACGATCTTTTCGCCCGCGCCCCGGCGCTCGGCGTCGTCGGCCTCGTCCTCGCCGGCCTCTGCGTCCTCGCGCTTCTGGTCATGGGCGCGCGCGAGTTCGCCGGCGTCGCGCGCCAGCGGCGCATCGCCGAGCTGCACGCCGGCTTCGCGCAGGCGCGCGAGGCGGACGACTACGCCAGGGCGCGCAGCCTCGTCGCCGAGCTCGGCGCGCTCTACGTCGCGCGGCCCGAGACGGCGCAGGCGCGCGACCATCTGCGCGAGCTGTCGCACGACATCGTCGACGGGCGCGACCTCATCGACATCGCCGAGCGCACCCTCGTCCAGCCGCTCGACCTCGTGGCGCGGCGCGAGATCGCGGAGGCGGCCAAGCGCGTCTCGGTGGTCACGGCGATCGCGCCGCGCGCGATCATCGACGTGATCTTCGTCGCCGCGCAGGCGGTCCGTCTGATCCGCCTCATCTCGACGATCTACGGCGGCCGCCCGGGCATGATCGGCTTTCTGAAGGTTTTGCGCTCGATCGGCGCGCATATCGCCATCACCGGCGGCATGGCGGCGGGCGACACGCTGGTGCAGCAGGTGCTGGGCCATGGCATCGCCGCGCGGCTCTCCGCCAAGCTCGGCGAGGGCGTGCTGAACGGCATGCTGACGACGCGCGTCGGCCTCTCGGCGATGGCGGTGTGCCGGCCGATGCCCTATGCGGCAGGCAAGGCGCCCGGCGTCAAGGACGTCGCGCCGTTTTTGTTTTCGAAGGGCGAGCCGAAGGGCTGACGCTTCGGCCTACAAACGGCCGGCCGACACATAGCCGTAAAAATTCCCGGACAGATCGTCGCGCGACATTTTCTTGCCCAAAGGCGGAACCGGGCGAATGGAGCCCCACGTATAGACCGAAAATCTGATGTCGTCGTCGGCGTAGCTCGTCAGTTGCTGCAACACCACCCAATGATTGCAGAACATCGAGCTTTCCTGATAGTCGTTCAACATGTTGTCGTTCACGAGCAGGCAAACATGGCCGCCGGCGAACGCCTGCAGGTTTCCAGTCAATAGGGTCGGCAACCCCTTGCTGAAATAGGCGTTGGTTTCGTTGACGACCCCGGGAAAGCCGGCCTTCTCAAACCATTTCGCCAGCACATAGGGGGCGGTCGCGCCGCTCGCCGTGTCATTGGGCGAAGAATACTGGAACCAGATGTTCTCCGAATCGCGCAGGCTGGCCAGCGCCACCCAGTCGACGTCGGCGATCTTTGACGGATTTGAATGAAAGGAAAGACAGCCGGTGCTCGGCGTGATCGTCAGATCGCCGATCCGCCCCTCGCCCGTCAGGTAAAGATCGATGACATAGGTCGCAAACAGATCGGGGCGACAGTTCAGCAGGCAGTAAAGGAAGGCCGCGGGTCCGCACAGGCTCGCCTGATTCTGGTCGAGGGACTTCGGATTGGTCACCCGCTCGCGCAGACCCCTGGCGATCGAGGCGCGGGGAAGGGCGTAAAACATCCCAACCGAGCCGCCCTGTTCAAACAGGGCGATGTCGCGCAAGGCCTTGTCGATGAACTCCTTCTTCGCGGTCAGGAACATGGAGCGGCGTCCTCTCGAGCCGGCGATCGGACGGCGATCGCGCCTGGCCCGACCATGCTCCTTCCGGCGCCCGCGGGGCCGTGCGACGGAGCACGGCTACGCCCAGAGTCGGCCTCTCGGCCATGGCGGCGCGCCGCCTGACGCCCTACGCGGCGGGCAAGGCCCCGGGCGTCAGGGACGTCGCGCCGCTCTATTCCGCAAGACCGAGATGAAAGACTGAAACAAAAGCCCGCTCCGGCTTGACAGCCTTTCATGCGCGCGGAACCAAAGACACATAGCTGATGCGCGACCACCGCACAGCCCGACGATCAGATCGGGCGGCGCATCGCCAGGGAGAACGACGAGATGTGCGCCAACTGCTCCGATACGGCCTTGAATCGCCGCAGCCTGATGCTGGCCGGAGCGTCAGCTCTGGCGGCGGCTCCTTTTGGCGCCGCGGCGATGGCGCAATCGGCGGGCGCCGCCGTCGAGACGCCGGATGCTGCGCTGAAGCTTTTGATCGAAGGCAATGAACGCTATGTCGCGAACCAGCCGCGGCAGCAGGATTTTTCCGCGGGACGCGCGAGCCGGGCGCAAGGCCAGGCCCCCTTCGCCGCCATCCTTGGCTGCGCCGATTCCCGCATTGCGCCGGAGCTGGCGTTCGATCAGGGTCTTGGCGATCTCTTCGTCGTCCGCGTCGCCGGCAATTTCGTCACGACGGAGGGGCTCGGAAGCCTCGAGTTCGGCGCGGCGGTCCTCGGCGTGAAGGCGATTCTCGTGCTCGGCCACAGCAGTTGCGGCGCGGTCAACGCCACAGTCGCGGCGCTTCAGAAGGGCAATGACCTGCCTGGCCATATCGCAGATCTCGTCGCGGCGATGAAGCCCGGAGTCGAGCCCGCGCTCGCGCAGCCGGGCGACGATTTTGAGGCGCGCGCGGTAATCGCCAACGTGCGCCATAACGTCGAGCGTCTGAAGCAGGCGCCCCCTATTCTGGCCAAGCTCGTCGCCGAAAAGAAGCTTCTCGTGGCGGGCGGCGTCTATGAGCTCGCGACGGGAAAAGTCGCGCTGGTCGCGTGACGCCAAACGACGCGCCGCGCGGAACTTCCGCCGTTCCGCGCGGATTACCAGCGCTTTATGGATCTATGGAGCGCGCCGATGTCCAAACTCACCGCCGAGCAGCGCAAGAACCTGCCCGACAGCGCCTTCGCGGGGCCGGGCCGAACCTATCCGGTCGAGGACAAGGCGCATGCGCGCAACGCCAAGGCGCGCGCGGCGCAGGCTGAGCATTCAGGGCGAATTAGCGCCAAAACGGCCAAAAACATCGACGAAAAGGCCGATCGCGTGCTGAAAAAGGACTGAAACGCGCCGATTTCGGCTGAAATTCGCGATTTTTGAGCCCAGATCGACTCGGACGTGGAACTCACGTCCGGATGAAATCATTTGTCCGGCCCAAGGTTGAGGAGACCGGATATGATGAAAATAGCCGAACGCGGGGCGCTCCCGCCGGGCAGCATTCCCGAAGATCGCGCCTACCCGATCAAATATCGCGCGAGCGCGCGCGACCCGATGGCGCTCGACGCGCAGGCTGTGAGGGCCCCGGGAGCGCGAAGGCCGGCGACGCCACGGTCGAGGCGAAGCTCGCGCGCGGCCGCGGCAGGTCGGCGTAACAGGAGGCGGCTTAAGCCGCCGCCCGCTTCGGCGCGATCAGCTTGCGGTTGATCAGCGTCTCGGCGATCTGCACGGCGTTCAGCGCCGCCCCCTTGCGCAGATTGTCGGAGACGCACCAGAGCTGAAGACCGTTCTCGACGGTCGGATCCTCGCGGATGCGCGAGATATAGGTCGCATCCTCGCCCGCCGCCTCGTGCGGCGTGACGTAGCCGCCAGGCTCGCGCTTGTCGATCACGAGACAGCCAGGCGCCTCGCGCAGGATGTCGCGCGCCTCGTCCGCGGTGATCGGCTTCTCGAACTCGATGTTGACGGCCTCCGAATGGCCGATGAAGACCGGCACGCGCACGCAGGTGGCCGACAGCCTGATCTTGGGGTCGAGGATCTTCTTCACCTCGACCATCATCTTCCATTCCTCCTTGGTCGAGCCGTCCTCCATGAAGACGTCGATGTGCGGAATGACGTTGAAGGCCATGCGCTTGGGGAATTTCTTCGACTCGACGGGATCGGACACGAACACCGCGCGCGTCTGCGCGAACAATTCGTCCATCGCCTCCTTGCCCGCGCCGGACACCGACTGATAGGTCGAGACCACGACGCGCCGGATCGTCGCCGCGTCGTGCAGCGGTTTCAGCGCGACGACGAGCTGCGCCGTCGAGCAGTTCGGATTGGCGATGATGTTCTTCTTGCCGAAGCCCGCGACCGCCTCCGGGTTCACCTCGGGCACCACCAGCGGCACGTCGGCGTCGTAGCGCCAGGCCGAGGAGTTGTCGATCACGACGCAGTTCTGGGCGCCGATGCGCGGCGAATATTGCTTCGAGACCTCGCCGCCGGCCGACATCAGGCAGATGTCGACGCCGGAGAAGTCGTAATTCTCCAGGGCCTTGCATTTCAGGGTCTTGTCGCCGAAGGAGACCTCCGTCCCGATCGAGCGCGTGGAGGCGAGCGCGATCACCTCGTCGGCGGGAAAGCGGCGCTCGGCGAGAATGTCGAGCATCTCCCGGCCGACGTTCCCCGTCGCGCCGACGACTGCAACCCTGAAACCCATATTTTTCTCCCTGCGGCCCGGCGGCGCCGTGTCGACCGCGCGGCCTCGCCATTTACCAATGGCTTACTTCACGCGCACGCGAAAATAAACGCCGGCGCGTCGCGGCCGGCCGCGCAAGCCTTTCTCAACCTCCGTGCGCGAAGGAAGCCTGAGCCGACCCCTGCGAGCTTTCGCAGAGGCTCGTGCGGGAAAACGCGACGAGGAAGAGATGGGGCTTTCATCCAGCGGCCGCAACGCCTACGCCGGCGGCTTCCATCAGCCGGGGCGCGGCCCGCGGCCGGGCGGCGGGCCGACGCCGCTCCCCGCCGCCGACGGCGCCGACCTCGCCGCGTTCCGCGCGCCGCCAAGGCGGCCTGCGCGGCGGCTTCAAGGGCGGCTCGCGCTCGCCGCCCTTCTCTGCCTCGGCGCCCTCGCGCTCGCCTGGCGCGCCGGCGACGCCGAACGGCCGGCGCCTGAGGAGCCGGCGCCCGCGCCGAAGTCCGAATGGATCGAACGGGCCGACGCGCCGCGGCTCGTCGACCTCGACTACGCCGACGCCGTCGGGCTGGCGCAGGCTCATCGCGTGCTGACGCGCGCGGCCGACGGGGCGCGCCGGGACGTGTTCGCCCTCGGCGAGGCCGACGGGCCGCTCCTGCGCCTTTCGACGCAGCGCGGCGGCGCCGACGCCCCCTCGCCCTTTTACGTCGAGATGGCCCGCGCAGCCGCCGAGACCGGCCGCGCCGTCGCCTTCGCGACGCAGCCCTCGCCGCTCGCGACGCGGCTCGGAACCTTCGAGGCCGCCGACTTCGCCCTCTCGCGCGAGGGCGGTCGGACGCTGTGCGTCGGCTTCCGCAACGCCGCTACGGGGGAGGCGGCGCTGCGCGTCTCCGGCTTCGCCTGCGCCGAGCCCGACGTCGGCGAGGGACGCGGCCTGCGGCGCTCGGCCGCCTGCCTCGTCGACTCGCTCGAGCTCGCGCCGAGCGTCAGCGACGCCGGGCTCGAGCGGCTGTTCGCGGCGCGCGAGCTCGCCTCGCGGACGGATTGCGTGGAGAACGACGACGACGCCCCGCCCATGCCCGAAAAACTCTTGCGTTCGGCCGCCTCGCGCGGTTTTTCTGCGCCTTGAGCTGAACCAAAGCGCGGCCGCGGCGTTGACCTGCGAGCGCCGCGTCGGTCGGCGATCCGCACAGGCTGAAGGAATTTCCCTATGTCCACCGGGACCGGATTGAGGCCCGCCCTGCTCCTCCTCGCCGCCGCCGCGCTCACGGCGAGCGCCGTCTCGGCGGGCGCGCAGACCAAGCATCGCCGCCAGACCTCGCCTGTCGTCGCCGTCGCCAACGAGGCGCCCCCGCTGACCGTCAACAAGCGCAGCTTCCTCGACCCCGGCCCGGTCGCGCCGGTCGGCAGCATGTCCCGCTACATGACCTCGCAGACGACCCTCAACCAGCTTCCCAATCAGGTCGCGCAGCGCTCGAAATACGGCAACGAGACCCTTCCGCGCCGCTTCGAAACGCCCGGCCGCCCGTCGCCGATCTTCGAGTTCGACACTCCCGCCGCCGACTGAAGCCGCCGCCTTCGTCGCCCCCAAAAAAAGCCCCCGCCTGCGGCGGGGGCTTTGCGTCGCCGGCGGCTCGAAGGGCGGCGCGTCCCTGACGCGCCGCGCCGTCACCAGCCGAGCCGCGCGTCGAAGCTGCTTCGATTCAGGTGAACTCGCGAATCGACATGGTCGACCCAGGCCATCGGGACGAAGTGATGCCGATCGTCGGGGGAAGCTTCCCGCGTCAGCTGGATCATCCGCTCTCCCTCGAGGTGGTCGACTTCGCCGATCTTGATCCCGTCGGCGCCCAAGACCTCCATATGCGCTGCGATCCCGCGCGACGGCGCCCTGGCGGGCCGGACGGCTCCCGCCGTTTCGTCGGGCAGCCGGATGCTCGCGTCCCCGACGCCGACCGGCGGAGCGCTCGATCGCGCGGCGGCTGCGGCCGCGGTCGGCGACATCTGCGGCGCGGGAGCGCCAGCGCTCGCGGCGGCCGTCGAGGACGCCGCTATCGGGTTCATCGACGCGGCGCCGGCGACGGCGGCTGCGCCGGTCCAGGTCGCGCGTCGCCATTCGGCCGCGCGCTCGCCAAAGCCCGTCGCGCCGGCCCGGGCGAGAATATCGCGCACGCTGTCGAACTCATGCTCGAACGGCTTGACCATGACGACATAGCCGTGGCGCCGCTCGGCCTCCTCGCCGGCGCGACGCTCTTCTTCCGGCATGAAGAGGTGCTTCAGGGATTCCCACAAGCTTTTCTCCGGCTCCGGATCGGCCGGATCGTCGCCGCCCTTCACAGTGATCCGGCTCGGCGCGACGCCGGCCGCGACGAGATCGGCGGTCGCGGCGTCGGCAGCGGCGTGCGTGTCGAAAAAGGCGGCGACGGCGCTGCTGCGCCCGCTCTCATAGTCGACCATGCTTCCTCTCCGTTCCACGAGGGATTTAGCGGACCGGAACCTGCGCGGCCCGCCGCTGCGCCGGCGTTCGTGCGACGCGGCGCCCGCTGAACGGCCCCCTGTCCGGCATGGTTCCCGGAGCGGAGATCAAACGGCGGCGATTCGCCCGTGGCCGCGAAAGGCGAGGCTACGGGCGAAACGCCGGAAGGCCGCCGCGCCGCTCCTGCGGACGGCGGCGGCCATGCGGTCAACGGACCTCGATCTTGAGCTCTTCGAGAATCGCGTCGCCCATCGCGCCCGTCGAGATCGACGGCCCGCCGGCGGCGATGTCGGCGGTGCGCAGCCCCCTGGCGAGGACGGCGGCGATCGAGCGGTCGAGCCGGTCGGCGAGATCGTTCATGTTGAAGGAGTAGCGCAGCGCCATCACCAGCGAGGAGATCATGGCGATGGGATTGGCGAGCCCCTTGCCGGCGATGTCCGGCGCCGAGCCGTGCACCGGCTCGTAAAGGGCCTTTCGCGCGCCGGTCGCGACGTTGCGTTCGCCGAGCGAGGCCGAGGGCAGCATGCCGAGCGAGCCGGTCAGCATGGCGGCGACGTCGGAGAGCATGTCGCCGAACAGATTGTCGGTGACGATGACGTCGAACTGCTTGGGGCGGCGCACGAGCTGCATGCCGAGCGCGTCGGCGAGCTGGTGCTCGAGCTCGACGTCGGGGAACTCGCGGACGTGCATCGCCGAAATCAGCTCATGCCACAGCACGCCCGACTTCATGACGTTGCGCTTCTCGGACGAGGTCACCTTGTTGCGGCGCTTGCGCGCGAGCTCGAAGGCGATGCGGCCGATGCGCTCGATCTCGTAGGTGTCGTAGACCTGCGTGTCGATGGCGCGGCGCTGGCCGTCGCCGAGGTCGACGATCTGCTTCGGCTCGCCGAAATAGACGCCGCCGGTCAGCTCGCGCACGATCAGGATGTCGAGGCCGTCGACGATCTCGCGCTTCAGCGAAGAGGCGTCGGCGAGCGCCGGGTAGCAGATCGCCGGACGCAGGTTGGCGAAAAGCTGCAGATCCTTGCGCAGCCGCAAGAGTCCCGCCTCCGGGCGCACGTCATAGGGAACCGCGTCCCATTTGGGGCCGCCGACGGCGGCGAGCAGCACGGCGTCGGCGCCCTGCGCGCGCGCCATGTCCTGCTCGCTGATCGCGACGCCATGGACGTCATAGGCCGAGCCGCCGACGAGGCCCCTCTCGATCTCGAACTTGACGAGGCCTTCGGCGCCGAGGAAGGCGGCGATCTTCTCGACCTCGGCCATCACCTCGGGGCCGATGCCGTCGCCGGGGAGAACGAGAAGCTTGTACGTGGTCATGGGGCGGGTCCGCTTGTTTGATTGGACGTCTCGCGGGCCCGTCGGACGGCCCCGCGGCGCGGTCCAGAAACGTTTACGCCGCCCTTGCGGGGCGGCGAAGCTTTTTTGCGCGAAGGCGGCCGCTTCGGCGGCCGCCGTTCTCGATGACGACGCGGGCGCCGCAGCGCCCGCGAAACGTCACGCGGCCGCGAGCTGGCGCAGGACGTAGGGCAGGATGCCGCCGTTCTTGAAGTAGTCGAGCTCGTCGAGCGTCGCGATGCGGCAGAGCAGCGGAACCTTCTTTTTCTTGCCGCCGGAAAAGACGATCTCCATCTCCATCATCTGGCGCGGCTGCAGCCCTTCGCCGAGGCCGTGGATGGTGATCTCCTCGTCGCCCTTGAGGCCGAGGCTCCTCCAGCTCGTTCCCGGCTCGAAGGTCAGCGGCAGCACGCCCATGCCGACGAGGTTCGAGCGATGGATGCGCTCGAACGATTCGGCGATGACCGCGCGCACGCCGAGGAGGCGCGTGCCCTTCGCCGCCCAGTCGCGCGAGGAGCCGTTGCCGTATTCGGCGCCGGCGAAGATGACGAGCGGCACGCCGTCCGCCTGGTACTTCATCGAGGCGTCGTAGATCGACATCTCCTCGCCGTCGGGCCAGTGCTTGGTGTAGCCGCCCTCCGGCACGACGCCGTCCGTCTCGCGGATGAAGTTCTTGATGCGGATGTTGGCGAAGGTGCCGCGCATCATGATCTCATGATTGCCGCGCCGTGTGCCGTACTGGTTGAAGTCCTGTTGCGCGACCTGCCGCTCGAGCAGGTAGCTGCCGGCCGGCGAGGCGGCCTTGATCGAACCGGCCGGCGAGATGTGGTCGGTGGTGATCTTGTCGCCGAACAGCGCCAGGATGCGGGCGTTGACGATGTCCTCGACCGGGCGCGGCTCGGGCGTCAGGCCGACGAAATAGGGCGGGTTCTGCACATAGGTCGAGCCCATGTCCCATTTGTAGGTTTCGCCCTCCGGCGCCTTGACCTTGCGCCAGTTGACGTCGCCGGCGAACACGTCGGCGTAGCGCGACTTGAACACCTTCTTGGTGACGAACTCGGAGGTGTACGCTTCGATCTCCTCGTCCGACGGCCAGATCTCGTGGAGATAGACCGGCGTCCCCTTCTTGTCGTAGGCGAGCGGCTCGCTCGTGAAGTCGCGGGCGACCGTGCCGGCGATCGCATGGGCGACGACGAGCGGCGGCGAGGCGAGGTAATTCGCCTGCACGTCGGGGCTGATGCGGCCCTCGAAGTTGCGGTTGCCGGACAGCACGGCGGCGGCGACGAGGCCGTTGTCGTTGATCGTCTTGGAGATTTCCGGCGCGAGCGGGCCGGAGTTGCCGATGCAGGTGGTGCAGCCGAAGCCGACGAGGTTGAAGCCGACCTTGTCGAGATATTTCTGCAGGCCGGACGCCGACAGATACTCGGCGACGACCTGGCTCCCCGGCGCGAGCGAGGCCTTGACCCAGGGCTTGGCGGTCAGGCCCCTCTCGACCGCGTTGCGGGCGAGCAGGCCCGCGCCGATCAGCACGCTCGGATTGGAGGTGTTGGTGCAGGAGGTGATGGCGGCGATGACCACGTCGCCGTGGCCGATGTCGAAGCCCTTGCCCTCCACCGGGAAGCGCGGGCCGAGCTCCTTGCCTTTTTTGTATTCGCTTTCAAGCGCGCCCACGAAGCCGGAGCCGACGCCTTCGAGCGGAATGCGCCCTTCGGGACGCTTCGGACCGGCCATCGAGGGAACGACGGTCGAAAGGTCGAGCTCCAGCGTGTCGGTGAACACCGGCTCGGGCGTGCGGCTGGTGCGGAACAGCCCCTGGGCCCTGGCGTAGTCCTCGACGAGGGCGACGCGCGCCGTGGAGCGCGCCGACACCGTCAGATAGTTGATCGTCTCGGCGTCGATGGGGAAGAAGCCGCAGGTCGCGCCATATTCGGGGCCCATGTTGGCGATCGTCGCGCGGTCGGCGAGCGAGAGGTGGTTCAGCCCGGCGCCGTAGAACTCGACGAACTTGCCGACGACGCCCTTCTTGCGCAGCATCTGCGTGACGGTCAGCACGAGGTCGGTCGCGGTGACGCCCTCCTTGAGGTCGCCGTAGAGCTTGAAGCCGATCACCTCCGGCAGCAGCATCGACAGCGGCTGGCCGAGCATGCAGGCCTCGGCCTCGATGCCGCCGACGCCCCAGCCGAGCACCGAAAGCCCGTTGACCATGGTGGTGTGCGAATCGGTGCCGACGAGCGAATCGGGATAGGCGACCTCGACCGTCTCGGTCTTGCCCTTGGCCTTGACCCTCTCCTTCTTCGTCCAGACGGTCTGGGCGAGATATTCGAGATTGACCTGGTGGCAGATGCCGGTGCCGGGCGGCACGACGCGGAAATTGTCGAACGAGCCCTGGCCCCACTTGAGGAAGCGGTAGCGCTCGCCGTTGCGCTGGTATTCGAGGTCGACGTTGGCCTTGAGCGCCTTGTTGGTGCCGGCGACGTCGACGATGACCGAATGGTCGATGACGAGGTCGACCGGGACCAGCGGATTGATCTTCTGCGGATCGCCGCCGAGCGAGGTCATGGCGTCGCGCATGGCGGCGAGGTCGACGACGGCGGGCACGCCGGTGAAGTCCTGCATCAGCACGCGGGTGGGGCGGAAGGCGATCTCGCGCTCGGTCTTGCCCTTGTTGTCGAGCCAGGCGGCGACCGCCTCGATGTCCTCCTTGGTGACCGAGCGCCCGTCCTCGAACCGCAGCAGATTCTCAAGCAGGATCTTCATCGAGAACGGCAGTCGCGAAATGCCGGCGAGACCGTTCTTCTCCGCGGCCTTGAGCGAATAATAATGATAGGTCTTGCGGCCGACGGTGAGCTTCTTGCGGCATTTGAAACTGTCGAGCGACGCCATGGATTTTCTCCGCGCGGACCGGTGGTCAGAGGAAAAGTTTGGAGCGCTTATAAATAATTTGTCGCGCGAGAGCCATACGCGATAGGAAGGCCGCGGCGGCAATTTGCGCGAGCTCGGGGAGCCCTGATTTCATGCGGTTCGGCGATGCGTCTTGAGGCCGCAGGACTCTGCGTCGAACGCGGCGGCCGCAGCGTCCTCAAGGACTTGTCCTTCGTCGTCGAACCGGGCGAAGCCCTCGTCGTGACGGGGCGCAACGGCGCCGGCAAGTCGACGCTCCTGCGCGTCCTCGCGGGGCTGCTCCCGCTCGTTTCCGGGGCGGCCTCGCTGGTCCCCAAGGGCGAGGAGACGCTCGCCGAGCAGGCGCATTACGTCGGTCATGCGGACGCCCTCAAAGGCGCGCTCACGGCGCGCGAGAACCTCGAATTCTTCGCCGCCATGCTGGATGCGGGCCAGGGCGGCGCCAGCGCGGCGCAAGCGCTCGAAGCCTTCGGCCTGCCGCATGTCGCCGACCTTCCCGCGAGCTATCTTTCGGCCGGCCAGAAGCGTCGGGTGGCGCTGGCGCGGCTCCTTGTCGCGCGCCGCCCGCTCTGGCTCCTCGACGAGCCGACGACCGCGCTCGACGCCGCCTCGCAGCGCCTCGTCGCCGGGCTGATCCGGGGCCATCTCGCCGAGGGCGGCCTCGTCGTCGCCTCGACGCACGCGGCGCTCGACGTTCCCGCGCGCGAGTTGCCGCTTGGAGCCGCAGTCCGATGAAAGACGACGCGACGCCGCGCCTGCGGCGCGGGCGCCCCCGTCCGCTGCGCGCGCTGTTCGCGCGCGAATTGCGCATCGGCCGGCGCATCGGCGGGGCGGCGAGCCTTGGCGTCGCCTTCTTCCTGGCGCTCGTCGCGCTGACCCCCTTCGCGGTCGGCCCCGACCTCGCGCTTCTGTCGCGCATCGCGCCGGCGATTCTATGGATTTCCGCCCTGCTCGCGACGCTGATCGGCCTCGACCGCCTGTTCCAGTCCGACCATGAGGACGGCTCGCTCGACCTCATGATGGCGAGCCGCGCGCCGCTCGAGCTGATCGTGCTGGTCAAATGCGCGGCGCACTGGCTCCTGACCGGACTGCCGCTCGTGCTCGCCGCCCCCGTCTTCGCCGTGATGCTCGGCGCGCCTGCGGGCCAGTTGTGGAGCGTCGCGCTCTCGCTGCTCGTCGGCACGCCGGCGCTGACCCTGATCGGGGCGATCGGCGCGGCGCTCACCGTCAGCCTGCGGCGCGGCGGGCTGCTGCTGCCCGTGCTGATCCTGCCGTTCTGCGCGCCGGCGCTGATCTTCGGCGTCGCGGCGGCGAGCGCGGGCTCGGGGCTCGCGCCCGCTCCCGCCGCGCCGCCGTTCCTGATCCTTGGCGCGTGCACCCTGCTCGCGCTCGTCGGCGCGCCCGTCGCGGCGGCGGCGGCGCTGCGTCACATGAGCGAATAGGGCAGCCCGGCGCAAGGCGCAGGGGCGAGGATCGCGCCATGTCGAGCCGCGCCCATCTTCTCCTCCCCGCCCTGCTTGCGTCCTTCATGCTCGCGCCGCTTCATGGCGCTGGCGCCTTCGAGGCGCGCGGCGCAGGCTCGCGCGGCGGCTGGCCCGGCCCCGCGCCGCGCCCGCCAGGCCCGTTTCCGCCGTCTCCCTCGCCGCCTGGCCCGCGTCCTCCGGGCCCCTTCCCGCCTGGCCCCCGTCCGCCCGGCGCATGGGGATGGGACGCAGGCGCCGCCGCCGCCGGCGCGATGGTCGGCGCCGCGGCCGTCCAGAACGGCGGCTGGAACTCCGGCCCGGCGAGCGTAGGCGCGCCGACCCGCGCCTATCCGCCCGCTCCCGGCGAAGGGCGGGACGGCGCCTGGGGCGCGGGCGCCTACGCGCCGCAAGGCCCCGGCGCCTCGCAGGGGGGCGGCTGGGGTCCGGGCGGGTGGACGTCCGATTCCCGCTGACGCCGCCCGTTCGGCTCCGGGGGAAGCGCCCGCTACCTCAGCTTGCTCGCCAGCCACCTCTCGTAAAAGGCGGCGATCGTCAGATTGTTCATCTCCAGCATCTCCATATGGCCGTTGCCGAGGATGCCCACGGAGGCCAGCGGCACATAGTCGTGCTTGACCCCGGCCTGCGTCAGAAACTTCGACGTGCAGTAATCATAGGTCGCGTGATAGGAGGCCTGGCCGGTCGCGACCAGAATCGGCACGCCGGCGAGGCCGGTCAGCTGGTGCGGGACGCCGCCCTGAAGCCAGCAGCTCTTCTTGTCGGGGCTCGGCGGCGCGACCTTCACGAGATTGAGGTCGGCCGGCCCGCTCACCGGCGGGCTGAATTTGAGGCAGACGTTGCTCAATCCGCATAGCGCGCCGGGCGCGGCGCGGACGACGCATCGGCGGTTGCGCAGGCCATGACGCGCCGTCGCGGCGTCGCCGCAGCTGAACCCGACGCCTTGAACGTCTCCGGCCGCGCGGACGCGACGGCGGCGGCGATCCTGCCGCCGTCCTCGCGCGCCGGTCTTCCATGAACTTCCGGCCGCTATAACAAACCGGCCGCAAAACGCCGCCGCGACCCGCCCGCGACGCCTTGAGCGACGAAAAGCCTCGCCATCTCTTAAGCTTGCGCCACGCCGTCCAACGTCGTCCCGCGCCGCGCGATTGCGTTCCAAGGGACGAGAGAATAAAACTCCAGCGCCGAGGGCGCGCCCGAGGCCGTCCAGGGAGAGCCATGCGCAATTACGCCAATCCGTCGAATTTTCTGCGGCTCGTAGGCGCGCTCGTCCCCGGCCTCGCCGCGCTGACCGGCGCCCTCTTCTGCCTCGGCCTCTATCTCGCGCTGTTCGTCGCCCCGCCCGATTACCAGCAGGGCGAGAGCGTGCGCATCATGTATCTGCACGTGCCCGCCGCCTGGATGTCGATGTTCGTCTACGCGACGATGACCTCGGCGGCGATCGGCAGCCTCGTCTGGCGCCATCCGCTCGCCGACGCGGCGCAGAAGGCCGCCGCGCCGCTCGGCGCCGGCTTCACCTTCCTGTGCCTCGTCACCGGCTCGCTGTGGGGCAAGCCGATGTGGGGCGCGTGGTGGGTCTGGGACGCGCGGCTGACCTCGGTGCTCGTGCTGTTCCTCATCTATCTGGCGCTGATCGCGCTCTGGCGCACGATAGAGGACCCCGGCAAGGCGGCGCGGGGCGCTGCGATCTTCACCCTGGTCGGCGCCGTGAACATCCCGATCATCAAGTTCTCGGTCGACTGGTGGAACACGCTGCACCAGCCGGCCTCGGTGATGCGCATGGGCGGGTCGGCCATCGCGCCCTCGATGCTGTGGCCGCTCGTCGCGATGGCGCTCGCCTTCGCCGCGCTGTTCCTCACCCTGCATCTGGCGGCGATCCGCAACGAGATCCTGCGCCGCCGCCTGCGCCGCCTCGCCATCCTGACCGCCGATTCCGAGCGCGGCGAGGCCGCGCCCGCCGGCGCCTTCCTCGGAGGCGCGCGGTGAGCGTCGACCACAATTTCGGCTACGTCCTCGCCGCCTATATCGCCGGCGCGCTGATCCTTGGCGCCATGATCCTCGCGACGATGCTCGACTACGCCGCCCTGAAGCGCGCGCTGAAGCGTTTCCCGCAGCGCGGCGCCGACGCCGGGCGGCTGGAGCCATGAGCGGACCGATGAGGGCGGCGCGATGAGCTCCGCCAACGAGGCCGGCGCGCGCGCAAAGCGCCGGCCGCTGCTCGTCTTCCTGCCGCTCGTCCTGTTCGCGGCGCTCGCGGCGCTGTTCTTCGTGCGCCTTTTCGCCGGCGACGCCTCGCGCCTGCCCTCCGCGCTCATCGGCCGTCAGGTCCCGGCCTTCACGCTGCCGGGCGTCGAGGGCCTCGCCGGCGCGGACGGGCTCTCCGACGCCGACCTGCGCCAGGGCCATGTGACGATCCTCAACGTCTTCGCGTCGTGGTGCGTCCCTTGCCGCGAGGAGCATCCCGTGCTGTCCGCGCTCGCCGCCGATCCGGCGCTGAAGGCCTCGGGCGCCCGCCTCGTCGGCCTCGCCTACAAGGACGCTCCGGCGAACGTCAAAAGCTTCCTCGGCCGGCTTGGCTCCCCGTATGCGATGATCGGCGCCGACGAGAAAGGCCGCGCGGCGATCGACCTCGGCGTCTACGGCGTGCCCGAAACCTTCGTGATCCGCGGCGACGGGACCATCGCCTATCGCTTCGTCGGCCCGCTGACGGAGGAGGCGCTGCGCCAGACCCTGCTGCCGCAGGTGGAGAAGGCGCGCTGAGCGCCGTGTGGTCTGGACGTCTCTTGGCGAGCGACGGACGCCACGCCAGCGCATTGTGACGCCCCAGCGCCTGCCGCGCAGTCTCCGTAGTGCGACGCAGCGGTCCATTTGCCGCGTCGCAGAAATTTATGTTATCTATGCAAGAGAATAATCAGCTTCGCGTGACAGCGCGGGAAGACGAGTTCCGTGTGGCGGGAACGATCGAGCGTCGGCTATGGCCGGCGGCATGTCGAGCGGCGCGCTCCCGAAAGCAGAGATCCTCATGTTCGCAAATGACGCCCCGACCTTGAGACCAGGAACCCATGTGACCGGCCTGGACCTCGTTCGGTTCCTAGCGGCCTTCATAGTGATGATTTATCATCTCTATTTTTGGAAGAATGGCGACATTTCCGAAGCGGCCGGGGATTTTTCGCATGTCTGGTGGTTTGGCTGGATCGGCGTCGAGATTTTTTTCGTCCTGTCCGGCTTCGTCATCGTCTTCAGCGCGCAGAACGGATCCGCTTGGACTTTCTGCCGTCGGCGCGTTCTTCGACTGGCTCCGACCGTCTGGCTGGCGGCGACGACATCCTTTGCCGCCATGATCATACTCGCCAACGGCGCGCAAGAGAGCGACATTCTGCCGCGCTATTTCACGACCCTCGGGCTCCTGCCCATCGGAAGGCCGATCGACGTCGTCTACTGGACCCTGCAAGTCGAGGTGGCGTTCTACATTCTGATCTTCGTCCTGCTGCACTCTTTCGGCTTGCGCGCTCTCACGCCGGCGATGATCGCCCTCGGCCTGATCTCGTCCGTCTTCGTCCTGTTCGTCGCCGCCGCAAATCTCTATCCTCAATATTTGCCGTCGCGCTTCGTCGTCCTCGCGCATTCGCTCGGCGCGATGCGGACGACCCGTTTGCTGCTGTTGCAGCACGGATGCTTCTTCGCGCTGGGCGCCACGCTTTGGGCGTTATCCGACGACAGGAAAAACCGTCTGCTTCTCGTCGCCACGGCGCTTTTTACAGTCGTTTGCACGCTTTCCGTCGCCGCGAGCGCACGGATGTATATCGTCGAGCACCATCCGAACGGCGTCATCCTGCTGTCGCCCATGCTGATCTGGCTCGTCGCGCTCGCGGCGATGGCCGCGTTCATCTTTGCCGGCTCCGGTCCGCTCGCTTCGCCGCGCATCGCGCCGACCATCAGATTGCTGGGATTGCTGTCCTTTCCGATCTATCTGCTCCACAATAATTGCGGCCTGCTGATCAGCCGCTCCTTCGCACGTCTTGGATGTCCCGTTGAGATTGCGACGCCCTTCGCCATCGCGATCGTGCTTGCGCTCTCCCTGCTGTTCGTCAAATTGCTCGACCCCTTCGTTCGGGACAGGCTCGCGCTCGTCATGGAACGGGCGTCGCGCGGTGTCCGCAGCGTCCAGCGACGCCAGACAGCGGATTGAGCGCAGGCGCGCTGGCCGAGCCTTTCCGGCGTTCCGGCGCAGCGTCCATCACGCTGGCGCCCTTCGATGGCCAGCGTGATGGCGGCGCCGGTCAGGCCGAGTGCGGCGCCGAGCTGGCCGACACAGGCTGTCCGGTTCCCCATCCTTGTAATAGATCGGCGTTCCTTTGCGGTGATCGTGGGCTTGGTGATCGTATCCTCGCGCGATGACGGCTGGCTCGCCGCCAATCCGCGCGGTCGCCGAAGTTGCGGCGCGTCGCCGACGGCGCCCGCTCAGAGCGCCGGGTTGAGGAAGCGATGGATGTCGTGGACCACCACCGAGCCCTCGCCGACGCTCGCGGCGACGCGCTTGATCGAGCCCGAGCGCACGTCGCCGATCGCGAAGACGCCCGGCCTCGACGCAGCGAACGGAGAGCCGCTCCATCCCTCCTTGCAGGCGAAGCCGGTGCGCACGAAGCCCTGCCGGTCGAGATCGAGGCAGCCGTCGAGCCAGCCGGTGTTGGGCTCGGCGCCGATCATCACGAACAGCGCGCCGACGCGCCGCGTCTCGCTTTGTCCGGTCGCACGGTTCGTCCATGTGACGGCGCGCAAATGCTCGTCGCCATGCAACTCGGCGATCTCGGTATCGGCGCGCACGGTGACGCGCGGCGAGGCGCCGATGCGCCGCACGAGATAATCCGACATGGTGTCGGAGAGGCTCGGGCCACGCACGAGAATATGGACATGGGCGGCCGTGCGGGCGAGGAACGTCGCCGCCTGCCCCGCCGAATTGCCGCCGCCGACCACGACGACCTCGGCGTCGGCGCACAGCTGCGCCTCCACCGCGGTCGCGGCGTATTGGATCCCCTGCCCCTCGTATTTGTCGTAGTCGGGCAGGTCGAGCCGGCGGTAGCGCGCGCCCGTCGCCACCACCACCGCGCGGGCGCGCACGCTCTGGCCGTCGTCGAGCGTCAGGCGCAGCGGCGTCGTCGAGCAGTCGAGCGAGGCGACGGCGCGGGCGACGGCGAGCCTCGCGCCGAATTTCTGCGCCTGGATCTGCGCCCGTCCGGCGAGCGCCTGGCCCGACACGCCGGTCGGAAAGCCGAGATAGTTCTCGATCTTCGACGACTGGCCGGCTTGCCCGCCCGGCGCGAGCTCCTCGATCACCAGCGTGTCGAGACCTTCGGAGGCCGCGTAGACCGCCGCCGCGAGCCCCGCCGGCCCCGCCCCCGCCACGACGACGTCATAGACGGCGGCTGGATCGAGCGTCTCGGTCAGGCCGAGCCGCCGGGCGAGCTCGAGGTTCGAAGGATTGCGCAGGATCTCGCGGTTCGGCGCGATCACGACCGGCAGGTCGCCGTCCGCGACGTCGAGCCCGGCGAAAAGGGCGTCCTCTCCGGCGAGATCGGCGTCGAGCGCCTCGTGCGGGTAGCCGTTGCGCGCGAGGAAGCGCCTGACGCGCAGGAAATCGCCGTTCTGCGGGCTGCCGAGCAGCGCGACGCCGCCCTGGGCGTGGCGGATGAAGCCGACGCGGCGCAGGATGTAGGCGCGCATGACGATCTCGCCGATGTCGGGCTCGGCGGAGACCAGGCGGCGGAAGTCCGCGTGCTTTATGCGAAGCAGGCGGGCGCCTTCGCGCGCGCGCCCGGCGACGAGGATCTGACGGGAGTTGTAGAGGTTCAGCTCGCCGGTGAACTGGCCCGGCCCGTAGGTCGCGAGCGTGACCGGGCCGCCGCGCAAATCGTCGGCGAGGATGTCGATCGCGCCGTCGAGGACGAGAAAGAAATCGGCGTCGCGGTCGCCGCGCTCGAACAGCCGCGTGTCCCGCGCGAAAACCTCCTCGCGTCCATAGGCGCCGGCGCGCGCGGCCATCTCGGCGGAAAGGACGGGAAAGGTCTGCGCCTCGCGAAGCCACGGGTCGGTCGGGTCGGCGACGTCATCGATCGACACTGGGCGAGCCTCCGAATCGGGCGCCGCCATCTTTATGGCCTCGCCTGCGGGCCGCAAGCGCGCCAAGGACGCCCTCACGACGGATCCCCCCTGCCTTCCGCGACCGGCTCGAGCGGCAGTCCCGAAACTGCCGAAGCGCGAGAGCTTCATGACCCCGGCCCGCTCCGGCGGACCGGGATAGGCTCGCCTCAGAGGCCGAGATCGGAGAGGCCCGGATGATCGTCGGGCCGCCTTCCGAGCGGCCAGCGGAACTTGCGCTCCTCCTCCTTGATCGGCAGGTCGTTGATCGAGGAGAAGCGCCGGCGCATCAGGCCGCTTTCGTCGAACTCCCAGTTCTCGTTGCCGTAGGAGCGGAACCAGCCGCCGCTGTCGTCACGCCATTCATAGGCGTAGCGCACGGCGATGCGCGCCCCGGCGCAGGCCCACAGCTCCTTGATGAGGCGATAGTCGAGCTCCTTCGCCCATTTGCGCCTGAGAAAGGCGACGATCTCCGCGCGCCCCTCGATGAATTCGGCGCGGTTGCGCCAGCGGCTGTCCGGCGTATAGGCGAGCGCGACCTTTTCCGGGTCGCGGCCGTTCCAGCCGTCCTCGGCGAGGCGGACTTTCTTCGCCGCGCTCTCGGCGGTGAAGGGCGGCGCGATGACGGACATTTTCCTCGTCTCCCCCGTCTCCTGCGGCTCGACGCCGTCCAGAGGGAGGATAGGCGTTCGCGGCGCGACGTTCAACGCCGCGCGGCTTCTATGCGCCTCGCCCCGCGAGCTCCAGCCACTCCTCCTCGCTCACCGTCTCGATCCCGAGCTCCCTGGCCTTCGCCAGCTTCGAGCCCGCGCCTTCGCCGGCGACGACGAGATCGGTCTTCTTCGACACCGAGGCGGCGACCTTCGCGCCGAGCCGGTCGGCCATCGCCTTCGCCTCGTCCCGCGTCATGCGCGCGAGCGCGCCGGTGAAGACGATTGTCTTGCCAGCGACGGGGCTCGACGCGACGATCGCCTCCATCGGGGTCGGCTCCACCTGAGCCAGCAGCGCGTCGAGCGCGGCCTCGTTGCGCGGCTCCATGAAGAAATCGGCGACCGCCTCGGCGACGACCGGGCCGACCCCGTCGATATTGTTGATCTCGGCGCGCGCCTCGCTCTCGGGCGCGGCGGCGCGCGCCGTCTCGCGCAGCGCCGCGAAGGAGCCGAAATGGCGCGCGAGGCGGCGCGCGTTGGTCTCGCCCACGTGGCGGATCCCGAGCGCGTAGATGAAGCGATTCAGCGGCGGCGCGCGGCGCGCCTCGATCGCGCCGAAGAGATTGCGCGCCGAGACCTCGCCATAGCCTTCGCGGTCCTTGAGCTTTTTGAGCTGCGTCCTGTCGCGCTCGGACAGCGTGAAGATGTCGGCCGCAGTGCGGATCGTCCCGTCGTTGAAGAACTGCTCGATCTGCTTCTCGCCGAGCCCCTCGATGTCCATCGCGTCGCGCGAGGCGAAATGCTTCAGCCGCTCGATCGCCTGCGCCGGGCACACGAGGACGCCGGTGCAGCGGCGCACGACGTCGGCTTCGCCCGTCTTCGCGTCGATCTCGCGCAGCGCCGCCGAGCCGCAGACCGGGCAATGATCGGGGAAAACGTAGGGCGCGGCGTCCGCCGGGCGCTTCTCGAGCACCGGGCCGAGCACCTGCGGGATCACGTCGCCGGCGCGGCGCAGGCGCACCGTGTCGCCGACGCGGACGTCCTTGCGCGCGATCTCGTCCTCATTGTGCAGCGTGGCGTTGGCGACGACGACGCCGCCGACGGTGACCGGATCGAGCCGCGCCACCGGCGTCAGCGCGCCGGTGCGCCCGACCTGGATCTCGATTCCGCGCAGGACCGTCGTCGCCTCCTGCGCCGGGAACTTGTGCGCGACCGCCCAGCGCGGCGCGCGCGAGACGAAGCCGAGCCGCTCCTGCAGGGCGATCTCGTCGACCTTGTAGACGACGCCGTCGATGTCATAGGGCAGGCTCGCGCGCATCTCCTCGACGCGCCGGTAATGGTCGACGAGCTCCTGCGCCGTATGGCGGAGGCGCGTCAGCGGATTGACCGGCAGCCCATACGCCGCGAACGCCTCGATCACGCCATGCTGGGTGCGCGCCGGAAGCTGCGGCGCGACCTCGCCCCAGGCGTAGGCGAAGAAATGCAGCGGCCGCGACGCCGTGATCGCCGCGTCGAGCTGGCGCAGCGAGCCGGCCGCCGCGTTGCGCGGATTGGCGAAGAGGGTTTTGCCCGCCTCCTCCTGGCGCGCGTTGAGCGCGAAGAAGTCGGCGTGGGTCATGTAGACCTCGCCGCGGACCTCGAGAACGTCGGGAGGCGATCCCTCGAGCCGCGCGGGGATTTCGCGCATCGTGCGCACGTTGGCGGTGACGTCCTCGCCCTCATAGCCATCGCCGCGCGTCGCCGCCGTGACGAGCTCGCCCTTCTCGTAGCGCAGCGAGCAGGAGAGCCCGTCGATCTTCGGCTCGGCGGTCATGGCGAGCGGGGCGTCCTCGGACAGCCCGAGGAAGCGGCGCACGCGGGCGACGAATTCGACGACCTCCTCGTCGGAGAAGACGTTGCCGAGCGAGAGCATCGGGACGGCGTGACGAACTTTCGCGAATTTCTCGGAGGGCTTGGCGCCGACCGTCTTCGTCAGCGATTCAGAGCTCGAGAGCTGCGGAAATTTCTCCTCGATCTCGCCGTAGCGCCGGCGCAGCGCGTCATATTCGGCGTCGGAGACGGTCGGCGCGTCCTCCTGGTAATAGCGCGCGTCATGCGCGGCGATCTCCTCGCCGAGGCGGCGATGCTCGCGCCTCGCCTGCGCGAGCGTCATTTCGGCGACCGGCTTGTCGCCATGGGCCTTCGGCTTTTTCATCGCGCGACATCCATCGGCGCGAGGATTGGCGCATCACGGTTAAAGCCGCGTTCAAACGCCGCACGACCAATGGCGGGATCTAGCGAATGGTGGCGATCGTCGCCTGCAGGCCGCCAAGCACGCCGAACGACAGGCGGACCTGCGCCGGGTTGGCGATCTGTGGCAGCGGCGCGTACCGCAGCAGAAGATGCGCGGTGTACTTATAGTTTCCTAGAGGCCTCACATAGGCGTTGTAGACGACGCCGTCGACCCACGCGTTGTAGACGTGGGAGCCATCGGACGCCTTCTTGAATTTGCCTGACGGGATCGTCGTTTTGAAGGCGCCGACCTCCACTGTCATGCCCCTGACATCAGGTCGGAACGTATCGAATGAGGCGTAAGTCGTGACCTCGCCGTAGAAATTGAATAGGTCTTCGCCCGCCGTGGCCCGATGGGCGATGTCGAGATAGGCGATCGCCAATTTTTCGAATGGCGCGCCGAGTTGCGGCTCGACGATCGCGACGTCCGAGATCGACGTGAAGGGGATGACGGCCCCGTCTTTATACATTGGTTGCGCCCAGATCATTTCGAGGCCCGTTCGCCCCGGCTGATCGCTGCTTATCGGGACAAAGAGATATCTGTTGTCGGGCGTGAGCGCCGATTGGCCCGGGCGGCCGGCGAAATTCACGCCGCCAAAAAGGTCGTAGTTGAAACGTTCGGCGACAGCGCCAGGAGCTAATTGAAACATGGGATTGCCGTAAGGAGAAAATACTATGGACAGCGTCCCCCAAAGTCCGTCCGACTCATACATCGGAGGCAAGTCCGCTTGCGGATAGGTCCATCCTGCCGCGGGAAAATAAATCGTCGCCGCCGAATTGTATCGGGAGGGGACCGGCGCGACGACGGCGCCGCCGTTTCCAATCGGATCGACCTTAACGACGCCGAATGGCGCTTTGTCCAGATCGAAATTGGTTTCTATATTGCCGAACAACGTCGCGTCGGGAATATTGACCACTACGATGTCCGCCACGCCGTCGTCGCGACGCCGCAGAACGAACGCCTGCAGCCCGTCCGGCCTGACGTCGAACGCCCGCGCGAGGCCACCGAGCGGGATCGTAGCGACGACGGCGTTGGTCTTTGCGTTGATCGTGACCAGCGTTCCGGCGCTTTTGTTCAGGACCGCAAGCCAATCGCCGTCGCTTGGCGCGCGGACGTCGAAATCGCCTCGCCCGAGCGCGATGTCGGCGACGAGCGCGTTGGTCGCGACGTCGATCACCGCGACGCCGGTCCGCTCGGCGCCCGCCGCGCCGCTCTTGTGAACGATGTAGACCGAATTGCGCCTGGCGTTGGTGAAGATCGCCGTCGGCGCTCCCGACACCCGGATGCGCGCCTTGACGACGTTGGAGCCGGCGTCGATCGCGGCGACGGCCGCCGCGGTCCCTTTCCTGTAGCCGGCGTAGATCGAGGTCCCGTCCCGCGTCACGGCGATCGGGCCGCTCCAATCGCCGAGCGGGATCGACGCCGTCTTGGTCTGGGCGGCGATGTCGACAACGGCGACGCCGCCGTCGGCGGTGGCGTAGGCGAAGGGCCCGAACTATCGCGGCCACGCCGCCGCCGGGTGTGCGCCGAGGCACGATACGACGGCCAGGACGGCGGCGAACGACGCAAGGCGCGGGAAAAGCGCGGTTTTCCGCCGCGTTTCGCTGTCATGATTTGATCTGGCGCGCCAAAGCCGCATGAACGCCTCCGTTCGAGAAACAAATTTCCCGCGGGCGACAAAGCGCGTCGCCGCTTCGCCGATTGCGGCCGTTCCGAATGACGCGGCACAAAAAATTGCTGCGATACGGCCTTAGAAACGCACGTCGGCGACGCCGTTTCAAGTTCCCGTGCACGCGCCGCTGCGCCTATTGCGCGCCCTGCAGCAGGCGCGCCGCCGCCGCGCGCGCCTCCTCCGTCACGCTGGCGCCGGCGAGCATGCGGGCGATCTCCTCGCGCCGCGCCTTCGGCTCCAGCTCGAACACCTGCGTCGCCACGCGGCCGGGCTCGCTCGGCGCCTTCAGGATGCGCAGATGGCTCTGCGCCTTGGCGGCGACCTGCGGCGCATGGGTCACGGCGAGCACCTGCGCCCGGCGTCCGAGCCGGGCCAGCCGCTCGCCGATGGCGTCGGCCACCGCGCCGCCGACGCCGGTGTCGATCTCGTCGAAGACGAGGGTCGGGGCGGAGCCGCGCTCGGCGAGGGAGACTTTCAGCGCCAGCATGAAGCGCGCGAGCTCGCCGCCCGAGGCGATCTTCATCAGCGGGCCGGGACGCGCGCCGGGGTTGGTGCGCACCCAGAACTCGACCTGGTCGATCCCGTCCGCGCCGCAGGGCTCGTCGCGGATCATGGTCGAGAACTGCGCCCCTTCGAGCTTCAACGGGGCGAGCTCGGCGTTCACGGCGGCGTCGAGCGCCTGCGCCGCCTCGCGCCGAGCCTGAGACAGGATTTTAGCCGCCGCCTCGTAGCCCGCCTGCGCCTCGGCCGCCTCGCCGGTCAGCGCGACGAGCCGCGCCTCGCCGGCGTCGAGCGCTTCGAGCGAGGCGGCGAAATTCTCCGCCAGCGCCGGCAGGCCCTCGACGGGGACGGAATATTTGCGGCTCGCCCCGCGCAGCGAAAACAGGCGCTCCTCGACCGCCTCCAGCTCGCGCGGATCGTAGTCGGCGGCGCGCAGCGCCTCCTGCAGGGCGGAGGCGGCGGCGTCGAGCGCGGTGATCGCCTCGTCGAGCGCTTTCGCCGGCGGCTCGATCAGATGCGGCGCCTGCGCCTCGCGCCGCTGCAGCCGGCGCAGCGCGGCCGCGAGCGCGGCGACGGGGGAATGATCGCCGCCGACCGACTCATAGGCGTCGCGCAGGTCGGCCGCGACCTTCTCGGCCTGCATCATGTCGGCGCGCCGTCCGGCGAGCTCTTCCTCCTCGCCGGGCTCGGGCGCGAGCTTGTCGAGCTCTTCATGCGCGGCGCGCAGATAGTCGGCCTCGGCCCGCGCCGCGACGACGCGCGCCTCCTCGCGCGCGCGCTCGGCGACGAGCGCCCGCCAGCGCGCATGGGTCTCGCGGGTTTGCGCAAGCTGCGGCTCGAGGCCGCCATAGGCGTCGATGAGCGCGCGATGCGTCGCGGGGTCGATCAGCGCCCGGTCGTCGTGCTGGCCGTGGATCTCGACGAGGGCTTTCGTCACCGCGCGCAGCGCCTCGTTGGTGACGCGCTGGTCGTTGACGAAGGCGCGCGTGCGCCCGTCGGCGAGCTGGACGCGGCGCAGGATCAGCCCGCCGTCGGTCTCGATGTCCTGCGCCTCGGCCGCCCCGAGCGCCGGGTGGCCGGGGGCGAGGTCGAACACGGCGCTGACCTGCCCCTGCGCCTCGCCGGCGCGCACGAGCGAGCCGTCGCCGCGCGCGCCGAGCGCCAGCGAGAAGGAGTCGAGAAGGATGGATTTGCCGGCGCCGGTCTCGCCGGTCAGCACGGTGAGGCCGTGCGAAAAGGAGACGTCCAGCCGGTCGATCAGGACGATGTTGCGGATGGAGAGCTGGACGAGCATGGCGCGGTCATAGCATTTTCCGCCCGCGCCGGCGCGCCGTTTTCACGCCCGCGCCCGCCGCAAGAAGCCCGGCCGCTCAGCCGAGGCCGAGCTTATTGAACGCCTTCGAGATCCATGAGCCCTTGTCCTCGTTGGGCTCGAGCCCGCCGTTCTTGAGGAGCGCGTAGGCGTCCTTGTACCAGACCGAGTCGGGGAAGTTGTGGCCGAGCACCGCGGCGGCCGTCTGCGCCTCGTTGGGCAGGCCGAGCGCGAGATAGGCTTCGGTGAGCCGCATCAGCGCCTCTTCGGCGTGGCGGGTCGTCTGGTACTTGGCGAGCACCTCGCGGAAGCGGCCGACGGCGGCGACGTAATTGCGCTGGTTCAGGTAGTAGCGCCCGATCATCATCTCCTTGCCGGCGAGCTGGTCGCGGCAGACCTGGAGCTTGTAGCGGGCGTCGTCGACATATTCCGACTTCGGATATTTCTCGACGATCGTCGCGAACAGCTCGGCGGCCTTGGCCGAGCGGTCCTGGTCGCGGCTGACGTCGGGGATCTGGTTATAGTAGGACATCGCCTGCAGATAATAGGCGTAGGCGACGTCGTCGGCGTTGGGGAACAGCCCGATGTAGCGCTTGGCCGAGCCGATCGCGTCCTCATAGGCGCCCGACTGGAACTGGGCGAAGGTCGCCATCAGCAGCCCTTTGCGCTGCCACTGCGAATAGGGATACTGCTTGTCGAGCTGGTTGAAGGACTTGGCCGCGCCCTCATAGTCGCGCGCCTTCAGCCGCACGAGGCCCTGGTTGTAGAGCTCGTCGGCCGGCGTGTCCTTCAGGACCTCGGGCTTGTAGCTGTCGCCCTTGAACCAGTTCATCGGGTTCAGCGAGTCGAGCACGTCCGCGCGGGCCGGCGCGCCGGCGAGGGCCAGGGCGGCGACGACGGCCGCGCCATGGAGGGCGCCGGCCTGACGCCGCGCCTTCTTGGAAAATTGATGCGCCTTCAATGCCTGCGTCATGCGGATCGCCCGATCGTCGTCCGTTGAAATCCGCGCGGACGGTTCCGCGCGGATAAGCATCTGCGGCGTCACGATGGCGTTAGTATGGCGGGGCCGCCGCCCGCGCGGGAGACGGCTCGCCATGCGGGCGGCGCGCCCGCGGTCAGCTCGACTGCCGGCGCAGGAAGGCCGGAATCTCGAGCTGGTCCTCCTCCGCGCCGCGCGACTGGTAGACCCGCGCCTGATGGTCATGCTGGGGCGCGCGCTCGCGCGGCGGCTCGCGCCGTTTGGCGTAGTCGCCGACCGCCTGCGCCGGCGCCTGCGGACGCGGCTGCGGCAGGCGGAGCTGGGCCGCCTCGGGCGCCTCATCCTGCTTGCTCGCGCCGAAGGAGGCGAGGCGCTCGAGCAGGGAGCGGCGCTTGGCCTCGGGATGGGCGCCCGCCGGAGCTTCGCCGCGCTGCGCGCGCAGCTGGTTCTGCGCCGGCAGCGGCAGGTCGTCGATCTGCGGCATGCGCTGCGGACGCACCACCGGCGACTCGGGAGCGGCCGGGATGAAGGGCGCGTCGAACTGGTCCTGCGCCAGCGCATGCGCCTGCGGATAGGCGCGCGCGGGCTGCGGCGCCGGCTCGGCGTAGCCGCGCGGCTCCTCGGCGTAGGAGGGGACCTCGGCGTAGCGCTGCGGCGGCCGCGCCTGCGGAGCGCGCTCCTCATAGACCGGGGCGAAGGCCTCCGGCGCGGGGGCGGGCTCGTAGGCCTGCGGCGCCGGGACGGCCTCGATCGGGCGCGCGCCGGTCTGGGCGCGCAGCCGGTTGGCGACCTCGGCGATGCGGGTTTCCGCCGCGTTCATCTCATAGGCGCCCGAGCCCGCCGGCTGGTCGATGCCGGTGGCGACGACCGAGACGCGCACAATGCCGTCGAGCGAGGAGTCGAAGGTCGCGCCGAGGATGATGTTGGCGTCTTCATCCACCTCCTGGCGGATGCGGCCGGCGGCCTCGTCGACCTCGTAGAGCGTGAGGTCGTTGCCGCCGGTGATCGAGATGAGCAGGCCGCGCGCGCCCTTCATCGAGACTTCGTCGAGCAGCGGATTGGCGATCGCGGCCTCGGCGGCGAGGATGGCGCGGCGGTCGCCCGAGGCTTCGCCGGTGCCCATCATCGCCTTGCCCATCTCGCGCATGATGGCGCGCACGTCGGCGAAGTCGAGGTTGATGAGGCCTTCCTTGACCATGAGGTCGGTGATGCAGGCGACGCCCGAATAGAGCACCTGGTCGGCCATCGCGAAGGCGTCGGCGAAGGTCGTCTTCTCCGTGGCGATGCGGAACAGGTTCTGGTTCGGGATGATGATGAGCGTGTCGACCGCCTTCTGCAGCTCGGTGATGCCGGACTCGGCGAGCCGCATCCGGCGCGAGCCCTCGAACTGGAACGGCTTGGTGACCACGCCGACGGTGAGGATGCCCATGTCGCGGGCGGCGCGCGCGATGACCGGCGCCGCGCCCGTGCCGGTGCCGCCGCCCATGCCGGCGGTGACGAAGCACATGTGCGCGCCGGACAGATGGTCGCGGATCTCCTCGATCGCCTCCTCGGCGGCGGCGCGGCCGACTTCCGGCTGCGAGCCGGCGCCGAGGCCTTCGGTGACCTGCAGGCCCATCTGGATGATGCGCTCGGCGCGCGAGGAGGTGAGCGCCTGGGCGTCTGTGTTGGCGACGATGAAATCGACCCCGATCAGTCCCGACACGATCATGTTGTTGACGGCGTTGCCGCCGGCGCCGCCGACGCCGCACACCATGATGCGGGGCTTCAGCTCCCTGAGCTCGGGCGCTTTGAGATTGATGGTCATCCGTCTGGCCTCTCGACGTTGGAGCGCCGGTCAAGGTCGCCCAAGATTGTTGCTTCGCTGGACGCAACCCGAGGCCGCCACCTCGCGCTCCGCCGTTCCTTCTTCCGAAGCCGCCCCGGCGGCTCCTTCCTTCCAGACCTTGCGCCCGCGGCGTCCCCCGCCTCCGGCCCGCCTGATCAGAAACTGCTCTTGAGCCACCGGCCGACGCGGCCGATGTAACCCTGCGCCTCCGGCGCCGGCGCCGGAATGCGCGAGGGCCGGAAATGCTCGTTGCCGCTCACCTGCGGGTAGACGAGCAGGCCGACCGCCGCCGAAAAGGCCGGGTTCCTGGCCGATTCCGGCATTCCCTGCGCGCCGACCGGGCGTCCGACCCGGATCTGGCCGCTCATGATGCGCTTGGCCGCCTCCGGCAGCCCGGCGAGCTGGCTCGCGCCGCCGGTCAGCACGATGCGCCGCCCGGCGTGCGGGGCGAAGCCCGCGCCCTTCAGCCGGTCGCGCACCACCTCGAGGATCTCGTCGACGCGCGGCTTGATGATCTGGATGAGCTGCGCCTTGGGCAGATGCGCCGGGTGCTCGCCGTCCTCGCCGACCTGCGTCACGCTGACCGTCTCGCGCTCGTCGGAGGCGGTGGCGAGGCACGCGCCGTAGAGCGTCTTGAGCCGCTCGGCGTCGGCGAGGCGGATGGAGAGGCCGCGCGCGACGTCGGTCGTCACGTGATTGCCGCCGAGGGCGATGCCGTCGACGTAGGTCAGCGCGCCGCCGGAGAAGACGCTGACCGTGGTCGCGCCGCCGCCCATGTCGATCAGCGTCGCGCCGAGCTCGGCCTCGTCGTCGGCGAGCACGGACAGGCCCGCCGCGTAGGGCGTCGCGACCATCGCGTCGACGCGCAGGTGGCAGCGCTCGACGGCGAGCATCAGGTTGCGCGCCGCCGCCGCGTCGCAGGAGAGCACGTGCATCTGCGCGCCGAGCTCGTCGCCGATCATGCCGCGCGGGTCTTCGATCTGCCGCGTCTCGCCGATCGAGAAGCCGATCGGCAGCGAGTGCAGCACGGCGCGCCCGGCGCCGCCGCCGCGCGTCGTGCAGGCCTCCAGCACGCGATGGATGTCGGCCTGCGACACGGCGCGTCCCGCGATCGGGACCTGCGCCTCGAACAGCTGCGAGCCGAGCCTTCCGCCGGTGCCGTTGATGATGACGCTCTCGACCTGCACGCCGGCCATGCGCTCGGCGGCGTCGACCGCGCGGCGGATGGCGTCCTCGACGGCGTCCATGTCGACGACGGCGCCGCCCTTGACGCCGCGCGCGCGCTGGTGGCCGATGCCGAGGATGCGGCAGCGGTGGGTGCGTCCGCGCCCCGCCTCGCCGCCCGCCGGCGCGAGCCGCGCGATGAGGCACACGATCTTCGAGGTGCCGATGTCGAGCGCCGACAGGATCGCGCTCTTGCGTTCGGACAGCGGCCGCAGGCGCGGCGTCATGACATGCGTGCTCATTGCTGGGCGCCTTTCGCCTTGGGCTTGCGGGCCGCCTCGAGCGCGGCGCGGTCGGCGGCGGCCTCTTCGGTCAGACGCGCGACGACGCGCCCGCTCTGGCGCAGGTCGAGCGACAGCACGGCCTTGTCGAGCGGATGCGCCTCGGCCTCGAGCCGCGCGAGCGTCGCCGCCGCGCCGGCCGGATCGGCCTCCGGCAGCATCACCTCGACGCCGTCGGCCATCTTCAGATTCCAGCGCCGGCCGGAGACGTAGATTCCCGCGCGCACCCTGGCCGCGAGCGGTCCCGCCGCCTCGAGGATCGCGCGATATTCGCCGATGCGCCGGTCGGCGCCCTCGCCGACGACGAGCGGCAGCGCGGTGAAGCGCTTGTCGCGCAGCTGGTCGAGCGGCGCGCCGTCCTTGGCGACGAGATGGACGACGCCGTCCTTCTGCCACAGCGCGGCGGGCTCGCGCTCCTCGATCTCGACGAGGAGGCGGTTGGGATAGAGCTTGGCGACGCTCGCCTCCCGGACGAGCGGCAATGCGACGAGCCGCTGGCGCACCTTGGCGACGTCGAGAAAGGGAAGGGAGTTGCGCGGGCCGACGTCGGCCGCGGCGAGGATCTCCTGCTCGGTCAGCTCGTTGCGGCCGACGACGGTAACCTGGTCGACGCCGAAGCCGAGCGCCCGCGCGGCGATGTCGGACGGCTGGCCGTAGGCCGCCACCATCGCGTCGTAATGGCCGCCGCGCGCCGCGCCATAGGCGCCGACCGCGCCGAACAGCACGGCGGCGAAGGCGAGCCCCGCGCCCGGCCGCGACAGGACGGCGGCGAGCCTTGCGGCGGCGCCCCGGCGGGGACGGCGCGGACGCGGCCGCCCGGCCTCCCGCGCGGGCCGCGACCAGGCGAAGCCGGCTGAAGCCGAAAGCGGCGCGACGAGCCGCGCCGACGCTCCGAAGACGCGCCGGCCCTCCCCTAACGATCGCAGGAAGCGTCCTCGACCATCCATCGAACAAGCTCACCAAAAGACAGGCCGGCGTGGGCCGCGATCTCCGGCGCGAGCGAGGTCTCGGTCATCCCGGGCTGCGTATTGACCTCCAGCACGACGAGCCGGTCCCCTGCCGAGGGCGCATCGTCGTAGCGAAAGTCCGTCCGGCTCACCCCGCGACAGCCGAGCGCCCTGTGCGCCACAAGAGCTAACCTTTGTACATTTTGGTAAACAAACTCTTTAAGATTGGCCGGAAGGATGTGGACGGAGCCGCCGGGCGCATATTTCGCGTCGTAGTCGTACCAGCCGCCGCCGGCGGCGCGGATTTCGGTCACGCCATAGGCCTTGTCGCCGATCACCGCGCAGGTGAGCTCGCGCCCGGGCGCGTAGCGCTCGACCAGCACGAGGTCGCCATAGGCCCAGTCGGCGGCGCAAAGCTCCTGCGGCGGATGCGCCTGGTCCGCCCGAACGATCATCACGCCGAACGAGGAGCCTTCGCCGAGCGGCTTCACCACATAGGGCGGCGCCATCGCATGGGCCTTCGCCGCCTCGAGGCGGTGAAGCGTGACGCCCTCGGCGACCGGGACGCCGGCCGCCTCGAGGACGTCCTTGGCGCGGTCCTTCTTCATGGCGAGCGCGGAGGCGAGCACGCCCGAGTGGGTGTAGGGAATGCGTAGAATTTCGAGCACGCCCTGGATCGCGCCGTCCTCGCCGTAGCGCCCGTGCAACGCGTTGAAGGCGACGTCGGGCTTGAGCTCGGCGAGGCGTTGCGCCACGTCGCGGCCGACGTCGAGCCGGCTCACGCGAAAACCCTGCGCTTCGAGGGCCTTCGCGCAGGCCTCGCCCGAGCGCAGCGAAACCTCGCGCTCGGCGGCGAGCCCGCCCATCAGCACGGCGACATGTTGCGTCATTTTGGGAAATCCGTCGGTGTTCTGGATAGCGGAAACGGACGCGGCCGCCTCGCAGGCGGCCGTTGCGAAACGGACGGCGACGCGGCGGCGTCAGCGCTCGCCGAGGCGCAGAATCTCCCATTCGAGCTCGACGCCGCTCGTCTTCCTGACGCGGGCGCGCACCTCCTCGCCGAGCGCCTCGAGGTCGGCGGCGCTGGCGTTCCCGACGTTGACGAGGAAGTTGCAGTGAAGCTCGCTGACCTGCGCGTCGCCGACGCGCAAGCCGCGGCAGCCGGCGGCGTCGATCAGCTCCCAGGCTTTATGGCCGGGCGGATTCTTGAAGGTCGAGCCGCCGGTGCGGCTCGAGACCGGCTGGGTTTTCGCGCGCTGCGCGCTGATCTCGGCCATCTGCGCGGCGAGCGTCTCCGGGTCGCCCGGGGTTCCCTCGAACACGGCGCTGGTGAAGACGATCGACGGGTCGAGGCCGCAATGGCGGTAGGCATAGCCCATCTCGGCGTTCGTGAACTCGACGATCCGGCCGGCGCGGTCGACGCCGCGGCACGAGACGAGCCGGTCCTTGACCTCCGCCCCGTAGGCGCCGGCGTTCATGCGCAGCGCGCCGCCGACCGAGCCCGGCACGCCGCGCAGGAAGGAGAAGCCGGAGACGCCCGCCTTGCCGGCGCGCAGCGCGAGCTTCATGTCGCGCGCGCCCGCCCCGGCGCTGACGCGCGTTCCCTCGACCGCGATCTCCTCGAAAGCCGGCCCGAGCCGCACGACGACGCCTTCAAAGCCGCCGTCGCGCAGGATGAGGTTCGAGCCCGCGCCGAGCGCGAGGACCGGAATTTCGGGCGGCAGCTCCCGCAGGAAACAGGCGAGGTCGGCCTCGTCGGCCGGCTCGTAGAGGACGGCGGCCGGGCCGCCGGCGCGGAAGAAGGTCAGCGGCGCGAGCGGCGCGTCGGCGACGAGCTTTCCGCGCAGCCCATGCAGGGCGGAAAGCTGCGCGGCGAGCCCGTTTTCGGGCGCGCGGCCGACCCTCGCGGCGGCGCTCATCCTAGGCGGCGTTCTCGGCGAGCTCGCCCGGCAGGGCGTAGGCCCATTGCGTGATGTTGCCGGCGCCGAGGAAGACGATGTAGTCGCCCGGCCGCGCGAGGCCGCGGATGAGGCGCGCGAGGTCGGCCGGGCGCGCGAGCGGGATCGCCTGCCGGTGGCCGCGCGCCCTGATCGCCGAAACGAGGCTGTCGCGGTCGGCGCCCTCGATCGGCGCCTCGCCGGCCGCATAGACGTCGGCGACGATCACCGCGTCGGCGTCGTTGAAGCAGCTCGCGAAGTCGTTGAACAGCGAATGCAGCCTCGTGTAGCGGTGCGGCTGGGCGATGGCGATCACCCTGCCCCGGGTCGAGGCGCGCGCCGCCTTCAGCACCGCGGCGATCTCGACCGGATGATGCGCGTAATCGTCGAAGACGATGGCCCCGTTCCATTCGCCGGTGCGGGTGAAGCGGCGCTTGACGCCGCCAAAGCCCGCGAGCGCGGCGCGGATCTGGTCGGCGCTCATGCCGAGCTGATGCGCGACGGTCGCCGCCGCCGCCGCGTTGAGCGCGTTGTGGTGGCCCGGCATCGGCATCAGCACGCGGTCGATCACGCTCTCCTCGCCGCTCTTGCGGTCGCGGATGACGAGCGAGAAGCGCGACATGCCGCCGTCGAGGTCGACGTCGACGAGGCGCACGTCGGCGTGCGGATTCTCGCCATAGGTGTAGACGCGCCGGTCGACGATCTCGCCGACGAGCTCCTGCACGGTCGGATGGTCGAGGCACATCACGGCGAAGCCGTAGAAGGGGATGTTCTCGACGAAGGCGGCGAAGGCCTTCTTCACTTCCTCGAAGGAGCCGAAATGGTCGAGATGCTCGGGGTCGACGTTGGTGACCACCGCGACGTCGGCCGGCAGCTTCAGGAAGGTGCCGTCGCTCTCGTCGGCCTCGACGACCATCCAGTCGCCGGCGCCGAGGCGCGAATTGGTGCCGTAGGCGTTGATGATGCCGCCGTTGATGACGGTAGGGTCGAAGCCGCCGGCTTCCAGCAGCGTCGCGACGAGCGAGGTCGTCGTGGTCTTGCCGTGCGTGCCGGCGATGGCGACGCATTGCTTGAGGCGCATCAGCTCGGCGAGCATCTCGGCGCGGCGCACGACGGGAAGGCGCAGCTCGCGCGCCTTGGCGAGCTCGGGATTGTCGCGTCTGATGGCGGTCGAGACGACCACCACCTCGGCGTCGCCAAGATTGTTCGCGCTGTGGCCGACATGCACGAGCGCGCCCTTGCGGCGCAGGCGCAGGACATTGGCGTTCTCGGCGGCGTCCGAGCCCTGCACCGTGTAGCCGAGGTTGAGGAGCACCTCGGCGATGCCCGACATGCCGATGCCGCCGATGCCGATGAAATGGATCGGCCCCAGTTCGTGCGGAAGCTTCATCGCGGCGAGGTCTCCTTTTGCGCGGCCGTGGCGAGGACGAGCTCGGCGAGGCGGTCGGCGGCGTCCGGAACGCCCGCGGCCTTCGCGGCCCGCGCGCGCGCCGCCAGCGCGGAAGGATCGCGTTTCGCCTCGCTTAAGGCATTGGCGAGCCATTGCGGCGAAAATGCGCTTTGGGCGACGACGAGGCCGGCGCCGCAGGCCTCGAACTGCCGGGCGTTGGCCGACTGGTCCTGGTCGAGCGCATGCGGCAGCGGCACGAGGATCGCCGGGCGCCCGATCACGCAAAGCTCCGAGACGGTCGAGGCGCCGGCCCGCCCGATGACGAGATGGGCGCCCGCGATGCGCGCCGGCAGGTCGGAAAAGAAGCTTTCGACCTCAGCCTCGACGCCGAGCCGCGCATAGGCCTCGCGCACGCGCGCCTCGTCCTCGCCGCGCGCCTGCTGGACGACGACGAGCGCCTTGCGCTCTTCCTCCGGCAGCGCTTCGACCGCCGCCGGCACGACGTCCGACATCACCCGCGCGCCCTGCGAGCCGCCGGTTACGAGCAGCCGCAGCCTGCCGTCGGAGAAGCCCGGATAGGGGATCGCCGCCGCCTCCACCACCATGGGGCGCACCGGATCGCCGGTCAGATGCGTCTTCGCGGCGACCGCGGCGCCGATCCCGCCGAGCGACGCAAATCCCTTGGCGATCGCGTCGACGCGGGGGCTGAGGAAGAGATTGGCCTTGCCGATGACGGCGTTGCCCTCATGGATCACGGCGGCGACGCCAAGCTGCGTCGCGGCGAGCACGGGCGGCACGCTCGGGTAGCCGCCGAAGCCGACCATGGCGAACGGCCGCGCCCGGCCGACGATCCCGCGCGCCTGCAGCGTCCCGCGCGCGAGCGCCAGCGCCGCGACCGCCTTGGCCATGACGCCCGCGCCGCGCGGCGAGGCCGAGGCGACGATATGGATCTTTCGCGCCGGGAAGGCGCCGCCGTATTTGCGCGCGCGCTCGTCGGTGAACAGCTCGACGGCGCAGCCGCGCCGGGCGAGGGCCTGAGCCAGCGCCTGCGCCGGAAACAGATGGCCGCCGGTGCCGCCGGCGGCGAGCATGACGAGACGCCGCTCGGCCTGCGCGCTCACGCGTAGGCGTCCTTGACCGGAGCCTGCGGCGGCGCCGGCGCGGCCTCGGCGACGAGGCGTTCGCCGGGCCGCCGGCGGGTGACGGCGAGGAGGAAGCCGACGCTGAGGCCGAGCGAGACGAGCGAGGAGCCGCCGTAGGAGATGAACGGCAGCGTCATGCCCTTGGCCGGCATCAGGTGCAGGTTGACCGCCATGTTGATCGAGCTCTGGACGCCGAACATGATGGAGAGGCCGGCGGCGGCGAAGCGGCGGAAAGGGTCTTCCGCGCGCGAGGCGAGCACGAGGCCGCGCAGCACGATGAAGGCGAAGATCGAGGCGACGAGCAGGCAGGCGGCGATGCCGAACTCCTCGCCGGTCACCGCGAAGATGAAGTCGGTGTGCGAGTCGGGCAGGATGCGCTTGACCGTGCCCTCGCCCGGCCCCTTGCCGAACCAGCCGCCGGAATAGAAGGCGTCGAGCGCGGTGTCGACCTGGAAGGTGTCGACGATGCCCCCGCCCGCGCTCGGATCGAGGAAGCGGATCACGCGCGAGCGCACGTGCGGCACGAACTTATAGGCCAGAAACGCGCCGCCGAAGCCCGCGCCGCCGATGAAGGCGACCCAGAACCAGTGCAGCCCGGCCATGAAGAACAGGCTCGCCCAGACGACGCAGACGAGCAGCGTCTGGCCGAAGTCGGGCTGCAGGATGAGCGGGACGATGGTCAGCGGCAGCAGCGCGAGGGCGATCAGATTGCCGGGCGTGTCGCGCCGCTTCGCCCCTTCCGAGAAGGCCCAGGCGGCGAGGATGGCGAAGGCCGGCTTTAAAAACTCCGAGGGCTGCACGCCGAAGATCCAGCGCCGCGAGCCCTTGACCTCGGCGCCGAACAGCAGCGCGGCGATGATCAGCGCCATCGAGACGGCGAACACGACGAGGGCGGCGCGGCGCGTCTGGCGCGGCGACAGGAAGGAGGCGGCGAGCATCACGACGACGGTCGGAATCAGCGCCAGCGCCTGCCTGTGCACGAAATGGAACGTCGGCAGGCCGAGCCGCTCGGCGACCGGCGGGCTGCCGGCCATGGTCAGCACCAGCCCGACGACGATCAGCGCGCCGATCGCGGCGAGCAGCCATCGGTCGATCGTCCACCACCAGTTGGCCAGGGCCGATCGTTCGGTGCGCGCCGCCATGCCTGACCTCTCGAAAGCCGGAACTTCAATCGTTCGGACTTTCGCAGCCTTTGGTTAATGTTTCGTAGGTTAGCGCTTCGAGCCGGCGATGAGCGAGAGGGCGATCTCGCGGAAGCGGTCGCCGCGCTTCTCGAAGTCGGGGAACTGGTCGAAGGAGGCGCAGGCCGGCGACAGCAGCACGACCGGCTCGGACGCCGCGCTTTTCTGCGCATCCGCGACGGCGGCCGGGACGGCCTTTTCGAGCGTCTCGCACCGGGCGACCGGAAAAGCGTCGCCGATCTCCTGCGCGAAGGCGTCGGCCGCCTCGCCGATCAGATAGCCCTTCGCGACGCGCGGGAACAGCGGACGCAGCGGGGCGATCCCGCCCGCCTTGGGCCGCCCGCCGAGGATCCAGTAGATGTCGCGGAAGGAGAGCAGCGCCTTCTCCGCGGCGTCGGCGTTGGTCGCCTTGGAGTCGTTGACGAGCAGCGCCTTGCCGGCCCGCCCGACCTCCTCCATGCGGTGCGCAAGACCGGCGAACGAGGCGAGCGCCCGCGCGACGCCGACGCCTTCGAGCCCGACCGCGCGCAGCGCCGCGACGGCGGCGGCGGCGTTCTGCCCGTTATGGGTGCCGCGCAGCGAGCCGATCCCGGACAGGTCGGCGATGAGGCCGCGCCCATGCTCGTCGAGCCGGTAGAGCGCGCCGTCCTCATAGGAGACGCCCCGCCCTTCGAGCCGGCCGGCGGCCGAGATCTCGACGACGTCGCGCCCCGATTCCTCGAGCCTGCGCGCGACGGCGGCGCAAAAAGCGTCGTCGACGCCGACCACCGCGTGCTCCGCCCCGGCGACGAGGCGCTCCTTGATCGCGGCGTAGTTCTCCATCGTCCCGTGCCGGTCGAGATGGTCGGGCGTCACGTTGAGCAGCACGCCGACCGTCGGATCGAGCGTCGGGGCGAGGTCGATCTGGTACGACGAGCACTCGACGACATGGACGCGCCCGGGCGCCGGCGGCGCGAGCGCGAGGATGGGCGTGCCGATGTTGCCGCCGACCTCGACGTCGAAGCCGAGCTCGCGGAAGAGATGGGCGGTCAGCGCCGTCGTCGTCGACTTGCCGTTGGTGCCGGTGATGGCCACGAAGGGCGCGTCGGGGGCGAGGCGCCGGCGCTCGCGGCAGAACAGCTCGATGTCGCCGACGACTTCGACGCCGGCTTCGCGCGCCTTGACGACGCTCCAGTGCGGCGCCGGATGGGTCAGCGGCACGCCGGGCGACAGGACGAGGGTTTCGAACCAGCTCCAGTCGGCGCCGGCGAAATTGTCGATGCGCAGCCCCGCCGCCCGCGCCTTCTCGCGCGCGTGCTCATTGTCGTCCCAGACGCGCACGTCGGCGCCGCCGGCGACGAGGGCCTGCGCGGTGGAAAAGCCCGAGCCGCCGAGGCCGAAGACCGCGACGCGCTTTCCCGCGAAGGCGAAGACGGGGATCATGCCTATCTCAGCTTGAGGGTGGAGAGGCCGATCAAGGCCAGCACGAAGGCGATGATCCAGAAGCGCACCACCACCTGCGGCTCGGCCCAGCCGAGCTGCTCGAAGTGATGGTGGATCGGGGCCATCCTGAAGACGCGCTTGCCGGTGAGCTTGAACGAGATCACCTGCACGATGACCGAAAGCGTCTCGAGCACGAACAGGCCGCCGACGATGGCGAGCACGATCTCGTGCTTGACGGCGACGGCGATCGTCCCGAGGAGGCCGCCGAGCGCCAGCGAGCCGGTGTCGCCCATGAAGATCTGCGCCGGCGGCGCGTTGAACCACAAAAAGCCGAGCCCCGCGCCGATCACCGCGCCGGCGACCACCGAAAGCTCGCCCGCGCCGGGCACGAAATTGATGCCGAGATAGTTCGAGAAGATGGCGTTGCCGGCGAGATAGGCGATGACGCCGAAGGTTCCGGCGGCGATCATCACCGGCACGATGGCGAGGCCGTCGA
This sequence comes from Methylocella sp., assembly GCF_041905455.1. Lineage (GTDB taxonomy): Bacteria > Pseudomonadota > Alphaproteobacteria > Rhizobiales > Beijerinckiaceae > Methylocapsa. Next base: position 340,235 of record NZ_JAYRLA010000001.1, on the reverse strand, counting down.
GGCCGTCGGTGAGGTTGACGGCGTTGCCGGCGGCGACGATCACGAACGCCCCGAACGCCAGGAAGAACAGGCCGAGGTCGAAGGCGAAGCCGTTGATCGCCGGCAGCGACAGGAAGGTGGTGTGCGGTCCGCCGAACGCCATCATGACGCCGCAGGCGGCGGCGGCGATGGCGACTTCGAGCGCGAGGCGCAGCCGGCCCGAGAATCCCTTGTCGGTCTGCTTCGTCACCTTGAGATAGTCGTCGTAGAAGCCGATCGCGCCGAAGCCGATGGTCACGAACAGCACGACCCAGACATAGTGGTTGCGCAGATTGGCCCACAAAAGGGTCGAGACGACGAGCCCCGAGAGGATCATCAGCCCGCCCATCGTCGGCGTGCCCTTCTTGGTGATGAGGTGCGACTGCGGCCCGTCGAGGCGGATCGGCTGGCCCTTGCCCTGCTTGAGGCGCAGCGCGGCGATGATCCGCGGCCCGAAGAAGAACACGAAGAACAGCGCCGTCGCCGTCGCCCCGCCGGTGCGGAAGGTGATGTAACGGAACAGGTTCAGCGGCTGGAAATGAGCCGAGAGAAGGGTGAGGAAGGTCAGCATCTCAGGCGTTCCGCGCGGCGTCGGCGCCAGCCGAGGCCTCCTTGAGAGCCGCGACGACGGCCGAAAGGCGCGCCCCGTTCGAGCCCTTGACGACGATGAGGTCGCCGGCGCGGACTTCGCCCGCGACGGCGGGGGCGATCCCGGCCGCGTCCGGCGCCCATGCGCCGCGCGCCGACGCCGGGAGCGCGTCGTAGAGATGGCGCGACAGCGGTCCGGCGGCGAAGACGAGGTCGAAGCCTGCTTCAGCAAGCGGAGCGGCGAGCTCGGCGTGCAGGCGCGCGGAGTCTTCGCCGAGCTCCAGCATGTCGCCGAGTACGGCGATGCGCCGACCTCGCCCCTGCGGCGCGAGCGCGCCGGCGAGCGCGAAGGCGGCGCGCATCGAGGCGGGGTTGGCGTTGTAGCTCTCGTCGATCAGCGCATAGCGGCCGCCCGGCGCCTCAAGCGTCAGCCGCTCGCCGCGTCCCGGCTGCGCCCTGAAGCCTTCGAGCGCGGCCGCCGCAGTCTTGAGGTCGGCGCCGAGCGCGTGGGCGCAAAGCAGCGCGGCGATCGCGTTCATCGCTTGGTGGGCGCCCGGCGCGCCGAGCCGGAACGACAGAATGCGGCCGCAGACATCGGCCTCGACGAAGCCCCGCCCGTCCTCGATCGTCGCCGACAGCAGCCGCGCCTCGACGCCCTGCGCCTCGCCGAAGCTCGCCACGACGTCGGCGCCGCACGCCCTCGCGCGCGCCTTCAGCCGCGCGAAATAAGGATTGTCGGCCGGCAGGACGGCGACGCCGCCGGGCTCGAGCCCCTCGAAGATCTCGCCCTTGGCGTCGGCGATCGCCTCGACGCTCTCGAAGGCCTCGAGATGCACTGGCGCGACCGTGGTGACGAGCGCCAGGTGCGGGCGGACCATGCCCGTCAGCGGCCTGATCTCGTCCGGGTGATTCATGCCGATCTCGAACGCTCCGAAGCGGGTTTCGCGCGGCATGCGCGCCAGGGTGAGCGGCACGCCCCAGTGATTGTTGTAGGAGGCGACCGAGGCGTGCGTCTGCCCCGCCGTCGCCAGCGCGAGCCGCAGCGCCTCCTTGGTCGAGGTCTTGCCGACCGAGCCGGTGACGGCGGCGACGCGCCCGCCCGTGCGGGCGCGGGCCGCGCGGCCGAGATCCTCGAGGGCGCGCTGCGTGTCGCGCACGACGTAGAGCGGCCCTAGCCCATTGAGCGCGTCGGCGCGCTCCTCCTCGACCACGGCGGCGAGCGCGCCCGTTTCGAACGCCGCCGCCACATGCTCATGGCCGTCGCTCGAGACGCCGCGGATGGCGAAGAACAAATCGTCCGGCTGCAGGGTGCGCGTGTCGATCGAGACGCCGCCCGCACCCCGCCGCGGCACGCCGCCGCGCACATGCGCGCCGAGCGGAGCGACGAGCTCGAGCCCGGTCCACAAGGAGGGCGCGGACGCGACAGGCCCGTCGCGCAAGACGGCATCGCTCATCTCAGGCAAATTCCCTCAAGGCCTCCCTGGCGCAGTCCGCGTCGGAAAACGGGAGCACGACCTCTCCCACGATCTGGCCGGTTTCATGGCCCTTTCCGGCGATGAGCAGGATATCGCCGCGCTCGAGCCCGGCGACGCTCTCGCCGATGGCCTGCGCGCGGTCGCCGATCTCGCGCAGGTCCCGCGCGCCGGCGGCGCCCGCGAGGATGGCGGCGCGGATCGCCGCCGGCGCCTCGCTGCGCGGATTGTCGTCGGTGACGACGACCCGGTCGGCGAGGCGCGCGGCGACCTCGCCCATGATGGCGCGCTTGCCGGCGTCGCGGTCGCCGCCGCAGCCGAACGCCACGACGAGCTTTCCGCTCGCGTAGGGCCGCAGCGCGGCGAGCGCCTTTTCGAGCGCGTCGGGCTTGTGCGCATAATCGACGTAGACCGCGCCGCCGCGCCGTTCGCCGATCTTCTCGAGCCGGCCCGGCGCGCCCTCGAGCTTTTCGAGCGCCGCGGCCACCGCCTTCGCCGGCGAGCCGACGGCGAGCGCGAGGCCGGCGGCGACGAGGGCGTTCGAGGCCTGGAAGGCACCGGCGAGCGGCAGCCTGATTTTTTGCCGCGTTCCCAGAATTTCGAGATCGAGCAGCGTCGCCGCCGGCTCAAGCCCGGCCGCGCGCACGCGCAGCGCCTCGCCCGCCGCGCCGACCGTGACGAGCTTCAGCCCCCGCGCGGCGCAGGCGGCCGCGACCGTCCGTCCGGCGTCCGCATCGACGTCGACGACGGCGGGCTGGCCCGGCGCCAGCAGCCGCTCGAACAATTCGAGCTTGGCGGCGAGATAGTCCTCCATCGTCGGGTGATAGTCGAGATGGTCGCGCGACAGGTTGGTGAAGCCGCCGGCCGCGAGCCGCACGCCGTCGAGGCGGCGTTGGCGCAGCCCGTGCGAGGAGGCCTCCAACGCGAGATGGGTGACGCCCTCCCCGGCCAGCGCGTCGAGCGTCTCGTGCAGGCTGATCGGGTCCGGCGTCGTCAGCGAGCCGTAGACGGCGCCCGACGGCGCGACGACGCCGAGCGTGCCGAGCGAGGCCGCTTTCAGTCCCTGCGCGGCGAAGATCTGCCGCGCGAAGGCGGCGACGGAGGTCTTGCCGCTGGTGCCGGTCACCGCGACGATCGTCTCCGGCTGGCGCGCAAAGGCGCGCGCGGCGGCTCTCGCCAACGTCTCACGCACATCCTCGACATGGACGACCGGAACGCCCTCGACGCTTTCGGGAGCGCCCTTTCCCGCGACGATCGCCGCCGCGCCGCGCCGCGCCGCCTCGGGGGCGTAGGCGAGGCCGTCGGCCCTGACGCCGGGGACCGCGAAGAACAGCGCGCCCTTCGTCGCCTTGCGGCTGTCGCAGCATGGCGCCGCGACTTCGGCCGCTTCAAGAGACTTCGGAAGAACCGCGCCGGGAAGTAGCTCGGCGAGCCGCATCAATGCTCCCTTCCGCCGCTCTGCGGAACATTGGCGAACCCATAGCCCAGTTTGGCGAGAAGCGGAAAGGGCTGCGTCGGCAGCTCGAAGCGCGGCGGCAGGCCGAGCAGCGGGCCGACGCGCTCGATGATCTTGCCGGCGACCGCGCCGGCGTTCCACGCCGCCGTGCGGTAGCCGTGCGTCTCGGGCAGCGCCTGCGGCTCGTCGAGCAGCGTGAGCACCAGATATTTCGGCTTGTCGGCCGGCATGATCGCCATGAAGGTGGTGAACACCCTGTCCTGCGCGTAGCGGCCGTGCACGATCTTGTCGGCGGTGCCGGTCTTGCCGCCGATGAAATAGCCGTTGACGTTGGCGATCTTGGCCGAGCCGATCTCGGCGTTGAGGCGCATGACGTAGCGCAGCTCCTCCGAGGTCTCGGGCTTGACGACGCGGGTCGCGATCTTGCGCGCCGCCGCCTCGTCGCGTTTGAGGAAGGTCGGCGTCACCAGCAGACCGCCGTTGACGAGGGCGCCGACCGCCATCATCGCCTGCAGCGGCGAGACGTTCATGCCCTGCCCGAAGGCGATGGTCATGGTGTTGAGCTCGCCCCAGTTCTTCGGCACCAGCGGCTCGGCGGTCTCGGGCAGCTCGGTCTTCAGCTTGCTCATCTGGCCAAGCTTGCGCAGGAACGCCTTGTGCCCCTCGACGCCGACCATCAGGGCGAGCCGCGCCGCGCCGATGTTCGAGGAGTAGGTGAACACCTCCGGCACCGTGAGGATGCGGTGCTGGGCGTGGAAGTCGTGGATGGTGAAGCGCCCGTAGCGCAGCGAGTCGCGCGCGTCGACGCGCGAGTTGAGGTTCGCCTTGCCGGAGTCGAGCGCCATGGCGACGGAGATCGCCTTGAAGGTCGAGCCCATCTCGTAGACGCCGACCGAGACGCGGTTGATGTGGTTCGGGTCGAGCGCGTCGGCCGGGGTGTTGGGGTCGTAGTCGGGCAGCGAGGCGAGCGCGACCACCTCGCCGGTGTTGACGTCGAGGATGACCGCCGCGCCCGACTTCGCCTTGAACTTGGCGATGCCCTTCATCAGCTCGTCGCGCGCGGCGTAGCTCGCCTTGCGGTCGAGCGAGGTGGTGATCGGCGACAGCGCGTCCGGGGTGAGGCGGAAGCCGGCGCCCGACAGCTCCGAGAGACCCTGCCCGTCGATGTATTTCTCGAGCCCAGAGACGCCGACGCCGTCGAGGTTGGCGAAGCCCAGCACATGCGCGGCGAGCGGCCCGTTCGGATAGACGCGCTTGTTCTCGGGCAGGAAGCCGACGCCCGGCAGACCGAGCCGGTAGACCTCCTCCTGCTGCTTCGGCGTCACCGCGCGCTTGACCCAGATGAAGCCCTTGCGCGAGCCGAGGCGCCGGCGCAGGTCCGCGGCGTCGACGTCGGGCAGCACGGCGGTCAGCAGCTCGACCGCCTCGTCCTTGTCGATGATCCGGCGCGGCTCGGCGAACACGCTCATCACGCGAATGTCGGTCGCCAGCACGTCGCCGTTGCGGTCGAGGATGTCCGGGCGAGCCGCCGCGACCACGTCGCCGCCGCGCCGCGCGACGCTCGCCTGCTCCTGATGCAGGCCGAAATAGACGAGCCGCCCGGCGATCACCGCGTAAAGCGCGAGGAAGGCGCAGCCGACCAGCTTGAGGCGCGTCGGCGTCTTGGCGAGATTGGTCGAGAACAGCCCGGCGACGAGCGCCTTCAGCCGGCGCGGTTTCGACGCCGCTTGCGGCCTCGCCGGCGAAGACGGCTGCGGGTGTGGCAGGGGCTCGATCCTGTCGGCCATCGCGTCGATCCGGTTGTCGTTAACGCGCCGCGGGCGCTTGCGTCGGGGCGGGCGCCCCCGGCTGGGCGGCGTCTTCGGCGAGGCCGAGGGCGCCGAGCTTGTCGCCGATCGCGTCGGAGCGCTCGACGCGCCGCGGCAACGCGTCGAGGGCGACGATCTGGCGCAGGGCGAGCGGCTGAAGGTCGAGGAACTTGTCGGCGAGCATCTGCACGCGCTCGGGCCGGGTGAGGTGCGACCATTCCGCCTTCAGCGTCGCCACGCGGTCCTGCTCCGCCTTGATCTGGTGCTTGAGCTTGGCGATTTTCTCGGCGTGGAAGATCGTGTCGTACTTGATCGAATAGGCGTAGATCGCCGAGCCGATCAGCGCGAGCACGGCGAGCACGTTCAGGATGCGGACCATGGCGCCTCCGCCGACGCGCCGGCCGCGCGCCCCGGCTCAAAGAAGCACGGCGGTTCGGAAGAAATGGTTAACGAAGCGCTGCCGCTACGCCGTTCTTTTGACTCTGCTAGGCTTTCCCCCGACGCGCCGGCGCGCGCGCCGGCAACGTCGCGAGGGCGGAAAGCTCGGCGTCGGACGCGAACGCCGGCGCGCTGGTGCGCGTCCCCCAGCGCAGCTTGGCCGAGCGGGCGCGCGGGTTGGCCTCGACCTCGGCGACCGACGGCGCGATCGGCTGCGGTCCCGTGACCTCGAAGGTCGGCGCCGGCGCCTCGGGCTCGCCGGGCAGGCGGCGCGAGCGCGCCTGCCCGCGGCCGGCGCGTCGCGCGAAGAACAGCTTGGCGATGCGGTCCTCGAGCGAATGGAACGTCACCACTGCGAGCCGGCCGCCCGGCTTCAGCACGGCCTCGGCGCCGGCGAGTCCCGCGACCAGCTCGCCGAGCTCGTCGTTGACGGCGATGCGCAGCGCCTGGAAGCTGCGCGTCGCCGGATGGACCTCGCCCGGCTTGCCGGGCGCGACGCGGGCGATCATCGCGGCGAGCGCGCCGGTCGTCTCGAAGGGCTTCTTCGCGCGGTCGGCGACGATGGCGCGGGCGATGCGGCGCGAGGCCCGCTCCTCGCCGAAATAATAGAGGATGTCGGCGAGCTTGGCCTCGCTCGCGCCGTTGACGATGTCCGCCGCGCTGCGCCCGCCGATGCCCATGCGCATGTCGAGCGGCCCGTCGAGGCGGAAGGAGAAGCCGCGCTCCGCCTCGTCGAGCTGCATGGAGGAGACGCCGACGTCGAACAGCGCGGCGTCGAAGCCCGAGAAACAGCGCGCCGCGGCGGCCTCGGCGAGCCGCGAGAACGGCGCCTCGATCAGCGTGAGGCGCCCTTGCGCCTCGCTGACGAGCGGCGCGCCGCCGGCGATCGCGCGCGGGTCGCGGTCGAGCGCGACGACCGTCCCGCCGCGCTCAAGCAGGGCGCGCGAATAGCCGCCCGCCCCGAAGGTCGCGTCGAGATAGAGGCCGCCCTCGCGCGGATCGGCGATCTTCAGGATTTCCGCGCGAAGCACGGGAACGTGCCGGGCCGGTCCGCCTGCGGCGAGCGTCTCGCGCCCGCCGCGACCCGACATCATTCCCGTGCTCCATGCGGGCGCGGCGTCCCGTCGGGAGCCGCGTGTCTGGCGCTGAGCCGTCTTCGCAGTTCGCGCACCCGGTCTCTGGCCTCGTCCAGATGCGCGCGAAAACGTCCCGGCTCCCAGATCTGAAACTTGCGTCCATGCCCGACGAAGGTGACCTCGCCGGCGATATGCGCGTAGCTCTTCAAGGATTCGGTCAGGATCGCCCGCCCTTCCGAATCCACCTTCAGGATCTCGCTCGTGCCGATCAGCGCGGTCGAGAACAGGTCGCGCTCCTCCGAATAGGGAGAGAGCCCGGAAAGCAGCCCCTCGATCTCCCGCAGCAACGCGTTGCCGCCGCAGTCGAGCGCCTCCTGATCGATCGAGGGATGCACGTAGAGCCCCTCGAACCCGTCGCGCGCCAGAGCGGCGCGAAACGGAGCGGGAATCGACACGCGCCCCTTGGCGTCGAGCCGGTTGGTGTAGTGGGAGACATAGCCATCCACCTATGCCGCCCCACCCATCTCCGCTCGCCTGAGGCGGCCCGCTCCCAGCAGCCTTCGACGCCCGGCGCGACGCCCCCGACAGGCGCCGGCCGCCGGCGGCGTAGCCGCCGCGCCCAAGCTTGATCAGGGACGGTTTGGGATACCATGGGATGATTTGGGGGGTCAACGCGGATTCGGCTTCATCGCCGCCCTCCGCCCTGGGTCAGGACGGCGAGGCGGTTGAAGCGCAAGGCGAAACGGGCGGCGAATTTTTTTTGGCCGCGCCGCCGGGCCGACGCGCAAAAGAAAAGCGGAGCGCGCCAGCCGGCGCGCTCCGCTTTCAGGACCTGCTCAACGGGCCCCAGCCCGCTGACTGCGGCCGTCCGCCGACCCTACTTCTTTTTCTTGCGGACGGGTTCGCCCGGCGCGGTGGCCAGCTGCGTCATGGACGGCGGATCGCTCGCCGGGAAGGAGCCTTCAAGCTCCTCGTCGAGCTCCTCGCTCTGCTCCTCCTTCGCGGCCTTCGCCTTTCGCGCCTCGTCCGCGTCGGCCTTGGACTTCCCAACCATCTGCGCACCCCGTTGGAAGCTCGCCAAAATCATCCCAGCAAGATCAACGGCCGGCGCGGCGAAGCGTTCCCGGCGGCGCGAGCGCTCTATTTGCGGGCGGCGACGATCCGCGCCGGCGGGAAGGCGATCTCGACCAGCGTGCCCTCGTCGGGCTTGCTGCGGATCGAGAAGGCGGCGCGGTTCGCCTCGACCAGCGCCTTGGTGAGCGGCAGGCCGAGGCCCGTGCCGCCGGCCGCGCGCCCGCGCGAGGCCTGGCCGAACGGCTGCAAGGCGATCTTGAGGTCGTCCTCGGACATGCCGACGCCGGTGTCGCGCACGCGCAGCGCGGCGCAGTTCTGGTCGTTGAGCGCGGTCGAGACGACGACCTGCCCCCCTCCTTCGGTGAATTTGATGGCGTTGGAGAGCAGGTTCAGCGTGATCTGCCGCACCGAGCGCTCGTCGGCGTAGATCTGCGGCAGCTGCGGGGCGAGCGACAGGCCGATGACGACGCGCGCGCCGCTCGCCTGCGGCTGCATGATCGAGACGCATTCGGCGACGATGCGGTTGAGGTCGGCCGCCTCGAAGGCCAGCTCCATCTTGCCGGCCTCGATCTTGGACAGGTCGAGCAGATCGTTGACGAGGCTCATGACCAGCGCGCCGGAGCTGTGGATGTCCTTCAGATATTCCTTGTAGCGCTCGGTTCCGACCGGGCCGAAGCGCTCCTCGAGCATCACCTCGGCGAAGCCGAGGATGGCGTTGAGCGGGGTGCGGATCTCATGGCTGACCTTGGCGAGGAAGTCGGACTTCAGGGCGCTCGCCCGCTCCGCCTCGCTGCGCGCGTCCTTCAGCTCGCGCTCGATCGTCTTCCAGTGCGTCATGTCGCGCAGAAGGGCGCAATAACGCGGCTCGGCGCGCGGATCGCCCGCCTCGCCGATCTCGCCGAGCGTTATGAAGAGCGGGATCGCGCCGCCGCGCCGCGTGAGCCCGAGGATCTCGCGCCCGTCGTTGAACACGCCGGCGAGGCCGCCGCCGCCGAGTGCGGCGAAATAGGCCTTCGCCCGCTCCCGGCTCTCCGGCGCGACGAGAATCGTGAAGTCGCGCCCGGCGACCTCGGCGCTCTCGCAGCCGAACAGCGCTTCGCCCGCTCGGTTGAGGCGCAGGATGGCGCCGCGCGCGTCGAGGACGCATACGCCGTCCATCGCGGTGTCGAGGATGGCGTTGAGCTCGCGCGCCTCGCGGCGCTCCTCGGCGAGCCTGCGCGCCGCCGCCCGCGCCGCGGGCGCCTCGGGCTCCGGCGCGAGCGAGACGATCTCGACGTCGCGCTCCCCGCGCGCGAGCCGGGCGCGGCGCAGGGCGAAGCGGACGGAGCGCCCGCCGGCGAAAAGGACGACGGCGGCTCCCTCTGCGTCGTCGCGCCGCGACAGCACGGGCTCGAGCGCGCCGGAAAGGCGCGCGCTGCGCAGGTCGGGCTCGCCGAGCGCGTCGAGCAGGAAGCGGTTGGCGAACAGCGCCGCCCCGGCCTCGACGACGAGCACGCCGGTCGGCAGGCCGTCATAGGCGGCGCGCTCCTGCGCGTTCAGGATCGCCCCGCCTGCGGCGCCGGCGTCGTCGTTCGGCCCCTCCTCCGCGCCCCGCGGCCAGGCCTCGGCGAGCCGCCTGCGCAGGTCGAGGACGCCGCCGGCGCCGCCCGGCGCGGCGCGCGGCGCGGCCGGCCGGCGGGAGAGCACGAGGCCGAAGCCGCGATAGCCGAGGAAACGCCTCTCTCCGTCGAACACGGGCGAGCCGGCGAGCGACACGCTGGCGACGAAGGCGTCGTCGGGCGAGGGCCAGTCGACCGAAAAGCCGCGCCAGCTCTGGCGCCTGTCGAACAGGCGCTGCAGCTCCAGCCCGCGGTCGGCGTCGAAGGCGCCGACGAGGCGGGCGAGCTTCACGCCGAGGAAGGCCGCCGCCGGCTCGCCGGCCGCAAGCTCCAGCGCGTCGCCGACCTCGACGAGCGCGTCGTCCGGCCCGGCGCGCCAGACGAAGCGGGCCGGCGCCGACTCGGGCGGCCCTTGCGTCGCCGTCGCGTCGTCGCGCGCGGCGGGCGGGTCCTGCGCCGGCGCGGCGCGGAGCGACGCGGGCATGTCGAGCGCGGCGGCGACGAACAGCGGCGCGGGCGCGTCGAGCCGCCGGCACAGGAAGATGACGGGATGGGCGAGGGCCGGGAAGCTCAGCCGCTCGAGGCGGGCGGGTCCGCCCGGAGCGTAGTTTTGCGCGAGCGCCGCCAGTTGGCGGGCGGGTGCGCGCTCGGCGGCCTGCGGCGCGCGCAGCGCCAGGGAAAGGCCTTCGAGGGAGCCCGCGCCGAACAGCCGCAGGATCGGCGCGCTCGCGAAAACGACCCTTCGCTCGTCGCCGGCGCCCATGGCGAGCAGAGGCGCGTCGAGGGCGAGCCGCGGCGAAAGAAGGCGCAGCGCCGTCGCGACGTCCTCGTCGCCGTAGCCGGGACTGAAGCTGATCCCCGTCATGCCGATCGGCTTCCCTGAATCGTGGTCCGCGCCGGCCGGCGCGCTCCGGCCGGACGAGGCTCGCGCTGTCGAGACGGCGCCTTGCGCGGGGCGACGCCCCGAAGGCGCTTCGGCGGCGCGCCGCCCTTAACCTCATGCTAACCATGGCTCCGCGGCCGGTCCATGCGCCGCGCGCCGCAGTTGCGAAATTAAGTCAAAATTGATTAATTTTCGTTAACGCAATTCTTCCGGCCGTCGGCGTGGCGACAAGCGGACGGCGTGAGGCTTGCAATCGCTCTCGCCCGCCGTTAGGGTCCGCCGCCTGTCGCCGGGCCGCCATAGCTCAGTTGGTTAGAGCGCTAGATTGTGGATCTAGAGGTCCCCCGTTCGAGCCGGGGTGGCGGTACCAGATAGAACAAGGGTTTAGGGGCTATAAGACGGATTATCATAACATCCTTGGTTCGGATTGTAGCCGCCGTGTAGACACGGAAAGCGATTTCGCCGACGTTAGCCGTCGACCTCGAAGCCCTTGACCTCCAGACAAGCCGAATTCGCCAGGCTCCTGATCTCAAAGGCCGTGCAATTCTGCACGGCCGCGCTAACCCATTGATCCGAAACGGCACGATTTCGTGCCGGCCGACATGGCCCCAAATGGGGCCATCCTTCCCCGCGACGGCCGAGCCCGGCTCAAAACTGAGCCCGCTGTTTTCGTTGAGGAAAGCGCCCTCGATCGCCCTGGTCATCGCCGGGGGAGCGAGCGCAGCTCAAAACCTGCCCCGCTCCTCAAATTTGAGGCAAGTGAAATCAACGCCTTCCTCGGCGCCCGGCTGGCCAAGCCCTGCGCGATGACGGAGAACAGCGCCTGGATCTGGCCTTGTTCTTCGGGCTCAAGGTCGAAGGCCGCCATCTGCCCGACCCCCACCAACGCGGCGATATCGTCGAGAGTGTCCATGGCCTCAATGAGGGATGTCGCCATGGCTCAAGCCTCCCCGGCAGCGAGAGGAGGGCGAGCGCGGCCGCGACGGCCTTGGGCGACACGCCGTCAAGGCCGGCGAGATATTCGGCCCGGGCGTTCACATCGGCGACGGTGGCGCATCTGAAGCTGCAGAGGGCGGCCAGCGCGTCGCGTTCGGCGCCCCCGGCGTGTTCGAGTTCCGCGGCGGCCTCGTCGACGCCTGATGCGCGGCGAGCTTCCCTGGCTTGGTCGAAGGCGCCCCGGATGATCCGTTCAGCGTCCTTCCGCCCGCCTTTGAGCGCCGTCAAAATTTGCTTTTGACGCGCAGCGGGAAGCTCGGCGACGGCCGCATTGGCGCAAAAGCCCAATAAACTCGATCATCGCTCGGTCGAGGCGGTTTTGTAAGCCAAAGGGGCGATCAAGAGGCCGCAGCTCTTGTACGCCTCTCCTTTCCAAATCCTCATACCAGCTGGAGAAAGGAACGTGCCTCGGCAGCGCTTCCTTGAACTTCGCCTGCGCTTGGACGTGACGTTCCTTCGCCTCCAAGCGAGCGGCCGCGGTGAAGCCGAACAGCGTGGCGAAGCCGCCCTGGCGGAGAAAGCGGCGGCGGCGCGCGCGGGCGACCGCGACATCCTTGTCCGGCAGATTGAAATAATCGGCGTCGGAAAAGGCAATTTTCGACCTATAGCCTGGCTCGCGCGCCAGCCAGAGGAAGAAGACGCGCAGATCGCGCAGCGTGGAAAGGACGGTCGCCTTGCTGAGACGCTCCCCGGTCCGGGCGTTCGCCGTCTCAAGCAGGCGCGCCTTGAAGGCGACGGCCTGTTCTCGATGGAAGCGCGCAAAATCGCGCGCTTTCGTGCTCGCCTCGAAGCGCGCGAGCGACGCGGCGACGCGATCGATCGTCGTTTCGTCGCGACCATGCGCTTCCCGCAGGAAGGCGAAATAGGCGCGCTTCTGCCGCTCGTTTTCAGGGTTGGGCTTGGTCATGCCGAACGTTGCTCCTTTGACCCACAATTCAGGGAGGGATCGAGACTCTCAACTAGGGTCGGCGCCGCCTGCCTGATTTGCACGTCAAGACCCGGCATGATCGCGCCAAGCCGGTCGCGTCCCGCGCGCCGATTCATGATCGCGCCGCAGCTCTCGCAGATGGCGGTCAGATTGCCGGCGCCATTCTCGCGATCGACGTAATCCACGAGACCCAGCGCTGGCTTGCGGCGCTCCCGACAGCGGAAGCAATAAAAGAAACCTGGCGGGCACGGCTGCCGACGCTCGGCGCTGCGAACGCTGAGAAACGCGCGCACCGTCCCGCCGTGAAAGAGAGCCGGGCGGCCGCCGAGGCAAGGAAGGCCGGCGCGCATCCAGTTCCGCACCGTGTTCTTGTGTATGCCGAGACGCTTGGCCAGTTCGCTGGCGGTATAGCTGAAATGCGTCTTGATCAGATTGAGGTTGACCCGTTTACCGGGCACGGCGCGCCTCAGCGCTTCGATGCCACCAATCGCCGCACAGACTCGACAGTCACCAACCTGCGCCGCCCAAGCTTGAATGCCTCAAGGCGCCCGTCAGCGATCATTGCATAGATCGAGGTGCGCCCAAGGCCCAGCGCCTTCGCCGCGTCATTGATCGAGATAGACAAAGCTTCCATTACCGCACTCCTTGAGGTCGCGGGCGAGCGCCAGCGAATACGTTGGAGGATGCGGAAGTTCGGAGCGCGCGTCGGCCGGCAACGCCGAAAAAGGAGAAATACGACTTACGGACTTTCAGGCGCTTTCAAAGCCCGCATGATCTTCGCCGCGTGTTGCCGCAACTGGCTAGAGGACGGCGTGTTTCCAGAAACGGAAACAAACCAGTCCGCGATGAAGCGCTCGATCTGCGCTTGCGCGCCGGGCCCCGTCGGAAGCCCGTCAGGAGTTTGAGCGATACTTAATAAGTAGGTTGTCGCGCCTTCCCAATCCCAAATTCTCGGACGACCCGTTCGGGCAGTTACTGCGCTTTTTGAGAATGATTGTTTGGCCAGCTCGATATGCGGTTGCATCATTTCTATTTGCTGGCGGAGAAAACAAAAGCCAGCAAGCGAAACTTCGTAGGTTGGCTCACTGAACTCACCTGCTACAATATCTTCACCTTCATAAAATAAAGATATATCCTTTATTTGCTCCTTATCTAAGTTAACATTGACGACGCCATTATCCCAATCGATGTCAGAAGACAACACGACAAAGCCTGGCGAGACGGGCATTGGGTCGTCACTGTCTTCAAACTCATATATTAAATTTTCAATGTAGCCAGATTCTTCAGCTGCAATAAGTCTCTCAGCCATATCACTTGCAAAATGTTCCCTTATAAGCCTCTCCCTATCATTCGATCTACAATCTCCACCCAGAGCCTCTAATATAATTGAAAAAACAGGCTCACGCTCCACAGAACGAATTTTAGAAAATATCGGCTCCAACTCCTTGCTATATATCATCCACAATATCATACGCTTAAGCCATGCCATTGAGGAACTTTTACTTAAGAAATCAAGAGTTTCGCCCGAACTTATCAATTTAACTACACAGCAACTTCAAGGAATTGGATAATTTTAGCGCCTCCATGCAATGCGTCGAGATGATCGCTCCACCATTGCGCCATCGCGACGCGTTCTTTCCAATGCGCTCCCCGATGATACGCCGCGCGCACCTTATCATTGTCCTGATGCGCCAAAGCCCTTTCAATGGCATCCGGCGACCATTTTCTGGACTCGTTCAAAAGCGTGCTGGCCATCGCTCGGAATCCGTGCGCCGACATCTCCTCAGAGGAGAATCCCATACGACGAAGAGCGCCAGCGACGGTGTTTTCAGACATTGGCTTGTCGGGCTTCCCCAACGCAGGAAACACAAATCGTCCGCCGCCGGAAAGTTTGCGGGTCTGAGCGAGGATTTCGAGCGACTGGCGCGATAGCGGAACGACATGCTCCCTGCGCTTCTTCATCCGCGCTGCGGGGATGCGCCACACCGCCGCCTCTTCGTCAATTTCCGACCACTCAGCTTGGCGAAGTTCCCCGGGCCTGACAAAAACCTGAGAAGAAAACGACAGTGCGAGGCGCGTAAGTGGATTACCTGAATAAATAGCGATGGCGCGTAGCAATTCACCGACGCGATTTGGATCGACGATGGCAGCAAGATGCTTGGGACGCGACGCCGTTACTGCGCCCACCAAGAGAGCGGCCGGATCGTTCTTTGCTCTGGCGGTCGCAACAGCGTATCGAAATACGCGGCTCGCGAAGGCGCGCGTGCGTCGGGCCGTCTCGAACTGGCCCTTCCCTTCTTGTCGCTTGAGCAGCGCCAGCAATTCGTGCGGTTCGATCTGATCGACCGGCCGCCGACCAATCGCCGGTTCAAGCCATTCGCGGGCCCAATGAAGCTTGGCGATCGTCGCCGGCGATCGACCTTCCTTCTCGGCTTTCTCCACGTACTCCAGCGCAATTGCGCCGAATGTCGTTCCCGCAGCCAGCACCCGTGCAACACGCTCGCGACGCTTCGCAGCAGCCGGGTCTTGGCCGCCGCTTACCATAGTCCGCGCTCTGTCGCGCGCCTTGCGCGCATCCACCAAGGTCACGTCTGGATATTTGCCGAACGACAATTTGCGCTCGACGCCATCGGCCCGATATTTCATCCGCCAGAGGCGACCGCCAGCGCGCGTCACTAGAAGATATAGACCGCCGCCGTCGGCGAGCTTGTAATCGCGCTCGCGTGGCTTCGCGTTGCGGACCACGATATCTGTAAGCGCCATCGAGGGCCCCTGTCAGAACTCAGAGCCCCTAAAAAGGCCCCCAGATCGGCCCGGCTGTCAGCGCACAAACACGAACGGCCTCAACCGATGCAGCCGAAAACTTAAATGAAATCCGACACTTTGTCCACGTCGCCGAACATGCGCGAACGTGGACTTGGTGCCCTGGAGAGGACTCGAACCTCCACGGCTTGCACCACTGGTACCTGAAACCAGCGCGTCTACCAATTCCGCCACCAGGGCCCGGGCGCTCTGATACGCAGCGCGCGCGCCTTTTGTCAATGAGCCGTCGCCCTTTTGCGCCGGCCCCTGTACAGCCGCGGCGACGCCGCCTAAAACGGCGCAATAGTCAAGGGCGCGCGGGGGGCGGAACATGGCGGAGGCTTTGGTCAGGACGGGTCGGCTGGCTGTCGTGTTCGGCGGCGCGGGCTTCATCGGCAGGCATGTCGTGCGCGCGCTCGTCAAGGACGGCTGGCGCGTGCGCGTCGCCTCGCGCCGTCCTGATCTCGCCTTCCATCTCCAGCCGATCGGCAAGGTGGGGCAGATCCACGCCGTGCAGGCCAATCTGCGCTACAAGGATTCCGTCGAGCGCGCCCTGCGCAACGCCGACGCCGTGGTCAATCTCGTCGGCCTTCTCTCCGAATCGGGCGAGCAGACTTTCGCGGCGGCGCACGCCGACGGCGCCGAGACTGTCGCCAGGGCCGCGAAGGCCGCCGGCGTGAAAACCTTCGTCCAGCTTTCGGCGATCGGCGCCGACGCGAGCTCCGCGTCGGCCTACGCCCGCACCAAGGCGGACGGCGAGGCGCGCGTCGCCGCCGCCTTTCCGGGCGCCGTCATCCTGCGTCCTTCAGTGGTGTTCGGCCCGGAGGACCAGTTCTTCAACCGCTTCGCGACCATGGCGCGCCTCATGCCGTTCCTGCCGCTCGTCGGCGGCGGCGAGACGAAGCTGCAGCCGGTGTTCGTCGGCGACGTCGCGAAAGCGGCCGCCATCGCCCTGAACGGCGGCGCGAAGCCGGGAACGGTCTATGAGCTCGGCGGCCCGCAGGTGGTCACGCTGCGCGAGATCATGGAGTTCGTCGAAGACGCCACGCAGCACAAGCGCCCGCTCGTCAAGGTCGGCTTCGAGCAGGCCTCGGCGCTCGGCGGCGTCACCGAGTTCCTGCGCAGGGTCTCGCTCGGCCTGCTGCCCGAAACCTTCGTGATCACCCGCGACCAGGTGGAGCTCCTGAGGAGCGACAACGTCGTCTCGGCGCAGGCCGCGGCGGAGGGCCGCGACCTCAAGGGGCTCGGGATCGCGCCCGAATCCTTTGAAGCCGAAGCGCCGGCCTATCTCGGCCGCTACCGGCCGACCGGCCAGTACGCCGACCGGCGCGCGGCCTGAACCTAGACCGCCGCGTCGCGGCGAGGCGCGGCGAGCGCCGTCCGCATCATCGGCGCCGCGATCCGCGTCATGAAGGCGGCGGCGAACAGCGGCGTCAGCAGGTTTGCGACGGGGATCGCAGCGAGAGCCGCGACGACGAGGCCGGCGAAGAAGAGCCTCGGGCCGTTGTCGCGACGCAGCCGCGAGACGTCGGCGGGCGGCAGGAAGCGCAGCGCCGCAAGCTCGAAATAGCCGCGTCCGAACAGATAGGCGTTGGCGCCGAGGAAGGCGACGGCGTTGACGCCCGGCGCGAGCAGCAGGAGCAACGCGAGGACGTTGACGAGGAGCGAGGCGAGCGCGAACTCGAGCGAAACCTTCGCCGCCGCGCCAAGCGGAGGCGTCCGTCCGGCGAGCCGCGGCGAAAGCCCCTCCTCGACGTGGGCGGCGAGCTCGTCGAAGAAGAAGCCCGAGAGGAAGAACGACACGGGACTGACGAGAAAGGCCGCGCCGACGAAGAGCCCGAGCCCGCCGACGACGGCGAGCGCCGTCTCGAGCCAGGCGTAGGGCAGACGCACGGACGCGAGCAGGCGCTCGAACCCGGCCCAGGCGAGGGCGAGCGAAGCCAGCGTGAGCAGGATCGTCTTCCAGAAGACGGACCTGAAGGGCTTCGAGAAAATCTGCGCGGCTGCGGCGAGCGCTGCGTCGAGCATGGCGGGGAGCGAACGCGGCGTCAACGACCGGCGCGCAGGACGCGAATTTTCTCGTCGGTCCTGTGCTGGCTCAGCGCGTAGACGGCCCAGAGCGCAGCGGGAATCCAGCCGATCAGCGTAACCTGAAGAATAAGGCAGATGAGTCCGGCGAACGGCCGGCCGATCGTGAAGAACAGGAGCGGCGGCAGAAATATGGCGATGAACAGGCGCATGACGTCTCCCGCGGCCTCGAGGCCCGTCCTTGCGGCGGCGCCCTGAAAGCGACCGCCGCGACGGTGATTTAGGACGCCGGCGCCAACGCCGCAATGAAGCCGCCCATATTTTCCGTAGCTGCGCGGCTGGAGCTCGGCCAGGCGCTTCGTTATTGCAGGGGAAGGTTTTCTGCGCGCCCGAAGCGAAGCGACGCCGCGGTTGCGGCTCGATTGCGCCGATGGCCGGAGGAGGCGGGAATGGATGACGCTACGAAAGACGATTTCTGTCTCATTGCGAAGGAGCGCGTCCGTGGGCGCTTCGCGCGGGACGTCTTCGCCGACAGTCACGGCGCGTTCGACGGCGTGCTGGGGTGCGGCTACCTCTATTACGGCTTCGCCGCCGCCGTTCGCGCCCAGGTCAGCGTATGCGTCGGGTCTGGCGCAGGCTTCGTGCCGGACCTGCTCGCGCAGGCGCAAAAAGACCTCGGCCTCGCGCCGGCGGCGACCTATCTCGTCGACGCCAATTTGCCCGACCTCGGCTTCGGCAGCCCGATCCAGAACGGCGGCTGGCTGCGCCCGGACAATGATTTCCTGCGCCGCGCCGCCGGCGTGCGCGTCCTGCAGATGCTGTCGAGCGACGCCGCGGCGCTGTTTTTCGCGCAAGGGATCAAAGTCGATTACCTGCATATCGACGGCGACCACTCGACCGATGGCGTCATCGCCGATTTCGAGAATTACGCGCCGCTCCTGTCCTCGCGCGCCGTGGTCAGCCTGCATGACCTCGCGCTTCCCTCAGTGCAGGCGGCGATGCGCGAAATCCTGCGTCGGCGTCCCGACTGGGACTGTCTTGAGCTCGGCGAGATCGGCGTCGGCACGGCGTTCATGCGCCGGCGCGCGGCGGCGCCCGTCGCGCGCATGCCGGAGAGCCTCGGCGCCTTCGTCGACGCCGGCCGGCGCGTCGACCTCGATCCGGACGCGATGGCGGCCGCCCTGGCCGAAAGCCGCCGCAAGACGCGCTTCGAGCGCTGGAGCTATCTGCGCGCGCCCGCCTACCGCATGCGCTACGCCATCGCCGCGGAGATCGTCGACGCGCCCGGCTCCTGCGTCGTGGAAATCGGCGGCTACCCCAATTCCTGCATTGATTTTCTGTCCAAGGCCGCGCGCCTTATCGCCATCGAGGCCTATGCGCCTGAGGAGTTCGCAAAAGAACTCCGCGCGGCGGCGCGCGGCAAGGGCGTCGACCTCATGATCTCCCGCGGTTCGGTCGCGCAGACCGATATGGCGGTCGAGAACCTCGGCGAGTTCAACCTGGTCTAGCTTGGCATGGACATCAGCGCCGACGAACTTGCGTCCGAAGCCTACCAGAGGGAGCTCGCGGCCTGCGTCAAGCTCGTCGGCCGCGCCGCGCGCGTCGTCGTCGAATTTTCCGAGCATACGCCTTCGGCGCTCGTATGGCGCCTCGTGGAGACATGCTTGAGCCCGACAATCCTGCTCGACCTCAAACTGGACCTGACGCGGGACCCGGCGGCGGACGCTTTCTACGTCAAGGATGGGCGCGCCAGGCGGCGGATCATCGCTTTCGCGCCGACGCCCGCCGAAATCGGGGAGCACGCCGACAAGATCGAGCGCTGCGCCGAGGACCTTCTCGTCATT
Source organism: Methylocella sp. (assembly GCF_041905455.1). Classification (GTDB taxonomy): domain Bacteria; phylum Pseudomonadota; class Alphaproteobacteria; order Rhizobiales; family Beijerinckiaceae; genus Methylocapsa. The sequence continues at coordinate 321,226 of NZ_JAYRLA010000001.1, read as the reverse complement.
CAGCGGCGGATGGACACCGCCGGCCGAAGCGACGACGAGAAAGGCGTCCACCACTATTGGGCCGCCGAGCTGCCGGCCAATTTCGGCGAAAGCGACGGCGTCGGCCGAACGGCCTGCGCGGAAGACGACGCGTCTGGTTGCTTCACCTTCGGACCCTATGTCCAGCTCGCTCCCGGCGCGTATGTCGCGACGATCTCCTACGTCAGTTCGAAAGGCGACGCGGCGGGGGAGGCGCCGGAAGATTCATGGGACGTTTGCGTCGGCGCGCGCTCGACCATCGCGCGAGGCCCGCTTGAGCCCAGCGCGGGGGAGCCGGCGCAGGCGACGGGACGTTTCGAGATCGCGCCGGGCGACGCGCCGCAACCAGTCGAAATCAGAACCTTCTTCGGCGGCCGCGGCTCCCTCACCGTCGCGGCGGTCGCGATTCATCGCGAGGCTCAAGGTGAGGGCCTTGGCTCCGCGCAAAATCTCTGATTCCCCAAGACCTCCCTGTCCGCGTAAGGTGAGGCGGCATCGCCGCACCAACGAAAGCGAACGTATGACAAGACCAGGCGCCGACGTTTTTCTTCGCAACGACTGGAACGTCGAAGAAATCATCGCAATCCATGATTCGCCCCTGCTCTCCCTCGTCGCGCGCGCGTCGGCCGTGCATCGCGAATTCCACGACGTCGACGACGTGCAGAAGGCGAGCCTGCTCTCGATCAAGACGGGCGGATGCCCCGAGGATTGCGGCTATTGCCCGCAGTCGGCCCATCACAAGGAGGTCAAGCTCGAGCGCGTCCACATGATGTCGCCGGACGAAGTGCTGGCGATCGCGGCCAAGGCCAGGGCGGCGGGCGCCGACCGCTTCTGCATGGGCGCCGCGTGGCGCAGCGTGCGCGACGGCCGCGAGTTCGACGCCGTGCTCGCCATGGTGCGCGGCGTGCGCGAGATGGGCATGGAGGCCTGCGTCACGCTCGGCATGATCAACGCCGCGCAGGCCGGGCGGCTCAAGGAGGCGGGACTCACCGCCTACAACCACAACCTCGACACCGGGCCGGACTATTACGACAAGATCATTTCCACTCGCACCTACGACGACCGGCTCGAGACGCTGAAGGCGGTGCGCGGCGCCGGAATCGAGATGTGCTGCGGCGGCATCATCGGCATGGGCGAGGGCGTCGCCGACCGCGCCGCCATGCTGGCGACGCTGGCGCGCTTCGACCCGCACCCCGAGAGCGTGCCGATCAACGCGCTGACGCCGGTCAAGGGCACGCCGCTCGGCGACATGCCGCGCGTCGATTCGCTCGACTTCGTGCGGATGATCGCGACGACGCGCATCGTGCTGCCGGCCTCGCGCGTGCGGCTTTCGGCCGGCCGCTCGGTCCTCTCCCGCGAGGCGCAGGTGCTGTGCATGGTCGCCGGCGCCAACTCGATCTTCTACGGCGAGGCTTTGCTGACGACGCCGAACGTCGAGGCTTGCGCCGACGACGCGCTGTTCGCCGCGCTCGGCCCGCAGGGCGCGTGCAAGGCCCCGGATTCGCCGGCGGGCGGCTGCGGCGCGGCTGCGGCCGCGCCCTGAAATGTCGGTCGGCGCAAACTGGCGCGCCGCGGCGGAGCCGATCCCGACGCGCCCTGGCGTTTTTGGAAAAATAGACGCGAAACATGCCGAACTCGGAAGACGTCTCCGCCCTCGTGTTCTGACGAATGACAGCAGGCTTCAAGTATTTCGGCCAAATAAGCGTCTTGTTGCAATAATTCATCAACTATAGCCGGAATGGGTGTGGCTTCGCGGAAGGTGCCGCCCTAGGCTTCATTCCAGGCGTGCGACGGCGCATCGCCGTCGCGCGCTCGATCGGCCTCGCGTTCTCGCCCCGGGCGGGCGCAAGCATTTAGACAGGAATTCATTATGCGTCTTGAATTATCTCCGCGCCCAGCCCTTCTGGCCGCTATCGCGACTCTGTCCGCCGCCGTTCCCGCCGCGACGCTGGCTCAGTCGGCGGCGGAGCCCGTCGCGACTTCCGCCTCCACCGTCGTCCTCGACTACGCCAACGTCGTCGCGACGGGCTCGACGATCATCCTCAACCGCCTGCCGATCAAGCTGCCGAACGGCTCCTATATCTACAAGGACGTGACGATCAACCTGACCGCTTCATCCACCGGCGTGCTCACCGTCTCGCCGGCCAAGCCCACGCAGACCGCGTCTCCCCCGGTCCTCAGCGCCAAATTCAACGCCGGAACCTACGTCTATCCGTCCAACCCGAATTATGGCCTCGTCCTCGTCGGCCCCAGCGTGGTCGCCGCCCAGTCGATCACCAGATGGCAGACCAACGCGGCGCCTGCGCTGCTCAAGTACTGCGGCATACCGACGACCTTCTATGTCGGCGACATCAAGCAAAATCCCCTCTACGCCACGCGGCTGAAGCCGGCCGGGATCACCAGCACCGAATACAGCTACGGAATCATAGAAGACGGCGCCGCCTGCGGCGGTCAGTGGGGAGCGGGAACGATCATCGGCGCGTCGCAGAGCGGCGATTATCTGACGGTCGCGTCCTTCAAGACGACGACTGGCCAGGACGCCGCGACTCCGCAGAGCCGTTACACTTACAGACTCAAGTAGGCGCCGAAGGCGATCGGGAGGAAATTCTCATGAAGACGACGATCCTTGCAGCTTTCCTCGCCTCCGGCGCGGCGCTCGGCGCCGTCACGGCGGCGGGCGCGCAACAGGCGAGCCCCGGCGCGTCCGTAGCGGACGGGCCCGGCGCGGGCGTCATCGTCCGCCCCTCCTCCAGCCAGCCTAACGCGACGCAGGATGGGCGGCGTGCGCGCACCCATCTGCGAATCATGATCCCGCCCGCCGGCGCGACGCCGCCGTCCGCCGCGCCGAGTTCGCAATCCGGCCCGCCGACCGCCGGCTCCTTTTTCGAAACGCCGGCCTCCATCGCCTGCGTCTACGGCGTCGCCGCCGGACCCTCGGGCTGCTCCCCGACCAGCGCGCTGACCAATTCGAGCCGCGGAGCGAGGGCCATCGCCATCGTCGACGCGTATGACTACACGAACGCGCAGGCCGATCTCGCCGCCTTCTCCAAGCAGTTCGGGCTGCCCGCGCCCACGTCGTCGAACTTCAAGGTCGTCTACGCCTCGGGCTCGCAGCCGCCGAACGGCGCCGGCTCCGGCTGGGACATCGAGGCCTCGCTCGACATCGAATACGCCCACGGGCTCGCCCCGAAGGCGAAGATTTTCCTCGTCGAGACGAACTCCAATTCCTACTCCGACCTGTTCGCGGGCGTGACCAAGGCCGCCCAGCTCGTCGCCGCCGCCGGCGGCGGCGAGGTGTCGATGAGCTGGGGCGGCTCGGAGTTCTCCTCCGAAACCAGCTTCGACTCCTATTTCAAGGGATCCAAGGTCGTGTTCTTCGCCTCTTCGGGGGACGAGGCGGGCACGGAGTATCCGTGCGTGTCGCCGAACGTCGTCTGCGTCGGCGGGACGTCGAACAGCCGCAACCAGCAGACCGGAAAGCTTCAGGCGCAAGCCGCCTGGGTGGACACTGGCGGCGGCGCCAGCGCCTATGAGAAGCGCCCGAGCTACCAGAAGGGCATAGCCTCCATCGTCAAAGTGCGTGGCGTCCCCGACGTCGCGGCGATCGCCGACCCGCGCACCGGCGCGTGGGTCTATAATTCGACCTATTACGGCTATGGGCGCTGGCTGATCGTCGGCGGCACCAGCCTCGCCTCGCCGGTGACGGCGGCGATCGCCAACGCCGCCGCGACGTTCCGCGCCTCGAGCGCGTCGGAGCTCGCGGTCATTTATGCGACGCTCGGCAAGAGCGGCGCCGGCTGGACCGACGTCACCCTCGGCTATTGCGGCTTCTATCTCGGCGACGCCGCAGGTTCCGGCTGGGATCTCTGCACGGGGCTCGGGACGCCGGCCGGCTTGTCGAACAAGCTCGCCGGCGAGTGAGCCCCTGCGGCCTCACATCCCGCCGAGGTGATCGGCCACAGTGAAGATGTCCTTGTCGCCGCGGCCGGAGATGTTCACCACCATCAGATGATCGCGCGGCTTCAGCGGCGCGATCTCCGCGGCCTTGGCCAGCGCGTGCGCCGGCTCGAGCGCCGGAATGATGCCCTCGAGCTCAGAGCACAGCTTGAACGCCTGCAGCGCCTCGTCGTCCGTCGCCGACAGATAGGTCACCCGCCCGCTCTCCTTGAGCCAGGAGTGCTCGGGGCCGATGCCCGGATAGTCGAGGCCGGCCGAGATCGAATGGCCTTCCTCGATCTGCCCGTCCTCGTTCATCAGCAGATAGGTGCGGTTGCCGTGCAGCACGCCGGGACGCCCGCCGGCGAGCGAGGCGGCGTGCTTGTCGTGCAGGCCGAAGCCGGCCGCCTCGACGCCGAAGATCTCGACCGACGGGTCGTCGAGGAAGGGGTGGAACAGGCCGATGGCGTTGGAGCCGCCGCCGATGCAGGCGAACAGCGAGTCGGGCAGCCGCCCCTCCGCCTCGCCCATCTGCGCTTTCGCCTCCTCGCCGATGACGCACTGGAAATCGCGCACCATGGCGGGATAGGGATGCGGGCCGGCCGCCGTGCCGATGCAGTAGAAGGTGTCGGCGACATTGGTCACCCAGTCGCGCAGCGCCTCGTTCATCGCGTCCTTCAGCGTCTTCGCGCCGGCCTGCACCGGCACGACCGTCGCGCCGAGCAGCTTCATGCGGAAGACGTTGGGCTTCTGCCGCTCGACGTCGACGGCGCCCATGTAGACGACGCATTTAAGGCCGAAGCGGGCGCAGGCGGTGGCCGTCGCGACGCCATGCTGGCCGGCGCCCGTCTCGGCGATGATCCGCGTCTTGCCCATGCGCCGCGCGAGCAGGATCTGGCCCAGCACATTGTTGATCTTGTGCGCGCCGGTGTGGTTGAGGTCTTCGCGCTTGAAATAGATCTTCGCCCCGCCTTCGCGCCCGGCGGTCTGCGCCAGCGCGCGGGCGTGTTCGGTGAGCCGCTCGGCGTAATAAAGCGGGCTCGGCCGGCCGACATAATGCTTGAGCAGGCCGTCGAGCTCGGCGCGAAACGAGGGATCGTCCTTCGCCGCCTCATATTCCCGCTCGAGGTCGAGGATCAGCGGCATCAGCGTCTCGGCGACGAAACGGCCGCCGAAAACGCCGAAATGGCCGCGCTCGTCGGGTCCGGCGCGGTAGGAGTTGGGCAGCGAAACGGCCGCGTCGGTCATATGCGTCTTCCGTGATGCGTCGTGCGAAGAGACGGCGAGGCTTCGGCGAGAAAACGCGCCGGGGCGCCTCGCCGCAGGCTGTTTAGCCCGTCTCGCCCACGCGCGAAACCCCGGCCCGCGCGGCGCGCAGGAAGGCGGCGATCTTCGCCTCGTCCTTGACCCCGGGCGCGCTTTCGACGCCGGAGGAGACGTCGACGCCCGGCGCGCCTGAGGCTGCGAGCGCCTCGGCGACGTTGCCGGCGTCGAGCCCGCCGGCGAGCAGCCACGGCGCCGGCGCGGCGAAGCCCCGCAGCAGGCGCCAGTCGAAGCTCCGGCCGTTGCCGCCGGGAAGCGCCGCGCCTCTGGGCGGGCGCGCGTCGAACAGCAGCATGTCGGCGGCCTCGGCGTAGGCGTTCGCGGCGGAAAGGTCCGCGGCGTCCTCGACGGGAAGCGCCTTGATGATCTTCACGTCGAAGGCGGCGCGCAACGCGGCCGCGCGCTCGGGCGGCTCGCGCCCGTGCAGCTGCAGGAAGTCGGGCCGAAGCAGGGAAAGCGCGTCGGCGAGGAAGGCGTCGCCGGCGTCGACCGTCAGAAGCGTCCTCGCCGCCCGCGTTCCGGCGCGCGCGAAGAGCTTTCGCGCGAGGTCGAGCGAAACGTGGCGCGGGCTGCGCTCGAAATGCACGACGCCGATCATGTCGGCGCCGGCGGAAAGCGCGGCGTCGACGGCGCGCGGCGTCGACAGGCCGCAGATCTTGACGAGGACGCTCATGTCTCGACGAGGCGGCTCACGACGCCCCCTGGCGCCTTCAGGCGCCCTTGCGATGCTCGAGCGCCGGCAGCAGGTCGTTGCGGGCGAGCTCGGCATGGGCGCGCCGCAGATCGGCCCGCGTCCGGCGCGCCTCCCGGCGCCTCGCCCCCTGGCGCACCCAGGCCGCGACGCCGCCGATCAGGACGCCGAGCATGAGGGTGAGCAGCAGCACGAGATAGAAGGGCGCCGCGACCTGCGGCCCGTCCGGGACGCCGCCGGGGAACGGGTCGAGATAGATCGTCACGCTGTGACGGTTGGCCACCGCGAGGGCGAGGACGACCGCGGCGACCGGCAGGAGGATCAACCATTTCAGAAAGCGCGCCATCGGCCGGATCGTTTCGCTTGGGGTGGAGGATTCATTGCGCCGGAGACCAGAGGCTCGACGAAAGGACGGCGCCGGTCAGCCGGCGTCGCCGTCGTTCAGCCGCTCGCGCATCTCCTTGCCGGTCTTGAAGAAGGGCACGACCTTTTCGTCGACCTCGACATGGGCGCCGGTGCGCGGGTTGCGGCCGACGCGCGCGTCGCGATGCTTGACGGAAAAGGCGCCGAAGCCGCGCAGCTCGACGCGGTCGCCGCGGGCGAGCGCGCTGGTGATCTCGTCGAGGATGGCGTTGACGATCTTCTCGACGTCGCGAAGGTAAAGATGAGGGTTGCGGTCGGCGATGCGCTGAACCAGCTCGGATTTGATCATGCGCCCCGCCCAGAAACAGGCATCATTGGAATTGGCCGGCGTAGAAATCGTGGAGGGCGGCGCGCCGCCGGGACAGGGAGCGCCAAGACGAAAACGCCGGCGACGCAACGCCGAGACGACGTTTCATCGGGCCGTCAATCCGCGCCGTCAACTTGCCAAATCGAGACGAGACCGTCAAGCATTCGGCCCTCCACGCGCTCTCCGCCACGCTCGAGCATGCGGGCGAGATCGTCGAGCCCGAGCAACGTCGCCACGCCCGCCGCGGACGAGAACAGACCGAAGCGGAAGGAGCGGTCAGCGCGCCAGTCCTGCACGCTGAGGCCCTTGGCGACGCCTTTCTCCTGCTCGAGCCAGGCGATCGCTTCGCGCTCGCCCCCGAGCCGGTCGATCAGGCGCAGGCCGAGCGCCTGCCGGCCGGTGAACACCCGCCCGTCCGAAACGGCGGCGAGCTGCGCGTCGTCGAAGCCGCGGCGCTCGCGCACGAGGCCCTTGAACCAGCCGTAGCTGTCCATCACCAGCGATTCGAGCGCCGCCCGCGCCTCCGGGCTCGTCGGCTCGAGGCCGTTGGGGGCGGCCTTCAGCGGCGAGGACTTCACGCCCTCGACCTTGACGCCGATCTTGTCGAGCAGCTCCGAGACGTTCGGATATTGCACCAGCACGCCGATGGAGCCGACGAGCGAGTTGCCGAGCGCGACGATCTGGTCGGCGCCGAGCGCGGCGATGTAGCCGCCGGACGCGGCGAGCGAGCCGACCACGGCCGCCGTGGGCTTCTTGGCCGAGAGCCGGCGCAGCGCGTCGTAAAGGCGCTCGGCGCCCGCCGTCGTGCCTCCAGGACTGTCGATCGACACCAGCACGGCGGCGGCGGCGGAGTCCTCGAGGCGCGAGATCAGCCGCAACGTCTCGCGGTCGCCGGTGATGACGCCGCGGATGTTGAGGCGCGCGATATGGGGGGAAAGATGCGGCCCGTCCTCGCCCGAGAACAGGCGCAGCCCCAGGACGAGGATGAACAGAGCCGCCGCGACGAAGGCGGCGAGGCGCCAGAAGGACAGGCGGCGGCCGAGAAGCCGCCGCTCGACGAGATAGTCGGAGAATTGAGGCGCGGCCATCGCGGATCCGGTTCAGGGGTGCATCAGCGCGCGCGACGATACGGAAGGCGCGCGGCGCGGGCAAATGATTTGCGGGGCGTCAGGGTCACAGCTCCATCCGCACATGGACGACGCCTTCCTCGAGCTCCCGCTCGAGCGGCAGGCCGCTGCGCCTGAACACGGTGAGCATGCCGACGTTGGTGCCGAGCACCTCGGCCTCCAGGCGGCGGACGCCGACGGCGCGGGCGGAGTCGATCAGCCGCCGCATCAGCTCCAACGCGAGCCCCTGGCGCTGAAAATTCTCCTCGATCGTGAAGGCGACCTCGGCGCGCTCGGGCGGCGTCGCCCCGTCGAGGGAGAAGAAGCTCGCGCCGCCGATCACGAGCTCGTCCTCCCCGTTTCCCAGGGTGGCGAGGAAGGCGCAGTCGCGGGAGAAATCGACCTCGGTGATGCGCTCGAGCTCGGTCGTCGAGACTTCTGTCTTGTAGCCGAGGAAGCGATTGTACCGCGTCTCGGGGCCAAGCTCGCCGAAGGCCCTGACGATCTTCGGCTTGTCGCCCGGCCGCGTCGGGCGGATCAGGCAGACGACGCCGTTCCGCAGCCTGAACGGACACGGCTCCAGATCGGGGCGGGCGAGGCGCGCGACGGCGGGATCGGGACGAGGCATCGGCTCAGCTCGACTTGAAGGCGCGCCGGCCGTCGCCGGGCTTGAGATCGGCCAGCGGCGTTTCTCCGGCGACCGCGCGCGAGCCGACGGCGACGAGGGCGCGGCCGGCGCGCGGCAGATAGACGTCGACGCGCGAGCCGAAGCGGATGAGGCCAATGCGGTCGCCCACGCCCACGCTCTCGCCCTGGCGCGCGAAGCAGACGATGCGCCGCGCGACGAGGCCGGCGATCTGCACCACGCCGTAGCGGCCGGCCGGCGTCTCGATGACGAGGCCGTTGCGCTCATTGTCCTCGCTCGCCTTGTCGAGGTCGGCGCTGACGAACAGGCCCGGCTTGTAGGCGATCTTGACGATGCGGCCGGCGACGGGCGCGCGGTTCACATGGCAGTCGAACACCGACATGAACACCGAGATGCGCTGCAGCGGCTCGGCGCCGAGGCCGAGCTCGGGCGGCGGGACGAAGAAGCCGACGGACGAGATCATCCCGTCGGCGGGCGAGATCAGCAGGGAGTCGTCGAGCGGCGTCTGGCGGACCGGATCGCGGAAGAAATAGGCGCACCAAGCGGTGGCGACCGCGCCGATCCAGAACAGCGGGGCGAAGAAGGAGCCGAGCACGAGGGTCGCGACGCCGAAGCCCGCGACGAAGACATAGCCCTCGGGGTGGATCGGCGCGACCTGCCTGCGGATCGTCTCGATGAACGACATGAAGCCTCTTGAAGCGAGCGTTGCGCGCCCGGGCGCGCCCAGGCGCCGCGCCGCCATGGTTTGACACGGCGGCGCGAAAATCGAAAGACGGTCCCTCAGGCCGCCGCGGGGCCGCGCCGGGGCGACGGCGCGGCGTGCGGCTCGTCCTCCCGCTCCTCGTCCGGCTCGATGGCGATCGACACCCTGTCGCCCTCCTCCCGGGCGGCGCGGCGCAGGGTCTCCTCGGCGCGGCGGATCTCGTACTGGCGCGCCCACATCGCGGCGTAGGCGCCGTCCGCCTCGATGAGGCGGGCGTGCGGGCCGCGCTCGACGATGCGCCCCCTGTCCAGCACGATGATCTCGTCGGCGTCGACCACCGTGGCGAGCCGGTGGGCGATGACCAGCGTGGTGCGGCCCTTCGCCACGCGCTCGAGCGCGTGCTGGATCTCGCGCTCGGTGAAGGAGTCGAGCGCCGAGGTCGCCTCGTCGAGGATGAGGATCGGCGGGTCCTTCAGGATGGTGCGGGCGATGGCCACGCGCTGCTTCTCGCCGCCCGAAAGCTTCAGCCCGCGCTCGCCGACCTGCGCCCCGTAGGCGCCGGGCGCGGCCTCGATGAAGGCGTCGATCTGGGCGAGGCGGGCGGCCTCGCGCACCTCGGCGTCGCCCGCGCCGTCGCGTCCGTAGCGGATGTTGTAGGCGATCGTGTCGTTGAACAGCACGGTGTCCTGCGGAACGATGCCGATCGCCGCGCGCAGCGAGACCTGCGTGACCTGCGAAATATCCTGTCCGTCGATCACGATGCGCCCGCCCTGCGGCTCGTAGAAGCGGAACAGCAGCCGGGCGATGGTCGACTTGCCGGCTCCCGAGGCGCCGACGATGGCCACCGTCCGGCCGGCCGGGACCTCGAAGGAGAGGCCCTGCAGGATCGGCCGGCGCGGATCGTAGCTGAAGCTGACGTTCTCGAAACGCACGTCGCCGGCGCCGACGACGATCGGCTTCGCGTCCGGCCGGTCCTTCACCTCCGGCGTCTGCGCCATGATCTCGAACATCGTCTCGATGTCGATCAGCGACTGGCGGATCTCGCGATAGACCATGCCGAGATAGCTGAGCGGCTGGTAGAGCTGGATCATCATGGCGTTGACCAGCACGAAGTCGCCGACGCTGTTCTCGCCGCGCGCGACGCCGCGCATGCTCATCGCCATGACCGCGGTGAGGCCGACGGTGAAGATCGCGGCCTGGCCGGCGTTGAGCAGCGCGAGCGAGGTGTAGGTCTTGACGCTCATGCGCTCGTAGCGGGCGATGGAGACGTCGTAGCGCGCCTTCTCGCGCTCCTCGGCGTTGAAATATTTCACCGTCTCGAAATTGAGCAGGCTGTCGATCGCCTTGGTGTTGGCGTCGGTGTCGCTCTCGTTCATCGCCCGGCGGATGCCGATGCGCCAGTTCGTCGCCGCGAAGGTGAAGGCGAGATAGGCGGCGATCATCGCCGACGTCACGGCGACGAAGCGCCAGTCGAAATGAAGGCTCAGCACGGCGAGGATGAGGACGAACTCGACGAGCGTCGGAACCGCCGTCAGCATGGTCGTGCGCACGATCGTCTCGATCGAGTTGCGGCCGCGCTCGAGGATGCGCGTCAGACCGCCGGTCTTGCGCTCGAGGTGGAAGCGCAGCGAAAGCAGGTGCAGATGCTCGAACACGTCGCTCGCGAGGCGCCGCACGGCGTGCATGGCGACGTCGGCGAACACCGCGTCGCGCGCCTGCGTGAACAGCGCCATGGCGACGCGCAGCAGGCCGTACAGGATGACGAGGGCGAGCGGGGCGGCGAGCAGGCCGGAGAACGGGACGCTCGCAGGATCGACCAGCGCGTCGGTCGCCCATTTGAAGGCGTAGGGCACCGCGATGGTGACGAGCTTGGCCGCCAGCAGAAACGCGACCGAGACATAGATGCGCCGGATGAGGTCCGGGCGCCCGGACGGCCACACATAGGGCGCGAGGCGCGCGAGAAGCTGCGCGAGGCCGAGCCTTCCTCTTGAGGGCGCCAGGTCCGCTCCCGGCGCCAAGTCCGCTCCCGGCGCCGCGCGGCGCCCGATCGGCGCTTGCGCGAGGCGGGGCGAGGCGGAGTCCGCCGATGGCTGCTGCGGCGTCAAATCGGGATAAACCTTTCGTGAGGGCGCGCGCCGCGGCGGGACGTCGCCAGACGCGCTGCGCCCTATATAGTCGCGCCGCGCGCGCGCCGCATCGCCCGCGCGCGTCTTCGCCGCGCCGACCCCGCTTGCCTTCGGGCGGCGGCGGACCGAAGCTCGACCGCGACGGGAGCCGCCCGGAAGGAGAACATGAGCGAAGCCGCGAAAAGGCGAGAAGACGAAAATCCCAGCCGCATCAGGTCGGTGTGCGTCTACTGCGGCTCGGCGCGCGGCGTCGAGCCGGACTACGAGGAGGCCGCCGCCGCCCTCGGGCGCGCGATCGCCGCCGAGGGGCTCGAGCTCGTCTATGGCGGAGGCGGGCTGGGCCTCATGGGCGCGCTGGCGCGCTCGGCCGCGGCGGCGGGCGGCGCCGTCACCGGGATCATCCCCGAGTTCCTGCATCGCAAGGAAGGCTCGCTCGCCGACGTCGTCGAGACGGTGGTCGTGCCGGACATGCACACGCGCAAGCGTTTGATGTTCGAACGCGCCGACGCCTTCGTCGCGCTGCCCGGCGGCGTCGGCACGCTCGAGGAGCTGGTCGAGCAGCTGACCTGGGTGCAGCTCGAGCGCCACACCAAGCCCGTCGTCATCGCCGACGTCGGCGGGTTTTGGCGCCCGCTCATCGACCTGTTCGCGCATATGCGCGAGCGCCGTTTCATCCAGCCCTCGTTCGAGGTGCGTTATCTGGTGGCGGAGCGCGTCGAGGACGTTCTGCCGATGATTTTCGGGGCCGCGGCGCGACTCGACCGGCTCGGCCTGCGCAGGGAGAGCGTCGACCCGCGGCTCTGATCCGCCCGCTTGCCTTTTGCGGCGCCTCATGATTTCCAAATCTCAAGGCGGCGCGCTTCGATCCGATCGCAAGGGACTCTCCGGCCGCGCCGCAGCCGCAGGAGACGATGCTGCAACACGCCGCCGGCGAATTTCTCGCGCGCGAGGCGCCGGACGATCCGGCGTTCGAGACGGATTCGCAGCTCACGGCGCGGCCCGAGGACCATCTCGTCGCGCCCGAGGCGGCGCGGCGCGGGAGCGGCCGGTTCGGCGTCATCCTCGCCTTCGTGCTCGCGATCCACGCGGCGATCGTCGCGGTCGTCCTTTACGAAGCCTCGCTCGAGAAACAGCAGACGTCGGCGCCGGAGGAGATTCCGGTCGAGCTCGTGCAGGAGCCGCCGCCCGAACCCGCCCCGCCGCCTCCGCCCGAGCCGCCGCCTCCGAAAGAGAAAGCCGAGAAGAAGCCGAAGCCCAAGATCGACGACGACGCGCGCATAGCGACCGACGCGCCGCGCTTCGAGAACAAGGAGAAGATCGAGCGCGTCGCGCCCGACCAGGAGACGAAGGCGCAGGCGAAGGCCGAGCCCTCGAAGCAGACGGCGCAGACGCCGGCGCCGCCGAAGCCGCCCGAAGCGCCGGCCGACGCCGACAAGCAGGGTCCGGCCGAGGACGCCCCCGCCAAGCCGGCCGAAGACAAGCCCGGCGCCGAGGCGCTCGACAAGGCGACCCCTGCGCCGCCGAAGCGCGCCGTCGAGAAAAAAGCGCCTGCGCCCTCGAAGGCGCCGCCGACGCAGGCCAAGCGCCAGACCCTGTCGGACCAGCTCGCCTCGCTCGCTCCCGTCCCCGACTACAAGGTCGGCTCGAGCGCCAAGCCCTCGCCGGTCGGCGGCGGAACCGCGCCGACGAGCTATCTGTCGATCCTGTACGGGCTGATCATGCCGCACATGAAGATTCCGGCGGATCTGCGCGACGGGCGCCAGGCGGCGGACGGCATCGTCGCCTTCTACGTCGACGAGCGCGGCAACCTCACGCATCAGGTGGTCTATCGGGCGAGCGGGCGTCCCGACCTCGACCGTGCGGCGATGGCCGCCGTCAAGGCCGCCGCCCCCTTCCCGCCGCCCCCGCGCGGCGACCCGCATTCGATCTGGTTCCACTACGACACGCGATAGAACCGTTTACACTTGCTTTTTCTCTCATTTTTATTTATATTTTTAAATATGATAATATGTATGTAATATATAAATAGCGTAAAGGTATTTAAACATGCCGGCTGCGGTAATGCTTGGTAATTTTCGTCATTTCTTTTATGTAATTATAATTACTTTTGTATTTTATACGTCTATTTTGCCTACCGCAAACGCACAGTTTAGTTGGTCAAATATCTTAAGTGCCGTTTCTAACGGAGATATTGGCAAGCAATTAAAGGAGGTTTTTGACGCCGTTCGTTTCGGCGGCAATCTAATTATCAACGTAGCTGACACCGTGGTCTGCCTCAAAGATAAAGGTCAATTATCAAAAATTCAAAGTAATATTAATTTACTGGCAAGCAATAAATTAAGCCTCGCGGAAACTGCCGATCGTTATGTCTCAAATGACACCACGTTAGAGACAGACATTTTTATAGCGCAAATTAAAGACGTCACGGATACAACTCAAAATTTATTTTCAGCGCTTTATGAGGCAAATTACCTTTTTACATCTTCTGAGTTAAGTGCGCCCTACAGACAAATTGTTATTAATTTAAGAAACAAGAAAAATGGCATTTTACCACGAATGGAAATGGCTGTGCATGTCGCTGAGTTGCACGAAGGCGACAAAGAAGCCGCGTTAGCAAAATCTACCATATTGCTCGAAATTAATAAATTACGTTCTGAAGCAATTAATTTGGGGGCCACGAGCGATAAGATTTCATTAATTATTACAAAACTCGATTGTCATATTAAAAACCCGTGATATTAAACATTAATTATATAGCAACACTCTTGTTTCATTTGAAATTTCAACGCCATACCTAAGACTTCAGCAGCTTGTAGGTCAGCGCGTCGGTCAGCGCCTGAAACGAGGCGTCGATGATGTTCGGCGACACGCCGACCGTCGACCAGGTGTCGCCCGAGGCGTCGCGGAACTCGACGAGCACGCGCGTCACGGCGTCGGTGCCGCCCTGGAAGACGCGCACGCGATAGTCGACGAGCTCCAGATCCTCGATGAAGCGCTGGTAGCGGCCGAGGTCCTTGCGCAGCGCAAGGTCGAGGGCGTTGACCGGCCCCTGCCCCTCCGCGGCCGAGATCATCGTCTCGCCGTCGACGACGAGCTTGACCACCGCCTCCGAGACCGTGACGAGCTCGCCCTGCGCGTTGTGGCGGCGCTCGACGTCGACGCGGAAGCGCTCGACCTCGAAGAAATTCGGGACCTCGCCAAGGACGCCGCGCGCGAGCAGCGCGAAGGAGGCGTCGGCGCCTTCATAGGCGTAGCCCTGCGCCTCCTTGTCCTTCACCGCGTCGAGCAGGCGCGGCAGGCGCGGATCGTCCTTGTCGAGCCTGACGCCGATGCGCGCAAGCTCGGCGAGGAGGTTCGACTTGCCGGCCTGCACCGAGACGAGCAGGCGACGCGAATTGCCGACCGCATCGGGCGGGACATGCTCGTAGGTCTTCGGCTCCTTGGCGAGCGCCGAGGCGTGGATGCCCGCCTTGGTGGCGAAGGCGGAGGCGCCGACGTAAGGGGCGTGGCGGTTCGGCGCGCGGTTCAAAAGCTCGTCGAGCGTGTGGCTGACCTTGCTCAGATCGGCCAGTTTCGAGCGCTCGACGCCGATCTCGAAGCGGTCGGAAAAATCGGGCTTCAGCAGCAGCGTCGGAATGATCGAGGTGAGGTTGGCGTTGCCGCAGCGCTCGCCGAGGCCGTTCAGCGCGCCCTGGATCATGCGCGCTCCGGCGCGCACGGCGACGAGCGAATTGGCCACCGCCTGCTCGGTGTCGTTGTGGGTGTGGACGCCGATTTTTTCGCCCGGAAAACGGGCGCACACAGCTTTGACGACGCGCTCCACCTCATGCGGCAGGCTGCCGCCGTTGGTGTCGCACAGCGCCGCCCAGCGCGCGCCGGCGCCAAGGGCGGCCTCGACCACGCGCAGCGCATAGTCCGGGTTCGCCTTGAAACCGTCGAAGAAGTGCTCGCAGTCGACGATCGCCTCGCGCCCCCGCGCCCGCGCCGCCGCGACCGACTGGCGGATCGCGTCGAGGTTTTCCTCAAGGCTCACGCCGAGCGCGACACGCACGTGATAGTCCCAGGATTTCGCCACGAAGACGATCGTGTCCGCCCGCGCCGCGAACAGCGCCGACAGGCCGGGGTCGTTGTCGAGCGAGCGCCCGGCGCGCCGCACCATGCCGAAGGCGGCGAAGCGCGCATGGGAGAAGCGCGGCGGCTCGGCGAAGAACTCCGTGTCGGTCGGATTGGCGCCGGGATAGCCGCCCTCGACGTAGTCGAGGCCAAGCTCGTCCAGCATGGCGGCGATGCGGCGCTTGTCGGCGAGCGAGAAATCGACGCCGGTCGTCTGCGCGCCGTCGCGCAGCGTCGTGTCGAACAGGGTGAGCCGCTCCTTCGCGACGGCGGGCGCAAGCGGCGCCGACGGCGCGTCGGCGTTGACGAGAGCGTCCTGCGTCCAAGCCTCCTGCGTCATGGCGCGAGGACCTTCTTCATGCGCGTGTTTCCAAGCCATACGTCGTCGATCTGGACGGTGTTGCGGCGCTGCGCGACATAGCCGCGCCGGTCGAACAGCGGCTTGGCCGTGTCGCTGGCGTCGACCTCGACGGCCTTCAGCCCCCGCGCGCCGGCGAGCTTCTCGACGGCGTCGACGAGCGCGTCGCCGACGCCGGCGCGGGCGACCGAGGGATGGACGTAGAGCTGGTCGACGAGCCCGTCGGCGAAGACGACGAAGCCGACCGCCGCGCCGTCGCGCAAGGCGACGAGGCTGAGGCCGCGCTTCAGCTTGTCGCCGAGCTCCTCCTCGTCGCTCGCCGCCTCGACCCAGGCGCGCCGCTGCGCGTCGTCGTAATCCTCGGCGGTCAGCTCCTCGATCGCCGAAAGGCGGATCTCGTAGAGCAGCGGCAGGTCGGCCGGCAGATAGGGACGCAGCGAGGGCGGCGCGCTCAAGGCCGGAACTCCCAGCTCGTCGTTCCGTCCTTGTTGTCCTTGACCGCGACGCCAAGCCCCGCGAGCGCGTCGCGCAGCCGATCGGATTCGGCCCAGTTCTTTTGGCGCCGCGCCGCCTCGCGCTCGGCGATGAGGCCCATGAAAGCGGCGAAGTCGGCGCCTTCGCGCGGCTGCGCGCCGCTCTCCGCAGGCAGACCGTCGAAAGAAACCCCCAGCAGTCCGAGCCCGCCGAGCAGCGCGCCGGGACGTTTCGCCTTCAGCGCGTGCAGCTCGGCGATGGCGCGCGGCGTGTTGAGGTCGTCGGCGAGCGCGGCGACGACGTCTTCGGCCGGCGCCTCCGGCTCGACCCCGTCCGTCGCCCTGCGCCATTCGACGAGCGTGCGCTCGGCCTCCTCCAGCGCCCTGACGGTGAAGTCGATCGGCTGGCGGTAATGGGCGCGCAGCATGGCGAGGCGCAGCGCGCCGCCCGGCCAGCTTCGGCCGCCGAACTTATCGCTCGTCAGCAGCTCGTGGATGGTGACGAAGTTGCCGAGGCTCTTCGACATCTTCTCGCCTTCGACCTGCAGATGGCCGTTGTGCATCCACACATTGGCCATGACCTGATGGCCGAAGGCGCAGCGCGTCTGGGCGATCTCGTTCTCGTGGTGGGGAAAGACGAGGTCGATCCCGCCGCCATGGATGTCGAAGACCTCTCCGAGATGGCGCCAGCTCATCGCCGAGCACTCGATGTGCCAGCCGGGCCGTCCGCGCCCCCACGGGCTGTCCCAGCCGGGCTCGTCCCCGGCGGCGGGCTTCCACAGCACGAAATCCATCGGCCCGCGCTTGTAGGGCGCGACCTCGACGCGCGCGCCGGCGATCATCTCGTCGAGCGGGCGGCGCGACAGCCGCCCGTAATCGGGCATCGAGGGCACGTCGAACAGCACATGGCCGTCGGCCTGATAGGCCGAGCCGTTGGCGATCAGCCGCCCGATGATCTCGATCATCTCGGCCATGTGCCCGGTGGCGCGCGGCTCGACGGTCGGCGGCAGGCAGCCGAGCCCCGCCGCGTCCGCGTGGAAGATCGCGGTCATCTCCTCCGTCAGGACGCCGATCGGAATTCCGCGCTCGGCGGCGCGCGCGTTGATCTTGTCGTCGACGTCGGTGATGTTGCGGACGTAGCGCACATGGCCGGCGCCATAGGCGCGGCGCAGGACGCGGAACAGCAGGTCGAAGACGATCAGCATCCGGCCGTTGCCGATGTGCAGATGATCGTAGACCGTCGGGCCGCAGGCGTAGACGCGCACGTCCTTGGCGTCGATCGGCGAGAAATCCTGCTTCCGGCGGGTCAGCGTGTTGTAGAGCCGCAACGACATGTCAAGACCGTTCCCAGGGAGGCGGGCGCTTCCGGCCCGCCCGGAGCGCGGAGCCTCGCCGGCCTTCGAGCGTCTGAAGACGTCGCTGTCGGAGTTTATGAACGGGGAGGCGACATAAACGGGACGGGACGGCTCCGGCCGGCGCGCGCGCCAGCTTCAGCAAATGGACGAAACGCCCGTCCGGCGACATTGGGGAGCCCGCGCCATCTCGCCCGCTATAGGCGCGCCGGGGCCGCCGCGTCAAGGTTTTCCACCCTTGCGCGACGCCGCGGGGGCGTCGGCTTAACCGAATTTTCAGTCGGCTTGCGGATGCTTCGTAAAGCCTCCATTGACCTTGAGCCGAGCGCCCATGACCCTCGTCACGCCCTTCCCCGGCAAAGCCGCGCGCCTCGCTCCGTTCACGTCGCCTCGCCGCGCCGCGTGGCCGCGCGGACGCATGGCGCGCGCCGGACGGGCGCCGGCGACGGGCGCGAGAACGGCCTTCCGCGCCACGCTTCTGGCGCTCGGCGCCGCCTGCGCCCTCGCCGCGCTCGCAGCCTCGGCGAGGGCCGGGCAGTCGCGCACGCTGATCATTCCGGCCGACGACGGCTACGGCTTCGGCGAATGCTTCACAAACCATTCCGCGTGCGGCGCGATGGCGGCGAGCGCCTGGTGCGAGGCGAACGGCCTCAAGGGCGTGCAGGGATTCGGCCGCGCCGAGGAGCTGCCGGCCGGGACGGCGGCGCCCGGCTCCTTCTACGTCTCCTGCTCCGACGCGAGCTGAGGCGTCCGCCTACTTCACCCAGTCGCCGCATTTGGGCGCTTCGGCGCCGCCCCACGGCTGCACCGGCACCGCCGAGGTCGCGTTCTTCGGCGAGCCCTCGATCAGCTTGTCGGAATAGGCCATGTAAATCAGCACATTGCGCTTGGCGTCGCAGCCGCGCACGATCTGCATCCGCTTGAAGATCAGCGAGCGGCTTTCGCGGTGCACGACATCGCCCTGCTCGAACTTCTCCTTGAAGACGACCGGGCCATATTGACGGCAGGCGAGCGAAACGTCGGAGGCCTGCTCCGCCACGCCGAATATGCCGGCGACCCCGCCCTTCTCGGGAATGGTGTAATAGCAGGCGACGCCGTCGACGTCGGGATCGTCGAGCTCATAGGTGGCGAGCTTGTCGTCCGGCGTCAGCAGCTTGAACACCGTCGACTTGCGGAAGACGAGCTCGGGCTCGGCCGCGCGCGCGGGGCCTGCGGCCGACGCGGCGAGCAGAAGCGCGAGGGCGAGGCGGCTGACGGCGGGCGGCGATCTGGATGGCATGGGGCTCGGCTTCTCCTTGCGGGGGCGTCCCTGATATGACGGCGCGGCCCCTGCGCCGCAAGCGGCCTCGCCGCGCGTCCGGCGCGAGCCGTTCGCCAAACGCCCGCGAACGGATTATTAAGGCTCGCGCGGCGCGAAGGCCATGGTTCCACCATGAAGCGGCGCCACGAAGATTCGCGGCGTCCCGCGCGCCGCCGCAAGGGGTCGCCGAAGCGCCAAGATGTCCGAATCCGCCAGACCTCGCAGCCCGGCCTCGCGGCGCCCGAAGTGGGGTCCGCGCCGTTCGTTCCGCTTTCCCGCCCTCCTCCTTCTCGCGCTCGCGCCGGCGACGCAGGGCGCGCTGGCGCAGGGCTACGACTGCTCCGGGCTGCAGGCGAAGATCGCCGAGCTCGACCGCGGCGGCGGCGCGGCGCGGGGGCCCGGCCCCTCGCGCGAGCAGCTCGGCGAGCTGAACCGCCTCATCGCCGTCGCGCGGTCGATGAGCTGCGACCAGGCGCCCTACGCCTATGGCGGGCGCTGCCCCGGGCTCAACGCGCAGATTCGCCAGCTTCAGGACCAGGTCGGCCAGGCGCGCTCGCGCGGCGACGCGTCCGACCGCGCGGCGGCGAGGGTCGAGCTCGTCGCGCGCTTCAACACCTATTGCCGCAACCAGCCGCCGCGTCAGCGCGGCTTCTTCGAGCAGCTGTTCGGCATTCCGAGCGCGTCCGAGTCGCCGCCGCAGCCCGATCAGGCCGTTCCAGCCGAGGACGCGCCGCGGCAGGAGGAGGCTGACGGGCGCCCGCGCGGCGGATCGCAGGCGGTGTGCGTGCGCACCTGCGACGGCGGCTTCTTTCCGCTCGGCGTCTCGGCGCGCGGCGCCGACGCCGGCCAGCTGACGAGCCTTTGCCAGTCGCTTTGCCCCAACGCCTCCGTCGAGGTCTTCACGCGCAACCCCGACCGGACGATCGAGACCGCCGTCTCGCTTGAGGGCGCGCCCTATTCGGAAATGCCCAACGCCGGCAAGTTCGAGAAGACCTTCGATCCCGCCTGCTCCTGCAAGGCGCCCGGCCAGTCCTGGGTCGACGCGCTCGCCGGCGCCGAAGCCGCGCGCCAGTCGCGCAAGGGCGACATCCTCGTGACGCCCGAGAAATCCGCCGAATTGTCCGCGCCAAAGGCCGCTCCCGCGTCGCCGGCGCCCGGCGCCCAGGGGCGGACGGCCGCCCCGCCGCCGGAGGGCGACGCGCAGACGCGCGAGGTCGTCGGGCCCGACGGCGTCAAGCGACGCGTCCGCGTAGTCGCGCCGACGCTCTGACGCGGCCGATCAGCGGCAGCAGCGCCGCGAGCTCCGGGCCGTCCTCCCGCCCGGTGAGCGCGAGGCGCAGCGGATGGAACAGCGCCCTGCCCTTGCGGCCGGAGCTCTCCTTCAGGGCGGCGGTCCACGCGCTCCAGCTCGTCGCGTCGAGAGGCTCGGGCGGCAGCGCGGCGGCGGCGGCGGCGAGGAACTCGCTCTCGGCGGGCTGCTCGGGCGGCGCGATCTCGCCCTCGACGACGCGCCACCAGTCGAAGACGTCGAGGAAGACGCGCAGATTGCCGCGCACGGCGAGCCAGAAGGGCTCCGCCTTGGCGCCGACGACGTCATGGGCGGCGAGCCGCTCGCGCGCCGCCTCGAAGTCGAAGCCGTGCAGCGTGCGCGCCGACAGGGCCTCGAGCTCGGCGAGGTCGAAACGCGCCTGGCTGCGCGAAAGCTGGGCGAGGTCGAGCTCGCTCGCGAGCTGACGCAGCGAAGCGACCGGATGCAGCGCCGCCGACGAGCCGATCTGCACGGCGCAGGCGGCGACCGCGAGCGCCTCGACGCCGGCCTCGCGCAATCCGCCGATCGACAGCGCGCCGGTGCGCTTCGACAGCCCCTCCCCGCTCGCCGAGGCGAGCAGATTGTGATGGGCGAAGCGGGGCGCGGCGCCCTCCCCGCCGAGCGCCTCGAACAGCTCAATCTGCACGGCGGTGTTGGCGACGTGATCCTCGCCGCGGATGACGAGGCTCACCTTGCAGTCGAGGTCGTCGACGACCGACGGCAGCGTATAGAGATAGCTGCCGTCGGCGCGGATCAGCACCGGATCGGAGAGCGAGCCCGTCTCGACGTGGCTCGCGCCGCGGATGAGGTCGTCCCAGCGCACGGTCTTCCGGTCGAGCAGGAAGCGCCAGTGCGGGCGCCGCCCCTGCGCCTCGAGCGCCGCGCGCTCCTGCGCGGACAGGGCGAGCGCGGCGCGGTCGTAGACGGGAGGGCGTCCCCGCGCCTGCTGCAGGCGGCGCTTGCGCTCGAGCTCCTCGGCGGTCTCGTAGCACGGATAGAGGCGGCCGGCGGCGCGCAGCCTCACGGCCGCGGCGTCGTAAAGCGACGTGCGGGCCGACTGGCGCAGCGTCAGGTCGGGGACGATCCCGAGCCAGGCGAGGTCGACCTCGATCGCCGCGGCGTAGTCCTCGCGCGAGCGTTCGGCGTCGGTGTCATCGAAGCGAAGAATAAAGTCGCCATGATGCTTTTCGGCGTACAGGCAGTTCAAAAGAGCCGTCCGCGCATTGCCGATGTGGATCGCGCCCGTCGGCGACGGCGCGAAGCGGACGATTGGGTGCGGCATAAACTTCCGAATCCTTGAGGGCGACGCCGGCCATGGCGCGGCGACGTTACGCCAAGTCCCGAAGCTTCCTCAAGGAAGGCTTTCCCGGAGCGCGTTCATGACGGCGACCTTGGCGGCGATCCTTTTCTGCGCCGCGCTGACCCTGACCAATCTCGCGAGCGTCGTCATCGCCTTCTTCAGGGCGCGCCCGCCGAAGGCGCCCGTCCCCGCGCCCGCGCCGGCGCCGGGCGTTTCGATCGTGCGCCCTCTCTGCGGGCTCGAGGCGTTCTCGCAGGAGACGCTGGCCTCGACCTTTTCGCTCGACTATCCCGACTATGAAGTGATCCTCTGCGTCGCCCGCGCCAATGATCCGGTCGTTCCTCTCGCGCGCCGGCTGATCGCCGGGAATGCGCACGTGCCGGCGCGGCTGATCGTCGGCGACGAGAATGTGTCGGCCAATCCCAAGCTCAACAATTGCGTGCGCGGCTGGGACGCGGCGGCGCACGGCTTCGTCGCGCTCGTCGACTCCAACGTGCTGATGCCGAAGGATTACATCCAGCGGATGCTGGCGGCGTTGCGGCCGGACGCCGGGCTCGTATGCTCGATGCCGCTCGGCTCGCGACCGCGGAACCTGTGGGCGGAGCTCGAATGCGCCTTCCTCAACACCTATGAGGCGCGCTGGCAATACGCGGCCTCCGCCGTCGTCGGCGGCTTCGCGCAAGGCAAGAACATGATGTGGCGCAAGTCGGTTCTGGAAGCCGGCGGGGGGATTCGCGCGCTCGGCGCGGAGATCGCCGAGGACGCCGCCTCGACCAAGCTCGTCAAGGCGCAGGGAATGCGGGTCGATCTCGTCGAGGGACCGTTCGAGCAGCCGCTCGGGCGGCGCAGCCTGCGCGACGTCTGGATGCGGCAGGCGCGCTGGGCGCGCATGCGCCGCAAGACGTTTCCGCTGTTCTACGCGCCCGAGATCTTCTCGGGCGCGGCGCCGGCCGTCCTCGCCGGCGCCTACGCCGCCCATCTCGCCGACCTGGGCCCGCTTGGCGTCCTCGCCGCCGCGCTGGCGGTCGCCGCGTGCTGGCACCTGCCGGAAATGGCGCTGGCGCGCGCCGCCGGCTGGCCTCTGTCGTGGCGCACGCCGTTCCTGCTCGCGCTCCGCGACCTCGCTTTGCCGGCGATGTATCTCGACGCCTGGCTCGTCGACGACTTCACCTGGCGCGGCAACGCCATGAGCGTGCGCGAGGAGCCGCGCGCGTCCTGAGAGGCGCGCGGCTGCGGGACGCCTACTCCGCCGCCGCCGGATGCGCGGCGAGGCCCCTCTGGTCGCGCCGCGCCTTCAACAGCTCGGCGATCAGGAAGGCCACCTCGATCGCCTGCTCGGCGTTGAGGCGCGGGTCGCAATAGGTGTGGTAGCGGTCGCGCAGGTCCGCTTCCGAGATCGCCCGCGCGCCGCCGGTGCATTCGGTGACGTTCTTGCCGGTCATCTCGAGATGCACGCCGCCGGGATAGGTCCCCTCGGCGCGGTGGACTTCAAAGAAGCTCCTGATCTCGCTCATGATGCGCTCGAACGGCCGCGTCTTGTAGCCGCCCGCGGCCTTGACCGTGTTGCCATGCATCGGATCGCACGACCACACGACGCTGCGCCCCTCCGCCTGAACGGCGCGGATGAGCTGCGGCAGCCCGGCCTCGACCTTGTCGACGCCGAAGCGGCAGATCAGCGTCAGGCGCCCCGCCTCGTTCTCCGGGTTCAGCACGTCGATGAGCCGCAGAAGGCCGTCGGGCGTGAGCGAAGGCCCGCATTTGAGGCCGATCGGGTTCTTCACGCCGCGCATGTATTCGACATGGGCGTGATCCTCCTGGCGCGTGCGGTCGCCGATCCAGATCATGTGGCCCGAGGTCGAGTAGAAGTCGCCGGTCGTCGAATCGACGCGGGTCAGCGCCTCTTCATAGCCGAGCAGCAGCGCCTCGTGCGAAGTGTAGAAATCGGTCTGGCGCAGCTCCTGATGCGACTCGGGGTCGAGGCCGATGGCGCGCATGAAGCCGAGCGTCGCGCTGATCTCGTCGGCGAGCGCCTGATAGCGCGCCGACTGCGGGCTGTCCTTGACGAAGCCGAGCATCCACTGATGCGCGTTCTCGAGATTGGCGTAGCCGCCGGTGGCGAAGGCGCGGATGAGGTTCAGCGTCGCCGCCGACTGGCGATAGGCCATCAGCTGGCGATGCGGGTCGGGCACGCGCGCCGCCTCGTTGAAGGCGATGTCGTTGACGATGTCGCCGCGGTAGCTCGGCAGCGAGACGCCGCCGACGTCCTCCATCGGCGCCGAGCGCGGCTTGGCGAACTGGCCGGCGACGCGGCCGACCTTGACCACCGGCAGCGCGGCGGCGAAGGTCTCGACCACCGCCATCTGCAGGAAGACGCGGAAGAAATCGCGAATATTGTCGGCCGAATGCTCGCCGAAGCTCTCGGCGCAGTCGCCGCCCTGCAGCAGGAAGGCCTCGCCGTTGGCGACCTTGCCGAGCATGCGCTTCAGCTTGCGCGCCTCGCCGGCGAAGACGAGCGGGGGAAAGCCGGCGAGCTGGCGCTCCACCTCGGCGAGCGCGGCCGCGTCGGGATAGACGGGCGACTGCTCGATCGGCTTGCTTCTCCAGCTCGACGGCGACCAGTTTTCGGCGGACATGTCTTTGCTACTCCTGCGCGCGGCCCTGTCCGGCCGATCGCGCCGCCTGCGGCTTCAGGGATCGGAACTCCGGCGCTTCGCCGCGGCCGGAACTGGCGCAAAAGGCGGCGCCGCCCGGACAAACGTTCCGGGAAACGCCTCCTCTAGCAGCACGGGCCGCGCAAGGGCAAGAAATTTGGCGTCACGCGCCGGTCCGGATCGCCCGCGCCGGATTGCCCGCGACCGTCGCGCCCTTCGCCACGTCGCGCGTCACCACCGCGCCCGCCCCGACGATCGCGTCGTCGGCGATGGCCACGCCCGGCAGGATCAGCGCGCCGGCGCCGATCCAGCAGTTCTCGCCGATCGTCACCGGCTTGCCGCTCTCCAGCAGCGCGCGGCGCTGGAGGGGATCGCGCGGATGGTCGGCGGCGAGAATCTGGACGCCGGGGCCGATCTGCGTCAGCGCGCCGATGCGCACGGCGCAGACGTCGAGGATGACGCAGTTGAAGTTCAGGAAAACGCCGTCGCCCAGAAAGACGTTGAAGCCGTAGTCGCAATGGAAGGGCGGGCGCACGACGACGTTCTCGCCGACCGCGCCGCAGATGTCCCGCAACAGGGCGGCCCGCTCGTCCCGCGTCGCGTCGAGCGCGCCGTTGTAGCGGGCCATGAAGGCGCAGGCGCGGGCGTGGGCGGCGGCGATTTCCGCGTCGTCGGCGCGGTAGAGCGCGCCCGCGAGCATCTTCTCCATTTCGCCCGGCATCACGCCTCCGAAGGCATGGCGTCGGGCGCCTCGGGGCCGGGCGTCGCGCGCTCGTAGCGCGCCGTCCGCGTGCGCATGGTGACGAGCTCCTCCGCCGCCGTCGGATGCACCGCCACGGTCGCGTCGAAATCGGCCTTCTTCGCGCCGAGCCGCACGGCGATGGCGACCGCCTGGATGATCTCGGCGGCGCCCTCGCCGAGGATGTGCACGCCGAGCACGACGTCGGTCTTGCCGTTGACGACGATCTTCATCGTCGTCTTCTGCGCCGAGCCCGAGAGCGTCGCCTTCATCGGCCGGAAGCTCGCCATGTAGACGTCGACGCAATCGCACGCCTCGCGCGCCTGCGCCTCGGTCAGGCCGACGACGCCAAGCTCCGGCGTCGTGAACACCGCGGTCGCGACATGCTCGTGGCGCACCGGCGTCGGCCTGTCGCCGAACACGCTGTCGGCGAAGGCGTGGCCCTCCCGGATGGCGATCGGGGTCAGCGCCATGCGGTTGGTCGCGTCGCCGACCGCGTAGATCGAGGGAACGCTCGAGCGCGAGAACTCGTCGACCACGACGGCGCCGACGCCGTCGAGGGCGACGCCGACGGTCTCAAGCCCGAGCCCCGGGGTGCTGGGCCTGCGCCCGGTCGCCAGCAGGACCTGGTCGACGTCGAGCGAGAGGCCGGAGGTGAGGCTCACCTTCAGCTCCTCGCCCGTCTTCTCGATCGCGGTCGGCAGATGGCTGAAATGGGTCTCGACGCCCGCCGCCTGCAGCGCGTCGCGCACGCCGCAGCGCATGTCTTCGTCGAAGCCGCGCAGCACGTTCTCGCCGCGCGAGGCGAGCGCGACCCTCGAGCCGAGGCGCGCGAAGATCGAAGCGAACTCGACGGCGATATAGCCCGCCCCGACGATCAGCAGGCGGCGCGGCATCGCTGGAAGGTCGAAGACCTCGTTCGAGGTGATCGCCAGCTCGCGGCCCGGAACGTCGGGCTCGAGGACCGGCGCGCCGCCGGTCGCTATGAGGATGGTCCTCGCGCTTATCGCGCGCCCGTCGGTGAGGATGCGGACCTCGTTCGGTCCCAGAACCTCGGCGCGGCCGTCGATCATCTCGACGCCGGCCTTATGCAGATTGTTGCGGTAGATCGCCGACAGGCGGGTGATCTCCCGCTCCTTGGCGGCGACGAGCGCGCTCCAGTCGAACATCGTCGCCGGGACAGTCCAGCCGAAGCCCGCCGCCTCCTCGAACTCGTCGTGGAAGCGGCTGGCGTAGACCATCAGCTTCTTCGGCACGCAGCCGCGGATGACGCAGGTGCCGCCGACGCGGAACTCCTCGGCGACGGCGACGCGCGCGCCGTAGCCCGCCGCGATCCGCGCCGCGCGCACGCCGCCCGAGCCCGCGCCGATCACGAAGAGGTCGAAATCATGCTCCGCCATGGCGCGCCGTCTCCGCAGGCTTCAGACGTCGTGGCCCTTCTTCTTCATCTCCTCGCGCACGCGGGTCATCATCTGCGTCGAGATCTTGCCCTGCCAGCCCTGCATGGCGGCGACGATGTCGCTCAGCACCGCCGGCTGGGCGGCGACGTAGTCCTTGCCGGCCGCGCTGGTGAAGAAGGCGACGGCGGCGTTGATGTCCGCCTCGCTCATGCGCTGGGCGAAGATCTGCGCCGAAAGGCCGATCATCTCGTCGGGCAGGCGCTCGAACTCGGGCTGAAGATTGCCGAGCACGGTGCGCAGATCCTGCGCCAGCTCCGGCCGCGTCTGGGCCAGCGATTCGCCGATCTGCTCCATGAACTGCGGCACCACCACGGTGAACGAGCGCGACATGCCGGAGGCGAGCACGAGGGCGCGCGCGGCGGCGAGATGCGACGGCTTGATGACCGGAGCGGCGGGAGCGGCCGGGGCGGGGGCCGGCGCCGCCGGCGCAGGCGCCGGCTTTTGCGCGTGAGCGGCCGTGTGGGCCAACGTCGCGGCGAGCGCGGCGAAAAAGGCGGCGCGCGCGAGCCCGGCGCCCGCCCTTGTCGCGCCTCTTGCGGCTTCAGTGAAGGTCATGCGCAAACTCCTTCCGCGACGGGACGTCAGCTCCGCCAGTCGAACGCGCCACGGCGGACGATTCCGTTCGGCCCGGCGACGATGGCGCCGCTGCAAAGTCCGATGAACAGGCCGTGCTCGACGACGCCGGGCGCGGCGCTGAGGCGCGCGGCGAGCGCGTCCGGCTCTTTGAGCGCGCCGAAATGGCAGTCGAGGATGAAATTGCCGTTGTCGGTGACGAAGGGCTCGCCGCAGGCCGCGAGGCGCAGGACCAGCTCGCCGTCGGCTCCGCTCGCCCGCGCGGCGGCGGCGACGCGGCGGCGGGTGGCCTCGAGGCCGAAGCGCACGACCTCGACCGGCAGCGGAAAGCGGCCGAGCGTCTCGACCTCCTTCGAGGCGTCGGCGATGACGACCATCGCGCGCGAGGCGGCCGCGACGATCTTTTCACGCAGGAGCGCGCCGCCGCCGCCCTTGATGAGGCGAAGCGCGCCGTCAATCTCGTCCGCGCCGTCCACGGTGAGGTCGAGCTCCGGCGTCTCGTCGAGCGTCGTCAGGGGGACGCCGAGGCGTTGCGCCTGCGCCCGCGTCGCGTCCGACGTCGGCGCGCACAGAACGTCGAGGCCCTGCGCGACTTCAGCCCCGAGGAGCTCGACGAAATGGCGCGCCGTCGAGCCGGTGCCAAGACCGAGGCGCATGCCGGGCTTGACGAGGCGCAGGGCGGCGGCGGCGGCGGCGCGTTTGGGGTCGTCGTTCGAAGCGGTCATGCGCCGAGCTCCCGTCGGCCCTGCGCGGCCTGTCAGACGTGGGGTTAGTCCGATGCGGGGCGCGCCGTCAAGCCATGCGCGCGGGAGGGTTGGCCCAAGGCGCAGGCCGCCGCCCGGCGACGCGGACAAGACCAGCGCCCCAACGCGCAAATAAAGCCGCGCCCGCGCCGCGCGCCGGGCCGATTTCGGCGCGCGCCGTCCCCGTCTCGCGCCTGCGCGCGCCGACAAAGCGACGACGTGAAGCACCCTTATCGCGCGAACAACTCTGCTCGACAGGAAGGGTCCGCAGGCGAATGCTTAAAACTGCGGCTTGCATTTGCGGCGCTCATCGCCGATTCTTCCACGCTGAACAGACACGACCTGAGCAGCGCCTATGAACGCCACCCTGACCACGCCGCCCCTGATCGTCTTCGATCTCGACGGGACGATCGCCAACACCGCGGTCGACCTCGTCGCGACGCTGAACGCCCTGCTGACGCGCGAGGGGCTGAAGCCCATTCCGTTCAAGGACGCGCTCGGCATGGTCGGCGCCGGGGCCAAGGCGCTGATCCAGCGCGGCCTCAAGGCCAATGACGTGATCGTCGACGAGAAGCGGCTCGATGAGCTGTTCTCGGACTATATCGCCCATTACGAAGAGCATATCGCCGACGAGAGCGTGCTCTATCCGGGCGTGCTCAAGGCGCTCGACCGCTTCGAGGCGGCGGGCTGGAGCTTCGCGATCTGCACCAACAAGCTCGAGGGCTCCTCGCGCCTGCTGCTCACCGCGCTCGGCGTCGCCGGCCGCTTCAAGGCGATCTGCGGCAAGGACACCTTCGCGGTGTCGAAGCCCGACGGCGAGGCCTTGCTGCGGACCATCGCCAAGGCCGGCGGCGACCCGCGCCGGGCGGTCATGGTCGGCGACTCGCGCGCCGACGTCGACGCCGCCCACAACGCCAGGGTGCCGGTGGTGGCGGTCGATTTCGGCTATTCCGACCTGCCGGTCGAGACCTTCGAGCCCGACCGGATCATCTCCCATTTCGACGAGCTCTACGACGCCGTCGAGGAGCTCTCCTCCGTCTTCCACGTGGCGTGACGCAGGCCAGCTAAAAGGCCCGGCCTTCTGGCCGGGCTTTCGCGCCCGCTACCGCGAAAAGCGCTTGTACTTCATGCGGTGGGGGATGAGGCTCTCCTGGCCGAGGCGGCGCTTCTTGTCCTCCTCATAGTCCTGGAAGTTGCCCTCGAACCATTCGACGTGGCTGTCGCCCTCATAGGCGAGGATATGCGTCGCGATGCGGTCGAGGAAGAAGCGGTCGTGCGAGATGATGACCGCGCAGCCGGCGAAATCGGTCAGCGCGTCTTCGAGCGCGCGCAGCGTCTCGACGTCGAGGTCGTTGGTCGGCTCGTCGAGCAGCAGGAGGTTCGCGCCCGACTTCAGCATCTTGGCGAGATGCACGCGGTTGCGCTCGCCGCCCGAGAGGTTGCCGACCTTCTTCTGCTGGTCCGGCCCCTTGAAGTTGAAGGCGCCCGTATAGGCGCGCGAGTTGATCTCCTTCTTGCCGAGGTAGATCACCTCGTTGCCTTCGGAAATCTCCTCCCAGACCGTCTTCTTCGGGTCGAGCGCGTCGCGCGACTGGTCGACATAGCCGAGCTTGACCGACTCGCCGACCGTGATCGAGCCCTTGTCGGGCTTCTCCTGCCCGGTGATCATGCGGAACAGCGTGGTCTTGCCGGCGCCGTTCGGGCCGATCACGCCGACGATGCCGCCGGGCGGCAGCTTGAAGGTCAGGTCGTCGATCAGCAGCGTGTCGCCGAAGCCCTTGGAGATGTGCTCGAAGTTGACCACCGTGTTGCCGAGCCGCTCGGCGACGGGAATGACGATCTGCGTCGCGCTCGGGGTCCTCTCGCCCTGCTTGGCGACGAGGTCCTCATAGCGCTGGACGCGCGCCTTCGACTTCGCCTGGCGCGCCTTGGGGCTCTGCGAGATCCACTCCGCCTCCTGCGCGATGGCGCGGATGCGCGCCTCGTCCTCGCTCTTCTCCTGCTGCAGGCGCTTCTGCTTGGCCTTCAGCCAGGCGGAGTAATTGCCCTCGTAGGGGATGCCGCGGCCGCGGTCGAGCTCGAGAATCCAGCCCGTCACATTGTCGAGGAAGTAGCGGTCGTGGGTGACGATCAGGATCGCGCCCGGATAGTTGCGCAGATGCCCTTCGAGCCAGTTGACCGTCTCGGCGTCGAGATGGTTGGTCGGCTCGTCGAGGAGAAGGAGGTCGGGCTGCTCCAGCAGCAGGCGGCAGAGCGCGACGCGGCGGCGCTCGCCGCCCGACAGCTTGTCGACCGCGGCGTCGTCGGGCGGGCAGCCGAGCGCGTCCATGGCGAGCTCGACCTGCGCGTCGAGATCCCACAGGCCCTTGGCCTCGATCTCGTCCTGCAGCCGCGTCATCTCGTCGGCCGTCTCGTCCGAATAGTTCATCGCGAGCTCGTTGTAGCGCTCGAGGATCGCCGTCTTGGCGGCCACGCCCTGCATCACGTTCTCGCGCACGGTGAGCGCCGGATCGAGCTGCGGCTCCTGCGGCAGGTAGCCGACGCGCGCGCCCTCGGCGACGAAGCCCTCGCCGGCGAACTCCTTGTCGATGCCGGCCATGATCTTGAGCAGCGTCGACTTGCCGGCGCCGTTGACGCCGAGCACGCCGATCTTGGCGTCGGGGTAGAAGGAGAGGTTGACGTTCTCGAGGACCTTCTTGCCCGTCGAATAGGTCTTGGTCAGACCCTGCATATGGTAGATGAATTGCCGCGCCATCAGGGCTCCGCGTCGATGCTTAAGAGCGTCCGCCCGGAAAGCGCGGGACTTTCCGGATAAGGCGGATGCGTCGGGACAGGGGGTGAGCGCGAGCGGACGGACCCGATCGGCCGGCGCTCCCGCGTTCGGGTTGGCGCGTTATGTAGACGCGGCCGGCTCGGCGGTCCAGCGCTTTGGCCGGGCGCCGCGGGCGAAGCGCCGGACCGCCGATATGGGCCCGCATTGATCGTTCGCCCATATCGGCTAGAACGGGCTCCGCCTCTCGCAACCAAGGAACTGAGCCTTGCCCGACAAAGGACCGCTGAGCTTCGGATCGCTCATTCCCGGCGCGCGGGACGCCGGCCAGAGGAAGGATGCGGAGCCTGCGCCCGGCGTCTCCGCCCAGGCCGCGCCCCCGAAAGGCGCGCCCGCCGCTCCTGCGCAAGCCGCGCCCGTCCGGCCCGCGCCCTCCCCGTCCGAGCGGCCGGAGGCCGCGGCCGCCGGCGCGCAAAGCCTGTTCGCCGCCGACGTCGCCGAGGGCGTCGCCTTGTCCTGCGACGCCGGGGCGGCGCCGCTCGACCTTCTCGCCGAGCTCGCCTTGCACAGGAGCGCCGAGACGCCGCTGTGCGTCGGCGTCCTCGGCCCGGCGGGCTCAGGCAAGAGCGTCGTGCTCAACACGCTCCTCGACAGGATCGAGCGCCTCGCCGCCGCGGCGAGGCGCGCGCCCGGCTCGCCCTTCGTCGGCGAGACGCTGACGCTCAAGCTCG